>NZ_CP094974.1:3794008-5058678 GCF_022869805.1 Halosolutus halophilus | reverse complement strand
GAGTGTTACGACGTGCTCCGAAGCCCGCGACGGCTCCGCATCCTCGAGATCCTCGGCACCCACGGACGGCGACTCAGCCTCGCGAAGCTGACGTCGGAACTCGTCGCCCGCGAGTCCCGGGACGTCTCGAACGGACAGGCACGCCACGACGTCCGTGTGAGCCTCGTCCACAACCATCTGCCCCGGCTGGCCGGGTACGACGTCGTGGACTGGGACGTCGACACCGGTGCCGAACTCGACGAGTCGTTCCCGATCGACCCGGTCGAGCTGTCGTCGCTGCTCGAGGACAGTGACGCCGGGGACGCGGTCCTCGAGACCGTCGTTCACCCGGTTCCGGCTCCCGCTCTGTTCGATCTTCGCCGACAGCGATCGGCCGCTCTCGCTCGACCAGCTCGCCGCCGAACTCGCCGATCACGACGTCGCCGCCGACGCCGATCGGGCCAGGATCGAACTTCACCACTCGCACCTGCCAGCGCTCGAAGACGTCGGACTCCTCGAGTACGACGCCGACTCCCGGCTGGTGAGCGGGACCGACTACTCGCTCCCCACGCTGGTCTGACGAGCGTCGCCGAGCCCCGATCCGCAATCGAGTCGTACCGGCCGACGAAACCGCCGATGAACGGACGTCCGAACGTCACGATTTCTCACCCCGCCTTCCGCGACGAACAGCAACAGTCGTAGTCGTTCGTAGCCGCACCTGCGGCGGTTCGGTTCGTCGAACCGTCGTCTCGCGCGGACGGTCGCCGATCGGAGACAGTCAGCCGGAGGGAAACGTGTTTGTGGACTCGGCGGGATGTCTGTACCATGACCGATCTGGGCGATTTTGGCGAGTTTACTGCGGACGCCGACGCCGACGCCGACGGGGACAGGGCCGACGCCGGCGGGACCGACTCGGTGTCGACGTCCAGCGACGGAACGAACGCGGACGCCGACGACGACTTCGAACGCACGTCCGTCGAGCCACGCGGGGAAGACGTCGGAATCGGGACCATCTGCGTCTCCCAGGGCCTTCGCGTCGCCGAGGACGACGACGACACCTCGCTCCGGGCGTACGTCACCCGCGACAACCGATCGTCGATCCGTATCGGGAGCTACCTGATCGCGCCGTATCCCGACGGGGAATCGCTGTTCTGTCGGATCACCGGGCTCGAGTACGCCCAGCAGTACCACGCCGACGACGCGACGGAAATTCACGCCCGACGCGCGATGCGAACCGACGGCGTCGACGAGGCGGACTACAAATTCGTCGCGACTCTCGAACCCGTCGCGGTGCTGTACGAGGACAGCGCGGAGCCACGCTCCGCGGATGCGTCGAGCGGGCAGAACCCGCGAGACGACGGGGAACTCAAGCGCCGAATGACCGATCGGGTCCCGAAACCCCAGACGGTCGTAAAGCGGGCGACCGACACCGAGGAGATCAAGACGGGGCTGAAGATGCCCGACGACGGCGTCTTCCTCGGACACCTCTCCGTCGGCGGCGAGAAGGTCAGGACGGCGACGACCCCGCCGACGATCGACTACCGCCTCAAGGACGACTACGCCGCCGGCGATCCGCTCGTCTTCCGCCACACGCTGATCGCCGGCGGCACGGGGTCGGGGAAGACCCACGGCGCGAAGAACGTGTTGCGCCAGTACCTCGCCGACGAGCGCCGGTATCCCATGGAAGACGGCCGATCGGTCCAGCCGGCAGTCGTCCAGTTCGACCCGCAGGACGAGTACGCCCAGATGCACGACGACAACCCCGACTTAGACGGCGAGTTCGCCCGCCGACTCGATCGCGAGGGGATCGCCTACGGCGGCCACGACGACACGACGGTGTTCGTCCCGAAAGTGGGATCGGCGACGTACTCGGCGAGCCACCACCGCGCGGAACAGGTCGAGTTCACCATCCCGTTCGAGATGGTTCACGAGAACCCGTGGCTGGTCGCGGGCAGCGGACTGAACGACAACCAGTACGGCGCGCTCGTCAGCGTCCTCCTGCCCCGATTTCGGAACCAGTACGGCGAAGACGGGACCTACGAGGAGTTCACGACGTTCCTCGACGATCCCGCGCTGCGCGAGGAACTCGACGAGTCCGGCCGCGTCCACGAGGCGACCTTCGACGCCGTGCGCCGCCGCGTGCTCGGCTTCGGCCACGTCTTCGACCAGGACGCCCGGCCGATCACCGACCTCGTCCACGAGTTCGTCCGGCCGGGCGGGCTGAGCGTCGTGCCGACCTACCACGTCAACGACACGCGAGCGACCGAGGCCGTCGTCCTCGCGCTCTCGTCGCTGCTGATCGACCAGAAACTCTCGAACGACCCGACCTACGATCGGATCAAGGAGACGCCCCTGGTGCTCGGGATGGACGAGGCACACAACTTCCTGACCGACGCGGACTCGGTGCAGGCGGGGAAGGTCATCAACAAGTTCACCGAGGCCGCCAAACAGGGCCGGAAGGAACGGCTAGGACTGTTCCTCATCACGCAGGACCCACAGGACATCGACGACGCCGTTTTCAAGCAGATCAACACGACGATCGTCCTCAACCTGGGTGACGAGGACGCGATCAAGAGCGTCAACATCCCCAGCAACCTCGAGTCGAAAGTGCCCTACATGGAGAAAGGGCAGATGGTCGTCTACTCGCCGGACAACTCCGAACCCGTCGAGTTAATCGGCCTGCCGAAGTGTCTGACACGCCACGGGCGGGACTGACCGACGACGACGTCTTTAGCAGGCGAAGGTGCCGGGTTCGAGGGTCCCGATCGACGGGAACCCGCGAAGAGACGGAACGGCGAGCCAGTAGCTCGCGACCAGCGAGAAGCCGATCGCCGAGGCGACGATGACGCTCGCGCTGCCGAGGACGTCGCCAAGGTAGCCGCCGAGTAGCAGCCCACTGGGGCCGACCACCGCGGTAACGCTGCCCGTCGTCGAGGTGACGCGGCCGAGGAGATCCTCGGGAACGCCCGTCTGCAGGGCCGCACTGACGAGGACGTTGTAACTGCCGACGGGAACGAACGCGAGACCGAAACAGACGAGCACGGCCGGCAACCAGTCGACGGAAACCGCCACGAGCCAGCAGCCGGCCGCCGCGGCGAATCCGGCGATCGTCACGGGGCCGAAGGGGGCGGACTCGAGTCTCGAGGCGCCGATCGCACCGACGAGCGTCCCGGCGGTCATCGAGGCGACCAGCAGTCCGTACGTCCCGGCACCGCCGATCGCGTCGGCGAACGCGGGGAGGACGGCCGTCGCCATCCCGGTGAAGGCGACGGCCAGACTCGCGGCGACGACCAGGTGGCCGATCACGGAGCCGCGAACGAGCGAGACGCCCTCGCGGAGGTCCGCGAGGTAGTCCCGGGCCGACGGGATCGTCCCCGTCATCTCGGTGGACGGAATCGCGACGAGCGCGAAACACAGCGCACTCACCGCGAACGTCGCCGCGTTTACCGCGTAGAGGGCGACGGCCCCGACGGCGGCGATGACCGCACCGGCGCCGGCCTGGGCGAGCGCTCCGATCGCCCTGTCACCGGTCGACGCGAGCGAGTTGGCCCGGACGAGGAGGGAGTCGTCCACGAGCCGGGGGATCGCCGCGTTCTGGGCGGGATCGGAGAGCCTGGCCAGCGTCGCGAGGGCCGGCATGATCGCGAGCACGACCCACACGTCCAGGAACCCGAGCGCTGCAGCGGCGGGGACAGCCAGCACGACGACCCCCTGGGCGAGTTCGACGACCACGAGGAGCCGTCCCAGCGGCGAACGGTCGACGAGCGGGCCGAGCAGGAACCCGATTGCCTGCGGGAAGCGACTCAGGAAGCCCGCGAGGCCCGTGTAGAGGGTCGACCCGGTGAGCGCGTAGACGAGCCACATCGACGCGACGAGGTACAGTTCGTCACCGATCCGGCTTACGGCGTGTCCGGCGTACAGGCGCCGGAAATCGACGTTTCCGAGCAGCGAAGCCGTTCGCCGGTCGACGATTCCACCGGACCACGGTCCGTATCGTTCGGCCATCACCGGCAGTGGTCCGGCCACCCACATTACCGTTCGGCGAACCGAATTTCTGTAACGCATCGGACAGTACACTCTTGTCGTCGACCCTCGAACGATCCGACATGTCACGCGGCACTGAGGACCCGACCGACGCGCTCGAGGTACTCGGCAACGAGACGCGAATCGCCATTCTGCGGGCGCTCGCGGAGGTCGACGAGCCGCTGTCGTTCTCCGAACTCCGGGAACGCGTCGGGATCCGCGACTCGGGCAAGTTCAACTACCACCTGACGAGACTCTGCGAGTACTTCGTCCGCGAGACCGACGGCGGGTACGAACTCGGCCCCGCGGGAACGCGACTGATCGCGAACGTCGAGCCGACGGGAACGCCGCTCGAGACGACGTCGACGGACGGACCGTGTCCGGTCTGTGGCGACGAGGGCTGCGAAAAGCTGTATCACGTCCACCTCGCGTCACCCGGGTTCGGGCGCGAGTGAGCCGCTACGCGGGCAGCGTGCGCTCGAAGAACGCGGCGACCTCGCTCGCGATGGCGCCGTGTTTGCCGAGGAAGAAGTGATCGCCCGCGAGCGACGAGACGTCGTCGCCGCGATCGGTCGCGCGGTCGACGACCGGTTCCCAGTCGACGGTCGTGTCCCGCTCGCCGTACAGCACCAGCAGCGGCGCCTCGAGGGCGGACAGCGCCTCGACGGCGTCCAGTCCCTCGCCGAGCGTCGCCGTCGGCGCGAGCGCGGCGACGGCCGCGACGTCCCGGTCGACCGAGGCCGACGCGAGCAGCGCCTGCGAGGCGCCGAAACTGTAGCCGAACAGGCCGATCCGCTCGAAGCGGTCGTCGTCCGCGGCCCAGCGGACGGCGTTGCGAACGTCCTCGCGCTCGCCGTAGCCCTCGTCCCACGGGCCGTAGTCGAACCGGAGACAGGCGATCCCCGATTCGGTGAGCGCGTCGCTCACTGCCACGAGCCGCCGGTCGGTTCGGGAGCCACCGTGCTGTGGATGGGGCGGGCAGGCGACGACGACCGCCTGCGTCTTCGCGTCGGGTTCCTCGAGTCGGCCCCGGACGTCGCGACCGCCGGGGAGCAACACGTCGCTCATAGGGATGCGTTCGCGACCGCGGGTAATCAATTCGGCGAGCGGCGTCGATTTCGGCGGCGACTGTCGCTCATGTGATGTTTTTAAGGGCGGCGAGCGATAGGTAGGCACATGGGCATCCTCTCGCGAACTTCCTACGTCATCCGGTCGAAGATCAATTCGGTGCTCAACCGGGCCGAAGATCCGACGGAGACGCTCGATTATTCCTACGAGCAGATGCGTGACCAGCTCCAGGACGTCAAACGCGGTATCGCCGACCTCACCACGCAGAAGAAACGCCTCGAGATGCAGAAAAAGCGCCTCGAGGAGAACGTCGACAAACACAACGAGCAGGCTCGGACGGCCGTCGAACAGGGCCGGGAAGACCTGGCGCGACGCGCCCTCGAGAAGAAGAAGACGAAGATGAACCAGATCGAGGACCTCGACCGTCAGATTTCGGACCTGCAGAGCCAGCAGGATCGGCTGATCGAGCAGAAAGACGAACTCCAGACGCGTATCGAGGAGTTCCGCACGAAAAAGGAGACGATGAAGGCCCGCCACGAGGCCGCAAAGGCCAGTTCCTCGGTCTCCGAGGCGATGACGGCCACCGGCGAGGAGTTCGAGGACGTCGGCCGCGCCATCGAACGCGCCGAGGAACAGACCGAGGACATGGAGGCCCGGGCGGCCGCCATGGACGAACTCCACGAGAGCGGCGCGTTCGACGACGTCCTCTCGGACAAGGACAGCATCGATCGCGAACTCGAAGCGCTCTCGACCGACAGCGGCGTGGAAGCCGAACTCGAGACGCTCAAGTCAGACGTCGGCGTCGAGGAGTCCACGGCCGACTCCGAGGCGGTCGACGAGGAAGAGATCGAGGATCTCGAGAGCGAGGTCGACGACGACGAAATCGAGAGCGAACTCGCAGAACTGCAGGACGAAGAGAATCAGTAGGTCGACGCGATCGGTACCGTTTTCGTGGCCTGTACCGGGGAGCGTCGGGCTCCAACCTGACGGCATCCTGTCACCCGTCGTATCTGTCGCGGGAGAAACGAATACGATCTTCCAGGTAGAACGTGACGGTATGGCTTCAGAGGAACCCCTGGACTCGCTTTCACTGACCGATCAGGCCGTCCTGCTCGGGGTCGTCGCCCTCGACCGGGACGGCGAGACGCCGGTGCAGACGCCCGAACTCAGGCGGGTGTGCAAGGCGCGGTTGGAAGACGTCGAAACCGTCGTCGGGACGCTCACCGAGGCGGACGTGATGCGATCGCTGTACCGCCTCGAGGACGAGGGCGTCGTCGAAGAGGTCGACAGGGCGGAAACGTCGCCGACGGGGAAGGGACGACCCGCCTACGCGCTAAACGACAGTCCGGACGCGATCGTCGATGCGATCGAGGACGACCTCGTCGAGGGGATGGACTCGTCGTAGGGGGTGCCGACGGCACCCCGAACGGAGCGGAAGTTCACGTCGGCGTTCCGAGTACCGTGATGTCGTAGTCCGCGACGTCGGCCGGGGACTCGAGGACGACGACCTGGAACGACCAGGACGATCCGCCGTTGAGGTCGCCGGTACTGGCGAGATACCGGCCCAGCACGTTTCCGGCGTCGTCGTAGACGCGCGTTCGGACTTCGACGATCTGGATCCGATCGGAGCCCGTGTTCGCGACGATCCCCTGAATGGTCGATCCGAGATAGCCGTCTTCGACGACGAACTCGTGTTCGATCAGCGAGAGCGGATCGAGCGGCGTCACGGAGTCGTTGGGTTCCCGTTCGGCGACCGCCTCCGCCGCGGACATCTGGGTCGCCGATCGGTTGGAGACGTTACTGGCGTTTCTCGCGTCGACGGTCCCGTCTTCGTAGGTCGGTTCGCCGCCGAGTCCACCGCTACCGGTACAGCCGGCGGCCGCGGCTGTGATACCCGCACCGATCGAGGCGAGCAATCGCCGTCGGCTTCGGGTCATCGGCGGGCGTACGTCCGCGAGGTAGTTCCGTTACCGGGCATACGTCGAATCGACACCGCCGACGTATTTCAGTGTAGGCCCTGAACCGACAGCGTCCGGCGCAAGCCCTGCATCGGCGGCGCGCAGGGTCGCATCGCTCGCCGTCCACGTCGGTGCGAGCGGTGTATGCAACGCAGGCCCTTATTGTCGAGTCGGTGGAACGTGTCGCCATGGGATCCTCCCGGACCGACGAGACGCTCGAGAGCTACGGAGCCGACGTCGGCGCGAGATCGGGAACGCTGGCCGGGGTTCGCGAGTGGATCGTGGTCGAGGGCAATCGCGTCACCGTCGCGGCGCTCCTGTTACTGGGCGTCGTCGTCCTGTTGCTCGTCCTTCACGAGATCGGTATCGTCTCGTTCGTCAACCCGAACTCCGTCACGCGGGTCGCCAGCGGCATGATCGCGGGGACGTTCTCGCTGGTCACGCTGGTCGTCTCGGTCAACCAGCTCATCCTCTCCCAGGAGTTCAGCGCGGCCGGCAAAGCGCGCGATCGACTCGAAGACGTCGTAGAGTTCCGGCGGGACGTGGCAGCCGACGTGGGCGTGCCGGCGAGCCCGGCCACGCCAACGAGAATCCTCGAACTGCTCGTCGAATCGATTCGACACGATGCCGCCGACCTCGCCGACGCCGTGACGACTCACGACGACGAGAATGTCCGCGAAACGGTCACGCAGTACACGAACAGCGTTCGAGAGCGGACCGAGCGCGTCGACGAGGTACTCGAGAAAGGGGAGTTCGGCTCGTTTACCGCCGTCTCCGCGGCGATCAACTACGACGAAGCCTGGCATCTGCACGTCGCCACCCACCTACGCGGCGAATACGGGGATTCGCTGTCACCAGCCGCGATGGAACACCTCGACGACCTGATCGACTCGTTGAAGCTGTACAACGTGGCCCGCGAGCAGTTCAAAACGACGTACCTGCAGCGGGAACTCACTCGGTTCTCACAGCTCACGATCTATTGCGGAGTCCCCTCGATCCTGTCGGCGATCCTCGTCGGCCTCCTGTTCGCCGACTTCGCTGGACCGAGCGTCAGTACTGTCGTGCTTCCCTACGTCGTCGTCGCGCTAATTATCGTCGGCCTCTCACCACTCGCCCTCCTCGCGTCCTACATCCTTCGCACCGCGACCGTCACGCGCCGGACGGCCTCGATCGGCCCGATGATTCCCCAGAAGGACCCCGAGGAAGGACCGTTCGACGTGACCTACGGCGAGGACCGGTAGTCACTCCCACTCGACGTCCGCCCCGCGATCGGTCTCCCGGAGGACGAACGGCCCGATGGCGAGCGTCCACTTCGCGACGGTGACGATCCGGAGAATGTACGACAGGAAGATCGCGAACGGCGTTACGCCGACGGCGAACCCGAGGCCGACGATCAACAGCCCGCGATCGAACCCCGCCGTCGTCCCGGCCACGTCGCCGGTCTCGAAGACCAGGATCATGTAGGCCGCGACCGACAGCGCCGGCAGCGCGATGTAGGCCAGCGCCCGCGAGATGTTGATGATCTCCCACCGGAAGTACAGCGTCTTGAAGTGCTCGCGGGCCGGCCCGAAGAACTCGAGGATTCTGAGCAAGTCGTCGATCCGCTCGACGATGTCCTCCGGCAACGCCCCGGCGTGTCGGTTTCGGACGCGTCGACCGGTGTAGATCTTCCAGGAGTAATTGTACTCCAGGGCGGCCCGGACGACCTCGAACCGGCCGAACTGCTGACCTTCGAGCGTATCGGTGACCCGTTCGGCGTCGGCGACGATCCCACGAGCGTAGTCGCGAACGTCCTCGCGAGCGGCCGCGTCGACGTCCGATTCGGACTCGAGGGTCTCGAGAAGCGTCCGTGCCTCGGTGGCGGTCGCGTCGACGAGACCGCGGAGAAAGATCGACGGTTCCGGGGGGCTCGTCTCCCGTCCGACGGCGTCCTCGACCTCTTCGCGGAACTCCATCGCCCCGGCCATCCGCTCGCGCTGGTCCGCGACCGGACCGAGTTCCTCGGAGAGGACGAGCTGGTTGAAGGTCAACACGAGGCTAACGCCCATGATGATCCCGATGATGATCGGCGTGAACAGCGCGAAGACGGGATCGGGTTCGAACAGCTTCGCGATGGAGCCGGGACCGAACTCGCCGAGACCGATGAGAAGGGCGTAGGCGACGACGAGCATCACACCGGCCACCAGAACCCGGTTGCCCTCGACCAGAAACCACAGCACCGGACGGCCGCCGCGAACGCGGTCGGCCATCGTGGTGGCGGTCTCGTCGCTCTCGCTCCGACCGGACTCGGTCATACGACCCGTCCGTACCATGGCCGTCCGGACAAGTGTTTTCGTCGTTCGCACGGTCGCCTGCGATCGGTGAGGCCGGCTTCACGGGGGTCCGGTCGATCGCTCGGGCCGGTTTCAGAGGGGTTCGACGGCCGATCGGACGACCGCGGGTTTGCTCACTCCCGCGGGGGTATTTTATCCGCCGACGTCGTTCGTTCGTCACGGTCAATGAGCGATTCGGACTCGAGCGACGTGTTGGGTCAGCGGGTCGGCGTCGGCGGCCCAAAACTGTGGGTGTTGCTCCGGCTGAACCGGTGGCTCTTCACGGCAGCCGTGCTGGCGACCGTGTTCGCTATCCTGGTCGGGTTCAGCTGGCTCGGCCTCACGCCCCTTCGCGTGATCGTCCAGCGGCACAACGGCACCTTCTGGATCTTCTCGGCGTTCATCGGGGCGATCATCACCGGTACCTCGATCGTCGTCACGATCAATCAGCTGGTCCTCTCCCAGGAACTGGGGGCGGTCGGCGACCAACGCAATCGCATGCAAGAGGCCATGGGCTTCCGCCGGGACATCGAGGACGAACTCGAGGAGGACGTGACTCCGCCCGAACCGGCGGCGTTCCTCTACGAACTCGTCGACGGCATCGAGGAGGAAACGACCGATCTCAAACACGCGATGGCCGGCGGCCACAGCGACGAACTGCAGGCGAAGATCGACGACTACGTCGACGACGTCGTCGAGAACGCGCAGGTAGTCAAGGGCGACCTCGAGAACGCTCAATTCGGGACGTTCGACGTGATCTGGAACGCGCTCAACTTCAACTACTCCCGGAAGATTTACGACGCCCGCAAGATCCGCTCCGATCACGGCGACGAACTGTCTGACGACACTGTCGAGGAGATCAGCGAGATGATCACAATTCTCAAGTTCTTCGGGCCGGCCCGCGAGCACTTCAAGACGCTGTACTTCCAGTGGGAACTGATCAACCTCTCGCGGGCGCTCCTCTACATCTCGGTACCCGCGCTGACGGTGATGGGACTGCTGTTGATGTACGTCGACGGGAACGCGCTTCCCGGGACGACGCTGGGCGTCGACAACCTCGTCTGGGTGACGAGCGCGGGCTTCGTCGCCGGTATCGCACCGTTCGTCGTCTTCATCGTCTTCATCCTCCGGATCGCGTCCGTCGCCAAGCGAACCCTCGCGATGGGGCCGTTCATCCTCCGGGAGTCCGAGCGGGACGAGGATCTCGGCTGACCCGATCGGCGCCGCTACGCGCGGTACGGCGGGCCGTCACCGCTGCGCGCATGCCGTTCGTCCTCGTCGAACTGCTCGTCGTCGCCCGGCTCGGTCCCGTCTCGCTCAGGGCGCTCGTCGGAGTGGTGGATCCGATCGAGACGGTCTTCCAGGCGCTGATTATCGGGGTCACGTTCGTGGTCACGAGATCGTCGCGCTGGCGGCGACGATCGCCGTCACCCCGTTTCTCCCGTCGATCGCCTTCGTCCTGCGGATCGCGACGATGGCCGGACGGACGCCGGCGATCGGCCCGTTCATCCGCCGGGAGTCGAGCCGCGGCGAGGCGATCGACCGGGAGCCGTAGGATCGGTGAGGGTGTTCGAAACGGAAGAGGTTACCCCGTTCGACGACGAGTGAGCGACGGTGATCCTCGTGATCTGCGGGCCGCCCGGTGCCGGCAAAACGACGATCGCGAACCGGGTTCGAGAGCGGCTCACCAGGCGGGGCGTGCGCGTCGAGACCCACCACTCCGACGACTTCTCGAGTCGCACGTACGAACGGCTCTACGAGCGGGTCACCGAGGGACCCGAGAACGCGATCCATGTCGTCGACGGCACGTTCTACCGGCGCGAGTGGCAGACGCAGTTTCGCACCCTCGACGACGTCCGGTTCGTCCGCCTCACGGCGAGCCTCGAGACCTGTCTCGAGCGAAATCGATCGCGTGGGGATCCGATCGACGAGCAGGGCGTCCACGTGATCTACCGGGAGTTCGACGAACCCGACGCCGCACTCGAGATCGACACGGACGACTGCTCGGTCACGGAGACCGCCGATCGGATCGTGACCGCGCTGTCGGCGTGGAGCTGGATCGACGCTGCCAGCGGGTGAGCGTGGCCGCGAGTCGATCGAGCGCGGGCTTCAGGGACCCAGCACGGAGAATTCGTCGGGCAATCGATCTGGCGTCACCTCGTCCGGAAGCACGTCCCAGCCGAGCGCGTCCTCGCCGGGGTCAGCGTCCGTCTCGAAACCGGGTTCGTCCGCGGGCTCTCGATCGCGGTACTCCACCGGCGGCGCATCGTGGGCGTAGACGCTTTCGGGATGGTCGACGACCCAGACGTGGAGCATACAGGGCGTCCGACAGGGGAGTCGCACATCGCCGTCCTCGTAGTCCCCCTCGTACACCTGTCGATAGTACCACCACGCGAACCGCGACGGGAGGCCCGCGTGGTAGTGCCACGGGGAGCAGCGATCCTCGGACCCGTCGCGATCCTCGCCGGCGTCGGACTCCGGGACCGCCGGGGCGACCTCGTCCTCGTACGTCACGTCGGCCGCCGCGTCGTAGATCACGGGCGGCGGCGAGATGGGGTCGCCGTCGCTGGTCGCGATAAACATGATGCCGATCGGCCGCCAGGACTCGTCGTCCACGAGCACTGACTCCGGTCGGTCGGGGTCGAGGATCGTTCCGTCGCCGATGTACCCGGGGCTGAGCCAGTGGGAGTAGCCGCTGCCCCCGCCGATCGTGTCGAAGTACGGCTTGTATTCGTCGTCGAGCAACGACCCGACGTCGGGGTACCGTTCCGAGAGCGTCTCCGCGACGGCCTCCCTGAGTTCGACCGTCACCGGATGGTCGTCGTCACACCCCTCCACGCTTGCGCCCGCACAGGAGCCGTGACTCGGCTCGATCGTCGCCTCGGGACAGCGCCGATCGAGCCGGGCTCGTTGCGCTTCGGCCTCGCCCCCACCCCTACCGGCCCGTGCGGATCCGACGGCCGACAGTGCGACCGCCCCGTTCGTCGCCTGCAGGACCGCGCGCCGGGATAGCTGCGACGAATCGCGTTCGTCTTCGTGCCCGTCGTGCATGACGTGTCTCGCCACGGACGCCACGACTGTAAACGACAGTCGGGATCGGCTCTAGAGGAACGATCGCTACGATATATACGAACGCGGGCGGACGAAAATCGGCGATCGAAGGAGCGACGGTGGTACCCGTCTGCCAGGCAGTACACGCCGACTGACGTCAAAACCCGCGATCGGATCGGTCGCGGAGATCGCGCTGTGCCGGAGACGGACTTCGGAGGGAGCGATCGATACGCAGATCGGCTCAGTCGTCGTGGGCCTGTACCGCCGGAAGCGTCACCGAGACCGTCGTCCCCTCGCCCGGCTCGGAATCGATCCGGATCTCGCCGCCGTGGCGTTCGACGATCCGCTCGCAGAGCGCGAGGCCGATTCCGGTCCCGTCGTACTCGCCGTGGGTGTGAAGCCGCTGGAACACCTCGAAGATGCGGTCCTGATCGTCCGGATCGATGCCGATCCCCTCGTCGCGAACCGACACGATCCATTCGGCGCCGTCGTCCTCCGCGGCGGTGCCGTCTTCTCGCGGGCCGTGCTCGCTCGAACGCTCCGCGGAACTACGTTCCGCGCTACTTCGTTCCGAGGCGTCGAGCGCCTCGCTCCGCTCCGCGGTGATCTCGATTCGCGGCGGGTCGTCGCCGCTGTAGGTGATCCCGTTCTCGAGCAGGTTCTGGAACACCTGGCGCAGCTGACTGGCGTCCCCTGCAACGCGAGGGAGGTCGTCGACGGTGACCTCGGCGTCGTACTCGGCGATCTGGACCTGGATATCCGATAGCACGTCGTCCAGGATGGCATCGAGGTCGACGGGCTCAAGCGGGTCGCCCTGCGTCTCGACCCGCGAATAGGCGAGCAGGGCCTCGATCATCTCGCGCATCCGATCGGCCCCGTTCACCGCGAACTCGAGGAACTCCTCGCCGTCCTCGTCGAGCGCGTCCTCGTACCGTCGTTCGAGGAGCCTGAGGTAGGTCGACACCATCCGCAACGGTTCCTGGAGGTCGTGGGAGGCGGCGTAGGCGAATTGCTCGAGCCGTTCGTTCGAGGCCTCGAGCCGATCGATCACCTCCTCTAACCGTTGCTCGCGCTCTTTGCGTTCGGTGATATCCTGGGCCGCTCCGCGGAGCGAAACGACCTCCTCGTCGACGGTCTCTGGAACGCCCTGCAGCCGAAGCCAGCGCACCTCGCCGCCGTCCGTCCGGAGCCGTGCCTCCACGTCGAAGGGGTCGCCGGAGTCGAGCGCCGCCTCGATGGCACCCTCGACGATCTGCCTGTCCTCCTCGTGGTACATGTCGAGCGCCTCGTCCAGTGACGGTTCCTCGTCGACGGACGTCCCGAGAAGTTCGAAGATGTGGTCGCTCCAGAACACGTCCATCGTCTGTGTGTCAATCTCCCAGCCGCCGACGTCCGCGATGCGCTCGGTCTTCTCGAGCAAGTCGAGCGCTCGTTCGAGTTCGCGTTCGCGCTCGACCTGTTCGGTGATGTCGCGCGTCAGCGCCACGTGAGAGGTCGTCCCATCGGGATGACGAAGCGGTGTCGCGTGCGTTTCCATGTGTCGTCGCGTGCCGTTCTGCCCGACGATGTCGAACTCCAGGGTCCCGCGTTCACCCCGACAGATCCGCTCGTTGAACTCGCGGAACAGCTCGCGGTGTTCGGGGGCGATAAGGTCGTAGACGCTTTTGCCGATCACGTCCGAATCCGAGTCGGCACCCACCATGTGTAGCCCGGCCGGGTTCATCTGGAGCAGGGTGCCGTCGGCGACAACGGTCTTGATACATTCCGGCGTGGTCTCGACGAGCGCACTCAGATGCTCAGTCCGCTCGCGCAGTTCCCGCTCGCGCCGGCGGTGCTCGAGTTCGTACGCGGCCCACTGCCCCATCAGGTCGAGGAACGTCCGCTCGGCCTCCGAAAACGCCGCGTCGCGCGACTCCTCGGAGAGGAAAAAGAACGTCCGATCGCGCCCGCCCTCGATGTCGAGGGTGGTACCGAGATATGTTTCGAACCCGTGGTCACGATAGGCGCGACGATCGTCGTATCCGGCAGCCACGGGATCGACGATGCTCTCCTCCTCGTCGGCCTCGACGGCCGCCGCGCAGTACGTCTCCGACAGTTGTAGTTCGAGCCCGGGCTCGTAGCCCTCGTAGTCCCCGCTAACGTGTTCGACTTCGAGCCGATCGGCTTCGCGGTCCACGGTGGCCACCCCACCGAGTTCGAGGCCGAACCGCTCGCAACCGAGATCGAGCAGGTGCTCGAGTTTCTCCTCGAAGTCGAGCGTGGGGTCGGACGTGATCTGGTAACTCCGGCGCAGGAAGCGTTCGCGCCGTTTGAGTGCGGCTTTCGCGTCGGTTTGCTCCCGGAGCGTCCCCAGCAGTCGATCGACCTCGCGCTCCGACTTTTCGGGGCTGAAGAACTCCTCGGGCGGCGTGTAGTAGACGTTGTGGCTGACCCGGCTGTCGTGTACGAGGAGGGGATGGGTGCTGATGACGTCGCGGATGACCTCCGGGGGGAACCGCTCGCGGCTGTACTGACAGAGCGCAAGTCCATCCACGTCGTCGAAGAGGTAGTTGGCCTTGGCCTCGCACTTGACGAGTTCCTCGCAGTCGGGATCCTCGCGCAAGACACTGCTCATCTCGCCGGTCACGCGCAGGGCCTCGTACTCCTCCGTGGCCTCCGCGATGGCGGCGTCGATGAACTCGATCGTCTCGTCCGCGTCGAACGTGCCGTTCCGGAGGTAGGTCTCGTCCTCGTCGTGGACGGAGAGCTGTCCCGATGCGAGCGCGGCGTCGACGTCGATATCGAAGGCGCGCATCGCCGCCACGATCTCGTCCCTGGAGTTCTCGTGGGTGATGTACAGGCATCGCTCGCCCCGTTCGAGGCCCTGGCGAATGAACGGGATGGCGGCGGCGAGCTGTTCCTCCCGGGAGTCGTAGATGAGAGCGAAGTGGTCGTTGGCGTGATCGTGATCGTCGAGCGGGGCGGCCGGCCCGCGGAACGCCGGACTCGACCGAAGCGCCTCGAGCCCGGTCTCGACGGTCACCGATTCGCCCGGCGTTTCGTTCTGAGACGTGTGTTTACTCATCCATCATCCCCACTGCTCCTCGAGACCGGCAGGTTACCACCGGATCGAGCGGGTCGAGACGGTGGCCGGGACTGGAACCGAATCTGACCGCCTGCATAGCCGCCCTCTCGGTCGTCGACGTCGGAGGTCCGTTCATTGAAAACGGTGAGCGGATCGAGAGGGAAAAGGATATCGTGGGTTTCACTCTCGATGCGACGATCCCGCGATAGCGGGCACCGGGGACGGGATTCTCGATCTCCATGGGACCGAGAACGTCCCGGTTTCGGGCGAGAGGTGCCCCCGATCGCGCTCCCTATTCGAGCACTGCGCCAGTCCCCGCTCGATCGAGCCCCGCGAGATCGATCTCGCCGTCGGATATCGGGACGCCGTCGTAGGGGTCCTCGGCCAGCAGGAGCGAGCCGTCGAGGTCGGCGTAGTCGAGCAGCGGCGCGAGGTGACAGGCCGCCGCGATCGAGGCGTTGGACTCGGTCATACAGCCGCACATCACCTCGAGCCCGTGAGCGCGCGCGGCGTGGATCATCCGTTTCGCCTCCCGCAGGCCGCCACACTTCATGAGTTTGAGGTTCGCGATATCACACCGGTCCGCAATCTGCGGAACGTCGTGCAGGGTCTCGCAGGACTCGTCGGCGGCGATCGGGGCCGACGACCGTTCGTAGACGTAGCGCAGTCCCTCGGGATCCTCGGCCGGGACCGGTTGCTCGACGAACGCGAGGTCGTACTCGGCGAGCCGATCGATCTTCCCGACGGCCTCGCGAGGCGTCCAGGCCTCGTTGGCGTCGACGAACAGCCGGACGTCGGGGGCGACCGATCGGATCGTCTCGACGATTTCGACGTCGCGATCGGTGCCGAGTTTGACCTTCAGCGTGGTAAAACCGCGGTCGAGGGCCGTCTCGGTCTTCTCGCGCATGGTCTCGGTGTCATCGAGGCCGATCGTGTAGGAGGTCTCGAGGGTTTCGGCCGGATCGAGCCCCCAGTACCGGTACAGCGGGAGATCGAGCCGTTTCGCGACGAGGTCGTGGAGCGCGATGCTGACCGCACAGCGAGCCGCCGGGTTCCGACGGACGGTTTCGCGCATCCGCCGCTCGATCAGATCGAGCTGGTGGGGATCGCCGACGTCCTCGACGACCGCGAGCAGGTCGGGGAGGACGGCCGTCACGGTGTCGACGGTCTCTCCGTAGTGGGACGACGGCGCGGCACCGCCGACGCCGACTGTCCCGTCGTCGTCTTCGACGCGGACGGTCACGACCTCGGCCTCGGTCGTCGTGCCGCGGGCGATCGTAAAGGGGAACTCGAGCGGCAGCGCGTGACGCTCGAACGCGGTATGCAGGCTCATTCGAGCAGGGCCTCCAGCACCTCGTCGGTGTCGAACCGGATGACGTCCGTGGCGGGCGCGTCGAGCGCGGCGGCGTAGTCGTCGACGGCCTCGCGCGCCTCGTCGTCCTCGAGGTGTGCGGTGTTGAGCGCGCCGGCGACGACCGGCGCCTCGCTGACCGGGTCGGAGAGGGATTCGTAGAGGTCGACGTACGTCTCGATCGACGGCAGCGAGAACGACTCGTAGCCGTGGACGGCGTCGCGGCCGGCGACGTGACAGAGCACCAGTCGATCGGGCATCGAGCCGTGGAGAATGCCGCAGGTGACCGCCGAATAGGCGGGGTGGACGATGCTCCCCTGCCCCTCGACGAAGAGGTAGTCGTGCTCGTCACCCTTCTCTACGATCATCTCCTCGACCGCGCCGGCGGTGAAGTCCGAGACGACCCGATCGATCGGGTTCCCCCAGCCCTCGATCATGATACCGGTCTGACCCGTGGGAATGACGGCGGCGTCGTACCCCGCCTCGCGGGCGTCGCGGGCGAGTTCCATCGAGACGGTCATCTTGCCGACCGAGCAGTCGGTGCCGACGGTGAGGACCACTTCGGCGTCGACTTCGCCGGCGACGCCCTCGCTGACCGTCAGGTCCTCGGGTGGCTTGCGGACGTCCCACAGGTCGCAGTCGTTCTCGGCGGCGAGTCGCGCGAACTCCTCGTCGTCTTCCAAGAAGTAGTGGAGGCCGGCGATGACGTCACAGCCGTACTCGAGGGCCGTCCGGACGTCCTCGCGCCAGCTTTCGTCGAAGTCGCCGCCGATCGGCGCGATGCCGATCAGCAGGGCGTCGACCTCGCTCGCCTCGAGATCGGCCATGCCCTCGACGATCGGTGCGTCCTGGACGTCCGGAACGAAGTCGGAGACGCGATCGCCGGCGGTCTCGCGATCGAGGACGGCGGCGGCGTCGTAGTCGGCGTACCGGAGTACCCCGAGGGCCGTCTTGGCCCGATCGGGGAACTTCTCGTGTGCGAGAATTGCAACGCGCATACCGGAGGCTAGACGAGCGACTATTTAACCCTGAAGACCCGCACCGATCGCTCGATCCGGCCCAACCCGACGGGCGGGACGCCGGCGATCAGAGAACCCGCAACTCCGTCGTCCAGAACGATCGATGGGCGTCCGAAAGGGCCGACTTCGGGGTCCCCGTCGCGTCGACGGCGGCCGTCGCGTCGGGATCGAGGGCGGCCTCCTCGGCGAGCGTCTCGACGACGCCGCGCTGGCCGACGAGGTAGAGCCGATCCGTGTCGGCGTCCTCGACGGCGGTCGTCAGGGCCTCCCGGCAGCGATCGAGGTGGGCGTCGATCTGCTCGTCGCGGATGCGCTCGAACCGGGCCTGCGAGAAGCCGCCTTTCGAGTGGCTTCCCTTGACGTCGCTCTCGAAGCCGCGATAGTCGACGCGCTCGTCGGCCTCGTAGACGCCGACGGCGAACAGGTCCGTCCGGGCGAGCGCGAGCGCGTACCGACCGGTCGGCAGGAACCACTCGCGCTCGATCGCGAACCGATCGGCCCACGTCGGGTCGCGATCGAGCCGGATCGGGGGGTCGAGCGTCACCGACACGAGGCCCGCGTCGTCGACGCAGCAGAGACAGGGCGCGGCGTCGTCGACGAGCGCGACTCGATCGCCGAGGACGTCCTCCAGATCGTCCCGGGCGGCGTCGGGTCCCGCTTCACCGACGGGGGCCGTGAGCGCACCCTCGGGACCGGTCCGGACCGACGCCAGCCGATCGAGAACCTCGGCGAGTCGAGCCCCGCGCAGTTGCTCGCGACGGCGGACGGTCGGCCCGGAGTCGGCCTCCTCGACCCGATCGAGTTCGCCCTCGAGTTGCGCGATGCGGTCTTCCAGCCGGTTCACCTCCCCCTCGGCCTCCTGTCTGGCCGTCGCGGCGTCGGCCCGGCGTTCGGATTCGGCCTCGTAGCGCTCTCGCAATCGTTCGTTCTCCTCCTCGAGATCGTCGATGCGCTCTTTCAGCGAGGCGCGTCCGAGCAACTCGTCGAGCATCTGGCGACAAACGCGAAGCGGGACTACTTCTAGGTTCCGGCACCGGGATAATCGTCGTCGAGATCGGGACGGGGCGTCTCCCAGCCCCCGGCGAACTCGAGTAACTGTCGGGCGCGCTCGCGGCGGGCGAGCAACACTTCCCGGAGCGACGGGGGATTTCGAACGTCGGTTCCCTCGAGCATCGATTCGGGGAGCGCCAGCGTGTTCGCCGGGACGGCGTCGTCGCCGTGAACCGGGAAGTGCTGCGATTCGAGTTTCATCACGAGCGGCGCATCGAGCCGTTCGAGCCCCTCGCCGCTCGCGTACACCTCCTCGTTGATCCGTTCGTGCTGGTCGCGCTGCATGAGCGCGCGATCGCTCTCGGTCGGCGTCACGTAGAGTCGTCCGAGATAGTAGCTCCGCGAGAACACCTCGAACATGCTACCTAGTGACACGGGCCGGAACGACATAACTGTTGGCAGACAAGTATAAATTGGCGCGCTATCAGCGCACTTTGACCGCCCGTGACCGCCGTGCGTCTCCGGATCACCGTTCCCGGAACGCGCCGACCGACACGGCGTTCACGTCCGCCGAACTGAGCACCGAACATGACGTTCAAGGAGAGTCAAAGCGATCGGACACGGCCATCAACGGATGCCTGAACCGACGATCGGGAGTCCTCGATCGGCCGGGCCGGGAGACCCGATCGACGGTCCCTGCAATCGTTGTAAACACTCCAAACGAATCTCAGCCGCCGATCGAAACGATTGAACGGTCCGAACGAAGGTCCGTCTTTTTAGGATGTTGGGCGATACTACGGCGTAATGAGTTCCAGACGGGCAGTTGCCCTTCTCGTGTTGGCAACCGTCGTCGGCCTCACGATCGCCCCCATCGGGAGCGGGGCCGTCGCGAGCGCGATCACCGAGGACGAGTCGTCCGACGAGACGGAGACGAACACGACAGTGTCGACGTTCGTGCAGGCGAGTACGGCGGACGCCGAGAACTCGATCGAAGAAGGGATGGTCGAGGCCAGGTACGAGACCGCCGACAACGAGACCAAGGCCGAGATCGTCGCGGAGCGGACCGACGAACTCGAGGACAGTCTCGAGGACCTCGAGACCGAGCGCGAGGCACTCCGCGACCAGCGAGACGAGATGTCGCACGGACAGTACCAGGCCCGGTTGGCGAGGCTGACGGTCGAGATCATCGGCCTCGAGCAGGCGATCGAGAAAAACGGCCCCCGGGCCGCCGAAACCGGCGTCGACGAGGAACGCCTCCGGACGCTCAAGAACAACGCCTCGGAACTCGCCGGGAAGGAAGTCGCGGAGATGGCTCGCGGGATGGTCGGCCCCGATCGAGTGCCCGGACAGGGGCCACCGGACGATCGTGAGACGGGGGCGTCGAAGGAGGACCAGGGAAACGGTCAGGCACCGGGCCAGACGGATGACACTGGACAAATCGGCTCGGACGGCGGTGATGAAGGGACCGACGGCGGCGAGACGGGAAATGAGAACGGCGACCGGGGCTCACCGGCAGACAGCGACGACGTTGGTTCCGACTGAAACGGGGTCGCACCGATCGCACCTCGCCCGAGCGATCGGGTGTGCACTGAGTTTCAGTGGCGACGGCGAGGCCCGGTCGCGTCCACACCGACCTGCGGAGAGAAGACACGCTTTTCAGCGGTGACCGCTTACGGTCCGCCGATGGACTCCGCCGCGTTGCTCGATTTGCTCGGGAACGAAAATCGGAGACGAATCCTCCGGTTACTCGCCCGAAAACCCTGTTACGTGACCGAAATCTCGGAGTACCTCGGCGTGAGTCCCAAGGCGGTCATCGAGCATCTCCGGAAACTCGAGGAAGCGGGTCTGATCGAGAGCCGGGTCGACGATCAGCGACGGAAGTACTTTCACATCGCCCGGAACGTCAGGCTGGAGGTGAACGTCTCTCCCTACGGCTACGCGAGCAAGAGCGCCTATCCCGCGAACAGCAGTTTCGACATCACGACCTGTCGGCACCTCTCGCTGGACGTCTCGTGGGACGAGACGGACAGCCTCGACGACCTGCTTGCCGCGCTCGAGGATCTCGAACAGCTGGAAAACGAACTCTCGCTGGCCCAGCGGTGGGTCCAGGGGCGGCTCTGTGACGTCCTCGATCGGATCTCGGAGGACATCGGTGCCGGACCGGAGAGTCGCATCTACGCCGACCTGCTCGCGAGCATTCGATCGGAACCCAAGTCCGTCGGCGAACTCAGCGAGGACATCGACGCACCTCGCGAGGTCGTCGCGGAGTTGCTCGAGGTCATGGCCGACAACGGCGTCGTTCGGCGAACCGAGCGCGGCTGGGAGCTGTCGACGAACCGGCCCCACGAAGCCGAACAGGAGTGACGAGGGCGCGACGGCTCATTCGACGTCGCGACGTACCCCGTCCCGCAGGTCGCGACCGAAGTAGTAGCCGCCGACGCACGAGACCAGCCCGACGGTCGCCCCGACGGCGACGATCGCGCGGCTCGAACCGGCGACGGCGATAACTGCGTGATTGGCCAGCGCGGCCACGGCCCCGACAGAGACCCCGGCGGCGGTCGTCTCGAGGTAGCGCCGTTTCGACGTGACGAGCCCGATCGCGAAGGCGACGGCGAACATGCCGACGATCCGGCCGCCGATCGGGATCGCCGTGCCGCCCGCGAGCAGCCCAGCCCCGAGGGCGAGTACGAGCGCGAAGAACGCTTTCGGGGAGAAATACGCGCCGAGCGAGAGGGAGGGCGCAAGTCCGGACAGTCGGGAAGAGCCGGCGTCCGTCGACTCGTCGCCGGGCGCGTCCGGCTCCCTCGATCGATCCGCTACCGGCGTCGAGGACGGCGCCGCGTCGGAGAGCAACTCCTCCGTCTCCTCGAGGAGGTCGTCCGTCGGGCGGGCGGCACCCTCCCGGGACACGGTCGATTCGTCCGAGCGATCGCTCATAGAAGAGCGTGACGTGGGCTGGCGGCAAGGACCTTTCCCCGACGGCCACGAGAGGTTGCGATCGAGGCGGCGGTTCTCGCGGCTGCGGGAACTGCCTGTATCGAGTAA
Organism: Halosolutus halophilus; assembly: GCF_022869805.1. Taxonomy (NCBI): domain Archaea; kingdom Methanobacteriati; phylum Methanobacteriota; class Halobacteria; order Halobacteriales; family Natrialbaceae; genus Halosolutus; species Halosolutus halophilus. The sequence goes on along the minus strand of NZ_CP094974.1, from coordinate 5,036,818 downwards.
CGGGGTGTGACAGTTGTGGATCCACTGAGCGAGCGACGGGCCCCGTCTTTTTTACACCGGGGGTGGTACTCGTACGCCGTGAGTACCGAGTTGATCGTTTTCGGGGCCATCGCGATCCTGCTCGGGGTGGGGTTGCTGTCTGCCGCCCGACGCTTCTATCCGCGGCTCGACCTGGCGGAAGAGGCGCTGTCGAGCATCCGGTTGCTGACCGCGTTGATCGCCGCCGTCCTCCTGCTGACCGGGCTGGGGCTGATCCTCGTCGGGCTGGTCGGGTAGCCGGATCCCTGCAGGGAAAGCGTGCCTTCAAGTCGCCTGCTGCGTAACGGCCACCCATGAACCCAGGTGACCGCGTCCGCGTCGATCGCGCGGACCGCACGTACGACGGCGTGTTGCTTCCCTCCAGCACGGACGATCACCTCGTCGTGAAACTCGAGGGCGGGTACAACGTCGGCGTCGATCGGGCCGAAGCCGACGTCTCGGTCCTCGAGGAGGACGTCTACGAGATCGACGGCACGAGTACCGACGAGAGCGGGTCGACCGTCGAGTTCGACGACGACCTGCCGACGATCTCGCTCATCTCGACCGGCGGGACCATCGCCTCGACCGTCGACTACCGCACCGGTGCCGTGACGGCGCAGTTCGACGCCGAAGACGTCCTGCGTGCGGTGCCGGACCTCGCGGGTCGGGCGAACTACCGGGGCCGCGTCGTCGCCAACATCCTCTCGGAGAATATGGATCCGGAGATCTGGCAGGACCTCGCCCGGGCCGTCCACGAGGAGATCGACGCCGGTGCCGACGGCGTCGTCGTCATGCACGGGACCGACACCATGCAGTACTCCGCGTCGGTGCTCTCGTTCATGCTCGACACTCCCGTCCCGATCGTCTTCACGGGCTCGCAGCGGTCGGCCGATCGGCCCTCCTCGGACAACGTGATGAACGCCGTCTGTGCCGTCGAGGCCGCCAAGAGCGACTGTGCGGAGGTGCTGGTCTGTATGCACGCCTCCGAGAGCGACGACGTCTGTGCGCTCCACCGCGGCACCCGGGTCCGCAAGAACCACACCTCGCGGCGGGACGCGTTCGAGACGATCGGCGCGAAACCGCTGGGCGAAGTCGACTACGAGGCGTGCGAGGCCCAGGGGGACTCGAACGGTCGAGCGGCGTCGAACCGCGAGACCGAAGCGGTCGAGTTCCGCCGCGAGTACCGGGAACGGGGCGAGACGGACCTCGCGATCGAGCCCGAACTCGAGAGCGACGTCGAACTCCTGAAGTTCACGCCGGGGATGGACCCCGCGTTCCTCGAGGTCGTCGAGGGAAGCGAAGGGCTGGTCCTCGAGGGAACGGGACTCGGCCACGTCCACACCGACCTCGTCCCGCGCATCGAGGAGTTGATCGAGGACGGGACGACGACCGTCATGACGAGTCAGTGTCTCGAGGGACGGGTCTGCGATCGGGTCTACGACACCGGTCGGGACCTCCTCGACGCGGGCGTGATCGAGGCCGGCGACACCCTGCCCGGTACCGCGAAGGGCAAACTGATGTGGGCGCTCGAAAACGCCGAGGACGTCGAGGAAGCGATGGGGACGTCGCTCGCGGGCGAACTGCGGGAGCGATCGGTCCCCTGGGAGTGATCGACCGATGAGCGCCGGACACGGGCGATCGGCGAGCGACGACCGGATCGAGATCCGCCGCGCGAGACACGACGATTACGACGCCGTCGTCGACTTCACGAACGACCTCTGGAGCGATCGGGGCGGCGACTACATCCCCCGGATCTACCACGAGTGGCTCGAAGACGACGACGAACCGAAGAAGACGTTCGTCGCCGAACTGGACGGCGAGGTCGCCGGGATCGTCCAGGGCGTCATGGTCTCGACCGACGAGGCGTGGTTCCAGGGGATGCGCGTCGCGCCCGACGCGCGACGACGGGGCGTCAGCGGACGATTGAACGAAGCCTGTTTCGAGTGGGCCCGCGAACGGGGCGCGACCGTCGGCCGGATCATGGTGTTCTCGTGGAACACGGCCGGCCTCGGGGCCGCCCGCGCGAGCGGCTTCGACCCGAGTATGGAATTTCGCTTCGCTCATCCGGCACCCGATCCGGAGGCGAGGAGACCGGCACCCGTCTCGAACGACCCCGCAGCCGCGTGGCGCTACTGGACCCACAGCGACGCGCGGACCCGCCTCGACGGCCTCGGCCTCGCACCGGAGGAGACGTGGGCCGTCCGAGAACTCACGCGGGACGACTTCGATCGCTTCGCCGACGAGTCGAGCGTCTTCGCCGTCGAGAGCGTCGACGGGCTCGCGGGTGCGGCCTACCGGACCCGGACGGTCGAGCGATCGGCGGCGGACGACGGTGACACCGACGGCGATGCCACCGAAACGTGGGCCGAGTACGGCGTCGCCGCGTGGGCGGACGTCGACGCGGCGCGCTCCCTGTTCGGGGCGATCGCGCGAGACGCCGCCACGCTCGGGGCCGATCGGACCCGCGTGCTGATCCCAGAAACGGTCGGATACGTCAGCGACGCCACGTACGCGGGTGCGGACGTGTCCGACGAACCTGACTTCGTACTCGGGATCGACCTCGTCGCGGACGCGTGAGGTGGCGACACCGTAGGCCCCGCGGAAGGAATCCGGGAAATCCGTCGGTATATGGGCTATTCTCCCCGTTTTGGTTCCGTTTCTCGGCATCGTTTCGGGTCGCGGAAGGAATAACTATAACACTGGGTTGCGTACGATCACTATGTTAACGAGTGCCACGAATTCGCCGATCGACGACGTCGAGTTCCTCGCGCGCTCGGATCACCGCGTTACCGCGCTGGCCGCCCTGGCCAGGCGGCCACAGAGCCGGGCCGACCTCCGGGCGATGACCGGCGTGTCGCAGTCTACGATCGGGCGCACGCTCCGCGCGTTCGAAGACCGGTGCTGGATCACCAGAGAGGGGCGACACTACGAGGCGACGCAACTGGGTGCCTTCGTCGCAGCGGGGATGCAGGAGCTACTCGACCGACTCGAGACCGAGCAGACGCTTCGGGACGTCTGGCAGTTGCTCCCGGACGAGGCGGACGGATTCACCATCGAGATGGTCTCCGACGCGGTCGTGACGGTCGCCGCGGCCGACGACCCGTACCGCCCGGTGAACCGCTTTACGTCCCTGCTGCGAGAGACGGACCGGTTCCGGGTCGTCGGGTTCGACGTGGCCCTCCTCGAACCGTGCAGGGACGAGCTCTGTCAGCGAATCGTCGCGGGCATGCACGCGGAGATCATCGCCTCGCCAAGCGTCGCCAACTACATCCGCTCGACCGACCCGGAGCAGTTCGCCAGCGCCCTGGAAAACGGCAATCTCACGGTCCGGCTGCGCGACGACTTGCCGCCCTACGGGGTCGGTATCTTCGACGACCGCGTCGCGATCAGCGGCACCGATCCCACCAGCGGGACGGTCCAGACGTTGATCGATACCGACGACCCGGCGGCACGGGAGTGGGCGGAGTCGACGTACGAGTCCTACCGACGCGAGATACCGACGCTCAGTCTCGAGACGCCCGTTGCGTAGCGTCGCTCCGGAGACGAGCCGCGGAGCGGCCGCGTGCGTACGGCGAGGAGACCGCCAGCGGCCGCTCCGGCTTGCAGCCGGTGACCGACGGTCACCGAGTGACTCGACGGCAGTCCCTGCACGGCTACCATGAGATACTTATCTAATTCGGACGGGCGTAGTGACTCTCGCGGGGGAGTACCATGACTGACGCACACAAACTCGATTGCGAATCGGCAGCGGCCGATTGCCGGTTCATCATCCAATCGGAAGACGAAACGGAAGCGATCGAACTTGCCAAGAACCACATGAGGGAAGTTCACGGACAGGAGTACACGGACGAGGAACTACAGGAAGAGCATCTGCAAGTCGTGTAAGCGACCGTCCTGACGTTTTCCCGCGATCGGTTCGCCATGACGGTGTTCCGTTCGAACGCGGCCGTTTCGAACCCCGACACAACGGCTGGTCCGGCTTGCAGCCGGTGACCGGTATTCATCGGGTGCGAGGAGGGCAGTGCGTGCGAAAACGCCACGAGATACCTATCTATCCCAGTCGACCGTAGCGATTCACGCACGGAGGCGAAACGAATCCATGACAGCACCGTACGTATCACACCCATGACAGCACCGTACGTATCACACGGTTCGGCCGGGCACAGACTGCAGGCGGTGATCGAACGTGAATGAATCCCTCGACGTCGACAAACTCGAACAGGAGGTCAAGGGCGTGTACCGGGCCGTCGCCGAGACCCCCGACGAGGAGTTCCACTTCGAGATGGGACGCCCGCTGGCAGCGCGGCTCGGCTATCCGGCAGCGGACCTCGATGCGGTCCCCGAGGCCGCGGTCGAGTCCTTCGCGGGCGTCGGCTATCACTTCGAACTCGTCGACGTACGGGAGGGCGACGACGTACTCGATCTGGGGAGCGGCTCCGGTACGGACGCGTTCGTCGCGGCGCGTCACGTCGGCGACACCGGGAGCGTGACCGGCCTCGATATGACGGAGGCACAACTGGAGAACGCACGGCAGCTTCGCGACGAGGGCGGATTCGACTCCGTCTCGTTCGAACACGGCTACGTCGAAGACCTCCCGTTCGAGGACGAGTCGTTCGACGTCGTGATCTCGAACGGCGTCATCAACCTCTCCGCGGAGAAAGAGCGAGTCTTCCGGGAGACGAATCGAGTACTCAGACCGGGAGGGCGACTCGGAATCTCGGACATCATCAGCGAAACCCAGATGCCCGACAGCATCAAGACCAGTTCGGATCTCTGGGCGGCGTGTATCGGCGGCGCCGAACAGATCAACGACTACACGGCGATGATCGAAGCGGCCGGCTTCCGCGACGTCGAGGTCAGGGAGAATCCGCAGTACGATTTCATCTCGGAGCAAGCACAGGGGGCGTGCCAGAAGTACGGCGTGAAGAGTATCTCGCTCACGGCTCGTAACCGCTAGGGAGGACGTCCCGCCTTCCCGTCCCGTCGGCCCCGTCGAGGAACCGATCGTCAGAACCGACCCGAACGATACGTGTGATCCGATCGCACGCCGATCGCGGTCAACCAGCGCGGAATCAGCCGCCGCTGACCGGCGGAAACAGCGCCAGTTCGTCGCTCTCGTCGAGTTCCGTCTCGAGCCCCTCTTCTTCGACGAGGACGTTCGTTCCGTTGCGAAGGACGTTGATCTGCGATCGAAGCTCGCCGTCGCTGTCGAGGACGCGCCCCTCCAGTTCGGGCGCGTCGACGAGCAGGTCTTCGAGCGCGTCGCCGACGGTATCGCCGGCGTCGGCGTCGACGGTGACGTGTTTGTCGCCCGCGCGTTCGGCGAGATCGGCGAACAGTTTCCACTTCGTGGGCATAGGTGGCGCTATCGGTGCCGACGCCAAGTAGCTACCGCTCCGTTCGACGATCGACGGCCTCGTCGACTGCCCCGTCGGCCCCGTCGATCGATCCGGTCGAGAGTCGGCGCAGGGCCTCCGGTCGAGCCAAGACGTAGGCGACGTCGCCCGCTTTCAGGGCGGTGTCGTCGGCCGGCAGCGCGATCGGGTCGTCGCCCCGATCGATCGCGAGTACGAGCACCGGCAGCGATCCGACGGTCGCGCCTGCGAGCGGGTCGCCCTCGTCGACGGCGAGCGTCGTCACCGTCTCGTCGGCGGCCCGGAGCAGGGAGACGAGATCGCGTTCCGCGCCCGGGTTTCCGGGGAGGGTCGCGAGCCGATAATCGGCGTCGGGTTCGAGTTCGGCCGCGTCGTCGGCGTCGACGGCGACCGTCGCCACGTCCTCGGCGGTGCCCCGGAGTTCGCCCCGGGTGACGGGCCGGTAGGAGTCCCCGTCGCGACGCCAGAGGCGGACGGCGTCACCGGGACTCGCGTCGGCTGCCGGATCGGCACGGAGCGCGACGGCAACGGTCCCCGGCGCGAGCGTCGGCCCGATCCCGGCCGGACGACTGCCCAGCGCGAGGTACTCGATCGAGCCGTCGGCGGCGAACTCGACGTCGACGTGACCGATGCCGTGGTCGCGCGCGAGCCGATCGACGAATCGGTCCCGAAGCTGGTCGACGGTGAGTCGCCGCGGGAAGTGAAGCGTCTGGCCGGCGAGGTCCGCCTTCGTCGCGTCGTCGACGGGATCGTAGCCGTCCACGTCCTCGATCTCGTCGGGGAGTTCGAGGGTCACCACCCGACCGGCCGATCGGACGAGCTGGGTCACGTCGTCGATCGTCCGGGGCGCCGCGAGCACGAACACGTCGCGGGCGAGGCGATCCCCGATCCGCCGGCCGCCGTCCGCGGCGATCGCGCTCACGACGAAGGTGACGACGGTGTAGACGGCCGTCTCGGAGTCGAGAAGCGGCGTCTCGCCGATGATCGCGTCCTGGAGCGCGGCGGTGGTATTCAACCAGATCGCGACCATCGAAATACCGAGCAGGACGCCGACCCCCTCCGGGAGTTCGTCGTCGCTGTACCAGCGGAAGGCGACGGCCGCGATGGCCGCCGTGCCGCCCGCGAGGACCGCGAACCCCAGGAAGCGACCGAGCACGTCGAGCAGCACCTCCAGCAGTTCCGGGGAGGCCTGCTGTGCGACGACCGCGTTCACGCGGGATCGCCCCCGGTCATCGCGCTCGTGAGGGCGACGACACCGCTCATCGGCCGATCGCCTCCGCGAATTCCTCGACGACCGCCTCCGGACCCGCGACGAACACCTCGTCGCCGACCGCGAGCGACCGTTCGATCCCGGGACCGAACACCCAGCCGTGTCGACGACCGGCGGTCTCACTTCCCTGCCGCCGGACCGCGACGACCGTCACGTCCGCCGATGGCCGCGGTTCCTCGAGCGCACCGGCCGACCCCACGGTGACCCGTCGGATCGCGTACCCGGCTCGTTTGGCCAGCGCGAACGCCTCGAACTCGCGGTTCGTCCCCCGCGATCGGACGACGAGTCGGGGCTGTTCCGCCGCGAACAGCGGTTCCACGTCCCGCCGGGCCACGGCGATGGTGACGCGACCGGTTCCGCCGGGACTGGCCCCGGTCCCCCGCCCCGGAGGGACCGACGTCGTCGACTCCTCGCCGCCGTCGGGGACGGTCGGCGCTTCCGCCACTGATTCGTCGCTACCCCCGATCGCGGTGGACTCGGCGTCGGCAGGCGTCCGAACGCTCAGGACCGGCCCCCCGATCGTCCGATCGGCCGTCCGGACGGCCACCTCGTCGCCGCGGTCGAGCCCCGTCGGCACCAGCGTGGCGAGCGAGACCGCCCGCTTCCCCGCCGGGACGCGCCGCGAGAGGGTTCCGGACGGCGGTGCAGCGACGATCGTCGCCCGCGCCCGCTCGTCGATCGAGACGTCGACGTCCGCGAGGTCGTGGTCGGTGCGGAGCCGTTCTTCGAGGCGGACCTCGAGTTCCGACAGCGGGAGGTCCGCGGGGAGTTTCCACGACCCGGCCCTGAGCGTCTTCCGGAGGGGCTCCGGTAGCGGCGGATATCCCTCCATGTCGCGGATCTCGCCGGTCGGACGAATCGTGACCTGGCCGACGGTCCCGACGAGTTCGACGACGTCGGCGGAGAGCGTCCGCTGGCGGAGGGCGGTCAGCGAGAGGCGCCGCGGGAGTTCGGCACCGAGTTTGTCGCCCTGATCGTGCGCGTACAGGGCGAGCATCAGGACGACCAGCACCGCGACCAGCAGTCGTGGCGACTGCGCGATGCTCGGCTCGACGAGTCCGAGCAGTCCGCCCTGGACGCTGGCGATCGACAGCGCGAGCACGACCACACCGAACCCGGGGAGCGTGACGCCGCTGAAGTACCGGACGAGAAAGCCGAGTGAACCGGCGACCAGCGCCGGAACGATGCCGGTCAGCAGACCGAGATAGACGCCGAGCAGTATCTCGACCGGAAGCGATGGCATTGGAGGGCAGTGGCGCGGAAGCGTTAAAGGTGCACCGGCAACGGCCGCTGCTGAATCGGACGGCGTCACTCGCCGATCTCGGCCGTCCGGTCCCGGCGCCGGACGACTGCGCCTCGGGTCGAGACGGAGACGTTTAACTGACGCCGTCGCCCAGCAGTGTGTATGGTCGACGACCGGTCGCTTCGAGCGCGACTGCCGGACAACTGGCGGCGAGTCCTTACGACGCGTGCGGCCATCGTCCTCGTCCTGGTCGTCGCGCTGCTCTCGGTCGTCACGGCGGTCATCCACATCGGAACCCAGAACGTCTCGGGCCCCTTCGAGGGATACGTTCCCGTTGCCGTCCGGGACGCCGCCGGCTTCACCGGCGCACTCACCGGCTTCCTGATGGTCGGCAGCGCACTCGCGCTCCGGCGCGGGCTTCGAGCGGGGTGGTGGGCGACGCTCTTCCTCCTGCCGATGACCGCAGCGCAGGGACTGCTCCAAACCAGCCGGTACTCGCTCCCGCTGGTCGTCCTCTCGCTGGTCGCGATCCCGGTCCTTCTACTCACTCGAAAGCGGTTCGACAAACCGCTCTCGCTCACCACGACCCAGATCGCGGCCGGCGCGGCACTCCTCGGGGTCCAGCTGTACGGCACCATCGGCGGCTACACGCTCCGAGAGGACTTCAACGGGATAAACAACATCCTCGACGCGTTCTACTTCACCCTGATCACCTCGAGCACGGTCGGCTACGGCGACGTCACGCCGGATCCGGCGTCGACCGAGGCGATGCTGTTCACGATGTCCGTCCTCGTGCTCGGCGTTGCCAGCTTCGGTATCGCAATCGGGGCGCTCGTCGGCCCGGCGATCCAGGCCAGAATCTCGAAAACACTCGGAAAGATGACCGAATCACAGCTCCAACTGCTCGACGAGCACATCCTCGTGCTCGGCTACGGCGAACTGACGGAACCGATCGTCGACGAACTCGCACGCAGCGACCGCCAGTTCGTCGTCGTGACGAACGACCGCGACGCGACGACTTCCCTCACCGACCGGGGGCTGCCGGTCGTCACGGGCGACCCGAGCGACGAGGAGCCGCTTCAGCGCGCGAAGATCGACCGCGCGATGGCGGTCGTCGTCGCGACGCAGCACGACGCACAGGACGCGCTGGCGATTCTCACGGCCAGGCAACTGGCGACCAACACGCGGATCGTCGCCGCCGCGACCGACCGCGAGAACGTCAAGAAACTCGAGCGCGCCGGCGCGGACGCGGTGATCAGCCCCTCCATGCTGGGCGGTCACCTGCTGGTGCGATCGGCCCTCGGCAGCGACAAAACGGAACTGATCGATCGGATCATGGGCGCGAAGTGATACGTTCGAACCACGCGCCGGAAGCGGCTATCGGTGGCGGCCGCGGTGGACGATCGCGACGTCGGTCTCGAGATCGCTGAGCTTCCGGAACGTCGGCGGCGAGACGAACCGCGAGGCCGCCGACCGATCGGTACTCGAACCGACGAAGAGCACGTCGTAGCGGCGAGCCACGCGCGAGAGGTACGCCTCGACCGACTCGGTGACGACGTGGGTCTCGAAGCGGCCCGAAAAGGCGTCGACGAGGTCCGCGAGCGTGTTTTCCGCGCTCCGCCGCCGGGACTCCTCGTCGATGCAGGTCGCGACGCTGACCGGCCAGGCGGACTCGGTGAGCCGCAACGAGAAGTCGACCATCGTGCGAGCGGTGTCGCCGGATCCCCGGACCGCGACCAGCCCGCGGCGCCACCGGCGGCGGCCGTCGTTCGAGCGGAACGCGATGACGTCGATCTCGCTGTCGAACAGCCCCCTGATGAACGACGAGAGCCCGCCACGATCGTCTTCCTCGTAGGGAGCGACGATGAGATCGCAGTTGTTCCGCCGGGCGGTCTGGAGGACGAGCCCCGACGAGCGTCGATCGCCACCCGCGACGACGACCTCGCAGGGGACGTCGTACTCGGCCTGGAGGTCGTCCGCGAACGACTCGAGGTCGTGGACCGCGTCGCTGGCCGCTCGTTCGGCGGCCGTCGCCGCCTCGTCGGCGGCTGACTCGAGGTCGCTGTGTCCGGCCGGGACCGCGCCGACGACGTCGAAGAGGACGACCTTCCCGGCCTCGTGGGCGCCGGCGAGTTCGGCGGCGAACCGCGCGACCGTCTCCGAGTCGTCGCCGACCGGGACGAGCACGTGATCGTCGGCGTTGGTCGTCTGGTAGAGATAGCGCGCTCGCTCTTCGTAGAAGCGATCCCGCCAGATAGCGAAGGCGGCCGCGACGAACGTACTCGAGACGACGATTCCGAGGACGTACGCGAATTTCGCGTTGCCGGTGACGAGGACGAGCAGCGCGGTCGAAAACGCCGTCGGTTCCTCCAGATCGAGCGCCCAGGTTGCGGCGCCGGTGAAGAAGACGCTGAGGGCTGCACCGGACGCGCTGATGGGACCGCCGTTCAACCCTGCCGACGTCGCCAGTGCGAGGGCGAGCCACCCACAGAGCGCACCCACGGTCATCCCGCCCACGAACTTCGTCGGCGTGGAGTATCGGCCCTCGGGATCGGCAAAGAGCGTGTACGTTCCGGACGCCAGCGGCGGGAACAGGAGAAACGAAATCGCAGCCGTGACGTTCGACAGCCAGGTCACCACGGCGATGAGCAGCGGGACGAACACGAGCACCGAGAGGTGCAGGAGGTTTCCCGTGTGTTCGATCCACCGCACGAAGGCGTCGAGTTCCCGTCGCTCGAGTCGACGGATCCGATCTGCGAGCGCGCGAACGCGCGCCCGAACCGGTTCGAGCATAGGACCTATTGATCATGTATCGAAGAAAATCGTTGTGTTCCGCGGGCGATCCTGCCGGGGCCCAACCGAAGCCGCGATCCGAGACCTCGGTACTCGGCTCTAGTCCAGCGTCGGTGCGCCCTCGACGATCGCCACTCCACTCGAGGCGCCGATCCGATCGGCTCCGGCCTCGAACATGGCGATCGCCTCGTCGTAGCTGCCGACCCCGCCGCTGGCCTTGACGGGGAGGTACTCGCTCATGAGTTCGACATCCTCGACGGTCGCACCCCCGTCGGCGAACCCCGTCGAGGTCTTGACCATCGTCGCGTCGGCCGCGACGGCGGCCTCGCAGGCGCGGTGTTTCTCCTCGTCGGTCAACAGGGCGGTCTCGATGATGACCTTGACCGGGATCGGAACCGCGGCGACGAGTTCCGCCAACTGGGCCCGGACGGTGTCGTCCTCGCCGGCCTTGAGGCGGCCGACGTTGATCACGACGTCGAGTTCGTCGGCCCCCGCTTTCCACGCGAGGACCCCCTCGCGTCGCTTCACGTCGTGGCCGTTCTGCCCGTGCGGGAAGCCGACGACGGTCGCGATCGTGACGTCCGGCGCGTAGTCGGCGGCCTCCTCGACTGCGTAAGGTGGAATACAGGCGTTCATCCCGTACTCGGCGGCCTCGTCGAGGACCTGCCGAACGTCGGCAGGCGTCGTCTCGGGGCCGAGAACGGTGTGGTCGATCAGTGGAGCGATTTCGTGACGGTCCATACGGGGTGGACTCCACCCGCCCTCAAAAATTGGACCGATCGATCATCGCCCGATCGCCGTCCGATCACCACAGAGTCGCTGCCCAGCCGATCGCCGCCCGATCGCCGCCCGGTCGCTTATTGGTCACGACCTGCTACTGGCTCGCATGGAAGACGAGCAGCCAGCCGTCGATCCCGCCGTCGCAGCCACGGCCGAGGAGATCGCGACGATGGAGATCCGCGGTGCGGCGACGATCGCCGACGCGGCGGCCGACGCACTCGCGACGCAGGCCGATGGATCCGACGCCGCCGATCCGGCGGCCTTCCGGGCCGAGATGCGGGCGGCCGCGAAGGAACTCTACGAGACCCGTCCGACTGCCGTCAGCCTTCCGAACGCCCTCCGGTACGTCCTCCGCGGGATGGAGGGAGACACCGTTTCGGAACTGAAGGCCTCGACGATCGCCCGCGCCGAGGAGTTCCGGACCGAACTCGAGCAGGCCCAGGACCAGCTCGGCAAGGTCGGGGCCAACCGACTCCGCGACGGCGACGTGGTGATGACCCACTGTCACTCGACGGACGCGCTCTCCTGTATCGAGGCCGCACTCGACGCCGGCAAGAGCGTCGAGGCGATCGTCAAGGAGACCCGACCGCGAAAGCAGGGCCACATCACGGCCCGCCAGCTCCGGGAGTGGGGCGTCCCGGTGACGCTGATCGTCGACAACGCGGCCCGGCGGTACCTTGACGACGCCGACCACGTCCTCGTCGGGGCCGACAGCATCGCCGCCGACGGGGGCGTCATCAACAAGATCGGGACGAGCGGCCTGGCCGTCAACGCGCGCGAACGCGGTGTGCCGGTGATGGTCGCGGCCCAGACGATCAAACTCCACCCCGACACGATGACGGGCCACACCGTCGCGATCGAGATGCGCGACGAGACGGAAGTGCTGTCGGCCGCTGAACGGGCCGACGTCACCGGCGACCGGCCGGAGGACGAGGGCCTCGTCGTCGAGAATCCCGGCTTCGACGTCACGCCACCGCGGTACGTCGACGCGATCGTCACCGAGCGGGGGCAGTTCCCGCCCGAAAGTATCGTGACCCTGATGCGAGACCTGTTCGGCGAGACGATCGGCGAACCGTGGGAACCGTAGGTCCGATCGTTCCGGGCGGACGACAGATTCGTATCACCGAGCCGGTGATAATCGAAACGTGTTAGTTACTGGTCTGAGGGCGTATGGAATATGGTATTGCCCGAGGGATTCGCGCTCCCGCCGTGGTATTTTCTCGTGCCGCTTCTCGTCGTGCTGACAGGTGTCGTCGTACTGCTGTGGACGGTCGATCCACCGGTGACCGATCGAACGGTGCTCGCGTTCGCGCCGTGGATGATGTTCGGGTCGGCGCTGCACGTGCTCTACCAGATCGGGGTGTACCCGGACGGGATCGCAGTCCTGTTTACCACGCCGAGCGTCTACCTCGTGACGGCCACCCTCGCGGGCGGGATCTGGCTGCTCGGGGTGTTCCTCTACGCTGCCGGCCTCCAGTCGTCGGTCTCCCAATTCGTCGGCATCACCGGAACGGCGTTTTTCGTCGCGTTCGCGACGTTCGCCATCGTCAGCCGGTCGGGCGAGGGGGCGCTCGACCCCTTCTGGCCCGTCATCGGGGTCGTCGTCGCCGGACTCGTCACGGCGATCGCGTGGCTCGCGCTCAGCCTCTGGTTCACCGAGGTCGCCGCCGTCACGAGCATCACCGGCGTGCTCGTCGTCTTCAGTCACACGCTGGACGGCGTCTCGACCGCGATCGGTTACGACGTACTCGGCGTCAGCGAGAACGTTCCGCTGTCCCTGCTGATCCTCGAGGTCGGCAGTAACCTCCCGACGGCCGAGTACATCGGCAGCGGCTGGCTGTTCGTCCTCGTGAAAGTGGCGCTGGCGCTCCTGATCCTCGGGCTGTTCAAGGAGTACGTCCAGGAGGCTCCCCGACAGGCGCGGACGATCCTCGGACTGGTCGCCGCAGTGGGGCTCGGACCGGGCGTGCACAACGTCTTGCTGTTCACCCTCGGCTAGACTTTTCCCGTCGGAGGCCGTCGTCCCGATAGTATCGATATGGTCTCCGTGCTCACTGCCGGTCACGTCAACTGGGACGTGACGCTACGCGTCGACAGGCTCCCGGTCGCCGACGGCGAGTCCGCGATCCGCTCACAGCACCAGTCCGGCGGCGGCAGCGCCGCGAACGTCGCGGCCGCCCTCGCGGGACTCGCCGTCGATACCGGGCTGATCGGCAGCGTCGGCGACGACGACAACGGACTGCTGGCGCGACGCGAACTCGAGGACGCGGGCGTCTCACTCGACGGAGTCCGGGTCGTCGAGGGCGCCCCGACGGCCGTCAAGTACCTGCTGGTCGACGACGGCGGCGAGGTCGCCGTGCTGGGAAACGACGGCGTCAACGAAGCGGTCACCCCCGCGGATCTCGATCGGGATCGCGTCCGATCGGCCCGCCACGTCCACCTCACCGGACAGCGGCCCGACACCGCCGCCGCGATCGCCCGGACTGCACGCGAGGCCGGGGTTACCGTCAGCTTCGATCCCGGACGTCGACTCGGCGATCGCGACTACGGCGAGGCGCTCGCGGCGGCCGACGTCGTCTTCGCGAACGGTCGCGAGGCCGAGGCGATGCTCGAGGACGAGTACGTCGGGTCTGACTTCAGCGATCGGATCGTCGTCGTCAAGTCCGGCGGTGACGGCGCGGAGGTACACACGCCGAACGGCTCGTACGCGCATCCGGGGTTCGACGTCGATCCCCTCGATACGACCGGGGCAGGCGACGCCTTCGCCGCGGGGTTCATCGCGTCCACGCTGGCGGAAGACCTTCGACGCGGCGACGCCGATGTCGAGCGGGCGCTCGAGTTCGCGAACGCCTGCGGGGCGCTCACCGCAGCACGGGAGGGGGCTCGCAGCGCGCCGACGCGGTCGGAGATCGAGGCGTTTCTCGCCGATCGGTTTTGAAGGGGTCGGTTCCGAAGTCGGACCGGGTGATTCCGACGCCGTCCGGAGGTTCTCAGGGGGTGCTGTCTGACGATACTTATATCACCGGCGCCGTTGGTCACACGAACAGAACGTCACGGAGACGTGACGGAGAGACATGACGGAACGAAGGAGAAGCAAGTCCCACGGATGCGAACTCGGTCGTCGCATCCGCTACGAGCCGAGTCCAGACGAACCGCTGAGTATCGCCGCTGCGACGGCGCTGGCACGCTACCACGACGAAGACGTCACGACCGCCAGTACGCGGCTCTACGATTACGTCGACCCGGAAGCGCTCGACGCCCTCTTCGCCGACACCTGCAACGGGACCACTCGGTCGAACGGATCGGTCGAGTTCGACGCCGATGGACTGGTGATGACGATTACGCCCGAGCGCGTCGAGGTGAGGTCGGCGGACTGACGACGGCGGGGGAGACGGTTCCAGGTAAAGGAAAGTGCCGACAGCGCGGACGGTCAGGGCCCGTCGATACCGTCGGACGACGCGACGTACACGCCGATCGCACTCGAACGATCGTCGCCGCCGACGATCCGCGAGACGCGATCGAACGTTCTCCGACCGTCGTCCGACAGTAGAATCTTTTTTCTCGTCCCCGGCGGAACGCGGGGGTATGGCAACCCAACCACACCTGCTGGTCGACGACGGGGACGTCGCAGACATCGCCCTCATTCCGGGGGACCCCGGACGCGTCGATCGGATCGCCGACCACTGTGACCGGGCCGAGACGATCGCCCAGAACCGCGAGTACAAGGTCGTCAACGCGACCTACGAGGGGCGGGAGCTGACGATCTGTTCGACGGGCATCGGCTGTCCGTCGGCAGCGATCGCGATCGAGGAACTGGCGAACGTCGGGGTCGAGACGTTCATCCGCGTCGGGACGACCGGGGCCCTCCAGTCGGAGATCGAGATCGGCGACATGATCGTCGCGACCGGGGCCGCGAAGAACGAGGGGACCTCGAAGCGGTACGAAGCGGTCGAGTACCCCGCCGTGCCGGACTACGACGTGCTGTCGGCGCTCGTCGACTCCGCCGAAGCGCACGAGGAGCGCGCGGCCGCTCAGGCCGCGGATGGGGCGAGCGGCGAAGCCGCGGGCCGAGTCCACGTCGGCCCGATCGCCTCGGACGACGCCTACTACGCCGAAACCGAGTCCTACGTCGACGACTGGGAGGCCGCGGGGCTCCTGTCGGTCGAGATGGAAGCCGCCGCCGTCTTCTCGCTGGCCCGGCGGAAGGGGCTTCGCGCCGGCGCGATCTGTACCGCCGACGGCAACCTCGTCGAGGGCACCCAGAAGGGCACCGACACCGAGGACGACGAACTCCCGGAGAAGGCGAAGAACAACGTCGGTCGCGCGATCGACATCGCGCTCGCGGCCGCGACGGAACTGTAACCGGATCCGGCGCGACGACGATAGACGCTCGATTGTACCCCGTCGCACGTTCCGAGGGCGAGACGGATCGATCGCTACTCGCCAGAAATCTGTGTGGAACCGTCCGACCACCGCCGAATGGGCCATCGTTTCGTGGCCGCTTCCTCGAGCCCTCGGACGAGTTCTGCGTCGAGTTCGCTCGACAGGGCGGGGTCCGGACTGCCGGGGTGGAGGAACAACCGTGTCCGAAGTGAGCGAGTCAGACACCGAAAGATTTTTATACAGATCACCTCGGAACGCGACAACATTCAAGGGGATGAAATGAGTTGGGTGTGTCTATGTCCACCGACCACACAGATCCAACGCTACGGTTTGACGCAGGCAAGTACGAGGAGTCCGTTGTCGGGCTGATCCTCGTCCTCCAGTTTACGCTGGCAGCGATACTCGTCATGATGTTGGTGGGGTTCGTCTACTTCACCATCGACGCCTGGTTCGACGCGAACCGATCGATCACGTACTTCTTCGGAGCGATTCCGTACATGATCGGGATGGCCCTGGCCATGTACCTCCTCAACTACCTGTACGAGTAGTTGATCGCTACCGTCGCCGTCCTCGGGAAGCGGGACCGGCCCCGACTCCGCGACGCTCGTCGCTTCGTTGCGGACACCTGTTTCGACGACGTCTGACGACGTCGTCAAACAGCCCGTGAGAGGCGATATCACGAACGCGCTTTGCAGACACCGACGTGGTATCCACAGGGAGTGCAGTCTCCACAGGCGCGGATTCGGGCCGTCCCAGCCCTACTCCGAAAAACACTCTGTTGTTGATAGGTACTCGGCGGTCGTGGCATGTACAGGTGAACGATGTAACGCTGGGAAACGTCGTCGGCCCACTCCTGGCAAGAACCGCGTACTGAATAAAGAGAACGGATCTATCACGAGGTTTGTCGATGTTGCGCGCGTAGTGATACCGGTTCGCCGGATCGGACGATAAATCGACGGACCGATCGAACTCACTCCTCGAGGAGCGTCTCGGCCAGTGCCATCGTCCGATCGGTCAGCGCCTCGGTCGTCGTGGAGGTCCCCCGGAGCCGATCGTTGATCGACGAAAAGAGGCGCTCGAACGCCACTCCGTCCCCCTCGGATCGGTGCCAGTCGTCGGTCGCACGCGGCTCGAGCCCGCACGTTCCACAGGTCCCGGACCCGTTCCCGGCGGATTCCTCGAGCGGCACGAAACAGCCGTAGCACCGATCGAGTCCAGAGACGACCGTCTCGCCCAGGTCGACGACCTCGCGGAGGTCCGACTGGAGGGTCGTGGCCGTCTCCGACACCGTCTCGAGCGGTGACGCCACTTCGGGATCCAGTTCGGCCGTCTCGACCGCCCGGAGACGATCGAGTCGCGCGTCGACGACGTCGATCGCCAGCAGGACGTCCTGGCGAGTCTCGACGTACTCGGAGGCGTGGTCGCGGGGTCCGTCGTCGTCCGCATCGGTCTCGGCGAGTGCGGTCGGCAACGACGTCACGAGCGACGCGAACGAGGCGACGTCGGAGATGGTCGCCCCCTGCGTGCGGGTCGTATCGCGGACGAGTCGAAACAGGTCGTCCCGATCGGCCGACAGTCCCGAGAGCGCGTCCGACTCCTGTAGCGCCGTGAAACACCGTGAGCAGACCGTCACGAGTGAACTCTCGTGGACCGTCCCTTCCAGCGGGACGTCGCCGACCGGGTACGTCCGGACGGTCGTCGGTTCCTCGTCGCCGCCGGTCGCACCGCAGTTGCGGCACGTGTACTCGTCTCGTTCGAACACGGCTCGCCGATCGCCACGCCACTCGCGGGAAGTCACGGCCAGTGGATCACGGCGGGGCGTCAAAAACGCTCCGGCAGCACTCGGTCCCGGCGACGCGAACTCGCGTGGCACGCGACCGACGATCCGTCGGTGATCTGCGGCCGGGCAGTTCCGAACCGCCCCCAACGCTAACACGTCCCGTCGCGTAGGAGCAGGCATGTCCGATCCGGAGCCGGAGCCAGAGCCGGAGTTCGAACTCGAGCAGGCGTACGATCGAGAGGAGCTGGCTGCAGTCGTCGACGAGATCGCGGCCGCCCTCGACGGCGGGCACACGCTCCAGCTTCACACGCCAGCGCGACGGCTCAACGTCGACTTCCCGCGCCGGCTGGTCGCCGAACTCCGGGCCGAACGGGCCGACGACGCCGAACCGGCGACGGCCGATCTCGAACTCGCACTCGAGTGGGACGATCCCGGCGGGTCGAGTATTCGCGTCGAGACCGTCGCGGAGGACGAGACGACCGGCGAACCCGACGAGCCGACGACGGGCAGCGATGACCAGTCGGAGGACCCGGCGGCGGCGATGATGCCGCCGGAGGCAGTGACCGGCGATCGACGGGGC
Organism: Halosolutus halophilus; assembly: GCF_022869805.1. Taxonomy (NCBI): domain Archaea; kingdom Methanobacteriati; phylum Methanobacteriota; class Halobacteria; order Halobacteriales; family Natrialbaceae; genus Halosolutus; species Halosolutus halophilus. Next base: position 5,018,596 of record NZ_CP094974.1, on the reverse strand, counting down.
GAGTCCGCTGACGAACCGGACGACCGCCAGTCGTCCGGAACCGAGCGAACCAGTCGCTTCGAGGTGTACCAGGATCGGGCCGGCGAGTGGCGCTGGCGACTCGTTCACTGGAACGGCAACATCCTCGCCGACAGCGGCGAGGGCTACACCTCGCGATCGAACGCGAAACGCGCAGCCAGGGGCGTCATGCGAGCAGTACCGACCGCCACGATCGAGGAGACGGAGTCGTAGTCGCCGCGCCGTCCGATCGAGGATCGCGAGGCGTCGCGCTGCTCTCGCCGAGCGAGTCGGCCGACGGACGGGACGACGATCAGCGTCGAAGTACCTCGGCGTCGATCGACGAGGTCCGGCCACCCCGCTCGTAGTCGAGCGACGGCATCGCGTCGTCCGGGATGGCGTTGTACTCCCGCAGGAACTCCACCACGCCGCGTTTCCCGCCGAAGTCGCCGCGGTAGCGCCGAAAGAGTCGCGGGACCGTCGCGACGTGCCGATCGGGGTCGTAGTGGACGTTCTCCTCCAGATACCACTCGATCGCGATGTCCAAGTCCTCGTCGACGTCGGCGGGAGAGTAAACGGTGATCGGCGGACAGTGCTCGGCACTCCGCGGCAACGCGAAGTGGATTCGCGAGTCACACTCCGCAAGCCGGAACCGGCGCTCGAACGTCGACGGGAACGGCCGGGGGACGTAGCCGAACCCCCAGGGGTGTTTCGAACTGCGGAGCATGCCGTGTTCGATGTCGTTGAGACTGAGCCAGACGCCGCCGACGGGAATTCGATCGCGGACGACGAACCGCCAGCGATCGAGGAGTCCGCCCTCGAGCAACGCCCGATCGTCGTCTTCCTCCAGCAGTAACTGGGTGTACGCGTTGTAGCAGTTGAGCCAGAAGGAGAGTTTGCGCTCGCGCGTCGACAGTGCCCGCCCGAGCCGTGATCGATCGAGCGACGCGAGCCGCGTTCGCAACCAGTCGGTGTCACCCTCCGTTTTGACCGTGTACAGGAGATCGGCCGAGAGTGAGAGGGGGTCGAGCTGGGTCGACATTCGGTCGTGAATTCTCCAAGGAGGTCCTTGAAGCCGTGTGGCGACTACCTACGACAGTCTTGACTGGGAACACGTCTGCGTCGGTTTTATTCGGGAGACCGTTGTCACCTCGGGTGTGAACCTCAGCAAGGGGTATCTCCTCGCGCTCGTCGGCATCTTCGCGTACCTCTCGTTACAACTGGTCCTTCCGTTCCTCCAGTACGTCCTCGGTGCCCTCCTCATCGCGTTCATCCTCTTTCCCCTCCAGGTGCGACTCGAGAACTACGTCTCGCCGACGGTCGCCGCGTTCGCGCTCCTCGTCCTCGCGATCGTCGGCTTCATCGTCCCGTTCGTCGTCGTGGCGACGGCGATCGCCGGCGACGTCGCCCGGCTCCTCCAGGGGATCGACCCCGAAGCGCTGCAGTTGGCGGAAATCGAGAGACTGATCGCGGAGGAGACGGGGCGGGAGGTCGACCTGGCGGAGCAACTAACCGGGTCGGCAGAGCAGATCGGGACGATCCTGCTCGACCAGACGACGACGTGGTTCAGCGCGGCCACCCACGCTCTGGTCGGTCTCGGCGTCATGCTCTTTCTGCTCTATTACCTGCTGAAAGACGGCACTCGACTCATGGGGTGGATCAGGACGGTGACGCCGCTTCCCGACGACGTCCAGAACGACCTCTACAGCGAACTGAGCGAGGTGATGTGGGCCGTGCTCGCCGGCCACGTCCTGATCGCGCTCATCCAGGGCGTCATCGCGGGGTTCGGGCTGTTCGCCACCGGGATTCCGAACGCGGCGTTCTGGACGTTCATCATGGTGATCCTCTCGCTGATCCCGCTGGTCGGTGCACCGCTCGTGTGGCTCCCCGCGGTCGGCTACCTGCTGGTGATAGGGGAGCCACTCCTCGCGCTGGCACTCGCCGTCTACAGCACTATCGTCGTCGGGATCTCTGACGACTATCTGCGTCCGATCGTCGTCGATCGGTACGCCCAGATCAGCCCCGCCGTCATCATGCTCGGCGTGCTCGGCGGGATCTACGGCTTCGGTATCATGGGCCTCTTCTTCGGGCCCGTCATCGCCGGCGCGCTGATCGCGACGGTCAACGTCGTCGACGACAACTACGATCGACTCGAGAACGAGTCGGACACGATCTGACCGCGCTCCGGAGACGGCATCGGAACCGGACAGTCGTCTGACCCACGGAGTCTATTTATCCGTCGGGGGTGTCGGCCATCGTCCGATGGTCGACGGTGAATCCCGACTCGAATCGGTCCGGGATCGCGTCGAAACCGGCACCTCGCCCAGGCGGATCGACCGCTCGAGCGAGAACCGGGTGAAGCGCTGGCTCCTGTTCGACGGCGATCGCGAACGGGTCGCCACCGCGCTGCTCGGAACCGTGTTCGTCGTCCTGCTCGTGATGGGCGGGATCTGGCCGATCGAGTACCAGGAACTGCTCGGCGAGACGACGGTTGTACAGACCGTGTTCAACACGCTCCTCTCCGGCACGATCCTGCTGGTCTCGATCGTCGTCTCGATCGCAGCCGTCGGGATTTTCCAGGAACTGACCTCGCTCGGCAACCAGTCCGAACGCGTCGAGACGATCATCGAGTTCCAGGGCGAGATCGAAACCAGCGACATCGTCGACGTGAGCCCGGCGCGCCCGGGCCAGTTCACGGCCGTCGTCCCCCGGTCGATCAAACGGCGTGCGGACGACCTCCAGCGACTCGACGCCGCCGCGACGCGAGACGAACGGGAAGGGCGAGCCTACCGCGAGGAGGTCGATCGGCTCCGGACCGACATTCAGGCGAACACCGAGGAGGTGTTGACAACCCTCTCCCGGGTTCCGGCCGGGTCGACGGACGAACTCCTGACGGGGTTGAACTACGACTCGTCGTGGCAACTCTACCAGGCGCGGCGCATCCTGACGAAGTACGGGGAGGACCTCACCGACGACGAACGGGCCGAGATCGAGAACATCACGGACACGCTCCGCAAGCTCATGGCCAGCCGGGAATACTTCAAGACGCTGTACTACAAGCTCGAACTCTCCGACCTCTCGACGACGCTGTTGACCGTCTCCCTGCCGATCATCGTCTTCATCACGTACGTGTTGCTCGCCATCGACTCCGGCTTCTTCCCGGACGTCAGTTTCTTCGGGTACACCCCGTTGACCGTATTCATCAGCCTCGCGTACACGATCGCGCTCGCACCGTACGCCGTGCTCACCGCGTACGTCCTGCGCGCCGCGACCGTGACCAAACGGACGCCCGAGGAAGGCCCGTTCGTCCTGGACGGCGACCGGGAAACCGCCTACGACGACCGGTCCGATCCCTGATCGCGGGCGATCGGGCCGGTACGGATTTCGTTCCGGTCCGTCCGCGATCGTTTCTGGCGCGTCGATTCACGAGAATTATAAGTTCACGGAGTCCGCGTACCCGATATGTCAATCGCCGACACCGCATCGACGGCGGAGGCCGTCGTCGACGAAGTGCTCTCCGCAGTCGTCGCCGATCGAACCGTCCTCGAGGAGGTAACCGCCGGGATCCTCGCCCGCGGTCACGTCCTACTCGAGGACGTTCCCGGGACGGGCAAGACGCTAACGGCCCGGTCGCTCGCCACCGCGCTCGGACTGAAGTTCTCCCGAATTCAGTTCACGCCCGACCTCATGCCCTCCGACGTCACCGGCTCGTACGTCTTCGAGGAGGAGACCGGCGAGTTCCACTTCACCCCCGGCCCGGTGTTCGCGAACGTCGTCCTCGCCGACGAGATCAACCGCGCCCCGCCCAAGACGCAGTCCGCGCTGCTGGAAGCGATGGAGGAACGGCAGGTGACGGTCGACGGCGAGACCCACGATCTCCCGGACCCGTTCGTCGTCATCGCGACGCAAAACCCCGTCGAACAGGAGGGAACGTTCGAACTCCCGGAAGCCCAGCGCGATCGCTTCATGATCAAGACCTCGCTGGGCTACCCCGACGCCGACGGGACGCGCGAACTGATCGACCGGCGGGCCGACCGCGACCGCCCGGATCCGACCGTCGAACCGATCGTCGATCGCGAGACCGTCCGCGAACTCCAGCGCGTCCCAGAGGCCGTCACCGTCGAGGGGCCGGTGCGCGACTACATCGGCGCGGTCTGTCGCGCCACCCGGACCGACGGTCGCGTCGACGTCGGCGTCTCGCCCCGCGGCGTCCAGCGGCTGTTCGAGGTGAGTCGGGCGCGAGCCGTCCTCGAGGGGCGCGACTACGTCGTTCCGGACGACGTCGCGCACATCGCCGCTCCCGCGCTCGCCCATCGACTCGTCCTGACGCCCGAGGCCAGCGTCGACGGCGTCTCCCGACGCACGGTCGTCGACGCCGTGCTGGACGACGTCGAGGTACCGGCGATGGAGCCGCCGTCAGCGGAACAGTAACCAGGCCCCGGCCACGAGCGCAGCGACGCCGCCGAGGACGCCCGCCGTCGCCGGCACCGACAGCGTCGGCGCGAGAACCGTCGCGCCCAGGAAGCCGACCACGGCGACGGGGACGCCGACGGCCGCTACCGTGCCACGCCAGCCGAGCTGGACGAGCTGTGGCCGTCGCAACGCACCCTCGGGACCGATCTCGCGTGCGAGCGTCCGTCCGTAGCGGCCGGCGTCGTACGCGAACAGCCCGGCTGCGATCGCGACGAGCGGTCCCGCCCCGACGCGAATCGTCGCCAGTCCGGGGGCGGCATCGACGGTCGCGCCGACGGTAAGCCCGCCGGCCACGAGCGCGGCGGCGATCGCGGTCGCCGGGCCGGGCACGTCTTCCGTCCGCGTCGCCTCGAGAGCGACTCCTACCGCGACATAGCTCAGGCCGAGAACGATCGTCGCCGCGCCGAAGAGCCCGGCCACGAGGCCGATCCTGCCCCCACTGGCCCCGATCGCGATCGGAGCCGGCAGGACCACCCCGCAGATCGCGACGACGACGAGGGGAACGATGGCGTTGTCCCGGCCGGACGTCTGGACCCACGATCCGCGGACGACCGTCCCGACGACGGCAATCGCGAGGCTCCCCCCCGTCAGCGCCGCGATAAGCCCGCGAACGATGGTACTGTCGGCGATCGCCCCGACGACCGTGTCGATCGGGGGGACGAACCAGGACAGGACCGTCGCCGCCACCAGCAGCGCGACCGCGAGCAGGGTCGTGTACCCGATCGACCACGCGATCGCGGCCCGGACCGTCGCGTACGAATCGCGGTCGGCGGGCGTCGCGAGCGCGGCGGGCGGGACGGCGAACAGGCCGCCCACCACCGCGGCCGCGGCGACGAGACACCCGACGAGTAGGCCGGAAACGCCGTCGCCGGTGAGCCACAGCGCCGACGCGAGCCCCGATCGGAGACCTCCCGCCGTGGAGACGCTGAACACGAGCACAGCCATCCCGCCGGCAGCGCCCGCCGCGTACAGCGCGGTCGATCCCGCGCGCTCGATCGCGACCGGCGTCGGCCGGCCGACGACCACCGCGACGCCGATGCCGACGATCGCACTCAGGATCGTCAGGACGCCGCCGACCGGGTCGGCTCCGACGGCGACGCCGGCGACGGCGATCGCGCCGAGGACGACGACTGGCAGGAGCGCCGCCGCGACCGTCACGCGGCGGTAGGAGCCATCGAACCAGCGCGTTACGGCCACGGCCGCGATCCCGAAGACGGCCCCGACGGCGGCCGACGGTTCCTGGACGACCATCGCGAGCGTCCCGACGACGGCGGCGAGCGCGATCGTCCACGCCGTCGTCGGCGGGATCCGGTCGTCGGGGGCGCTCATCGGTCACCCACCTCCCCGATGGCATCGCCCAGTACCAGCCCGAGCGGACGGTCGAGATCCCAGTCGACGACCCGGGCACCGGTGGCGCGAGCCCTCGCGAGTCGGGTCCCGCGATCGAGCGCCTGCAGTCGCGTCGCGACGTCGTCGGCGTCGTCGGTGACGTCCGGCGCGACGACGCGAACGGCGTACCCGTGCGTTCGGAGCCGTTCGACGAGGTCGATCGGTGCGTCGTCCACGAACGAGGAGAAGAGGTACACCTGCGCTTCCCCGGGAAGCGTCCGGGGGAGTTCCTCGACCGGGTCGCAGACTCGCTTCCGGACGGACTCCCCGCGGATCCCACCCGATCGCCGCGTCGCGGCCAGCAGGTCCGTCGCGCGCCGTCGCGTCGCGGGGTCGGTCCCCGGCGGGACGGTCGCCAGTCGCCGATCACCGATGCCGACGACGCCGGTCGGGTGGCCCGCGTCGACCAGCGTCTCGACCGTTCGCTCGGCAGCGTCGGCCGACAGGTCGACCGCGGGGAGGTGAGCGGTCGTCGCCGCGCGAAACTGGCTCGGGCGGGCGTCGACGACGCAGACGATCCGCGTCGCCCGTTCGGCGCGGTACTCGACGGTCGCCAGGTCCCGGGTTCCGGCGTACCGCCGCCAGTCGATCGCGCCGACCGGATCGCCCGGTTCGTACTCCCGGACGGAGTAGAACTCGACGCCGCTGCCGCCCTCGTCCGTCGGCACCTCGCCCGCGTAGTCGTTCGTCCCACCCCCGAGTGGCACCGACTCGACGACCGGCGAACAGCGGACCGCCTCGTCACCCATCACGCTCGCCGTCCACGTCTCGGCCACCGTTCCCGTGAGGTCCCGCGTTCGGATCGTCGCGTCGTCGAAGCGATGCTCGCCGCGGCGAAGTTCGACCTCGTACTCGAGGGTCGCCGTCTCGAGCGGGTCGAGGGTGACACACGCTCTCGGGGTGCCGGAAACGACCGGCAGCGTCTCGGGAACGCCGTCGACGACGCGCAGGTCGACGATCGGGTCCGAGCCGGCGTTCTGGACGGTCGTCCGCACCGTAACGGTGTCACCGGGATCGCCGACGAGAGCGGATTCCGATCCGACGGCCTCGTCACCGTCGACGAGCCGTCGGCGAACCCGAACCATCGCCCGCTGGCGGCTCCCGAGGACGGTCGCAGCGACGTACCACAGCGGGAGCGTGGCAGCGACGACGAGTAACTGACTCCCGACGGCGATCCCGACGCCCGCGAGCGCGAGCGCGGTGGCGACGGCCCACTCGCCGCGATCGAGCCTGTCGACGGCGCGGTCGCTCATCGAGCCACCTCCGGCCCGTCCCGCGAGTCCGCGTCGGCCGACTCGATCCCCGATCTGCCGTCGTCGATCGCCTCGATCGCGGCGAGCGTGCGCCGGACGCGGCGCTGATACGCCGCCCCGGGATCGATCGCCGCGTGCAACCGTTCGCGGACCGGCTGGCGCAGGTCGTCCGCGAGGAACGCGGCGGCGACCGGGTCACCGGTCCACGTCCCCGACTCTACGGCCTCGCGGGCCGCCTCCGGCGCGAAGCCGCGTTTCGTGGTGAGAACGCGAGTCGCGCCGTCGACGAGGCGGCGGCGAACGTCCGCGGTCGACTCGGACGGCCAACACCGATACCAGTCACCCGCCGCGGTGTCGAGGAGCTGCGCCGTCTCGCGACCGACCCGGTAGTCGGTACGCGTGACGCCCGCCTCGGGGGGGTCGTCCTCGAGCATCGCACCGCGGCTCGACGGGCCGACGGTCCAGACCCACCCGAGCGCGTAGCCCGCGATCGCGAGTCCGAGAATCGGGAACAGCGCCGCAAGCGAATACAGCAATCCGACGAGCAATCGCCCGGTCGGAACGAAGCCCCCGAGTAGCACCGCGCCGATCGCCAGCCCGGTCCCACCGACGACGACCGCGGTTGCGACTCGATCCGGATCGATCTCGACGAACCGGTCGGCCAGTCCCGATCCCCCGGACGATCGGCGGCTCACGTCGATCCCCCCTCGTCAGGATCGTGATCGAGCAACTCGGTCGCCGCCGCCCGTGCACGCGCCACCCGATCCGGCGACGGGTCGCGGCCACCGTACTCGACCTCGCGGACGACCGTGACGAGTCGGGAGACGGGTTCGGCCGGGAACCCGTCGGCGAGCGCACGGCGGGCGACCGCTCCCGGCGTCGCCGTCTCGCGGTCGACCACGTCGAGCCGATCGAGGACCGCGTGCCACGCCGCCCGGATCTCCGCACGCGGCCCGCGGGGAGCGAGCGGTTCGTCCGCCAGCGCGGGACCGGCCGCCGCGGAATCGGTCGGAGCGTCGGATTCGGCGTCGTCGGAGCCGAAGACCTTGCGGAGTGGCGACTCGGGGAGCGGCGATCCGCCGCCCCGCCCCGGCGAACTGAGGAGCGATCCGAGCGACGGTACCGTCCCGAGCGCGCTGCCGAACGACGCGAGAGCCGGGCCGACTGACGGGAACTGCCACTCGAATCCCGGCCGCGGAACCGTGAACGCGGGCAGCGATATCGACGGCCGGTCGATCCCCCGGAGCAGGTCGGCGAGTGCCGCGAACGCGTCGGAGAGCCCCGCGAGGACGTCCGCGAGTACGACGAACGTTCCAACGAGCGCCGCCCCCCGACGGCGCTCGCGAGTCGCGACGAACCGCAGGTAGGTCATCGATCCGCCGACGAGGAATCCGGGGACGAGCACGACCAGCGCGGCCAGCCGACGGTAGAGGTTCCCGACGGTCGCCGTCGCGGTTTCGGCCCCGACCTCGGCGGTCACGGTCGCCTCGTCCTCGATCGGCAGCCACACTCGCGCCCGACCGTCTGCGCCGGTCGTGCTCGTGCCGCCGTCCGCGAGCGATACCGTCGCGTCCGGGACGGCGTCTCCGTCCGCCGACACCTGCACGGGGGCCGGAGAGCCGGGGAACAGCAGGGGAGAGACGAACCGCACCGTCGGTTCGGCGACGTCGACGGTGTGGTTGCCCTCGACCGGCCCGCGTTCGACGCGCAGGTGGGCCGGACCGGCCGTCTCGGGGAGCGTCACGGTGGCCCGTCCGTCCTCGTCTGTGGTCGCGACGGGATGGCCGTCGAGCGACACGGTCGCGTTTGTGACCGGCGTCGATCCGACCGCGGCCGAGAGTTCGAACTCGCGGTCCGGGACCGCCCCGTCGTGCGTCTCGATCGTCGCGTCCGTCTCGACGTCGACCGTTCGCGAGACGTTGTCCTCGGGAACCGAGACGGTCATCTCCTCGGCGTACGGCACGACGAGATCTATCCGTCTCCAGTCCGTCTTTCCGGCCGGTTGGCCGTTCACCTCGACGGTCCGCTCGTTGAACGGGCCGATGTCGTCGATCTCGACCCGCACCTCGTTGCCCGGTTCGATCGGGCCGTCGATCTCGATGTCGGGGGAGATCGGATCGTCGTCCGCGTCGTCCGTATCGGTCGCGCCCGCCCGATCGTCCGGCGGCGTCGTATCGAACTCGGGCGTTCCGTCGATCGAGTCCCACTCGCCGGCGGTCGGTTCCCCGCCGGGATCCCCGGGCGGGTCGAGTCGCGGATCGGCCGCGGGGAGCGCGGTGGCGACGGCGAGCAGACACACGACACAGCCGAGGGCGAACAGCACTCGTCGCGTTCCGGTCACGATACCCCCTCCAGTTCGGCGGCCAGTGCCTGGAGTCGCCGGACGCGGGCGTCGACGGGCGGGTGCGTGTCGGACCCCGCGTCGACGGGATCCGACGGCGTGGTTCCCTCGAGCCACGACGTTACGCGCTCGCGCCGCCGTGCGGCGTCGATCGGCCGATCGAGATCCGGGACCGACGTCGTCCCGTCGCCGGTGACGGGGTCCGCCGGCACGATACACAACGCGCGCAGGCCCGCCACGCGGAGGTCCGTCTCCGGCGTGGTCGTCGTCTCGGCGAGCGTCACCAGTGCGGTCGCGAGCGCGAGTGGCTCGCCGGTGATCCGCGCGGCCGCCGCGTCCGCGGCGAACTCCCGGGCGTGCGAGAGGGTTCGGGTCGCCCGGTTAGCGATGGCGGGAAACGCCCACAGGATCGGCGCGACGAAGACGTACGTTAGCGCGACCAGTGGGAGAAACCACTGGATCGCGACGGTTCCCCGGGTCGACAGCGCGTCCGGGTCGGACAGCGCCCGACGGGCGAGCCGTGCCGCGTGATAGGCTCGATCCGCGATTTCGACGAACAGCGTCGTGATCGTCATCAGCGTCACGTCGCGGTTCGCGACGTGGGCGATCTCGTGGGCGAGGACGGCCTCGAGTTCGTCGGCGTCGAGTCGGTCGACCAGCCCCGTCGTGACAACGATCGTCGCGTCGGTGAGCCGACCGACGGTGTAACAGCTCGGTGCGTCGTCGTCGACGACGCGAACGGCCGGGTCGGGCACGTCGGCGGTCATCGCCAGTCGGCGGACGATCCGCGCGACCGCGTGCTCAGCGTCGCCGGTGTCGCCGCTGGTGCCCGAGAGGACGCGCCGATACCCGTAGTACGTCTGCGCCGCGAGGAAGCCCGCGACCAGGAGCAGGAATGCGGGCCACGAGACGGGGGCCTGGAGGAGGTCGAATCCGACGGTGCCGTGGCGGGCGTAGACGATGCTCCCGGCGACGATCCCCGGGAGCAGAACGCCGTACGCCCACAGCAGCGCGAAGGCGAACAGGGCGTTTACCGCGACGAACACTCCGAGGACGGCACAGATCCGCAGTCGGAGGGTCATGGAGGGAATTGGTTGGTCTTCTTACCGTACGGACAAAAATTTTCCGTGACCGATCGTCTCGTCAGTCACGTTCCGAGCGGCGCCGAACCTTCGACGAGCACGTCGCGGCCGTTCTCGATCGCTTCGCCGATCGCGACGAGGGCGACGAGGACGAGGACGACGAGGACGAGAGCGACGACTACCGGGGTGTGGCCGCGGCAGCCCACCGGGACGAGGCGATCCGCACCACCCGTCCGGTCGGCGGGACTCGCGATCGAGTCGAGGGAATGGTCGAGACGGCGTACACCGACCGTTGGCGGCGCCCGGGGATCAATGGCTACTATCCCGTCGATAATATCGCAATTACCGCTGGAAGTCCCGGTTACATCGCGTGATCAAAAGTCGGACACGTATCGGTGATTTCGGGCGTTAGCTTCGATATAGCAGTGAAATCGGGCCTACGATTTATACGTCCAGTCGTGGTCGGGAGGCCAGTATGTCAGACGCGAACGTCCACAAAATGTCGGCACCGGACGAAACGGTCAGTCACGAGGAGTTCGATCCGGTTGGAACGCTGGTGCTGATCGCGCTGTACTTTCTGGTACTCATGTTGATGTGGCTGTTCACGTACTTCGTCGAGTTTCTCGGGAGCGGCCCGACACCGCTGGTGATCGCATGAGGATCCACACGTACGAGAAGTTGTGGCTCGTTGCAGCGCTGGTGTTGATCGTCGCGTTCATCGTGACGATCACGTACGGCTCGATCGGGCTCGGCATCTCGATGATCGACGACAGCGAGGAAGTGCTGCCCCCCGACGACATCAGCGAGGACGATCGGTTCAGCGAACCGCGCGTCGAGCAGGTCGGCGAGAACGAGTACGAGGCGTACGTCGTCGCCCGGACGTTCATCTTCCAGCCCGACCCGATCGAGGTGCCGGCGAACAGCGAAGTGACGTTCTACGTGACGAGCGCGGACGTCATCCACGGCTTCAGCGTCGTCGGGACGAACACCAACACGATGGTCATCCCCGGCGAGGTGTCGACGATGACGGTCGAGTTCGACGAGCCCGAGGAGTACGGGGTGATCTGTCACGAGTACTGCGGCTCCCAACACCACACCATGGAGGGGAAACTCAACGTCGTTCCCGAAGACGAGTTCGACCTGACCGAACTGTCGGTCGAGGCTCCCGACGAGGTCGAACCCGGGAACGAAACCGAGTTCGAGGTCACGGTCGAGAACGGCCAACTCGAGGACCTCGAGACCACGATCGCGCTCGAAATCGGCAACGAAACGTTCGAGGAGGACGTCACGGTCCCTGGCGACGACAGCGAGACGGTGACGTTCACGGTCGACACGGCCGATCTCGGCGAGGGCGACCACGACTGGACGGTCATCGTCGACGACCACGAGGAGAGCGGGACCCTGACCGTGGCGGAAGCCGGGGACGAGGGCGAGCAGGGCGACGACGGCGGCGACGGGAACGAGACCGGGGCCGGCGACGGGAACGAAACCGGCGACGAGACCGGGACCGACGGCGAAGGTGATGACGATGCGTGAGACGTTCGCCGACGAGTATCCCGTCCAGGCGCGTCTCGTTCGACTGGTGTTTACGTCCTCGTTCGTCGCGTTCGGCGTCGGTGCGATCTTCGGACTCATCCAGGCGCTCCACCGGACGGACGTGTACAGGTTCATCGAGTCGGAGGCCTACTACACCGTGTTGACGGGCCACGGCGTCTTCCTCGTGGTTACGTTCACGATCTTCTTCCTCGTGGGCGTCTATCAGTGGGCGGTCACCGACAGCCTCGGGCGCGGTCCCGTCGACATGCGGGTCACCTGGGTCTGGTACGGCCTGATGGTCACCGGGACCCTACTCGCGGCGTTCGCGATCCTGGCCGGCTTCGTCGACTGGATCAACGTGGATTCGGACACGCTCTTTACCTTTTACGCGCCGCTGCAGGGGCATCCGATCTTTTACGTCGGCCTCGTCGTCTTCGTCGTCGGGACGTGGCTCGCGGGCGTCGACTGGTTCCGCTCGTGGTGGGCCTGGAAGGGGGACCACCCCGGCGAGCGGATCCCGCTGCCGACGTTCATGGTACTGACGACGATGATCATGTGGTACCTCTCGTCGATCGGCGTCGCCGTGGCGATTCTGGCGTTCATCTTGCCGTGGTCGCTCGGCATCGTCGAGTCGATCAACCCGCTGCTGACGCGGACGCTGTTCTGGTACTTCGGCCACTCCGTCGTCTACTTCTGGCTGCTGCCGGCGTACCTGCTGTGGTACATCCTGCTGCCGAAGCTCTCCGGGGGACGGCTGTTCAGCGACCCGCTGGCTCGCGTCGTCTTCATCCTGTTCGTCCTGCTGGGAACCCCGGTGGGCATCCACCACCAGTACCTCGACCCGGGGATCGCGGAGGGGTTCAAGTTCATCGCGATGACGAACACGATGTTCCTGCTGTTGCCGAGCCTGCTGACGGCGTTCACCGTCGTCGCCAGCATGGAACACGGCGCTCGCCAGCGCGGCGGCGAGGGCTATCTCGGCTGGTTGACGGCGCTGCCGTGGCGAGAGCCGGCGTTCACCGGGATGGCGCTGGCCGGTGCCGTCTTCGCGTTCGGCGGATTCACCGGCATCGTCAACGCCGGGATGAACATCAACTACCTCGTCCACAACACGCTCTGGATACCCGGTCACATCCACACGCAGGTGGGAACCGCCGCCGCGCTGACGTTCATGGCCGGCTCCTACTGGCTCGTCCCGCAACTGACCGGGAACCGCCTCGTCGGACGGGGCCTCGGGCTGGTCCAGGTCCTCCTCTGGTTCGTCGGCATCGTCTTCATGACGAACTCGATGTACCGCGGCGGGCTGGCCGGGATACCCCGCCGAACGGCCGAACCGCAGTACGAGGGGTTCGAGTACGAGATCGCCGCCGGCTCGATCGGGGAACTCAACGCCCAGCTCGCGATCGGCGGCATCCTCCTGTTCGTCTCGGCGATGCTGTTTCTCGCGTTGATGCTCCTGACGGCGTTCAACGGGGGTACCGAGCCGATCGACGATCACCGGATCCCGCGTCCGCTGTCGGGTCCCGAGGACTCGCCGCGGGTGCTCGACAACCTGAAGCTGTGGGCCGGCATCGCGATCGTCCTGCTGGTGCTCGCTTACGGGTTCCCGCTCGCCAGTATCGTCTCGAGAGGCGGACTGTTCGGTCCGGATATCGGGCCGTTCCCCGTCCTGACCGAACCGGCGAGTCTCGTCGCCCTCCTCCGTGCGACCGTCGAGGGTGGACTCGCGAGCGTCGGCTACGGATAGTGCGAGTGATCGATCGATGCGAACCACGCTCCCTCGGCTGTTGATCGTGATCGCGATTCTCCTCGTACTCCTCGTCGAACTCCGGACCGCGCTCGCGTTCTTCGGCGTGCGGGTGTCGTTTACGACGACGATCATCGTCGGCGCCGTCGTGATCGGCCTGATCGTCCTCTGGGCTGTGAGTCCGACCGACGACCGATCGAAGGAGTGAACGAGGCCTGCCGATCGCCCCTCCGATCGGTCCCAGCAGTCGGTGAACGCCCGTTCGCGTTCCTCGATCGCGCCGACGGCGACGACCGTTCGAGTGCGATCGGCGTGCGAGTCGATCCGACCGCGGTACCGCCGTCGCAACCGTAATCCGTCGGGCTTTTGCCCTCCCGGACCCGACGATGGTGCAACGACGAATGGCCCGGTACCACATCGAGACGTACGGCTGTACGTCCAACCGCGGAGAGAGTCGCGAGATCGAGCGGCGACTCCGCGACGCGGGCCATTACCGGGTCGACGGCCCCGGGGAGGCGGACGTCGCCATCCTCAACACCTGTACCGTCGTCGAGAAGACCGAGCGGAACATGCTCCGCCGGGCCGAGGAACTGGCCGACGAGACCGCGGACCTCTTCATCACGGGCTGTATGGCCCTCGCACAGGGCGAGGAGTTCGCGAAGGCCGACGTCGACGGCCAGGTCCTCCACTGGGACGAGGTCCCGGAAGCGGTCACCAACGGCGAGTGCCCGACGACGACTCCCGACGCCGAACCCGTCCTCGACGGCGTCGTCGGCATCCTCCCGATCGCGCGGGGCTGTATGTCCGACTGTTCGTACTGCATCACCAAGCACGCGACGGGCAAGATCGAGTCGCCGTCGATCGAGGACAACGTCGAGAAAGCCCGGGCGCTGATCCACGCCGGCGCGACGGAGATTCGGATCACGGGCCAGGACACCGGCGTCTACGGCTGGGACGAGGGCGAGCGCAAACTCCACCGCCTGCTCGATCGGATCTGTGACATCGACGGTGACTTCCGAGTCCGCGTGGGGATGGCCAACCCGAAGGGCGTCCACGGCATCCGCGAGGAACTGGCCGAGGTCTTCGCCGAAAACGAGGAACTCTACGACTTCCTTCACGCGCCCGTCCAGTCGGGCAGCGACGACGTGCTCGGCGACATGCGCCGCCAGCACCAGGTCGAAGAGTACCTCGAAGTCGTCGAAACGTTCGACGAGGCGCTGGACTACTGGACGCTCTCGACGGACTTCATCGTCGGCTTCCCCACCGAGACCGACCACGACCACGAACAGTCGATGGCCCTCCTCCGGGAAACGCGGCCGGAGAAGATCAACGTCACCCGCTTCTCGAAGCGCCCGGGTACCGACGCCGCCGAGATGAAGGGACTGGGTGGCACGATCAAGAAGGAGCGATCGAAGGAGATGAGCGCGGTGAAACGCGAGATCGTCGGCGAGGCCTACGCGGACATGGTCGGGAAGACCCGCGAGGACGTGCTCGTCGTCGAGGAGGGAACCGCCGACTCCGTGAAGTGTCGCGACTCGGCCTACCGACAACTCATCGTCCGGAATGCGGACGAGTACGGGCTCGAACCCGGCGATTTCGTCGATCTCGAGGTAACGGCCCACGAGACGATGTACGCCTTTGGCGAACCGGCGTAGTGTGCAGGCGGTATAGCGGTGCAGGCGGTATACTGGTCGAGACGGGATAGCCATCCAGACAGCATCGCAGCGGCCGCCGGCCCGGTGTTCCGGTCCACGTCGTCCTCGTCGTCAATTCCCGCAGACTGGGAGTAGTGTGCGAGATACACCTTTCCGGACGTACAACGGGCAGATATGAGCGAGACAGCCGACAACCGACCCCGGTGTACGTACGCCGAGCAGGACGGCCCGATGGGGTGTGATCCCCACTCGATAATCGAACTGCTCGCCGCCGGCGACACGCGAGACGTATATCTGCGTGCGGAAGAACCGGTGACGGTCCGTGAAATCGCCGAGGAACTCGACCTGCCGCGATCGACGGCGTACAGGAAAGTCGAGCGGCTTCAGGAGGCCGGATTACTCCGGCAACTCAACGAGCGTTCCAAGGGCGGGCTGCCCGCCCACTACGTCCAGTCGATGGACGCCGTCTCGGTGACCTACGACGATCCCGTCCAGATCGAGTGCTCCCGCAACGGGGCGACCCTCTGGTGTGAACCCGAGTGAGCCCATCCCGAGAACCTTCCCCTCTCCGGATCAGTTCCCGTTCCGCCGGCACGCAACGGCGACCGTCGAGAGTTACTGGCGGACCGCTTTCACTGCCGAGTTGCGTGTCACGAACCAGTGTGTAGTCAGCGGCGCCCCCCTCCCAAAACGTATTATCGTCACGCCAGAGCGGCATCTTATGGCACCAGATCTCCCTCGCCGCACACTTCTCGGGAGCGCGGGAGCAGTCAGCAGTCGTGACTGCGGGTTGTCTCGGCGATCGGACCGACGACAACGTCGAGACGAGTGACGGCGAACGAGAGAAGGCAGCGGATCGAGAGCGAGCGGGCGACGACGCAGACGACACTCCCGACGAATGTGACCTTCGCTCTCGAATCCGCGGGGGCAGGCGGATCCACTCGAAACGATCGTCGAGATCGATCGGGCGGACGACGAAACGGAAGCCTGTCTCAGCGCCGCGTCCGAGGTCGTTCTCGGTCGACTGGAAGAGCGACTCGGTCTCGGCCTTACCGATCCCGAATCGAAGTGGATCACGGCGGGGTGGCGGCGATCCGACGGCCAGTACGCGGTTACGATCGACGTCAGGGCGATAAAACGCAGCGAGGCAACGGGTGATGGGTCGTACACGGTCTGCCCGGACCGCGAGTTCGACTACGACGAGGCGATCGAGTCCATCCCGAGTGACGTGACAGTTACCCTCCGGATCGCGACCGAACGGGACGAGTACGAGTGTTCGCACGAAGTACAGTTGAGACAACGTCGTGTGCAGATCGACTGAGAACATCCCCTGGCACCCGGTCCCACCGTTCGTTTCGACGGCACCTGCCCCTAGGGATCGCCTCACGCGAACCGCCGACGTCGATCAGAGGTCCCCGACAGCGGTTTCGATATCCGATCGGGGGAGCGGCGAGATCCAGTCGTCCGCGACGAACGCGTACTGCACCTCGCGGTCGGGGTCGACGACGAACGCCGATCGCCACGGCGTCGAGACGTTCGCCATGTGATCGCGGTCGGCGAGTAGATCGAGCGACTCGCTCACGGTCCCGTTTACGTCCGCAAAGAACCGAAAGTCGGGCCGGTCCAGCCAGCGGAGGAACTCGTTCTGGGCGTACGGGCCGTCCCGGCTTACACCGAGCACCGGAACCTCCTCAAACTCGTCCCAGTCGGCGCGGAGGAATCGCTTCCACCAATTCTGGGCGATCGCGCTGAACGCGAAGCCGGTACAGACGACGATGCCACCCCGATCGCCGAGCGCCCCGGAGAGAGTCGTCGATCGGAACGTCTCGCCGTCACACAGCGGTGCCTCGAAGTCGGGGAGCGTCTCACCCTCTGACGGTGGCATACCCGGGACTCGCACGCGGGGACCAAAAATCTCCGCACACCGGAACGATGGGGCGAACGACGGAACGACGACGGATCGGGCCGTCGCCCGACGACGGAACGGGGGAGCGATCGGCGGGAAACCGGACGGGACCAGTCGCGGCAGCAAAATCCGACGGGACCAGCCGCGGCGGAACAACCGGAACGAGACGTGGGCCTCACCCACGCTTTTGCCCGTTCGGTGCGAACGACGCCGCATGGTCACCCTGTACCGCCTCGAAGGCTGTCCGTACTGCGAGGTCGTCGTCGATCGGCTCGAGGAACTCGACGTCGACTACGAGAGCGTCTGGGTCGAGGGGCTGCACTCGAAACGAAACGAGGTCAGGCGCGTCTCCGGCCAGCGGCAGGTCCCCGTCGTCGTCGACGAGGAGTACGGGGTCACGATGGCCGAATCGGAGCGGATCCTGGACTATCTCGAGTCGACGTACGCCTGAGAACCGACCGATCGCCCGCGGTTACTCGTCGGCCTCGTCGTCGAGACTGTGCGGATCGAGCCCCGGGTCCTCGACGGCCGGCGCGCCGATCGCGAGGACGACCCCCTCCTCGTCGCCGACGTTACGGTGGCCGTGGCCGATCTCCGGCCGGGCCATCCAGAACGTGCCCGGCCCGGCCTCGACGTACTCTTCCTCGCCCGATCGGCCGAGTTTAAGCGAGAACTCCCCCTCGACGACGAAGTACAGTTCCTCCTGTTCGGCGTGGGCGTGATACTGGATCTCCTCGCCGGGCTCGAAGTACCAGAGCTTGAGCTGGACGTTCTCGGTGGGTAGTACCTCGTCGATCGCTCGGATCTGCAGGTCCGGCGGCACCTCGTCGATCTCCGAGAGATCCGTGATCGGGACGTCCTCCGTGTGGACGACTTCGTACTCCATGTCGCTCGAGAACACGACCCATTCACTCAAAAGCGTATGGACAGGCGGACCGTTTTGCTGGCTCACGGATCGGCGGACCCGCCGATCGAGACGCCACTCGCTCCCGAGAGGCGGTACGAGGGCTCCGCCTTCGTGATCCGTGGAGTTACGGCTCGAAGGCGACGTTCGTCACCGTATCCACGACGCCCGCAACGCCGTGGATTTCGTCGGCAACGACCCGGGGGAGATCGTCGGAATCGTCGAGTTCGAGTTGTGCGACGACGTCGTATTCGCCGGTAACGACGTGGACTGTACTGACCGCGTCGAGGTCGCCGATCTCGTTCGCGGCGGCAGTGACGGCACCCGGGTCGACCAGGATATTGACGTATGCGTCGGTCATGTGTTTCACACCCTGTTACGTTATAGCATGACACGACGGTTCTATTCAAGGTTTCCACCGTCCGCCGAAACGGGCGAATCGGACGCCGAACCCGCGTTTTCGGCCTACTGCTCCGCGTCACCGACGATCGCGTCCCTGAGCCGTGGCACGACCTCGGTCACGTCCGCCCGGAACTCGTGGGTCGCCCGGCGCGACAGCGGCGTCCGATCGAGGTTCGCGATCACGAGCGTCGCGCCGCGATCGGCGGCCGTCTTCGGGAGCGAGGCGGCCGGTTCGACGGTCAGCGAGGAACCGATCGCGAGGAAGGCGTCGGCCGACCGGGCGGCAGCCTGCGATCGCAACAGGGCGTGTTCGGGGAGCGGTTCGCCGAAGAGGACGGTATCCGGTTTGAGAGTGCCGTCGCACTCGTCGCAGGTCGGCGGCAGTTCGCCGTCGCGGGCCCGCTCGAGGATCGGGTCGGCGTCGTACCGCTGCCGGCACGACTGGCAGACCGCTTTCGCCGCGGTTCCGTGGAGTCTGACCACGGAATCGGAGCCGGCGTCGGCGTGGAGGCCGTCGATATTCTGCGTGACGAGCGTGTCGAGGTGGCCCGCGGCCTCGAGGTCGGAAAGCGCCTCGTGGGCGCCGTTCGGTTCGACGTCGTCGTCGAAGAATTCGTCGTGCAGGTCGAGGTGCTGGTCCCAGTAACCGCCCGGATCCGATCGGAACCGATCGACGTGGAAGTCACCCGGGTCGTACTGCTGCCAGAGTCCGTCGTCACCCCGGAAGTCCGGGATCCCCGACGCGGTGGAGACGCCCGCACCGGTCAGGGCGACGGTTTCGTCGGCGTCGCGAATCGCCCGTGCAGCGGTCGCGAGGGTCTCGTCGGTCGTCACGGGAACCCGTTGTGTGCGAGTGCCCAAAACTCCCGGCACTCGACAGCTATCGAACTACTCCACGACGACCGCGGCGTCGTCGCCCGGGACCGTCGTCCCCGCCTGCTCGGCGAACGCCTCGTGGACCCGATCGTAGGTGTCCTCGAGTGCCTGGACGATCACCGACGTATCACTGAGGACGGGCATGAAGTTGGTGTCACCCTTCCAGCGCGGGACGACGTGCGTGTGGAGGTGATCTCCGATCGAGCCCCCGGCCCCCTCGCCGAGGTTGAGGCCGGCGTTGAAGCCGTCCGGTTCGAGGGCCGTCTCGAGTGCGTCGAACGTCCGCTGTTTCAGACGGGCGTGATCGAGCAGTTGCTCGTCGTCGAGGTCGCCGTAGTCGCCGGTGTGTGCGTCGGGGATCACCATCGCGTGACCCGGGTTGTACGGGTAGTTGTTCAGCATGACGACGGCGCGGTCGCTGCGCGCGACGATCAGGTGATTCCGATCGGCGTCCAGCGCCGGGAGTTCGCAGAAAACGCACTCCTCGACGTCGGGGTTTTTCTCCTCGCGTTCGATCCACTCGATCCGCCACGGTGCGAACACCTGCTCCATAGTCGCGAGTCTCCCCACGTCGGTAAGTCGTCTTCGCCACGTCACTGCCACCAGAGAACGAACCCGTCGGAGACCGGACGTGACGAGACGGAGGCGGCGAACTGGTCCCCGCGACCCGTACGTCAGGAGAGACGCGACAGCTACCGGATACTCCAGCGTACCGAGACTGTCACGACGCCCGATCGCCGGTCGAAAATCACCGAGAACTGATACTAAGCAGCACTGAACGCCCTCAGTACGTTTTGCAGGGACGGTGATGCCGACTTGTAATCTGCTAAACTCGTGTTTCGAGACGAAGCAGGGGTTTAAGACGGTACTATTCCAACGGCTCCAGTAATGGCAACGACAGACGATCCGTTCGACGGGATAACCGAGCGCTGTGACGACTGTGGCCTCGAAACTCTCCACGAGGTGTCCGTTCAAATCCGGACCGAGAGCCTCAAAAACGAGAACGCCGAGTTCTCCCGCGAACCCTACCGCGTGGCCGAGTGCCAGCGGTGTGGTAACCGGACCAGCCAGCGGATGAACAACGCCTGACCGACGACCGTCGACTCCGACCCGACGATCGCCGACGCGAATCCGACGATCCTCGACTCGAATTCGAACCGATCGCGATCGGTGCTCTCACAGGAATTCGCGATCGCAGAACGGACGACGTTCGGTCCCTCCCGTTTTCCTCCCTACCTCGTCGTCACTTCACAGCCGTCTTCGGTGACGATGAGCGTGTGTTCCTTCTGGCTGACGAGGAATCCGTCGTCCTCCTTGAGCACCGGATAGCCGTGGACGATGTCGTTGCGCTTGAGTCGGCGCAGCGCCATCTCGGCCCGATCGGTCTCGAGCCAGCGCGTCGCGAAGGGGAGCGTGCGGAACTCCTCGGTGATCTGGTCGAGCGCGTCGCGGGCCTGCCGGTTGCGGACGGTCCCCTCGCGCTCGAGGGCGAAGATTTCCTCGCTGGCCCCCTCGGAAACCTTCCCGCCGCCGTCGGTCGCGAACGGTTCGATCGCGACGACGTCGCCGACCTCGAGCGTCGTCCCCTGCGAGACGGCGCGGTTGGGGATGTTCGGGCTGGTGTGTTGTTCCCAGTGGCCCAGGCCGTGGCCGGTGAGGTTGACGACCGGGTTGAAGCCGTAGCCGTCGATGACGTCCTCGATCTCGGCACCGATCTCGCCGGTCTCGACGCCCGGTTCGACCACCTCGAGCGCCGCCTCGAGGGCCTCTTCGGAGGCCTCGGCGAGTTCCGGGTTCCCCGAGAGGTCGACCGTGATCGCCGTGTCGGCGAGCCAGCCGTCGACGTGGACGCCGATGTCCAGGTTGATCATCTCCTCACCGAAGGTCGTCTCGTCGTCGATCGACGGCGTGGCGTGGGCCGCCTCCTCGTCGATCGAGATGTTCACCGGGAACGCCGGTTTGCCGCCGAGTTCCCGGATCCGGTCCTCGGCGAACTCGGCGACCTCGAGGTGGCTCGCACCGACCTCGACGCGGTCGACCGTCTCTTCGCGTACCTGCGAGAGGATCTCGCCGGCTTCCCGGTGTTTCTCGTACTGCTCGGACTCCAGGTCCACCTCGGATTCGGCCATGCAACTGGGTTGTATCGGTCGACAAAAAGAGGTTCCGCCTCCGGTCGACGCGACGGATCAGCGTTCGGCCCGTCGGTCGTCGATCCAGTTGCAGTCGGGACAGGTGTCGACGCCCTGGACGTTCGAGAGCGTCGCTGCACACTCCGGACACTGTCGCGCCGCGTGATATGAGGGTTCGAGCATCAGTTCTGGAGAAGGTCACGTCAATAATAAAACTATGTGACGACGATCGTCGAATTTCCGAGAACGAGATCCGCCCCGGTAAACCCGGCGTCGACTGTTTCTTTCGGAAACGACTCGTAACGGGGTCGAATTCTGTGAAACGGTCGTGACGAATTATTCCCGTCGACCACCTCCGTCCCGGATGGCGTGAGAGACGCCACAGCCCTCGATCGAGTCGGTTACCGGGCCGTCCAGGCGAGGGGCCCCTCGAGACCGACGGTACCGTACCCGGCGGGAGGCAGCCGGTCTCGAGGGCGGTACCCCGTGGACGAGGGCGTTACCCCGTAGAGGACGTCGCGCGAGCGGTCTGCATCGCGGCACTGTTGTACGCCGACCCGAGAGTACCACGCGCGTCGAGAACGATCACTCCTGCCGTCGAGCCCGTGAGTTCCGCGAACTCCTCGATCGCGAGTTCCGCCGCCGCGGACGCGTCGTGGCCGCGCTCGACGTGACGAGCGACCCGTCGCGAGAGCGTGACGCGGGCGATGTCCTCGCCGGCACCCGTCGCGCTGACCGCGGCGGCGGGCGAACAGTAGAATCCGGCCCCGACCTGCGGAACGTCGCCGACCCGGCCTGCGAGCGCGAGCCAGCGCCCGCCCGTCGACGTCGCCGCGGCGAGCGACTCCCCATCGAACGCGACCGCTCCGACTGTGTCGTGGTCGTACTCGTCGACCGGCCCCGTCCCGTGGTCGCCGGGTCGTCCGCTCCCGTCTGCCCGTTCGTCCCGCCCGTCGGGATCCGATCGGCCGTACCGGTCGCGGATCCACGCGAGTTCGTCGCGAGTGCCTCCGGTCGGCGGGTCGAGTTCCGACCACCGCTCGCGCGTCCGATCGGTCCAGCAGTCGACCCCCGTCTCGACACCGAACGCCTCGGCCAGCGAGACGGCGTGGTCGCCAGAGACGAATCCGTGCGGCGTTTCCTCCAAGACGACGCGGGCGACGCTGACCGCGTGCTCGACGTCCGGCATCGAACACGCCGCCCCGACCGATCGGTCGTCGGTCATGAGCCCCGCGTCGGTCCGGATCCGGCCGTCGCTCTGGACGGCGCTCCCGACGCCCGCGTTGAACCGCGGCGAAGACTCCAGCCGATTGACGGCCGTCTCCACCGCGTCGACGGCCGACGGAGCCGCTGCGCCGGCGTCGGCCGCCGCTTCGAGGACCTCGCGCCGCGAGCCGGGATCGTCGGGATCGCTTCCTGCACCACCGTGGACGAGTACCTGCATACGCGTTCCCTCTCGGACGGCGGCCCTTGTGGTTTTCTACCCCGGGTCCGACGCGGGCGTCCGGCGCGGTCGAACCACCGGGACTTACGATGGCGGCCCGAATACCGCGACGACGATGACGCCGGCCTTCCTGCTCGTCGCGTTCTGTGCCGCGATGGCAGCGATCGCAACCGCACGGCTGGCGGTCGACGACGAGCGGGATCCCGTCGACGTCGGGGTCGTACTGATCGTCGTCGGCAGCACGTCGCTGTCGCTCCTGTGGATGAGTCTCACGGAATCCTGGACGACGACGATCGGCCGATCCGTACTCGCGAGCGTCGGCAGCGTCCTCGTCGTTGCCGGGACGGTACTGCTGTTCCGATACCTGACCCCGCCTCCGGAGTACCCGTCCTGAGCGGCCGCGCGAGGATCCGTCCTGAACCGCCGGGAGCACCACCCCGATCGGCCACCGGAGTACCGTCTCGACCGGCGGGTGCGGGCCCGTTCTGTGGGCGCGGGCCGAATCGGGACCGATCGATTCCCGGTACGAAATTGCGGTTTTGTCGGTATCCCATCGTTCATTCAACGAATGTTTATGATGGAACGAGGGGAATATTTCGGCGCGTATAGCCGCTCGACCGCATCGGTTCTCCTCGCTCCCGGGGTGACGTCGAATTCGTTCTCGTACAATTTTTGCCGCCGTCGATGGAAATGGTAGACCTTTTACCCCCATCGGAGCACCGTACAGACGAGATGAGCTACGACAAGATCGAGGTCCCCGACGCGGGGGAGAAGATTACGCTGAAAGAGGGAACCGACGACGAGCTCGAGGTTCCCGACAACCCGATCATCCCGATCATCCACGGTGACGGTGTGGGGAGCGACGTCGGCCCCGCCGCACAGAAGGTCCTCGAGGCCGCCGCGGAGGAAACCGGCCGCGAGATCAACTGGATGCGGGTCTACGCCGGCGCGAGCGCTCGCGAGAAGTACGACGAGAACCTCCCCGAGGAGACCGTCGAGGCGATCAAGGAACACCGCGTCGCGATCAAGGGCCCGCTGACGACGCCCGTCGGCGCCGGCTTCCGATCGCTCAACGTCGCGCTGCGGAAGAAACTCGACCTCTACGCGAACGTCCGTCCGACCTACCACCTCGACGGCGTCCCGTCGCCGGTCAAAGACCCCGAACAGATGGACATGATCACCTTCCGTGAGAACACGGAAGACGTCTACGCCGGCATCGAGTGGGAGGCCGGCACCGACGAAGTCGAGCAGGTCAAGGAGTTCGTCGAAGACGAGATGGGCGCGACGGGCGTCATCCACGACGGCCCCGTCGGCATCGGCGTCAAGCCGATCACGGAGTTCGGATCCAAGCGTCTCGTCCGCCGTGCGATCGACTACGCCCTCGAACACGACCGCGACTCGGTCACGCTGGTCCACAAGGGTAACATCATGAAGTTCACCGAGGGCCAGTTCCGCGACTGGGGCTACGAGGTCGCCGAAGAGGAGTACGGCGACGAGGTCATCACCGAGGACACCCTCTGGGAGGAACGCGACGGCGAGGCCCCCGAGGACGCCGTGGTCGTCAACGATCGCATCGCGGACAACATGCTCCAGCAGATCCTCACCCGCACCGACGAGTACGACGTCGTCGCGACGATGAACCTGAACGGGGACTACATGTCCGACGCCTGCGGTGCCCAGATCGGTGGGCTCGGTATCGCCCCCGGTTCTAACTTCGGCGACGGTCGCATGCTCGCCGAACCCGTCCACGGCTCCGCACCCAAGTACGAGGGCCAGGACAAGGTCAACCCGACCGCCATGATCCTCTCGGGGCGCATGATGCTCGAGTACCTCGGCTGGAGCGACGCCGCCGACCTCGTCCGCGACGCCGTCGAGGAGACCATCTCCTCCGGCAAGGTCACCTACGACCTCGAACGCCAGCTCGACGACGCCGAGAAACTCGCCACCAGCGAGTTCGCCGACGAAGTCGTCAGCAATATCGAGACGCTCGCGTAAGCTCGCTTCTCGGTCGTTCGGCTCGCGCCGAACGCATCGAAAGGCCGTCGTAGACGGTTTTCGAGCAGTCAGAACCGCCGCGCTCTATCTCTCGGAACACTATTCTCGTGCCCTCTCGGTGCCGCCGAGATTTCCGTTCGTTCTTCGACGGCAGTACGTCGAGCAGGAACCAGTACCCGGTCGGCGCGCACCGCGGTCGAAACCAGCAGCTTTTCGGCCCGGCATCCCCCCATCTCACACATGACATCCGGTCTCGACCTCGATCCGGAGTCCCTGTGCGATCGCGACGAGGTCGCCGTCCAGACCGAGACGCGGACCGGTACTCGATCGGAGTTCGAGACGGCGCGCGAACTCGAACACCACGTGACGGTCGGGATCACAAACGACGACGGGGAGGTACTGCTGGTGAGCGACGGCGCCCGCGGGTGGACCCTGCCAGCCGTTCCCGTCGACCCCGACGAGGACTGGGCCGCGGCTGGGCGACGGGCGATCACGACGACGACCGGCGCCGAGGCGAGCCTCGACGAGCCAGTTCGCGTTCGCCGCGTCGAGTTCAGACAGGACGACCACGCGAATCGGGTCGTGACGACGTACGACGTCCTCGTCCGAGCCACGGTCACCGGCCGGCCGATCGCGGACGAACCAACCCTCGCCGGTGACGACGTGGCGGATCTCCTCTGGCTCGATCGGGCCCCGGAAGCGGGGACGGACGGCGTCGCGGCTGACGTACGAGCGGTCCTCGATCGATCGACGGCGTAGGACGCGGGCGGTGAGGTGCGCCCGTCGTTTCCGGACGGGATGCGGACGGGTCGAAACGCTCTCGGCACGGCGTTGCCTACACCCTCGCGATGGCCGAGGTACGCGCAGTCGACTCGGAAGAGCAACGAGAAGACGCCTACGACGTCCGACAGACGGTGTTCGTCGAGGAACAGGGCGTCGACGAGGCGATCGAGTACGACGAGCACGAGGACGAGTCGGTTCACTTCGTCGCCTACGACGAGGGCGAACCGATCGGGGCCGCCCGCCTCCGCGAGACGGAACCGGGACTCGGCAAGGTCGAACGCGTCGCCGTCCTGGAGTCGCGACGCGAGGAGGGGATCGGCCGGGAGCTGATGGACGCCGTCGAAGACGAGGCCCGCGAGCAGGGACTGACGGCGCTCAAACTCCACTCCCAGACCCGCGCCGCCGAGTTCTACCGCCGGCTCGGCTACGAACGCCGCGGCGAGGAGTTCGAGGAGGCGGGGATCCCCCACGTCGAGATGCGCAAGTCCCTGGAGTGACGCCCACGACTGAACGGAAGTGCTACCCGAGTCGCGGCAACTCGCCCGTTCGCTCCTTCCGAATGAGGTCGCGCACGAACAACCGGAGCTGGCGCTCCAGATCCGCCCGATCGTCGTAGGAGTAGATCCGTGCCTCCCAGCGATCACGGACGGCGGCGATCATCGCGCTGCGGACGCCCGACTCGTGGACGAACATGACCCGCTCGCGGCGGCGGGCCGCGGTCTCCTCGTTGAAAAGGGCCTCGAGGACCGATCCGACCTCGATTCCGACACCGAGGTTGTCGCCAACGGCGGGGACCACGTACACGACCGCATTGCTCGCTCGGGCGAATGCGATGCTCTGGCTCGCGGCGTCCATCTCGGACAGCTCTACACCGACGTCGATCGCGAGGAACGCAT
Organism: Halosolutus halophilus; assembly: GCF_022869805.1. NCBI lineage: Archaea > Methanobacteriati > Methanobacteriota > Halobacteria > Halobacteriales > Natrialbaceae > Halosolutus > Halosolutus halophilus. The sequence continues at coordinate 4,991,788 of NZ_CP094974.1, read as the reverse complement.
TGACGCCCGCTGACGTCCGAAGATGGTCGCGAACGTCCAGCAACAGGTCGAGTGCCGCCTCGTCCCGGCCGAGTTCGTGATCCGACCCGACGAGCGACCCGAAATCGACCGATTCGGGGATCGCGTCGGGATCGACGTCTGCGACCGCACGCTCGACGTCGAACGCCTCGTACGGGCCCATCAGGTAGACGAGAAACCGCGATCGTGGAAGATCACCCAGTTCGTCGATGATCCGGTCGCGCATACCTCGGGTGCTCACCGACCGTATATAAATATGGGTTGTTTCAGTGATTCTTGACTCAGCGAACGCTTAAACAGGAGGGGATTCAAAATAGATGTATGGCCGAATCCGAGCGCTCCGTACGACGATCGGGGGACGAGTTACTGCCCGAACACAGCGTCCTCTCGCTCGAAGAGTACCTCGCGATGCAGCGATCGATCGGGAACGAGACGCGGTTTCGCGTGCTGAACGCGCTGGTCGAGGCGGGACCGCAAAGCGCGAGCGAACTGCGTGACCGACTCGACGTCGAGTCGAACGTCCTCCACTACCACCTCGACGAACTCGTCGACGTCGGTCTCGTCGAGAACCGAAAACGCAAGGAACCCGACACCGACGGGCTCTATTCCTATTACCGGGCGACGTCGCTCGGTGAGGGAATTCTCGATCACGGCGTCCGCGAACTCATGGCCCGCGAGTGGGACGCGATCGAGGAATATAGCTAATTCCGGATCACGCGTTCAACCGAACCGCCTCTCCCACGTCTGGGCGGAATCGACTGCGCGTCGAGGTGGCAGGACTCCGCAATCGTTCGGCGATTACCTGTTCAACTGCGAAGCTTCCCGTTCGAGCGGGTCGAACGCCGTCTGCAGGTCGTGTGGGAGATGGCCCGGATCGTCCCCCGCGGTCGCCCGCTCGAGGTACTCCCGGAGGTCGTCGCGGAAGGCGGGATGGGCACACTCCTCGATCAGCCGGTCGGCGCGGTCGCTCGGCCCGAGTCCGCGAAGGTCCGTGACGCCCTGTTCCGTCACGACGATGTCGATGTCGTGATCCGGGTGATCGACGTGGGTTGCCATCGGGACGATTCGCGACACGGTACCGTCGCGAGCCGTCGAGGGGAGAACGATCACCGACACGAGCGCGTTCCGTGCGAAGTCGCCGCTCCCGCCGATCCCCTGAAGGACCTGTGAGCCCCGGACGTGTGAGGAATTCGCGTTGCCGTAGACGTCGACTTCGACGGCGCTGTTGATGCCGACGAGGCCGAGCCGTCGGATCACCGACGGCTCGTTCGCGACGTCGACGGGCCGAACGCGAAGGCGGTCAGTGAACGTCTCTGCCTCGTCGTACAGTCGGTCTATCCACTTCTGAGAGATGACGATCCCGGTACCGCTTGCGGCCTCGAGCGTTCCGTCGGCGAGCAACTCGAGCAGTCCGTCCTGGATCACTTCACCGTAGTACGCGAGTTCACGACCCGGCGCGGCGAGTCCGTCCAGCCGACGCATGATCTCGTCGCCGAGCGTACCGACGCCGACCTCTACTGTCAGTCGGTCCTCGAACGCGGGGTTGCGCTCGACCTCGCGTTTGAGGAAATCGACGGTCGCATCCGCGATCTCCCGTTCGTCCCCGGTGAGATCGCGGAACGGATACGGCATCGGCGGCTGATCGGATCGGACGACGGCGTCCGGACCGTCGGGGAGTTCGACGTACCGATCGCCGAGTCGGTCGTCGGGGGCGGAAAGCGGGATCGGATCTCGCGGCGGGGTGCCGGGCCGGTAGACGTCGTGGAACTCCCCGACCGCGAGGGGAACGGCTTCGTTCACCTCGACGATCACCCGATCCGCGTGTTCGACGAACGTCGGTATGGCTCCGATAGCCGTCGTCGGCACGAATCGGTCGTCGTCGACCGCCACCGCTTCGACGATGGCGACGGTCGGCCCGTCGAACCCGAACTCGGGTGTGAACACGTCCTGCTGGACCGTCCGGGAGATCGAGGAGAAGTGGTCGTCGACGAACGTCAGTTCGCCCCCATTTGCCGCCTGTCGATGATCCGGCCAGACGGCGAAGGGATACCGGAAGTCGACGCCGCCGCTGCCCACGACCTGCGTGTCTGTGAGAAAGCCCGCGTCGGCGCTGCTGATGATCGACAGCGATAGGTCTCGGTCCGAGCGGGCGAGCGCGAGCGGCAACTCCTTCGGTCCCGTGCCGATACCGCCGGTGTAGAGGGTCGCCTCGTTCGGTATCGACGCCGCTGCGTCGGCGGCCGAGACGACCGGTAGTCCGTCCGCGATTCGATCGTTTGTCATCGTTCTAGGCGTTCGTCGTCCTGACGAATATATGTTTTCTTTATTACACTACTATAAACTTGATTATAGTTTATCGCATCCTCCCCCGAGTTGTTCTCGTTGGAATATACATATTAAAAGAGATAGTTCCGGCGTCCACGCCGACCGATCACGAGCGACGATGCACTCGACGCGAACGGCTGGTCGTGCCGAGACCCCCTACGCCTGCCAGTTCGGGTTCTCGCGCGGCGGGCTGAAGATGTCGATGCCGCGGACCGTCTCGTCGCCCCGGTTCTCGGCCGCGTGGGGCTGCTCGCCCGGGATCGCGTAGGAGTCACCGGGCTCGCAGACGATCTCTTCGCCGTCCGTGAGAAAGACCAGTTCGCCCTCGTAGATGAACCCCGTCTGCTCGTGGGGGTGGCTGTGTTCCTCGACGGTCGCGCCGGGTTCGATCTCGAAGTGCTGGACGTTCATCGATTCGGTGCCCGCCATCAGCGCCAGGTGAACGCCGTCGGCGGCTTCTGACGGATCGAGGTCGGACAGGGGAACGCGTTCCATACGTCTCGACACGGGGTAGCGCCCCTCATAGTTTCCGGAGTGCGATCGGCGACGCGGTGGCAGCCGAGACGCCCGATCGGACCGTACTTCGGACGCCAGGCCGTAGTACGTCGCCAGGAGAACGGCCGGAACGCCGACGAACAGGAGCAGAAATACGACGACGATGCCGTCCAGTAGCAGCGCGCCGCTAACCGGTCCCTCGGGAACTGGCATCGGCGGACAGTATCAGTCAGATACCGAAAACGTTCCGGTCGGCGACACGATCGCGGCGACGGTGCGTGATCACTTCCACCGCGCTTGCCGAACCTTGAACTACGGCCCGCCCGGATCTCGGGGCATGTACGCCGTCGTCGGCTGCAGCGAGTGTTCACACCTCTGGCTCATCGAGGGTCGATCGGAGACGACGCAGTGTCCCCGCTGTGGGTCGCGGAAAGCCTACGAGAAGCGCAAGAAGTTCGTCGAGACCGACGACGCCGACGAGGCTCGCGAGGTCCGGGCTTCGATGCTGGCGAACCGGCAGGGCGAGGGCGAGACGTTCGCCGAACTGGACTCCTTCGCGGCCCTCGAAGACGACGTCGCGGACGGCGTCGTCGACGACGAGGAGTACCTCGACGAGTCGGGCCTCGACGTCGACGAGGTCGCGGACGCGGGCGAGCGGGATCCGCGCGGGCCGAACCGCAGCGGCAGCAAGAAGGAAATCGTCGAGGCGGCACTCGCGGACCTCGATCGGCCGACGGAAGACGAGATCGTCGAGTACGCGAGCGAACGCGGCGTCTCGGCCGCGTACGTCAGGAACGCCCTCGAGAAACTCACCAGACGCGGTGCGGTGAGCGAGAGCCGTGGCCGATACCGCCGCCTGTAGTCCCGGCGTAGCCTGTCGTCCCCGGCGTGACGATCCGGGACGTGTCGGTCCGTGAGCGATCGAACGGCAGGGCTTTGGGTCGCCACGGGACAGAGACACCCATGGACGAAACGGTCGACGTGCAGGAAGTGACGATCGGCGTCGGGACGGTCGTCGCCGTCGCGTTCCTCGCCTACGGCACGCTCGTCAGCCAGTCGATCTTCGGGATCGAGACGACGACGCTGGCGACGGGAACGTTCGCCCTGACCGTCCTCGCGATTGCCATCCTCCACGGGGCCTACGGCCGGCGTGACCTCGCCGGCGCGTACGCCCTCGCGGGAGTCGGACTCCTCCTGGTCTCGACCGCCGCCAGCGGCCGGCAGGTCGCGGGCGGCTTGCTCCTGCTCGTCGCCGGCGGGTCGTACGTCGCGGTCGTGACGATCCGGACCCGGCGGGAGAGCGGCGACGCGCCCGGCTGACCAGTACAGAGACGAGGACCCCCGAAAACGACTACCGCCCGAGATCCTCGTGTGCGCTCGCGAGGTGGTTCGACGCGAGTGCGGCGAGCAGGGAGAGTTCGCCGGCGAGCGCACCGACGGCGACGATCTCGGCGAGCGCGTCCGCGTTCGACCCCGGCGGATCGCCGCCGCCGCGGAGGCCGAGAACGTCGAGGGCCTCGGACTGCGTGGGGAGTTTCGTCCCGCCGCCGACGGTACCGACCTCGAGCGAGGCCAGCGAGACGCTGGCGTAGAGGTCGGTTCCCCCGTCGTCGGACGCTCGAGCGTCCATCGTCGTGATCGCGTTCGCCCCCTCGACGACCTGGGCCTCGTCTTGCCCGGTCGCGAGGAACGCCGCGCCGACGACGTTCGCCGCGTGAGCGTTAAAGCCCAGGCTGCCCGCCTTGGCGCTCCCGACGAGGTTCTTACGGGTGTTGGCCTCGACGATCGCGTCCGCCGTGGTGTGCAGCCGATCCGCGACGACGTCGCCGGGGATCACGACGTCCGCGGTGACCGATCGGCCCCGGCCCTCGACGGCGTTGATCGCGGCAGGTTTCTTGTCCGAACAGAGGTTCCCCGAGAGGGCGACGAGCGAGGCGGGGGTTTCGCGCTCGACGACCTCGCAGGCCGCCTCGGTCGCGATCGTGGCCATGTTCATCCCCATCGCGTCCTTGGTGTCGTAGGCGAAGCGCAGGTAGACGGAGTCGCCGACGACGTAGGGTTCGACGGCCAGCAGTTCGCCGTGGCTCGTGGTGGACTCGGCGGCCTCGCGCAGTGCGTCGACGTTCCCCTCGACCCAGTCGACCGTCTCGGCCGCCTCGGCCACGCCGTCGACCCGGAACACCGGCGCGCGGGTCATCCCGTTCTTCGTGACGCGAGCGTCTGCACCCCCCGCGGAGCGGATCACCGAGAGCCCGCGGTTGACCGACGCGAGCAACGCGCCCTCCGTGGTTGCGAGCGGCAGGTGGTACTCGCCGTCGGCCGCGCCGCCCGCCACGGGGACGGGACCGACGACGCCCATCGGGACCTGGGCCGCCCCGATCATGTTCTCGATGTTCGGCTCCGCGGCTTCGGCCGGGAAGGTGTAGTCGCCGATCGCCTCGAGATCGGTGCCTGTCTCGCGCTCGACGAACAGCCGTCGGGCTTCGGCGGCGGTGTCTGCGTCGGCGTGCGCCTCGAGTTCGTGAATCCGGAGATCGCCCTCGCGGACGCGATCGGCGAGGTCCTGGGGGTCCGTCATAGGTTGGCCATGACAGCCGTGGGTCCTAACAGTTGCTGATCGTCGCGACGCGTCACCCACCGGAATCGAGCGGTGACTCGTCCGTCCGCGCCGCCCGATAGCCGGTGACGACCTCGTAGCAGACGGCTCCCAGGAACACGGTCCCGGCGATGGCGTAGATCGACGCCCGCTGTAGCCCCGTCGCGTCCGAGACGATCGAGAACGCCAAGCCAACCGCGGCGACGGTCGCGAACCAGATCCGGTATCGCGGTGAGACGTCGTCGTCCGTCCTCGCGAGGTAGAGCTGTGGGAGGACGATCGCCACGCCGGCGAGCAGAAGATACCCGACCAGCGGGGCGTCGCCGATCGAGACTCCCAGCCGGCGGTCTGCGAAGGCGATACCGGCGACGACGGCCACGAAGAGGAGGAACGAGCCGAGGATGACGCGGTTCTCGCGGGAGACCATACGAACGGTTCACGCGCTGACAGCTAAGTAGCTGTGGTCCTCGATCGGCCGACTCGATCGTCCGGGTAGACGTCGAGGCGACCGGCTAGCCGCCGCTCGACGACGGTTCCGAACCGGGGTCATCGGCGTCGTCGATGACGGCGAACGCGGTCGAGCCGCAACTGCACCCCTCCTGTCCGATCAGTTTAACCGATCCGTCTGGCCACTGCCGCGCGGCGTAGATGGAACCGCACTCGACGCAGGACGCGAGAACTCTGGTCACGTCGTCTCTGCTCGCCATTGGGGATGAGGTATGGTATGGTAGCACCCACCATGAAAGTATCAGTTCCGGGGCCGCCGTGACGATCACCACGGGCTGAACGTTCCCGCCGCAGTCGCGGATGAACCGAGAGAATCGTCCCCCGGTCAGGACCGGCGCACCGATCGAACCCAACTGTTTTGCTCCTCGCCCGCGCGCACTCTCCCATGACCGCGGCTGCGGATCTCCTGCTGACGAACGCGGAGGTACACACCCTGACGGAGCCCGATCGGACCCACGAGGCCGTCGCGATCCGGGACGGCGAGATCGTCCGCGTGGGCGATACGTACGAGATCGCGTTCCTCGAGGGAGTCGAGACCCATCGGATCGACTGCGAGGGACGAGTCGTCCTGCCGGGCTTTATCGACGCACACACCCACCTCGAGCAACTGGGCCAGCACCTCGTGCACGCGGACCTCTCGGCCGCCCGGAGCCGCGCGGAGTGTCTCGACCTGCTGGCCGAACAGGCGGCGAGCGACCCCGATCGAGAGTGGGTCCTCGGGTTCGGTTACGACGAGAGCGAGTGGGACGAGTCCCGAAATCTCACCCGCGACGACCTCGACAGGGTGAGCGAGGAGCGGCCGGTCGTCGCCATGCGGGTCGACCTGCACACCGCCTCGCTGAACTCGACGGCGTTAGAACGGCTCCGGGACGAGATGCCCGAGTCCGACCTGCGCTCCGCGGACGGGGAGCCGACCGGCGTCGCCGTCGAGGACGCCGCCGAGGCTGTCCGGCGCGAGATCACGGCCGATCGGGCGGAGATGCGCGAGGTGATCGCAGCCGCGGCGGATCACGCCGTCGCCCTCGGCGTCACCGGCGTCCACGACAAGGTCCGGGGATCGATGGCCCCGCGAGTGTATCGAGACATGGCCGCCGACGGCGACCTGCCGTTGCGGGTGCGGATCGACTACTGGAGCGATCACCTCGACGCCCTCGTGGAGGTCGGGCTGGCGACCGATACCGAAGCCGGCGCGGGGACCGGAGCCGCGGCGACCGGCGGATTCGTCCAGACCGGGGCCATCAAGTCCTTCTCGGACGGCAGCATCGGCAGCGAGACGGCGAAGCTGTGGGAGCCGTACGTCGGTGCGGCCGACAGCGGGGACAGGATCGCGACCAGCGACGGCGACGCGGACGACGACCGCGGCCAGTGGGTCGTCGACCCCGGGGAACTCGCCGCGCTCGTCGATCGAGCCGACGGCCACGGCTACCAGCTCTCGATCCACGCGATCGGCGACGCGGCGATCGCGGAGACGCTGTCGGCCCTCGAGGCCACGTCCGATCCCGGCGGAGATCGCCACCGGATCGAACACGCGGAACTGGCGACCGACGACCAGTTCGAGCGGATGGCCGAGGCCGGCATCGTGGCGTCGATGCAGCCGAACTTCCACCGCTGGGCGGGAGCGGGCGGCCTCTACGACCAGCGCCTCGGGGTGGAGCGCCGGGAGCGAACGAACCGGTTCCGGCGCGCCCTCGAGTACGACGTCCCGCTCGCGTTCGGGTCGGACTGCATGCCGCTCGATCCGCTGCTCGGGATCCACCACGCGGTGAACGCGCCCGTCGACGCCCAGCGACTGTCGGTCACCGAGGCGCTCCGGGCCTACACGCGGGGCGCGGCCTACGCCGGTTTCGACGAGGATCGGCTGGGGACGATCGAGGCCGGGAAGCGGGCCGACCTGGTCGTCCTCGAGGCGTCGCCGTGGGACCAGGCCGATCGAATCGACGCGATCGACGTGGCGCTGACGCTGGTCGACGGCGAGGTCGTCTACGACGGTCGGTAAGCCGATCGAGCCGTCGTTCGACTCGTGACGTCCCGGCGACGAGACTATGTGACCGGCGACCAAACAGGAGCCCAATGGCGGATCGTCGCCGGCTCGAGCGGTTCCTGCGATCGAAACTTCGGGAAGCGGGCGAGCAGTACGAGGAGCTACGCACGTCGACCGACGCGCAACTCGACGAGGCCCGGGAGGCCTACCGGGTGGCGAGAAACGCCCGCGAGTTGCCGTCGGACGAGGAGGGACGGGCGAAGATCGTCTGTCGGCGCTACGCCGAACGGCGGGCGGCGACGCTGGACGACGAGTACCGGCCGGCCTGTTACGAGGCGGGCCACCCCGACTGCGAGGGGTGTGCTGAGGACGTGCGAGCGGGGCGAATCGAGACCTGGTAGACGAACCGACTCCGTTCTGCCCGCGCACGGCCGGCGAGGGCGCGTCGACGTGACCTCGCGACCTCGTGGTCCCCGTCACGAACGGGACTGGGGACCAGTGAACGCGTCGCCCGCGGACGATCGATCAGTCGCCGTTCGAGAGGTCGCGGGCCGTTGTGTCGTCGTCGCTTTCGCCGTTCTCGTCTTCGGGCAGGAACGCCCAGACGAGGATCACGCTCACGAGGACGAGGCCGATCAGTGCCGTCTGAGCCACGCTCAGTTCGACGTCGAACCAGGCGAGTACCGTCCGGAGTTCGACGAGGAGCGGGGCGAGCAGCGCGAGGACGACGAGCAGTGCCCCTTTCGAGATGCGCACTATCGGATCACCCCCACGAGGGTCGAGCGGGCGAGGTCGCCGGCGGACGCGAGCGCGCCCGTGGCCGAGTGTTCGATCGCCGTCGCGAGCAGCGTCAGCGAGTCGACGCTGGCCGGGAACGGGTTGATGTCGGGGCCGAACAGCCCACCGCGCTGGATGATGCTCATGAGGGGGAACGTGTACGCGAAGATCACGAGCACGATCGCGATCGCGGTCCAGAGTTTCAGGTTGTCGAGCACGAGCGGGGCGTCCTCGGGACCCGAGAGCGTTTCAGCGTACTCGTTCGCCGGGAGATCGTCGCTCCGGCCGTTGAACGCCGTGCCGATCACGTTCGTAAAGAACAGCACGAGCGAGAGGAACAGCAGGGTGCCGCCGAGCGCGATCTGGGCGTTGAGTTCGCCGACGCTCCCGACGGCGGCGTCGAAGGTCACGCCCTCGTACTGCGGTTCGGCAGTCCGGCGCGGTATGCTGAGCAGGCCGGCACGGTGCATCGCGTTGGACATGAACGTCATCCCGAGGAACCAGATCACGACCTGTGCGAGGGCGACCGATCGGTTCCACAGCGCCTTGCCGGTCACCTGCGGGAGGAACCAGTAGGTGGCGGCCATGAACGTCAGCGCGACGGCGGTGCCGACGGTGAGGTGGAAGTGACCGACGACCCAGAACGTGTTGTGGACGAGGTAGTTGATGTTCATCCCGGCGTTGATCATCCCGGAGAAGCCGGCGGCCGCGAACATCAGGCCGGCGAGCGCCATCCCCGTGAAGACGGGATCGCGCCACGGCAGTGCGGTCAGCCAGCCGAGATAGCCCTCGCCGCCGCGCTGGCGAGCGCCGTGTTCCATGCTGGCGACGACGGTGAACGCCGTCAGCAGGCTCGGCAACAGCAGGAACATCGTGTTCGTCATCGCGATGAACTTGAACCCCTCCGCGATCCCCGGATCGAGGTACTGGTGGTGGATGCCCGTCGGCACCGACAGCACCAGGAACAGCACGAACACGACGCGGGCCAGCGGATCGCTGAACAGTTTTCCACCTGAAATCTTCGGCAGCATGATGTACCACATCATGTACGCCGGCATCAGCCAGAAGTAGACGACCGGGTGGCCGAAGAACCAGAACAGCGTCCTGGTCAGCAGCGGATTGACTGTCTCGATCAGGCCGAGCGACCACGGCAACAGGAACAGCAGGATCGCCGAAGCGACGCCGAGCGTGGCGAGATACCACATCAGCGTCGTCGTCAGCGCCATGAACGTCGGCAGCGGGATCCGCTCGTCGGGATTCTCCTGCTTCCAGGCCCACCACGAGCGGAACCAGTCGACGCCCGCGAGCCACGACCCGACCACGAACAGCACGAGGCCGAGGTAGAACAGCGGGTGGCCCTGCAGCGGCGCGTAGAACGTGAACAGCACCGAGGCGCTCATGTCGATCGAATCGACGAAGCCGGCGAAGATCGGGATCCCGGCGAACACGGTCCCGACGACCATCAGGCCGTACCAGCCCCAGGTGAACCGGAGGTCCTCGACGCCCCGATCGAGACTGGTCGTCACCGCCCAGGTGAAGATCCCGACGAGGAAGAAGATCGTGAACGTGAGCGCGAGCAACACCCCGTGGGCCGTGAGGACGGTGTAGTAGTCCGTCGAGTCGATGAACCGGAAGACGTTGGTCCGGTGGAGCGTCTGGATGATCCCGAACAGTCCCCCGATCGCGAGCGCGAGGAAGGAACTGTAGAACGTCGCCCGGACGACCTTCGCTTCCGCTGGGAAGTCGTCGATGTACGCGTTACTCATCGGTGTCACCTCCGTCGCCGTTCTCGGCGTCCGGATCGACCACGGTCAGGGTCCCGCTCTCCTCGTAGTCGTCGACGGTGACCGTCCAGTCGTGGTCGCCCTCGCCGAGGTCGGCCGTGTCGACCGTGAACGTCACCGTCTCGCTGTCGTCGCCAGGGACCGTGACGTCCTCTTCGAACGTTTCGTTACCGATTTCGAGCGCGATCGTGGTCTCGAGGTCCTCGAGTTGGCCGTTCTCGACCGTGACCTCGAACTCGGTTTCGTTCCCGGGTTCGACCTCGTCGGGAGCCTCGACCGACAGTTCGGTCAGGTCGAACTCGTCTTCGGGGACGACGGTGATCTGTCCTTCCATGGTGTGGTGTCCGGAGCCGCAGTACTCGTTGCAGACGATTCCGTACTCCTCGGGCTCGTCGAATTCGGCCGTCATCGTCGACACCTCGCCGGGAATGACCATCGTGTTGACGTTCGTCCCGACGACGCTGAAGCCGTGAATGACGTCCGGACTCGTCACGTAGAAGGTCACCTCGCTACCGGCCGGTATCTCGATCGGGTCGGGCTGGAACATGAACGTCCGGGCGACGACGTACGCCTCGTACTCGTTCTCGCCGACCTGCTCGACGCGCGGTTCGCTGAACCGATCGTCCTCGCTGAGCGCGCTCGGATCGATCGTTTCCTCGCTGTCGTCGATCATCGCGATACCGAGTCCGACCGAGCCGTAGGTGATCGTCCCGATGAACGCGACGATCAGGAGCAGTGCCGCGACCAGCCAGATTTTCTCGTACGTGTGTATGTTCATAGTCCCCCCATCACCATTCCGACGACCGTCGGATCGTTTCCGAGGAATTCGACGAAGTACATGAAGAACCACAGGGCGACCAGGATCAGGAAGTACAGCCCGATCAGGACGAGCGTCCCGATCGGATCGTACTCGTCGTGGCCGATCTCCTGCGTCTCTTCCGGAGTGCGTACCCCGTCTCGTTCTTCCGATACCTGACTCATATGCCCGTATTGGGAAAGTCACTCCTTAATCAATGGACCAATTCCCGCCCCGTAGGAACGGGGGTTATTATTATACACTGGCTCTGGTAACGACCCAGTATGGTACTCGAGGATCTCTCACCGCGGACCGCACTCGTCGTCGGATTGCTGGCGCTCTTGCCGGTCACGTGGTACGGGCTCGGGAGTTCCCTCTCGGCGGGCGTCGTCTCCGGCATCAACGTCCTCATCATCGTCACCGCACTCTACGTCGCGTTCGAACCCGTCCCCGACACCCACCACGGTCACGAACCGAACGACGCGTAATCCCGCATGACCGGGCACGCGGCAGTCGTTATCGGGACGCTCGTTGCGACACACGATCACGCGGCGACCGGAACCGCCGAACACGCCGACCTGCTGGTGTTCCTGGTCGTCGGCCTGCTCGCAGGGGCCCACTGCCTGGGCATGTGCGGCCCGCTCGTGACGACCTACGCCGATCGGATGCGCAAGGCAAAGGCCGACGGCGGCCGAACCGGGAGAACGCACGAGGACACGCTGACGCTGTTCGAGGTCCGCCAGCACGGCCTCTTCAACCTCGGTCGGGCCGCGAGTTACGGGCTGCTCGGCGGCCTGTTCGGCCTGCTCGGCGGGCTGGCGTTTACGTCGGCAGACACCGTCGCGGCGGTCGGCGACACGGTCCGGGGGGCGATGGGCATCCTCGTCGGGATCGCGATCATCGCCAGCGGTCTCTACTACCTGCGGGGCCGGGCCGGCGTCCCGCACGGTCTGCCCGTCGTCGGCACCGTCTTCGGGTGGCTCTCGGGCCTGCTCGCGAGCCGCGTCGATCGACTCGCCGGGTCGCCCGGCATCGTCGGCCTCGGCGCGGTCCACGGGCTGTTGCCGTGTCCGATCATCTACCCCGCGTACCTCTACGCGTTCGCGCTCGGCGATCCGCTCCGGGGGGCACTCTCGCTGGCCGTCCTCGGGATCGGCACGATCCCGACGCTGTTCCTGTACGGCACGATCCTCACCTCGATCGGGACGGCGAACCGGGTTCGGCTCCACCGGGGACTCGGCGCGGCCTTCCTCCTGCTGGGCTACCTCCCGCTCCAGCACGGGCTGATGCTGTACGGCATCCACCTCCCGCACCCGCCAGTGCCGTTCTACCAGCCTCTCTAACCGGTTTTCGGCCAATGAGCTACCCCAACGCCAACGACTCGCGAGACGAACTCGCCGGCGAGACCGACACGCCGAGCGGTGGCGCCGTCCCCGCCGGCCCCGACGCGGCCGACGACGGCACGTGTACTCTCTGTTCGTTCCCGACGCCGGCCGAACCCCACACCGCACCGGACGTCGACGGCACCTTCTGCTGTCAGGGGTGTCTCGAGGTCCACCGAACGCTCGACGAGGTCGACGACGTCTCGGCCGACGCCGTCCGCGATCGGATCGACGACGGGTCGACCGACTCGGACGACATCGACGGCGAGGACGCGTTCCTCGCGGTCGACGGGATGCACTGTGCGACCTGCGAGGCGTTTCTCGAGACCCGGGCGACGAACACCGATGGCGTGCGAGGTGCGGCGGCGAGTTACGCCACGGACACGGTACGGGTGACGTACGACCCGGACGAGATCGACCCCGCGGACCTCCCCGAGGTCGTCTCCGGCTACGGCTACGACGCCCACGATCGGACCGAGAGCCGTGACGAGGAGCCCCGCGACGCCGCGCTCGTGAAGTTCCTCGTCGGCGGCGGGATGTTCGGGATGATGGTGATGATCTGGTACGCGCTCTTTCTGTACCCGACCTACTTCGGCTACGAGCCGATCGCCGACTTCGGGAGCTACGACGGCTACTACGTGGCCGCGAACATCTGGCTCATGACGTCGTTCGTCCTCTTCTACACCGGCTACCCGATCCTCCGGGGCGCGTACGTGAGTCTCCGGGCCGGGATGCCGAACATGGACCTGCTGATCGCCGTCGCCGCCGTCGGCTCGTACGCCTACAGCACGCTCGCGATGGGGCTCGGCCGGACGGACCTGTACTTCGACGTCAGCGTCGCGATCATCCTCGCGGTCACCGCCGGCAACTACTACGAGGATCGTATCAAGCGCCGGGCGACCGGACTCCTCTCGGACCTGACCGAACAGCAGGTCGACGAGGCGCGTCGGGCGGACGGCGAGACCGTTCCGCGCTCCGAGATCGAGCCCGGAGACCGACTCCTCGTCCGCCCCGGCGAACGGATCCCCCTGGATGGCGACGTCGTCAAGGGCGAGGCGGCGATCGACGAATCGCTCGTCACCGGCGAGTCGGTACCGATCGAGAAGGGGCCCGGCGACGCGGTCCGTGGCGGGACCGTCGTCACCGACGCCCCGGTCGTCGTCGAAGTCGGCGAGGACGCCGAGAGCACCCTGGATCACCTCGTCTCCCTGCTGTGGTCGATCCAGAGCGCCCGCCCCGGCGTCCAGCGTCTCGCGGACAAACTCGCGACGATCTTCGTCCCGCTCGTGCTCGCCATCGCGACGGGCGTGGCCGCCGTCCTGCTCGCCACCGGCTCGGCACCCTCGACGGCGCTGCTCGTCGGCCTCACCGTCGTCATCGTCTCCTGTCCGTGCGCGCTCGGGCTCGCGACCCCGCTCGCGATCGCCTCGGGCGTCCAGTCGGCCGCGAAACGGCGGATCGTCGTCGCCGCGGAGTCGATCTTCGAGGACGCCCCCGAGGTCGACGTCGTCGTCCTCGACAAGACGGGGACGCTCACGACCGGGTCGATGACCGTCGCGGACGTCCACGTCGACGCGGACGCAGACGCCGAGACGGTCCTCGCCCGCGCCGGGGCGGTCGAAACCCTCTCCGAGCACCCGATCGGGGCCGCGATCGCCGAGACGGCCGCAGACGGAACGGATCCCGTCGAGGCCGACGTGAACACCTTCGAGCGTGATAGCCGCGGCGTCAGCGCGATCGTGAACGCGGACGAGGACGACGATCGCGTCGTCGTCGGCCACCCCGACTACCTCCGGGAGCGGGGCCTGTCCGTTCCCGGGACCCTCGAGCCCCACGTCGAGCGCGCCCGATCGAACGGCGACGTGCCGGTCGTCGTCGGCTGGGACGGTCGCGCCCGCGGCGTGATCGTCGTCGGCGACGCGCCCCGCGAGGAGTGGCGCGAGGCCGTCGAGACGCTCTCGGCCGGCCGAGAGATCGTCGTCCTCACGGGCGACGAGGGCGCGGCGGCCGATCGGTTCCGGGACGTCGACGCCGTCGACGAGGTCTTCGCCGGGGTCCCCCCAGAAGCGAAGGCGGAGACGGTCCGCCGACTCCGCTCCAGAGGGACCGTCGCGATGGTCGGCGACGGGAGCAACGACGCGCCCGCACTCGCGGCGGCGGACGTGGGAATCGCGATGGGCAGCGGGACGAAACTCGCGACCGAAGCCGCGGACGCGGTGATCGTCGGCGACGACCTCGGGGCCGTCGCGGAGACGTTCGCGGTCGCGGCCGGCACGCACCGACGGATTCGACAGAACCTCGCGTGGGCGTTCGCCTACAACGCGGTCGCGATCCCGCTGGCGATCGCGGGCCTGCTGAATCCGCTGTTCGCCGCCGTCGCGATGGCGGGCAGCAGCGTGATCGTCGTTGTGAACTCCTCGCGATCGATCTGATGGGGTCGATCGGACCCAGAATCGCCGTTACTCGGACTCCTCGTCGGTGACGACGCGATCGACCACCCGCCGCTCCCCGTCCTCGTAGACGTACGTCTCGTCGTCCTCGTCGGTCGTCCGCCGGTGGCTGCCGTCACAGAACGGGAACGACTCGGAGAGCCCGCACTGGCAGACCGCGACGTCGCCCTTCTCGTCGTCGATGTCCGCTGTGGTCAGTTTCCGCGGTCCTGTCGCGTCGAGTTCGACCAGTCGCGTCATGGGACGTGGTCGGAACCACGACACCGAAAAGCTTCGCCCGGATGCCCGTAACCGGGAGGAAATCGGTGGCCGTTTGCAGCGGTTCACCCGTCGAAACGGCAAACTACTTGGCCCCCGTCTATCATCTCGAACGTACGAAGGGATGAGCCTGCACAGCAGCGGAGCGACGATGGCGATCGCCCTCGCAGTCGTCAAGACGCTCGTGTTGCTCGTCGGCGGCACCATCACGTTTTTCGCGTACAAGGCCTACCGTCGCACGGAACAGCGGGCACTCGGGCTGCTCGCCGCCGGGTTCGGGCTCGTCACGCTCGGGTTCGTCCTCGCGGGCGTGCTGTACGAACTGCTGGACATTTCGCTGTACCTCGGGATTCTGTTCGAGAGTCTCCTGATGCTCGCCGGTTTCCTGGTGATCGCGTACTCGCTGTACGTGAGTTGACCGGCTCCACATCGTTCCCGGACCGCAGCGACGATCGGTCGATCCCGATCGGCGAACGGGGCAAACGATTAGGAGGGGTGCCGTCGGAGTGTGAGACCGTCGCATGGATTGGGATCGGCGCGAAACCCGTGACGCGGCCCTGCCGTCGCGGCTCGACGCGACACCCGCGAGCGGGGGCCGACGCGGACCAGCAACCGGAGCCGACGAGGACGGGGGCGCCACCGGGGCGGACAGGGATGGAACCGCCACCGGAGCGGACAGGAACGAAGCTGCGTCCACGTACGGGCACAGGTTTCTCGAGACTGCCGGCTACCTGACCGAGCCGCGCGAACGGGAGACGGCGTACGCGGCGGGCCGCAGCGTCAGGTACACGGCGAGCGTCGCCGGCCCCGTTCGAATCGGATACTTCGAGTTTCCGTTCAGTTCGGTACCGCGAGAGACGCCCGTCCGCATCGCTCGGGGGCTGGCCCGCCGAACGCGGCTCCAGTACTGCTGGTTTGTCGACCCAGCGACCGATCGCGTCCGGGTGGTTCGAACCGCCGGGCGTCCCGCCCAGTTCGACTACGACCCGGCGTCCGATCCGCCGTCCAGACGGGGCCGGCTCGAGCGCGCCGAGGAGGACATTGCCGCGCTGTTCGACCGCAGCGACGTCGTCGATCGGTTCGCCGGCGACCTCCGGGCGGAGCGTGCGCGGCTCGCGCGGACGCTGACGATCGACGACGCGAGCGACGCCACGGGACGGGAGCGGCTCCTCGCGGCCCAGCGGCTCCTCGATCGGCTGCTGTACTGTTACGTTCTCGTGGCGGGTGGCGTCGTCGTGCCGGTCGACGGCGACGGGACGCCCGCGTCGCACCAGCCGAGTCGGGTCTTCCGGCCGATCGTTCGCGAGTGCGACGACGTCGCGGCGACGCTGGCGACGATCGTCGAGACGCTGCACGCCCCCGAGCCGGCGATCCTGCAGGTGACCGATTCCCGCCGGCTGCACGTACCGTTTCTCGGCCGCGACGACGGCCGATCGGCGGGCCGTGGGCCCGGCGTTGACGACCCGACGGGCGACCGCACGACCGCGACCGTCGACGGCTTCGACTGGGACGGGTTGCTCGATCGGCTCGACGGCTACGACTGGCGACTGAGCGGCTTCCCGTGGGGAGACGGACGCGAGTCCGGGGTCGAATCCAACCCGGCCGCGAACGGGACGATCACGCCTGCGGTACTCGGCGACTGCGGCGAGCGGTTCGTCGTCGCCGTCCGGGACTTCGACGACGGTCGGCTGGACGAGCCCGACGACGCCGCCCGATCGGAGCCCCACTCCGGGGGCAACGACGAACTGGGTGCCTACTACACCGGCGAGCGGATCGCCGACTTCGTGGGTCGACGTGCCCTCTGGGAGGCGCTCCGGGAGTCGATCGACAAGGACCTGGCGGCGGGAACGGCACCGAGTGCCCTCGAGTCGACGCCGCTGTACCGGCCGGCACGCGGACGGCGACGGGAGATCGAGGCCGCGCAGCGGGACGGGTTCGACGCCCTCTACGAGGCATGCGGGGACGACGAGCGCGTACTCGCGTACGTGGACGCGAAACTCCGCGACCTGACCGTCTGTGACCCGGCCGTCGGCAGCGGCTCGTTCGTGCTCGCCGTCGCGAACGTCCTCTTCGAGTGGCGATCGATGTGCCGCCCGACCGTCGACGCGGCCACGCTTCGGCGCGAGATCGTCGCCGACAACGTCTTCGGCGTCGACGTGCGCGACGACGTCGCGGCCCGCTGCAGACGCCGACTCCGGTGCTGGGTGCTCGCCGCGACGCCGATCGCGGACCGCGAGCCGAGTGCGAACTGCGGACCCGACGCAGAGAGTGAGACCGGTGCGAATCGACCGACGCCCCCGGCGCTGTCGGCGCGTTCGATCGGGATCCGATCGGGGAACAGCCTGTTCGGGATCACCGACCCGGACGCCGTCTCCGAGACCGTCCCGAACCGGCCGGATCCGGACCCGCAGGACCCGGAGCAGTACGACGCGGTCCGGGCCGAACTCGACGAACGGTTCGCCAGCACCCGGTGCGACGCCGAGACGGGGTCGCCACTCGAGGTCGAGGACCGCGTCGACACCGCCAGCGCGGCGTGGGAGAGTCTCCGGACCGGTTCGACCGCCGCCACGACGCTCTGCGTGGAGGTCCCGTCGGGGATTCCGGACGGGGTCGACGCGGCCCTGAACGCGCTCGGATTCACCACCTACACGTACAAGGCCCGTCTCGAACGGCCGTTTGCGGAGTCACCGCCGGGAGTCGAACCGGGCGACCTCGGTGCCCTGTTCGGGCTGCTGGGCGATCGGATCGGCGACCGCGACGCGTGGTCGGTCGTCGTCGAACGCGAGTACGCGGGCGTGGACTTCGCCCCGGACGCGCTCGACGCCTGCCACTGGCCCCTCGAGTTCCCGGAGGTCTTCGACGACGGGGGCTTCGACGTCGTCGTCTCCAATCCACCGTACGGGGCCGAACTCGGCCCCGAAGCGGAGCCGCTGGTGAAGCGAAGCGGGACCTACACGTGCCAGGGGGCCAGCGACACCTGCGAGTGGTTCCTCGAACGGATGCTGACCCTCGCGAGCGAGACCGGCGTCGTCGCAGCCGTCGTCCCAAAGAGCGTCGCGTTCTACGGTTCCTGGAGCGACGTCCGTGGACGACTCCTCGCGGAGACGACGATCAAACACGTCCTCGACGTCGGACTCGGGTTCGCCGGCGTGACCCTCGAGACGATCGCACTCGTCGGAACGTGCGCCGACGACGGCGACGGTCCGGTCGCGGATACCGCCGAGCGCGAGGGCGCGATCGGGCCGACGATCCACCGCAGCCGCGACTGTCGGCAGCCGACGGCGAACGAACCGGTTCACCTCGGGCGAGTTCCGCGGCGGTACGTGCGGGACGCGGGAACGATCGTCTTTCGCCCGATCACCGACGACCAGGACGCGGTACTCGATCGGATCGTCGCCGCCGATCGGCGGCTGGGAGAGGTGCTGTCGACCGACGAGACGACGCGCCAGCTCTACGTTCCGGACGACGCGAAGGCGAACCTGGACGAGGGGACCGACCCATACGTCGAGAAGGTCCCGTGGGTCAGCCGCTACCACCTGACGGACGTCCGGTACGCGGATCTGAGCGACTACGACGACGCGGTCGAGCGCTACACCGTTCCGCGGGTGATGCTGAAGGTGCTGCGGGGGTCACGACTCCGGGCGTGGCTCGACCCGATCGGCGCGCTCGTCGGGACGGAAAAGCTGGTGAACGTCCCGCTGACCGGCCGCGAGGGGCGCGAGATCGCGTTCGTCTACGCCGTGTGCAACCACCCGTTCGCGTCGTTTTACCTCCAGAAGACGATCTTCTCGGAGACGACCGAGACCGCCAGGGTGCTCGACGGCCAGTACTCCCGCCCGATTCCGGTCCCCGATCCCGGCCGGGCGACCGAAGCCGCGGTCGCTCGACTCGCCTGGACGCTGACGATCGCGCGGCAACTGGCGGTCGATCGCGAGCGTGGCACGATGGACGCGGCCGCCGATGCAAGAGGGAGCGTCGAGGAAGTGACCGTACCCGTGGACGCGGGTGACCGGGACCTCGAAGACGTGTCCGCGGACCTCGAGCGCGCACTGGAGGCGCTCGTCGCCGCGTGTTACCTGCGTGACGAACTGTGCGATCGCTGGACGGCGGCCCTCGAGCGACGCGGCCCTGCCGCCTCCGCGGTCGAAACGCTTTTCGACGAGTTCTACGCCGAGCGGTACGCGAGAGCGGACGGAACCCCCGGGGCCCGCTGGCCCGCGATCCGGGACGTGCTCGCGGAGACGGTGGCCGTCACGGACGACTGGGCCGTCGATCGGATTCACGAGAGCCACGATCTGGCCGTGGTCAGGGACGTCCTCGAGTGAGAGCGAGACGCCGACGCGTCGGTTCGCCCCCTGCAGTAGCCGGTGTCGGCTATTACTCGATGGACCGAAAAGGCATCCCCGTGAGCGCAAACTTCACAGCGGACGACGAGGGGAAACGAGTCGTCAACGCACAAGGAGACGAAATCGGCGTCGTCCACGACGTCGAACGAGGAACGGCCCACGTCAAACCCGACCCGGGGATGACGGACACGATCAAGTCCAAACTCGGCTGGGGCGATGCCGACGACGAGACCTACGCGCTCGATGCCGACAGCGTCGAGCGGATCACGGACGACGAGGTACGACTCGGACGGCTGTAAACGGCCGCTGCCGGCCCGACGGTTACCCGTTACCCTTTTCGATCGACGACGTGCGCCCGAACGGCCTCGAGCAGCGACTCCCGTGACGGCCGGACCTCGACGAGGGTGACGATCCCCAGTGCCCGGGTGCTGACCTCGCGAACCGGCAGTTCGGCCTCGACGAGCAGTTCGAGCGGTTCCTGGTTCCACCGACACCCCGCCTGCGCGTAGTGGGCGTCGGCCCGCCAGTCCTGGAATCGGGCGATCGGCCCGACGTAGCTCCGGCCGTGTTCGAACAGGAGGATCCGCCCGTCGGGCCGGCAGACCCGGTCCATCTCTTCGAGTGCGGCCACGGGGTCGGGAAACGTACAGGTCGACAGCGACGAGATGACGGTGTCGAAGCTGTCGTCTGCGAACGCGAGGTCCTGCGCGTCCATCTCCCGGAGGCGCCCGTCGATCCCGAGTCGATCGAGCCGTTCGTTCGCCTTCGCCAGCATCTCCGGGCTGACGTCGATCCCGACGAGGTCGACAGTCGACGGCAGGTACTCGAAGTTCGGTCCCGTGCCGCAGGCGACGTCGAGGACCCGGCCCCTCGCAGACTCGAAGAGTTCGCGTCGGTATCGGCCGGTGAGACGCCGTTCGAGCCAGTCGAATCGGGCGGCCCAGTCGGCACACTCCGCGTAGGACGCGCGAATCTCCTCGATCGACATGGGACGGCGCGCCGCCGGATCGTTGGGTTCCGACGCCGTGCGGGAATCGATCGCCATCGCCGTCACCTCCGTCCCCCGCAGCGACGATCGTGGATGGGCGGTACGCTATCCCGACGAGCGGTCCCGCGACGTCGGTCGACGGAGCGGTGATAGCCGGACATCACGGATAGTGGTACCATATAGCGCGCCTTAGTGGTGTCTCCTCGAACCCCGGCAACGGGCAAACACCCGTCACCCGCTGGATCCAACACCCACGCTCTTGTATCACTCCCCAGTACTGATCGGCAATGCTCCGTCGAATCCGCGAACGGGGGCCCGTCGCCCTCGTGCCGCTCGCCTGGCTCGTCGTCACCGGCGCGCATCTGGACCTCGTCGGCGACGACGCGATCTTCGTCGCCCACCTGGTGATGGCCGTCTTCATCGCGGGGTTCGTCGTTACCGGCTGGTCGGCGATGGCCACGGGGGCACTGGCCGGCTGGCGGGCCGTCATGGTCGTCGGGTTCGGGATCACGCTGACCGGTATCGTCGGCTTTCTCGAGTCCGCCGAGCCGGCACTCGCGGTCAGTCTCGTCGGCTGGATGCTCCTTCCGGCTGCCGGACTGGCGTACACCGCTCGCGAACTCCACGCCGCCCGGTTTCGCTACACCGGAGCCGCGCTGTCGTCGACGCTCGGTGCCGGCTGCTACCTCGCCTGGTTGCTGGCCGGCGTCGGCGACTCGATCGCCCTCACCGGATTCGCGCTCGTCGGACTCGGACAGACTGCCGGCATCGTCGACGCCGCGGTCCGCAGCTAACTGCTGGACCGGACGGTAACGCCCACCGCGGGCCGCACACCGTCACGGTTCGATCGCCGCTGCGCCGCGGACCTATCGCGCCGGGGAGGACCGATCCGTTCGCCGACCCCGGCCGATCGCACCGCCGTACCGATCGAGGACGCGGGAGAACAGTTCCCGTTCGGCCCGCCGGAGCAGGACCGACGCGGTGCTCTCCGCACAGTCGAGCGCGTCTGCGACGTCGGCGAGCGACGCGTCCCGCGGCACGGCGTAGTAGCCGATCGCGAGCGCCGTGTCGATCGCGTCGAGTTGTCGCTCCGTGAGCGCACCGGCGACCGTGCCGCCGCGGCGATCGTAGGTTCCGATTTCGTCGATCGTCACGTCGATGGCGTCGGGGAGGTCCGCGAGAACGGCCTGGATATCCGCGCCGTCCCCGACGATCGTCATTCCCATCGCGGCTTCGTCGTCGAATCGGACCGGCGGGACGACGATCAGGTGGCGGTCCTCGAAGGCACCGCGCCACGCCCGGCTCTCGGGACGGGTCTCCTCGCAGACCCAGACGTTGAGCGCGTCGTCGTCGATCGGTGCGAGTTCGTACTCGACGATCGAGTCGACCCGGTCGATCGCGTCCCGATACCGCCCGGGATCACCGGCCACCTCGACGTAGTACAGCGCGTACTCCACGTCCGATTCGGGTCGGATGCTCCAGGCGCGCAGTTCCTCGTACCGTACGACGTCCTCCTCCCGGATGAACCGCTGCATCGGGTGGAGCATCCAGTCTGGCTGGCGCAGTCGCACGTCCAGGTACTTCACGGGGCTGTCACGTCCTACGCGAGTGACTCGTATAAATCGACTAGGAGGTTCGACGGAATCACGATTGTCCCGGCCGTACAACTCGACTGCATGGGAACACAGCGTTCGACGGATCGAACCGGACCGAGCGACGCGCACCGATCGGACGAAAAGCGTCCGCTCCCGCCCGGGCCGGACGGGTATCCGATCGTCGGCACCGTCGTCCAGTTGCTCCGCGATCCGTTCGGGTTCTACGAGACGTTCGACGAGTACGGTGACGTCGTGCGCTACGACGTCGCCGGACGGACGTTCACGGCGCTGCTCGCGCCCGAGTACGTCGAGCGCGTCCTCGTCGAGGAGCCGTGGCGATTCGAACGGTGGGAGTTCGCGGACGTCGGAGTGGAGTTCGCGCCGGAGGGACTCCTCTCCAGCGACCGCGAGCAGTGGCAGGGTCAGCGCCAGCTCATGCAACCGATGTTCACGATGGAACGGATCCGATCGTACGCCGACGTGATGGCCGACATCGCCGATCGCGTCGCCGACGGATGGACGGACGGGCAGACGGTCGCGCTCGACGACGCCTTCTCGGAACTCGCGCTGGCGATCCTCTCGAAGACCCTGTTCGACCTGGAGATCGATCCGGAGTCGGCCGAGGGCGCGATCCCCCGCGCCGCCAGGGCGATCAACGAGCGCACCGGTCCGGAGCGGAACCTCACGATGTTCGTCCCGGACTGGGTGCCGACGCCGGGGAATCGACGGTACAACCGGGCAATGAGCGACGTCGACGAGGTGCTCGATCAGCTACTCGAGCACCGGCGAGCGACGGATCGGAACGCGAACGATCTGCTCTCGTTGCTACTCGAGGCGGAGGGGCCGGACGGGTACGAACTCTCGGAGGCGGAGATCCGCGACAACCTGCTGACGTTCCTCTTCGCGGGCCACGAGACGACGGCGCTCGGACTCACCTACACGATCATGCTGCTCGCCGAGCACGACGACGCCGCGGTCGCCCTTCGCGAGGAACTGGACGCCGTGCTGGACGGCGATACGCCGGGGTTCGAGCACGTCCCGCAACTGGAATACACGGAGCAGGTCGTCACGGAAGCGCTTCGCCTGTACCCGCCCGCGTTCATCATGTTCCGCCGGGCGACCGAGGACGCCGTCGTCGGCGGCTACCGGATCCCCGAGGGAACGATCCTGACGCTCCCCCAGTTCCACATTCACACCGACGATCGGTTCTACGACGACCCCGACGCGTTCCGGCCCGATCGATGGGCCGACGAGCGCGCGGCCGATCGGCCGGAGTACGCCTACTTCCCGTTCGGCGGCGGTCCGCGACACTGCATCGGGATGCGCTTTGCCATGCTCGAACTGCAACTCGTCGTCGCGACGCTGGCGCGGCGGTTCGAATTCGAACACCTGAGCGACCCCGATCCGGAACTCGCGGCCGGCGCGACGTTACGGCCCGCCGAGAACGTCCGCGTCCGGGTTCGCGAGCGAGAGTGATCGACCCGCCGACGGTGCCGTCGGCTCAATCGTCGTCCGCGACTGCCGCCGAGCGCTGCTCGATCGCGTCGAACCCGCGCTCGAGGTCGGCGAGCAGATCGGCGGTCCCCTCCACCCCGGCGGAGACTCGAACGAGCGTGTCGGTGATCCCCAACTCCTCGCGTTCCCCCTTCGGAAGCGGTTCGTGGGTCATCCCTGCCGGGAGTTCGATCAGGCTCTCGACGCCGCCGACCGACACCGCGAGGGTGAACTCCTCGAGCGCCTCCAGGAACGCCGCGGCGTCGTCGATATCGCCCTCGAGTTCGAACGAGAGAATGCCACCGAAGCCGTCCATCCGCTCGCAGGCGAGGTCGTGCTGTGGATGACCCTCGAGACCGGGGTAGTAGACGTCCGAAACGCGCTCGTGGCCCTCGAGGAACTCCGCGATGGCCACGGCGTTGCGTTCGTGCTGGCGCATCCGCATGTGGAGGGTTTTCAGCCCGCGGAGCACGAGGTAACTGTCGAACGGCGCGAGCACGTCGCCGACGCCGACCTGCTGGAGGAATTGCAACTCTTCGGCGAGCGCTCACTCCGGAAACGTCACCGGTTCGAACTGCGCGAGTCCGAAACACGTCAGGACGACGGCACCGACGCCCGTCACGAGGAGTGCGATCGCGGCGAGGACGCCGCCGCAGTTCGCCACCGGTGACGGGCGTCGGCCCGGGGACGTCCGCCCTCGCTCACGCGGAGTTCTGGCCCGGGAAACTGGTCGTCGTACAGCCAGGTGTCGCCGAGTTCACCTGATACGACCTCGATCTGCCCTTCCGAGGCGACGTAAGTCACTTCCCGTGGGCCGGTACCATCGTCCTGAAATGACCGCTGGCTGGAGGCCGATCCAACTCCGTTCCCGGTCCGACGTCCCGTGGTCCCTCCCAGCGCCACGACTCCGCCAGCGCGCAGTACCCGGCGACGTGCGATGTTCTCCTCGTTACTGACCATCACACGGCGTACCACAGCCACGAGAATAAATCGGGGGCGAGCCACGGAACCGGCAGCGATCGTGACACCGAGTCAGTTGCTCGCCCGATACCGACTGATTTTGCGGCCGGACTCAGCGATCGTCGTGATCGTCGGTCTCATCGTGATCGTCGGTCTCATCGTGATCGTCGGTTTCATCGTGATCGTCGCCGAGTGCGTCTCTCACCACGTCGTTCAATTCTGTCAGTTTTTCACGGACGGTCGCAGACCTGTCGGAAGGTGGTTCCGCCAGCGCACGCTGGTCGTGTGGATCGGGGCGGCCGACGACGACACTGCCGATCATTCCGGCCGTCTCGTGTGGGGCACAGTAATAGTGGTACACGCCCTCGGTTTCGAACGTGTGATCGAAGGTCGCCCCCTGTTCCGACAGGACGCCGCTGTCCCACGCTGCTGCCTCGTCGGGGGCGAGTTGCGGGTCGTCATTTGCTGCGTGATAGACCGTCGTAGAGTGACTGCCGCTCTCGTTGGTCCAGCTAACGCTCCCGCCTTTCTCGACCCAGACGACGTGTGGGTCGAAGTGGTCCCCCGAATCGGTAGCGGTCATCAGTACCTCGGCTGCTGCCGAGGGTCCGGCGAGTTCCTCACCGTGGCCTCCGTGGCTCTGCTCGTCCTCTTCGTGAGAATCGTCGTGCGTATCCTCCGCGTCGCTGTGGCCGGTATCCTCGCTGTGGTCGTCAGTATCCGCGTCTCGACCGTCGCTTCCCTGCTGGTCGCTGCCAGTCAGACACCCGGCCAGTCCGGTCACGATTGCGCCGCTGGCGATACCGAGTACGGTCCGTCGAGATGACAGGTCGTTCATTGTCGTCGCTAAAATGGCGATACGGCTGTACTGACTTCCTTATCTGGTCTATAACGTCTCCTGCAAGCCTGCAAGAGAGCTCCCGCGGTGACTATTCCGTACCCCTCCGAAGAGAATCGGTTATCGGTCGGTGGTTGTGACCCCCGATCCCGCTCTGCTGACGCCTGGTATCCTGCTCGCATCCGGGCGTCGTCGAGGCGCTGGAAGACGCACCTCGAACCGTAGTCCACCGACGAGCGCAATCGTGGAGACGAACCACGTCCCCGATCGAAAGTCTCGCGGTCATTCCGTCATCCGATCGGTACTGACGACCGCAGTCGCCGGCGGCTGACGGACGTGCTGCCCGGTGGCTGGAACGATAGTATCAGCCCGATTCCCCATCAATACAGGTACTTCCAGTAGAACGGATAGCCCCTGACGGCGACCGCTCGCAGAAGTGCTGGACACCGCCCGCGGTGAACGACCCCGTTCATCGTGAAGAGTGCGGTGTTCCGTCCGAGGGACACGACTCTCGGATGCCACCGAACGTCGTGTTCTTTCAATCGACGTCCTCGAATCCCTCGACGGACGTTCTTCGCCGCAGTTCTGGCTTCCAGCCCCGCGGAGTAGCCGTCTTTCGCCTTGCCCGGGTACTCGATGACGTCACCGGCGGCGTACACGTCACTGGTACCATCGCAGCGCAGATAGGGATCCACGCGCAAGCCTCGCTCGTTTTGCGGGAGATCGAAGGGTTCGATTACCGGATTCGGTTGCACGCCACCCGCCCAGACGGTTAGATCGGTCCGCACGACGCGGTCCCCGCCCAGCACGACGCGATTCTCTGTCACGTCGCTCACCCGCGTATTCACTCGAAGGTCGATCCCTCGTCGTCGTAACTCCCGCTCGACGAGTTCGCTCGCGCGCGGCGGAAAGTCAGATAACGGACGACGGTCGGACGTGACGAGCGTTACGTCGACGTCCTCGAGAGCGGTCGAGAGCGTTGCACCCGTCTCGACGCCGACCGGGCCCCCGCCGACGATGACGACGTCGCGAACGTCGGGGGACGCCACTGCGCTTCGTATGTCTCGGGCATCAGTCCGAATATCCAGGACGTGCCTTCGATCGTCGATTGTGTACTTCGTCACTCCGCCGACCGTGATCAGGAGCGTATCGAAATGCAGTGACCCGCTTCGAAGGTGGATTCGATTCTCGGCCAGGTCCAGCGTCTCGACGAGCCCCTGAACGAAGGTGACGTCCGTACCTCGGAACGTGCGTCGAAGGTCGAGGCACGCGCTGTCGAACGTTCGGCCCGCTATCACGCGGTAGAGGAGAAACGAGAAGACGTGGTACTCACGCTCGGAGATAACGACCACGTCGGTCTCCGTATCCCGCGCTAAATACGCCGTCGCGATCAATCCCGCGTCGCCACAGCCGAGGATAACCGTCCGCTCCATGTCGTCTGGGATCCCGCTTCTTCGGTGCGACTACGGGGCGACGCTAAACGATTGGGGTCGGACGTAAGTGACACGCGTGCGATTCCAGGATGGCGTCGAAGGGAACGGATCGCGAGCGCTTTCGCCGCGCGCGTGGTCTCCCCGAGAGCTACCGTGCGGTCGCCAGCGTCCGCGATCGGTGCTGGACCGAACGATTCTCGTGATCGGATGGCAGATTTTCGCTCACCACCGTAGCCGGACCCTGTCGGGGCCGACACGCAGCGCCACCGTAGCGGAAGCTAGTTCACGCGGGTATCGGCAAAATAATGGGACCGAAACCGGAATTTACGGTCGATCTCGTGAGTAGAGTATCACAACCCCCCGGAACGCTGAGACTAGATACTGATCGATTCTGGCACGGGACTACTCGCAGGAACGTGCGGGCTCCCTGTCCCTGGTTGTCACGGTGAGCTCGTGCCGTGCGTTATCTCTTTCTGGAGGCTACAAACAGCGGTGAACACGATAACAGCACTGACGAGTACGGGTGCGCCGAAGATAAGCGCGATACTGACCGTGTCGAGCACCTCGATGACGAGGTGATCGCTGAGTTCCTTCGCGGCGATCGAAAGGCTACCAGCGAATAACGTCGCCGCGAAGTAGCCCTTGACGTCGTCCTCGCCGACGTGCTTCGTCGCGCCGACTCCGATACGAGCGCCGAGAGCGCTACCAGCGAGCAGCGATCCGACGGCCGGGAGCGCAACCGCGTTAGCGTCCGCGTAGACGAACGTACCGTATGCACTGGAGACGGTGATCTGCAGAATGTCGGTCCCGACCGCGACCGTGGCAGGAACGCCAAATCCGTACACCATCGCCGGCAGCAGGAAGAATCCGCCCCCGACGCCGAGGACTCCGGAAAGGATTCCGATCATACCTCCGACGGCGAGGACGAGCCACGATGAGACGACGAGATCTCCAGTCAGCGTGACCGTCGGCGGAAGCCGAATCGCCTGCACCAGGGTGGCGAAGTGGAACCGATCAGACCTATCACGGTCACCGCGTGCATCACTCAACGTGAACGTCCCGACGAGTGCTAGCAGGCCGACGTAGGCGACGCTGATCACAAGATCAACCGATCCGATCTTCTCGAGGAGGAAGACGACTCGCATACCGACCTCCACACCGATCGTCATTCCGAGTAGCATCAACGTCGCCAGTTTGTAGTCGATCTGACCGTGGGCGCGGTGTCCGAGCGCACCGATGACGCTAGTACCGAATACAAAGGCGAGCCCGCTCCCGACGGCCACCGGTACCGGATAGCCTACCACGAGCAGCGCCGGCGTCACGAGAAACGACCCGCCCATCCCGAAGAAACCGAAAAGCACGCCGATTAGCAGACCGAATCCGGCGAAGAGCGCGATCGATACGATACCGAGGCCGAAGATTTCCATGGTCAGAGACTCGCGAGCATCTCACGGACGACCGGGCCAGTGATCTGCATCAACGCCCCGTATCCGACGTAGAGCACCAGCGCTTCCGTCAAGACGAGTCCAATCGTGACAGCGGCCCGTTCGGACCCGCCGAGTGCCGGCGCGATCAGCAGGACGGCCAGCGGCACCACCAGCAGGCACACGAGTACGGGGTCGAATACCGACGATCGCCGCGAGATTGCCCCGGGTTCACCGTCGTGATCACTCATGGTTCACTCCACCGTCTGTCCGAACGCTTCCAGACGGTGCGGTGTTCTGATCGAGGCCGAAGGGATTCGTCGGGTCGTACTCGTCCTTCAGCGCAACCAATCGCTCGCACGTCGGCCCGAACGTGGTCCACATCACGTCGTCACCCTCTTCGAGGAACGTATCTGGTCGTCGTCGATCGACTGTTGTGCCATGCGAAATCGTACGACGTGACGGTCGTTGACCTCATCTATCGGACAGCGTTCGGCCGAGAGAATTGGGTTTCAGATAGTGAGAGGACTTTCGGGTCGCGTACGGGGTAGAGTTACACTCGGGTCTACGCCTCTGTCAGAGGGGATTCCGACCCGCTCGACGAACGGACTGATCTGATTCGGTGACACGCGTTCGGTACGGATGGAATAGCTCGTCGGTTTGGGTGCGTGATTTGATCTACCGGATTGGGGAACAGTGCGAGGGTCTCCCGGTACTCCAGTGTCCGAGTCGGATCAGGCGATCGCGGAGTCGGTTCGGGTTCGATACCGCACGCGATTTGATTTCGAGGCGAACGAGCGTTTTCCGAGTTGGACCAAGATCTATGCGTTTCGTCGGCCAGTACTACACATGACCGACCAGCGTGACACGATCGAACCGTTCCCGATACAGCGGCGAGGGACCGTTGACGCACTGCGCATGGCCAGCCGACGAAGCGTCGTTCACGGACTCGTCGAGTTCGACGTAACCGAGGCCCGACGGCGCATTGACGAGCGAGAAGAGCGGACAGGAGCGGAACTCTCGTTCACCGCCTTTCTCGTGTTTGCTCTGGCCCGAGCCCTCGAAGATCATCCCCACATCAACGCATACCGTGACTGGCGGGGGCGGATCGTCCAGTTCGATGACGTCGACGTGATGGTCATCATCGAGGTCGAAATCGACGGGAAACGGATCGGCGTTCCGCACGTCATCAGAGCGGCGAATCGGCGGACACTTCGGTCGATTCACGACGAGATCCGGACGGCCCAGCGGGACCCGGACGAACGACAACGGCCGGGGTTGGCCTCCCTGGCCGTCCGCCTTCCCGGACCTGTACGGCGGCTGTTCTTTCGGCTCCCACAGTGGTTTCCTCGACGCTGGAAACGTATCGCAGGCACAGTCGCTGTGACGTCCGTCGGAATGTTTGGTACCGGCGGCGGGTGGGGAATTACTCCGACGAACTACACGCTTCAACTCACGGTCGGCGGAACCGGCCAGAAGCCGGGGGTCGTCGACGGCGAGATCGAACCCCGCGAGTACCTTTCCATCACGGCGACGTTCGATCACGACATCGTTGACGGCGCACCCGCAACTCGGTTCGTTCAACGGCTGAAGGAACTCGTCGAAGATCCCGAGGTGCTACAACGTGATTCGTCGCGCGCAACCGACTGATCTCGCTGCCAGAGTCGGTCAGACAGTTCATCTCCGGATAGCCGATGAACCGCTCACACGATATTGGTGACAGAGGCCGTCGAAATCGTCACTTGGAGACTCCACAGCGGAGGCTCGCTCATGGGGTTGTCAACAAAACGATTCAAGCCTAGGCCGGGATTTGAACCCGGGCTCTCGTCCTTACCAAGGACGCGCTTTACCGCTAAGCTACCCAGGCGCTACATTCAGATGGAGTGGTGCCACGGGTTATATTGCTTTCCATCTACGGGTGCCGTGTCAGGCGATTCCACCCCGTCAAGGATCGGTCGCCGACGTCGCCCGATCGGTCGTCGGATCGTCGAGCGATCGGTCGGGGGACGTCTCGAAGCGGGTCAGACACTCCCCAGCGGGTGGGAGGGAGGTGCCGACGGTGTCGGCGAGTTGGTCAGCGATCCCGAGCAGTCGTGGCGAGGGCGTCTCGCCGATGGCGGCCGCCCCGGCGAGGACGGCGAGTTCGAGGACGTCGCGTTCGAGGTTGGCGTCGATCGACGCGGAATCGACGGGGCTGGCGGCGTCGGCGTCGGCGGTGGATCCGTCGTGGCCGAACTCCTCGTCGTGTCTCGGTTCGTCGCGAGGGACGGCGTCGCGGCGCGTCTGGTCGCGGCCGAACGCCTGGACGGTCCGGACCGCCTTGCCGGCGGCGTCGGTCCGGGCGAGGAGGTAGAACCCGCGAGCGACGAGGATGTCGGCGGCGAGAATCGCCAGATCGCCGTCCTCGGCCGCGTCGTCGAGGCCAGTCCACGGCGGGTCGTGAGAGAGCGATCGCGTCAGCCGGAGTCCTTCGTAGATGAGTTGGACCCCGGCGGCGTGGGTGACGACTGCCGCTGTCGGGTCGTCGCCGGAGTCGGTCGGATCGTCGCCGGGTCCGCCAGTCCTCGCGTCGGGTTCGACGGCCCCGTCGTGTCCGTGATCGAGTGTCGGATCGAGCCCACCGGTCGTCTCCGGGGCGGCCGCGGCGGCGCTTTCGAGGGTGAGAACCCCGGGAAGCATCGACGCACCGTCGAGCACTGCGTCGATGCGATCGTGCAGCCGGGGCGGTTCGACGTCCGCGACGGCCTCGGCGGCGGCACGCCGACAGCTGTCGGCCTGGTCCATTACCGGGGGGTTACGACGGAGGACGCAAAGACCTTTGGAAAGTGCCAGAGAGGGACCGGGTATGATAACGATCGATACTGAGGATCGGCGATCGATCCGGACCGTGACGCTCGACCGCCCGGACGCGCGGAACGCGCTGACCGTCGCGGGACTGGAGGGTCTCGAGGCGGCGATCGCCGACGCCGACGAAGCGGTGATCTACCTCCAGGGGCGCGGCCCGGCCTTCTGTGCCGGTGCCGACCTCGAGGTCGTGGGTGATCTCGACGGCGATCGCGACCGGGCCGCGGAGTTCGCCCGACTGGGACAGCGCGTCGCCCGGACGATCGAGGACTCGCCGGCGATTGTCGTGGCGGGGATCGACGGCCCCGCCCGGGGTGGCGGCCTCGAACTGGCGCTCGCCTGCGACGTACGCGTCGGGACGCCGGATTCGACGTACGGCGAACCCGGCGTCACGTTCGGCCTGTTCGGCGCGTGGGGCGGCACCGTCCGCCTGCCGCGGGTGGTCGGCGAGGGAGACGCCCTCGAGTTCGCGCTCTCGGGTCGCGTGATCGACGCCGACGAGGCACTGCAAACCGGACTGATCTCGCGGATCGAGGGCGACCCCCGATCGGTCGCCGAGGAAATCGCCGACAACGCCCACGATGCCCTCGGCGTGTTGAAACGGCGGTTGCGAGACGATCGCGAACGGGCCACCCAGGAGCGGCGTGAAGCACAGGTGTTCGGCGACCTCGTGGCGGCCCACGCGGACGATATCGACGCCGTACTCGAGTAACTGCCGGTCGCCGTGCTCGAGCAGCTACGTCGATCGCGAGCGATCGCCGGGAACACGGGTCCCGATATCGGTAGTTCGTCGGTCGTGTGACTTCGTATCACACCGCCGAATGATTCTTCTCCCTCGCGTCGGACAGTAGCCCAATGCCAGGTCCCGTATTTCTGGGCGGCGACGACGTCGCGCTCCGACCGATCGAAGAGGAGGACCTCGACTTCCTCCAGACGCAGATCAACGATTCGGACGTCTGGCGGCCGATCGGCCGATCGAAACCCCTCAACGCCGAGCAGGAGCGGGAGTTCTACGAGAACGTGATCTGTGACGACGACGGGGTTCATCTCCTGATTACCGCCGACTCGACGCCGGTCGGGACGATCGGCCTCCACAACGTCGACTGGGAGACCCAGAAGGCGGAGGTCGGCTACTGGGTGGCCCCCGACTACCACGGCCGAGGGTACGGCACCGAAGCGACGACGCGCCTCGTCGAACACGGGTTCGATCAGCTCGGTCTCCACCGGATCGCCGCGTGCGTGTTCGAGTTCAACGAACCGTCACAGCGGCTCCTCGAGAGCGTCGGCTTCACCCGGGAAGGCGTCCATCGTGACGCCGAGTTCGTCGACGGGGAGTACCAGGACGTCTACTGGTACGGCCTCCTCGAGCACGAGTGGCGCGAGGGGTAAGCACGCTGGAAAGACAGATCAGGCCGGTGGCTCCGGGGCCGGCGGAACCTGACGCTTGTGTTCGCTCCGTTCGTACATCCCGCGGATCTTCTCTACGGTTTCCTCGTCGACGTCGAGCAACCGGCAGGTCGCGGCGACCGACAGCGGGCCGTCGACGTGGGTCACGAGGATCGAATCCAGGGTCTCGTAACTGATTCCTAGCTCGTCCTCGTCGGTCTGGTCGGCCCACAGCTCCGCGGTGGCGGTCTTGGCCGCGAGATCCTCGGGGACGCCCACGTGGCGGGCGAGCTGTCGGACCTGCCCCTTGTAGAGGTTTCCGATCGGGTGACAGTCGACGGCCCCGTCGCCGTACTTGGTGAAGTAGCCGACGGCTGCCTCGCTGCGGTTCCCGGTCCCCAGGACGAGCCGGCCGTCGTGATTGGCGACCAGATAGTTCAGGACCGCTCGGACGCGTGCGCGGGCGTTCCCTACGGCCTCGCGATCGCCCTCCGCTTCGGGGTAGGCGGCGAGCAGCGAGTCGACGATCGGATTGATCTCGATGACGTCGTAGCCGATCTCGAGGTCGCGAGCGACCCGTTCGGCGTCGCTCATGTTCCCCTCGCGGCTGACGTCGCCGGGAAGGACGAGTCCGTGGACGTTCTCGGCACCGAGCGCGTCGACCGCGAGGTGGGCCACGAGCGTGCTGTCGATTCCGCCCGAGAGCCCGAGGACGACACCGCTCGCGCCGGCGGCGTCGACCCGGTCGCGGACGAAGTCGGTGATGTGTTCGCGTCGCTGTTCCAGTTCCGCCTCCGAGAACCGAAGGTCGAGCATTGAATGCCTGTACGGGCCGATCGGTCTAATAGACACTCCCTACGTGAGAAAAGTGACCACACGACCACTTCAATCCGGAACTGGAGTGGGGACGACAACCCTCCGGCTCGATCGAGGTCCGATACCGGAGACCCAACACCGAGGTATTGAACCGCTGGATCGTCGCAGTAGGGAGAAAATTCGAGAAGGGATTGGAGTACACCTGTGAGAATCACGACCAGTTGCATGGCCAAGCAATCATCGACGTTGCCCGTGGGATCGACACTGGCAACGCTGCTCTTCTCGAACAAGGGATCGAATCGATGCTCGAGTACCACGATCGCCAACGGCACGAGGACAATGTGATCGATCTCATTATGTCGCCCGAGGCGACGGCGCTGCACATCGTCGCTCGAGAAAGGGGGTATGACGTCGAAATCGACAGCGAATCCATTCCCACGGAACTCGTCGAGATGAATACGTGATAGGCTAACGTTCGTGGGTTGGCTCTCGATCTTCCTTCTCGTTTCTGGTATGCTGCATGAGATACTGGTCGGTCAACAAGAGGTTGGTGATTGTTCAGTACAGATGACGAGTTCAGCACATCCGCGTCGTTTCTATCAGCGATTCTGTGTGAAGTTCACACCCCGGCTATATGTTGTTGGCACGAGTACCCACATACATGGCCCACGTCCCAGAACGCCCGGAAAAGTACGTTTGCACAGCCTGTCAGACGATGCACGCCGGGACGGTCTCCGCACGAACCGATAGCGGTCCCCAGTACGATGCACCTGCGGAGTGTGGCTGTTGCGGCGCAACGGAGCTGGTCACTGAAGAAAACTGGCCACATTTCAAGCAATGACTACTCTCTCGATCCGAGTCGACGAACACCAGTAGTTCCTGACAGAAATGCCGACGATCGGTTCGCAGACCAGGGTGTGCAGCCGAAGCAATTCAGACAGCCTGAAAGAGACGACGCCGTCGTGATGGAGACATCCCCTTATTAGCGTGCACTGCGAATCGTACAAGAGAATGGCTACGTCACGGGCGATGGGCCGATGGATGAGCGAGAACGTCGGCTATCTCGGGGCCGCACTCGCGTATCTCGTCGCCAGCATCCACCTCCTTCACCCGAAGCGAGGCTTTCCCCGTCTCCTTACGCTCGTCACGACTGGAAACGCGTCGTTGCTCGTCTACGACCCCCGCCCGATCGCCTTCGTGCTGTCGGCGTTCGCTATCCTGCTCGGTATCAAATTAGTGATCGCAGACACCGCGCGCAAGCCCGTGTACGCCCTCGGGATGGTGCTGATAGCGACCTACTTCGTCGGCTACTTCGCCTGGCACCTGTCGGGGCATGGCGGCTTTCTCCCTGGACGGGAACCGCTGTACCACGGTCTCCATCCCGTCGAGGCCGTCGTCTCACACCTTGTGAACTACCCGTTGGCAGCTCTCTCGAAACTCGCGGAAGCGGCCCTATTCATCGTGCTTGTAGTCCTGTACCGCGAAGAATCGTGAGACAGTAACAGCGGTAGGTTCGCACTCCTACTGAGCAACGGGTCCAGTGCAGACCGTGCGAAAGTAGCCAGGTCGTCGTACCGAATTCATCCTCTATCTCTCGCGTTCCATTACTGACAGCAGGTCGGTAGTTCGGTCAGGGTCTGCTGAATAGAAGACGCGTATCGGTTGTGGGCACTACCGCAACCTACGCCTTCAGTATCGGCACGAACAGATCAAGAAAAGCGATGAGAAGGGGCCTCGCAGTGGGTGTGCCTGTGTTTTTATGAACACAGTCGCGTTAATAGGCGTATGACTGATAATAAAGTCGCAGTAGTGACAGCAGCAGGAAGCGGTATCGGGGAGGCCTGCGCACGGCGACTGAACGAGGATGGATACACGCCAGTTCTGTTGTCACGGTCGGGAAGCGCCGTCGAGGTTGCGAACGACCTCGGCGGAGATGGATTTGAAGGCTCGGTGACCGATCCTGATGACTTGGCAGCCCTCGTCGAGACGACGTACGAGCGCTACGGTCGTATCGACGCGGTGGTGAACAACACGGGTCACCCGGCGTCCGGCGACCTCCTCGAAATCTCTGACGAGGAGTGGCACGAGGGGGTAGACCTCGTGCTGTTGAATACTGTCCGGATGGCACGACTCGTCACACCCATCATGGATGAACAAGGCCGCGGATCGATCGTGAACATCTCCACATTCTCGGCATTCGAACCGTCGAGTGAGTTCCCCGTCTCATCGGTGCTTCGGGCTGGACTCGGGAGTTTCACCAAACTCTACGCTGACCAACACGCGGCGAACGGAATCCGGATGAACACGGTTCAGCCCGGGTTCGTCGATAGTTACGACGTAGACGAGGAAACGAGAGAGCGGATCCCGATAGGACGTCCGGCACAAACCGCAGAGATTGCAGACGCAGTCGCGTACCTTCTTTCACCTGCTTCAAGCTACATCACCGGACAGAATATCCGCGTCGATGGTGGCCTTACAGCGTCCGTATAGACGCCGCAGGCTCTCCCAGTGTCTCGTTCTTTAGGAACCATCGCCGTACTGAC
The DNA here is from genome assembly GCF_022869805.1 of Halosolutus halophilus. NCBI lineage: Archaea > Methanobacteriati > Methanobacteriota > Halobacteria > Halobacteriales > Natrialbaceae > Halosolutus > Halosolutus halophilus. The sequence continues at coordinate 4,955,752 of NZ_CP094974.1, read as the reverse complement.
TCCACCTTCTGTATTCGGCACACCGCTCCTGACAGTGTGTCGGTAGTGCGATCGAGTTCTGCTGAATAGAAGGCGTATCTCGCGCGGGCTTGCCACCAGATTTAGATCACTGAGTCGCTACGTGTAGAGTGGGTATTCGGCGCGCCAACGCAGTAGTGGTATCACCCAAGCATGACCCACGACACGCCCCACGAGACGAGCGAGCGACTGCAGTGGTGTGAGAACTGTCAGCTGAACGTTGAACCGTCAATGGGCGATTCCGGCCTCGAATGTCCGTCCTGCGGCGGCGACTTCGGAGGAACCAGCTCGTGACGAGTATGCGAAGCGCTATGTAGCTACTAATTCGGCAGAACGCACCTGAAGCAACCGTGGATGGAGTGCTGGTACGAGTGCTCCAGCGGTGGCCGTGAGTCGATGACGGCTGGTGGCACAGGAATACGAGAGGCACAACAGCTACACAGATTTGGCGATCCCCGGCTTCGGTTGGGATTCCAGGATGGGGATCCTGCGAGGGCAAGTGCATCTACTGTTGGCCGGTAGCTAGTTTCGAACACAGATCTAGAACACCACATACGAAACGACGTCCCCGGGCTCGCCTTTTGAACCCTGATGGATAGATTGTAGCTAGTTCGGAGCGTGATACAGGTATGTTCGACGACACCTACAGCAACGGCATCATCCGGTCAGAGGGGTATCTGACGGCGGACCAGCCGCACCATCCACCAGTCGATCGCGACGCCGAGATTCACGCGTTTCGTCATGGCGGACACCTCCGGATCGGCCGGTTCGTCTGGCAGTTTGCCGGTGGCTGATCGGTGGTTATACCTCTAGTGGGCCTGAACAGTTTTATAATCGCGTGGCTACGGCGGGGTGATGACACGCAACCCGCCTTGTGGTCTTGGATGGGCATGTGGCTAACTCCTGGAGGATGCCCGAAAGCCAGCGGGAGAAGCCCTGTGGAGTGCGCTGGCCGGGAGTTGAACCCGGGCTATGAGCTTGGGAAAGGGGTTGTGTCAGACGTACGAAATTTCGTGTCACCCACCCGCCAAATCGTCATCGTTCCTGCATCTTTTCACACGTGATTATCTCTCGATCGCCTCTCCGTACTGCATTCTCTTTCGTTGGCGTTCCGGATTTCCTCGCTACGTAATACTATCCAGAATATTATAAAGGCCCGGACCGTGAGCTTCGAGCTTATTTTGGTAAGGTGAATTCACTCAGCACGTAGATTCCGTTGAGTAGTGAACCGACCAATGGAGCTATCACGAACCCTGAATGTTCGATACAAAAAATTAGTCAGGATATGTAGTATCCACTACCAACATCAATAATGATTAAATTACCAATCCGATTTTTCGATATACGACGAGCAGATTCGAAATGAGGGGAAAGAGATCGACTTCCTCAACTGGCCATTTCTTCATTATGCGTTGAAAATAACCGTACAACGGCATGAATCGATAAACTATTCTGACAGAAGATAGTATGGGACGGAAGAAGTTAGCTGTCTCGTTACCGGGTGGCCGCTATCAACTATCGTTAGACGGGGCAGCAGTGGATTTACTGTGTGATGCGCTCGGGTACACCACCGACGACTTCGTGCCGGAACCGTTCGTTCCGATTCTCGTCGCAACCGGTGATGCGTGGTTCCCTCGACAGCGCAACCTCAGAAGCATCGTGGAGGATCTCCCGGTTGACGGATCGGTAACCGAACGAGAGGCGCTCGTCGAATATCTCAGGACAGTTCGGATAAGTCCGCGAAACGAGACACTCGTCAAATCGGTGGTCGCCGAGTCTCCTGTGGCCGACACGATCGATCCGGAGGAACTGCGAGTCAACGAACTGCCACCGATACCGGAGGGAATCGATCTGGGAGGCGAATCGAGAGCGGAGACGGGAACTCGAGAGTTGGACGACGAGGGAACTGAGACGACATCGCCGGATCCGTCTCACGCTGCATCACCTCGCAGTGAGGAGACGAGCGACCGGTCGGTCGACGAGACAGATCTCTGTACCATTCCTGGGATCGGTCCTCACCGCGCTGAAAAACTTCTGGGCTATGGATACGCGAGCGTCGAGCAAATCGCGGATTCGCGACCATCAGACATCGGCGAAGCGACCGGAATCGGCGAACAGTTGGCGACGGTCGCCGTCGAAGGAGCGCGAGAAATCGTCGGATACGAGCAGTCAACGGCATCCCGCCTGGCTTCCGAAACGGGCGTCGAGGAGGACGAATTCGATGCGGCACTGGCTGCGCTGGCCGCGTCTGGTGTTCCACCCTCGGAGGCATCGCCGGTGCTCCGGGTGCTTTACGGTCCATCTATCGTCGAGATCGAGTCTGTCACGGGACAGCAGGCGTACACTGCTCACTAAACGTGCGTATTGATCGCTCGGGAGCCTTCCAGATACAGTCGCCTTTCAAAGAACCGTGCGAGATACAGGGCGCGAATGCGGTACGAGATTCGACTCGATTTGCGAAGATGATAAACGCTCAATCTAGGTGAAAAACAACTCGCTCAGTACTGGTAAAAGATCTTTCAGCAGCGTTCTTCTACGAAGGTCTGGTTTCCTTCTTGGGGAGATCTTTCCGCTCTGAAAAGTAATAGAGTATCACGGCAAATCCACCTGCGGGGACTATTACCCCCAACCAATACATTTCTGGATTTTTAAGGTTGAGTCGCTTTGCATCAAAATACATTAAAATAGCTATAGGATGTTGGATAACGAGCGCACCCAATAACAGTACGACCAAACGGGACATAGTTAATGATCTGACACACTATGGCTTAGCTTTGTTGAAACCCTCAGTAGATGACAAGAGGTGTCTGCTGAATAGAGAGAGTGGATGCAGTAATCCGACCTCATTTGTTCCAAGGGGTCTGTGCTGAATTTGCTGATCAGTAGTCCCGCGAACTACCTACGGGAATCGGTTCGCCATCTACGCTGATGAACACCTCATCTAGCGGACGTGGCTTCCCACAAGGTACAGAACCGCGCCGAAACGGTCCTACATGATCGCCAAGACACCAACTGTCCAGGCCGGAAGCGTAAGCAGTACGAGGGCACTGATAAGTGGACGGTCACGCAGAGACGCCGCCGCGGCGTACAATCCGGCGAAGACGACGGTCCTTCCGAGATAGAGTAACATTTGCCACTGAGTGAATTCGGAGCCACCGGACACCAGACTGGTTGAGATCCGGACGTCGCTCAGTACTAAGGGTGCGAAAAAGAACATGAAGAAATACGCAGCGGCTATCGCGCACGCCCCCCAGAGTACGACGAGACCGATTTCCAAGGCACTCGCTGCAGGTCGGTTCCGCACGTACGCGAGGGCACCGACCACGAAGGGCATTAACCCGACGATTGGTTGCAGTGGTTCCAACAACGCTCGCAGCAGGTCGATCCTTAGCGCTATCGTCGTCCAGTAGGCCCACTCCAGGGCCAGTCCGAACCCGACGATGCCGACCAGCAAGCCGATAAACGTCCGCCTGTCCAGGTTGATGATCGACGAACGAATCTCTCGAGCCAGGTCGGCGACCGATGAAAGAACCTCCGAAATTGTGAACATACTGACTTATAATCTCATGATAATAAGTACTTTCTGAGTCTGGCACCTCCCAGATAGATAGGTTATCTCGCCGTCACATACTTGCCCTGTACTGGCCATTGGACCCTTCCTGAGTGGACGACGATCAATACTACATTCGCGCTATCTATTCAGCAGAAGTTCTGTGAACTACCGAAACGCTGTCAAGTAGTGCCTGCGAGATACAGAGGATAGATTCAGCATACCGATTTCGTTTGTCCCGGACACTCTGTGCTGCATCAGCCGGTCAGTAGAGCGGTATACAGGGCGCGAAAGACATCTTGGATTGACGGCCGTTCGAAACCGAATTCGATCGCTCAGTATAGCGGCGATAATTAGCGGATTGGGCCCCGTTTGTTTTGCATGTGAGACCGTACTGATACGACCAGAAAATCTGTACACCGGACAGTATAGTGACTGGGAGCGTGAAAGTTTATATGAGTGATGACGATACTGTAGGTACGATGGAAAATTCAACAAAATTTATTCTGTGCTGTCTCGGCGCTACCTTCCTCACGTTTACAACAATCGTTGTGGGAGTCGTTTCTTATCCCCTCATCGGTGGCGTTGCTGCCGTAGTGTTAGCTTGTGGTGCAGTTCTAACGACTTCATCGAGTCAGCGCATCGTCGTAGGAACGATCGGCGCATTCGCCGTAATCATGGCTGGGGCCGTTGTCCCGTTAGGTTTGGAGGAAGTAGCAATGCGATGGAACCTGAGCGAGGGCTTATTCGTCTCACTTCTTCTGGCTGGTTCAGTGGCTACGCTCGGAGTTTCTCTCGAGGCTATTCGAAGACGGATGACTGATGTCGAATCGATCCAGTAGCCTCCTGTATTGACCGCTCACCGTTCACCTCAACTGAATAGTTGACCTGCTGAACACACGCTCTGGGCCTTGTTTAGACGGTTAACTTCAGGAAGCGTTGCGCTCATGAAGTTAGTATCGACGTGCTAGTAGCTCCGAGGAAATACCAAATCTACTAGGAAGTGAAGCGGAACGAGTTGGGTGTACAAACCAAGATAGCCCGCTTCACGGAGACAGTCGTATCGCTTGTCCAAAAAGCCGTCGCTGGTGATCCCGAACCAGCCTATCAACCGGGCAAGGACGGGGTACGCTGACTGGGTGATTCTGGCCATTCAAGGACTGAAAGAGTATCTCGGACACGCCCACAGGAAGCTGCTAGATGTACTCGAAGAAATGCCGAGAGTTGCGAAACTGCCTGGGTTGACGGTTGAGACGTTACGCACTTCTCGACGGTTTGCACACGAAAACAAGACATCCCAATGAAGCGGTGGCGAGCAATTTTTGATTCTTCTATTGAATTGTATGATCTTGGTGATGTCCAAGCGATCGATGTAACTGGCGTCGATCGCGTCCAGGCCAGTCAACATTACGCAAAGCGGACGGATTACACGATTGAAGCGGTCAAAACGTCGCTGCTCGTCGATTGCGAAACCAGTGCAATCCTCGACATACACTGCTCGATGAAACAACCGCACGACACACGGATCGGCTGGCAAGTACTCGTGCGGAATCTCGACGAATTGAGCACTGTCGTGGCCGATAACGGATATGACTGGGAAGCTCTTCGTGAAAAACTACGTGCAGAAGGTATCACTCCGCGGATTCCGACGAGAGAGAAAGATCTGATGGGACGAGACAGGAACCTGTTACTCGATGAACGAACGTATCACCTTCGCTCGAACGCTGAATCAGTGTTTTTCGCTCTGCGTCATCGGTACGGTGATACGTTGTGGTCGAGGACGTGGTTCGGTCAGTTCCGTGAACTTGTCATGAAATCGGCGGTGCGCAACATCGAACGCGCTATTGAGGGCCCTACCCGATGAATGCAAGCGTCTGAACAACGCCCAGAGGATGAGTTCACCACGACGGCTTCGTTTGTTTCACTCTGAAACCGGTGTACCATCCGCTCAGTAGACCTGCGAATATTGCCCAATATACGTCTGCGGAGTATGATAAACAAACTTTTAACACATTCGCATCCACGCCGATATATGGATGCAATAAAACAGGCTTTTCTCGGAGTTCAAACGACATTGATCGGCATCTGGATATTGGTTTTCTCTATACCCACACAAAATGCGAATGGATTCTGGCTCAGTGTCATCTTCCTGCTTATCGGAACAATTGTTGTCGGTTCAGCGCTCTCATCCAGCGATTCATCCTGAGGCTGTACTGAGCGACGTGTGCTTCGCCTGTACCAACCGTTCATCACCCTTGATAAATTGTCCTTCGGCTTGTGCTACATTCGCGCTATCTATCTTGCAGAGATTCAACGAATTACCGAGTCGCTGTCAAAATCGGTGTGCGAGATACAGAGGATGAATTCCGCACCCAGGGTGATGTTCTATTCACGCATTCGCGGCAGAGATACTCTCTCGAGAGAGCTGGTACGTGTTGCGCCAGCGTCCGCGTGGGCAATGCGGGGCAGTTCCTCCGCTTTGCGACCGAAGACCGAAGAGTCGACGAGACCGACGTTCTCAACCGCATAGACCCACTGAGGAGTGGCGGTGGCGAGGCCATGATGACGGCACGACGGGTGGACGACCCGACACGCAAGTTCTGGGGCCGACTCACGGCCGTCAGATCCGCATACTGTTTGTTCGTCACGCCAGAGCGATTCCGCTTCAGTTCGTCCGTGATCCGTTATTCCACCCGATCTATCTCACGGTCGAGAAACCAGTCGTAGTGGCGGTTCAACTGGTGGCATTCACCGGACTCGGCAGCGGGTAGAGGTCGGCTGTGGTGTCGTCGCGCGTCGCGTCGACGAGTACGCGGTCGTTCACCGTCACGACAACCCGCTCGTAGTCGATCGGGAGCGAGACGCCCATCTCGAACCGCGTGCGGAACCGCTCGCAGTCGAGTGACTTCTCGGCCGTGTGCTCGACCGTCCGGAAGGCGAGTTCGTACTCGCCGTTCGCCCGGGGGATCACCTCGGCAGTCACCTCAGTACCCGCATCGTGGACGACGGTGGCGTTAAGCGTCACCGCGTACGACCTGCCCGCGGCCACTTCGTGGACCCAGCCAGCGTTCGGAGTCGCGCTGCCGTTGTAACAGCTCGGACCCGCCGAGGAGATCGAGGTCGGCGGGTTCTCGGGGTCGGGAGCCGACTCTCCTGGTCTCTCGGCGAGGCCGGAGGACCCGGCCAGGATGACGGCACCCGCGAGGACGCCCGCGAGAAACACCATCGCGATCGAGAGCCTACGGAGGGAGATCCCGTTCATGACGCTCTATTGTTATTTGTTACTCTTCATTGTTATTTATTACTTTTCATAAAACTTCGCACGCGATCGGCGGATCCAGCGATCGTCGCCGAACCGACCCGGATATCGCCCCCCGTGCTCGTGGTCGAACCGAGTGACTCCTCTCGGCACTCGGCGCGATCGGCGATCGACGTCCGGGATAGAGAGAACGTGTGTGAGGTGACCATCCGGCACTATCAGGAGGCCAGTTACCCACCGTTTGCCGCCTCGATAGAAGAGCGTGATGAGGCAGACGTCTGGCCCTCAAGTCTGGCGAAGTAAAGCGGGCGGTGTTCCATCCAGCGGAGGAGTGTTAGGTGGTGCGCCTCTCCAACCGTAGGATATTGTCTGATATGTCTTCTCACTGAACAAGGACTCAACTGGCTCTATTGAACTTCTTATCAACTGATAATACCGCCCTGCGGGATACAGAGGCTGTCTCCATCACAACAATTTCGGTCGGCCCTCGCCAGAAACCTCGAATCACCCCGTCAGTAACCCTGCGAATCTACCTTCGTATGACGAAACAGCCGAATTTTGAGTGAGAAACCGACCGACTTTTGAAAGCCGTGTCGGTTGTGGCATATGTGCCCTCTGAGAAGACGTGTCCGGACTGTCAGGAACCGTTGGAGCAAATGGAGCTGCAAGGAACTGACGCCCTTGGAACGATCTCTATCGTCTCGCCGGCCTCAGACGACGGGTTTCTTAGCAGCATTCGGGCAGATGAAATCCTCACACCAGTTCCGTACGTCTGTCCAAAGTGTCGGCGGACTCTCGTGTATGCGGAATAGTAACCGAGAACCGGACTCGAAACGCCCACGAGCAACATCGTACGATATAACGAATTGTGGCCCATTTGCTGCGGTGTCCTGCCACTACGTGATTAGTGGCTGTTCTGTAGGTAACACCGAGGCTGGGAAGGTCGTGTGACCGATACGCGTTGTGAGTTCAGCAGGGATAGTCAAAAATAATCGACTTCTGTCAGGAGTGGCGTGACCGACTCAGAGCATGCGTTCAGCACGACGGTTTTATTTGTTTCATCCCAAAGTTGATGAATCAAATATTCAGTAGATCTGCGCACTGAACGCCTTACTAGACTACTGGCTTGCTTTATCGGCATGGATAGACCAAAGGATATGTACACCGGGATGTTGGTGGTCAAGATGTTCCAGGAGTAGTGCTCCTGTTTCGAATTCGACGTTACAGATGTTACAGTAATACTGATGGTGTGGCCATGGCACGGTCTCTTTCTGAAGATCACCGAGAGCGCGTCGCGTTGAGGACGCCACAGGTGGCGCGAGATGCCAGCGCCGTGGACGAAGACGACGAGCGAGTGCGGGGAGAGCATTGTCTGCCGACACTTCTCTGAGGGACCCCAAAGCGTTCACTGTCGTCCGATGACCCGATGTGCGGATTATTTGTGTGTGAGTGTTAGATCCCACTCTACTGATGATTTGGGGCGTGAACGAGTCTGTGCGGGTACGAAAAGTTATCACATTTATCGCATTGGCGTTCGGCATCTCGTGGTCGGGGGCTCTTTTGGTTGCAATCGCGAAAATCGACCTGGCGTCCATTCAGGGGATTGTACTCGTCGTCGTTCTGTACATGTGGGCCCCTGCGATAGCTGCACTCATCACTCAATTGCGGACCGGGGCGTCAATCCGTGTTGGATGCGGCCTCTTCAGAGGACGGCTTCGGTGGGTTGGACTCGCCTGGCTGACACCGGTCGCCCTCCTCGTACTGACGATCGGTATCGGTGCACTATTCCCAGACGTGACGATCACCACGGATTACGCTGCGTTCCTTCGTGGCCTCGGCCTCCCGGAGTCACAGATCGAAGAGTCACTCGCAGTCCTTGCGGAGGTGCCAGTTCCCACGCCCGTGTTCTTCGTCCTCCAGGGGCTCCTTGGTGGACTGACAATCAATGCTGTTGCGGCCCTCGGAGAAGAGCTGGGCTGGCGAGGGCTCCTCCTACGGGAACTTTCGCCGCTCGGATTCTGGCGAGTATCCCTTCTCACGGGAGTTGTCTGGGGTATCTGGCACGCACCGCTCATCGTCCAGGGCCATAACTTCCCGGATGCGCCGTATCTGGGTATCCTGGTGATGACGGGCTGGACTGTTGCTGCCACGCCGGTGTTCACGTACCTGACGGTCCGTGCAGAGTCCGTGTTCGCTCCCACGCTCCTACACGGGTCCTTCAATGCGGTCGCCTCTCTCTCGCTGGTATATCTCACGGGTGCAGGTGCACTGTTCGTGGGCCCGGTCGGCATCGCTGGCATCGGTGCCGGATTATTTGCGACCGCTGCCTGTGTGGTCCACGACCGGTACATCGCTGGGAGACCGCTGACGACAGGTGGAGCGCTCCCGACGTGGGAAGCCCGGTAAATCAACGTCATTGTACAACACGACTCATACGAACTCGCTCTCCCTCGAGAGACCGCTACGAGAAAACCCGAGGAAAGAGCAATCCCATCGTGTGAGCGGATGCGTTATCGGATCCTCACACGTCGTTGTAATCGTGCCGTCCATCTATTGCTCTTCATTCCACAATGGTTGTTCTCACATGCATACCGACTCGCCAAGGGGGTCGCGGAAGAACCTCTTCATTCCATAATAGTTGTTCTCAAATCAATTGTTCACATCGAATACACTCTGTTACCTGAACCTCGGTCGCTGTAATACCGCATGGTTGAGCCAGTTCTGGAGTTCCGGGTAGTCATCGACGATTGGTTTCGACTGTCTATTTTCTCATCTGTACGGATCGGTTCCTTCGTATTCGGATCTGACACCCCCTGAAAGAGATCGATTGAAGGCACGATCGGTTCGGCGAGACGTTGCGGGCTAGAACGTGGTTTGACCAGTTCAGAGGACTCATCCTAAAGGCCGCCGTCAGAAACATCGCGCAAGCCATGAGGCTCTAACACTACTGATCTCATGCGTCTAAACAAGCCCGAAAGCGCATGTTCAGCAGAGCCGAGTCTCAATTAGGAGTAGCGGCGATCGCTCAGTGTGGGTGAAGGACGCACCACCAGAAGGTAGTTCCATAAGAAGCGGAAGAACTGTATATCCAATGACAGATTCGGCACTCATCTGGATAGGACTCATCGTGATTGTAGGCGGCGTATCTACGTCCATTTCATCCGGACATACGCGGCTATCGGTGAACTCGACTACAGGGCGTTTGCAGTCATGTTTCTGTGCTGTGCGGGTTTTCTCGAACTCGGGATGGCCAACGGCTATCTTCCCGTCACAAGGACACATACCGTTGTTAGCGGACTCTCTCCAGTTGTTGCTCTTGTGCTTGTCGTCGTCGCAGTCCGAAAACGAGACACAGGATGGTCTGTGCTGAGGTGCGGCCCACAATAGCTGCGCAGAGCTACTGAACGACTGGTCCATTGGATTTAGCATGAAACGAACAGAGTCGCTGTGCTGAACTCGTCCTCTGTCTCTCGCAGGCACCACTTGACAGCGTTTCGGTAGTTCACAGAGCTTCTGCTGAATAGAACGCGCACCTGAGGCACAGTGACCGCCCCAGCGAAACGCGCGACGGATCGATACGGATGGACATCTACTGGAACGATCGGTATAGAGAGGACCGAATTACCGTCTCCCCCGGCGTCAGTTCGACGTCGTTACCTCCAGCGTGTTTTAATACAGATGGTCATCGAACAGTCCAGGCACGACGAGTGCGACAGTCAGGATGAGGACGGCAACGACCAGCAACACGGCAGGCCCCATCTGTGGGTCAGCGCCCACGGCCCGTGCTGCTCCTCTAGCGACGGGGTCTGTTTCCGTCTCGATTCCCTGGCCAGCGACACCGGTTGCACCGACGCCTATACCTGCGGTGATGACGGCCGGCGGGCCACCTGCTTTCGCGGCTCGACGTATCCTGTGAGAGTCGCCCTGTCCAGGCATGTGGCTTACTGATAGATGCAGTCGGTATAAGCATTCCCAAGACTCTGAACGTTCCCGACAAGATACCCTCGTCGCCGCTACTGGCAGTACAGATCGAGGGACCCTGTTGAACCCCCTCTCTAACCGATATGCTTCAGCAGTCGTGCTGCACAGAGGGCGCGAATGCGGTAGGAACTGATGATCGATCAGGTGGGTCGGAGATCGATCAGTACAGATCGTTCACTTTGCAAACGCTCGTCCGAAATGTATATTCGAGATAGCTGATTAAGCAATTTATGAAGCGCCGCTCGGTTCTTGCTGCTTCTGGTTGTGCTCTCCTGTCGTTATCTGGTTGCGTCGCTGAACCCGGTACGAATGGAGGGTTGTTAGAAATACTTGATGTACAGAAGCCTTCCGGGGCAACAGTTACGCCAGCAAGCGATGAGCGGATTCGTTCTGTAGAACCAATCCAAACCGCACTTGATCGGGCAAGTGCGAACGGAACTGCCGATCTACGGTTGGACCAATCTGAATTTGATGCTACCGCAACTGCACTCACCCCGTTGCCATGGTACGAACGGAAAGGGGACTCTCCCTCGGGAATCTATCTTCGTCACGAAGACGAAATCTTCGTTGCGTCACTGTGGTCCTATTGTGCTGATTCAGTTCTTGGAAGTGGAGAAAGCGAGCGCGGCGTCTACGGTCGTGGTGGTTGTCTGGATCCAGAGGATCGCCCAGGAAATCCTTGATCGATACGCATGGGTAGTAAGTAGACGGGTCACCGGTTTCGGCGTGAAACAAATGAAGTCGTTGTGCTGACCTCATGCTCTGAGTCGGTCACGCCACTCCTGACAGAAGCCGAGTAGTTCGAACAACCTGTGCTGAACTCACAGCGCGTGTCGCGCACACCGTCGATGTCGGAAATGGCGTGTCGCAGTAACGCAAACTTCACTGGTAAGTCGGGTACTTGCTCGCGAAGTCGAACGTTCTGATCTCCGACGACCCCGACCAGCTGGATCGTGTATCCACCTCGTGTACAGAGAGCCGATCGCCGAGATTTGCGACGGTCGCTGTATCCCCCAGTTGAGCGCTATTGAATCCGTCCCGACTCACCCGTTTCAGACTGTATCCAGAACCACCCAATGCAGTCCCAGAGACGCCGAGCCTGTAGGTTACGTCGCTGAAGTCAGCGTTTAGACGGCTATCTAAACTTTGATTCACGGTGATCGTTCTCGGCGACTGGACTGCGTCCTCAGCGTAGGATGACGCGCACGAGATGTTGATCTCGTCTCCCGGTGGTAACACTGACAACAAAATGCGACCGTGTCGCTGTCGTCCGTTAGACTCCCACGAAACGTCGATATATTTCCGTTTGACCTCGCCGGTCACAGAGATGTGTTCGACCCCGAGCCAACCGAGTCCACCAATCGCTGCGAGACCGCCACCACCAAGAAGAAAAGTCCGTCTTGAGGGCATATGGTGAAGTCGCTTGTCGAAGCCTAAAAGCACACGGTTCGTCTGGAGAGACGCGGCAGGCTCTCCGATTATCTCCTCGCTTCTTGCCCAACGGAGTAGCCGCTACGTAGTATAACGCTCTGCTGTACACATCCTCTCGGCCTTGTTTAGACGCGAGTGAGAGCGGTGCTGTGGCTCGATGCTGATCTGCTATCCGATACCTCGTCGAGAGTTTTGACCCTCGATCGAGGCGATGGTGTCCCTCCAACCTCAACAAAACGGCTGTAGAAACGAAATTGTAGAGATTAGTTCCTCGATGGCGATTCCATTTCCAGCCCCTTCGTGTCTACTCTCGGTCTGCGGCTGTCGTTACCCTCGAATTTTCGCGTCTAAACACGGCCCACCCTCTGTATTCAGCAGACGAGATCAGAACTGACGAGGCGTTGGCAAGAGCGGCGTGCTGAATTGAGAGGATCTATACAGTACTCGGTCATCGTTGATTTTCATAACGTTACTAGTGATCCAAGCTCTCAGTAGCTGTGTGTATAGAATACCGATCAGAGCCTGTTTCAGAAATCTGGCAACCTCAACTGAAGTAGCAATAAGTTAATACTTATCTTAGGTGATCTAGGTAATATGGTTGATCCAATCAGTGGGGCAGCGGTCGGTGGAGCAGAAAACACAGATCATCATCGGTCGAACCTATCGAGGGCCCCCTCAGTCAACCCTCCCCCACCACCGTCTACTCCTACGCAATCCGACACGTCACTATTCGATTCGTCTCAGCGTCGTTCGTCGCGTCGAGCGGTTCTCGCAGGCGTGGGAACCGCGACGGCGAGTGTGCTCGCCGGGTGTAGCGTCCTTGGCGACGGAGAGGACGCCGCGACGTTCTACGACGATAACTGGCACCAGTACGGCAACAGCTCGAAGAATACGAACCGCGTCGCTGGCGACGCGCCAAAGCCGGACGAGCATGAATATCTCACCTCGGTCGGCTGGACGTACGCTCCGCCGGTCATTCGTGACGGTGTCGCCTACTTCACCACCGAACGGCGAGTCGTCGCAGTCGCACCCGACGGCAGAAAGCGGTGGTCACGGAACCTCGATGTAGAGGTTTCCGGAGCGCCGGCCCTCAACCCGGATCGTGGTCGTCTCTATGTTCCGACGCGAGTCGTTCCGACGACCACCGGGCCGGATCCAGCACCGGCGTCCGTGACCGTGCTCTCGATCGCAGACGGCGAGGTCATCGGCGCGCCCCGCATCGGTGACGACCGAACGTACGGTGTCTCCATCTTCGACGGCAACGTGTATGCCCGGAGTGCAACCACGTGTGTCAGGCTCGCACCTGACGGCACCGAACGCTGGCGGCGCCCGCTTGACCCACTTATTTACGATGAGTACAACCTCGGCGATGACACTGCGACGCAGGTCGCACCCGCCGTCACCGAGAACGGCGTTTACGTTCCCGACCGGAACGCGCTCGTGATGCTCGACCGCGAGACCGGGAAGGAACGCTGGCGCGTTTCCGTCGATACACCGTACGCCGCCTCGGTTGTCGACGATGGCGGGGTCATCCAAGCAGGTTGGCAGGAGACCATCGCGGTCAACCACTCGGGCGGTGTCCGCTGGCGGCGAGACCTCCACAGTATCGCTGCCGCTGCGGCATCCGACGGGGATGTCTACGTTGCCGCAGGTGACCTCTACGAGCTTGAGGCAGCGTCCGGCGAGACAAACTGGCAGGCCCACGTCTCGGAAAATGGAACGGCTGCACCTGTCGTAACGGACGACGCCGTGTTCCTCCCGATGGGTAACGTCGTGGCGTACCGCAGGGATGCAGGTGGAGCCTTCGGCCCGGATCGCAAGCGGTGGCAGACCTCGTCGGTCAATGCGTCCGCATATTCGTCGCTCGTGATGGCGGCCGGTCACATATTCGCCGCTGGGCCTCGTAGCCTGTTAGCACTCGGATCCGGAGCGGACGGCTGAGGATGGCGAAGGACTCGTTCTGGTACCTAGCGGTGTAGTCCGTCTTCAAACAGGAATCACCTATTTCATTAATTAAATTTTTATACCAATGGAGGCGAACTATGCCACCATCGTCGTGACCATCCTCGTCGTCGTGGGCCTCGGCGTCGGAGCGATAGGACTACTGGAACTGTCCCAGCCGCCCTGTCAGGAGGGATACTACGTTTCCATCCACCACGACGACGGTGTAGAATCGTCCGAAGACGTCGTAGCGTACGACGACCTGCCGGACGACGCCCAGCGAGTGTTCCGGTCGGCACTCCACGCCAGCCGATCCGAATCGGGCGACGACGTCGTCCTCCATCCCACGGATCACCCGGGAACGTTCTCGGAGTCTCTCACGTACGTACGCTACCGCGGTGATACCTATCGCCTCGCCACCACGAACAAGTGGTACGGATGCCCGCCGAACTACGGACCTGAACTACTTCTCGGAGGGCTGTGCGGACTACTGGCCGGTGCAACCGTCTCCGCGTACGGCCGGTTTTCGGCGTGACCCTTCGATCGCGAGGGCACTGTCTGGTCGAGCACCTCCTCGGCTGACGTCCGTCCGTCGAGAGACCGATCCGGTCGATCGTGGTTGTAACCTCTGTATCTCGCACACCGTTCTTGACAAATACTGGGTGATTCTTCCGACCGATCGATATGTGAGTCCCCTGTACTGAGCGATCACTGTCTTCGCAACTTAAGCTAGACTTCGTGCGGCATTCGCGCTCTCTATTCAGCAACGGCTCCGCGATCTGCCCGAACACTGTCACAAATAGCGTGCTGACTACAGAGAATGAGTCCAGTATGACGGCTTCGTTGTTTCACGCCGAATTCAATAAACCAACCATTCAGTAAATCTGCAAACTCGGTGGTAGGAAACTCACTCACACTCAAGCTGTGGCGCTCTCGAAATTCGATTGTCCCAAAAGAAGTGCTGATAATAGAAATATAAGTAGAGGCAAAATCTGTCGTCAGGACTCCCCAAATCATCAAACTCGAAGGTCTCTTGATATTCACCAACCTCCCCATGGAATGCTACGGGATAGGCACCTTCTGGTGGGTCGATAAATACAACCTCCTCGGTATCAGCCTCAACTGTCTGTGATTGCCAATCTAACACTCCCTCTTCGATTTCGAGGGCGACGTTGAATGTCCGAGATCGACTATCCCTATTGTAGATTATTACACCAACTTCTCGAACGGAAGCCTTTGCTCCGAGAATATCTAAACATCCGGAAAGTGCGGACAAGGAAACGCATCCACTGGAGAGCAGAACGTCTCGTCGGGAGGGCATTCGTTGTCTGTTTGGTTGATGTATACTCAACTGTTACGAACCAGATGCCACCTGTATTATACGATCACTATTCCACGTTGAGCGGCCGCTGGCTCATGCTACATCCGCGCCCTGTATCTTGCACAGGTCGTTCTATCTATGCGATCTCTGCCAGAAACCGCCTGTAAGATTTAGCGAATGAGTTCAGCACAACAGCCTCGTTTGTTTCACTTTGGAGTCAGTGGACTACCCATTCAATAGACCTGCGAACTGACCACCGGACGTTTCGAACGTTTTTTGTAAACTTGCCACAAAAAAGAATGTATGGTCCCCCTTCAGTTCGGATTTCCCGGTGGTATCGAACTACTGGTCTTCTTCGGATTTTTTCTGGTCGTTCCTGTCGTACTCGGCTTCGTTCTGGCCTACTGGGTGTACACCGATGCAGATGGACGTGGGGACGAGAACGCTGCACTGTGGGCGCTCGCCGTTGGTGTATTACTGATAACGACGTTCTTTGGCGGGTTACTAGCGTTCGCGGTCTACATCTGGCAACGCGAGTGATACGTTGACTGTCTGTACTGAGCGATCACCACCGTCGCAAATCGAGCCGGATCTCGTGCGACATTTGCGCCCTGAGTTCAGCACACACTACACAAATTACCCGATTCTTGTCAGAAAAGACGTGACCGACTCAGAGGATGCATCTCACAAGGAGACCTCGTTTATTCCGTCTCACCGGTACTGAACTAACCGCGAAATAGCGCGTGCGAGCGTATTAGTGTCCAGCCATTAATCTCAAGATATTTGTTACTTGGGTATGGATTGATACAGATGCCTTCCAGACGACAAATTCTTGGCGTCGTTGGAACCGCCTTTGCCAGTGGCTTGGCTGGTTGTACAACTTTTCAGACTACCTCCGGGGTGGTCGAACGTAAAAAAATCACGGTCGGTGTACCGAGAACTTCAGGCACACCCGTTGACGTATCTGTCGCGTTGCTCACGTACGAATTCGACCAGAGACTGGTATCGGGCGAGCACGCAGACATTCTCCGGGAGGTTGTCAAGGACGGTTCAATGTCCGTCTCCAATACGGTACACGATCGATTGACCCAGCAGTTTGCGTACGTCCACTACTATACGAATATCGTTCCAATGGATGGTTCACAACCCACCAACGGATTCCTCCCCCGGACAGCCTTCAATACCCTCTCGATTGGAGGGACCGCCGTCGTCGAACCCACCATGAAACCCTTTGATTCCTATCTCCGACTCAACAAAACGTCGCCTCTTGACCAGCCTCCCCGAGAGGTCAGGGTTTCCCAGTACAGCTGGGAAGACCGTATTGATGGAATTATTTGGCGGTGACAGATAGGCCCAGGTCCTGTACTGAGCGATTTGAATCCGTTGCTGTACGGCAGAGTCGCTGGCCGATACGCGCCCTCGGCCGTGTTTAGACGCGGAAACAATCGGCTCTCACACGTTGTTATCTACATACAAAACTGGACTGTGAGGTGGTCACTACCGTATTCTGGTTAGACGAAAGGACTCCTGATTCGTCCATTCAGGGGCGTCTAAACAAGGCCCGCGCCCTCTATTCAGCAGCGTCTATACGAACTGCCAGATCACTGTTAAGAGCGGCGTGCTGAATACAGAGGATGAGTTCAGCCCGATAATCTCGTTTATTTCACATCCGATCTAATGAACCATCCGTTCTGTAGATACGCGTATCTAACGCTGGCACTTCTCTCAGCTATCGGTGATGTTGGCAGAATCATGCTGAATACAAAGCGCGTATCGGTCACCAAGTTTTCGTGATTACCTCTTGTAGGAATGCTCCAAACGGTGGGTGGACACGATGCGATTCAGTCGCCGGACAGGTGCTTCCCACGAGCGAGGACATACATAAGTACGATCCCCGCACCGACGGCGAGGATAAATTGCCCGATCACTGCCAGTATCGCAGCTGGACCCTGAGCACCGAGCAAGAATACGAGAGTGAACGGGACGAGACTGACGAGCGCGAACGCACCGATGAGTTTGCGGTGCGGGACTGCTTCGTATCGAATCCAAGACTATCGTCGCAACGGCCCGGCGGCGTGAGGGAGTGCTCGCCATCCATTGTCCGCTTCGATGTCCGAGTGCTTGCGCGTTGTACTGCTGGGCGTCCAAGCAGACCATATTCCGTATCAGGAATGGTTCCACTACCTCGGTGGTGGAGCGGGGTATAGAGGGCTGCAGTACCTACTAGTAGTGATGTCCGAATCAGAAGTGATCCGCTGGGAGTACGAGACGCTTCGCCCACCGCGCGATGAGAGCCAAAAAGAAGCAGAGGATCCGAATGCAGAGTTGAATCAACTCGGTGCAGAGGGCTGGGAGTTTGTGGAGACGATCGACTACGAGGGAGGCGGCACCAAGTACCTCGTTTTCAAGCGACCTGCCCAATCGAGTGAGCCAGTATGACTGACGAGACCGACATCAGTACGGCCAACACGATGCGTGAGCGCTCAGGCGAGAGTCGGATTAAACTCTGGTTGCTGCTGCGCGCGAACCGCCTTCTCGTCTCCAGCGTCCTGATCAGTGCCGTGTTCGTCGCATTCGTCATCGCCGTCGCTGTCCTCAATCCACCATTTTCACGGCAAATCGAGTCCGGCGACATGATCGACACGATGTTCTCGACGATGATCACGGTCATCGTGACTGGGACGACACTCGTCGTCACGATCGGTCAGCTCGTCCTCACCCAAGAGAACGGCCCGCTCGGCGATCAACGCGAGCGTATGTCCAGTTCAATGGATGTCCGGGACTTTACTGAAGAATTAATCGGGTCTCCGAGTCCTGCCGACCCATCCGAATTCCTCCGCCAGATCATCGGAATCACGGCACAACGGACGACGGCTCTTCGAGAGTCTATTGACAAGAATGATAACGAGAACCTCCGAGAAGAGGTCGAGGAATTCGCTGAAAGCGTCACCGGGAACGCTGACACGGTACGTGACCAACTTGAAGGTGCGCAGTTCGGCTCGTTCGATGTGTTATTCGCCGCACTGAATTTCAATTATAGCTGGAAAATCTTCCAAGTTGAACGTCTCGCGAACGAATACGAAGAGAGCCTCAATGAGGAAGAACACGGCTTGCTTGACGACCTCAAAACAGCGCTGTCTCTGTTTGGTCCGGCGCGCGAACACATCAAGACGCTGTACTTCCAGTGGGCACTCATCGACTTGTCTCAGATGATTCTCTATGCTGCAGTCCCGGCATTGGCCGTTGCGGGTATCATGGTCGGAATCGTCGATGTGGGGACGTTCCCAGGAAGCACACTCGGTCTCGATCACATCATCCTCGTCGTGGGCGGTGCGTTTGCGGTGACGCTCGTTCCATTCATGCTGTTCGTCTCGTACGTCCTTCGCATCCTCACCATAGCAAAACGGACACTTGCCATCGAGCCGCTGATCCTCCGCGAATCACAACGCTAAGATCCGACGCAGAACTCAAACCTCAGACACGGTTGGATGTGGACGCTTCGTGAGGTACTGAGGGTAGTCACTCTCAGAACGGGCGTCGATTGCTCGCGTCCCGCCACAGTTCCAATACCGTCCACCGCGAGGAGATCGACACAGGCACTGTTGAATGCCTTTGGGAAATTCCCCAACCCCATTGCAGCCTCTAACATCGAAAATATAGCCCCGAAACGATTCGTCGCCCCTAATCCACTGGAATGACCGATGGACACTCTGTATCTTGCACGCGCTTTCTGACAGCTACTGGATAGATTGAGCGAGGCATGTTGAATACAGAGCGCGAATGATGCACGACATTTGGCACGATCTGCGAAGACGGTGATCGCTCAGTACAGATGCGAATGTAGCATCAAATGGGCATTAATATAGTTGTTCAATAGTTAGTGTAAATATGCATCGACGGACGCTTTTAGCTGGAATCGGTATCGGTATTCCAGCGGTAGTGGCAGGATGCGCTGGAAACGACGAGAACTCAGATCCCACGGCCGCTGTTGAGAACGACGACACCTCCGGTCCGACCGACGCAGTCGAGAACTATTTTCAGGCGGTCGCAGATGGGGATCGAGAGACTGCAAACCAGTACGCACATCCTGACGGTGATTTCTATCTCACGGCCGACCGTTCGATTTCCGAAATGCAGGACCTCCAAATCACGGAGACAGAAATAGTCGAACTCGAAGACGCAGTACAGAGAATGGTTGACGATCCGGAGCACGAATCGGTTGACGAACTCATTGAGGCAGAGCGAACTGGAATCGAGACGCTAAAAGACGAATACGGGTTTGACGCGCATGCGTACGTGCATTACGACGCCAAGCCAGACGATCTATCGCCTTACTCGGACGTGCTCCTCTTTAAAAGCGAGGACCAATGGCTCATTTGGGCAGTACCTGCAATGGTAGCACACTACTGACGAATACATCTTCTGTGAAGACGTCTATCACCGTCGCTCGATTGTTAAAGCAATCTTCTTCGCATTGACACATCGGTTCGGCGAGACGTTACAAGCGAGAACGTGGTTTGGCTGGTTCAGAGAACTCGTCCTAAAAGCCGTCGTCAGAAACGTCAAGCAAGCTGTACAGTTTTGCCACCACAAGTCTCGTGCGTCTAAACAAGCTCCATCCTCTGTATTCAGCACGCCGTTTCTGACAGCAGTTCGGTAGTTCGTTGTGGCTCTGCAAGATACAAGGCGCGACTCTCCCACGAGAGTGGATCGATTTGTGAAGGGGTGATGGCTCTGTGCAGGTGACACAGCTATCGAGACACTGTCCACCAGAAGACCCTTCGCAGATGCTGCTAAAGATCGGTTGAATGAAGCGGCGCGACGTGATCGCCATCGGTGGGCTCAGCGCACTTGGCAGCAGTGGTGCGATCGTCGGCGCGGCCCTGTATGGGTCATCCAGCCTCGATCTCGAACGGACAGACGATGGTACTGTCGTCCGCAAGGATGGTGAACAGATTGATTCCCTTAGCCCCGCTGTTACCCCCGTCGAGGACGACGACGCACTCCTCGGGGTCTCGATCCCTGAGCGAACGACGGAGCAAAAGGTGGCTGTCGAAGTCGTCTGGGCAATACAACGGGACGGGCTCTGGTCAGACGTTACCGTTGAACTCGTGGCGACTGGTGATGTCAGAGCAACGCTCAATCCCGGTATTGCGACCTCCTATAGTTCGACATGGGGTAGATCACCCTCGGAAGCCGAGGGGTCGACGTCTTCCAAGCGCCGATACACGTACCCGCGTGGAACGACAGCGGGGCGCGTCCACTTCCTGCTCACGGTTCTGGATAACACTGATTCTGAGGAGGGGATGGTCGAACTTGAGGCCCGGCTGTCGGCACGCTCACTCAGCGGCACTCGGGTCGAACTCACTGTACCGGCTGAATTGATCTCCAACCTCGGTTAGCAAGCATCTCTACTGAAGGAATGGTTCATTGACTTCGGCGTGAAACAAATGAAGTTGACGTACTGCACTCATCCTCTGTATCTTGCACGCGCTTTCTACCAGTTTCTGAATGGGTTGTGCGAGGCGTGCGAGATACACAGCGCGAATGTGGTACAGATTGAGTGCCGATCTGTGAGGGTAGTGATCGGTCATGATTCCTCTTCGAAGGCTATGATTCCCTCAGTGGTGGCAACGAGACAGAGTCCATCAGCGAGAGATACCGATTGGGCGTAGCCGTCAAGTTCGTGCGTTTCGAGAATCTCTCCACTCGCAAGGTCGACGAGGTGGAACTCATCCATTAAGGGAAGAAACACCGTCTCTCCGCCCACTGCCGCCGAGCGGATACGTACGTCTTCGTCCTCCTCCGGTTCGAATGTCCACCGTTTGTTTCCTGTCGTCGGATCAATCGTATGCAGGCTATCCGACCGATCAGTACCATCCGATTCAATGACCACCAGTATATCATCCGAAGAAACAATCGGTTCGAGTGTGAGCGGAGCGTGCTCCCGTCCGCCTTCGGTGGGAAGTTCTGGATGCGTCTCTGGCGTCACCCACTCCGTTTCACCGGTGGCCGCATTAAGGGCAATCAACATCCCACGGAACGTCCCGAAAAAGAGGCGATCAGTCCCGGCGACGAGGGGATCTCGAACGGCGTCGAACTTCGGATGAAAATACTCAGAAATATCGGTATTCCACTGCTGATCTCCCGTCCCCGCGTCAAGCGCGATGATTTCGCCGTCCCTGCCGGTATCCATTACAATGGTTTCTCCGGCGTGGATAGTACTTGACCTGAGATGATCTGTGAAGCGTTCCCGCCAGCATTCTTCACCGGTACGAGCGTCTATTGCGATCAGATCTGGGGAATCCCGGAAGACGAGTAGCCCTGCATCAAGTACCGGTGCGACGTGTCCGCTGGGTATATCACTAGTCCACTGTTCGCTTCCGTCGGCTGTGGCCCATACCCTCGAGACCGTGTCTCCGTCTTCGCTATCTTGCGGTATCACGAGAGAATCGCCGCCTGCCATGGGCGAGAGTCGCAGTCCCGGCTGTGTCGTGGTGATGGGTTTCGTCCATCGTTCTTCGCCGGTGAACAGATCGTACGAGATAACGAAATCCGGCCGTATTCCCGCGACGAAAACGGAACCGTTGATTGCGATGGGTTGTCCTGGGTCTTGGACGCTGACACTCCATTTCTCGGACAACCCGCTCTCGGGCGCGTGTTCGGACGGGACAGTACGAGTGTTCCCTCCATCGTAGTTGGGGAGGGGCCAGTCAGTCGGCGAGGTATCCAGCGGTGCGGGATTGCAATCGTCATCGGGCAAGAATCCCGACCCGTATGCGTATCCACCGAGTGCACCGCCCCCCACGCAGGAGCCGCAGAGAGCCAGAAGTTGACGCTTCGTAAGAGCGTGACTTTGATCAGTGGAGGGCATAATAGCGAGTTTTCATCAGGGAAATAAAATCCTTTTTACTATAAGGGACACAGGGCTACTGACCGGATGATTCAGCACTAATTCTTGGAAGAGACAAGGGTGGCTTGCTGTATTCATCCTCTCTATTCAGCACGCGACTCCTGTCAACTGAAGGATTCAAGGACACTGAATAGAGAGCGTAAATGTGGCACAAATCGAGAGCCGATCTGCGAAGGGAATTGATCGGCGGGACAGGTAGAGGAAGTATCGAAGACAGTCGATCGCCACTGGAATGGGTGAGTTAGTCTCTGGCTGTCTGATCTTTGCGGGTGAAGTGAAAATATACATGATGGTCATTGGGGCAGTGAACGAGTCGGGTCGTGGTACCTTCGTCTTCGGGCCTTGTGGAATCTGGCTCGGAACTAACCTCAACCTTTGAAATCCCCTGCGGCAGCCCCACTGGCACGGATTCTGAGCAAATCGGACACGTTACTTCCCGAATACCCATAGTGGCTTAGAGTCAACAGAATACTAAAATTCCACTAGCTAAGTCCTTTGATTCTCAGCGGTTGCGGTCCCGACGATCGATCTAAACAGTCGGTACGCACGCGTGGTGAGCGGACGGTTCACCGGTTACGGTATAATTTCGTTGTCGTGCTGGACCCACTCTATATTCAGCAGGCATATTCTGACAATATCTGAGTAGAACGTTCAGTCTCTGCTGAGAATGTAGCATAGATTGATGCCGACTCAGTGAAGCGGCTCAGTACAGGGCACATAGCTCGCCCTTGATCACTGTTGACGACGGACGGTCCCCATCGCTCTGCTACCAGCAACTGCCGCCAGTGGGTCGAATCCCGCTGAAAATGATCACTCGTCCCGCTATTCGAAGGCGGCCACCAACCTCCCTCGATCGAGCGGGTCAGGCGCTCGCGATTCGAACTCATCTACCTCTAACACGGCTGTTCGCTCGGTGATCGACTTCGCGGCTCTCGCCGCGCCGGTTTCGTCGACCGCATATACGACACCCTCGAGCTCCGCGGATGCCGTGCCCTCGCCGCCATCTTCGAAAACCGTCGAGTATATCCCGACTTGTCGAATGAGTACTACGATCGCGATGTCGTCGTACCACTCGTACGCCACGCGCTCTGAAACGTGGTCTGCTATGCTGGTCACGTAGGGGTAGCCCTCCCGGTCACAGAGCACGTCGTGTGTCTCGTACGCCTGATCGAACGCTTCGACGTAGTCGGCGACGTCCTCGCAGGCGAACGACGTCGGTGGCTCCGGATACGGGATCGTCCCTGCGGTCTCGAACGTCTCTACTTCTTTGCGTCCATCGAGGGATCTCGACTCGAATTCGATCGTCTTCGAATCTCGATCACACTCCGGCCGCGTTGCGTCGCCGTCGAAGTGCCCGGCGACTGTATCCGCGTCCGGGGTTCGACTTCCCCCGGATCCGGACGCTCTACAGTCGCCTCGACCATCGCCCAGTACGCCAGCGCAGCCGGCGACGGTGATCGTCGGCGTCGTCCCGACCGCAGCCAGCAGTGTCCGTCTGTCCATTGTTTGAGTACTTTATTGGTTATTTCCTAATGTATTGTGGTGCGTGAAACAGATGTTTTAGTCTACGATAGAAGGTGACCCGCGCTATCGGGCGCTCTCCGTTACTGCATACACCATCTGTATTCAGGCTACTTTTGGGATATTTCGGATAGATCGATAGCCGCTATGCTACCTACTTCCCCTGCACATAGCACGACCGTTAAGTACCTATCAACAACAAAGGGTTTCAACAGGGCCGGTGCATTCATCCGTTCCCGACACTGGTGGAAGTAGTTCCGAGAACTCACCATCGCCTGTATCAGTCACAACGTTGAGCTGAATAGCGTGGGAAATTCAGCCGTTCGTAGCAACGTCGAATGGACGCACTATGCCTACCGCTCAACTTTCGCCTGAAGACGGAGGTATGCGCTATCGGTCTGTATCAAGCTGAGGGTGACGTTTTTCACAGACAGTCTTCTCGTTTAGCACGTGTTGAGAGCGCAGATGAAGAGCTTCAGTGACGTAGAGGTGTGCTCGGCCATCCTTATCGCTGTGGTTGTCAGCGCTACCGTTACGTCCCAAATCGACGTGAGCGGCGTGGTGCTATGGAGTGCGGCTTTCTTTTCGACACTCTTCGCAGCAGCTGCGTTCTTCGCCGGGCTATTGGTTTTGAAACGGTATCAACAGGACATCGAGGGGGAGTTCGAACTCTTCGAGTGCCGATGAGATGAGTTCCGATAGAACCCCAAGACAATTTCAGACCTCGGAAGCGAATCGCTGATACACGTCGAGGCGACGGAGGCCATACTCAATCCCTGCTACGATGAGTATGATGCCCAGGTAGAAGAACCAGCCTCCGAAGTAGAGTGTGTGGGGATCTTCCACATTCGCTGTGAACGCTGCTTGTACGTCGATCAGGATGAACAACGTCAGTAGCGTCGCTGGTGCAATCAGGCGATGCCGTACTAGAAGATAGAGTGGAACCGCCGCGATCACCCACATCCCGACGGCACCGAAAAGATACAACAGCCATTCGAGGCCACCGGAAAGCGTTACCCCGAGCCGAGCAGCGTACCACACCATCACAGCGGCGTGGAGAAGCCCGCCCGCAGCAGCGATAGCAGTCGCTCGTCGTTGTGGTGCAGGAATCGACAGCCACGGAACCGACCCCGGAACTGACGGAGGGTACGTCCACGTATTTCGAACCGCGTATTCGACGAGCCCGAGAAACAAGAAACCGACCGTCCAGACCGAGGCGTTGACCATGTAGCGGACGATATAGAGCCCGTTCTCAACGACGGTGATGCCGGTCGGTTCGGCGAGCCCTTCGAGCTCGGCGACGTCACGAAACGTCGGCCCAGGAGGCGTAAGCTCCACCCCAAGGACGTAGGCCGTCGTAAGGGTGAGAGCAATCAGAGGTGTAATGAGGCGAAATCGGACAGCGAGCCAAACAGGAACTGCCGCTACGACGACCAGACCACCATATCGCCACAGGAGACTGACGGGCGAATACTCCGATGGTCCAATCGAATACCCGAGGCTCACAGCGACGACGAGCAGACCTACCGCATGGACGAAACCGATGGCGAGACTGAAAAAACGGCTCGTCTGGAGGGCATACGTTTTACTATGGGTTCTTCCAGCTTCTTTGTTCTCCCGAAATATATCAGAGAGATGGTGAATCGCTCGGTGCGCTCCAGTCAATCGTCGTGAAGACGGGCAGTCAGCCGACGCTTTCCGCCCTCGTTGACGACCATTCGGAGTCCCCGACGTGTATGCGAGTTTCCCAATCGCAGTAACAATGAGAGCCCACGGAACGTACAGCACCGTGAGTGATCTAATCACGTTCATCACCAGATTCCCTTATGTGATCCGCTCTAAATAAAAGCGAAACCACTCATTCTGAAAGACTGATCGTTGCCGGTAGCCCAACAATGTGGGGTGAAGCTGAGACCAGACGACAGATTGACAACGTGTTCCTTAGAACGTCCAAGATGGTCCTCGATCGGCGAACGGCCCCCCATCTCGCCGGAACAACGGTAGCCACAGCTCTTGGAGGCTGTGCATCACTCACACCCGGTGCCACCACGGATCCAAAGAATGAATATAGCCTCTCACTCGGTCAGATCAATCAACCACTTGTTGAATACGCCCTCTACCATCCAGACGAATCGGTATACGACCAGCCTGCCCACAGGGCATTATCCGAGATTCTTCCCGACGGACAGCATACGACCTACGGCTATAGACCACTGCCCGAGGACGCGTACGTTTCCCACGATGATCGTTACTATCAGACGAAGATCGTCGTCACCGGTGAGCAGCGAATGGAACGATCGTTCGTTCGCGTCATCTCCGTTCCAAAGGAGCAGGCGCCCGACGATGCCCCCACGGTCGAATCACTCGCCCAACCCGTCGGACGCGTCATCAAAATCCTCCACAGTTACACAGTTACAAACGGGAAAGCGGAAGTGCGGATCTGCTTCGTGACGATGCCTACGTATTACGGCGGCCGTACGAACAGAACAGTCGGCTAACCGATGATCTCGACGGGCAAATCGTAGCGGTGGATTCCGACGGTCACTGGGCCTACCGAATCAACGTCACCACTGAACAGCTTCACGAACCCGCATATACGACGCTCGCTGTCGAAGTCGCCGCGACGACAGACGCATTCCGCGACATCGCATTCGCCGCCAGAGTCGATACCCGACTCGACCCAGCCGAACTCGACACGCCCGTTCAACAGTTATTAGAACAAGTCATCGCTCAAGACACATATCAAGAAACGACTCCGCTCTCAACGGAGTATACAAATCTGATCGACGCGCTTGACCTCGAACACATCGAGACTGCCTCAAACGGCCATCACCTCTGGTACGACGACATGCTGTACCGATACGGCCTCTACATCAACGACGCGAACTAGCCCCCACTCTCATTCGCTTCGAGAGACGCCTGAGGTGTACTATCTGCCCCGTTTCCAGTCAACTATGGTCTCCCGTCAAACACTCCGGAACGCCCTTCTCGGCCGTGACGTAGCCATCGCCTACGCGATCACCGTCGCAAATCGGGTCGAATCTCGTGCGACATTCGCGCCCTGTATTCATCACGACGCCTAAAACCTATCAGCGATTGTGGGTTTCAACAAGGCCACTCAAACGTATTTGAGTAACCGGTCTGGCAATTGGTAATCAATATGACAATATTTATCCAGTCATCGTAAGAAGCATCAGCTATGTCACCACCTCGCCTCTCATTCATCGATGACCATCCCGTCGCAGCGTTCTTCATGGGCGCATACGCGTACACGTGGATCGTTTCGGCCCCGGCCGCGTTCATGGAAGAGAGTTGGACCCCATGGATTCTCATCTACGTGGGCAGTTTCGGGCCGCCGGTGAGCGCAGCGGTGGTAACGTGGTTACGAGGCGACGACGTCAGGGCGTGGGCACATCAGATCGTTCGGTGGCGAGTCGGCTGGCCCTGGTGGGTCGCCGCCTTTGGGCTACCGGTTGCTATCGTCGCGGTCACCACAGTGGTTCTCGTGGTTATCGGCGGCCCGGTCGACCTCGATCAACCCCTCCAGTCACCCGTTCTGATCGCCATTGTCTTCCTCTTCGGACTCACGGTCAGCGGTGGGTTGAACGAGGAACCAGGGTGGCGAGGGTTTGCACAACCCTATCTGAACGATCGGTACAGTGCGCTGACGGCGAGCCTCATCATCGGCGTGGTTTGGGCGGGCTGGCACCTTCCATACTTCTTTATCCCCATCACCCCCCAGTCCGGATTCACGCTCGCAAATCAGATCGGGTGGTTCTTCGGAATCGTCCTGTTGTCGATCATCCTCGCATGGAGCTACAACAACACGGGCAGCGTGCTGATCGCGATGGTTCTCCACGCCATGGTGAATACCGCCGACATACTCCTCCCGCTGGCTCCGGACCTACTCGTCGTCGATGGTGTCGTCGACGAAACAGCCATCGCAACAGTTACGGCAACACAAGTGATGGTCCAGTTGCTGGTCGTCCTCGCTATTGTCGCGTACTTTGGCCGGAAATCCCTCTCTCGCGGGGAGATACCGGGGGCAGCCTACATCAGAGGGGAAAACCGGTGATCGTGAACGCACCGCACCGACAGCACAACTGCAAGCAACCGATGGAGGGACTGTAACCGTGGCTGTGATCGAAATCGACGATGTTCGCCTCTCTTACGACGACGTGACGGCACTGGACGGACTCTCAATGACGTTTGGTCCGGGGTTCAACGTCGTCCTGGGGCCGAACGGCGCGGGCAAAACAACGCTGTTCCGCGTCGGTGCCGGCATTCTCCCGCCGGACAGCGGCGACGTAACGATCGACGGGACGGACCCCTTTGCGGACCCGTCGGTGAAGACCAAAATCGGGTACTTGCCGCACGGCACGCCCCTGAACGGCCAGCTGACGGTTCGTGAGAATCTCGACTACTGGGGACGAGTACTCGGCCTCGATGCACAGACTCGGGCGGAACGAATCGAGCAGACGACCGCCACGATGGCCGTCGACGACCTCCTCGATCGGCCCGCAACGGATCTGAGTCGTGGTCAACGCCAGCGGGTGACGATCACCCGGCTGTTGCTCAGCGACCCACGGGTGCTGTTCCTCGACGAACCGACGACCGGACTGGACCCGAGTGCAGCGAAGGTGCTCCGGGATCAGTTGGACGGTCTGGCCTCGGAGGGTCGAATCCTGTGTTACTCGACGCACAACCTCTACGAGGCCGAACTCCTCGCGGACGAACTCGTGGTTATCAAAGACGGGAGGGTCGTTGCCCACGGGCCGAAAGACGAACTCGTCGGGCGGCTCAAAGGGGAGGGATCGCGGGAGATCCGCATTGAGGCCAACGTGGATCCCGAACTGTTCGCCGAAATCGGGGTCGAGGCGCGTGACGTGCGGGACGGCTGGGTCGTAACACTCCCGTCAGAGTGGTCCGTGAGTGACCTCGTCACGTCGCTCGTCAAGCATGGGGTCGCCATTGAAGCCGTCCACGAGGAGGAGACGTCGCTCGAAGAGCTGTATCGTCGGTTGACCGAGGACGAGGAGGTGAGGGTCCGATGAGCGCGACGCCGGGCTGGTGGACGCTCGCGAGAGCCGTCGTCTGGAGTGAACTCCGAGGGCGCGGCTGGCGGCTGTTTGCCTTCCCGGTCGGAGCGGGCCTGCTCTTCCTGGGGCTGCTCGGGGTCACTGCCGTCACTCCCGGCGTCCTCACGGGTACGACCCGCGAGGCACTCGCCGCTCAGGCGGGCCACTACTTCACCGGCATGGACAGCGACACGGCGCTCCTGCTCGCGATGCTGGTCATCCAGGGGCCGTACTTCATCGCGATGACCGGGGCGGTCCTGTCGGTGCTCATCACCCAGACTGGCGTCGGACAGCGGTTAGCTGCTGGTGAACTGGAACTCCTGTTGAGCGGCCCCTATCGCGAACGGGAGGTGTTCGTCGCGCTGATCGCCGGCTCGTTCGTCCTCGCGCTGCTGATGATCGGCGTATTGATGGCGATCGCCTTCGGCGGATCGGCGCTCGTGCTCGTGTGGGCCGACGTGACGTTGACGACGAACGCGTTCCGGCTTCTCGGAACTGGTCTCCTGACACCGATCCCGCTGGCGCTGTGGGCAACGTTCCTCGCGGTCGTCGTTTACCTCCGGTTCCCGAACACACCCGTCAACGGCACGGAACCCGGCAATCTTCTCATACTGGTCGGCATCCTGCCGGCAGTGTCACTCGTCGTCTTGCCTACCGCGGTCCCCTCGATCGATCCGCTCCTGCTCTCGGTCGGTGGAATCGCCGTCTCGCTGGCAGCGGTCGGGATCGGCTGGGCTAGCGTCAGACAGTGGCTCGACGTAAAGACGCTCCTGTAGGTGAGTTTGACCAAGGAATACCACACCCATGAGTTCTGAAAACGAAGGCGAAATTGGCAGTGCTGGCACCGACATACGCACGGCGTCATCGGACACGGGACACTGGTGGACGTTCGGTATTTTCGTGACGAGTACGTTCGCGTTCTCCTGGGGTCTGTGGACCCCGCTCCTGGTCGGGCTGGCCCCGTCGTCGCTGACTGTTCCCCTGATCATGCTCGGCGGGTTCGGTCCGTTCGTCGGGGCTCTGATCACACTCCGATTCACTGGACGGAGCATCCGTGGGTGGCTCCGCTCGAACCTGCGCTACCGCATCCCGCTCCGGTGGTACGCCATCGCGCTCGCCGTACCGCCGCTGTTTATCCTCGTCGGGAGCGTCGTCTACGTGAGCGTCTTCGACGCGTCGTTCGCGCTCGACGAACTAGCGTCCCTGTGGATGTTCCCTCTCGCCCTCGTGCTGGCGTTCTTCCTCGGCGGCGGCCAGGAAGAGCTGGGCTGGCGCGGGTTCGCACAGCCCGCTCTCCAAGACGGCATCTCGGCGTTGTCGGCCAGCCTGCTCGTCGGCGTCGTCTGGTTCGTCTGGCACGTCCCGCTGTTCTACGTGCCGGGGAGCTCCCAGGCCGGGGTCCCCATGGCCCCGTACGCCGTCGCCGTGGTCGCCACAGCGGTCGTGCTCGGCTGGCTCTACAACGCCTCGGGGAGCCTCCTCGTCCCGTGGTTGTACCACGCCAGCCTCAACCCCGCCGGTATGTTCTTCCTGGCCGGCGTCGCCGGACTGAAGACAGCCGCCGGGTACGGCTCGTACGCGCTCCTCGTCGCAGCCGTCGCGATCGTTCTGCTCGTCCACTTCGGTCCGGCTGACCTCGCAGCGAGGTCTCGGGTTCAGCTCTCGAACCTCGTTTGAGTTGTCTCCGTCCTGGCCAAGCGAGAAATCACGTCAGAGCGGTCGCTTAGCGAAGCTCTTTTGATAGAACAGTAAGGGGGTGATGTTTGTGTACAACACTCCTTCCTCTTATCTCGATTACCCGAATGATGCGCTGATCGCCAGCGAAAACGTTGAATCGATATTCGGGATCGGTCGTCGGAATTTTACCGGGTTTCCGAACGTCGATCGAAACGGGAGGATACGCTGCCGGTGGGATTCTATCGACGGCCCCGGATATCGCCGGATTCGTCCGATCGGTATTCACCGGTGCGGTGTTAGAGGAGAGGACGAGTTACTCGGAGAGATGCGGACGTTCGTTGACGCCCTCGACGAAGATGTTTCGGAGCAACAGGGCTACGGCCCCGGTATTCGACACTTACGGATTGACGGCGAGGATGAGCTCTGACACACCGGTACGATTCCTGGCTATTCAGCGATCGCAATCCCGTTGACATTTACGTAACCTATCTGGGCCTTGTTTAGACGCGTGAGATCAGTGGTGTTAGAGCCTCACAGCTTGCTCGATGTTTCTGACGGCGGCCTCTAGGACGAGTTCTCTGAACTGGCCAAACCACGTTCTGGTCCGCAACGTCTCGCCGAACCGATGTGTCAGTGCGAAGAAGGTCGCTTCGACGATCGAGCGGCGGCGATAGACGTTCTCGTCGTGGCGAGCGTTGTGCGCCTTGTCGAGTCCATAGAACTCACGATGTGTAATCACCGGGCGAATACCAGCATTTCTGAGTTTGTGCCGCAGCGCGTCCCAGTCGTAGCTTTTGTCGGCGGTAATCGTGGTGAGCTGGATGAGATTTCTCGTCAGTACCTGCCGTCCAACTTGTGTGTCGTGTGGATGTTTCATCGAACAGTGTACGTCGAGGATCGAACTGGTATCGCAATCGACGAGTGCTGTCGTCTCGATATCGTCAAAGTTGTAGCCGACGCGGAGAACGTAGTGACGGCTGGCTTGATGGCGTTTGAAGCCGGTTGCACCGATCGCCTGAACGTCGCCGAGTTCGTGTAGTGAGACAGACAGCCGCAGCAAGACTCGCCAGACGCGCATTTTGAGATCCTGTTTCCGTGTGCAGACGGTGGTGAAGTCCGGTAGCTGATCCACCGCAAGGCCGAGTTTCGCGACGATTCCGGGCATCTCGTACAGAATGTCGAGCATCCGTCGATAGGGCTGGTTCAGGTACTCTCGAAGGCCGTGGATCGAGACGATCACCCAGTCAGCGTAGCCGCCGTCACCCTTCTCGATCACCGGTGCTGGCTCGCCAGTAACAGCGTTCTGGGACAAATCGACACATCGGTCGGTGAAGCGGGCGAGTTGAGACGGCATACTCGCCGCTTCCTCACTCAACGCCACATAATCCCGGTCGAGACGGCAACTGAGCGGCGTCTAAACGTGGCCCGCGCGCTGTATTCACAGCAGACTCTGTCCAAACTACCGAGTAGCTGTCGAAAGTGGCGTGGAACATGTGGAGGATGGATTTAGCTTCTGGTTCGGTGTCCGCGTCTCCAGCCCGATGTTCTGGACCCGTGTTATCCGGCTCCGCCAGCACCTTGCCGGCGGATGAGCTGTAGCGCAACAGGGCTCGGTAACGTCCTTTATCGACGAGACACTGACAGACTTGCGCCGTCTGTTCAGCAGAAATCGATCGACCTACCCCAATGCCGTCAGAAGTACCGTGCTGCATAAAGTGGATGAGTTTAGCACGACGGCTGCGTTTGTTTCATCCCGAAGTCAATGAATCAGCTGTTCAGTAGATATGCGCACTGATCACCCGTCCGACGAACTGGATGCCTGAGTGACGGCGTCAACAGCCTATTTCCTTCACGAATTTATAATCATAAAATACTTATAATATCTCCAAGTTGGTGTGATATGCCCACTTCTCCATTGTCTCGCTCGTCGGTCGCCGACTGGGACAGGCTCACGTTTGCTGGCTTGCTGGGAGGTATCGTCGTGATCGGGCTGGCCGTGCAGACGTTCGTACTGGTGCGATCCACGGTCCCACCGGCCGAACTGGTACGAGTCGCGCTGGTGCCTATCGTGGTCGGAACGCTCGCATACGTCCGCAACCGTCCGACAGCGGCAGCCTTGGAACTCGGCATCGTCGCAGTCTGGGGGGTCTTCGCCCAGCGGATCGCGAGTTACGCTTGGTATATAGTTGTCATACCCTCCTTCGCGGGCGAAGTCTCGATCTCGGCCACACTGCTGTCCGGTGCCGCTGTGCTCCGCCTGATGGTACTGTTGCGGTTTCTCGGAATGGCCGCCGTCTTCGCCGGGTTCTACGCCGCAGCGGCGTCTCGACGCGATCGACCGATCGTGAGCGTAATCACGTTGTTTGCCGTTCCGGTCGTGTTGGTCGTTATCTATGCGATCGTATAGCACCGCGTGACATCTTGGGCGGCCCTCATCACATGGAGAAGGACAATTGTACGACCGCAGTGAGTAACTCCCCGCTGTAAGAAACCGATTCGGACTTCGTGGAGAGGCCAACCGAACGGTACGTATCCTATACGAAGCATTCGCCCTTTTGGCGGCGTACTGGCCGGTTAGCATATTCGAAACGCGTTTGGCGACACGACAGGCAAGCGTTGAGACTCTCTAAAACAATTTTGTATTCAATAACAGCCGAGTCGGCACTCGTTTCGTCCAGATACTAGAGAATCGTATTTCTGTTGTCAATATGTGGGTGCGGGATGCCAGAAAAATATCAGAATTTTCTAACAAGTGATAAATAGTTTAGAGACTGGTCACTCGGATCGTTCGAGCTTGTCACGTCGAGCTTCGAATTCTTCATCCGTGAGATCGCCACGGGCGTACGCCATACGGAGTTCCTCCATCGCGGGATTGTGAGACGTCTGCGTTTCGCTTATGCGCCGGAAGACAAGGTAGCCACCGCCGATAAGCACGAGGAGGAGGATGATCGGGATGAGCATCCCGACGAACGGCCACCACCCGCCTGTACTACCATACTGGCCCATCATCCCGCCGAATCCCATGCCCATCGTGAGCAAGGGAAGGACGACGATTGCTCCGAGGATCAGAAGCAGTATCGTCGTAGCGTCTAGTTGATCCGATGAAGACATCGCAAGTCAGGCCTCCGATACGGGTTCAAATTCGTCTGTAACGGCTGCCAGTACACGATCGAATCGCTCGGTGACCTCGGTCGCGATGGAGTCAAGCGCGTCGTTGTCTGCGATCCCGACCAACTGCCCCGGGTCAACCGCACTCACTACGATGTCACCATCATCATTCTCATAGACGATGACGTTACAGGGTAAGAGCGCACCGAGTTCGATTTCTTCGGTCAATCCTTCGTATGCCAGCGGGGGATTACACGCACCGAGGATCCGATACTGACGGAATTCTTCGTCGAGTTTCTCTTTAAGTGTCGCCTGGATATCGATGTCACAGAGGACACCGAATCCCTCATCTTTGAGTGCAGCATTCGTTGCGTCGACGACGTCGTCAAACTCACCAGTGACTGAAGTCTGTATTGTGTATTCCATGGGATTTCATACCCCGTTGCCGGGGTTAATGTTTGGTCCCGCCCCGGCAGCCGTTGGGCGGGAATCGTGTTGGACGAGACTACCTCTCGCTCGTTCATCCGGACTGTTCGAGCTGTTTTCGTCGCTGTTCGAACTCCTCGTCGGTGAGTTCACCGCGGGCGTAGCGCTCGCGGAGAACCGATAGCGGTCGTGTATCGTTCTCTCCAGACGCTCGATCGAGGAGCTTGTAGGCGATGTAGAGCGGGATGGCAAGCAGGAGTCCCATCCAGAGGAGACCCCAGAGGCCCATTCCACCGCCGAATAGCCCCCAGCCGCCGCCACCCATCATACTACCGCCGTAGCCTCCGCCACCGTGAGCAGCTGCAGTGCCTGTTGCTGCAACCAACAGCGGAATGCCGAGCATGGCGATTCGACGAGTCGTCCGTCCGAGGGTGTTGGTGTAGTGTGTCATCGTGATCGTTTGTTGGGTAATTCGAGTGTTTATCGTGCTAAACGAATGAAAATCGAACGGGGATCGTTAGCAGCCGTGTCCCTGTCCGTTCATCCCGGCGGTGGTGTGATTGTTGTCCGCCATATCCTGGGCCATTTCATCGACGGTCACGCCCATGTGTGATTCCATCTCGTCAACGGCATCTGGCCCCATGTGGTCGGTCATGTGGCCTTCCATCCAGGCCGACCAGTCCGCTGCTTCACCGTCAGCTGCCGTCTCGTTCCCTTGCGTTGGTTCGTCACCGTGTGCGCTGACTACCGGGGCTGCAAACGCGAGTCCGACGATCGCAAGCACCACGAGCAGCCACCTTCCGAGGTTTTTGTTGGTCATTGTCCTTCGCCTCAAGTAGTCCTACGGGGGATCCGGAGTTATCTCCGTGGGTGTAAATCCAAACAGGAGATCGTTCGAGAACGTCTATAGCGGCTGCTAAACGTTTTGTATCGCGAAGATCGTTCATACCCGCCGAATTCGAAGGTTCCGACCGTCCGATAGCCCGAGACTATTGTCCCGGTTGTTGTTGCCGAAGGTCGTCGCTCGGATAAATGCGATATGTCCGACCTTGCCGCTCCCGGTACAACAAGCCGCGCTCTTCGAGAGAACTCACAGTCTGGCTTACTTTGCTTTTCGAGAAATCGGACCGATCACGTAATTCAATCTGCGTGATACCGGGAGAATTCAGAACAGGCTCTAGGACGCGTCGTTCGTCGTCCGGTAAGAGATCGAGAATACGCGCCCCAGGGTTCGCTTCAGGATTGATAGATTCCCCTTGCGTGTCCCCATTATCCATCGACGCAGACGCCTCCGACGATGACGGATCGAGATCGACACCCTCCACATAGACGGTCTCCTCTGAACCTGTGAGTTCCCCCCGAACCAGGAAATAGACGCCACCGATAACGGCTGCGACGAGAACCGTCCCAAACACGTACCAGAGTGGATCTGGTCCGTGCATTGTCCCCATCGACGAATCCATCATCGAACCCATCGACTGTTCGACGGCACGACGCTGTTGATAGGCCCGCCAACTGAGTGTCCCGCCGGCTAAGAGGACGAACCCGAGGAGCACTCCAACGACGGTATCCGCTCGACGGCGGTTCATATGACGACCCCTGGCTGCGAGACCGGACTACTCATACGGTCATTTTGGGCTCGACGGGTGTGTCAATTACGAATTTAGCAGCTGAGATCACGATCTCCCCACAGGAGATAATCGATGAGTATTCAGTGGTCGTGGTCATGGCTTGTTACCTGTGGACTTTGATCGGCAAACTCCGTCGGATTTTCTTCGAACGTTCGCTGGCAGGTGGTAGAGCAGAAGTAGTACGCCGTTCCCTCGTGGGATGCGCTCGGACCATCGTCGTCGGTCCCGTCGGTCCGCATTCCACAGACGGGGTCACGGTACTGGCCAGGCGTACCGAGGCCACGACGATGCACGTCCAGGAGAAAAAGAGTAACTGGATGCGTTTTCTGGGCTTTCACGTCACTGTGTGAGGGGGCAGGCATCTTCTTGAATCCAGCATGAGCGTGCGCGTTTCGGTACTGCGAGAACGTGTCCCAGAGTCGGAGTGCCGCTGGCGGAGACGGTGCACCGTCCGCCCGTTGGATCCGTACGTACTTACCCAGTTGTCGTGCAACGTCCGTCCGGACCTCCACATCAAGCCAATCGACATCCGTGCCATGCTGTTCATATAGTAGCCGGTTGAGGAAGAGTTCGCGGGCACACTCGAGCGCAAACCAGTGCTTATGATTGTCGTAGTAGAATTGCACCAGATCGCGTTCGCGCTCCAGTTCGCGCTGTGTCAACGTGCTTTCCGCTTTCTCGTCCCCCTCGATGGACTGCTCGAGTTCGAACGGGGCAAGTTCCTCATCCAGCGGCGACTCGAGAACTCCGTCGAGAAGGGCGGCTTGCAGATCTAGACTATCACAGCCATCTGTTTTGTTAGTTGTTCTTAAGAAACTGAAGGGGTAGGCGGCGTCGGTCTTGTATTCAAAAGCTATCCTTGCTATCAACTGTGGTCACCCGTTCAAGATTCGTGTTCAGACTCATCAGTTCTGCGTGTCACTGGCTCCAGTCGGTGGTTACTGCTTGTTCTCCTGACGGACCGGTCACACGGATATGGGCGTTGTCCGCTGTTTCCTCCCGCGATAATCTCGTGCCGTGCTAATAGAGCAGCCCTCC
Source organism: Halosolutus halophilus (assembly GCF_022869805.1). Classification (NCBI taxonomy): domain Archaea; kingdom Methanobacteriati; phylum Methanobacteriota; class Halobacteria; order Halobacteriales; family Natrialbaceae; genus Halosolutus; species Halosolutus halophilus. Next base: position 4,918,859 of record NZ_CP094974.1, on the reverse strand, counting down.
CTTTCGATTTGTAAGAGAAATCCGTATGAAGGAGTCGAGCGTATCTCTAGTCATGAGCACTACTACCACAAACCAAGATGCGTACGAAATGGACTCCACCGCCAGTGGGATGCACCTCGACGCGCTGGCGCTCGCCGGAGCTGCAGCTGTACTCTCCGCCGTCGTGATGCTCCTGCTCGGTGTGTTCGGAGCGATCGGTGTCTATGAGGGTGCAGTCGAAGCGATGGAACAGTGGCACCTGTTCTTCGAACCGACCGTCGTCGGGACCGTGGCGGGCATGGTAGAGGCAGCTGTCATTAGTTTCGTTCTCGTGTACGCCTTCGCGTGGTTGTACAACGCGTTCGCACGATGAGAGCGGAGTGAGATTGGAGACGCTACCATGTACGTCACCGACAGAGCGGAAATCGTCATCGACGCCAGTCCCGAAGAGATCTGGGAGTACGTGACTGACCCGGTCCACTGGACGGCGTCGAACCCCGAGGAACACTACGGGCTCGAATACGACACGCCCGATAACCGCCCCCGTGAGGGCGCGACGTTCCACCAGGCCGAAGAGGTCGCCGGGATGTACGCCGACCTGCACGGTCGCTTCCCTTACATCGACTATCCGAACGTGGCAGTCTGGACGGGAACGGCGTACTATCCGCTCCTTCGCGGGCTCATCACCGTTCGGATTCCCGAAGGTGGCACCATTCGACTGGAGGAGACCGAAGACGGAACGCGGATGTCACACGCCGTCTGGATGGATTTCCCGAACACCCGTCGTGGCCGAGCGTTGAAGTGGATGTTCACGACCGTCCTCAGCGGGAAGGCGAAACTCTACGACCACACGAACAAGGAACTCGTGTACTTCAAGGATCGTATCGAATCGGCGCCGCCTACGGAACCAAAGCCATCGATTGGTCACTGGATTCAACGCCTTTCTAATGGAACGTTGTTATTCAAATCTACTTGCGCCGAAAATATTCTACGATCAAATCACTCGCAGTTTATGCTGTATATACGCCTTGTATCTTGCACGAGGTTACGAACACTCTCTCCAACTGGTAGGAATGCGGCGATCAACAAGCACGCTCAATCTCCTGTTGGATTCCTCGAATCGCGGGCAAATCAAACCGCTGTAATTAGTTCTATGACACCCTCGGTGAGTGGCTATTCGGGAAGTGTCTTAGTTTCGCTGAAGTCCTGAACCAGGTGAAGCGCGATCTGGTCACTCTGGATGTCCCGTTCCGCTATCCGTTGTCGGAGTCTTTTTTGACGATCTCGGTTCGACAGACGATCCAGACCGCGGCGTCGTTCTCGAGGTGTTTTTCCACGTGTTCCAGTTCCCGTGGATTGTTTTCCATCGCGACCTCGACTGCCAGGTCTGTGTTTCCCGTGCTGACGTAGACATCCGCATCATCACGTTCAAGCTCGGCCGGCCAGCCTGCCTCTTCGAACCGTTCTCTGATCCGGTGTTGCCAGTACCGATGGACGATACCGCCTCGTCCCTCGAACTGCGGGTTGACGTCGAGATTGTCTTCGACGTATACCCGACCTTGCTGGGTGAGTTCCAGTAACTTCCGTTGGTCCCCACCTTTGACCTTTCTCTCGATGACGAGGCCGTGGTCGACGAGTTCGTTCTTCAGCTTGTTTTCCTTATACCGGCTCGGAAACTGCTGGTATTGCTCGAGCAACGGCTTGAACGGGTGATCGACCACGTCTTCGAGGAGGAGTTCAGCGTCTCTGGACACCCCCTCATCACCGTGATCGTTGCTGGACTCCGACCTGGTCCGATCGCCCGTCCGGCCACCGCTGAGCATGTAATCTAACCGGGGTGTGATTTCACGCGGTTCGTGGGCGAGTTGCTGCCACGCTCTGCGTTGGTGGTTCTCCAGTTCCTGATCGGAAATCGTCTTCTCTACGCTGTATTTCCGGAGGTACACTGGAATCGGATCCCTGTTCCCGACCTGTACGATCGCCTCTCCAACCTCGAGCCGTCGTGCGAACGCTTGCTGGCGGTCGGACAGCGATATCGAGTCCACAATCGCACGAAACTGTTTCTGATCGCCGATCGGCAACAAGACTTTGGTCGCAGTGTTGGCCTTGATCGAGTCGGTGAGTTTCGACGCTTCCTGATCCGCGACGACGAGTCCTTCACCGAACTCACGCATCTTCGCGGTCAGTTGATCGATTTCAGGGATCCCCGCGGCGTCCTGGCGTTCCTTGTAGACGGAGAACACCTGCTTTCCCTCGTCGAGGAAGAAGACGTGTTCGAGTCCAGTATCTCGCTGGTTCTGCGCCAACCGGTACTCGTAGACGGACGCGAACAGGATCTCCATCAGGAAGTTCTGGAGATCGCGGTTGAGGCCGTCGAACTCGAACACGATGTTCCGATCGAGCAGCGTGTCCAAGGCAGGGCCGTGGCTGCAGTCGAAGACAGTACCCGCTACAAGGTTCATCGCGTCCAATCGGTTGAGGACGGTGTCGCGATAGTTCGACGTCTTCCGGACATAGTTGATGTTCTCGTCCCAGATCAGGAGTTCGAGTTCGTGGAGGCTCGGGTACGGTGGCGACCGGTCGTTGAACAGGTCGTAGAGCTTGTAAAGCATGACCACGTGCTTCAGCAGGTAGTTCTTGGAACCGGACAGCAGCGCCGTCGCGTGACCGAAGATTTCGGCGGAGACCTGTGCCCAGCGCAGCGGAGGAACTCCCTCTGGCGGCTTCAACGGGTTGAACTTCAACTCCGACCACGGCAACACAGGAGGTCATCCCACTCGTGGATGAGGTGGCGGTAGTCCTGCTTCAGGTCGAAACTCCAGAACGGCACCTCGAGTTGGCACATCAGGTTGTAGAAGAACGTGGTCTTTCCCGCACCGGACTGCCCGACTGCGAGGAGGTGCTTGGTGAGGTCATCAGGACTGATACCGACAGGGCGCTGCTGAGGAGTCGTCCCCAACTGAATCGAAGCTGGGTGTCCGTCCTCGGGAAAGGGATAGATCTGCTGCTCCGCCGCTTTCACTGCGAAAATCTGGAGTGCATCCTCTGTGAGCGACTGGCTGCTGGTAACGGTGGCTGCCTTGAGTAACTCGTCGAGGTTCGGATCCTGGACCTCCAATTCGTCTGCGAGACGCAGCAGTCGCTCTACCCGGGTGCGATTCTCGTTTCGACTCACGGGGACCGTTTCGAAGCAGAGTCTCGGATACCTATGGGAAGGGGACGGTTCGGATGAAGTAGCCGGTTTGACTATGGACAACAGATCGAGTGACTCAAGAGCGACACACAAACTCTCGCTGTCTGACTCTTCTAATTACAAGCGCCTGAAGAATTATCCGACACCGTTAGATGGGTTCTCGTGATAGGATTTCGTCCTCTTCTGGATCGCGATGAGTGTTCCCTTTCCTGTTCTGCCGTGTGATTCAGCCGCCAGTCAATCGGATTCCAGCCATCGCAAAGAACAATAGATGGCTATTCCACAAGGTTTGTGTCAAAAACCGCCTCCGGTTCTTCGACGTACTCCGTGAGTCGTTCCAAGAACCGACCGGAATCCGCTCCGTCGAGAACGCGATGGTCAATAGTCAGACTCATGGTGATCACCTTCTCGAAACCGACGGATCCGTCGCGTTCGACCGGCGCGTATTTCCGCCGGCCGAGCGCGAGGATCGCAACCTCCGGCGGATTGATTATGGAGTACGAAATGTCTATGTCGAAAACGCCGACGTTCGTGACGGTGAACGTTCCTCCTCGAAGATCTTCGGGGGTATGATCGCCTTCCAGAACCCGCTGAACGAGATTGTGGCGATGCTCGGCGAGTTCCGGAAGGGAACGATCGGTCACCGTTCTAATCACCGGAACGACAAGCCCCCGCTCTCCGTCGACGGCGTACCCGACGTTCACTTCGTCGATGAGCTTGTGTTCTCCGTCTTCGAAGTGAGCGTTGAATTCGGGAAGATCTTCGAGTACCTGCCCTACCAGAGATACCAGCAGATCGTTCAGCGATACCTCGACGTCGAATCGATCCGTAAGTTGGTCGCGAAACGTTTCGAGTTGTTCGATGGGAATCTCTCGAGTTCCCATAACGTGTGGTTTCTCCCGTGCGCTCCGACTGAGCCTGTCAGCGATAACTTTTCGCGTTCCGGTCAGCTCCGTCGATTCGACGACCGTGAGATCTGGTTCGTCCACGGGTTCCGGCGGCTGCTCGCTTTCCATCGCCGTCAAGTGCTCTTCGACGTCGTCTTCGGAGATTGCGCCTTGTGGACCGGTGCCCTCGATTTCGCTCAGATCGACGTCCGCCTCGCGCGCTCGTCGTTTCGCACGCGGCGTAGCCGTGATGTCTGGTGACGAATCCGTTTCGCTTGCCGGTTCGGACCCCCGTTCGGAAGCGACTGTTGACGCGCCCTCTGTCGACGGTTCGCTCTCGTCTTCGATGTCCGTGAGCGATGGCGGCGTCTCTCCTTCTTCGCCGACGACTGCGAGCGGCTTTCCGACTTCGATGGAAATCTCTTCCCCTTCCTCGACGTACGTTTGCAGTAAGGTGCCATCCGCCGGCGACTCGATCTCGGCGCTTGCCTTGTCTGACTCGAGCACGGCGACGACATCCCCCTCCGAGACCTGGTGACCACGCTCGACTTCCCACGAGACCAGTTCGCCGTACTCGCTCAATCCCAGTTTCGGGATCCTGACGATAGTTACCATACAGCTATGAATATGGTTTGACCAATTAAATCTGATCCAGACACCTTATACATCGAATCGTCGAGACGCGATACATCAGCTCTCCGAATTGGTATTCACAGTTTCGATGGTGAAGTAAACTATATCCACTAGATTGTAGTATGACAACACTGGCATGAAGGCTGCCAGATTGTACGAACCGCACGATCTCAGAGTGATCGATATCGACGAACCAGGGTTGGAACCTGGAATGGTCGAAGTTGATATCGCCTACACGGGGATCTGTGGATCGGACGTTCACGAGTACAAGATTGGTCCGGTGCCGATCCGTGCGGAGGATCAGGATCACCACATTCGGGAATCGGAGTGGGACGAACAACTCCCGAAGAATATGGGACACGAGATCGCCGGAACGGTGACAACGGTCGGGGAGGGTGTCGAAGACGTCTCCGTCGGCGATGACGTCGCGCTGAACATCCTCCTGTCCTGTGGAGAGTGTCAGTACTGCCGCGAGGGGAAAGTGCAGCTCTGTACCGCGTACGACGGCGCGGTAGTGGATAGTGCCGGGTTCGCCGAGTCGATCGTCGTTCCAGCCGAGGCTGCGGTCCCAGTTCCCGATTCCGTGCCGCTTCGACACGCCGCACTGGCCGAACCGATGAGCGTCTCCGTTCACGCTGTCCGACGGTCGGACCTGCAGATGGGTGACGACGTCGCCGTCTTCGGTGCTGGCCCGATCGGACTCGGCATCGTCGACGCCGCGATTGCTGCCGGGGCGAATCGCGTGCTGGTTAGTGAACCCCGAGAAGCGAGACGAGAAATCGCGGCCGATCTCGGCGCAAGTATGGTCGTCGATCCGCAGGAAGAGGAACCGATCGATCGGTTTACCGAAATCTCCGATGGCGGCGTCGATGTCGCCTTCGAGGTCGCCGGCGTCAGCGAGACGTTGACGCAGTCGATGCGATCGACGAAATACGACGGAACGGTGGTCGTCGTGAGCGTCTTCGAGGAGAACGCGTCCATCCATCCGAACGACATCATGCAGGCGGAACGAACCGTTACGGGGGCGTTCGCGTACGTGGACGAGTTCCCGATGACGCTCTCGATGATGGCCGATGGTCGTCTCTCTCCCGAGAAACTTGTCACTGGAGAAGTGCCGCTGGAAGACGTCGACGACGCGTTCGAATCGCTGATCGATCCGGAGAGTACCGACGTCAAGATCCTCGTGGAACCTTGACATCCTCCCTATCCTGAAAAGCGAGGATTCCCGCGCTGGGATAGTAAGTGCCCAAGTGTGGGAGCGTCAGTCCTCGAACGCTCCCATCTCGTCGAGCGTATCCCAGTAGCTGTGGAGACCGCGGATGTGCTGTCCGCCGTCGACATAGATCGTCTCCCCGGTCACCCATTGTGCATACTCGGAGCAGAGAAATGCGACTACGTTCGCGACGTCCCCCGGTTCGCCGAACCGTCTCTCGAGTACCGTTCGGTCGAGGAACTCCTCGCCGATCTTGCCCTCGAGAAGCCCGTTTTCTTCGGTCATCGGTGTTCGCGTAGACCCTGGTGCGACGGCGTTGACCCGAATTCCGTGACGGCCGGCCTCTGCCGCGACGACTTTTGTGAACTGACTTACGCCGGCCTTCGCAGCCGAATAGTGGGGTAAGCCGTCGGTAGCGGCGCTGTAGTTCAGCGAACTCACGTTGACGATCGCTCCATCGTGACCTGCGTCGAGAACGTGATTGAGGACCGCTTTCGTGCACAGGAACGGGCCGTTCAGACAGACGTCGACCGTCTGCCGCCACTCGGATTCGGGCATTTCCCAGGTCCGGGCCAGGTCTGCCGCACCGGCGTTGTTGACGAGAATCCCGATCTCACCGAACTGGTCGACGGATCGATCGACCATTCGGTCGACGGTCTCCGAATCCGTCACATCACAGCGAATAGCGATCGCCTCTCCGTCGTACGTCTCGGTGAGTTCTTCGCTCGTTTCGCGGGCACCCTCCTCGTCGATGTCAGCAAGAACGACCGACGCCCCGTGCTCCATGAGCTCCTCGGCGATCCCGCGTCCGATGCCTTGCGCACCACCCGTCACGATAGCATGATTGTTAACTAATCGCATGGCCCCATTCGCAATATCTTTCGATATAAAACTACCTGGCGCCCGTAATTTTCTGACCGTTCTTACGGATTACACCCGAGACGAGCAGTAGATTCTCGTCTATTTCCCACTCTGGGATAGTTTTATGACTAACACTATGGGATTCTCGTTACGTGGTGTCATATGACACATGACGTCAGCGTAGATGATGAAATGGCCAAGCATCTCCTCCAGGAGATGCTTCGAATCAAGATATTCGAAGAGGAGACGAAGGCTCGATACGAGGAAGGCGAAATTCCCGGATTCGTCCACCTCGATCGGGGGCACGAGGGTTCTCACGCCGGAATGGCGGCGGCAATGCGAGACGACGACTGGCTGGCCGTCGGCGGTGCACGACTCGTCGGACAGTACATCGTTAAAGGTGTCCCGCTCGGCGAGATCATGGCGGAACTCTACGGTCGAACTGGGGGATCGAACAAGGGACACGGCGGTCAGATGCACGTCTCCAAGGTCGATCGGAAACTGTACGGCCACGCCGCGACGATCGGTTCCGGGCAGAATCCTGCGGTCGGACTCGCACTGGCGGAGGAGATGAAGGGAACGGACAACGTGGCAGTGACGACTATCGGTGATGGCGGGACGAGTCGCGGATCGTTCCACACGGCACTCATCTTCGCCGCATACTGGGACCTTCCCGTCGTGTTCATTATCGAGAACAACGGGTGGGCGATATCGACGCCATCCGAGTCGTTACCGCCGGACCGACTCTCCGACTACGGAGATCCGGTTAACATCCCCACCGAGAGTATCGACGGAAGTGACGTGGAGACGGTGTACCACACCGTCTCCGAAGCCATCGACCGGGCCCGCGACGGCGGCGGGCCGACGGTCATCGAAAGCCGGGTCGCCAGGCTCAACCCCCATTTCGAGGGCGACAAAGAGACCTACCGTGACGAGGAGGAACTCGAGCGGGCGCTCGAAGAAAAAGACCCGGTCAAGAACTATCGAGAGCGGGTTCTCGAAGCGGGCGTGGTGAGCGAGAGCGAGATCGAGGACATAATCGACACCATCGAGCGCGAGGTCCAGGAGGCTGTCGAGTACGCCCGCGAGAGTCCCGACCCGGAACCGGAAGCGGCCTACGAACACGTCTACAAGACCCCCCTCTACGGCCAGGGTGAGCAGGAATGACCCGAGAGATCACGTACATCGAGGCGGTTGCGGAGGCGATCGACGAGGAAATGGATCGGGACGACGACGTCATCCTCTTCGGCGAAGACGTCGAGGACTTCGGCGGTAACTTCGGCGAAACGGCGGGCCTCCACGAAAAGTACGATGACGATCGAGTTCGGAACACGCCGCTCGCGGAGATCGGAATCGCGGGGATGGCACTGGGTGCCGCGGTCGGCGGCATCCGGCCCGTCGCGGAACTACAGTTCGCCGACTTCGCGGCGACCGCCGGCGACGAGATCTTCAATCAGATCCCGAAACAGCCGTACGTCAGCGGTGGCAGTCTCGAAGTGCCGCTGACGATCTTCGCCCCGTCCGGCGCGGGGATCGGTGCGGGCGCGCAACACTCGCAGTCCGTCCACTCGTGGCTCGGCAACGTGCCGGGGTGGGTCGTCGTCACCGCGACGACGCCGTACGACGCGAAGGGGCTGCTCAAAAGCGCCATTCGGGACGATAATCCGGTGTTCTACCTGCCACACAAAGCGCTCGTCGAGACGCAGGGCGAAGTTCCAGACGAGGAGTACACGCTTCCGCTCGGCGAAGCAGTCGTCGAAGAAGAAGGCGAAGATGTCACTGTCGTAGCCACCCAGGTTATGTTCCATCGGGCGAAAGAAGCTGCCGCTGATCTCGACGTCAACGTCGAACTCATCAATCCACGCACGTTCGCGCCCCTGGATACCGAGACGATCGCCGAAAGCGTCGAGAAGACGGGGCGACTCGTCGTCGTCGACGAAACCGTCGAACGCTACGGCACGCAAAGTCACATCGCGAACGAAATCGTCGAAAATCACTTCTTCAGCTTCGATGCACCGCCGAAGACGATCGGTGTGAAGGATGTACCTATTCCGGTCAGTCCGACACTCGAGACCGAAGTGATCCCGGGGACCGAGCGTATCAAAGCTGGGATCGAGTCCGTGTTCTAATCTACTTCTCTTCGGACACGGGCTCTCAACCGAGGCGATCCACGTACACTCCCGGCGATAAATGCTATATGTTAGTTTGTGGGAAGGAAACGTATGCGTGGATTAGCGCATAAAAGCGGCTTCGTTACCGGTGGTGCATCGGGAATCGGCCGCGCGACGGCCATTCGACTCGCCGAAGAGGGCGTCGACGTTTGCGTGGCCGATATCGATCGAAAGGGTGGCGAAGAAACGGTCGAGAAGATCACAGCGGCGGAAGACGCGGACGGCGACGCGTATTTCCGAGAACTCGACGTCCAGGACTACGACGACTTCGAGGACGCGCTGATCGAAACTGCTGAAGGGTTCGGGTCGGTCGACGTTCTATTCAACAATGCAGGCATCGGCGAAATGCAGAACTTCGAAGAAACCGACCCTGAACACGTTGCTGAGTTGATCGACGTCAATATCATGGGCGTTTGGAACGGCTGCCATGCCGTGTTGCCAATCATGAAAGATCAGGAGAGTGGATCCATCATCAACACGTCATCGATGGCGGGCTGGCTTCCGTCCGAAATAACCACGTACGGCCTCACGAAAGCGGCAGTTTTGCATTTCACCCGATCAATCGCAGCAGAACTCGGTGAACACGGGATCCGAGTCAATGCCATCTGTCCGGGACTGATCGATACGAGCATGACGCGGACATGGTTTACCGACGAAATGAGAGAACAGGCGCCGCTTCGAACGGCGTTCGATCGATGGGGTGAGCCGGAGGAGGTAGCCAGTTGCGTCGCGTTCCTCGCGAGTGATGATGCGTCGTACGTAACCGGTCGGCCGCTCAAGATTGATGCCGGGTACGTGTAAATTTCCGTTCGACTCGCACGCGGTCGCCATCGTCTACTCCTCCAGGACGAGCCGTTTCGAGGAACGGATCGTCGTACGGAGACTCAGAAGACCGCGCTGAATACGAGGCGCAGGCCGTGTTTAGATGCGGAAACAATCGGCTCTCACGCGTTGTTCTCTACATACGAAACTGGACCGTGAGGTGGTCACCACCGTATTCTGGTTAGACGAAGGGACTCCTGACTCGTCCATTCAGGGGCGTCTAAACAAGGCCCGAGGCGCAGATGCGTGTCGACGGCCGGGATAGGAAGACTCGCCCGAGAGTGGGAACCGAATCGCGTGGCTGTTTCGATCCGCCCTCACCCGTCCGCGCTGTGAACCGATCGATCGCTTTCTCCCGATATCCGGCTGCCCCTCCCTCGGTTGGCACCCTGATTTATATTTCAGAAAATAGTGTGTGAGGCACTAGCAATGAACGATCGAAGGAACGGCGAGGCAGTGATGACGCTCGACCGGTTTTACGCCGGCCTCTTCGATCGGTACGACGAACGGACGGCGATCGTCGACGAACGGCAAGAACTGACGTACGGCGAACTCGGCGATCGAACTGCACGATTCGCGAACGTACTCGCATCAATCGGACTTGGCAACGGAGACTTCGTCGGAATACTGCTCAGCAATCGACTCGAGTACCTCATCGCACAACTCGGCGCCGCACGGGCTGGCGTCGTCGCTGTCCCATTCAATTACCAGGTAGACCAGTCGACGATCGGTCCGATCCTCGAAGATGCGAACGTCAAGACGTTGGTCGTCGGACCGGAGCACTTCGAGACCATCCAGCAGCTCCGACAAGAGGCCTTCGAGTTCAACTACCTCATCGGCGTCGGAGACGAATCAGCGCCGCCGCTTGGCTTTCACCAGTTCTGCGAGATGCTCTCGAGAGTCGACGCCGATCCGCCGTCGATCGCAACGGCTCCGGACGACGCGGCTGCGATCCACTACACCGGCGGTACGACCGGTCCTCCGAAGGGAACGGTTCACACCCACTACGCGACCATCCTGAACATGTACGCCCACGTCAACGAACTCGAGGTCCACCACGGCGTCGAGATGCTGTTGGTGACGCCGCTCGGGCACTCTGCCGGGAAATTCGTCCTCGCCGGACTGATGCAGGGCGGAACGGTGCATCTGCAACAGCAGTTCGACGGGCAGCGGGTTCTTCGGACGATCGACCGGGAGGGGATCACGTGGACGTACCTCATCCCCACGATGATCGCACGTCTGCTGGACGAGCCGGCGATCGACGATCACGATCTCGACAGTCTGGAAACGCTGACCTACGGGTCGGCACCCATCCCGCCGGCCAGACTGGCCGAAGGTCTCGACCGACTCGGCAAGGTGTTCGTCCAATTCTACGGCCTGACCGAGGTACCGAATCTGGTGGCCGTGCTGCCGAAGTCGAAACACGATCCCGAGGACGACCACTGGCTCCGATCGGCGGGCCTTCGAGCCCAGTTAGCCGAGATCACGATCTTCGACGACGAGACGAACTGGGACGACGACGTCGGTGAAATCGGGATCCGGTCGCCGTACGCCGTCGACGGCTATCTGAACCGAGACGGCCCCTTCGACGCCGACGGCTGGATTCGAACCGGCGACGTCGGTTACCTCGACGACGAGGGGCGGTTGTACGTCCTCGATCGCATCCAGGACGTCCTCACGGTCGACGGCGAGGCGGTGTACTCGACCGAGGTCGAGAGCGTCATCCAGCGTCATCCCGACGTTAGCCAGGTTGCGGTTATCGGCGTCCCGACGGAACCGACGCGAGCGGCCGACGGCCTCGATCGGATCAGGATCGATCAACGAGTGAAGGCGATAGTCGTTCCCGCGGACGACGCCGAACTCACGGCCGAGGAACTCCGGGCGTTCTCTGCCGGAGATCTGCCGGACCGCGCTCTTCCAGAGTCGATAGATACGGTCGGACAGCTCCCGGAGACACCGTACGGGAAGATCGACAAGCGGTTACTTCGAGAACCGTACTGGTAATGCCTGGCGATTTCCTCCGGGTGCGATTTCAGCTGCGCGCCGATGACCGGCTCGCACGCTTCGTCGGTGCCGGCGACCGGTTCGGGACGATCGAACTGGACAATGCGATCTACGCGGGCGCCGGACAGTGGTTCGAGTACCTGACGTTCGTGGGAGGCGAGACCGATCCCGAAATGACTCTAGATACCCGGTCCGCGATCGAGGTCCTCGATTGCTGGACCGTCGGCGGTGATCCACCAGTCTACCATGCCGTCCTGTTCGTCGACGAGGTCCCGGAGTTCGTGCTTTCCGAGATCACCCGCTGTCGAGCGCTCCCCCATCGGATCCTGCTCGAGGACGATCGGCTGCGGGTGGTCGCCACCGTCCGGGACTGGAACCACTTGAAAGAGTTCGCCAACGACCTCGAACGAACGTATGCGGGATTCGAGTTACTCGGCACCGAGCAGATCGACGACATCGGCTTTCCGCTCGGCGGGAACGACCTGAAGCATACGGTTCACGGAAAACTGACCCCGGATCAACTGCTGGTCCTGGAAGTTGCCTACCGGATGGGATACTTTCGGGTCCCACAGGAAGCGACCGGGAAGGAAATCGCCGAACAGCTCGAAACGAGCCAGTCCGCAATCAGCGAGCGCCTGCGCAACGCCCAGCAACGGCTCCTCTCGGTCCTGTTCGGATCCCAACTGTAGCGGTATAAAGTCCTGATATATATCACCGGCCTTCGGGCCAATCTTGTTAAGTGCTAACGTAGGACGGGTGGTTGCATGGTATTACCAATCAAATTTTCGCCAGGTGATGACTGGCGAGTAATCAGGAGGTAGAGACGATGGCAGTGGAGGATACGAACGATCCGGAACTCCTTTCGCTCGACACGGGCGGAACGATGACCGACACGTTCGTCGTCGACCACGAGGGGAACTATACCGTCGGAAAAGCACAGACAACACCCGAAGACGAATCCGAGGGTGTCATCGACTCGTTCGACGACGCCCTCGGCTACTGGGGCACCTCGATCGAGGATTCCGCTGACACGCTCCGCGGGACCGTCTATTCCGGAACGGCGATGCTCAATCGCCTGCTCGAACGAGAGGGCGAGGGGAACATTGGTGTCATCACGAACAAGGGGTACGAGGATACTCATCGATTCGGTCGCGGCATCCAGTCGTGGGTGGACCTGCCGTATTCGGGGCGGCTTCACGCCCGCGAACACGAACATCCGGAACCGATCGTTCCGCGAGAGAACATCCGCGGCGTTCGAAGTCGAGTCGGGATGGCAGGACAGGAACTCGTTCCGCTTTATGAGTCGGAAGCGCGCGAGGCCATCGAAGACCTGCTCGATCGCGGCGTTCGCGTCATCTGTGTGTCGCTCGTGTACTCCTATCAGAACCCGGAACACGAGCAGCGCATCAAGGCGATCGCTGAGGACGTGATGGACGAGCGGGGTGTCGAGGTTCCAGTCTGGCTGTCCTCTGAACAGAATCCTGTCAGGGGTGAACTCCCACGGTTGAACAGCCTGATTCTCGAAGCCTACGCCGTCGATCCGTCGCGAGAGCAACTTCGGGGAATCGAAGAATCGCTCCAAGAGCAGGGCAACGACTCGCCGTTCAGGGTGCTCTCTTCCTCAGGTGGGACGGTCTCGCCGGACCACGACTGGCTCGTCGAGACGATGGTCTCCGGCCCGATCGGGGGGATCTTCGGCGGCGAGTTTCTCGCCGACGAGCTCGGCATCGACAACCTCGTCTGTTCGGACGTCGGCGGCACGAGTTTCGACGTCGGTCTCATCACCGAGGGGCACTACCCGACGCGCTGGGACCAATCGCTCGCCCAGTTCATGGTGAACATTCCGATGACGGCGATGGACACCATCGGTTCGGGGACCGGTTCCTACGTGCGGGTCGACAAGGCGTCGAACCGCATCGAGGTCGGTCCCGACTCGGCGGGATACCTCGTCGGCGTCTGTAACGAGGAGAGCGGTCTCGAGACGCCGACCGTCACCGACTGTACCGCAATGCTCGGCTACCTGAACCCGGACTACTTCCTGGGCGGCGACATCGATCTGAACGTCGATCGAGCCGAGGAGTACGTCGAAGACCAGATCGCGGGCCCGCTGGACCAGGATCCCTACGAGACGGCCCGCGGAGTGCTCGACATCGTCGAGCGCAATATGACGAACGAGCTTCGAGCGATGATCCTCGGACTCGGTTACAGCCCGGAAAACTACAACCTCGTGAGCTACGGCGGCGGTGGACCGCTGCACGCGGCCGGCTACACCGAGTCACTCGAATTCAAAGACGTTCTCATCCCGGACTGGGCGGCTGCGTTCTCGGCGTTTGGGTGTGCGACGGCCGATTATGCCTACCGATACGACCACTCGCTCGATCTAGTAATCCAGCCGGATCTGAGCAACGCCGACGAAGCCGCAACGGCACTGACCGACACGCTGCAGAAACTCCACGAGCAGGCCGAAGACGCCTTCGAACGTGACGGGATCGACGTCGAGGAGATGCGCTTCAAGCCCGCCGTCCGCATGCAGTACACCGGCATGCTCGACGATCTCGAGGTGACGATCCCGCAGGAGATCTGGTCCGGCGAGCTCTCGGCGGACGACCTCGTCGACGTCATCGACGTCTACGACCGGGAGTTCGAGCGAGTATTCCAGCGCGCCGCCCAGAGCCCGGAGCAGGGATACACCATCACGATGGCCGTCGGGACCGGGATCGCCCCGTCGCCGAGCCCGACCCTGCCGGACGAAGAGCCGGGCGAGGAGACGCCGCCCGAGGAGGCGAGTCGCGGCGAGCGAGAGATCTACTGGGACGGCGCCTGGCACGACGCAGCGCTGTGGGAGATGTCCGACCTGCGGGCCGGTAACGTCGTCGAGTCGCCGGCCGTGATCGAGGCACCCGCGACGACGACGCTCGTTCCGCCGGGCTTCGAGGCACCGCTCGACAACAACCGCATCTTCCACCTTCAGCAAACCGACTCATGAGTAAACCAGACCAACAGCTAGAGACCGACGAGGTCCAGTACGAACGGGTCGATCCCCCGATCGGCTGGGACGGCAAGACGCTTCACGAGATGCTCGAGGAGAGCGATCGCCACCTCGAGGAGACCGACCGATACTACGGTCTCGACGAACTCGGGATGAAAGCGGACCGGCCGTTCGAGTACGAACAGATGTTCTCCCAGCTTCGCGGGGCGCTCGTTTCCGCGCGGGAGACGGCGCTGCACGTCAGTGCATCGCCGATCGTCCGCGAGATCGGCGAACTGTGTTTCCAAGTGTACACGCCAGAGGGCGACTGCATCGCGCTCTCGACGGGGATCATCGTCCACGTTCACACCGGCTCGCTGGCGATCAAGTACATGATCGAAGAGGATTACGAACACGACCGCGGCATCCAGCCCGGTGATATCTTCTGTAACAACGACAACGATCTCGGCAACGTCCACACGACGGACGTCCACACGATCGTTCCGATCTTCCACGACGACGAACTCGTCGCGTGGGTCGACGGCGTCACTCACCAGGTCGACATCGGCGGGATGACCCGCGGCCACGACCAGTTAGCGAGTACGACCCGCTACGAGGACGGTCTGTACGCCACCTGTGAGAAGATCGGCGAGAACGACGAACTCTTCCAGGACTGGCGCGACCGCGCCCAGCGGGCCGTGCGGACGCCGATGTACTGGGACCTCGACGAGAAGTGTCGGCTGGCCGGGTGTCACATGATCCGCAACGCGGTCAAGTCGATGATCGACGACGTCGGCGTCGAGACGTTCAAGCAGTTCTCCCGCGAAGCCGTCGAAGAGGGGCGCCAGACGCTGCACTCCCGGGTTAAAGAGCGACTCTTCCCGGGAACGTACCGCGACTCGAGTTTCATGCCCGTCCCGTTCGGAGACGAGGCCTGGAAACCGTCGTCGAAGCAGGACATGCTGAACCACCTGCCCGTCGAGGTCAGGGTGGACGCGGACGGCGGCCTGACCCTCGACATGGAAGGGGCGAGCCCGCCCGGACCGCACGCGTACAACTGCGCCGAAGGCGCGATGGAGGGCGGACTCTGGGTATCGCTCACCCAGAGCCTGTTACACGACGGGAAGGTCAACGACGGCTCGTACTTCGCCGTCGACACGAACTATCCCGAGGGGAGCATCGTCAATCCCGAGGACCCGAGCCGATCGTTCCACACTTCGTGGGGATCGCTGATGCCGACGTACAACGCCTTCTGGAAGAACGTCTCGCGAGCGTTCTTCGCGCGCGGGTTCCGCGAGGAGGTCGTCACCGGCTACTCCGAGACCGGCGATCCGCTTCAGGGCGGTGGCCTGTACGAGCCGACGGATCAGTACTTCCCCGTTGCCCCCTTCGAACACTCCTGCCAGGGACTGGGTGCGTCGGCCGTTCGAGACGGACTCGACTGGGGCTACGCCATGTGGAACCCCGAGTCCGACATGGGCGACGTCGAGGAATGGGAGCTCATCGAGTGGGGGCTTCCGTACCTCTCCCGGCAGGTCAAACCGAACACGGCGGGCCACGGCAAGTATCGAGGGGGCTCCGGCTGGGAAGGAATCCGGATGGTCTCGAACAGTTCGGACGTCTCCCTGTACAAACACGTCGTCCCCGGCGTCGGCTTCACGACCTCGGGAATGGCCGGCGGGTACCCCAACTCGCTGAACTACTCGCTGCGAGCCCACGACACCGACCTCGAAGACCGATTCGAGAACGAGGAGCCCTACCCGATCGGCGACTCGCCCCCCGAATCGTTCGACGAGGATATCGAAGGCGACGTCCGGCGAAGTCAGAAGGGCCTGTACTTCCCGGAGGAGTACGAGAACCACGACCTCGTTCACTATCAGATGGGCGGCGGCCCCGGCTACGGGGATCCGCTCGAGCGATCGATCGAACTCGTGGTCGAAGACGTCGAGGACGGGATCTACACGCCCGACATCGTCGAACAGGTGTACGGCGTCGTCGGTGAGTTCGACGAGGACGAGCGCGAGTTCACCGTCGACGAGGATGCAACCGAGCAGCGTCGCGAGGAACTCATGGAGACGCGCCGCGAGGAGACCCGCCCGTACGACGAATTCTACGAGGACGAGCGCGAGCGGGTCGTCGAGGGCGACGTCAGCGACCCGGCGAAGTGGATGTACGAGGGCGTGTTCGACCAGTCCGCGGACTGGGGCGCGTTCTTCCGGGAGTTCTGGGACGTAGACGACGACTTCCGATTCGACCAGGAGGAGTGATACGATGGCAGACACAGACCGCAACCAGATCGAGAAACTCATCGACGGCGACCTCACGTGGGACGAACTGCGCAGCGATGTCCTACCGGACCCGAAGGACGAACAGCGATTCGAAGTCACTCGCGAGATCCTGCAAGAGCGAGTCGAGTGGGACGACCCGATCCTCGTCCCGCTGAACGACCACCTCTTCGCCGTCGCGAAGAACGGCGACCGGATCGTCAAGGCCGAGTGCGGCCACGAGTTCGGCCCCCTCGAAGACAACTGGAAAACGGAGTGTCAGGTGCGAGTCAAGGAGAGCGAAACCGACATGCGCCAGTTGTACCCCAAGTGGATGACGCCGGACGAGGACTGGGGATTCCAGCTCCGGGAGTTCTTCTGCCCGGAGTGTTACACGCTCCTGGACGTCGACGCCGTCCCGGCCGGATACCCGGTCTTGAAACCCTTCGAACCGGACGTCGACGTCTTCTACGAAGAGTGGCTCGAGCAACCAGCACCCGATGCGACACCCTGACCCATGAGCGAGTCGATCACGACGACGGCGAGCGAGCCCGAACCGGGGGCCACGCTGAAAGACGTCTTCGAGACGAGCCTCCGGAAGTACGCCGATCGGACCGCCGTCGTGGATGGCGACCGGGAGCTGACCTACGAGGAATTGGATCGCCGCGCTAACGCCGTTGCTCACGGACTCGTCGAACGGGGAGTGGGCGTCGGCGATCGCGTCGCGCTCATGATGTCGAACCGCCTCGAGTACGTCGTGGCGGACGTGGCGGTGATCAAGGTGGGCGCCGCGAAGCTCCCACTGAACGACATGCTCACCCCCGACGAGTTCGAGTACATGCTCCGAGACTCCGGCACGGAGACGGTCATCTGCGGGCCTAACTTCACCGACACGATGGCGTCGATCCGGGAGGATCTGCCTGCGGTCGAGACCGTGATCGGGATCGAGGACGCCTCACCGGAGGGGTTCGTCCCATTCGAGAACCTCGACGGCGACGAATCCGAGCCACCCGACCAGGTACCCGGCGAGGAGGACGTCGCGGGCCACTACTACACCGGCGGCACGACCGGCAAGCCGAAAGGGGTGTTGCACACCCACGACGGGATTACGACGAACGTCTACGCGCACGTCGTCGAACTCGGGATCACGGGTGACGACACGCTCCTGCTAATGACGCCGTTACCACACTCTGCAGGGATGTTCCTGTGGGGCGCCCTGGTAACGGGGGCGACGTCGATTATCCGTCCGGGGTTCGAGCCCGATGCTGCGCTCGAGTTGATCGACCACCACGACGTCACCTGGACGTTCATGGTGCCGACGATGATCTACCGTGTGTTGGATCGCCCCGACCTCGAGACGACAGATACGAGTTCGCTCGAAAGTCTCGTGTACGGCGCGGCACCGATGACACCGGCGCGACTCCGGGAGGGACTCGACGCGTTCGGGTCGGTGTTCTGTCAGTTCTATGGCCAGACAGAAGTGCCGAACCTCATCACGACGTTTGGAAAAGCGGAACACAGGGTCGCAGTCGAGAGCGATCGCAGCGAGAGGCTTTCGTCGGCGGGACAACCGTGTCTCATGGCGGATGTACGGATCGTCGACGCCGAAACTGGCGATCCGGACGACCGGGTCGATCCCGGTGAGAGCGGCGAGATCCTCGCGACGGCACCGTACGTGATGCGCGAATACTACGAACGGCCCGAGGCGACGGCCGAAACGGTCGTCGACGGCTGGGTCAGAACCGGCGACATCGGTCGCCGCGACGAGGACGGCTATCTCTACCTGCTCGACCGCGCCAGTGATCTCATCATTTCCGGCGGTATGAACGTCTACTCGACGGAGGTCGAAGAAGCGCTCGACGAACATGCCGGCATCCAGGAAGTCGCCGTCATCGGCGTTCCGGACGACGATTGGGGCGAGGCGGTCAAGGCTGTCGTCGTCCCACGGGACGAGGAGTCGCTCAGCACGGACGAGATCGTCGCGTTTGCCGATGATCGCCTCGCCGACTACAAGAAACCGAAGTCGATCGATTTCGTCGACGAAATCCCGAAAACGCCGTACGGAAAGATGGACAAGAAGGCACTTCGCGAACCCTATTGGGAAGACGAGGAACGAGCTGTCGGCTAATCCGTTCTCCGTTCTTCTTGTCGATCAGACTCATAGCAACTTTGAGGCCGAGTGCCTCAATAATACCTCACCTGATGAGGGTGGCCCGTACATATCAACAGTGTCTCGAACTCTATTGAGGCGGTCGTGGTACGCAGGTGTGTCCCGCGCTTCAGATTTGAACCTCGTGGGCTTCCAGTAGTTCTCGGACAGCATCAGTTTCACCGTTCCAGTACTCTTCCTCTCTATGGTCGTCGGATTCGGGCAACTGGTTTGCGCGGTTCGTGACCGTATTCTCACCAAGTATTTCAGGGTGAGGGATACCATCTCCGTACTTGAGGCTGGCCTGCTTGATCTTTCGGCGCTCGGCCATCGTAAGGAAATCCCGAATCTGGTGGGTGTTCGACCCGCCGTTCGAATACTGGATGGACGGATCCCACTCGAGGTTTCGCCCCTTCTCGTACCGATAATACTTGAACAGGGTCTTGATCGCCTTCTGGATGCCCGCCTTGTGCGTCTGCGACGTCTCCTCGTAGGCTAGCTCCTTGCTGTACTCGTCGGCGTGCTCGGTCGTCACCGCCAGCGTGCAGCCGTCTTCGTACTCCCAGACCCAGCGGTAGAACGCGTCGATCTTGTAGCTGCGCTGGCGCGTCGTGTCGTGAGCATATCCCTCGGCATTCTCCGGATCCTTTCCGAGATGGCGCATCCATGTGATGAGTTTGCGCCGGTGGTCGCGATAGTCCTCCAGCTGGCACAGATTCAGTACGTCGTGGCTTGCCTCGGGAACGACGACGATCCCGTCGACTTTCTCCTGCGTGCTCGTCATCGTCTCATCACCGTCCGGGTCGCGCCCTGAATCACGGGGCCGCGTGACCCATCATTCCTAGTAAATCTGTCACGTTTTAAAATCGCTAGACAGCGGAACGATTGTGTTCGAGTACCCACGTTGTGAGCTTTTTTGGGCATGGTTGGGTTTCATCGGGAAACCCGGAAAACCGCCGAGAGAAGGCGTCTGGAGTGCGCTGGCCGGGAATTGAACCCGGGCTATGAGCTTGGGAAGCTCATGTCCTACCACTAGACCACCAGCGCTCGTCCGCGTCGTTCGCTCGCGCCGTCGTTCGTGATTCCTGCG
The DNA here is from genome assembly GCF_022869805.1 of Halosolutus halophilus. NCBI lineage: Archaea > Methanobacteriati > Methanobacteriota > Halobacteria > Halobacteriales > Natrialbaceae > Halosolutus > Halosolutus halophilus. The sequence continues at coordinate 4,898,625 of NZ_CP094974.1, read as the reverse complement.
GGATCACTCACCACCAGCGCTCGTGTCGAACTGAACGGCCGGCTCGTATTAAAAGGACCGGACTGCGTGCCCGGCCCGATCGTGTCACTGAGTTGCCGCCGATCGGTCACAAGTAGCCGAATAGTGTACCGGCGAGCAGCAACACCCACATCATCGCCCCGACCAGCAGCATGTCGTTGAACTTCGAGCGCCGAGCGGCTCGCTTGGCCGCGCCGCCGGCGATCAGTCCGAGCGCGACGACGACGAGCATCCGTTGGACGATGACGCCGACGGGCAGCGCGCTGACGCCGAGCAGGCTGTAGTCGAGCCAGATCGCGACCGCGAGAGAGCCCGCGGCGACGACAGCGGCATCGAGTCGGCGCGTGAGCCCGCGTGCGATCAGGTAGGTCGCGATCGGAATCCCGGTCCCGATCACCGGGTACAGTAGCGCGGCGATCTGGTGGGGCGTGAGGAACCCGGCCTGATGCTCGAGGACGAGACCGCCCATTCGGACGCCAAGGTACAGCGTCAGGATGGCACAGACGAGGAGGACGTGACCGGCCTCGAGGCGGGCGTAGGCGGCGGCGAGTCGCTGGCGGTCGACGTCGGTCAGGCGATCGTCGATCGCGTCGGGGGTCCGCTGGGCGATGCGCTCGCCCGATTCCTCGGTTTCGCTGGACGCCTTCGCAGTGCGCCTGCCCGCTCTGACGCCGACTACCGTGGGGACGACGAGCAGTCCGGCGAGTTCGACGACGGTCGCCCAGCCGTCGGCATCGGCGGAGTTTCTGTTATCGAGATATCTGCGTCGCACGTCGTCCTGAACGTCGACTCGCGGGTATTCCATGAGGTCGGCCTCGATTTTCGTCTGGGCGTCCTGCGAGCCGTGGACGCGGTGACGGAGCGTGAACCAGTCGAAGTGTTCGGAGTGGGTCTGCATGATAACCCAGTCGTCGTCCTCGTTGGGGCTCTCGTAGAGCCGGATGTGGTATCGCTGTCCGTAGTAGTCGCCGTCCTCGAGCTGGCGGGTTTCGGTCGTCCAGTACCCGCTCTCGTTCGGACCGGGGTCGACGTAGGCGTAGCGGGTGCCGCCGTCGGCTTCCCCCCAGTCGAGATTCGGGATCGGACCCTGCGGTTCGTCTACCGTCTCGTTGGTCGCGTTCTTCGACGAGTCGCTCGCCGTCGTTTCGTTGCCGGTTCCGTTCTCCGGTCGCGTTCCGTTGTCGGGGGCGTTGTCACCGGTCAGCGAGTAGGTGTCCGGCAGCGCTTCCTCCTCGGACTCGTTGATCTCGGACCAGTCGCCGCCGGCGTCGGCGTCGACCAGTATCCGCTCGACGTCCTCGGCGTCGCCGCGGACGATCACGTTGATCGGACTCCGCTTCTGGAACGTCTGCCGGGGACTGAGATACATCCAGAAACTGCTCTCGGAGTCTTCGATCGTGACGAGCTCCGGCGTCGATTTCGGCTGGGACTGCGACTGCGTCGTCGCGTCGGGTGCAGTCCGATCGGTCGACATCGACAGCAAAAGCGACGGTCCTCCAACGAGCAGAAACGCGAGGACGAGCAACACGGTCGCGATCACGATCGAACGTCGCATCTCCTCGTTACTAGCGACGGGGGAACATATCAAACCGTGTGCAACGTATCTGGTGTGGAAGCGAGCACCGACGGGCCGGTACTCGAGGTCGGTCGTTCAAACGTCGGGACCGACAGTGGTAACGGGGACGGAGGCTTCGCGGACGACCCGCTGGGAGACGCTGCCGACGACGTTGCGCTCGTACTCGTCGCCGCTGGTCCCCATCACGATCAGGTCGGCGTCGACCGCGTCGGCGTAGTCGACGATACGCTCGGCGGGGTTTCCGGTGTCGATCGCCGTGACCGTCTCGACGTCGTGGTCGGCGGCACGTGTCGCGGCCGCGTCGGTCGCTTCGCGGGCAGTTTCCCGGAGGTCCGATCGAACCTGCTCGACGCGGTCGTCGTCGAGCACGAGAAACGCGCGGTCGTCGACCACCGAGAGGACGTGGAGGGTCGCGTTCCGGGTCCGGGCGACGTCGATCGCGTGATCGAGAACGGTCGCCGCGTGCTCACTCCCGTCGGTCGGATAGAGGATCGTCTCGTACATCGCCTTACAGTCGGAACACGGGCGGCCGTGGAGAAAGCCCTTCTCCTCGTTCCCCCGTCGCGGGAACTCGGGGTCGGATCGGACGCGGACTCGGACGCGAACACTGGATCGACGCGACGCCGATCGGGTTCAGACCCCGGGGACGCCGATCGCGTCGGGCGTGAAGAGTCCGAAGACGGTCAGCGCGTAGACGAGTCCGACCGCGACGATCCACGCGACGAACCCGATCGCGGCGGCGGAGCCCCAGCCGCCGGGATACCGCCAGTTGATGACGCCGACCCAGGCGACGAGCATCAGGATGACGCCCAGAAGCGGGATCCAGCCGAGAAAGTAGCTCACGGCCGCCCAGACGAGCGCGCCGATGAGGGCGGTCAGCGCGGCGTTCAGGACGCCGGCGTCGCTGTCGATGACGAGTCGCACGCCGGCCAGGATCGCGATCGTCCCGATGAGGAGGCTGACGACGAACGCGAGGGAGACAGCCAGGACGGACATGGTTCAGGGCTTCCAGTTCAGTTCGATCGTGATCGTCTCGCGGTTCCCCCGCAGCATCGACGATCGTTCCACGACGTCGACGGAGACGTTGACGCTCTCGGGCGGGTTGAGATCGACGGTCTTGTTCCCGACCGTGACGTTGATCTCGTCGCCGCCGCCCTCGAACTCGTCGCCGAGAGAGGCGAGGTACGCAGCGAGTTCCGATCGCGTCATCGTCTCGTCGGCTGTCGTCCGTTCGGTCATATGGATCCCTTGCCGACGCTGTCCGCAAAAGTATGGGCCGCGAACGGAACGCAAACACCGGATTACTGTGGGGGTGTGCGCGGAAACGCTCCACTACGAACGATGCTCCGCGAGGCCGATGTGCCGGCCCGGCGTCCTGGCGATGTGTCGTCCCGACATCCCGGCGATCCGCCGTCCCGCCGACGAGGTTGAGACGACTCGCGGTTCCGGCGACCGTGACGCCACGCGCCGGTGGGAGGCGACGGCAGGGCAACGATCGGCATCGAAGGGAAACGTTCCATACGGGGGTGTGCAGTGTCCTCGCGGGACAGTTCAGGTATGTCGTAGCGTCCCATCCAGACGAGTGTTGTTACCGTCGGGGCTCGAGGCAGACCTTTTTGAGTGCGGGAGGGCTATCCGCCATCGATGGACGTCGACGTCGGACTGGTCGCACAGCGGGAGAACGAGCGCGCACAGGAACTGGCCGCGTCCCTCGCCGAGACGCTCGACGGCGGAGCGGTCTCCGTCGTCGTCGACGAGGCCACCGGCTCCGCGATCGATCGCCCCGCCGTGCCGGTCGCCGCGATGATCGATCGCGACCTCGTCGTGAGTATCGGCGGCGACGGGACCCTGCTATTCGTCGCTCGCGAGGTCGGTGAAACGCCGATTCTCGGGGTCAACCTCGGCGAGGTCGGCTTTCTCAACGCCGTCGCCCCCGCCGACGCGATCGACGTCACGACGGACCTCGTCGCGACCCTTCGGAACGGCAACGATCTCCCGGGCCGCGACCTCGCGCGCCTGCAGGCGTCCGGCGGCGACTGGGCGCTCGAACCCGCGCTCAACGAGGTCGTCGTTCACGGCCCCCGGCGTGGGCACGGTGGCGGCGCGACCGTCGAGATTCGGGTCGACGGGATCCGGTACACCGAGGGCCACGCTGACGGCGTCCTCGTGGCCACGCCGACCGGGTCGACCGCCTACAACCTCAGCGAGGGTGGGCCGCTCGTCCACCCTACTGCGGGGACTCTCGTCGTCACGCAGATGGCCGCACCCGAATCGATGCCGCCGCTCGTCGTGGACCGCGGCGCGGAACTCTCGCTGCGAGTCACCGACGCCGACACCGCCTTCGCGATCAGCGACGGCCGAAACAGACGGACACTCGCGCCGCCCGCGACCGTCTCGGTGTCGATCGCGGACGAGTCGGTCCGGCTGGTCGGCCCGCAGGTGAACTTCTTCGACGGCCTCGAAAAGCTGGACTAGGCCGCGTCGCGAGCGCGCCTCTCTTCCGGGGGACGGGAGACCGGACTTACGTTCCCTCGATCAGTCGCTCGAGTTGTGCCGGCGGCACCGCGCCACGGGCGGCGTGGCCCTCGAAGACGAACGTCGGGACGCCGGTGATTCGTTGCTGTCGTGCCGCGTCGAAGCGATCCTCGAGTTCCGCCCGGAGTCCGTCGTCGTCGACCGCGTCCCGGATCTCGTCCGCGGGCAGTCCGGCGTCTTCGGCCAGCTCGGACAGCACCTCGACGTCGCCGATGTCGCGGCCGTCCTGCCAGAGCGCGTCGTAGATCGCCGCGTCGAAGTCGGCCCAGCGATCGGGATAGGTGTTCTTGACGTACCACGACGCCTGTTGGGCCTGCAGCGAGTCGACCTCGATCGCGATCTCCTGGGCCATGTCGACGCCGTACTCGTCCTGGAGCCGTCGGACGTTTTCTTTCGCCTGTTCGAAGTACGCGTCGTCTTTCCCGTCGTCGACGTCGTGGTCGATCGAGCCGTCAGGACCTCGTTTTCCGCGGCGGAGGTCGAACGGGTGCCAGTCGATCGCGAGCGGCTCGTCGCGCGTCTCGCGATACTGTTCGAGCGATCGCTTCCCCAGGTAACAGAACGGACAGACGTAGTCCGCGTAGAGCGTGAGCGACTCGGAGTCCGAGGAGGTCGAAACCATAGCGGACAGTAGCGGCGCTAGCGTCAAAAATGACTCCTTCGAGACGAGCGAGCGACCCCCGGACGAACGAGCGCCCCTGGGACGAACGAGAGAGGGCGGACCGATCCGGCGAGTCGCCGGGTGTCGACACGCTTCTCGCTTATCCGTCGTTCTCCCACGCTTCGACGAGTTCCTCGCTCGTGGTTCGTTCGGCGTCGTAGACGTCCTCGAGGTAGGTCAGTCCGTCCTGGTGAGCGTCCTCGCTGAACGCCTCGAGGCAGTCAGCTGGCGCAGCGATGTCGTAGCCCCGGAAGAACGCGCTTGCGGACGTGTGACGTGCACACATGTTCGTATGGAGCCCCGTCACGACGATCCGATCGACGCCCAGACTTCGAAGGTGCTCATCGAGGCCGGTGCCGTAAAACGCGTCGTAGAAACGCTTCTCGAAGACGTCGTCCGCGTCGGTGGGGGTGAGTTCCGGAATCACCTCGGCACCCTCCGTACCGGCCATCGCGTGCTCCCCCCAGACGTCGAGTTCGGTGTCCTCGGGCCGGTGAGCATCGTTCGCGTAGATGACCTGGATCCCGTGTTCGCGAGCGCTGGGGAGCAGTTCGTCGCGGAGCGTCGGGATGATCCGTTCGGCCCGTTCGGCGGCGATCTCGCCGGTCACGAAGTCGTTCAGCATGTCGAGGACGATAACTGCATCCGTCATGGCCGATCAAGGTGTGCAGGGAGTGTCAACTGACCACCTGCATGAGAAGGGCGACACCGTCGTTCCGGCGTGGACTCGGCTCTCCCACCTGAAGCGAGTCACGTCTCCTCGGGGTCGGTCGCATCGCCGCTCGTCGATTCAGGGAGGTTCGGATCGCGGTACGGATTCCGGCCGTAGGCCGGGAGGTCGTCGTCGAGCTGGGCCTTGAGGACCCGGCGCAATCGGTTCAGACTCGTCGTGTCGAGCCCGTACTGGGCCGCGAGCCGCCTGAACGCCGTCTCCTCGGTGATGTCGTGGGCGCGGTACTGGCCGAACAGTTCGTCCATTCGATCCGGGGACAGTTCCTGGACGTCGATGTCGTCGAGACCGAAGTACCGCTGGCGGTCGACGTCGACGACGTGGCGGATCACCACCAGTGCGACCTTCGGGATGGCACGCTGGCTGCCGAACTCGGTGAGGTCGATCTCGTCCATCACGCCCAGCGCGAGGTCCCGCTGCCACGGCGTGAGATCGAGCGCGTTACACAGCGCTTGGGTCGTCCGCAGTCGATCGAGGTGGTGTGCGCGTTCGCTGTACCCCGGTGTCGCACCGTGCTGTTCGTCGTGGAGTCGCCGGATGCTCTCCGATAGATCCCCGTCAGGCGACTCCGCACGCCCGATGACGGTCGCACTCGGCGTGACGACCCCCCATCGACGGACGGTCGAGTCCCGCTGGACGTCCGCCCGCGAGAGCGAACCGGAGCCGGGACGCAGCTCGAGACGGCGGTCGTGGTCCTCGTCGACGGCCATCGTTTGCTCACCGCCCGCCCCGGGGTCAGCACCGTCGTATTGCATCTCGTGTTCCGCTCGGACAGGGAGACGGAAAAAGGCTCGCTCGTTTCGTCGGACCTCTAGACGGGACTGACAGTCCTCGTGATACGTCTCCGGGCACGATCGCGTGGCGTAATACGATTCGGCGGACGATCGCGGCGCCGTCGCTCCCGGACAGACGACCCGAAAATCCCTTCGTAGCTTCACCTTGTAACCAGAACCACTTAAAGGCCGAACGGGGGCTGGATCGGCGTCGACTGAGACGATAGGGAGCGATCCAGCCTGCCGAAAGAGCCGCGGCCACTCGATACCGAGCGACCTGAGCCGAGGCTACTCGGTACTGACGTCCGCGAGAACGACCGAATCTCCCGTCATAGCTCCACCTTGTTACCAGAAGCACTTAAAGGCCGATCGCCCCCGACGGCTCGATCACCGCACCGCGGCGAGTATCTCGTCGACGAACTCGTTCAGTCGATCGGGGTCGGGGCCGTCCCGCGCGTGAATGGCGGGGTCGATCTCGATCGGTGGATGCGCGAACTCGCGGCCGACGACGTCGCCGATCGTCGCCGCACCCTCGCCGCGTCGTTTTCGCTCGAGGAGCGTCCGCGCGCGGTCGATCCGGTCCTCGTCGAAGACGGCCGGTGCCTGCTCGGTCAGGAACCGTTCGAAATCGAGCGCCGGCAGGTCGTGGTCCCCGCGCTCGCCGGTCGCTCTCAGGTAGCGAGCCGACATCGCCGCCCGACAGATCGTGAGGTTGCGCTTCACCGTCGGTCGCGTCTGCGTTTCGGCGTATCGCTCGTCGTCCCGATCGACGGTGGTCGTCCCGTCGTCCGTCTCGACGACGTACGCGTCGCCACGCGCCTCGACGATCGGAAAGGTGGCGTCGTCGGTGCGAACCAGGTGCTCGGAGAGGTACTTTCGGTAGTTGCTCGTCGCGATACCGCGCCACGCGTGATAGAGGTCCATCGGGTCGTACGTTCGTTCGACGTACGCGCGGAGTTCCCCGGGGTCGTACGCGGTCCGATACCGGATCGGACTCCGGAGCAGGTCGAACGCGCCGTCGTTCGACGCCGCGAGGAGGGACATCGTCTTTCGCACGTCCCAGCCCTGATACTCGAACTCGCCGCGCTCCGCAGTGATGACCGCGTCCGGCCCGTCGAGGTGGGCGTAGACCCGCAGATCCGTCGGAACGAAGACGAACCCGACGTCGTGGTCGCTGTCGGGAGCGGCTCCGCCCCACGCGTGGCTCCCGCGGGCGGCCGCGAGGGCGACAATCACGTCGTGTCGGACCTCGATCGCGTCGAGGTGCTCCGCGACGGTTTCGTGAACGTGCTGCGGAACGGTTGACATGGACGGATCTCGTGTAGTGAACGGACGAACGATCGGTCGGTAGAACGGCCCGCGTGGCAACCGCTCTTCGATTCGACTGCCGTCCCGAAAACCCCTTCGTATCTTCACCTTGTGACCAGAGACACTTAAAGAACCGATCGCATCCTCGGCAGTTCGACCTCCGACGCAATCGATCGAATCGCCCGCCACATATACTATGGCTTCCGAAAGCCATAATCGCCTGCTACCCTGAATGCGGCCAATGAGTCACCAACTGCCTGACGTGCAGGCTACGTCGCCGGACGTCACCGTCGGCCTGAGCCAGGTCGGCGTCACCGGCGTCGAAAAGCTCGTCAAGATCGCCCGCGAGGGGGAGCGCCCGATCGTCCTCACCGCGGAGTTCGAGGTCTTCGTCGATCTTCCCGCCTGGCGCAAGGGCGCGGACATGAGCCGCAACATGGAGGTCATCGACGAGATTCTCGAGGATGCGACCCGCGACGAGGCCTACCGCGTCGAGGAGGTCTGTGGCGAGGCCGCCGAACGACTCCTCGAGAAACACGACTACACCACGCGCGCCGAGGTTTCGATGGAGGCCGAGTTCATGCGCCGCGAGCAGACGCCCGCGAGCGATCGCGAGACCCAGCATACCGTCGACATCGTGGCCGCCGCGACGGCGACCGACGAGGGCACCCGCGAGGAGATCGGCGCAACGGTCACCGGGATGACCGTCTGCCCGTGTTCGCAGGGCATGTCAGCCGCCCGGGCGAAACAGACCCTCGAGGACCTCGGCGTCGAGGAGGAGACGATCGCCCGGTTCCTCGAGGAGGTGCCACAGGCGGGTCACTCCCAGCGCGGCCACGCGACGCTGACGATCGACGCCGCCGGTGATCCCGACGTAGACCTGAACGACCTCATCGACGTCGCCCGCGACTCGATGAGCGCGCGGATCTACAATCTCGCGAAGCGACCCGACGAGGACCACATGACCTACGCGGCCCACGCGGACGCGAAGTTCGTGGAGGACTGCGTCCGATCGATGGCCGAGGGCGTCGTCGACGAGTTCGATCACCTTCCCGACGACGCGGTGATCACGATGAAACAGTCCAACGACGAGTCGATCCACCAGCACAACGCCCACGCCGAGCGCGTCGTCGAGATGGCGACGCTGCGCGACGAGGTCAACGGCAGGAACTGATTCGCCGCGCAGGAACGTCGGCCGTCGATAGACCGCGATCGGTCCGGCAAAATCGGCTACGGGCGATCGGTCCGTCGATCAGAACTCGAGTGGCTCCGCGTTCTGCCAGTGTGGCGTGAACTCGTCGTGGACGTCGGCCGCGAACTCGGGGTCTTTCAGGTCGATCATGCCGAACGCCTCGCTCGATGAGAGCGGGTTCGGCACCTGGATGCAGACCTCCACGCCATCGATGATGTTGAACGAACCGGAGACCTCCTCGCTCGTCCGCACGTCGAAGTCGTTGCGAGCCTGTAGCGTCTCCTGGTACCGCCTGCCGACGTTCTCGGAGAGGGACGCGACCAGATCCCGGGTCATCAGGATGTCGACCGAGACGCCGCGGTCGAGGGCGTCTTCGAGCTGGGCGAGGACCTCGTCGCCGACCGTTCGGATGTCCATCTGGGGAACCGGGTCCGCGGCGACCATGACGATGTTCCGATCCGCAGCTGCGAGCCGCTCGAGGAGGAGGTCGATCGTCTCTTCGGGGCCGACGGCGGCGGTCCAGAACTGCTCCTCGACGGGTTCGGCCGCGTCGAGTTCGTCGGCGAGGTTGTCGACGATCGATTCGTACTGTTCGGCCTTCTCCTCGAGTTCCCGTTTCTTGTCGTCGAGCAGCCGATCCAGCGCGGTCGAGGGTTCGACGGCGACGTACTTCTTCGGGCGGCTCGCGGTCTGGCTGCGGACGAGGTTGTACTGCTCGATGCTGTTCAACACGTCGTAGATCCGACCCATCGGAACGTCACTCGCGCGTGAGAGTTCCTTCGCCGTCGTCGGACCGGTGTTCAACAGTGCTCGATACGCTCGAGCTTCGTATTCCGAGAGCCCGAGGTCCCTGAGGCTGGCCATATGCAAGCAACACTGACCGTAGCAACATAAACGCTGTGGTGGTTTGCTGTTCGAACGATCTCGGGCGTCTCAGGCCCGGAAATCACTCGTGTATGTTCTGGACGCGGTCGCTCAACTGCTCTGGAGTTTCGGCGGGTGTCGAACGACGGCCGTCACGTTCGACTCGTGCCGTTCCCGGTTCGAGGTCGTCGGTCGCGTCCGGGACGACGATTTTCTCGTGGTCGGCCAGCCGGAGCGCGGCCCGGTGGAGGTCAGTCCCCGGGTCGTCGGCGACGCGGATTACGAGCGGTCCCTCGAGCAGCCGGGCGGCGGCCGTCCCGTACTGTGCGATCTGGACACCGAACCGATCGCTCGCCCCGGCGAACGCCTCGAGCGTCTCCCGAGCGTACTCCCGGTACCGGTCCTCGTCCGTGAGCACCGCGAGTTCGAGCAGCCCGTCCGCGAACGCGACGTTCGAATCCAGCGGCCGCAGCGGCCGCTCGCAGAGGCCGACGCCCGTCGCCGGCCCGTCGAGGAACGAGTCCTCGTCGTGGAGTCGATCGATCGTCGCGTCCGCGACCGCGCGAGCGTCCGCGAGCAGGTCGGTATCGAGCGTGCTGGCGGCCGTCGTGAGCGCGGCCAGGACGCGGGCCTGGTTCGCGAGCAGGCACGTCGGCTCGTCGCCAGCCTGCAGCGTCGCGTCGCGCTCGTGGAGTGCGACACCCTCGTGGAGCATGTCCTCCCGCAGCGTCGCGAGCGCCCGCTCGGCGTACCGGCGGGCTCGCTCGTCGTCGGTGTAGGCGTAGTACGTGAGTAGCCCCTCGATCGCGAGCCCGTTCGGGCCGGCGAAGACGCCCTCGTCGACCGGGGGGTCGTCGGCCGTCGCCCGATCGGTCGCGTCGAGACCGTGGGCGTCGGGTTCGCCGGGCGCCTGACTGTTCGCGAAGGCGTCCGCACTGCTGTTCCATAACGTCGTCGTCAGATACTCGATGGTGCGTTCGGCCGGTTCGCGGTACTCGTCCGCGCCGGTGTGGAGGTAGGCGTTGGCGAACGCCCGCACGAGCGCGCCGTTGGAGTCGAGCAGTTTCTCGTGTTGTAGCCCCGACCAGTCCCGATCGGTCGCGAAGCGGTAGAAGCCGCCGTCGAACTCGTCTAGCAGGTTCGCACCGACGGCGTCGAAGGAGCGCAGTGCCATCTCCCGATCGCGCTTGAGCGCGAACTCGAGGGCGTCGGGTAGGGGGAATTTCGGACGCTCCCCCCAGCCGCCGGCGACCTCGTCGTAGGTCTCGGTCAGCTGACCCAGCATCGCCGACTCGATTTCGGGCGAGAGGTCGCCCGCGGGCGGGTTGTCCTCCCGCAGTGGCCGGGGAATCCGGGCGGCTCCGCTCCCCTTCGTCTCCCACATGGTCCGGACGCTGTCTAACACCTGTCGCATCCCATCGGGGCCGAGATAGCCCGCACCGGTGAGGACGCCGCCGTCCGGCGCACAGAAGACCGTCGACGGAAACCCACCCATGTTGTACCGATCGCGCACCCGCGGATGGCGGTCGACGTCGACGCGCACGGGAACGAAACTGTCGTTGACGTTCGCCGCAATTCGCGGCTCCGCGTACGTCTCCGCGTCCATCTCGTGGCAGTGGTCACACCACGTCGCAGTGAGCGAGAGCAAGACGGGGCGGTCGGCCTCTGCAGCCTCGTCGAAGGCCGCCTGGCCCCACTCGCGCCACTCGACGCGTGTCGGATCGTCCATACCGGAGGGTAGCGAGTCGCGGGCGTAAGCCCTTCGCTGTGAATCGATCGCGACCGAACCGGTAGGGAGGAGTCGATCGGAATTACCTCGAACGCCCCGTTCGGGCGGGGATTCATAGCGGTCTCCATCGCCCATTCCGTCCGAATCACCGCGAGCAAGCGACGCGACGAGAGTAAAGGGTTTTCACCCTTCGTCGGCTATATCGGGGCATGCTTCGGTGGATCTTCGCGCTATTGCTCATCCCGTTTCTCGACGCAGTGCTACTCGCACTCATCGTCACCCAGTTCGGCTTCGTGAGCTGGGTCGGGATGATCCTGCTCGTCGTCCTGACTGGACTCGTCGGCATGCTGCTGGTCCGCGCCGAGGGTCGACGGACGATCAGCAAGATGCAGCGATCGCTGGCCCAGGGTCAGCCGCCGACGAACGAACTGCTTGACGGTGGCCTGCTCATCGCCGCCGGGGCCTTCCTGCTCACGCCTGGCCTGGTCACGGACCTGCTCGGGTTCCTGCTGGTGCTTCCGATCAGCCGGATCCCGATCCGGATGGGACTCAAGCGCTTCGTGATCGTCCCCTACGCGGACAAGAAGACGGGTGGCTTCGCGAGCGGCGGGGTCTGGACGTACGGCTTCCCCGACGACGACGCGGCTCCCGGTCCCGGAGCGGACACGGCCGAACCGACCGACGGCGGTACCTACGACCTCGGCGAGGACGCCTACACCGTCGACTCGGGCGACGACGAGTCGTACACGATCGACTTCGGCGAGAACGATCGGAACGGGGACGGAGACGAGGGAGACGATCGCGACCCCCTCGCTCGGTAGCGGTTCGCACGGCCCCCGAAGAAAGAAACGCTTAAACATACCAGCGGACAACTGTTTGATGCCGACGCGGGCCAATAGCTCAATCAGGTTGAGCGCCACTCTGATAAGGTGGAGGCTCTCGGTTCAAATCCGAGTTGGCCCATACTTTTGCGGCGAGCAAAATCGCGAGTCGCAAGTATGGAATTCGACTCGGATTTGAATTACGGAAGACGCACGCTCACGAGCGAAGCGAGTGAGACCGTCTTCAGGTGGTTCAAATCCGAGTTGGCCCACTGATTTTCCGACGACCAAACCGGTGAGTCGGACTACCCGTGGGTTGTTCAGCCCCTTCCCGATCGACCGGTCATCGATGTCCGTGGTTTTCCCCGTACAGCCCGTAGTGGGACCATGCACCTGCTGGTAACCGGCGGCAACGGCTTCATCGGCCGCCGCATCTGCGAGCGTGCCGTCGCGGACGGCCACGAGGTGACGAGCGTCGCACGAACCGGCCCACCCGCACAGCGCCACTGTGGGCCGTGGGCCGCCGACGTAACGTGGGTGGCCGCCGACGTGTTCAGCCCGGAGACGTGGCGCGATGCGCTGCCGAGCGTCGACTGCGTGGTGCACTCGATCGGAACCATCTCCGAGACTCCCGACGCCGGCGGGAGCTTCGATCGGATCAACGGCGATTCCGCGATCGTGGCTGCCCTCGAGGCCGAGCGGGCCGACGTCGACCGGTTCGTCTACATCTCCTCCTCGGCGAAGCCGCCACTGGTCGGCCAGTCGTACATCACTGCCCGCCGGCGCGCCGAGCGGGCCATCGCCGATCTCGACATGGAGGTGGTCGTCCCGCGCTTTGGCCCGGTGTACGGTCCCGACCAGCCACACTTTCCCGAACTGGCGAACTGGCTGTTCGCCGCAGTCGGAGCGTTCGAACCTATCGCGCGACGACTGGGCGACGATCGGCCCTTCGCCGTCGACAGAGCGGCGGCGGCGATCTATCGACTGGCGGCGATGCCCGACCCACCTGCCAGTCCCGTCATGGCGGGGACGCTCGCCGATCTCGCCTGATACGGTCTGCTGTCACTGGTTACCGGCGCACCCGCGACCCGCCGTGCGGGTGTGCCGGAGATGGCTGACAGTAGTCCGGACGAGTCACGCGTCCCGGAAGAAACGGCCGTGGAAGCCGAAAGGTTCCGCGTGTGGGAGAACCGCCCGCGCCCGAACGTCCAACGTCGCTGCATCGAAGATCATGAGCAGCGTCCGCTCGCGTTCGGTGTCCAGCGCCGTCGCGAGCACGACGCCGTCGTCCTCGTCGTCGGCCTCGGGGTGCTGGACGGGGACCGGTTCCTCGACGTAGACCGAGCGCTCCCACCACTCCCTGGCGGTGCCCGTCTCGCAGTCCACTTTGACGAGTCCGTTCGCGCCCGCGCGATCGGTCGCCTGACCGTACGCGTAGCGGTGGCGTCGGCCGACGACCGAGCGGGCGACGCGCGGCATCTCCATCCCGCCGTCGTAGAGTCGCGTCCGGCTGACCGTGTTCGCGTCGGGGTCGATGCGGTACCGCACCAGGCGGGCGTCGGGCACGGCCGGAAAGCCGTCGCCCTCGAGTTCGGACAGCGACATGGTGTCGACGATGTCGCCGTCCGGGAACTCCACGAGGTCGAGGACGATCGTCCCGCCGTCGACGTAGGCGTTGACGTGGTGGAACGTGAAGGCCGGATCGAGCGTCGGGTCGGCCACGAGGTCGCCGGTATCGCGGTCGACCACGAGCACGCGCGTGTCGCGCTCCGGCTGCCAGTCGAGCATGTCGATCGCGCCCTCCGCGAACGGATTCGCTGCGCGGAGCACCGAGAGGACGAGCGGCGACTCCACGATGACGACGTGATCGGCGGTGACGCTGCAGTCGTGCACGTACGCCGGCCCGTTCGCGTCGATGGAGGCGATGCGTTCGCGCGTACGACGTCCCCGTGGGAGACGGTAGAGGTGGTATCGTGGCGTCAGACCGAACTGCGTGGCGAAGCCGACCAGTTCGTCGCGGTGGGGGTCGTCGACGAGGTGCGCGGCCGTGATGTGCTCAGTCAGGTCGTCGTGGAACCGAAAACGCCCGCGTGTCTCGAGCGTCTCGAGGTCGAAGGCGACCCGGCACGGGGACTCGGTGAGCGCGACGTACTCGCCGTCGATGCGGGCGACGTGAACGTTCGCGTTGTCGGTCGGGTCGGGCACCCCGAGCGAGGTGATCGTCTCGAGGATGCGCCGCCAGCCCCGCGTGTCAGTGCCGAACTGGCCGGTCAGCCGACCGTCCATCGCCTCCTCGTAGGCATCGGTGCGGAGGAACCGGTTCGAATAGCGGAGTCGGCCGTCGTCGAAGGCGTAGCGGCGGAGCATCGCTAACCCGTCGAACCAGTGGTTGACTCGGCGGTCGCCCGCTTCGAAGCGGCCGGGGCCGTTGCGAACCAGCGTCCCGGAGAGCCAGTCGGGGATGGTGCCCTCGACCGTCGGGTGGTGGTCGTGGAGTTCAGTGGTCAGCGAGTGAAAGCCGACGCCGGATACTGTCACGGCCGTGTATTCGGGCGAAACAGCTATCAATCCTCCGTGCGCGTGGATCCGGCGCGTATGCGCGGCTCAGGCCGTCGGGGTCCGCTGATGGCCCGCTGTTTCCGGTGTTCGGATCGGGTACCGTCTGAAGACGGTGGAAGTAGCGACCCCTGCGATCCGAGACGCTATAGTAGCCACTGAAATTCAGTGCACACCCGATCGCACGACGTCTGTACGATCGGTGTGTGAACAGTTTCAGTGGCTACTATAACGGACGATCGAAAGAAGTACTCCGTGCGGGACGCGACTCGGAAGGTCGTTCGGCCCGCTCACGTTCCCGAGACCACACCGTACGGCGTCTGAATGGGGCTGGAACGGGAGCAAGAGGACCTCGAGTGAAGACCGCCATCGCCCGGAGCGATCCAGGCCGGTACGACCCAGCACCGACCGACGCGATCAGTACCGCTTCTGGACCCTGTCGATCTGGCACTGGACACAGAGATCGTCCGCGAAACACCCGACGCTGTCGTACGGACAGTCGTATTCCTCGACGTCGACCGAGAGTCGACGTTTCGCGTGCCGCCATTCGGTTGCCCAGACCCCAATGTCCATCTCGGCGGAAGTGAAGACGACCTCGTCGTCCCGATCGACGATCTTCACGACGGTAGCCGACGACACTGCTTCTTTCGCGGTCTCGATCGCGTCCTCGTACGACGAACACCGGATTCGATCGCGGCGGCCCTCGTCCCTGAGGACGAGAACCGTGATCCGCCCGTCGTACGATTCTGTCGGCTCCAGCCCACGCGTCATGCGCGGAAGGTCGGCGGCCGACGACTAAAGCCCCCCGTTCTGGGTGATGACCTCGCGCTACGACGGCACCGGTTCGAAGCCAGCGAGACACGACCGGGGCGATCGGTCCGGCGGTCGAGCGTCGTCCGACGAGACACATGACGGATAGCTGGTAGAGTTTGATACCACCCAGCATTTCGACACATCTCGAATGAGATGATCAGAGTCCTGCTGGATCGCAGGACTCCGTCGATCGTCCCACCGTGGCTGTGTCGGGGAAGAACGGACGAGTCCCCTCGCGGGCACAGGTCCGCTACACGCGGTACTGGCGGCGGTTCGTAGCGACCGAACCGGAAACGCGTTCGAGCGGTCGCCGGACACCGATCGTGGTCCGTGAACCGAACCGAAAACCCGTACGAAAGGCGTGGTGCCGAGCGTTCTAGCCGTAGACGATGCTTCGAACGGGTCGACTCACCCTGGTTTCGTCGTCGATCGGAGGAGATCGACGCACGTGGAACACGGTATCCGATTGATTCATCACGAAGCTATCTATACGAGAACTATTATTCGAATCCGATATATTATCTCGTTCGAGCGATCGACTTCGGAAGGGTACGATCCAGGTGAACAAATATCAATCGCCGATTTCGATCGCACCGGAATCATCTGCGAGAGGGACCATCGGGCGAATAGTAGCGCTCGAGGATGGCACACCCATCCCAGTGTGAGTGCGGGAACGATACGCCTGCCGAGATTCGTCCCGGCGAACGGGCGAGTGACGTCGTCATTCGTAGCGTCGCGGCCGTCACGAGCCGGGAACCGCTGGCCCTCTCGCCGCTCCACAACTCGATCGACGCGGGCGCGCTCGATCGACTCGTTCGAGACGCGCGGGCCCCGGAGGCGTCACACGCACCGGCCCCGGACGCGTCGAGTACCGTCACGATCCGCTTCGAGTACGAAGGGTGCGAGGTCTGCGTCGTTGACGACGCCGTCCACGTGAAGCGACGGTGAGTCACGAGGCACGAGGGACGCGTCGATCGGTCCGGATCGACCGGGGCACCCGTCCGGTTACGACTCGTGCGACTGTTCCGTCGAGGGGACGCGATAGTCACCTTTTTGTTGCATTGCGGAGACGCGTTAGTCACGTATTTGTAGCCGTTGTGCGAACGGAATGACGTGAACGGCTACTCGATCGACTGTCTCCCCGCCCACCGACGATGAACGGGTACTACCGGCGCTATCTCCAGGTCCTCGTTCGGTTCTTCCCCGTCGCGATCGCCTTCCTGCGGGATCGGCGGCGGTTTCTGCTGTTCGGCCCGTCCCGGACGGTCTCCACGGCAGTCCACCGTGCCCGTGCCGAACGGCTCACCGAGACGATGCTCGACCTCGGGCCGGCGTTCATCAAGGTGGGGCAGGTACTCTCGACGCGACCGGACATCGTGCCGCCGACGTACGTCGACGTCTTCGCGACGCTGCAGGACGAGGTCCCCGAGGACGCGGGCGGCGATCCGTTCGCCGTCCTCGAAACGGAACTCGGCGACGAGATCGACCTGGAAACGGTCGAACCGGTCGCCGGCGGCTCGCTCGCGTTCGTCTACACCGCCGAGTACGAGGGCGATCGAATCGCCCTGAAAGTCCGCCGACCGGGGCTCGTGGCCCAGATCGAACGCGACCTGCGGGTCATCCGGGGACTCCTCCCACTGCTTACAGCCTTCGCCAACGAGCGCCAGCGGTACTCGCTCGAGAACGCGGCGGACGACTTCGAGGAGATCATCCTCGGGGAACTGGACTTCGAGCGCGAGGCGACGATCATGGCGGAGATCGAGGACAACTTCGCCGACGACGACCGGATCGTCGTCCCCGAAACGTACGACGAGTTGTGTTCCGATCGCGTGGTGGCGATGGAGTACGTCGAGGGCCGGAAGATCACCGACGAACGCGTCCTCGCCGACCTCGGGATGGAGCCGACGGAGATGGCGACGCTGATCGCCCGGACGTACCTGAAGATGGGGCTCGTCGACGGGGTGTTCCACGCGGATCCACACCCCGGCAACCTCGCGGTGACCGACGAGGGTCGGCTGGTCATCTACGACTATGGCATGAGTCAACGACTCAGCCAACAGGAACAGGAGGACATTACGAGCCTCTATCGAACCCTGGTTCGTCGCGACGTCGACGGTCTGTTGAACACGCTCATCGCGCTCGAGGTTCTCGAGCCGTCGGTCGATCGGGTCGCCGTCCGGCGGGTGCTCGAACTGGTGATCGACAATCTCGAGGGGCGATCGGACGTCACCTGGCGACTGATCATCAGGGAACTGCTCTCGATGCTGCACGACTTTCCGTTTCGCATCCCGCCGAACGTGATGTTGCTGATGCGGGTCGGAACGGTCGGCGAAGGGGTCTGCCGGAGTCTCGATCCCGAGTTCGACTTCATCGCCGTCACGCGATCGTTTCTCGTCGACCACGGGTTCATCGAGAGCGAGTTCGAGGTGCTGTTCGAGGACGTAAAGCGGGATCTCCGGGAGTCGGTACCCGTGCTGGCGCGGGTACCCGCCCGGTTCGACGCCGTCTTCGGACAACTCGAACGCGGCGAACTCGTCGTCAGGACCGATCCGATCGAACCGACGCCGGGCGGCGACCCGGGGGTCGGCTACGCCGTCCTCGCCGGGGCGCTGTTCGTCGCCACCGCCGTGCTGACGTTTCACGCCCAGCCGTACGAACTCGCCAGTCTGGCCGCGGCACTCGTCGCCGCGCTCCAGTACGTTCGAACGCGCCGATCGAAGGGGCGCTGAGTTCCCGTCAGCAGTTCCACCCGAAATCGATCGCCCGATGCCGGCGGGAGAGCTTCATAGGTATCGTGACCGTACGTTCACCATGGACAGAATCGAGTACGTGTACACGTTCGGCATGGAGGCCGACGAAATCGAACGCCGCCTCGAAGCGGGAGCGGTCGGAGTCCTGGGGCTCGCGGACGACTCGTCCGCGTACGCAATCCCGGTGGACTATCACTACGACGGCGAGTCGCTGTATATCCGGTTGGCGGACGACGGGTCGAGTACGAAGATAGAGTACGTCGAGACGACGACCGACGCCTGCCTGTGTCTCTACAGCGACGGTTCCGGCACGGATAGCTGGAGCGTGCTCGTCAGGGGTCCGTTGCGGAAACTCACCGATGCCGAACGGGAAGCGTTCGACGCAATGACGCTCAACGAGTCGTTCCACCGGCTGCACGTCTTCGACCAGGACGTCGAGGCGATCGACCTCGAGATCTACGAACTGGAGATCGAGTCGATCACCGGCCGGAAAACGGGCGAGTGAACGGGTCCGAAGGCGATCGCCTGTCGGCCGTGCCTACTCGCTGAGCCACCAGCCGTACATCTTGGCGACGTCCGCGTCGTCGCCGGTCCTCTCGTTCAGGGCGTGGGTCTTCCCCTCGAGGATCTGGCGTTCGACCGCGTTCAGGGCGAGCGACACGGCGTGGCCGTCACCGTACCCCTCACCGGAGGCAACGAACAGCCCCTTGTCGGTGTAGAGGCGAACCCGGGCGAGCAGCAGGGGAACGCCCCGGAGTTGCTCGGTGTGCTTCTGGAGGTGGACCTTGGCCTCGAGGACGCGCATGTCCTCGTACTTCCCCGCGACCGCCTCGATCCGATCGGCCAGTTCCGATCGGGAGAGGTCCGTCAGGAGGTCCGCGCCGTACACCTGGATCGGGAGCCGTCCCTCGTCGGTCCAGGTCAGCGACTCGAGCAGGTCCGTCTTCGTGACGATCCCGTCGAGGTTGCCGTCCTCGTCGAGAACGATCGACGAGGAGGCCCCGTGCTCGACCATCGTCGCGAGCGTCTCGTCGATCGTCTCGCTCGCCCGTGCCGTTCCGAGGGTCTCGACCATCACGTTACGCACCGGCAGGCTGAGCAGGTCGTCGCTCTCGCCCTCCCGGGCGCCGAACCCGCCGTGGTGGCCGCCGGACGCGGCGTCCACGTTGGCCGCCGGATCGCCGCCCTGCGACCGCTGGAGTTCCCGCGTGACGAACTCGAGGACGTCGGCGAGACTCACGATGCCGACGACCCCGTCGGACCCGGATTCGGTGACGGGCAGGTGCTGGATGCGCTCGGTTCGGAACGTCGAGAGCGCCGCACCCAGCGACTCGTCCGGGCGCACGGTGACGACCTCTCTCGTCGCGACGTCGTCGACCGCGAGCACCGACAGGTACGGCTGGACCTGCTCCAGGAGGTCGTCCGCACGGACGACACCGGCGAGGTCGTCGCCCTCGAGCACCGGAAGGACCCTGGTGTCGCCGGCGATCATGAGCCGCGCGACCTCTCGGACGTCCTCGTCGCGACCGATCGTCGGGACCGGGCGGACGAGCGACGCCGCCTTCCGGGAGGTCTTCTGGTGGGACGAGATGACGTCCCGCCGAGTGACGATCCCCTCGAACGCGCCGTCCCGGGCGATCAACAGCGTCTGCTGACCGGTCTCCTCGAACGCGCCGCGGAGTTTCGACACCGGCGTCGACTCGTCGTACGTCTCGAACTCGTCGGCAACGATTTCGCGAACGTTCATACGAGACCGTTTCTGTTCCACGGTATACCCGGTACCGACTATTCCCATGCAGGAGGACTTGTCGAAACGCCCAGACAGTCCCAGATTGCGAAGAATCCGGTGCCGACGGCCCGTCCTCTCCGTCGGCAGGCCGCCACCGATCGAGATGGCGAACGTCCACTATCCGGAGAGATTCCACGTGGCGGGAACGTCCCCGGCGGTATATACGTTCGACGGGCGAACGACCGCGTATGCACGTCCTTGTCCCGGTCGACGACTCCGACCCGGCGCGAGCGGCACTCGAACACGCTATCACGACGTTTCCCGACGCGGAGATCACGGTCCTGCACGTGATCAACCCGTCGATATCCGCCTACGACGGGGACGTCCCGTACAACTTCCAGCGGGCCGTCGAAGCCGAGGAAGAGGAGGCCGAACGGCTGTTCGACGCCGCACGAGAGTTCGGCGAGGAACACGACGCGTCGATCGCGACCGAGACGATCGTCGGCGCACCAGCCCGGGGAATCGTCGAGTTCGCCGACGACGCCGACGTCGACGGGATCGTCCTCGGCAGTCACGGCCGGTCGGGCATCTCGCGCGTCCTGCTCGGCAGCGTCGCGGAACAGGTCGTGCGACGCGCGTCGGTACCGGTGACGGTCGTCCGGTGATCGACCGCCGACGACGTCGATGACGATTCCGACGACCCGGGACGGAGATATTTCAGTGTTCCCGGCGAAGGTATTCCCATGGCAACTGACGACTCGATCGTTCGAACGCTCCTGCTCATCATCGCCCTCGTCCTGCTCCTGCCGTTCCTGCTGATGGTACTGATGGCGCCGACGATGGGCATGTGGGGAGGTGGACACATGTGGGACGGCGGGATGTGGAACGGCACGACGGGTGCGTGGATGGGAATCGTGATGTGGCTCGTGTTCTTGCTGGTGATACTCGGAATCGGCTACCTGCTGTACCGGGCGATTCAGGAGCCCGGAGACGAATCCGACGCCGCGATCGAGGAGTTGCGAACGGCCTACGCTCGCGGCGACCTCTCCGAGGAGGAGTACGAGAATCGCCGCGAGCGACTCGAACGGGATCGATGATCGTCCATCCGACTGCACTCGCTCTGCGGTCCGTCAAGGGTACACCTGTCGTCGGATTCCGACGCGGAGTGGACACCCCTGTAATTGGATTCAGCCGCTCCCGTCTCGGGTCGGTTTTCCGTACGGTTCAACGATCGTCGATCTTTCACGCGGTGGGAAGACGTTGGGTATACTTTACGCCGCGCGATCGTAGTTCGACTATCGAAAACCATGGTTGAGTGTCCGATCATCGACGAAGACGGGAATATCAGTTGTGAATGCGATACGGACACCGTCCTTCGCCTACTCGCGGATAACCGTCGCCGGACGATCGTCTCCGTGCTGGACGCCCACGACGACACCGAGATCGAGGTCGAACGACTGGCAGCGACCCTGTCCACGGTGACCGAGGTGAAAGAGACCGACCGCTGGAAAACGGAACTCCATCACGTCCACTTACCGTCGCTCGAAGACGGGAAACTGATCGACTACGACCAACAGAGCGAGACGGTCCGATACTACCAGTGCGAACTGGCCTCGACCGTTCTCGACGCGTCTGAACCGGACGAGATCGGGTGATCGAGACGGTGAGACGCAGGCCAGCGACAGTCTCAGAACCTCGGGACCGGGGTGGGTCGGCAGGAACCGGCACCGACAGTTATCACGGGTGACGTCGATCGTTTATTCGAACCGATGTCCGAGACGACCTTCGGCTACCTGACGGAGCAGAACCTCCCGCTGTTCACCGACCTCTACGAGTTGCGGATGATGCAGGCCTACCACGAACAGGACCACAACCCGAGAGCGACGTTCAGCCTCTTCGTCCGCGATCTGCCGCCGAATCGAGGTTACATGGTGGCCGCGGGAGTAGCGCAGGCGATCCACTACGTCGAAACCCTCTCGTTCGGGGAGCGAGCGATCGAGTACCTGACCGAGCAGGGATTCGACGACGCGTTCCTGTCGTACCTGGCCGATTTCGAGTTCACCGGCGAGGTACGCGCGCTGCCCGAAGGGACGCTGGTGTTCCCGAACGAACCGTTGCTCGAAGTGACGGCGCCCATCCTGCAGGCCCAGCTCCTCGAGACCGCACTGATCAACCAGGTCGGCTACCAGTCGCTCATCGCGACGAAAGCGAGCCGGATGCGGGACGTGATCGATCGCGAGGGGGACGGCCAGCGACTGGTCGACTTCGGCTCCCGACGCGCCCACGGCACCGACGCCGCCATGAAGGCCGCTCGGGCCGCGTACATCGGCGGCTTCGACGCCACCTCGAACGTCGCCGCGGGAGAGGCGTTCGACATCCCCGTCTCGGGAACGATGGCCCACTCGTGGGTCCAGAATTTCGAACACGAACGCGACGCGTTCGAGGCGTTCGTCGACGAGTACGGAGACGAGAGCGTCCTCCTGATCGACACCTACGACACCGTCAGGGGGGCGGAGATCGCGAAGGACGTCGCCGAGACCAGGGAGGTGGACCTCCGCGGCGTTCGCCTCGACTCGGGCGATCTCCCGGCGCTCTCGAAGGCCGTCGACGAGGTCATCCCGGAGATCGACCAGTTCATCTCCTCCGGCATGGACGAGTACGCCATCCACGAGTTCTTCGATCGCGACGGCGTCGGGGCGGGCTTCGGGCCGGGGACCGCCCTGGTGACGAGCACGGACGCCCCCAAAGTCGAGGGCGTCTACAAACTCGTGGCGGTCGAACGCGACGGCGAGATGCAGCCGTCGATGAAGCTCTCGAAAGGCAAGGTGACCTATCCGGGGGCAAAAAGCGTGCGCCGGATCGAATCCGACGGCCGGTACACCGGCGACGTTCTCGGTCTCCGTGGCGAGGAGTCTCCCGGGGAGGAGCAACTGGTCACCGTCATCGAAGACGGCGATCGAAGCTACGAGATCCCTGCTCTCGACGAAATACGGGAGACTGCCCGAGAGCAGCGCCAGAAACTGCCGGAGGAACACCGGCGAATCGAAGATCCCGAACCCTACGACGTCCGGATCAGCGACGGACTTCGGGAGGAGACGGACGAACTGCGGGCGACGATCGAGTCCCGGATTTCGGAGTAGACGGAGCCAGCGGATCCATACGGGGATCGGGGCGTCACGGGGGGTCAGGGTGATCCGATCGACTCTCGCCGGGAGCAGAGGAGGTGAGGCTTTTTGATGCCACCCGGAGACCGTCTACATATGTCAGTCGATGAACTCCAGGACTACGGGCTGGCCGAAATGGACGACGGCGAAATCCGATCCTTCCTGTCGACCCAGAAGATGGGCGTGCTCGGCCTCCCCGAAGACGGTGGTCCCTATCTCCTCCCGCTGTCGTTCGGGTACGACGGCGACAGCCGACTCTACTTCACGTATCTCCTCGGTTCCAGGAGCCGAAAGGAAACGATGAGCGAGGCGGCGGACGACGCGAGCTTTCTCGTATACAAAGTCGATACGATGTACAACTGGCAGAGCGTCCTCCTGTCGGGAACGATCAGCGCCGTCCACGAATCGGGGTGGGACGATCTCGAGGAGATCCTGAGCGACGTGTGGCGCCCGGATCTGTTCGAAACGGCCACCCTGTCCGGGGAGATCAAAGTCTACGAGTTCCGGATCGACGACTGGACCGGGATCAAACACCAGGGACTCCCGCCCGCGCTCGAATCGAACGACGAGTAGGCGCGCCACGACGCCGAGGCCGTCCGCCATCGCCCGTGCCCCGTGTCCGACCGGCGGGCGGAAGTCCGATCGTCGACCGTCGTCGAACGCCGCGGTGCTCGGACATCGTCCGATGGGCCACGGTCGACCGGTGAAGGGGGCAACTCAGGGGGGCGACCCACCTCACCGATCGAGACCCGCTCGACGGCTAGGAGACCGTCAGGACGGGGATCGGTGATCGGCGGACGACGCGAGCCGTCGTGCTTCCCAGCAGTCGGCCGGAGCCGACCGCTCGCCCGCGCGTGCCCATGGCGACGAGGTCGGCGTCGACCCCCGACGCGTACTCGAGGAGTTCCGCGGCCGGGACGCCGCGAAGAACGTCGGTTCCCACGTCGAGGCCCCGCTCGCGCGCCATGTCGGCGATCGCCTCCGTCGCGTTGTTCCCACCCTCCTTGAGCAGTCCGACGATGCTTCGGGGTGCGTCCTCCAGATCGTACGTCGTCGAATCGACCACGTAGACGGCGTGGACGTCGGCGTCGTACTTTTCCGCGACGTCGAGTGCCGTCTCCGCGGCGCGTTCGGCGGCGTCGCTCCCGTCCGTCGGGATCACGAGTCGATCGTACCCGCCATCCCCTGGCTCGGGGGCCTCGCCGGTTTCCATCAGGCGAACCGACAGCACCGGCACGTCCGCCCGCGTGATCACGCGTTCGGTGGTACTGCCCAGGCGGACCCGATCGGCACCGGTCCGGCCGTGGGTCCCCATGACGATCACGTCGACGTCGTGGTCGTCGGCGTACGCGAGGATCTCCCTGTAGGGGACGCCCTCCCGAATCTCCCGTGCAGCTTGCAGGTCCCGCTCCTCGGCTCGGTTCGTGATCCGGATCGTCGCCTCGCGGCCCCGTCGCTCGGACGAGTCGTAGAAGTCCTCGCGATCGTCGTCGGCGAACCCGATCGGCTCGGCACCGGTGTCGACGACGAAGAGTGCGTGCACGGCTGCGCCGTAGGCCCCGGCCAGTTCGGTCGCGTGGGCGATCGTCGCTTCGGCACCGGCGCTGCCGTCCGTCGGGACGAGTACGGTCCTGAACATACCGGTTGGTTCGACCCGAACGCTCATCAAAGCCACTCGTACGCTCACCGAACGTGACCAGTACGCCGTCGGCGAGCAGTGGCCGCACCTGCAGTCACTGCTCCGTGTACGACCCCTCCTCGAGTCGAACCGCTGGAATCGACGGCGGTGCGTAGTACCGGACGATGTGAACGTCGTACGCCGCGTTTTCGGCGACCCCTCCGGCGACGCTGGTCACCGGCTGGGCGATCTCGCCGACGTTTTCCGTGCCGATGAAGACGACCGACGGCCGGATCTCGTCGGCGATTTCGGTGATCCGGGTCGCGATCGCGACGGCCGACGCGGTGTCGATCTGCTCGTGCCGGAACGAGGCCTGGGGGGCAATATCGACCACCCCGTCGCGAAGTTTGCCGGCGACGTACGGAACGCTGAACGGTTCGTCTTCCCCGCGCTCGTACCACCCGACGTCGATCGCGTACGCCTCGTCGTCGGGAACGACGGACAGAGCGACGACGTCCTCGTCGAGCGCCTGGCCGTACTCGGACGCCCGCATCAGTGCTGCTTCCGCCAGATAGGACCCATCGAAGGGGACGAGAAACGCCATGACGGGTAGTACTTGGCCCTTGTCGGTAAACAACCTAGTGGACGCTTCCCCCGACAAGAGAACGGAGACGCTACCCTCGGTCAGGAACCCGTCGTCTCGATCGAACAGGTGAGGCTGGCTGATGATTCGCCGCGAGTCGCGGCCCGCGATCGAGACCTCACCGAACGACGGTGACCGGGACCGGCGCGCGCCGAACGACGGTCTCGGCGACGCTCCCGAAGAGCGGCCGCGTCGTTCCCGGCCGCCCGTGTGACCCGAGGATCACGTGATCGACGGCCTCCTCCGTGGCGTACTCCACGACGAGTCGCTTCGGATCGCCGATGTCCGAGTCGGTCGCGACCGATCGGTCGTAGTCGGCGGCGACCTCGGCGACCTCCGCGAAGAGCCGGTCGGTCGCGTCATCGACGGCCCTGTACCACTCTGCCGAGCCGATCATCGGTTCGTAGGACGACTCGACGTCGGTGCTGTAGTCGGGTTCGAACAGGTCAACCACGTGGTAGGCCGTGATCTCCGCGTCGGGAAACTCCCGCAACGCGTGCCGGAGTGCACGCATGGACAACGGCGATCCATCGACGGGGACGAGAACGCGACTGGTCATACGTGTCCTTTCGGGCGGAATACTATAGTATGACGGGCCGAACTGCCCGTAGCGTGAGCCGAGCGCGGACGGGGATCGGTCGAACTCGCGAACGACTCAGGCCCTGCGATAACGGGCGGGGAGGTAGGGAAACAGCGAGTCCGGAATCAGCGCGACGAGGCGCTCGGCGACGCCCGCGAGGTGCCTGCGCAACAGAACGTACACGGCCGACACCGTGACGAACGCGAGTACGACGGCGGTGACGGGCCGCGTCCCCGTGGCGGCCAGCGGCACCGCCGCGAAGCCGGCGAGCGCGAGATCCTCGGGTGCGCCGTCGTAGCGGATCCAGCGGCGGGGACGGACCCATCGATCGTGATAGTGGCTGTAGACGGCCCGCTCGGAGGTTCCTTCCCAGGGCCGTAGCTCGAGTCCTCCGCCGAAGACGTCGGCCACGGCGTGTAGCGCCGCCGCAGCGAGTCCGACGCCGAGCGCGACCGTCAGCGTCGACGGCGCGAGGAGTGCCAGCGTCAGCGCAGGCACCGCTGCGATCGACGCGTAGACGGGATAGTGGAACGTCTTCCGGTGGCCGGTGTAGAGGTCGAGGTCGGGGACCAGCCCACCGACGAACCCCGCCACGAGCGCGATCGGTGCGAGTTCCGGGGCGATCGCGAGCGCGGGAAGGGCGAGCACCATCCCCCAGAGCGCGTGGGTCGTCGCCATCATTGTGACCAGTCGTAGGCGACGAAACGATAAATGTGTTTCCTGCGAACCGGTACCACCCGTCGGGCCGGATCGATCGAAATGCAGGTGCAACTGATACCACACTCGTCGTAGACAGTTCGCCCAGACCATGCACTCACCGTCCCTCGCGGACCGGTCGATAGCGGCGTACGACGCCGTGACGGGTCCCGATCGGCTCCAGCGGCTCCGCACGCTCGCCGAGGCCCTCGACGACGTCCGGATCCTCCACGTGAACTCGACGGCGACTGGCGGCGGCGTCGCGGAACTCCTCCGCTCGATCGTTCCGCTGTGCAACGACCTCGGGGTCGACACCGACTGGTACGTGATGGAGGCGGACGAGTCCTTCTTCGAGGTGACCAAAGCCCTTCACAACGGACTCCAGGGCAGCGGGACGCGGTTGACCGACGAGATGAAAGCGACCTATCGCGCGGTAACGGGGCGAAACGCGGCCGCGATCGCCGACGAGTACGACGTCGTCGTGCTGCACGATCCACAGCCCCTGGGGATGGTCGAGACGCTGGCGGAGGCGATTCCGAACGCCGCCATCGTCTGGCGCTGTCACCTCGACCTGAGCGATCCGACCCGGGAGCACCTCGCGTTCGTCGCCGAGTACATCGAGCGCGTCGATCACGCGGTCTTCAGCCGGTCCGTCTACGAGGACGGGATCGCCGTTCCGTCCTCGAGCGTCGTCCATCCGTCGATCGATCCCCTGGCGGCGAAGAACGCGGACCTGGACGAGTCGACGGTGGCGACCGAACGCGACCGCCTCGCCCCGATCTCGCTGGACGCACCGCTCGTGACGCAGGTGTCCCGGTTCGACCCGTGGAAAGACCAGTTCGGCACGCTCGAGGCCTACCGGCGAGTCCGCTCTCGGGTGCCGGACGCTCAGCTAGCGCTCGTCGGCAGCATGGCCGACGACGACCCGGAAGGGGCGGCGGTATACGATCGGGTTGCGGCTGCGGCGGCGGACGACCCGGACGTGTTCGTCCTGTCGGAGCTCCCGGATACGGCCGTGAACGTCCTGCAGCGCCGATCGGACGTCGTCGTCCAGAAATCGATACGGGAGGGGTTCGGCCTCGTCGTCTCCGAGGCGCTCTGGAAGCGCACACCGGTCGTCGGGTCGACCGCCGGCGGCATCCCGCTGCAGATCGAGGACGGCCGGAACGGCTACCTCGTAGCGCCGGACGACGTCGGGGGCGTCGCACGGCGAGTCGAACGACTCCTCGACGACGAGGAGCGACGGACGTCGTTCGGTCGGAACGGGCGCGCTCACGTTCGTGACGGGTTCCTGCTGCCGCGCCAGCTCGTGGACTGTCTCGAGGTCTTCGCCGAACTCGGAGACCGCGATCCGTGACTCGTGGGCCGCTCGATCGCGGTCCGAGAACCGGCGCGAGACGGATCGGATCGGCGGGAGTACGGGTTCTCGTCTTCCGAAACTGTTAGCCGTCGGGTCGGAGTACCCCGGGTGATGGCGAGCATCATCCTGCCGACGTTCGAGTGGACGCCGTCGTGCGAGCAGTTGGCCCGTCAGCTCGAGGCCGACGACGAGCTCCTGGTCGTCTGTGACAGCGACGACGATCCGGTCGCGACCGCCGACCGCCCCGACGAGGCCGAACTGCTCGTCGCGGGCGAGCCCGAGGGCTGCTCGGGAAAAGCAAACGCCGTCGCGGTCGGCCTCGAGCACGCCTCTCAGGACCGGATCGTGTTGACCGACGACGACGTCGATCGCGACGAGGACTGGCTGGCGACGATCAAACGCCTCGGGGAGGAACACGGCACGGTAACGGCGATTCCCGTCTTTACCAGCGAGGAATACCCGTTCAAACTGTTCGAACCCCCGTGTCTCGTCGTCGGCTCGTTCGTGGTCGATCGATCCAACTGGGTGCCGTGGGGTGGCGGCGTCACGTTCGATCGGCGCGACGTCGACGTCGATGCGTACGTCGAAGACCTGCGACGGACCGTCTCGGACGACGCGTTGCTCGCCGAGTACGTCGACGAGGTCGTCGCGTCGCGGGAACTCGTCTCCCGGGTCAGCGTTCCGGGCGGGCCACGCGCGACGTACGAGCGGATAACCCGGTTCGCCAAGATCTTCTACCGGTTCGATCCGACCAGAACGCTGGCGTCGCTCGCCCTCTTTCTCTCCGTCATCGCGGTCGGACTCGTCTTCCCGGTCGCGGTTGCCGTGGGTGTGACCGTGCTCGCATACACGCACTACCGCGCGCTCCGCGTCGATCGGCGGACGTGGCTGTTCGCGGCACCATCGCTCGTCCTCGCTCCCATCATCGGCGTCGCCGGACTCGTTCGCCCGACGTTCGTTTGGGGCGGCCGACGGTACCGATGGGACGACACGTTCGACGTGGCTGTCGTCGACTGAACCGGATTTTCCCCTCGTTTTCTCGCCGAGAGTCACGACCGATCGACTATGGCGCTGGACGAACTCGCGATAACGATGGGCAAGCTCGGAGCCGGGGAGTGGACGCTTCGCCTGGACGACGGCGAGACAGTCGCCGCGACCCTCGACGAGGTCGAGGTCAGCGAGGAGCGTGGCTTCCACGCTGAGGGGCGCGACGAGGAGCGGGCGCTGTTGTACGAACTCACGACCGGTACCCAGAACACATGTCAGCTGACCTTCCCACCCGAGACGAACTCGGCCAGGGAACGACCGTGGAGATCGAACAGGAGAACGGCGATCGTATCGTCGGGGAGGTCGGCGTCGTCCTGACCGACGAGCGGACCCACCCCGAAGGAATCCTCGTGAAACTCAAGTCCGGTGCCCAGGGGCGCGTCAAGCGTATCGGGCCGGAGACGTGATTCGGTCCCTGCCTGCGGTGGAGCGGGGAATTCGACCTCACGATTCGTTTTAACTAACTCGGGACCGAACGCACGGACATGAAGGCCCTCGTAGCCGTCGACGGATCCGAAGAGTCCGAGAACGCACTCGCCTACGCCGCCGATATCGTGGACGCGATGGGCGGCTCGATCACGGTGGTCCACGCGGTCGATCCCACCGCTCACGACGAGGGCGGAGCCGAACCGATCACGTCGCTCTCCGATGCCGACCAGCGCCTGATCCTCGAGAGCGTCGAAGACGCCGAACAGCGAGGCCTGGACCTCACCGACGACGCGTCCGACCTGGCCGCCGAACTCGGCCACGACGTCGAGGTTGTACTCCTCTACGGGAATCCGATCACGGAGATCGCCACCTACGCCGAGGCCGAAGGGTTCGACGCGCTCTTCGTCGGCCACCGTGGCCGATCGGAGCGTGCGGGGCTGATGCTCGGCAGCGTCGCGAAGTCGCTCGTCGAACGGGCAACCGTTCCAGTGACCGTCGTGCGATGACGTCGCCCGCTTGCTCCATCACCAGCGGTTGCGGTGGCGATCACTCCTCGAGCAGCCACCCGAACCGTTTCTCCCAGAACTCCTCGCTCGGGGGCTTCTTGCTCCGGCCGTAGGTCTTCTCGTCGCGGATCTGGCGCTCCAGAACCTCGCTCGCCTCGTTGATCGCGTGACTCGCGCCGTACCCCTCCCCGGAGGCGATAAACAGCCCCCGGTCGGTGTGCAGCCGAATCCGGGCGAGCAGGAGCGGCCGCCCGCGGCGCGTCTCGTCGTGTTCGTGGAGGTGGACCTTCGCGTCCAGCACGTTCATCCCGTGATCCCTGTCGTCGAATTTCTCGACTTTCGCGACGATCTCGTCGTACGTCACGTCGTCTATCAGGTTGGTCCCGTAGACCTGGACGCCCCGGTTCCCGCCGGCCTCCCACGTGAGCGAGTCGAGAACGTCGGTCTTCGTGACGATGCCGTGGGGATCGCCGTTCTCGGTGACGACCAGCGACGACGCGTTGATCTCGAACATCTCTTCGACCGCGATATCGAGCGTCTCGTCCGGGCGAATCGTGCGCACGGGCGAGACCATGATGTCCCGGACCGGGAGGTCCAGCATCCGCTCGGACTCACCCTCCCGGGCGCCGAAGCCGCCGCGGCGCGAGCGAGCCGTACTGTCGGATATTTCGCCCCCGAACGGATCCGTCCCGCCCGCATCGCCACCCTGGCTCTGCACCTCGGCCCGAACCGTGATGCCGGTCACGTCGTAGAGGCTGAGGATACCGACTGCCGTGCTATTCTCGACGACCGGAAGGTGCGTGATGTGGTTCTCCTGGAAGACGTTGAGTGCGTTGCCAAGGGTTGACGTCGAATCGACCGAGACCAGATCGGCGGAGTGGGCCTCGGCAACGGTCGCCGCATCGAGGAACGGTTTAACCTTCCGGAGGATCGCGTCGACGGTGACGACGCCGATCAGCTCCCGGCCCTCGAACACGGGGAGCAGCTGCGAATCGCTGTCGATCATGAGCTGTGCCACTTTGCGGACGTCCTCGTCCGGCGCGAGCCGAGGCACGTGCCAGACGAGCGACCCGAGCTTTTCGTTGGGCTGGCGATGCGAGGTAGCGAGTTGTCTCCTGGTGACGACCCCCTCGAACTCGTCGTCGCGGATCACGACGCCCTTGACGTCGGAATCCGCGAACGTACCGACGAGCTTCGAGACGGGCGTCTCCGGGGTGAATTCGACGTACTCTTTCGAAACGATGTCAGCGATATCCATGATTTGTATGAGATTTTTCGATCGATCGGGGTGCTATACCACCGGGACGACGCTGCCATCAGTGCGTTCCCTACTGGAGGGGACGTGTCCGACGGTCGTTATCGTTGCGATCGTTCTCGGCATCGAGGAGACGACCGACGATGCTGGTCGCATACCAGTTACCGTTCCAGATACGCCATCGCCTCCTCGTCGGTCACCTGGCCGAAGGTCTGGTAGAACTGCCCCACGCCCCTGAAACCGCGCGGCGTCTCGAGACAGACGACCTCGTCGGCCTCGGCCTCCAGTTCGGCGATCGTCTCCGGTGGGCCGACTGGGACTGCCAGCACGATACGGTCGGCGTCCGTTTCGTTGAGCTTCCTGAGGCAGGCCCTGACGGTCGATCCCGTCGCCACGCCGTCGTCCACGACGACCACGGTCTTGTCGGTCAGGTCGGGTTCCGATCGATCGCCCCGGTAGCGTTCGGCCTTCCGACGGGCGTTCGCTGCTTCCTCCTCGCGCTGTCGTTCGAAGTACTCCTCGTCGGCTCCCGATCCACGAAATCCCTGTTCGTTCCGCCAGACGCTCCCGTCGCTCGCGACGGCACCGATGGCGTACTCCGGATTGCCCGGGGCACCGATCTTCTTCGCGACGACGATGTCGAGCGGGACGTCGAGCGCGTTGGCCACCGATCGTCCGAGCGGGAGGCCGCCCCGGGGGATGGCGAGCGCGATATCCGCGTCGACCTCCCGCTCACGGAGTACCTCCGCGAGTTGCTCTCCGGCGTCCATCCGGTCTTTGAATCGGCGAGTTTCTCGCATCGTTCTCGGATGGGAACACGGAAAGCGGCTACATATAACACACAGGTGGGATACCCCCGCGGGGGACGACCCCCCTGTATAAAGATCGCCGACGGTGTCAGGTCGAATATGGCACCGCGATCAGAGACCCTCGCGTCCATCCCGGTCGACGACGTGACGCTCGAAGGCATGCTCGAAATCCCGGCGGATGCACGGGGAGTGGTCGTCTTCGCTCACGGGAGCGGCTCCAGTCGAAAGAGCCCTCGCAACAACTTCGTCGCGGAGGTCATCCGCGACAGAGGACTCGGGACCCTGTTGTTCGACCTGCTCACCGAGGAAGAAGACCGGATCCGCGACAATCGCTTCGACATTCCACTGTTGACGGACCGTCTCGTCGCAGCTACCGAGTGGCTGTGGGATCGCGAGGACGCTCGTAACACGCCCGTCGGGTACTTCGGCTCCAGTACGGGAGCGGCGTCCGCGCTCCGGGCAGCGGCGCGCCTGCGGGACGACGTCGACGCCGTCGTCTCGCGCGGCGGCCGCGTCGACATGGCGTCCGACGTCCTCGACGAGGTCCGGGCACCGACCCTGTTCATCGTCGGTGGTGCCGATACCCAGGTGCTCGAACTCAACCGCGAGGCCGAAGCCAAGCTTTCCTGCGAAAAGGACTTGCACGTCGTCGAGGGGGCGGGGCATCTCTTCGAAGGGGAGGGCGAACTCGAAGAAGTCGCCGACGTGGCAGCCGACTGGTTCGCCCGGACGCTGAAGTAGGGGACCGTGACGCCACCTTCCGCTCGGGAACCGGTTCGGGAGCGACCGCAGGAAGTGGCTCTCGAGTAGAGTATCCGCTGAAAGTCAGTACGCACCCGATCGGACAGCTATCGTGCGATCGGTGTAACCCGTTTCAGTAGCTACTATCGCGTCAGGTCCCGTCAGCGTCGACGATGTCGTGCTGTTCGAAGTAGAGGCGGAGTTTCCGCATCGACGGCACGACGACGTCGCAGTGCTGTTCGACGACCGGCACCGGATCGAATCCGACGGCGGTTCCGGCTGCGCGAAGCATCGGGAGATCCGTGGCCCCGCCACCGACCGCGATCGTCCGGTCGAGGTTGTCCCCCTCGGCGACGGCGAGTTCCCCCAGTGGCTGATCTTTCCTGTCGTCGAGCAAGGGACCTTCGACGTCGCCCGTCAGCGCCCCGTTTTCCGTCACGAGCCGATTCGCGACGAGGTGATCGACCGCGACCCCGGCTCGATCGAGCGCCGTCTCGACGCCCCGGTCGAAACTACCCGTAACGATCGCCACGGACACGTCGGATCGTCGCAGGTCCGCGATCAACTCGGCGGCGCCGTCGCGCAACTGACACCGATCGAACGCGGTTTCGACCCGGCGTTCCGGCATCCCCTCGAGCAACGAGACGCGCTCTCGAAGGCTCGTCTCGAAATCGATCTCGTCACGCAGTCCCTGCTCGAGGAGGCCACGCATCTCGCTTGCCACGTCGTACTCCCTCCCGAGGAGGATACTCAGGTCGGACTGGGTGAGCGTTTCGTCGAAGTCGAATGCGACGAGCGTCATGGAGTCCCGTTCATCCGCCGTTTCAAAAATACCCACCTGTCGGATCTCGGCCGCCGGCTGAACGGGGTGAGCCCTTCGAAGCGGGATGTGGGTGCCACCTAGATTAACGTTGCTGGTTCGCGAACGTCGTGGCATGAACTTCGACGAATTCACCGGTACGGTTCAGCACCGGCTCGAGCTCCCGGATACCGGCCGAACAGTACGGGCGATCCGGGCGACCCTTATGACGCTGGGCCAGCGAATCCCCGCGGGGAACGCCGACGACCTCGCCGGCTCGCTCCCGCTCGAAATCAGGTGGTACCTGTCCGGTGCCGTCCACGAACACGGCCAGCGATTCGACTGGCAGGAGTTCGTCGACCGCGTCAGCGAGATCGAAGGGGTCGATCGATCGGATGCGGCCTACCACGCCCGGGTCGTCGTCGACCTCGTCGAAACCGCGGTTCCTCCGTCCGACTTCCAGCAACTCCGCGACCAGCTGCCCGAGAGCGAAGACGACGAGAACTGGCGCAAACTCTTCGAAGTAGTCGACGCTGGCGGGTGGGGAGAGGGCGAGGAGGCACAGGCCGGTGGCGGCCCGCAATCCGACGCGACGAGTCAGCCAGACGCCGATCCGACGGACGAGGGGTCGACCAACGGCGGAGCGGAATAACACGGCCGCGCCGGACCGTCGCGGCGGAGCCGACGAGGGCGCACCCATCGGAATCCGCGTCGCGGACTCGAGCCTACGAGTCGGCCGCCCGATCGACCAGTTCGAGAAGCGGACCGTACGCGTCGGGGAGTTGTTGCAGGGCGTTTTCGAACTCTTCTGGAGGGACTGCATCGGCGAGCGCTGCCATCACGGCCCGCACGTGCTCTCTCATCTCGGCGGTGTCGATCTGTGTGAATACCCCTTAGTTGTCGCGGACCGAAGAAGGAGGTATGGACTCGATCGATACCGTCGCCGAGACGGTCCTTCGCCGACGATACCTCCGACGGGACGAAGACGGGGAGGTCGTCGAGACGCCGGCAGGGATGTTCCGTCGCGTGGCAGAAACCCTCGCGCAGGCAGAGGCACAGTTCGACGGGGACGTCGAAGCGACCGAACAGGAGTTCTACGAAGCGATGACGAACCTCGAGTTCCTCCCGAACTCGCCGACGCTCATGAACGCCGGGACGGAACTCCAGCAACTCGCCGCCTGCTTCGTCCTGCCGGTCGGGGACTCGCTGGAGGCGATATTCACCGCTCTCAAGCAGGCCGCACTCGTCCACCAGAGCGGCGGCGGCACCGGATTCTCGTTCTCGAATCTCCGGCCCGAGGGAGACGTCGTCAAGAAGACGGGTGGCGTGGCCTCTGGGCCGGTGAGTTTCATGCGGATCTTCGACGCGGCCACCGAGCAGATCAAGCAGGGCGGCCGTCGACGCGGTGCGAACATGGGCGTCCTCGACGCCACCCATCCCGACGTCGAGGCGTTCGTCACCGCCAAGGAAGGGGCGGACGCCTTTCGGAACTTCAACCTCTCGGTGGGGACGGACGCGACGTTCTGGGAGGCATACGACGCCGGCGAGCCCTACGACCTCGTCAATCCGCGGACGGACGAGGTCGTGGGACAGGCGGATCCTGACGACGTCCTCGACCTGGTCGCCGAACTGGCGTGGGAAACCGGCGATCCGGGGCTTCTCTTTCTCGACACGATCAACGAACACAACCCGACGCCTCACCTCGGCCGACTCGAGGCGACCAACCCCTGTGGCGAGGTCCCCCTGCTCCCCTACGAGGCGTGCGTCCTCGGCTCGATCAACCTCGCTCGACACACCGACGGCGAGGCGGTCGACTGGGACAAACTCCGCGAGACCGTCCACCTGGGCGTCCGCTTTCTGGACGACACCATCGAGATGTCCGAATTTCCGGTCCCCGAGATCGAGGAGTTGATGGAGACGAACCGCAAGGTGGGGCTGGGAGTGATGGGATTTCACGACACGCTCGTGGATCTGGGGATCCCGTACTACTCCCGAGAGGCCGTCGAGTTCGCAAGCGAGGTGATGGCGTTCATCCACGACGAATCGTGGGCAGCGTCCAGGCAGTTGGCGGATGAACGGGGGCCGTTCCCGGAGTGGGAGGACTCCACTCGGGCGGAGCCGATGCGAAACGCCACGACCACGACCGTCGCCCCTACGGGGACGATCTCGCTCATCGCGGGCTGCTCGGCCAGTATCGAACCGATATACAACGTGGCCTATACGAAGCAGGTGATGGGGGGACTGGAAATCGTCAACGACCGGTTCGTCGACCTCGCGAAAGAGCGCGGGTTCTACTCCGAGGAGCTCGTGGCGGACCTCCACGATCGGACCACGATCCAGAACGTCGAGGAGATTCCGGACGACGTGAAACCGCTGTTCCACACGGCCCACGACGTGCCCGCCGACGGCCACCTCCGCGTTCAGGCCGCGTTCCAGGAACACGTCGACAACGCCGTGAGCAAGACGGTGAACCTGCCACGATCGGCGTCCGTCGAGAACGTCAAAGACGTCTTCCTCACTGCTCGGGAACTCGAAGTCAAGGGAATCACCGTCTTCCGGAGCGGGGCCAGACCCGAGCAAGTACTCGGCGAGACGCCCCTCAAGGAGGAGTGTGCGGGCGAATGCGACTACGTCGCTCCCTGACGCGACGAACGAGTACCGAAGCGGTACCGTGCCGAACGGCGACTTGCCGGTGGTGATCTCGAACGGGACCGCTCGAGGGATCCGGAACGGGGCCTGGCGTCCTACTCGATCTCGTGCACCTCGACGTCGAGACGCGGGCCGACTGACCGGGCGGGGACCCGCCCCGTCCGACAGCGATCCGGTCACGTACCGACGAAGACGACGAGCCCGCTAGCACCGACCAGTACCATCGACGCCACTCCCTTCGATCGCATCTGTCCACCGACGACTTCGACCAGAACGATACTCGTGACGTACTCCGACTCGAGATGGCTAGCGGTGCAGCGGAGCGGCGACCGAATCCGCTTCTATCGCGTCCGGGGCTCGGGTGCAGGCCGTCTCGAATGGTGATCGACAGCGTCGCCAGCAGTCCTGCCGCTCGTGCTGACGTTCGTCACCGGTACCATCGCTGCGGGTTGCTTCGTCGGTGCCGCATTCGGCCCGGTACCGCCGCGACAACGGGCGGGAATTGCCATCCCAGGTATCATCGTCGACTGGTTTCCCGTCGTGACGGGTTGGATGAAAGTCGGTACCGCTCCGTCACAGGTACTACTTGCCGCGCATTTCGGGTTCGGGATCGGCGGGTGTCTGCTGTTGCTATACTGTTTGCTCGGGTGGGTGCGGGATCCCGAACGAACTCGAGCGACGAGAGTCGCATTCGTCGGTATCTGGGGAATCACGTATCTGGCAGGGGAATCGATGGTGATCGACTCGCTTTTGCACTGAGATGAAAGCCCGGAGTACTCCGAACCCCCCTCACCGAAAGCTGTTGACCGGTCGTAGTCGGAACGTCTACCGGTGGCGGTTGGGATCTCGATGCCGACCACACCGGTGCGTAGTTTCACGCCACTTCGACGGCGACCCAGTCGAGGCGATCGGACTCACGGCCGAACCGCAGACTGTTTATCCGCCGACAGAAAAGGGGGCGTATGTCCGAATCCGACGGGGGGTGGATCGCGCTCTTCTCCGGGGGCAAGGAGTCCTCGTGGGCGCTCTACCGGGCCCTGGAGAGCGGTCGTGACGTTCGCAGACTCGCGATCGTCCGGCCGCCGGCGGACTCCCACATGTACCACGCGCCCGCCACGTCGGTGACCCGACTGGCGGCACAGAGCGTCGGGATTCCAGTCGTCGATGTCGGACTCCCCGTTGTCAACATCGAGCCCCCCGACATCGGCGGTGACGTCGCGTCCGCGTCGGGAGGGCAGGACGGCGTGGGGTTCGAACCGCTCGAATCCGCCCTCCGGACGCTAGACGACGAACTCGGCGGCGGCGTGGACGGGATCGTCGCTGGCACCGTCGAGGGCGAGTATCAGGCCGATCGCCTCCGGTC
Source organism: Halosolutus halophilus (assembly GCF_022869805.1). NCBI lineage: Archaea > Methanobacteriati > Methanobacteriota > Halobacteria > Halobacteriales > Natrialbaceae > Halosolutus > Halosolutus halophilus. The sequence continues at coordinate 4,860,911 of NZ_CP094974.1, read as the reverse complement.
GATGTGCGATCGAATCGGGTGCGAGTTCTTCGCGCCGCTGTGGCGCGCGGATCCGCGCGTGCTCGCAGAAACGATGCTCGAGGCCGGCCTCGAGATCGTCTTCGTCGAGGTGGCGGGGCCCGGGTTCGACGAGTCCTGGCTCGGCCGACGACTGGATCGCGACGCCCTGGCCGACCTGGAGGAACTCCACCGCGAGTACGGCGTCCACCTCCTGGGCGAGGGCGGGGAATACGAGACGATCGTAACCGACGGGCCCCACATGTCGAGACCGATCGCCATCGCGTTCGAGCGGGAGTGGTACGGCACCTGGGGACGGGTACGGATCACCGACGCCCGACTCGAAACACCGGCGTCGGGAGACGATCACCGCCGTGAGCGGGAATAGCAGCGCAATCGGTAGTTTCGGTGGTTCGTTTCAGCACGCGTCAGTCGCCGATCGAATTCCTGCGTCGGCGTCCGATCGCGGGTCCGTCTCGTCGAGAGAAACGGTTCCGCCGACGAGCGTCATCCGGCAGACGTCGTTCAGGGGCGTGACGAGCAGTGCTCGCCGACGACCGCCGGTACAAACGGCTCGAACGTCTCAGTGATCGGACCGAGCGGCGTCGACCGAGTCGTAGCGATCGCTGTCCAGTCGCCCGTCGACGAGTTCCACGAGGTGGACGGCGGGCCCGGTCCGGGGATCGCGTTCGCCGGCGCTCTCGATGGCGTCCACGACGAGGTCTCGTGCCTCCCCGAGCGCGAGCGAGTCCCCGTATCCTCGATCGAGAACGCCGTAGGCGACCTGGTGCCCGCTTCCTTCGGCCGCGTAGTCGGCTTCGACGACCCCCTCGTCCGCGCCGACGGTGAAGACGTGCGATCCGGCCTCGTCGACGCCACCGAGGACGAACGTCGCGTCGAGCGACGGGCGCGATCGGAGTTCACGCCCGGCGAACGTCGCGAGGGCGGGCACGGTCATGTGGCGGCCGTGACGGTCCTCGTAGCGATCGACCTCGGCCCGGAGGGCGTGAACGAACGGTTCGGCGTCGCCGAGATGGGTGGTCGAACCGATCGCAGCAAACGGACGGATGGGCGCGATTTTTCGCACCTCGTCGCTCGTCACCACCGCGTCGCGACTCGTCCGCGTGTCAGCCGCGAGGACCACCCCGTCCGTGTCGTCCGTCGTCCGCACGCCGACGAGGATGCCGCCGCCAATCTCTCCGCCGTCGGCGGAATACCCTCCCTCGTCGGTCGTCCGGAGGCGGTCAGATCTCGAGTTCATCGGTGGGTTCGTTCCGTCGATCGTCGCCGCCGTCACTGCGGTCCATGCCCTGGCCTACGCGACCGATCGAGATGAATCCCGGGTCGTTGCCCACCTCGGCTGACAGGTTCGTTCGACGTCTCCCCGATCGACTTCGGCCCGGAGAGCGGGCGAATACCGACGGGTCGGCGATCGAATACCGGGCAGAGCACTCGAACGGCGTCCCGGGTCTCAACAGAGCCAAGACCGCGGTCGGTGTGCGGGGCGGTATGTACGAGGACGTTCTCATCGCCACCGACGAGAGCGACGGACGCCGCGTCAGTGGGAATCGCGATCGCCCGGACTCGAGGCCAGGGTACATGCCCTGTCGGTCGTCGAGAACGGGCGGGACGATGCGGCACGATGCGACCGGCGAGAGGCGGACGCGGAGGGGATCGCGACCGGGGCCGCCGAGGCGGGTTGCGACGGCGACGGGAGGTCGATCGCTCCCGGAACCGGCGATCGCTACGACGAGTCGTCCTGCCCGTAGAACTCGGCGTGGGGTACGATCGCGTCGACTTTCGGCGGCTCCGGCTGACGAACGATGAACACGTCGTAGGACTCCTCGGCGGCGATGTGGACGCCGACGCTCGTCAGCGGGGTCACGACCCGGCCGACGTTGTCGCTCCCGAGGAAGACGACGCTCGGATCGTGGTCGAGCGCCAGCCTCTCGATGTGGCCGGCGAGTTTCGATTCGGGGGGAAACTCGCGAATCCGTTCGTATTCGAACGTCGCGTCCGGTGCGAGCGTCCGGACCTGCTCGCGGAGGCGTGCGACGACCGCGTCGACGTCGTACGACTCGTTCTCCTCGATCCAGCCCTTCTCTCGCGCGTAGCGCTTTCGTTCCGGGACGACCGAGACGGCTACAACGTCTTCGTCGAGGGCAGTAGCGTACTCGACGGCCCTGACGAGGGCGGCTTCTGCGAGTTCCGATCCATCGAACGGGACGACGAACGTCATACGCGTCGTTTCTATTTGCTGGTCAATAACTTCGAGGGAAGTCGACGCGCCCGTCTCGCTTCGGGAGCCAGACGAACGGGATCGTCCCGGCGAACCGGGCACAGGTGTCATCGGCACTTCATATTACCCCGTTTTCGCCGACGGCAATCGTCGGTTTTCCCGGCAAACCATGACAAACATACGGCTGTAAAAGCGGATAAATACTGCTGCCGTGGTGCAGATTCGGACGACCGACGGGAATCGGGAGGTCGAAATGGTTCGGTAATCGACAGGCCGCCAACACAAGGGCCACATACGAGGACAACGGTGTCCGTCACGTCACCGGAACGGTCACGGGACCGGCCACGATCGGTGATGGCGCGATCGAATAGTCGCCGCGGGACGATCCGAACGCGGATCGACCGGGCGTCGGGTCCAGTTCCGCTACAGTTATTCACCGCGGTGGTGAAGGACCCGACTATGCCACCGATCGAGGACGCGATCGAGTCGGTACTGCTACCGACGGACGGGAGCGAGGGCGCTCTCGCAGGGGCGACCCGTGGACTCGACCTGGCCGTCGCGGCCGGGGCGGACGTTCACGTCCTTTCCGTCGTCGATACCTCGGACGTCGAAGGGGTCTCGGCTATTCTCGAAGACGATATCGACGAGGCGCGAGCGGCGATCGAGACCGAGGCCGAGACGGCCGTCGAGACGGTCGCGAGGACGGTCGAGGAGCGCGATCCGGATCTCGAGGTCACGACGACGATCGACCGCGGGAAACCGTTCCGGGTCATCGAGAGCTACGTCGACACGGCCGGGATCGACGTCGTCGCGATGGGGACGAAAGGCAGAGCGGGACTCGAACGCGTCGTGCTAGGGAGCGTCACCGAAAACGTGCTTCGAACCGTCCCGGTCCCGGTGCTCGCGGTTCCGCCCGGAGCGGGAGACGCCGAACTGACTGCCGAAACCACCGAAAACGTCCTCCTTCCGACGGACGGGAGCGAGGGCGCCGTGGCGGCCGTCGACTGGGGAGTCACCTTCGCAGACGCGTTCGACGCGATGCTCCACACGATCTATTCGGCCGACACGAGCCGATTCACTGGGGACGCAGAGCCCGGGGAGATCCTAACCAAACTCGAGCGCGAGGGCGAGGACGCGCTCGAGACGGTTCGTGACCGTGCGAGAGCGGCTGGCGTCAGCGTCACGGGAACCGTCGCGTCCGGACCGCCCGCACGAGCGATCCTGAATTACGCCGACGAAAACGAGATCGATCTCCTCGCCATCGGAACGCACGGTCGCTCCGGGGTCGAACGGCATCTCCTCGGGAGCGTCACGGAGAACGTCGTCCGGAACGCCGACGTACCGGTCCTCTGTGTCCCGATGCGCGGCGACTAGTCGCGCGAGAGCGCGACGGGGCTATCGATCGAGGCGATTCCTCACGGTTGCGATCGGTCGACCGCCGAAGCGTCACTCGGATTGGATCTCGATGTCGCCCACCTGCGTGCTCGAGTGGTACTGGCAGATGTACGTCGTCATCTCCTGGGTCGCAGTGACGCCTTCGATCGACGCTTCCTCGCCTTCCGTGCCCACGTCTTCGCTCTGGTAGTCTTCGATGACTTCGTCGTTCTCGTCGCGGATCTCCATGTTGTGCGTGATCCCGTCGTTGTTGTACCACCTGAAGGTGTACTCCTGACCCTCGATGAGCGTGATCGTCGGGTTCTCTTCGCCCTCGAGGAAGGCCGGTTCCTCGGCGCCCCAGTGCGAGACCTGTCCGCTGAAGTAGAACTCCTCGACGCTTCCCCAGTCCGCGTCGGCGGCTCCATCTCCGTCCCCGCCGCCACCTCCGTCGCCGCCGTCTCCGTCGCCCGAGCCGCCACAGCCGGCGAGCGCCGTCACTCCTGCCGCGCCGGTGATCTTCAACATCGTCCGTCGAGAATAACTATCGGTGTCAGTCATCACACCGGTATACGGGGATGACCGCTATTAAGAGATGCGGTCAACTCTATCCCGTGGGAATCGTTCGGAGGGGAAACTAACCGTTACCGTACTATCAATCCACGTGTGAATTCCGGCGGCTCCGATCGCTCCCGTCGCTGGCGCTACGCCGAACAAGTAAGGGCCACGGATCGAACGCAGGAGGGCCTCGGACCGCCCGGGCGCACGGAGTCGCCTCAAGCGGTCAATACTGGTCGATTCGCGTTCCGAACCACTCGCTCGGCGACGCTCCCGATCTTCCCGGTCCGATCGTGGCTCTGGCCCTGGAACCCGATCACGATCAGGTCGGCGTCGAGTTCGTCACCCTTCTTTTGGACTTCCTCCCAGGGCCGGCCGTGGCAGACGTTCCAGGTGCACTCGACACCGACGTTGTCCGCGCGGTCGGCCAGTTCCTCGAGCATCGCCGCACCCTGGTCCTCGAGATTGTCGAGGACGATCTCGGCGCTGCTCAGGGCCGGTTCTCCGTACCGGTAGGTCTCGACGCAGTACATCGCGTGTACGTCTGCCCCGTACCGGTCCGCGAGTTCCAGTGCGTGCTCTACCGCTCGGTTCGCCGGGTCGCTCCCGTCAGTCGGGACGAGTATCGTGTCGTACATTGGCTACGGGTATCCACATCGAATGCTGTCAAATAGCTCACGCCGGGATCGCTGACACGTCTTCGGGGTGCCAGTCTCTCAGCGGATCGATCCACGCGTCGCGAACGAGGAGACCATCGGCCGATCGGGGCCGACGTCTCCGGTCGCGTCTCACGCCGTGATCACCGGTCGGTCGACGTACCTGACGACTCGTTCCGCGTTGCTGCCGATCTCACCGCCGGCGCCGAGACCGCGGTTGCCCAGGACCAGCAGGTCGGCGTCGATCTCGTCGGCGTACGTTCCGATCTGCTCGTGGGGGCGTCCGTCGCGGATTTCGCTCGTGACGGGCACGTCGGCCTGGGCCGCGATGTCGTCGAGGAGTTCCCGACCGTGGTCTTCCAGGTCCGAGACGGCCTGGTCCGCGTTCGCCAGCATCGAGTCGCCGTATCGCCGGGTGTCGACGACGTATATCGCGTGGAGATCGGCGTCGAACGTGGACGCGAGGTCGAGCGCGTGATCGACCGCGCGATTCGCCGGTTCACTCCCGTCCGTCGCGACGAGGATCGTGTCGTACATGAGCGTACGGATCCCACAACTGGCCGGCCTATATAGGTTGCAGGGCCATCCCAGCGCGTGACGATCGAGTCCCTAGAGCGTGGGTCACTGGAACATTCCGGTCTGTACCTGCTGCTGTTGCTGGCCCCCTTGCTCTTCGGCCATCTGCTGGTACTGCTGGGCAACCTGTTGCATCCGCCGTTGAATCTCGTCGGCCTGCTCGTCGAGTTCCGTCGTATCGATGTCGAAGTCGACGAGCGGTTCGAGCGCCGTCTCGATCACGGACTTCGCTGCGTTCGGGTCCGGAAGGAACGGGTGGGACCGAACGATCAGCAGCGCGGCCGGGACGTCCGCCTGGTAACACTCCCGCACGAGCGCGCCGGTGATGCCGCCGACGAGCCCCGGCTCCTCGGGTACCGAGATGCCCGCCTCGACGAGATCGTCCTTGACCGCCTCGGTGGTCCCGACGCCAGTCACGTCGCCGATCTGCTCTTCGGACTCCGCCGGTGCGCCCGCGATGAAGATCGCACGGCTGAACTCGTCGGCGAGGTCGGAGAGGACACACCGTGACAGGGGTTCGAACGACTGCTGCGGGAGCGCGAGGTCGCTCTCGAGGGTCAGTACCGCCGGATCGGAGCCGCCGTAGACGCGGACGAGGTCCTGAACGAGCCCGTTTTCGAACGTCACGACCGCCGGGAACTCGTCGGCGGCGACGTTCCCGAAGTGCTCGAGCCCCAGCTGGTTCGTGATCTGATCGACGGCGATCGAGGCGACGAGCCCGTGGCCGGGCAATCCTTCGATGAGTGTCGGCGACTCGGCTTCGACGTCTGTAACCTGTTCGAACGACGCGGATTCAGTCTGGTCGACCATCGGTGACCGATACACCGTCAGCCATCAAGATTGTATGCCCCGTCTGCCGCTCTGCCGGGATGGCGGGGATCGGCCGTCTCGCCGAGGGCCGCGTCGACTAGCCGGAGTACTGGCGCGAGTGGCACGAGAAATCCGAAGCCAAGGCACAGGAACATTTCGACGACGCCCGCGAGATCGCCGGCGAACGCGACATCGAGACCGTCCTCGAGTTCGGCAAACCGGCCGACGTCATCCTCGAGTACGCCGAGGAGCACGACGTCGATCGGATCGTGATGGGGAGTCACTGCCGCACCGGCGCGGAGCGATTCCTGCTGGGGAGCGTCGCGGAAATCGTCGTCAAACGGGCCCCGGGTGCCGGTGATGATCGTGCGATGAGCGGAACCCGCGTGGGAGGTGTCCGGCCGCGCAGTTAGCTGAATTGAGTCGTGTCAGCGGACCACGACTGGCACCATCGAGCAGAATTCGGCGAGGGCAACCGGAATACCCCCTCACGAACGCCGGCGGTGACGATCACGGTAGCGTTGCCACCGATACTCGACCACGACCGATAACACGACTGTCGAGTCCGACGAAGGAGTTAGGTGGATACGTGGCACGTGCTCTACATACAGGTCACCGATGCCGGAACACATCCTCGTCCCGGTGGACGGATCCGAACAGGCAGCGCGTGCACTCGACTACGTTCTCGAGGAGTTTCCCGACGCGACCATTACGCTTCTACACGTCTTTTCGGACGGACCGCCGGAGATTCACCTCGAAAAACGGGGGGAGGATTACGACGATCTGCGAGCGAGACGGCGCGAGATGCTCGATCGACTGGTCGACGAGCGAGCGCACGGTGGCACGATCGAGACCGAGGTGGTCGTCGGCAGGCCATCGCGCGAGATCGTCAGGTACGCCGACGAACACGATATCGATCGCGTCGTGATGGGGAGTCACGGTCGCGACGGTGCCTCGCGCGTCCTCCTGGGGAGCGTCGCCGAGACGGTGGTTCGCCGGGCACCGGTCCCGGTGACGGTCGTCAGGTGAGCGAGCGACGAGGGCGGGCACGCGAGTCACCGGGCGATCGTCACCGAGACGGGGGACCGTCTCGTGACCATTTCCGCGACGCTCCCCAGCAAAACTCTCGACATCCCGGACCGGCCGTGACTCCCCATCACGACGTGATCGACGTCGTACTCGTCGATACAGTAGACGATCGATCGTCCGGCGTGCCCTTCGGTGAGCACCGGTTCGATGCTGCGACCGTACTCTGCAGCGATCGTCTTCGCGTCCTCGAGAATCGCTTCCCCCTCCTCGCTGGCGAGTTCGTAGGGCGAGATATCCGGATCCGACGGGAACCGGGTGACCTGTATCACGTGCAAGACGACGATCTCGGCGTCGGGAAACGACTCGAGGGCCACCTCGAGTGCAGCCTCCGCCTGTGACGAGCCATCGACCGGGACCAGTACGCGGGACATGGTCGACGTAGGCCCCGGACGGGGAAGGTCCTACCGTGACTGTGAGCGCGGGTGATAGATCCGGATCCGTACCGGGCTCGATCGGACCGGGTTCGGATCCCGTCGTGGTTCGCGTGGGGCTCAGTAGCGATCGTAGTACCGATCCAGGCCGCGCTCGAAGATCGCCAACAAGACGCCGAACGCGACCAACGCGATCCCGATCCGGGCCCAGTGAACCAGCCCGAGTGGAACGACGTCGAACAGGACGCCGACCGGCGTGTACAGCAACACCAACTGGAGAGCGACCGTCGTGATCGCGGATATCGACGCGGACACGGGCGCGGCGGTGGCCGACGAACTCGACTGCCGGTTCGAGCGGTGTGACGTGTGCGAGTACGACCAGGTCGAGACGCTCGTCGAGGAGTACGGCGGACTCGACGTCATGGTGAACAACGCCGGCGTCGCGAGCGAGACGTCGGTCGAGGAGATGGATCTGGACGAGTGGGACACGGTGATCGAGACCAATCTCGACGGCGTCATGCACGGGACCAAGGCCGTCCTGCCCCCCTCAAAGCGTCCGGCGGCTGTATCATCAATCTCGGCTCCATCTACGGACTCGTCGGCGGGAAAGGCGCCGCGTCCTACTCCGCCGCGAAAGGTGGCGTCGTGAACTTCACACAGCAGGTCGCGATCGACTACGCCGACCAGGGCGTCCGCGTCAACAGCATCTGTCCCGGGTTCGTCGAGACGCCGATGACGGAAGATCTGCTCGAGTCCGAACGGTTCTACAGCTTCCTCAGGCAGAAAACGCCGATGGGTCGCCACGGCCAACCCGAAGAGATCGCGCCCGTGGCCGCGTTCCTCGCGTCGGACGACGCGTCGTACATCACCGGAGCGAACATCCCGGTCGACGGGGGTTGGACGGCGTTCTGACGGCGTCCGCCCCGAACGTGAGATACGAGAACAGGGAACATAGTTAACACGTTAGACGATGAGTTGCGACTGTATGTCCGAACCAGTACAGCGGCTGGAGCCGCTCGATCGACGACCACTGGCCGGCCGAACATGTCTCGTCACCGGCTCCTCGCGCGGGATCGGGCGGGATATCGCACTCGAGTTCGCACGCTGCGGTGCCGACGTCGTGGTGAACTACCGCAGTTCCGAGGAGTTGGCCCGGGAGGTAACGCAGCACATTCGAGCGAACGACGAGACGGCCATCGCCGTTGGTGCCGACGTCTCGAACCCCGACGACGTCTCCCGAATGGCCGACGAGGTTCACGCCCAATTCGGGGAAATCGACGTCCTCGTCAACAACGCGGGGATCACGATCGATCGGAAGTTCGAGAACATGACGTACGAGGACTGGACGCGGGTTATCGAGGTTAACCTCCACGGGACGTTCAACTGTACGAAGGCGTTCTACGAAGACATCAAAACGGCCGACAAGGGGCGGCTCGTCAACATCTCGAGCGTCGTCGGCCAGCAGGGCAACTACGGCCAGGCGAACTACGCGACGTCGAAAGGCGGGCTCATCGCGTTCACCCGGACGATCGCCCTCGAACTCGCGAGACACGGCTCGACGGCCAACTGCGTCGCACCCGGCTTCACCGAGACCGACATGCTCGAGAAGGTGCCCGACCGCGTTCGAGAGCAGATCCGGGACGACATTCCGCTCGATCGGTTCGCCGACACGGAAGACATCGTCGGAATGGTGCGATTCCTCGCCGGCGACTACGCGGATTATATGACCGGCCAGGTCATCGGGATCAACGGTGGAATGGAGTGGTGACGCGTCAGAACGAACCGGTACGTTCACCGCGCGCTTTGCGTCGAAAACACGAGACGAGCGGCCGTAACCGCTCCCGATGGAACCGTTCTCGCTCGGACCCCGTCGACGACGGGTGACTCGTGGATCCACCTCGAACCCGACCCGGCATTGCGCTCGCGGTGACGCGCGATCCGCGGACGGTCCGATCGTCCGAGGTGACTCGGGAGCTATCGGCCCGCGTCGTGTTCGCCCCGGATCAGCGTCACCGTTCGGGGCGAGTCGCGCGCGACGCGTTCCGCGACGGAGCCCGTCAGTAACCGGGCTGCCAGCGATTGGCCGTGGCTCCCCATGACGATCTGGTCGTACCCGTTCGCGTCGGCGACGTCGACGATCTCGGCGCCCGGACTCCCGTACGCGGTCGCCGTCTCGACGTCGCCGCCGCGATCCTCGGCTACCGCCGTCGCCGACTCGAGGATCTCCGCGGCGCTTCGCTCGTGTGCCGTGCGGATTTTGTCGAGGTAGCCTCCGGTCGTTTCGACGCGAGAGCGATCGAACGGGAGGTCGAGCACGTTCAGGAGCGTGTGGGAGGCGTCCGGGAACGCCTCGATGGCGTACGCGACTGCGGCCTCGGCCTGTTCGGAGCCGTCGACCGGGACCAGTACCCGTCCCGGAAGGTCGCGCTCGCGGATCGCCGACGGCGGTTCGGGAACGATCGTCGTCGAGACGGGAGATCGGCGCACGACGGCCTCACTCACGTGCCCGAGGAACGGCCTGCGGATGGGTGACTCCCCGTGACACCCCATCACGACGTGGTCGACGTCCTCCTCGGAAGCCGCCAACAGGACCTCCGTGTGCGGCGTCCCGGTTCGAAGTTCCGTTCCGATCTCGCGGTTGCGGTCGTCGGCCAGATCCGTCGTTCGGTCGAGGACGCGTTCGCCGCGAGCCGTGGCGCGTTCCGCCGGCGGCTCGGACTCGCCGACGCTCACGGAGCGGTCGTGAGACGAATCGACGACGTACAGCGCGGTGAGCGACGTGTCCGGGAACGAGACGAAACAGTACTCGAGGGCGGCGACGGAGTACTCGAAACCGTCGATCGGGATGAGAACGTGTCGTGGCATGGGGTCTGGAGTGGGGCGGTCGCAACGCCCGTTCGATCGTTCCACGACGATCGGCAAAAAGACGGCTCCCTGCTCCCCGGCCCCGGCAGTCACCCGGGTTTCCACGTCGGCGTTCGAGCAGTACCAGTATCGGTACCAGTGCCGACCCCGTATTCTCGACGGGAGACGGAGTATATACCGGACGATGCCGTAGGGGCTCACATGAGCGATCGCATCCTCGTCCCGTACGACGGCAGCGAGCCGTCGGAGAAGGCGCTCGAGTACACCTTCGAGACGTTCCCCGACGCCGACGTCACCGTCCTGTACGTCGTCCCGATCCCCGAAGGGTACTGGGCGGCGTTCGAGGAGCCAGAAGACAGGATTCCGGACGCCGACGAGGCCCGGGACCGCGGACGCGACATCCTCGACGAGGCGACGGCGATCGCGGAGGAGCACGGCCACGATACCGATACCGAGGTGGCCCTGGGGAAACCCGACCACCAGATCGTCGACAGGGCTGCGGACGAGGCATACGATACGATCGTCATCGGAAGCCACGGCCGGGAGGGGGTCTCGCGGGTCCTGCTGGGCAGCGTCGCGGAGAACGTCGTCCGCCGATCGCCGATCCCCGTCGTCGTCGTTCGCTGATCGATCGCGGTGGCCGCCTCGCGACTCGACCACGGCAAACCGTTAAGCCCCGGCGCTCGATAGTTCGAGCCACGACTATCGATGGCTTCCGACGACCACGCCGCCGATCCGATCCGATCGATCCTCGTCCCGTCGGACGGGAGCGACGCCGCCCGCGAGGCGCTCGAACGGGCGCTGCAACTCGCCGAACTCGACGGGGCGATCGTCCACGTCCTCGCCGTCGTCGATACCACGACGAACCCGTTCCGATTCGGCGTCGCGGACGTGGTCGAACTCGATCGGGCGACGAGACGACTCGTCGACGAGATCGTCGACGCCTACGACGATCGCGACGTCGAGATTCACGGGGCGATCCGTCGCGGCCGTCCCGCCAGCGCGACCCTCACGTACGCCGAGGAGAACGGGATCGACCTGCTCGTCGTCGGCCGAACGGGCAGCGGCGGCGTGACTGAGACGCTCCTCGGCAGCACCGCCGATCGGCTGCTCCGTCAGGCGTCGATCCCCGTCGTCGTCGTTCCAGACGAGAAGAGCGGACGGAGCGGGGAGAGCGAAACCGACCGTGACGAGACCCAGGCGGGCGATCGCCGCGACTGATTCGGGCGGTCGTCGCAGTTGATCCGTGCTCGATCGTCGTATCTGACGCGTACTCGATCGTGAGCCGTGGGAACCGTCGAACCGTGCGGACCGGTACCGGAAGACCGAGCGGTCGACCGTGAGGGTCGTCACCGCGGGGGTTTACCACCGTCACCGTCGAACGACGAGCTAGCGATGTCCCGATCGATCCTCGTCTCACACGACGGCTCGGCTCACGCACAGGCTGCGCTCCGGTACGCCCTCGAGACGTTCCCCGACGCGCGGCTGGTCCTCTTTCACGCGATCGATCCCTTCGAGGTGATCCCCGACGAGGAGGACCAGTTACCGCCGCTGACCCAGGAGTGGCGCGACCAGCAGCGAGCCGACGCGGCCGATCTCTTCGAGGAGGCGCTCGCGGCTGTCGACGAGGAAGGCGCGACGATCGAGACCGACACCTCGGTGGGCTCCCCGGCCCAGACGATCGTGGCCTACGCTGAAGACGCGGCGATCGACGGGATCGTGATGGGGAGTCGGGGCCGGAGCAACGCCGCCGATCTTCGGCTCGGCAGTACCGCGGAACTCGTCGTCAGGCGCGCCAGCGTTCCGGTGACGGTCGTCCGGTAGGGTCGACGTCCCCGATACGGCGGCGGACGCGAGCAATGACGACGAGTTCGCCAGCCTCACCGACACCCCGAGAGCCGCGATCGTCCTCGTCAGTCCGGCGATTCCCACTCGGTCTCGTCAGTCCGGCGATCCTCGATCCACCTCGTCACGAACGACGGTGACGGTGACCGGTGCCCGACTGACGACGAGTTCCGCGGTACTGCCGAGCAACAGCCGCGTCGGGCCCGATCGGCCGTGGCTGCCCATGACGATCGCGTCGACGTCGTGGTCCTCGGCGTAGTCGACGATCTTGCGCGACGGATCGCCGACGACGGACTCGGTCGAGAGCTCCGCGTCGCGTTCGGCCGCCAGGTCGCGCGCCTCGGAGAAGAGCCGTTCCTCTTCCTTGGTGGCGCGCTCGTACCACTCGTCGGAGCCGTGTGGCGGTTCGTTCCTGACGTCGACGTCGATCATGGAACTGTATCCCGGATCCGCGGGATCGATCACGTGGAGCGCGACGACCGAAGGATCCTCGTGTGCGTCGAAGGCGTACTCTAGCGCCCTGTTCGACAGGGGCGACCCGTCTACGGGAACGAGCAGTTGGCGGGACATCGACTCTACGTACGTCCCGTCGCCTCAAAGTTCTATCCGAGGCTGTGAACGTGGCCCGCCGATGGCAGGGGGTTCGCGATCGACGTCACGCTGGCTTCCGTTCGCCGGTACAGGATTCTACCCGGCGGTACAGGAGTTCGGAGACGGTCCCGTAGCCGTCGTTCGACGCCCCGGACGCCGTCGGGCGGTGACGAGAACGGCGACGACAGCACCCGTGGTCCCATCTTTATTTCGACCGGCGTCGAAGCGTTAGCCGTATCGAGCGCACGGCCGACCGGCCGATCGATCGCTCGGCCGGATCGACGCGCCGAGACCGACCAGTCCCACCACCGATCCGTCACCATGAACTACAAAGATTTCGTCGGACAGGTACAGCACAGACTCGAGTACGCGCAGTTCGGACAGGCCGTCCGGGCGACGCGGGCCGTCCTGACCACGCTCGGCGAGCGTCTCCAGGAAGGGGAGGCGACGGACCTCGCCAGCCCGCTCCCGATGGAGATCGATCGCTACCTGACCGAGGCCGAACACGGACAGCGCTTCGACTACCAGGAGTTCCTCGATCGGGTCGCCGAGCGCGGTGGCGGCGATCGGGCGGACGCCAACTATCAGGCCCAGCAGGTCGTCGCCCTCGTCGCCGAGGTGGTTCCGTCGGGGAACGTCGAGAAAGCCGACGCCCAGTTGCCCGAGGACTTCGATCCGCTGTTCGAACTGCTCGAGGCGGACGCCGAGTGAGCGCCGCAACGTGAGCACCGACGAAGGGTCACCGGAGCCCGGCAGCGAGGGCGAGAGGCCGTCGCGAGACGCGGCAGTCGGGACCGCGACCGACGGGACACCGGGACCGATCGCCCGCGTTCCCCGGTCGAAAGGGGCCGCCCGCGAGTGGTACCACGCGCTCAGCCGGTGGTACGACGCGATCGCAGATCCGTTCGAGGCGCCCGCACGGGCCGCGGGACTCGAGTTGCTCGACGCCGGGCCGGGCGAGCGAATCCTCGACGTCGGCTCCGGGACCGGAACCGCCCTCGTCTCGATCGCCCGGACCGTCGGCCCGGACGGGACCGCGGTCGGGATCGACCTCGCGGACGGGATGTGTCGCGCTTCGCGACGGGCGCTCGCCGACGCCGGCCTCGATCGGGGCGCCGTGGTCACGGGCGACGCGGCGACGATGCCGTTCGCGGACGACGCCTTCGACGCCCTGTTCGCGAGTTTCGTCCTCGAACTCTTCGACACGCCCGAGATCCCCGCCGTCCTCGCGGAGTGGCGGCGCGTCCTCGATCCGGCGGGACGACTCTGTGTCGTCTCGCTCTCTCGTCGCGGGGCCGGGCCGGTCACGTGGCTCTACGAACTGGTCCACGACCTGGCCCCGACCGCCGTCGACTGTCGGCCGATCTACGTCCGCGACACGCTTCGTGAGGCCGGATTTCGGACCGTCGACGCGCGACACGAGACCGTCTGGCGCGTTCCGGTCGAGATCGTCCGCTGTCGACCCGCGTAGCGATCACGACGTCAGCGATCGGTCACCGGACGCCGCTCCGACGGGCCTCAGTCCGACGCCGGGGTGCCCCGAACCAGCGTCACCGTCCGTGGCGACCGGCGCACGACCCGCTCCGCCACCGACCCCGTGACCAGCCGGGCCGCGAGCGATCGGCCGTGGCCGCCCATGACGATCTGGTCGTACCCGTTCGCGTCGGCGTAGTCGACGATCGCCTGGGACGGTTTCCCGGACGTGCTCTCGGTCTCGATCGTCGCGCCGAGTTCGTCGGCCAGCGCCGCCGCCGACTCGAGAATTGCCTCGGCACGCTCCTCCCGGTCGTGCAGGACGTCTTCGAGGTAGGTTCCCTCGATCGCCGCCCGTGGGCGATCGAACGGAAGGTCCAGCACGTGGAAGGCGGTGTGCGACGCGTCGGGGAACGTCTCGAGAGTGTACGCGAGCGCAGCCTCGGCCTGCTCCGAGCCGTCCACCGGAACCAGGATCGTTCCGGGGAGGTCCCGATCCTCGAGCGCCGCCGTCGTCTCGGGAACGACCGTCGTCGGGACCGGCGCGCGTCGTACGACGGCCTCACTCACGTGCCCGAGAAACGGACGCGTGAGGGGCGATTCGCCGTGGCTCCCGAGTACGATCCCATCGACGTCGCGCTCAACGGCGACAGCGAGAATCTCCGTGTGCGGCGCGCCGGTTCGCAGGAACGTTCGGAGGTCGCGACCGTGCTCGGACGCGCGATCGACCGCCCGATCGAGCACCTGCTCGCCGTGTGCTTCGGCGCGTTCCATCGGCGATTCGGTGGCTCCCACGGTCGCGTCGTGATCGGACGCGGGATCGACGACGTACAGCGCGGTGAGTGACGCGTCGGGAAACGACGCGAGGCTGTACTCCAGTCCGGCAAACCCGTGATCCGAGCCGTCGATCGGAACGAGGACGTGCTGTGGCATGGTAGATCCACGGTGTACTGGTGGCGAGCGTCGGCTCGCTCGGGTCGATTTCCACGTCGACCCGCATAAAGATCCCCGCAGGACGCGATCGAGAGGCCGGAAAAGGACGTCCGAGTAGCTAAAACAGACCGTCCGAGGAGTCGGAGCAGGGCGTCCCCGTCGATCGGCCCGTCAGCGAACGATCGTCACCGGCACCGCCGCCCGCCGCGTGACCGTCTCCGCGACGCTGCCCAGCAGGACCCGCGAGACCCCCTCCCGGCCGTGGCTCCCGATGACGATGTGATCGACGTCGTGGTCCTCGGCGTAGTCGACGATTTTCCGGCGCGGCCGACCCGACTCGACGACCGTCTCGAGATCCGTCGACGAGGCGACGTCCGTTTCCTCGAATCGGTCGCGGGCCCGATCACAGAGGGTTTCGCCGCGCTCGAGCGCTCGATCGAACGCCGCACCGTCGTAGTAACCGCCATCGACGCCCGCGTAGACGCCTTCGGCCGGATCGACGACGTGGAGTACGGAGATCCGCTCGCCTGCGTACTGCTCGAGTGCGTAATCGAAGGCAGCCCACGACGGGTCCGATCCGTCCACGGGAACGAGCACGTGTTTCGTCATACCGGATTCGACGGGGTAGGACCCTAAAATACCGCCCGTTAGTTCGACGCGGTGAGAAATCCCTTCGCTCGCGTCAGAGTGCCGAAGCGATCGACCGTGGGATTCCAGTTCCTCGGACCACTGCAGGCCCTCGGAACGCCGCTATCGGGATCGTCGCTCGTCCGCCCCGACTTATATGCGACAGTCTCTCGTAGGTCGATGTATGCCCGAATCCTCGACTGACGACCTCGAAACGGAACTGGAAAGCGTCTGCCGAACCGCGATCGGCGACGGACTGCGCAGCATCACGTACTTCACGGCCGACGACTACGACCAGCTCTATCTTCGCACAGATCTCGAGCGTGACGCCGATATCGAGCGGTTCGTGGCGAACGAGCGGCTTGGCTTCACCTCGCAACAGACGTACGGCGACTCCGAACTCGGCGAGTACGAGTTCACCATCCGCGTCTTCGAGCAGGGGTACGTCACCCGGATCATCGTCGGCGAACACGGCGTGTACGTGACCGCCGATCCGCTCAACATGAACGAGTTCCATGAGGTCGCGACGGCGGTCAGGACGGTACTGGCAGACGGTGACGAATCGGACGCGCGGTAACACGCTCGGCTCGACCGTCGGAATCTCGTCGCTCTCGCGGACGAGCGACCGTCGAACCGAACATATCGGACAGCCGTGGCCGAGGTTTTTTATTCTCCGAGTGGTGGCACGTTTCATGAAGGGACTTCGCTGGGTCCAACTGCCCGAAAACGAACGAAACGAGTTCCTGGGTACCGGTGGAACCGGCGTCCTCTCGTTCACGAAGGACGTGGACGAACCGCCAGCCTCGCTGCCAGTGTCGTACGGCTACTTCGAGGACGCCGGACACTTCTACTTCCGCCTCTCGTTTCCGCCGGGAAGCGACAAAGAAGAACTCGTCGACAATCAGGTCTCGTTCGTCGTCTACGGCGAAACCGACGACGGGTGGCGAAGCGTCGTCGTGACCGGGTCCCTCGAGGAACTAACGGAGTTACCCGAGAAGTCGGGAGCCGTCCAGCGGATGTGGGCGGTCACGATCCCGACGGTCGAGATATTCGACCGGCCGCGATCGGAGATCGAGTTCCACGACTTCCGGCTCGTACCGGATACGATCACCGGTCGCAAAGAACCGACGTGACCCGTGATCGGAGTCGTGACTCGTGGCCGGATGAGCGATGGACGCCCACGCTCCTGACGACGGGAGTAGATCGACCGGCGTGAATCCCTCGATCGGCTCGTCCGGCTAGTCGCTTGCCTCGAGTTCGACGGCGGGAGCCGCGTCGCGCCGGGCCGCCCGCTCGTCGAGCCACGCTTCCGCGTCGAGTGCAGCCATGCTCCCGGTTCCGGCTGCCGTGATCGCCTGTCGGTACTGCGGGTCCATCACGTCGCCAGCGCCGAAAACGCCCTCGACGGCGGTCTCGGTCGTCATCCCCTCACTGGTCAGCAGGTAGCCGTCGTCGTCGCGATCGATCGGCGTGTCCGCGAGGAACTCCGTGTTGGGGACGTGGCCGACGCCGTAGAAGATGCCGCCGACGTCGACGTCCTCGGATTCGACCTCGAGACCCGCGTCTAGCTTCTCCTTGGGGTGACCCTCGGGATGGCGCACCAGCGTCGCGCCGGTGACGCCCTCCTCCTGCGAGCCGTGGATCTCGAGTAGTTCGGTGTTCCAGCGGAACGAAATCTTCTCGTGCTCGCGGGCCCGACGGGCCATGATGTCCGACGCGCGCAGTTCGTCGCGACGGTGGACGATCGTGACGCTGTCGGCGAACTTCGCGAGGAACAGCGCCTCCTCCATCGCGCTGTCGCCGCCGCCGATCACGAGGACGTCGTCGCCGCGGTGGAACGCGCCGTCACAGGTCGCACACGTCGACAGGCCGTAGCCCATCAGTTCGTCTTCGTTCTCGGCCCCGACCCAGCGGGCGCTCGCGCCGGTCGCGACGATCAGTGCACGGGTCCGGAGCGTCTCGCCGTTCGAAAGCGCGAGTTCGAACGGTCGCGCTTCGAGCGTCGCGTCCTCGACGGTCCCGTGGACGAACTCGGCACCGAAGCGTTCGGCCTGGTCTTTCCCGCGCTGGATCAGTTCCATGCCGCCGACGCCCTCGGGGAAGCCGAGGTAGTTCTCGACCTCGGTCGTCAGCGTCAGCTGGCCGCCCGGCTCCGGGCCTTCGAGCACGATCGGCTCGAGGTCGGCTCGAGCGGCGTAGACCGCGGCCGAGAGGCCCGCGACGCCGGAGCCGACGATTACGACGTCGTGAACGATCGTTGAGCGATCCGTATCCGTATTCATTCGTTCGTATATTCCTCGATCAAGTTCCGGAGGCGGTCCGCCGGCAGGACGCCGGTTTGCTGTTCGACCTGTTCACCGTCCGCGAAGAGCACGAGCGTCGGAACGCCGCGGACGCCGTAGGCACCCGCGAGCTGCTGGTACCGGTCGACGTCGACCTTCGCCATCACGGCCTCGGTCTCCTCGGCGAGCGCCTCGATAACCGGCTCGAGCATCTTGCACGGGCCACACCAGTCCGCGTAGAAATCGACGAGCACGACGTCGTGCTCTGCGACGATCTCGTCGAGGTGGTCCGTACCCTCGACGTGGACTGGTTCGTCGGTCGGTAGATCGGGAGATCCGGAGTGTGCATCAGTTGCCATCACTCCCCCGTACGAACCGACGGTGTTTAAAGGTTTTGTGTGTATTGTACAATACAGTGGAAAGGACGCTCTCGTCGAACCCGGCAGACACGCGGGATTACCGGGGACGCGCGATCGGGATCGCGAGACCGGTTCCGGAACGGTATCGATTCATTTTTGATTGACACCTGTGACAGAGACCGTAGTGACGTCGATGATACAGGGGACCGAACGTGGGATCCGGTACTCGATCCTCGCCGTATTCGTCGTCGGCTGTCGCCGGCGAGATCCGGGTGCGATCGTGAACGCGCTCCTCGCGCTCGGTGCGACGTATCTCCCCGGTATCGTCGAACGCCGGTACGACGTCGAGTTTCAGCCGTGGCAGCGGGTGTACGCGGAGATCGCGATGGTCACGCACGCCGCCGGGATGCTCGGTCCGTACGACGACGTCTGGTGGTGGGACCACCTCACCCACACCCACTCGGCGACGCTTCTCGGCGGAATCGCCTTCGCGGCTGCCCGTCGTCGCGATCGTGATCCGCGACCCCGGGTCATCGCCGTCGTCGTCTGCGCCGGAATCCTCTGGGAGATCGTCGAGTACGGCATCCACGCGACGGCCGATCGCCTCGGTTTCGAGCCGGTACTCGTCTCCTACGGGAAGACCGACACCCTGCTCGACCTCGTCTTCAATCTCGTCGGCGCGCTACTCGTGCTCGCGTTCGGCGACCGCGTTCTCGAAAATCTCACCTCGTGAGTCGTGATCGTACGAACGGCGTCGTCCGCCGTCGACCCGGCTACGTCGGCACTGACAGTCGTCCGACGTAGCCGATCGACGTTCCGTCCCGATCCTCGAAGCGGAACCCCTGCCGTTCGCCCCGGCGCCGAAGCGCGCCGGCCCTGACGAAGTGCGGATCGGGGAACAGTTCGCCGACGACGAGTCGGCCGCCGGGTTTCAGGACGCGGCGGAGTTCGGCGAGCGCGCGCTCCTGATCGGGAATCTCGCCGAGGACGAGGACCAGATACGCCGCGTCGAAGCTATCGTCCGGATACGGGAGGGTCCGTGCGTCCCCCACGATCGGAGCGACGTTCCGACGGTCGGCGTCCCGCAATCGAGTCCGCAGGTGATCGACCATCGCCGGCTGCACGTCGACCGCGTGAAGCGTTCCGTCGGGTTCGAGCGATCGAGCGACGGGCAGCGTGTAGTAGCCCGTTCCCGGGCCGACCTCGAGGACGCGTTCTCCCGGCCGTGGTGCGAGCAGGTCGCGCACGCGAGAGCGCGTGATGATCGGTCGCGGGAGGTCGATCCAGCGCCGCTGCGAGTAGGGACACGGGGACGGGTTCCGCCGCCACCGGAGGGCGAACGCGATCCCGGCGACGACGAGCGCCAGCAGCCCGAGGAACCGTCGAGATGGGCGTCGTGTGACCATCGAAACGGACGTTTTCCGCGGAGGAGCTAAGTCTTTGGCCTCGACGTCGGCCGCTCGATCGACGTTGCTGCTGCTACCCAAAGAGTAATTCCTGTCGGACCTGTATTGTGCGCTATGTCCTATACTATAAACAAACGGGTCGACGGGGAGTTCGACGACGTCGTCGCGGAGACGATCGACGCACTGGAAGACGCGGGGTTCGGCGTGCTCTGCGACATCGACGTACAGGCGACGTTCGAGAAAAAGCTCGGCGAGGACTTCCGTCAATACAGAATTCTGGGCGCGTGTAATCCCGGACTGGCACACCAGGGCCTCGAGGAGGACCTCGAACTCGGCACCCTGCTGCCGTGTAACGTCGTCGTCTACGAGGGCGACGACGGCGCGGTCGTCGTCAGTGCCGTCGAACCCGGAAATCTGCTCGACGTCACTGGTAACCCGGCCCTCGAGTCGATCGGTGACGACGCTCGCGAACGGTTCGAGCAGGCCCTCGAGCAGCTCTGATCGTCACTACTCGGGCCGCCGAGGGGTCTCCCGGGGAGAGGGTCCGTGCTGGCGGGCCACCATCGACGCGATCGAGCGCGACGCTATCGGTGACGGCGAGAGGCGACCCACACGGCGATACCCTCGGAGAACCCGACGGTCAGTACGGCGGCCGCTGTGCCCGCACGACGCCCGCCAGTTCCTGGTGCTCGTCGGCGAGTAACTCGTTCAGATCGTCGACCGTGATGATACCAGTTAGTTCGTCGTTCGAACCCGTCACGGGAAGCCGACGGATACCGTGTTCGCTCATCGACTCGGTCGCCTGGTAGAAGCCGGCGTCCTCGTCGATCGTCTGCAGGTCGTCCGACATCACGTCCTCCGCGACGACGCCCTCCGGATCCGCTCCGTCCGCGAGCACCTGCATCGCCAAATCGCGATCGGTGACGATTCCGACCGGCGTCTCGCCGTCCGTGATGACGACGCTTCCGACGTCTTCGGCCTGCATCGTCGACGCGAGTTCGCGAATCGATTCGTCGGTCGCGGCCGTGACGACGTCGCTTCGTGCGAGGTTTTCGATCGGCATTGGATCTCTTCCGAAGGTCCCACGACGAGCGGTATAACTCCTTGATGTGATCTGTGTGACAGTCTGCGTCGTGTGAATGCGACGTCAGTGACACCGGCCTCTCCCGTCGTCCCGGCCCGCACCGATCACGAAAGACTGGCCGTCACCGAATCCGTGGTCGTCGCCGATCGCTGACCGTCGCCGAATCGGTGGCCAGTTGTCCGCGATCGAACTTCAGAGAGTCGTCTCGGACAGCGTCTCCTCGCTGCGGAACCGCGGTACTTCGTCGGAATCGTATCCCAGGCGCCCGCCGGTGAGTGCCACGAGGACGAGGACGGTGACGAAGAGGACACCCACCTGTACCGCCAGGAGCGTCGTATGAGTGGGACCGAAGACGATTTCGTCGGCGAACGGCATCAGGTGGACCGTTCCGGTGTTGAAGCCGCCGTGGAGTACCATCGCCAGGAGAATACTCCCGGTGTGGTTGTAGATCCAGGTGTAGAAACACGAGTAGAGCACGATTCCCAGGGCCGTGAGGAGGACCATCCCGCCGAGGACGATCGGGTCGGTTATCCCGTGGGCCGATCGCGGGTCCACGGAAGACCTTGACGCGAAAGGACTGGTTGAACTCGAGGGCAACTCCCGGAACCGCGCCGGAGCAGCGTGGGGAACGTTCCTCCGGATGCTCGAGTACAAGTGCGAACGCGAAGGCACGTATTTCGTGGCCGTCGATCCAGCAGGCACGACCAAAGAGTGTGCGGCGTGCGGTGTCTCGAGCGACAAGCCGCCGTGGGTCCGGGAGCACTCGTGTCCCTCGTGCGGATTCACGGTGGATCGAGACTGGAACGCGGCCTGGAACATTCTTTCTCGCGGTATCAAGCAGGGAGGAGCGGGACGCTCCGAATCACCGCCTGTGGAGACTGCGCTCCCTACGGGAACCACTTCGGTTCCTGCAAAGCGCGTCCTCGAAGCAGGAAGCCCCACCCTCAAGGAGCGAACGGCGTTAGCCGTGAGCGAGTAGGGAGGGGTAGTTCACACCACCGAAACCGGTGTCGACGCCCAGCACTGAGGGGAGGAAGCCGGCCTACGAGACGGCGTAGGCAAGCACGAAGAACGAGACGACCGGGCGACGAACGACTCGCTCGCGAACGGTATGCCGGATCATGCTCGGAGACAGACGGCGATCGGCGATAGCGTCGTCGCTGATTCCCATCGCTCGGGTTCGAGGGCCACTGGAGACGGTTCCACGGATGCCGGGCGATCGGTGTGAGCAGCCGTCGGAAATTCCCCTTCGCGAGTCGATATCTCGTTATATGTCGACGAACAACATACCACTATGACAGACCGACGGGTCCCTCCGGGGACGGCGACCGGGCGCGAGAGCGACACGACGACCGACCGGCCCGCGCTCGCAAATCGACCGGGCTTCGACGTCTGGGGGTTCCTGTTGTTCTCCCACGGCTGGACCTGGCTCTGGTGGAGCGTCCCGATCGTCGCCGGCTGGCACGTCTTCCGGTTCCCGGGAATCGTCTTCCTGATCGTCGGCGGCGTCGGCGTCACGATCGGCGGCGTCGTCATGGCCTGGCAGGTGGGCGGCCGATCCGGACTCGTGGACCTGTGGCGACGACTCGTCGACGCGAGACTGATTCCGGGCCGCTGGGCCGTGGTCGTGCTCGCGCTCTGGCCGGCGCTCGCGCTGGTCGGGGCCGGTGCCGCGATCGTCGTCGACGGGTCGACGCGTCCACTGAGCGCAGCGCCCCTGCTGGGCCTTCTCGGCGAGCCGATCGCGCTTCTGGGGACGCTAGCGGCGATCTTCCTGCTCGGCCCGTTTCACGAGGAGATCGGCTGGCGCGGCTACTGGCTCGATCGGCTCCAGTTGCGCTGGAGCGCGCTGATCGCCAGTCTCGTCCTCGGTCTCGCGTGGGCGGCGTGGCACGCGCCGCTGTTCCTGATGGTCGGGTACTTCAGTAGCTGGGACTTCGCACCGGACCCGGCCTGGTTCGCGTTCAACATCCTCGTCGGCGCGGTCCTGTACACCTGGCTGTACAACAACACGAACCGAAGCGTCCTCGCCGCGATCGGGTTTCACTTCGTCGGCAACGCGACCGGCCAACTTCTCGAGCTTTCGCCGACGGCGGACTTTTACCAGACGGTGGCCACGACGGCGCTCGTCCTCGTCGTCCTGCTCTGGTGGGGGCCGGTCGAACTCCGACGCGGGGCCGATCGGCCGCTGCCGCCGTACTGATCGATCGCGGCCCGACGGCGGCGTTTGCGCCCCGCTGCGAGTCGGTACCCGAGCCGCGTTTCACTCGGCCCCGGCCGCAGTCGGCCAGACGACGTCGGTGGCGAACTCGCGGATGGCCGTCGTGTACGCGTCCGGTCGATCGAGATTACAGGTGTGTCCCGCGTCGGCGATCCGCCGCGTTCGCGCGTCCGGGAGCGTCGGCGCCAGCCGGTCGGCCGCGGGCGGGTTGAGCCGATCGTCCGCGCCGTTCAGCAGCAAGACGGGGCCGTCGTAGGCTCGCAGCGTCGCGTGTGAGTCGATCCCGGCGATCGCCATCGCACCCTGGCCGTAACCGGCTGCCGACACGCCGCCGTCGAGGATCGCGTCGACGACCACGTTCTGAATCGGCTTCGATCGCAGCCCCGATCGAACGTGCTGCCGGAACCGCCGTTCGAGCGGCGCCACCGCGGCCCCGAGTCGGGCGACCAGACCGGCGAGCGCGGTCTTCGCAGCGAGCCAACCGCGATAGTTCGCGCTCGCACCCGAGGGGACGAGTCCGGCGACCCGATCGGGGTACCGCGCGGCCAGTTCGATCCCGACGTAACCGCCGAGCGACTGGCCGACGACGAGCGCCGACTCGGTCACCCCCGCGTCAGCGAGCGATTCGGCGGCGACGGCCACCCCGTCCTCGAGCGAGAACGAATCGCTCGCACGCCGTCCGTGGGCGGGAAGATCGGGTGCGACGACCCGGTAGTCGGCCTCGAGGTCGCGGACCTGTGGAAGCCACATCCGCCACGACAGTCCCGCGCCGTGAAGCAAGAGGATCGGCCGACCGGTTTCGGGACCGCCGACGTAGCTCGCCCCCGCACCCGCAGGCACGTCTGACGACGTCATCCGTTCGCCACCGCGGGTTCGGGGTCGGGAAGCGCTCCCAGGACGTGCTCGCGCAACGCAGTCGTCGCGAGCGAACCGGTCACGTGGCCCTTCTTCAGGACCGAAAGCGGCAGTCCCTCGTAGCTCGGTCGTTGCCGGTCGAACTCGATGATCCGATCGTACCGTGCGAGCAACGGTTCGCAGTCGACCGCGTCGACGGCCCTGAACGGCTCCTCGAAGTCGAGCACATCTCGCAGCCGGTCCGGCTGGTTACGAGCCGAGTCGCTCGCCATCGTTCGGTAGCTAGACGAGACGAATAGCTCGCCGAGTGCTGCGCCGGCGAAGATCGGAACGTAACGATCGACGGAATCGAAGCAGGCACGATGGAGGTTGATCGCCCACCCGCCGAGGCTGATCCCCGACGCCACGACGGGGCCGCCGGTTCGTTCCGTCGCGCGTTCCGCGAGCACCTCGACGAGCGCGGCCGAGGCGGCGAGCATCCCGGCGAAGTTCTCGAGGTCGCCCATCGCACGAGCGTAGTCCCTGCTCGAACCGTCGTGGAACGGCGCCCGGACGGCGACGAGGTTGGCCGGCACGGCCCGCCCGCTCGCGACGAACAGCCGCCGGAACGAGTTCGAGCTGAATCTGCCGAAATCGAACGGACGCTCGCCGCTCCCGTGGAGATAGACGAGCGTCGGGTATCCGGGACCGCGCCACTGCCAGGGCATGTACGCGGCTTCGAAGTCGCCGATCGGGGTCGCTACGGTCACGTCGTGCGCTCCGGCGCGAGACAGGGCGCGGGCGCCGACGCTGGCCGTCGCCTCGGCCGCGACCTCGACGATCGGCGGGGACTCGAGACTTCGTGCGAAGAATTTCGCGTCCCGGAGGAGCAATCCGCTGAGCGCGATCGTTCCGACGTCGACGGCTTCGTGGACGTTCATGGCAGTCGGGTACGACCGCGCTTCTGGTAACGGTATCTACACGTCTCCATCGTCGGGTCGTCCGCCTGCCCGATCGGCGTCGGGAACCCGACCGCGAGGCCGGATCCGGCGAGCGATCCCGGGCGAACGGGCGGGTGGCGGCGGGCGACCGTCAGCGGACGACGGTCATCGGAACGGTCGCTCGTTCGACGAGTTGCTTCGCGACGCTGCCGAGCATCAACTGCGTTCGCTCGGAGCGACCGCGGTGACCGACGAAGACGGCGTCGAATTCCTCGGCGTAGTCGGCTATCTCTTCGACCGGATCGCCGTAGACGAGTTCCGTCTCGATGTCGTGACCGAGTTCGGCGGCGAACGAAACCGCGTCTTCGAGAACGTCCAGCCCCCGCTGTTCGGCGTCCGCCATACTCTCCACGATCAGTCGCTGGTCGGCATCGGAGAGCGACGAGATCGGTTCGGTTCCACCCTCGTCGAAGACGGTGGGATCGACCGCGTAAACGGCCGTGATCGAGCCGTTCATCGCGTCCGCGATGTCGCTGGCGTAGGCGAGTGCTTCCATCGACTCCTCCGAACCGTCGACGCCCACGAGGTACTCCATAGTCGAGTGTTCGCCACGGATCGGGTTAATTCTCTCGCACGCCCGGTCCGCCCGGAGCGGTCTTCGATCGCACTCCCCGGAAGGGTTTTCGAACTGAACTCCCCGGAACGGTCTTCGGTCGAGCGCAGTCGAGGCCAGCGGAGTGAGTCGGGATCGGCGCTCTAGCGGAGGTCGGGTTACTCGCCCCGTTCCGGACGACGATCGGTCTCCGACACCGGACTGCCGTCGCGGGTCGCGGCCGTCGACGGATCGCTCGCCGGCCCGATCGATCGCAGGTACCGACCCAGTAGCGCGAGGCTCGAAAGCGCCAGCAGACCGAAGACGACGAGAACGGGCACCGGAACGAGTTGCCCGTCACGAAGCTGAAAGACGGCCATCGTCAGTACGGCCAGACCGAGTGTCGCCGCCTTCACGAGGAGGACGGCGGTGAACGCGTATCCCCACGCCCGCCGCTTCTGGAGCCAGTACGCAGAGAGCACGAAGGCGGGAAGGACGATCCCCAGGTCCAGCGAGTAGACGACGGACGTCGGCAGCGCCGCCTCGGCGACGCTCGGCGGCGTCGTCCCGGCGACGGTCGCGGGCAGCACCTCGGCAAGCCACAGGAACGCGACCAGGACCGCCAGCAACACCTGGAAGGCGACGTACGGACGGACGGACAGCCCCTCGGCGGCCCGTTCGACCTCGCTCGGGTCGAGCCGGACCATCCCGCCGACGAACGTGACCAGCGTGAGCCACAGCAACGTCGTGTACACGAGGTACAGTTCGTTGAACGCCATCATGAACGCGTACGAGGCGTAGGTGTACAGCAGGTAGCCGTCGACGCCGAGCCAGACGACGTAGCCCCGCAGCGAGCCGCGATCGGCGTAGTACAGCGCGACGGCGAAGACCGGGAGCGCGACGACCAGCGTCAGCAGGTCCTGCCCGTAAACCTGCGGCAGGAGAACCGGCGCGTCGCGGTAGAATCCCGGGACGAACAGCCCGACGAGAGTCGCGGCTCCCGCGAGGACGATCGTCAGGAGGGACGCGAGGACGTACGGCCGCGGGAGCGAGACGTCGCCGTTGCTCACGGACCACCACCTCGTCGCGTATCCGATTCGTCCCTCGTCAGCACCGGACGCTCGCAGATCCCGGAACGGACGGAAAACGTATGCATCGATACTCACCGATTGATAGGTCGAGAGTCGTGATAAAGAGCGATCCCGGTTCTCGGCCGCCGAGAGCCCGGAGTTGCCATCTCTCGATCCGGGAAATCCGCCCCGCGTCCTCGAATCAATTCCCGCTCCCCCACGGGGCAAGCGGTGCGCCGGTCGTGATCCGATCGGCAGCGACGTACCTGTCGTGGGCGACGCAGACGGCGGTCGCGAGGACCGCAGCTACGATCCCAGCGACGCCGACGGAGGCGACCAGAGGTTCGCCAGCGCCGGTGAGATAGAGAGGAGACGTCACGACGAATTCGTCGGAGGGGAATCGGGCGAAGCGCGACCCGTCCCGTCGCGACGGAAGACGAGATACGCGGCCAGCACGGCGGTGACGACCCCGACGGGGAGACCGCCGAAGAGCATCGCCGTCGCGAGGCCGACCGCCTGCGTCCAGAGAACTGCCATCGCGAGTCCCCCTCCGCCGACGAATCCGCCGATCGCCGCGACCGTCGCCCAGAAGCGTCGCGCCGTTCGCACGGAGGGGTGGCCGGTCGCGGCACGTTCCTCCCGGTAGGTGATCCCCAGATACGTGAGCGGGACCAGGGCGAGGCCGATCGTGAGTCCGGCAGGGAGCCCCAGCATCGCGGACGGCCAGACGTGCGGGGCGAGCGCTTCGGTCACGCCGATCCCGACCCCGAGAAAACCGAGGACGCCGACGAACAGACTTCCTGCGATCTTGATTGCGGTGTTCATGGTTTCACTACGGTAGCTGAGAGTATATCCCTACCAGCTAATTCCCGAATACGGAGAACGTTCGGCTACCACCACCGTCCAGCGAGCAGTACGAAACACGCCGCGTCTCTCGTCACCACATAGACGACGTGTGCCGGTTCGATCAGCCATCGGTCGATCCTACCCGTCTTCCAGGAACTCGACGACCCCCCGCGTTCCGTCGACGCGAATCCGATCTCCGGTGTCGATCTCGCGAGTCGCCTCGGCGGCGACGACCGAGGGGATGCCGTACTCGCGGGCGACCAGCGAGCCGTGAGTCATCACGCCGCCAACGTCGGTCACCAGTCCGGCCGCGTTGAGAAACAGCGGCGTCCAGCCGGGGTCGGTGTGTGGCGCGACGAGGATCTCCCCGCGCTCGAGCGTCGCGTTGCCCGGATCGTGGACGACGCAGGCGACCCCCTCGGCGATCCCGTCGGACGTCGGCGTTCCGACGAGCCCGTCGACGTCGGTGTCGGCCGCCGCTCCCCGAGGGATCTCCCCGTCGCTCGCGATCACGCGAGGGGCACGTAGCTGGCGATTGCGACGGTGCTCGGCCCGACGGGCGTCGAGGTCGACGTCGATCGGCTCGGCCGGGGACGCAAGCGCCGACAGCAACTCGTCGAAGTCGTACAGCCAGACGTCCGCCGCGTCGTCGAGGCCGCCCTCGCGTTCGAGGTGCTCGCCGGCCGCCAGCACCTGGCGTCGCGTCTCGTCGAGGAGTTGCGAGAGGGCGTACTTCGGCGTCTCCCGCATCGAGAGGTAGCTCCGGTACCGCGCCGCGAACGGGCGGACCAGGCGCCGGCGGATCGAGCCGAAGGCGGCCTGGGCCGCCCTCCGTTCGAGGCGTTCGATCGCCGCCTCGGCCTCGGCTTCCAGCCGGTCGACGCGTCGGCGATGGTCGCCCCGCTCGCCCGTCTCGAGCGACGCCCTGACGGTCTCGAGCAGCGGCGACGGATCCTCGCGGTATCGCGGTCGGCTGAACTCGATCTCGGCGGGTGCCCTGAATCCGTACTCGTCGAGGAAGTCCTCGAACGCGGCCACGAACGCCTCGCCGCCCTCCACCTCGCGAATCTCCTCGAGGTCGCGCCCGTCGGAGAGCGCTTGCTCGACTGCGGGATGGTCGCGGGCCACGTCGGTGACGTCGCCCAACTCGAGCATCATCGC
Source organism: Halosolutus halophilus (assembly GCF_022869805.1). Classification (NCBI taxonomy): domain Archaea; kingdom Methanobacteriati; phylum Methanobacteriota; class Halobacteria; order Halobacteriales; family Natrialbaceae; genus Halosolutus; species Halosolutus halophilus. The sequence continues at coordinate 4,832,111 of NZ_CP094974.1, read as the reverse complement.
GGTCGTGACGTTCTCGCGGAGGCCTCGCCCGAGTGCCTCGAACTCCTCGTCTGCGCCGGGACAGAGTCGCTTCAGGGCGGCCCGGTAAACGTAGACGTTCCACAGCTTGAACGCCTGCGTCACCCCCTCGAAGGCGATTTCCTCGTACGTTTCGAGCAGTATCCGGATGCGGTCGCGGTGCGTTTCCCCGCCGCGAACGCCGCGTATCAGCCGTTCTGCAAGCCGGTCCGCCCACTCGCGACTCCGTCGTGGCACTCCCTCGTACGACCTGCTCACCAGCCCGCGAACGATCGCCCGGATCGACCGTCCGACGGCAGGGAGGAGCCGTCCTGCAGTCGAGAGCGTCCGCGTCGGCGAGACGCCACGGAGCAGCGAGATGTCGGCGAGTTCGTCGCCCCGTCGTTCGCGAACTTCCTCGAGCGGGGGGATCGCCGCCCGGTCGACCTCCTCGAGGGAAGCGAACAATCGAGCGGAGAGACGATCGGACCGGACGAGCGGGGTCACGTCCATGTAGACGATCCCGCCGGCCGTCGTGGAGACCGGACCGGTCGGCAGGTCGTAGCCGACGACCCGTCCGAGCGTCGTGGCAGTGACCCGTCGCCAGTGGTCGGCGACCAGGGGCGGCATCGACTCGGTCATTCCCTGTCGGTGGTTGAAGCTGTAGTAGACGTGCAACGCGTCGTCGTCAGGTGGCGGCGACGGGACCGGGAACAGCGTGGTGATCGGCCGGGACTGCAACACCCACAGCCGACCGTCGGCGACGGACCACTCGACGTCCTGGGGCGTATCGAAGAGACGTTCGATCGCGTCGGCGTAGGAGACGAGCGTCGTCACCTGCTCGTCCGAGAGGACGCGCCCGCGGTGAGAGTCGCCGCTTCGACCGTCGTTCGACTCGTCGCGGTCACCGACGCGGTACTCGAGGATCTCACCGCTCTCCCGGTCGACCCGGACGTTGTCCGCCGTCACGGTCCCCGAGACCACCGACTCGCCCAGTCCCGCGGCCGCGTCGATCGAGGCGACCGTCCGCCTGCCGGAGGTCGGGTCGGCCGTGAATAACACGCCAGAGGCGTCGGCGTCGACCATCCGCTGGACGACGACCGCCATCGAGACGTCGCCGTGGGGTACGTCGTTGGTCGCCCGGTAGGCGACCGCGCGATCGGTGAAGAGGCTCGCCATGCACGCGGAAACCGCGTCGAGAACCGCCTCGAGTCCCTCGAGTTCGAGTTCCGTCTCGTGCTGGCCCGCGAACGAGGCCGACGGGAGGTCCTCGGCGGTCGCGCTCGATCTGGCGACGTAGACCGCGTCGTCGTCGACCGCGTCGGCGATCGCCTCCCGGACGTCCGCGGGGAGCGGTCGCTCGCGGAGACGATCCCGCAACTCCCCAGCGAGCGCCCGCTGTCGGCCGGTCGCCGTCGGATCCACGTCCTCGAGGTCGGCGATCAGCGCTTCGATCTCCGCGTCCGCAACGAGGCGGTCGTAGACGGCCGTCGTCACGCAGAAGCCGTCCGGAACGGGCAGTCCCGCATCGATCAGTCGCGCGAGGTTCGCCCCTTTCCCGCCCGTAAGCGTCGCGTCCGCCGCGGCCGCCCCCGTTAACGGGAGTACCGAGTGTTTCGGCTCGAGCGTCTCCATACGCCAAATACGCGGGGTCGATGGGTAAAGCGAACGGAACCGCCCGCGATCGGCGCTCGGCGAATCGTCTCGAACGGGTCGGCGTCGGGGATTGCGAGGAACGCACCGTCCACGCCAGCCATCGTGAGCACCTGGGCGGTGACGTTCCCACCGAGACTGAGTCCAGGATCGTTCTCTGGCCGCGAGACGAAGGGGCGGCGATCCGATGGCCCCGCGAATCAGCCGAAATCGGCGTACCTGGAGGTGATCGGATCCGTCTCGATCAACGCATCGTCGCTGTACGCTCCCATGTGCTCCCGTAATCTCTCGACGTCGAAGGGATCGCCGTGGGCTGGATAGACCCGTTTGGCACCGCTACCGAGGATCTTCTGCCAGCTTTCGTAGTACTGGTCGACGTCGGTAATGAATATCGTGTGGTACTCGATCCCGGCCCAGAGCGGCCTGCTCATCGCCGCATCACCACAGAAGAGCGTGCCATCGTCCAGGAGGACGGAGATCGAGTCCGGGGTGTGTCCCGGCGTTTCGAGGATCGTCCCGTCGATTCCCAGTTCGCGCAACAGCCGGTCGTCGTCACCGTCGACCAGCATATCGTCGTCACGAAGCGTGACGGGCGGAAAGGTCAGGTCCCACTCGGGGGTCAGCCACGATCGCACTTTCGCCAGATAGTACACCCGTCTGTTCAGCAGTCCGCCGCCGGATCTGTCGTTTTCACCGGCCCGTAACAGGGCTTCGGCGGCTTCGTGTGCGATCACAGTCACCCCGTCGAGCAGTTCGTTCGCGAAGCCGACGTGATCGTCGTGGTGGTGGGTCAGGAGCAGGTACTCGATCTCGTCGACGTCGATACCGGCGTCTGCGAGTTGCGCGAGGAAGGTCCGGTACTCCCACTCGTAGCCGGTATCGATCAACAGGTATCCCCGATCGGTCTCGAGCAGGTAACAGTTCGTCGATCCCGGCGATAGTTTGATCCCCGTCACCCCGTTCGTCGCGTCGTCGGTCACGGTTCGTCACCCCCCGCACGCGGGAACAGCACGGTCAGCACCGCCAGCAGGGCGATCGCCAGAAGCGCCAGTCCCACCCAGTCGGCGATCACCGGAAGGAAGTGGCCGACGATCGCTCCCCCGACGGCCCACCACAGCCCGGCCGCGAGGAGCGGCAGGCCGGCGCTGTGGCTGAGCAGTCGTCGCACGGTCACCTCGTCCCACGAATACTCCGCGTTCGGGAGCTCCCAACTGGTAACGTGGCGCTCGACCGAATCGTCGAGCGAGATTTCGCCGCGTTCGGCGAGCTTCAGTACGCCCCACGCGGTGACCGACTTCGTGATCGACTGCACCCGGAACGGGGTGTCGTCGGTCGTCGACCGCCCGGCCTCGGGGTCGGCCTCACCGTACGCGCCGGTCCACGTCAGTTCGCCGCCCTGGACGAGGGCGACGCTCGCCCCGGGAACGTCGTAGCGATCGAGCAACTCCGGGACCCGATCGTCGAAGTGGGCCGGCAACGAGTCGGCGGACGTGTCTCCACTGCCGGGCCCGAGACTGCCGGCGATCGGGCCGGCCAGTCCGGCACCGGCGAATCCGAGGTACCGGCGGCGAGTGGCGTCTCGCATAGCGGCACTTTCGGCCCACACGGTATCTCGGTTGCCGTGATTCTCGGAACGCAGGAACGGCGTGCCACGAATGGAGGGTCGCGGGCGCGCTCGGGCCGGAAAATCGCCGGGTACGTCGGGTGAACTGGAACGGGAACCGCTGGAGACGTCAGGCGGCGCAGTTGTTGGGTCCGAGTTCGAGTTCCGTCGCCTCGTCCGGTTCGTCGAGGTCGTCCCGGCCCGTGTTGAGTTCGATCACGCGCTCGTAGTTCGGCGGCTTCTCGGGCGTCTGGTCGGTGAGCCGATCGACGAACGCGTCCTCGTCCAGCCCGAGGAGGTCGAGGTCCTCGCGGAGGTCGCCGATCCGGGCCGCGATCGGCTCGCCCGGCGAGCCGACCTCGTATCGTCCGTCCGTCGTGACCGAGACGTGTCCCGGGAGGATCCGCACGTCGTCGGGAAGGTCGAGGATCGTCTCGTGAAGCGACTCGTACAGCAGTTCGGCGCCGGTCGCCGCGTCGTCGTCGCCGAACTGGAGTTCCGTGCGTCCGACGGACTCGACGAACAGCGTATCGCCCGTCAGCAGCGCCTCGCCGTCGACGAGGTAGTTCACCATCTCGGACGTGTGGCCGGGCGTGTGCAGGGCCTCGATCTCGATATCGCCTACGTCCATCGTCTCGCCGTCGGCGAGCGGGTCGTACTCGTGGGCGACGTCGCGTTCGCTGGCTCTCTCCCCGAGGTGGTAGGGTACGTCGAGCGTGTCCGCGAGCGTCGACCCGCCGGAGATGTGGTCGGCGTGGACGTGCGTGTCGAGGACGCGCTCGATCGTGAGTCCGGCTTCCTCGGCGGCGATTTTGAACTGGTCCGTCTGTCGGGTCGCGTCGACGACGACCGCTTCCGCGGCGGATTTCGAGCCGACGACGTATCCCAGACACCCCTTCGCGCGCCGCTGGAGTTGCGCGACGAACAGGTCGTCGTTGCGGGTGTCGATCGGAACGACCTCGTACACCGTACTCCAGTCTTCCATTCCGCCCTTGACGACCGAGACGTCGTAGCCGTGTTGCTCGAGTTCGAAGCTGAACGGGGTCGAGGTAAGCCCCTTGCCGCAGATGGCGACGACCGGCTTCCCGTTCGTCACCTCGTCCACGCGGTTCACTTTCTCCTTCGAGAGTTCGTCCTCGGGACCGAACGGGACGTTTTCGGCGCCGGGAGCGTGCCACGCCTCGTAGCTGTCCTCCGGCCGCGTGTCGACGAGCGTGAACGACTCGCCGGCATCGAGCATGTCGGCGAGCCGCTCTGCATCTATCTGGTTCATAATTGGGATATCTTCACAATACAGTACGGCCGTTGACGGACATAGCTCCGCTCCTTGCAAGCGCACGGCCGATCGCGAATCGAACACGGGCGCCGTCGAACCCCATCGAGGGGGCATAGCGTTCCCTGCTCGTTCGCAATCGTCTTCCGGTGAGTCAGACGCGAGGGACCGGGACCGCAACCGGATTCGCTACGTCCGGCCTCCGGTACCGCGAACCTGCCTCCCTAGGTCGACGCGGGAGTCGACAACAGCGATCGGAACACCCGCTGCTGGGCCTTCCGGAGGTGCTGGTGGAACGTCGCCGGAGCGATATCGAGCGACTCGGCGACGGCTTCGCCGGACGCGTCGCGAGGCCACTCGAAGAAGCCCGCGTGATAGGCAGCCTCGAGGGTCGCCCGCTGGCGATCGGTGAGGTCGGTCGTCAGAACCTGCCGAACCCGTTCTGCCGTGTCATCGCGCCGGGTGGTCTGGCGGTGTTTCAGCAGTTCCGCGGCGGGATAGGCGGTCTGTACGGCGTCGATGACTCTTCGAACGTCCGAACCCGGGGCCATGCGGAGCGTCATCAGGTAGTCACCGTCTTCGATGACGACGTTCTCGACGGACCCGCCCAGCGAGGCGACCGTCGACAGCACCGGTGGCTCGGAAAGTCGGAGTTCGAAGGTGGTGTCGCCGCTGTCGTTCCGGAACGTCGCGTCCACCCAGTGTGGAACCGTTTCGACGAGGGCCGCGACGCTGTCGACCGCGTCCGCGGTCGCGCTCCCGTAGACGAGGTACTCGTCGCCCTCGATGGGGACCGTGTGGTCGAGCGTGACCCGTCCGGTCGTCGGAACGCCGACGTCGAGCGCGTCGAAGACGTCGCGGATGCGGAACTGAAGTTCGACGACGTCGTCGCTCATCAACGCTCGCTTGCGCTCCGTGGCGGCGATGGCGTGAGCCACCACCTCCCCGAGCTGGCTGATCACCGTCCGCTCCTGCCCCTCGAACGCGTTCGGCCGATCGGCGTAGACGTTCAGTACCCCGTAGACGGTGTCCTCGTGGACGATCGGGATGGCCGCCGACGAGCGGAAGCCGTACTCCTCGGTGTGGCTCCGCCAGGGGTCGTGCCTGGAATCGGTGCGGATGTCCTGCGTGGTCTGGATCTCGCGCTCCAGGATGGCCCGTCCCGTCGGGCCCATGCTGCGCTCGTCGTCCGGATCGGCGGAGATGGTGATCCCGTCGAGGTACCCCTCCACGCCGGCCTCGGTTCGCACGGACACCGTCTGCGAGGCGACGTCGACGTCGCCGATCCAGGCGAACAGGTACGACTCCGCCGCGGCGAGGTGCTCGCAGACGACCTGTTCGATCTCCTCGCGCGTGGACCGGTCGACGACCTCGTCGGTGATGCTACGGACGACGTCGTTGAGGTCGTCGAGGGCGGCGAGTTGCTCGCGCTGGCGTTCGAGTTCCCGCTCGCGTTCCCTGCGCTCGGTCACGTCCTGGAACATCGCCATGCCGGCGAACACCGACCCGCTCTCGTCGGTCACGGGAACCGTCCATAACTGGATCGTCCGGCCGGCGTACTCGGTCTCGAAGGAGTGCGATTCCCCGCTCAATGCGGCCCGGTAATGCGGTTCGAGAAGCTCGATCTCCTCGGCGGTGCTGCGGTCGTAGAGCGTTTTTCCGATCGTTTCGTCTGGGGATCTGTCGAACACCTCGTAGAGCTCTCCGCCCGCGATCAGATAGCGGAAGTCCTCGTCGAACAAGGTGACGATGCCGTTCGGGAACTTATCCACGAGCGTCCGGTACCGCTGCTCCGACTCCTCGAGTCGACGCTCGCGTTCCTTCTGTTCGGTAATGTCCTGTGACAGCCCCATGGCGGTGAAGACGTCGCCGTCGTCGTCACGAACCGGGACGAAGTGGAACTGGTAAGTGCTGCCGTCGATCGTCTCCTCGAACGCGGAAATTTCGCCGTCGAGCGCCGCTTCGTAGCACGGAACGACGACGTCCGCGATTTTCCGTGGGAGCGCGTCGCGAATGGGTGCCCCCTCGAGATCCGCCCTCGTCACGTCGGTGTCCCCCTCCAGCGTGCCGCCGAACGTGACGTAGCGGAGATCCTCGTCGACGAGCGCGACGGCGCCGTTGGGGAAGTGCTCGACGAACGTCCGGTAGCGGCGCCGGTACTCCTCGAGTTCGCGCTCGCGCTCCTTGCGCTCGGTGATGTCGGTGAAGTACACGGACAGGCCGGACGCCGACGGGTACACCCTGACGTTCTCCCAGATGTCGAGCGGTTCCGAGAAGCGTTCGAAGCTCGTGGCGGTCTGGGTGGCCATCGCCGTCTCGAAGTGATCACGAATCGGGTCGTCGTCGGCCACGGAGAGCGCCTCCCAGACGGACCTGCCGAGGAGTTCGGACCCGGAGTAGCCCAGAAGCTCCTCGGCGCGATCGTTGACGTAGGTGAACCGCATCTCGTCGTCGAGTGCGTAGAACGCGTCGTCGACCCGTTCGAACAGTTCCTGCAGTTCGGACTCGAGGTCGGCGTGCTGGCGTTCGAGGCGTCGAGCCTGCTCTTCGAGCTGTGTAACGTCCTCGAGGGCGACGATCACCTGCTCGACGTCGCCCGTATCGTCGAGGACCGGGGAGGCGTTACTCGACAACCAGCGGTCAGTCCCGTCGGAGAGGGTAATGCCGTGACGATACCCGAGGACCGGCTCTCCCGTCTCGAAGACCTCCGTAACTGGGTGCTCGTCGGGACCGATCGGGTCACCGTTCCCGTCCCAGATATTCCACTCCGGTTCGTCGTACGTTCGTCCCTCGATCTCCACTGCGGTCAGACCGAGCAGTTCCTCCGCGCGACCGTTCGCCCGGACGATCTCGCCCTGGTCGTCAAGGACGGCCAATCCGATCGGACTCGTATCGAAGATGGTCTCGAGGAGATCTCGCTCGCGTTCGAGCATATCCCTGGCCTGCTGTTTCCCGACCAGGCTCCCGAGTTCCGCCGCGATTGCGGTCACGACTTCGACCAGCCAGTCGTCTTTCCCCCTCGATTCCGACATGTAAAACTCGAGAATAACCGCCACCTCCCCGTCGACGAGGACGGGGACACCCAGGCCAGCCTTCACTCCGACCTCGGTCGCCAGCGCGGTCCGGTGATACGTCTCTTCGGGGAGCGCAGAGACGTCGGGGAACCAGACCGGGGTTCCCGAGGACAGGGCTCGACCCGGTATCCCTTCGCCCGGATTGAAGGTGAACTCCAACGACGCTTCGTCGAATGGAGCGTACGCGTCCGACTCGACGTACGAGACGGGAAGGCGCTCGACGACCCCGTCGTCGGTCGGAACCCACGCCTGACCGAGTTCCCAGTCCGTCCACTCACAGACGTGTTCCAGTGTCGCCTGAAGACCGTCCTCGAGCGACGCCGCTTCCGTCAGAGCCCGGCTCAGCGATAGCTGTAGTTGATGTTCCTTCTGGGCCCGTTTGCGATCGGTTCTGTTCCGCGTGACCTTCACGTATCCCTGGAGGTCGCCGTCGTCGTCCCGGATGGCGGTGACGGTGACGGTCGCCTGGAACTGCGAGCCGTCCTCCCGAACGCGCCACCCTTCGTCCTCGATCGCCCCCTCGTCGGCGGCGGCCGCGAGGTTCGCCTCGGGGACGCCAGCCTCCCGGTCCGCCTCGGTGTAGAACACCGAGACGTGTTCGCCGAGGACTTCGTCGGCCGCGTAGCCCGTGATTTGGGCTGCCCCCGCGTTCCAGGTCTGAACGTGGCCGTCCGGACCGAGGGCGAAGATCGCGTACTCCTCGACCGCCTCGACCAGCGATTCGAACTGTGCTCGCTCGTCCGGGGCCGTGTGTTCCGCCCGGTTCCGCTCGGTGACGTCGTCGTAGCGTTCGATCCGGCCACCGGCGTACGCCCCGGACTCGATCGGTTTGCTGCGATACTCGAGCCAGCGATCCTCGCGTCCCTCGCCCGCCGTCACGCGACACTCGAACCGTTCGGGAGACCCGGTTTCGTCGTCGGTCTCCATGACGGTATCGACGAACGACGGTCCGTCCTCGACCGCGGATGCCATCCGTTCCGTGACGAGTTCGCGTTCGTCCTGCCCGAGAACCTGCTCGCGATCGAGTCCGAAGTACCGCTCGGTCGCGCCGTTGATCCACACCACCTCGCCCGCCACGTCGAGGAGGACCACGCCGACGTCCGCGCCGTCGAGCGCGTCGCCGATCGGGGACTCGACGCCGGTCGGCCGATCCTCGCCGCCGGGTGCCGACGCCGGTGGCCGCCACCACACGCGGGCACTCGCTCCGACCTTCTTGGTCTCGAGTTCGTCGTGTTCGACGAGTCGATTCAGGCGTTCGTAGGTGCTCCGGCGGCCGAGGTCGAGGCGGTCCGCGACTTCGGTCGTCGTCCGCGGCGTGCCGGAGCCGTCGAAGAGGGCGAGGGTTTCCCGAAGACTCTCGGTCAACGATCGAGACGTCATTGCAATAACCCTCGCAACACACGCTTTTCAACCCTCCGCCGGCGGAGGCACTTTGCGAACGGAGAGCAGCGGACGGAGATTCGTGATCGCGGTTCCGCTAGTGGTCGGCGTGCCGTCACGTCGGAAACGATCCGTTCCCGGAGAGAACCTAATTACTGTTACTCTAGCCTTACGGACGTCCGGGTTCTTGGATGAAACTATACTGGCCGCCGCTGGCGGGTCAGTGTCCATCGATATGACCCGATCCATACGCGAACTCACGAGGACGTACGCGGAACCAGTCGATCCGTGGGAGAGCGATCACGACCGACCGTTCGAAACGGATCGACGCACGATGACGATCGACGTACTCCTGGGACGGCGCGGTCCGGTCGAACTCGCCGATCTGGCAGCGGGCATCGCCGCGCGCGAAAACGGTGTCGACGAAACCGACGCGGAGACCGTAGACCGCGTCGCACTCGCGCTCCACCACGTTCACCTCCCCAGGCTAGCCGACTGGGGAATTATCGACTACGACCCCGCCGCAAACCGTATCGAGTCCTGTCCTCGTCGCCACGACGCCGGGATCGAGTAGCGCCTCGATCGGCGTCGTCGTCCGCCCTGCGATCGCTTCCGAACGGGAGGATCGGGCGCGTCTCTGCCGAACCCACGGGCCGCCGGACGTACAGTACGCCGCCAGCGACGAGCGGCGGTTCGCGAACCGGGTCCCCATCAGGTCGGCTGTTCGTCCGTCCCGCGGTCGTCCCGAGACGCGGGCGTGGCCGCCTCGTCGCCGCGAATCACGGCGTACCCGCCGGCCACGAACACCGCGCCCGACAGCAGGAACGCGAGATCCCAGAGGAGGACGCTTCCGGGCCCGGCCGGCCAGACGTGGTGAATGCCGAGGAGCTGGTGGTTCACGAGCCCCTCGACGAGATTGAACGCGCCCCAGCCCGCGATCACCGACCCGACGAGCGTTCGCCCCGACCGGGGAACGGCCGGACGCTGCCACGCGCGGACGAGCAGGGCGATTCCGACGATCGTAAAGAGGTACGTCCCGACGTGGAAGAACCCGTCCGCGAGCACGTTCAGACGCAGATTGGCGACGGACGTCGGCGCCGTCCAGGCCGACAGCATGTGGTGCCACTGCAGGAGCTGGTGGAGCACGATCCCGTCGAAAAAGCCACCCAGGCCGATCCCGAGGACGATTCCCGCCCGGACGAGCGGTTTCGTGCGCTCGCGAAGTCCGAGCCACGTGTCTGCTCGTTGAACCATACTGAACGATCGTGGGTCGTGGAAAAGCGTGCACTGCTGTCTAGTGCAAGCGGCCGCCGCCGAACGAGGGCGGTGGGCGTCGGAACGCGGAAATCGGTCCCGCATCCCCGTTGCATCCCGCTGCGGGCCGCCGGACAGCCCCGCAAATCGCGCTCGGCGTCACGCGTTCTCGATCCGCTCGATCGCCTCGTCGAACCGTTCTTTCGGCTGCGCGCCGGTGAGCGTTCCGGCCGCTTCGGCCTCCGGATTGAAAACGACGAACGTCGGGGTACCCGAGATGCCGAACGACCGGGCCTGTTCCGCGTCCGCCTCGATCTCGTCTTCGAACGCCGATCGCCGATCGTCGAGACACGACTCGAGAGCGTCGGCGTCGACGCCGGGGACCGATCGGGTGTACTCGAGGAGGTTCTCGGTCGCGGCCCACCCCGAATTCTTCTCGCCCTGTTCGTCGAAGATCGCCGTGTGCCAGTCCCAGTACGCCGACGGATCGGCGTCGTGAACCTGGTCCCACACGCACTTGCCGGCGACCGCGGCGGTCATCGAATCCGCGCCGAAGTACGGCAGCGCGACGAACGCGACGCGAACGTCACCGGGTTCGACGTGGTCTCGAACGAGGTCGGGGAGCGTCTCCCGTTCGAACCGTTCGCAGAACGGACACTGGAAGTCCGTCCAGTAGTAGATCTCGATCGATGCCTCGGGCGATCCCATGATCGGTTTCCCGGTCAGATCGACGCCGAGCGCCGACGTTTCGTCGCTCGAGTGAAACTCCGGCGACAGGTCGTGAGACCCGTCGTCGTCGGCTCGCGTGAGATAATACGCACCGCCACTGCCGATCGCCACGACTGACCCGGCGAGGAAGGCACGACGGGACGGCTGATCGAGAGACATCTGTTGTACTCGCGCTCACTTCACCTCACCGGACCGTAACGGAATCGCCGATTTGCTGGGTCAGCAAATCGGGACCGCCCTTCGACGGCGGGGGAGGTATTTCGTCGCCTGTGAACGGTTGCTGGCCCGGAAAATCGCCGGATGCGATTTATCCACGGACGCCGATCGAAGACACATGTCCGGACCTGGTCTCGCCCGACGCCGGTTGCTCGGGAGCGCCGCGAGTGCGCTCGCGATCGTGACACTGGCCGGTTGCAGCGATCGGAACGACTCGGATTCCGTCGGCGGTGACGGGACCGACAGCACCGACGACTCGGGTTCGAACGACGGGACCGAGTCCGACGGCCCGGAGCAGCGTGCGGACGACCTCGACCTCCGGGAGGCGAACGTCGTCGACGTCGCGGTCGACGGCGAGGACGGATCGTACGGATTCGACGTGACGCTCCACCACGACGACGACGGCGAGGACGGCTACGCGAACTGGTGGCAGGTCGAGCGCCTCGACGGGACGCGACTCGGTCGACGAGAATTGCTCCACGCTCACTCCGAGCAACCGTTCACGCGCTCGGAGACCGTCGACGTTCCCGACGACGTGACGTGTGTCGTCGTTCGCGGTCACGACCAGACCCACGAGTACGGCGGTCGAGCGATGCTGGTGACCCTCGACACGGGTGCGACGCGGTCCGTCGACCAGGGTCCTGAGCCGCGATCGTTCGACGGGAACGGCTGTCCCTGAGAGAGCCGAAGTCGACGCCGACGCTGCCCCTGACGGGGTCGCGATCGACGCAAGCGCCGGCCGTCGCTACGAGTCGGTGACGTCGAGCGTCCAGTCGCCGTCGGCCTCGACGTTGAGCCAGACGGGTCCGCCCGCCTTGTACGATCGCGAGTTGTCGAACGCGCCGGTCCGGTTGACGAGGACCTCTCGACTGCCGTCCTCACCGTAGCCGTCGACGATAAACGTGCCGTCGCCATCGTGTGTCGCGACGACCCTGACGTCGCCGTCCGTCCACAGCGGCCCGACGAACGACGATCCCGTACCGGCGTCCTCGAACGGAAGGTCGTCGAGGTCGTCGCTGTGAACCGACGGCTGGGAGAGGTCGATCGACCACGCGCCGTCGGCGTCGACCTCGAGCCTGTAGGTGGCGTCCTCGACGGCCATGATCGAGGTTCCGGTGGGATTCCCGGACGTCGTCAGCAGATTCTCGTCGATTCCGAACCCGCCGGTTTTCGTCGCGTCGACGGTGATCTCCCTGCCGTCGTGGGAGACGTTCGCGACGAGGACGCCCTCGTCGAGGTCGAACGTCGGCGAGTCGCCGGTTCCCGATCCCTCGAACGCGTGGGACTGGCCCGCCTCGAGAACGACTCCGTCCGGCCGTTCGCCGGTCTCGGCTTCGTCGCCGCTGCTGTCGCGGTCCAGCGTCCCGTCTACGAGGTCGGAGGGTGTGACGACGTCGAGGCCGCGGTGTTCGATGTGATCGAGGAGCAGTCCGAAGTCGTCGAGCGACATCCTGTTCTCGTCGACGCCCACGTCTTCCTCGTCGACGATCCGCGGAATCCGCAACACAGTGAGCAGGTCGTACTGGTCGGAGAGATTGAGATGGCGGCGAACGCCGGTGTGAAGCGCGGGGCCCCAGATGAACGGGATCATGTGCATCTCGATCGGCGGGGCGGCGGTCGTCCCGGAACTGTACAGGAACGCCGACTCGTGGACGTCCCTGACGACGTCGTAGGTCGTCGAATCCATCCGGGCCTCGGGAACGAACAGGTGGCGCGATCCGTCGTCGAAGCCGTCGCTTGCGAGTGCGTCTCGAGCGGTTTCGAGGATCTCACGCTGCCGATCCGCGGGCTGTTCCGGCAGGGGCGTCGACGTCTGCGGGAGCGAACAGACGTCCCAGCCGCGGTCGCTGAGGTCGCGTAGTTCGTCCAGCCCCATCCGACCGCCCTCGCCGATTCGATCGGGGCTGACCGGAACCGCCGCGGCCCAGCCGCGCTCCTCGAGCATCCCGGCCGCGACGTCGTAGTGCGAATCGTGGCCGCCGTGGAACGCGAGGATCGCCTTGCCGTTGGCGGCCGACTCGGTTCGCCGGAGGTCGTCGACCAGCAGTCTGGTCGGCCCGCCGTCCGGCCCGTCTGCGATGACGTTGATGCCGGTGACGTTCGAGAGGTCCGGATCGTTCCCCGGCTTCTGCTGGTAGCCGCAGTCCATCCGGAACCAGCCGTCGTACCCGTCCGGCACCACGCGAATGCTGGAGAGGCGCTCGCTGCGTGTCGGCGCGAGGAACTCGACGACGATTCGATCTGCGGATTCCGGCTTGACCGCCACCGACGCGTCCCAGCCTTCGAGATCGATCCCGTCGGGGAACCGAAGCTCCATGCCGGCCGTGCCCTCGTCGCTCTCGACGACCGCCGCTTGCGATCCGGATCGCGCCTCGTCGGAGGCGGCCGATATCTCGCCGGTACGGGGAGACCACTCGTCGAGGGTCTCGAAGTCCGAGAGCACCTCGCCCGCCTCGATCGCGGGCCAGCGCACGGAGCCGTCGCCCGGTTCGCCCCCGCCGTTCCCGTTCGTCGCGTCGTCGGGAGTCGTCTCGCTCGCCTCGTCCGAGAGTACGTCCGTACAGCCCGCAAGAGTCGTCGATGCAGCACCGAGTGCGGCCAGCATCCGCCGTCGAGACGAGCCGTCGTCCGCGTCGCGTTCGTATGCCATTGTCGAGAGGTTCCTCGCCAGCACGTTCATTATTGTGTGGGTAAACGGCGCCGCGATTTGCTGACCCAGCAAATCGGAGTCGGAAATTTTAGTCAGCGTTGTATCTGTGTACGCAGATGATCTCGCGCGAGTCGATCACGGGTTACCTGACCAACCTCTCCGCAGCGGTCTCGTACCCGTTCGAGACGTGGCGAGGGACGATCGGACTGGTGATCGTGACGCTCGCCACCTACGTCCTCCTGATACTGAGCGCGATGCCGGAGTTTTCGCTCCAGATGCTCGGCGACGGTCTCCACTGGTTCGACTACGTCCTCGTCTCGCTCACGGAGACGATTTACCGGACCGACGGTCCCTCGTCGATCGCCGTCATCGTCCTCTACGCCCTGCTCACAGGCGTCGCCGTCGTCAACGCCGTCGCGCAACTTCGATTCGTCGGGCCCGCGGGTCTGACCGACCTGTCGGGGGTCCTTCCCGGGCTCCTCGCGTCGGGCTGTGCGAGCTGTGGTGCCGGGCTCCTCGGCTTTCTGGGGTTCGCCGGGGGGCTGGCCGCGCTCCCGTACGACGGGACGCTCCTTCGGATCGGCGGCCTGGTGCTGTTGCTGTTCTTTCTGGGACGGGCGGGCCATCCCGAACGGTGTGCGATCGCGACGGAGGCGACGAAATGACGGGACGCCGGTTCGTCCACTCGATCCGATCGAACGGACGAGCGATCGCGTGGGGAACGGCCGTCGCGATCGGCGTGTTCCTGCTGTTCGGACTCGTCACCGGACTCGTTCCGAACCCGCTTTACGTCCGGATGGTTCCCCGGACGCCGGTCGACTACCTGTTCCTGACGCTGACGGCACTGCTCGCGGGCGTCTATACGGCCCAGCGACTGACGACCGAAGTGGCCAAACCCGAATCCGAAAGCGGCGGCGAGTCGGACGGCGAGGATCGATTGCTACTGGGCGGGCTGGTCGGCGGGTTCCTCGCGGTCGGCTGTCCGATCTGTAACGTCTTCCTGCTCGCGCTGTTCAGTTCGTCGGCGCTCATGACGTACTTCGATCCGCTCCGGCCTCTTCTCGGCGCGGTCTCCGTCGCGATCCTGGCGGGGCTGATCTACGTGCGCCACCGGCGATCGTGTCCGACCTGCGCCGCGTGATCGCCCGGGTGCGGCGCGTTCGCCCGGGATCACTCGGATTCCTTCCAGTCGCCGGCCTCGGTGTCGCGGAACTCTCCTTTGGCTTCCCGCTCGCGCGGCCAGAACGTGATCGCGAGAATCGCGGCGTAGAACGCGCCGACGACGGTCACGACGGCGATCCCGGGAACGGTCCCGACGGAGGCGGCGGCAGGAAATCCCGCATTCCGTGCGAACGCCGTGACGCGAAAGAGCCACGCGATACACAGCACGGTCAGGAGCGCGAAGTAGATGCGTCGCAAGCGATTCGCGATCGCCTCGAACATCGTGATCTTCAGGGTCGGTTGCCGGTAGTCGTCCCCGAGTTCGGTCCGCCAGTTCCCGTGTTCGACGCTCCGGGACGGATCCAGCGTGGGAGCCAGGAAGTTCTGCTGGAACAGTCGCACGCGAGAGCGGTAGACGTCGTAGTCGCGGTACCGCCGCGCCTCGATCGCGAGGAACATCCCGACAGTCAGGACGCCGATGAGGACGATATAGTGTGGATTGTCGGCACTCGAGAACGCCCACGTGAGGATCGCCGCCATCAGCGTGACGGCCCAGGTCGTCGTCTGATCGAGTCTCGACCGCCAGGTCGTCTCGCGATCGAGTTCGCCGCGGTACGCGTGGCCGAGTACCGACGGCAGTTCCGATGCGTCGTGGCCTACCTCGCGTCCCGGATCGGCCTGTGCGGACTCGTCGTCGGCGTTGTCGGTCATGTCTCCAGTCTTCGACGGCCGAGACGAAGAATCTCGGCCCCGACCTCGAGACCCGTCGACGCGGGATCGAAACCGATCGACCATCGATATTGCACACATTGTGCAAACATTCAAATGCTCCTGGCGCGTTCGTTCGGTAATGACCGAACCAGCGCACTCGGAGTCGACCGGCGTCGGACGGACCGCGCAGAAACCCGTCCAGTTAGACGACACCGACGATTACGATGACCTCCTCGCGGAGCACGACCTCGTACTGCTCGAGTTCGTCACGTCGGGGTGCGGAATCTGCGCGTCGATGGACCCGGTGCTCGGCACCGTCGCCCGAAGCGCGCCGGGCGTCGTGGCGACGGTAAACGCCGGTCACGTCCCGGAGCTCACCGGCGAGTTCGACGTCCGGAGCGTCCCGACGCTCGTCGTCCTGAAAGACGGCGAAGAGGTCGCCCGCCTCGACGACGGGTTCCAGAGTGCGGAGACGCTCGTGGACCTGCTCGAGACGCACGCGGCGCAGTAAGGGTGAGAATGCGTAACGAATAGTGTGTTTTGGATGCAATACTGATGCGATCGCGAGGTTTCGACGCGCGAGCGAAGCGATCGGGTCGGGACGACGCGTCGATCACCCGGGACGGGCGTCCGTCTCGACGGCGTGGGTGTCCTTCTCGACGACGAGGTCCTCGAGCACGAGCACGTCGAGTCCCATCCCGTAGAAGTCCTTGAGCGCCTGGGTCGGCGTCCGGACGATCGGTTCGGCGTGATCGTTGAACGAGGTGTTGAGGACGACGGGGACGCCGGTGACGTCGGCGAACTCCGAGATCAGTCGGTGGTATCGCGGGTGCTGATCCTCGCGGACGGTCTGGGGTCGCGTCGAGTCGTCGGCCGGGTGCAAGACGGCCTCGAGGTCGTCGGTCTTCGCCGGACGGACGTCGAACGCGTCGATCATGAACGGTGCCGTCCCGCCGTCGGCGAGGTACTCCTCGGCGGCCGACTCGAGCATCGACGGCGCGAACGGCCGCCACTCCTCGCGGTGTTTGACGAACCGGTTGACCCGATCGCGCGACGCGGCGGTACGGGGATCGGCGAGGATACTTCTGGCCCCGAGTGCTCGCGGACCCATCTCCATGCGACCCTGGAACCAGCCGACCAGGTCGCCGTCCGCGAGTCGTTCGGCGACGTAGCGCTCGAGGTCGTCCGGTTCCGCGTACGCGATCTTGTTCGTCTCGAGGGTCGACCGGATCTCGTCGGTCTCGTACCCGGGACCGAAGTAGACGGACGTCTGTCGATCGACCGCCGCCGGTCGCTGTCGTGACCAGCCCGCCCCGAGCGCGAGGCCCGCGTCGTGGGCGACGGGCTGGACGAAGACGTCGTCGACGACCGGCGATTCGCGAACGCGCTTGTTCAGCTTGCAGTTGAGCGCCACCCCGCCCGCGAGCGCGACGTTCGCGGTACCGAGGCGATCGACGGCCGTCTCCGCGACGTCGACGACCGTCTCCTCGAGCAGTTTCTGGGCCGTGTAGGCGAGGTCTTTCTCCCACCGGTCGAACTCGCCGGGCGTCTCCGTTCGCGAACGACCGAAGGCGTCCTCGAGCAGTTCGACGCCGTGACCGGTGCCCCACCGCCTCGTGAGGCCCGTGACGTCGTAGTCGACGCCGGTGTCGATCAGGTCCCGCAGGACGGCTTCGATCTCCGGATTCTCCTCCCCGTACGGGGCGAGTCCCATCACCTTCCCTTCGCCGTTGAACATCCGGTAGCCGAGGAACTCCGTCACGACGGCGAAGAAGAGTCCGAGACTGTTTGGGTGCTCGTACGTGCGCACGCGACGCAGGCCGTCGTCGTCGGCGTACCAGATCACCGTCGAATCGTACTCGCCTTTCGCGTCCACGGTGAGGACGATCCCCTCGTCGAACCCGGACGGGTGGAACGCGCTGGCGGCGTGACAGCGGTGGTGGGAAACCGTCTCGATCGGTGGCAGCGGCGTCCCGATCGACTCGAGGCGGCGTTCGATCTGCCGCGTCGGGACGAACCGACTCCGGACCTGGCTGACGAGCGTCCGCTCCAGCGCCGAGAGCTTCCGTCCGAGACCGGGCGCTCGAATCGCGTCGATCAGGTAGTGGGTGGCGATCTCTCCCCGGAGTTGCGGATCGTACGGCAGGAGGACGCGATCGAGGTCCGGAAGCTCCAGGTTCCGAGAGTCGAGACACGCCCGGATCGCGTGCTCGGGGAAGGTATCCGTGGCGTGTTTGTCCCGCGTATATCGTTCTTCCTCGACGCCGAAGACCGGCGTTCCGTCCTCGAAGAGCACGGCACTCGGATCGTGTTGGCCGTACAGCCCGATCGCGGGTTTAAATGCGAGTAGATACTCCGTCATGATTCCGTGATAGTAACGCTGGTCTAGGTGGATGCGAGGGGCGCACAAAACACCCGTGGTAATTTGCTGACCCGGCAAATCGTGGCCTATTTAGTCGTGTACAGTGAGGGAGCGTCCGTGCAACAGGAGGGAGATACGGACCCGGGCGACGTCTTCCAAGTCCTGGCCGACGACTACGCCCGTCGGATTCTCGTCGCTGCGGATCGGGGTCCGATGACTGCGAAAGCGCTCAGCGAGGCGTGTAACGCGTCTCTCGCGACGGTGTATCGTCGCGTCTCGACGCTCAAGGAGTACGACCTCGTCGAAGAACGCACGTCGATCGGACCGGACGGCTCGCACAGGAGCGAGTTCGAGACGGCACTCGAGGGTCTCCACGTCGATCTCTCGGACGGCGAACTGACGCTGGCCATGGAGACGCGCGACGAACTTGCGGACAACTTTACGTCGCTGTGGGACGACATTCGGGGAGAGCGATGATCGAGGCGCCGTTGGTCCTCGCGAAACTGGTCACGCTCGCGTTGAGCCTCGCCATCGCGTACCTGGCCTACCACGGCTACCGACGAAACGGTCGCAAACCGATGCTGTACGTCGCCGCCGGATTCGTGTTCATCGGCGCCGGTGCGATCTGTGAAGGCCTCATCTACGTGGTCTTCGGAACGTCGATCCTGTCTGCGGGCCTCATCCAGGCGGCGATCGTCTCGAGCGGGATGGTGCTCGTTCTCGTCTCACTGACCAGGTGAACGGCTACGACTCGCAGGTGGAACAGCCGGTCCGGCGTCGAAGGACGACCGCGGCGACCGCGAGCACCAGCGCAGTCACGACCACCGGAGCGAGACCGGCACCCAGTCCGCTGACGGTAACTCCCCCCGTCACGGCGGCCGTGCCGGGACCGACACAACAGAGACTCGCCAGTCCCGCGAGACCCAGCCGCGCGCGTCGTGATGCCGAATCCGAATCCATTACGCAGCCGTACGGAACCGCCGCTGATATGATTTGTGAACAGTCACTCCGAATGGACACCGCGTCCGCCTACGGGGCCCTCGCGTCGGCTCATTCGTGATCGTGGTCGTGGTGGTCGTGGTCGTGATGATCGTGATCGTGTGCACCACCGCGGCGAGTGAACTGGCCGGCGAACGCCCGATCGACCACTTCCGACAGCGCGGGATGGATGTGGACCGACTCGCGGATGTCCCAGACGGTTCCGGTGCCCGCTTTCATCGCGACGACGACCTCCTCGATCAGGTTCGACGCCTCCGGGCCGACGATGTGACAGCCGAGGATCTCGCCGTCCGGTTCGATGAGCACCTTGACGAGCCCCTCGATCTTCATCGCGCTGCCACGGGCGGTGTCCTCGTAGGGGTACGTTCGCGTGGCGTACTCGCGATCGGCCTCGCGGAGGTCCTGCTCTCGTGCGCCGACGCCGGCCACCTCCGGCGAGGCGAACACGGCGAAGGGCATCGCGGTGTAGTCGACCGGTTCGAGGTCGTCACCGAACAGGTTCCGGACGACGGTCCGGGCCTCGTGGTTCGCGTTGTGTTTCAGCAGATATTCCCCGACGATGTCCCCGAGTGCCCAGATTCCCTCGGCCGTCGTCCGCAGGTACTCGTCGGTCTCGACGAAGCCGTTCGCGTCGGTTTCGACGCCGGCGGCCTCGAGGTTCAGCGTGTCCGAGTTCGGCCGTCGGCCGGCCGCGACGAGCAGGGTGTCGCCCGTCACGGTCACGTCGTCGCGCTCGCCCGCGTCGTCCCACGCCGGCGGGTACGGGCGCGCCTCGACGGTCACCTCGCCGCCGGACTCCGAGGCGGCGACGGCCTCGTACCCCGTGTAGACGTCGAACCGATCGGCGTAGCGCTCGAGAAACGCGGCGGCGACGTCCTCGTCGGCCTCCGGAAGGAGTTGCGCGCGTCGACCGACGATCGTCACGTCGCTACCGAACGTCCCGAAGAAGTGCGCCAGTTCGGCCGCGATGTAGCCGCCGCCGACGATCACGAGGTGGTCCGGCGGCGCCTCGAGCTGGAGCGCCTCCCGGCTGGTGAGGTACTCGACGGTCTCGATGCCGTCGATCGGCGGGATCGCCGGACGCGTCCCCGCTGCCACGAGGATGGTGTCGGCGCTCGCGCGCTTGCCCGCGTCGAGACCGTCGGTAATCTCGATCGTCCGATCGGCGACGAATCGACACTCGCCCTCGAACAGCGTGTGCCGGTTCGACGTGCGCAATCCGCGGTGGATCGACTCGGCGCTACTCGAGACGTCGTCGTTCACCTCGCGGACGATGTCGGCGAAGTCGACGGCCGTGACGTCGGCGTGGATTCCGAACTCGTCGGCCCGATCGACGGTCTCCATCACCTCCGCGTGGTACAGCAGCTTTTTCGAGGGGATACAGCCGCGGTTGAGACAGGTGCCGCCGAGCGGCCCCTTCTCGACGACCGCGACGGACTGCCCGCGGTTCGCGGCCGCGTTCGCGACGTCGAGTCCGGATCCCGAGCCGATGACGAGGAAATCGAACTCCGCAGTTCCAGCGTCCATACGCGTCCCGACGACGGCCAGACCGATGAAACCTCCACCGGCGACCGGAGCCGCGGGACTGGTGACGATAATCGAGCGGAGAACGCGGTCTGCGACGAACCGGGGAGAACTCGTCCGCTACGGGCCGTCTCAGTTCGCGGCGCAGTTGTTCGGTCCCAGTTCGAGCGCCTCGACGTCGCCGCCGGGCTGTTCTTTGCCCCAGTTGATCTGCTTGATCTCGTTGTAGTTTGCCGGCTCGTCCGCGAGGCTCTCGACGATGGTTTCGACGAACGCCTCTTCGTCGTCGTCCTCGACGTAGCTCAGGAGTTCGTTCGTCGTCTCTTCCCGAAGCGCGCCGAGTTCGGTTGCGAGCGGACGAATAGCCTCGTCGCTGAAGTGACCGGGCAGAACGACGGTCTCGTCGTCGAACTCCGTCAGCCGATCGAGGCTGTCGAACAGCCGGCTCGCAGCCGTCCGGACGGCGTCTTCTGCGCCGTCCTCGAGGTCGGGGCGGCCGACGCTGCGAAGGAATAGCGTATCCCCGGCGAGGAGCGCATCGCCGAACTGGAACGAGACGCTGCCGGGCGTGTGACCCGGCGTGTGGAGTACCTCGAGTTCGCGCTCGCCGACCGGGATCGTCTCGCCGTCTTCGATCGTCGCGACGGTGTCGAGTTCGCCGGCGTCGTCCCCGTGGAGGTAGTACGGCACGTCGAGTTCGCCAGCGAGGCGGCGCGCCCCCGAGACGTGGTCGGCGTGGGCGTGCGTGTCCGCGACGCCGACGATCTCGAGGTCGCGCTCGTCGGCCGCGTTCAGATACCGATCGATGTACTGACTCGGATCGACGACGACGGCCCGATCGCCGTCGTGGGCGAGGTACGAGACGCAGCCCGTCCCGGGGCGGACGATCTGGACGACGCCGTCGACGCGATCCACGTCGTACTGGCGGTGGACGCGACCCCAACCGTTCATACCGTCGGTGACCGATTTCGCGTCGAACCCGTGCTCGCGGAGGAATTCCGCAGCGCGTGCCGACGTGATACCGGCGACACAGACGACCGCGATCTCCGTATCCGTCGGCAGGTCGTCGAGGTGGGCCTCCAGCGTGGAGTAGTCGTACGACAGCAGTTCGTCGTAGATGGGGACGTTCTTGCTCCCGTCGATCCGCCACTCGTCGTAGTCGTCTTCGTTTCTGACGTCGAGGACGAAGAGTTCCTCCGTATCGTCTTCGTGAATGCGTCGGGCAACGGCTGCGGGATCGAGGTCGGTATTGGACATTCCGACCAAGACTATCAGAGAGTGGGTATTAAATCCGTTGGTCAGGTCGGGTAGTATCGAATACGTGTATAAGCGGACGAATGGCGTGTAGCCGTAACGAGGGCGGCAATGCGGTCAGTCGGCGCTGAAACGTCGTCCGATCGATACCCGATCGAGAGATTTGCTCACTCAGCGAACCGACGATCACGATTCGATCCCGAACGGGACACCGAGGACGTGCTGCGAACGTACGCCGGGGAACAGGGCGTCGATCTCGACGCTGGGAACTGGCACTTTCTACGACCGGCGCAGTACGACGTCGGCAAAGAGATCGTCAGCGAGCGGTTCGGACTGCCGCTCGAGAAGCGACCGGCCGAGGACTACGAGAACCTCGAGTACATGTTCCCGCATTACAGCTACGTCTTTCTCGTGAACGCGCAGGGGATCGTCGAGCGAGTGTATCCGAACGGAGCGACGAGAGACGCCTCACGCGTCGTCGACGACTTCGAAACAGTGGCGACCGCGTGACATGCGTCGGCGAGAGCTACTCGCCGGTCTCGGAAACCGCGGCGCGATCGGCGGTGCCGGTTCCGTGTCGATACGCGGACTCCCGGCGATCGAGAACGACGTCGGCGGGGAGACCGGGGAGGATCGGACGACAGCAGCAACCGAGCCACCCACCGTCGAGACGATCGACGTACGTCGATCGTCGCCGGCGTCGGCTAACGCTACCTCGCGTCCGTCGTGTATTGCTCGGATCGGGATCGGTCCGCGGCGAACGCGGCCGGCAATCGAGCGTACGTCTCTGCGGTCGCCGCGAGGGCGTCGACGGTCGTGTATTCGTCGCAGGCGTGGACCGTATCGGTCCCGACGGCGAACTCGACGGTCGGAATTCCCGCGTTCCGGAGCTGCTTCGCGTCGCCGCCACCGGTTGCACTCCGGCGGTGGACGCGATCGGCGAGCACGTCCGCCGCGACGGCTCGCGTCGCGGTCACGATCGGCGCGTCCGGCTCCTCGTAACTGCCGACGCTCCAGCTTTCGTCCGCGATCGAGACGCCCTCGTGGTCGTCGATCCACTCCCGAACCTCTCCGAGGACAGCGAGTGTCTCCACCCCCGCGGTAAGGCGAACGTCCAGCCGGGCGCTCGCGTGGCGAGGCACGCTGTTGACGGTCTCGCCGCCCTCGATCGTCCCGAGGTTGACCGTCGGGCGTTCGAACAGCCGCCGTGCAGTCGCCTCGCCCATCGACGGGGCGTAGTACTCGATGGACTCCACCACGATCGGTTCGACCGGGTCCGGAATCGACAGCGAACGGTCTTCGAGCCGCGTCCGGATCGTCTCGACGGCCGACCAGAGCCGATCGATCGCGTTCTCGCCGAGCATCGGGCGCGATCCGTGGGCGGCCTCGCCGGTCGCCTCGAGCGTGAGCCAGATGCTCCCCCGGTCGGCCACCGTGATCGAGTGTGCACCCTCGCTGCAGGTGGGTTCACCGATCACGCACGCGTCGGCGTCGAGCCGATCGGCCTCGACCAGGGCCGTCACGCCGGCGTCGCCGCCGACCTCCTCGTCGCTGACGAACGCGAACGCGAGCGTCACCGGCGGCCGGCTGTCGGATCCTGCGTACGCGCGGGCGACGTGGAGCATCGCGGCGATCGCGCCCTTCATGTCCGTCGTCCCGCGACCGTAGACGCGATCGGCGACGCGTTCGCCGAGCGGATCGTACGACCAGCCGTCGGGGTCGAACGGGACCGTGTCGAGGTGACCGCCGAAGAGCAGCGTCGTCTCGCGCTCGCCGGGGAGCGTCGCGAGCAGGTTCGGTTTCGTGGGAGCGGCCGCGAACCGTTCGGTCTCGAGGCCGAGGTCGGCGACGAACGATTCGAGCCACGCGACGATCTCGCGGGTGTCGCCGGGCGGGTTGGTCGTGTCGAACGCGACGAGTTCGAGCGTCGTCTCGGCGAGTTCGTCCGGGGACACGTCGCGATCGACGGCAGGTTCGGTCACGGCGCTACTCCCCCGACGAGACCGTGGCGTCGTCGACGCTGGCGCGTTCGTACTCCGCCTCGAACTCCCGGATGAGCTGGTCCAGCTTCGCGTACCAGTCGTTTACCATCCGTTGCATGTCGCTCGCGATCTGGTTCGGATCGGTCGGGTAGTAGACGTGGTAGTAGCCACCCTGGTCGTAGTTGACCTGTTCTTTCTGGATGAACCCGCTCTGGAGCAGTCGCCGGACCGATCGGTAGGCGGTCGAGCGTTCGCGGTCGACGCGCTCGGCGACCTCGTCGATCGTCAGCGGCTCTTCGCTCTCGACCACCGTTCGATAGCACTCCGTGTCGAGTCGTTTGAGGCCGTGAATGCACTCCAGCAGTCCTTCACACACCATCTCCTGCTGGAGTTGTTCGGCCATCGAATTCGCCATGGTACTACGTCGACGTTCGGTCCGAACGGTGATAAGAGTTATGTGGAATCTGTACAATACTAATGCGCGATCGTCCCGGCTCTGCGACGGCGGACGCGAACGCCGCATCGACCGTCACCGGACGTTCAACTGGTCCGGAGTGCCGAGCGCACGCCTCCACCGGGCGCGATCGGCGCGTCGAGTCGAGCGGGACGATCGAACAGTGTATTGATCGAACGGAACACGTCTACTCTCGCGTACGGCCTTTCCTCTCGGGTCGAACACCGAGGCACTCGGCCTGCATCACATGGAGAACCGGAGAAGCACGAGAAATCGTGCGAACGCTCACAGCGGCTCACGAACGACGATCGCGGACGACGGCCCCGCCGATTGCCGACGGCCGCGGGACTACCCTTCGACGGCCGGTGCGCCGTCGTCGACGTGTTCGTACTTGTCCTCGAACTCCTGGATGAGCTGGCCCATCTTCGCGTACCAGTCGTTCAACATCCGCTGCATGTCGCTCGCGATCTGGTTCGGATCGGTCGGGTAGTAGACGTGGTAGTAGCCACCCTGGTCGTAGTTGACCTGTTCTTTCTGGATGAACCCGCTCTGGAGCAGTCGCTGGATCGACCGGTAGGCGGTCGAGCGTTCGCGGTCGACGCGCTCGGCGACCTCGTCGATCGTCAGCGGCTCTTCGCTCTCGACCATCACCCGGAAGCACTCCTTGTCGAGTTGTTTGAGACCGTGGATACACTCCAGGAGACCTTCACACTGCATGTCCTGCTGGAGTTGTTCTGCCATCGAACTAGCCATTGTGCTGGTTCGGTGTAGGGCTCCCGCCGATAAAAGGGTTTTGTGGATATTGTACAATCTCGACGACCCGTCGTCAGGTGCCGTCGCGCGCCGCTAGTGTCGCTTCCGTCCCGAAATGACGTCGGGAACCGAACGCCGCGATACGGTTTCCGCCATCGACGATGGAAGGGATGCTAGTCCGCGCTCACGCCAGTCGCGTCGGGATCTGCGCGCATCGTCGTGATCGTGCTGTAGATCACGGCCCCGCTCACCAGCAGCGCCGAGAGCATGATCAGCACGAAGCCGATCGTGTCCAGCACGGGCATGCCGAAGTAGCCGGCCGACTGCTGGAAGGCGACGGCGATCGATCCACCCAGGAGCATCAGCCCGAAGTAGATCTTGATGTCGTCCTCGTTGACGACGCTGGTCGCTGCCGAGCCGATACGGGCACCGAGTGCGCTCCCGGCCAGCAGCGGGACGACGATCGAGAGATCGACACCGCCGTTGAGCCCGTAGGTGTACGCACCGAAGCCGCCCGAGATGACGATCTCGAACAGGTCGGTTCCGACCGCGATCGGCACCGGGACGCCGATCAGGTAGAACAGCGCGGGCATTCGGATGAAGCCGCCGCCGACGCCGAGGAAGCCCGAGAGGAGTCCCGTGGCGAACGCGACGCCGAGGATCATCCACAGCGAGACCTGAATGCCGCCGGAGAGGGTCATCATCGGCGGAACCCGGTAGGACTGGATCGTCTTGGCGATGTCCGGAATGTCGTCCGGATCGATCTCCTGGTTCGCGGCCTCGTGGTGACCGCCAGCGCCGCTGTCGTCCGATCCGTCGGCCTTCAGCGCGTTGTAGCTGACGAACAGGCCGATCGCACCCAGCAGGAAGACGTACGTGACGCCGATGACGCCGCCTGCGAGTCCGATTTCTTCGAGGTAGTACACGATGTGACTACCGACTTCGATGCCTGCGGTCGTCCCGACGACCATCAACCCGCCGAGTTTGTAGTCGACCTGACCGAGGTCGCGGTGTTTCAGCGTCGCGATAACGGCCGTCCCGAAGACGAAGGCCATGCCGCTACCGACGGCGACGCGGGTGGGATACCCCATCACGAGTAACGCGGGCGTGACGAGGAACGAACCGCCCATCCCGAAGAAGCCGAACAGCACGCCGACCATGAAGCCGAAGCTCACGAACAGTGCGAGCATCGTCAGTGCGATTCCAAAGAGTTCCATTTATGTCTGGGTGATCCGCTCGATGAGTGGTTTTGCGACCTGCTCGAGGGCACCGTAGCCCACGTAGAGGACGATTGCCTCGACGAGGACTGCGCCGACGAGCACGATTGCCTGTGCTGGTCCTGAAAGCGTCGCGAAGTCGATCATGCGTCTCGACCCCGTTCCGGATTCGATCGTGTGTAGTTCATGGGTTTCTGCTCAATACTCTCTATCCACAGAGTGCGTATAACGCTTTTGGGATTGGCGCACAATATTACTGCGAGCTATCTCACGGCTATCCAACGAGAATATTCCCATAGGTTTTGCAAATATAGGCCTCGTTTCGCCGGGCGGCCTCGAGGCTCGGACGCGCCAAAATCAGTTACACGCTCGTGATAGTCAGGATTCGCATAGCGAACCAGTTATACCTCGGCGAGAATGGTCGGGGACAATACGGATCGATTGCCGATCGGATTCCCGACGCGCACGGCGCACAGACACGCCACTATATTGGGCGACCCAAACAATATTATACCGTCGGAACCTACAGATGGTATGAAAGCGGTCTGTGCGACTGACCTATCGGCAGCCAGTGAGGCAACGATCGAGAGCGAAACCTGCCTCGAGTGTCTCGGCCGGATCGGCGTCGACGAGATCCACCTGGTGACGGTGATCCCGTCGAACGTGCACGCGGGGATGCCCGGAATGAACTTCGAAGGACGTCGCGAGCAGGCACTCGATCGATATCGTCGCGTCATCGAGAACGCCGGGTTCGACGTCGAGACCCACGTCGTCCGCGGCACGCCACATCGACGGATTACCGGGATCGCCGGGACGATCGGCGCCAGCCTGACGATCGTGGGCTCGCGCGGGAAGAGCCCGCTCGAGAACCGCGTCATCGGTTCGACTGCGCGCAACCTCGCCCGGACGACGGTGACGCCGTTGCTCGTCAACCGGGTCGAACGCGAGGCCGACGAACCGGACGTGGTCCGGGAACACCTGTTCCAGCGCGTGCTGTACGCGACGGACTTCTCCGAGAACGCCGATCGGGCCTTCGAGGCGTTCTCGTACCTGCGCCACGCCACGCAGGAGGCGACACTGGTCCACGTCGAGACGCCGAAGGACCCGGGGCTCCCGGAGGAGGAAGATCCCGAAGCCCGACTGGCGGAACTCGCCTCCCAGCTCGAGGAGTGGGGAATCGAGACGCGGACCGACGTTCGGCAGGGCGACCCGGCCGACGAGATCCTCGCCGCGGAGGCCGAGTACGACCCGACGACGATCCTCGTCGGCTCGCGGGGCCACAGCAGACTCCGACGGCTGTTGCTCGGGAGCGTCTCCGAGGACATCGTCGCGCGGGCAAACGGGAACGTCATGCTCGTGCCGCCGGAGCGGACGGCCTGACGACCGCGGTCTCGGTCCCGCGACGGCAGCACGATTCGCCGATCGCGTTCCCAGAATTGTATATGTCGCACAATACTTAAGCGGAATGCGACGAGCATCTCCGACGGAGGTACGGACGGCGTCGTCGCCGACGACGACCGCGAACGGTACCGGTATCGACCCACGCGACCACCTGCCGACCCGCCACCGACCAGCACACGATGACACGATCCGACGACCTGACGACGTACGAACTGACGGGCGAGCGACACAGCCCGAAACGGATGCGAATCGACACCGGCGACGCCGAGTTCGTCGTCGGCAAAGACGTGAACCCCGTCGAGTACTTCCTTGGCGCGGTCCTCGGCTGTCTGAACTCGACGGGGACGATGGTCGCCCGCGACATGGACATCGCGATCGACGACATGACGGTGACGATAGAGGGCGACGTCGACTACGCCAGCTACCTCGGCGCCCCCTCCGACGCGCGCCCCGGCCTCCAGGACCTCGACGTCACGATTTCCGTGGCGGCAGACGCCGACGAGGACACCCTCGAAGCGTGGCTCGCGGCGATCGAGGACCGCTGTCCGGTCACCGACAACGTCGAGAACGAGACGTCGATCGACGTCGCCGTCGAGTCCGCCTGAACGGTCCGATCGGTCTCGTGGCGCCCGGCCCAGGAGGCGTGAGAGACGGCGATCGGTCACCGACTCGGCCGTTTCCGCGGGGACCTGCACGTATCGGGCGAGATCGACGGGACGAACCGACTACTCGAGCGGGCCCGTGATCTACTCTCGAGTCGGACGAGGCATGGCTTCGAGTTCCTTGATCTCACCCGTCCGCTGGACGCGATCGTACTGCCGTTGCCACGCCGCTTCGGGAAACAGGTCGTTTCGATCGAACAACTCGCGTGCCTCGTCGCTCAGTTCGTAGAACTTGTACGGGTAGCCGCGAATCCGGTTTCCTGGCTCGACGACGAGTTCCTCGACGACCCCGACGTCCTGCAGGATAGAGAGATGGCGTCGGATCGCGTCGTCCTCGAGACTCGGGTTCATGTAGTCTAGCTCCTTCACGCTGGGTGCCCCTTCCGGGTGGCCGACGATGTCGGCGATCAGGTTCGCTCGCGTCCTGTCGGTCGACTTCTGGAGCGCCGCCCACGAGTCGAACGCTCCGGGCTCCCCCTGGCTCCCTCCGTCGGCGTCCGTCCGCTCCGGTTTCGGGTGCATACGAGACGGTACACGAGCAGCCACCATAAACACTCGGTCGATGGCGTAAACTGATTCCTCAACCGGTTCATCAAATGGATGTGGTACCAGTACAGCTATTAGTAGTCCAACGCATCTCACAGCCAGTATGGAAGACGGCGGAGAATCGGGAGACGATGCGACGTACATCGGCGATATCGAGTCACCGGAGGTAACCGACGACGCCCAACTCAACCCGACTCCGGAACAGCACGAGCGGCTGAAGGACGGGCTGCACGGGGAGTTGTTCGCCGACGTTCGGCGTACAGATCGGCGATACCTGGTGATCGGCCGCGGCTCCGGTGAGCCGGGCGCTCGTCGACGACGCGTCTGTGATCTCCTCGACGAGCGCCGGAACGCGATCGCGTTTCGCCTCGAGGATTTCGGCTTTGCCAGCGACGAACTGGACCTGTGGGCGCCCGCGTTCGATATCCTGTCCGAACTGTCGTCGGCCATCGTCGGCGTCCTCGAAGACTACGACGGTGGACACGTCTGGGAACTCGGGTATCTGTACCGCTACCAGACGACCGTTCGTAACAGTCTCTGGCTGTTGAAACGCGTCTACGACGCCGAGGAACGGATGCGCGAACGCTACGACGACGGGATGGCCGCGTCTCACCTGGCCGCACTCGAGGAGGCAGTTGGCGATCGTGTCGTCGAGTGGACCGATCCCGAGGAGCTCCCAGCGGCGGTGAAGTCGATACCGTAGCAGTTGTCGATTGCAACGGGTCCCTCGTCCGCCGCTATCACGATCGGCGTGCTGAATACAGCGGATCGATTCACCGCACTGTACGGGTTTTCTGGGCCAGGTCGATCGATACTAACAGCACGTCACTCGTCGTCCAATCGCAGACCGCACCGGGCGATTGATCCGGTGTAAACGACGCGAAATAACTATCGGTCCGTCCGGTCAAGCTTTAGCACGGGTTGCGTCCAACTAGCGATGGACGGTCGACAACGCGCCCGATTTCAGTATGACGACCGACGAAATTCCCGCAAGAGGAAACGGATACGGTACTCGTACCACCCGTACCAGCGGTACCCGCTCGGTGAGACCGAAAGCCCCCTTCGAGACCGTCTCGACACGGCAACCGGAGCACAGTTCTCCGGTGATCGAGCCGTGAGTTTCCTCGAGGTGTTGCCGCTGGTATTCGTGATGATCGCGGGCCCCCAGATCCTGAGCGCCATCTTCCTCGCGACGAGCGAACGCTGGCGGCGAAACTCCGTCGCGTTCGTGGGCGGTGCGGCCGTCTCGATCACGCTCGTCGTCACCATCACCTACCTGTTCAGCACCGGCACGATCGGCCAGCGGGCGTCGAACACGACGCTCAGCGCGATCGTCGTCGTCGCGCTCCTGCTCGCGATGGTACACACGTACCGAACGAGAGCGACGTCGAAACCGCCGCGATGGATGGGGAGACTCGAGACGGCGACGCCGCGGTTTTCGTTCAGACTCGGCTTTCTCCTCATGGGTTTTTTCCCGACCGACGTCCTCACGTCCGTCACCGTCGGCTCCTACCTGGCGGCCCGTAACGCCCCGTGGACGGACGCCGTCCCGTTTATCCTGCTCACGCTCCTGGTGCTGGCCCTCCCGTCGCTCACCCTGGTTGCCTTCGGCGAGCGGGCAGAGGCCGTCCTTCCGAAGATTCGCGACTGGATGAACACGAATTCGTGGATCGTCAGCGAAGTCGTGATCCTCTTTTTCATCGCGATGTCGCTCAACAACCTGCTGGGCTAGGTATCCGTCGGTCGTACGACGGAGACGCAATTCGGCGGACCGGTCTCGACGAAGTGCATTAGCAGTGCCAGCCGACAGGATAGGCGATCGGTCTCGAGGAGCCGCCCGAAAGAGGGGCACAGTCGTAATCACGAACCGTTCGAGTCGGGTTCGCGCCGATTCAACCCCGCCCCGGTGAGGCGGGGGATCGCCTCGGGTATCGCTCGAAGCGCACCGGACTACTGTCGGCGCTCTGCCACGGCGAGGTCGCGAGCGTGCCAGGCCGTCACGGTCCGGGTCACCGCGACGAGCGCGGTAAACGTCCCGTCGCGTCCGTCGACGTCCGCGATGGCCTCGTGGAACGCGTCGAGCCAGCCGAGCCGTGACTCGGACGAGGTACTGGTTCGCGTCACCGTTTCGGAGGGGTCGGTCGTCGCCACCCTCGCGAACTACGGCGCAGTCGTCCGGTCGCTCACCGCCGACGGCACCGTGGGGACGCTGGTCGCGGAACTCGCCGAGACGGCCGACGTCCGGACCGTCGTCGAGGCCGTCTCCGAGACGCACCCGGAGGCGGACCTCGTGGGCCAGCGCGAACGCGACCGCACGCCCGAGACCCGCGGCCAGTTCCGTTCCGCGGTCCAGGAGCGCGTCACCGATCGGCAACTCGAGGCCCTCCAGTTGGCCCACTTCGGCGGCTTCT
This sequence comes from Halosolutus halophilus, assembly GCF_022869805.1. Taxonomy (NCBI): domain Archaea; kingdom Methanobacteriati; phylum Methanobacteriota; class Halobacteria; order Halobacteriales; family Natrialbaceae; genus Halosolutus; species Halosolutus halophilus. The sequence goes on along the minus strand of NZ_CP094974.1, from coordinate 4,800,845 downwards.
TCGAGTGGCCGCGCGAGTCGAGCGGCGACGAACTCGCCGACAGGATGGGAGTCTGCCAGTCGACGTACCTCCAGCACCTCCGGGCCGGTCAGCGGAAGGTCTTCGAGGCGTTCTTCGACTCCGACCGTGGGACGGACGACGGCCGTCCGTCGGGAATCGCCGCCGGAACGGCCGGCACGGACTAGTCTCTCGGGCACCCCACGAACACGCCCGATCGCACTCACCGATCGCGGGAGGCGGGGGCGACGTGTTCCTCGGCGAACCAGTGCGCGATCGTTCCCTCCGCACGGTGAAGCACGTCGCTACAGGTCGATTTGGAGACGTCGAGAGTCGACGCGACGTCCGTCAGCGTCGCCTCGCGCGGAACCTCGTAGTACCCGCTGTCGAGGGCGGTGAGAAAGACCTCGAGCTGTCGGTCTGTCAACAGCTGCTCCGCACGACCCGCGTCGACGTCGTGGACGTACTTGATGCGGTACCCGACGTCGTGCTCGTCGAGGGACGATCCGAGGGCGGAGAGCCGGTCCGAACTCGTCGTCAGTTCCCAGGTCACGACGCCGTCTTCGACCTCGAAAGGCGTCTCGATCGGGACGCCCGCGCGTTGCATCGGTGCGAGCAGCGACGGGTCCGACGTTTCGACCTGGAGGAGCGCCGTCTCGTCGTGCGTCCACAGCAACTCGAGGTCACGAACGTCGTCTCGGTCCTCGATAGCGGCGAGTATCGGAACCGGGTTCGACGCCGACAGTTCGATGACGCCGATCGCGACGTCCGGGCCCGGAAGCACCGAGGTGACCCGGAACGTGACGTCCGGATGTGCCGTCGAGACCTCGTGAATCCAGAGCGACTCGGGAATCCGTACGATGAGTTTCGCGCGGGGCATTCGATGGTATCAGTCGGTCGCCCACCGACGAGAAAACGACTTCGAACATGTTCGAATCCGTCCGACCAGTTCGCGAGAAGGGATACGCTACCGGCGCTCGTTCGAACGTGTATGACCGACAGGACGTCACACGACTCGCGCCAGTCCGTTCCCGAACGCCGACCCGACCGCCGATCGAACGACGGGCCGCTGCTCTCGGCGACGCCCTTTCACGCGGCTGGCGTCGTTTTTCTCGCCGCCGGATTCGTCCTCGCGCTCTTCCAGGGACTGCAGCAGTTCGATCTCGTACCTCAGGTGGCGTGGATCACGTGGACGCACATCCACTTCGTCACGATCGGCGCGTTCACCCAGTTGCTCTTCGGCACGCTCCCGCAGCTGACGGCCAGGAAACTCGATCGACCCGCGCCGGCGTCGTGGGCCACGAGAGCGCGTTTCATCGGGTTGAACGGCGGATTACTGCTCGCCTGGTACGGACGGGCATTCGGCGAGCCGCTGTGGTTCGACGTCGGCCTCGGGACGATCTGGCTGCTCACGCTCTGGCTGTTCGCCGTCGTTCTCGTGATGACCCTCCGGAGCGACGGCGGGCGAGCGCGGGATCCCACTGTCGGCTTCTACCTGCTCTCACCGTTCGTCTACCTGGTCGGACTCGGCCTCGCGTTCGGCCTGTACAGTCACGGCTGGGACGTCCCCGGCGGCTGGTACGGGCTCCGGGAGGCCCACGTCCACGCCAACGCCTGGGGCTTTCTCGGCCTCGCGGCGATCGGCACGCTGTACGACCACTTCCCGCGGCTCGTTGACGCAGACCTGTACAGCGATCGCCTGCGACGGTACTCGTTCCCGCTGTTCGCACTCGGTATCTTCCCGCTCGTCGTCGGGCCGGTGCTCGGCATGGGGCGGACGGTGACCGGAACCGGGCTGGCCCTGTACGCCGCCGGCTACGTGCTGTACGTCTACACGCTCGCCCGGACCTATCTGGCCGGCACGTCGAACGGAACGGCACTCTCGGTGCTGGCCGCGCAGGGTTGGATCCTCGGTCCGGCCGCGTTCGCGCCGTTCATCCTGTTCGGGATCCCGCTCGGGATCCCCGAACCGTGGATCGAGACCGGCGCGCTGCACTTCTTCTTCCTCGGTTGGGGGCTCCCGATCGCGCTCGCGGGAGCGTTGCTCTTCGTCTCCCCCCGCGAGCGGCCGGGAGCCGACGCGAGCGTCGCCGGACTCGTTCCCGCGACTGGCGTCCCCTCGGTCGTCGGACCGTGGATCGTCCTCGCCTGGAACGTCGCGGTGCTCGCCGTCGGGATCGGCTTCTTCTACCAGGACCAGTCCTGGTCGGCACTACTTCACGGGGCGGGATACGCCGTCTTGCTCGCGATCTGGGGGTACTACCTGCTCGGGATCGTCGGTCGGCGGTGGCCGCTGCACGCTCACGCGTCGACGGCCTGAGTGCGAGACGCACAACGGCTGCCGTTTCGGGTCCGAACCGACGGGTGAAACCGCCCGTCCGGTATCGGTTTCCCCAACAGTCGGGCCGTGGACGGGAGATCCGTCGTTCGGTATCGATAGCTCCTATCGATCGGGATTTCGGCTTGGTTTATAATACTCTGGCGTCGGTAGTGTTCATCATGGTCACAAAAGAAGTACGACTCCAGAGTACAGTCGCGGGGCTTACGGCTGACGGGAGAGTCCACACGTTGAGCGTCTGGTTTATCCTCGCGCTCAGACTGATGATGGGACTCGCGTTTTTCCAGAGCGGTCTCGACAAGGTACTGTCGGGAGAGTTCGGTGCCGGCGGCTATCTGACGGGGGCCGTCCCGGACAGCGGCAGTCCGGCAGCCGACCTGTTCGTGGCGATGGGGAATACGCCGTGGTTCGTCGACTTCGTGAACGTCGCCGTTCCGTGGGGCGAACTCCTCATCGGCCTCGGCCTGCTGTTCGGGGCCTTCACGCGACTCGCCGCGTTCTGGGGCGCGTTCATGATGCTGCTGTTCTACCTCGGAAACTGGGACGTCGCACACGGCTACATCAACGGCGACTTCGCGTACATGCTCGTGTTTCTCTCGGTCGCCGCGTTCGGCGCCGGACGGATCCTCGGCCTCGACACCTACATCGAAGGGTACGAGATCGACGGGCAACCGCTCGTCGAACGCTACCCCTGGACGCGGTACATCCTCGGGTGACGAGCGGGTCCGTCGGCGTACGACGTCGATCACTCGATCGATCGCCCGCTCGACGCCCGGAGCCACGCCTTGACGAGTTCGTTCACGTTGTGAAAGACGATGCCGACGGTGAGCAGGGTCGTCGCCAGGTAGATCACGAACCCGGGCGGGCCGCCGACCGCAGCACCGAGGAGGCCGCCGGTGATGCCGACGACCGTGAGTTCGATCCACGTCACCAGTATCCGGGAACTCAGCCGCGGCGGGGACGGACCGGATTCGCCCGGTCCGATCGCCGATCGTTCGTCGGTGCGGTCGGGCGAGTCCGGGTCGCCGACCGCCGGGCGATCGTCCTCGGCGCGTCCGTGTTCGGCGCGGTCGTCGTCGCCGCTGGCCCCCATCAGTACGACTCACCCGCTTCGATCGGACCGCTGAACGCGGAGTAGAGGACCGCGAAGTAGACGAATACGAGCGGGAGCAGGATCGCCGCTCCGATGGACATGAGATTGAGCGGGAGCGTCGAGACGATGGCCGTTTCGACGGTCAGTCCGCCGGCGCGGTCGATGGCCGGATACATCAGGCCGGCGACGATGCCGACCAGGGAGAAGACGAGCCCTGCGGCGGCACCGAACGCCACGTAGTAGCGGTCCGCCCGCGTCGCCGCCGCGTACACCCCGGCGAGGACGAGCGTGGCGAGGACGAGCGCGGTGATCGGCGCGGAGAACAGGGCCGGCCGCAGCGCGGGTGCCGCTCCGTAGACGTATCCCAGCGTCACCACGACCAGGACGAGATACGCCGCGAGCGCGCGAAACCCGTCAGTCCGGAGGTCGTCGCGCAGGTCGCCACGCGTCTTCAGTCGGAGGAAAGCTACGCCGTCGACGACGGTCAGTGCGACGACTGCGAGTCCGACGACGAGCCCCGGCAGCGTCACGATCGTCGTCGCGCCGAACAGCCAGTTCGCCGTGAACATCCCCAGAAAGAACGGGGCCGCGAGGCTGCCGACGACGAACGCCCGCCCCCACCACCGCTGCCACGCCTCGTCGTGGCGCTGTTCGTACATCTCGGGTGCGAGGCCCCGAATAATGAGCGCGCCCAGGATGGCGAACATCAGCAGGTAGTGGCGGCTGAACAGGTTGGCGTAGACGGCCGGGAAGGCCGCGAACATGGCACCGCCGAACACGACGAGCCACACCTCGTTGCCGTCCCAGAAGGGCCCGATCGCGGACAGCAACTGCTCGCGCTCGTCGTCGTCCTCGCGGGTCGCGAACAGCGCGCCGACCCCGAAGTCGAAGCCGTCGAGAAACAGGAACGTGGCGAAGATGAAGAACAACAGTCCGAACCAGAGGTCGGCGAGCGGAAGCCCGAACAGGGGATCGGTCGCGAGCGATGCCGGGTCAGTCATCGGCGCCCACCTCCGACGCGGGCATCTCCGGTCGGTCCACGTCCGTCGTCGACACGTCCGGCGGTCCGGCGCGGACGATCCGGACGACGACGTACGTGTAGAGGGCGAGTAAGCCGAGGTAGACGACGGCGAACCCGGCGAGCGTCGCCGTCGCTTCGAGACCGGTGAGTCCCGGTGAGACGCCGTCGCTCGTCCGCAGGACGTCCTGGATGACCCACGGCTGGCGACCGACCTCCGTGACGACCCAGCCCAGTTCGACCGCGACGATCCCGAGCGGGGTCGAGGCCATCAGCGCCTTGTGGAGGAGGTCGTCTTCGAGGAGTTCCCCGTTCCACCAGCGGTAGCCGCCCCAGACGGCCAGCAGGATGAACCAGAACCCGAGCGCGACCATGATCCGGAACGCCCAGAAGACGATCGCCACGGGCGGCTGTGGCCCCTCGAACTCGTTCAGCCCCTGGATCGACGCCTGCGGATCGCCGCCGCTGGCGAGCCACGACGCGCCACCGGGGATCCCGATGCCGAAGATGTCCTTGGCCCGCGGATCGAGCAGGTCCCCGATGCTCGTCGGGAACGCGACGATGTACTCGGGGACGTATGAGTCGGTCTCCCAGACGGCTTCCATCGCGGCGAACTTCTGGGGCTGGGTTTCGACGATGTGTCGCGCGTACAGATCGCCGTGGAGCACTTGCAGCGGCGCGGTGATGAGCAGTGCGAGGAGGCCGAACTTGAGCGTCGTCTCCCAGAATCCGACGTTCTCGACCGGATAGCCCCAGACGTGGTGTCTGAAGACGAAGTAGGCGCCGAGTCCGGCCATGAACAGCGCGACGGACTCGACGGCGGCGTTTTGCATGTGGACGAACATCCACGGGAACCGAGGGTTCGCGTAGGCCGCGATCGGATCGACCAGGTGGACGATCGTCTGCCCGTTCTCCGTGGCCAGTTCGTAGCCTCGCGGCGTCTGCATCCACGAGTTGGCGATCAGGATCCAGACGGCGGAGAGCCACGTCCCGAGTCCGACGGCGACCGCCGAAACCATGTACAGCGGGTTCCCGACGCGTTCGCGGCCGAAGACGAAGATCCCGAGGAACGTCGCCTCCAGCATGAACGCCATCATCCCCTCGAGTGCGAGCGGCCCGCCGAACAGTTCGCCCGCGGTCGTCGAAAACGCCGCGAAGTTGGTGCCGAACTCGAACTCGAGGACGATGCCCGTCACGGTGCCGACGACGAAGCTGACGGCAAAGATCCGCGTCCAGAACCTGCGTAACTGCTCGTAGATCGGTTTCCCGGTGCGGATGTCTTTCCACGTGAAGTAGACGAGGAAGGGCGCGAGCCCCATGCTCATCACGGGAAAGATGATGTGGACGATAGTCGTGAGCGCGAACTGCAACCGACTGGCGGTGACTGGATCGATCATGGAGTAGACCTGACGGATATTCGGGTGCGATTCTTCCTCGAAGCGACGGGGTGGCCGATCGTAGTCGAAACGACGGAGTGTCCGATCGTAGTCGAAACGACGGAGTGTCCGATCGTAGGTAAGGTGCACCGAGGCGTAGTGTTTGCGGTACGAACGTCGAAAGGCAGTGGCTGAGTACTCCGTCAGGCGGTTTCGATCGACGATGCACTACTCCGCGACTCGTTACCCGTCACCGGCGAGGAGGAGAAGTTGACGTGACGGGACTCACTGGTCGGACCGCTCCTATAGCCGCTCGCCCATCTTACGGGCGACGGAGATCACGAACCCGAGACCCCGCCGAACGTCCAGGTCCCGGAGGGCACGTACGAGTCCGCGGATGCCGAGTGGCTCCGTCGGTTCGGCACTCGCTTCGCCGACGGCTTCGAGCAGCGACTCGAGCGTGCGGGCGACGTCGTCGTCGGCTGCCGTGTCGGCCAGTTCGCCGAGACTGGTGCCGGTCGCCGCGAGATCGGTCACCATCCCGTCGTCCATCGCGGCCGAGCCGAGCGCGGCGACGTCCGCGACGGCCACGAGGTCGTCGAGCGTCCCCGATCGCTGCAGGCGGGCGAGCGTCTCGATCGCGTCGGCGAGGTCGTCGGCGTTCTCGCCGGTCGCCTCGCCGAGCGCCGCGGCCTCGGGCGTCGCCAGCCCGTCCGCCGCGGCGCCGAGGTTCGTCGCGGTTCCGGACAGCTCCTGGACCATCCGATCGTCCATCGCGGCCGTCGCGAGGTCCGCCGTATCGAGCAGATCGTTGACGACGTCGATGCGTTCGAGGAACCGAGCGACCTCGTCGGGGTTCTCGGCGACGAGTTCCTCGAGGGTCGGTTCCCCCGCGTCGGCGGCCTCGGTCACGGATTCGGTGTCGGGCTCGGTGTTCGACATCTACAGTAACCCCCGTGCGGTCAGCCAGTAGGACTCGTTGTAGCCGAGTTTCGCCCAGTGGAGCGGTTTCGACGGCTCGCGGACGAACGGCTCCTCGCCGTAGCTGAACTCGATGAACGTGGCCTCGTCCATCCCCGCCTCGAGGAAGCAAACGGTCTTGCCGTCGTAGGTCGCCGTCGGGACCGTCCCGCGGGCGCGACTGGCGATCCGGTCGGCGACGACGCCCGCTTCGTAGTGGGCGACGCTACCGGCCTTGCTCGTCGGGACGTCGGCGGCGTCGCCGATCGCGTAGACGTCCTCGGCGTTCGTCGCCTCGAGCGTGTGCTTGTCGACGTCGACCCAGCCGTCCTCGCCCAGTCCCGCGTCAGTTACGAGGTCGCTGCCCGCGTGGGGCGGGATGGCCACGAGCAGGTCGTATTCCATCTCGCTGCCCTCGACCGTCTCGATGACCTCCGCGTCCGGGTCGATCTCCTCGACGTTGAAGAACGTCTCGAGGTTGACGTCCCGTTCCTCGAACAGGTCGGTCGCCCAGTCGGCGATCGACTCGAGGCCGTGGGCGCGGTTGATCGGGTACGTGTAGGTGATCTCGACGTCCTCGCGCCGGCCCCGCTCGCGGAGCCAGTCGTCGACCATCAGGGTGAACTCGACCGGCGCGGCCGGGCACATGTGCGGCACGCCGACGACGCTCAGCACGAGGTGACCCTCGGTGAAGTCGGCGAGGTCGTCCCGGAGCCGTTCGGCTCCGTCGGGGCCGTAGAAGTGGTGGCCGCCCTCGGCGAGCCCCGGAACGGCCTCGGGTTCGAGGGTCGCGCCGGTCGCCAGCACGAGCTGGTCGTAGGCGAGCACCGAGCTATCGCCGAACGTCAGCTTCTTTCCGTCCGTGTCGACGTCGACCACCTCGCCGATCGTGAGGGTGACGCGGCGGTCGATGAGGTCCTCGATCGGCCGTCTGGCGTCGTCGACCGTCTTCTTCCCGAACGGCACGTACAGGAACGTCGGCTTGTAGACGTGGTCCGGATCCGCCGTGATCAGCCGGACCTCGACCTCGTCAGCCTCGATCTCGGACTGTAATTCGCTCGCGAGCCGATTCGCGAGGACCGTCCCCCCCGTTCCGCCGCCAACGATAGCGATTCGATGCATCTCAGTTGACCTCGATGTAGATGTTCCAGTGGTCGTCGCGCTCCTCGATCTCGACCAGGTCGTGGCCGGCTTCCTCGAGCCACTCCGGGACGTCGGTCGTGGAGTTTCGTTCCGTGGTCTGGAGTTCGACCACGGTCCCCGGGTCGAGCGTTTTCACCTTCCCGATGAGGTCCATCAGCGGGCCGGGACACGTTGCGTCGCGCGAGTCGATCGTCACGTCTGGTTCGGTAGTATCTGTCATGGTAGTCACCCTTGCAACCGCAGGTTCCGTCGTCGTCGCTCGAACTCCTCGTCGGAGAGTTCGCCCCGTGCGTAGCGTTCGCGGAGTTCCGCGAGCGACCGATCGGGGCGGGCAGTGCGAGCCTCCCGTCCTCGACTCCCGGTCCAGAGGGCCAGCAGTGCGAGCACTCCGAACAACAGGACCGGCCAGAGGAACATCCAACCGCCGAACCCTCCCCAGCCGCCCATCGTTCCACCGGTGCCACCGTGGCCCTGCGCGGCACCCGTCGCGGTCGCGGCGACGAGGAGGACGGCACCGGTCACCGCGAATCTCCGGGCGTACCGTCCGATCGTTTCGCGTAGTTGCGTCATGGTCCGATCACAGTAGAATATATAGTCTTGTGTGGATAAACCATTACCGCGAAATCCACCCGGTCAAGAATAGGCGAAGAGTATATAAGTGACGACCCAGGCCCGAACGTTTCCGGGCGCGTCTCGACTGTCCGAGACAGACGCTCGACCGCCCGGTGCCGATTCAGGTCGATCGATTTCGCTCGTCGTTCTGGCGACGCTGTTGGAATCGGTCCTGTGCTCGCTCGTTTCCGCGCCTACCCTCGACCCGTTCGTCACGGACGCCGATCCACTCGCAACCGACGCGATCGTCGCCCTTCGACCCGCTCTTCGTCCCGCCCGCCGTTCGATCCACTCGTCGCGGTCGACACGTGAGTCGATCCACGCTGACGTCGGCCACGAGACCCCTCCCTCTTTCCCGCGCCAATATTGTCCCTTGCACACACAATTGTTATAGTTGCCGAGTCCGTACGATCGCACGATGAGCGACTCCATGGACGACGAACGGCAGCGAATCCGTGAGCAGAAGAAACGAGAGTTGCGCGATCGTCTCGAGAACGGGTCCGTATCGGGGGACTCCAGCGCCGTCGAGCAGGCGGCCAGCCCGGACACCCCGATCAGCATCAGGGGTCGCGACCACCTCGACGAGGTCGTCGGCGAACACGACGTCGTCCTCGTGGATTGCTACGCCGACTGGTGTGGTCCGTGCCAGATGCTCGAACCGACGGTCGAGTCCCTCGCCGCGGAGACCGACGCCGCCGTCGCGAAAGTCGACGTCGACGCCCACCAACGGCTCGCCCAGCAACTGGGCGCTCGCGGGGTCCCGACGCTCGTCCTCTACGCCGACGGCGAACCGGTCGAGCGCATGGTCGGCGTTCAGGATCGGGCGACGCTGGCGGGGCTCATCGAGCAACACAGCTAACGGGTCGACCGCGATCGGCGCGTCGATCGACGGCTCCGCGCCTGGACCGACTCTCGAATCGAGCACCGAATTGACGACGATATCCCACACAGTTCAGCCATGACCGCCGACTGGAAACGAGCGATCGAGGGGCAACGGGAGGAGAAAGACCAGTACTTCGGCGAGAGTCGACACTCGCCGCTGCCGGCGGACGAGCGCGAGACCTTCGACGGTCTCTCGTACTACCCGATCGACGCGGACTACCGGTTCGAACTCCCGCTACACCGGTACGACGATCCCGAACGGGTGGTCGTCGGGACGAGCACGGACGGCGAACGGGAGTACCTGCGCTGGGGCGAGTTCCGGTTCTCCGTCGCCGGCGAGGACGTCACGCTGCAGGCCTACAAGTCGGATCCGGAGGACGATCGACTCTGGGTTCCGTTCCGCGACGCGACGAGCGGCGAGGAGACCTACGGGGCCGGCCGGTACCTCGACCTCGAGCGCGAGGCACACCGGACGGACGAGGGAACCTGGATCCTCGACTTCAACGCGGCGTACAACCCGACGTGTGCGTACTCGGACCGGTACGAGTGTCCGCTCCCGCCGACGGAAAACTGGCTCGAGGGGCCGATCGAGGCCGGCGAGAAGGCGTACCACTGAGCGCGGCCCCGGTCTGCAAGCGGCGTCAACCGGGCAGGAACAGGTTCAGGAACGCGACCACGATTCCCGCGAGCCCCATCCGGATGCCCGCGACGATCCAGTTCTGCTTCGAGATCGAGCCGAGATACGCGCCGAAACAGAAGAGCACGGCCACGCCGATGGCGACGGCGACGAGCGTCGCCTCGAGCAGGGAGAAGAGGACGCCGTGAGCGAGGAAGGGGAGCAGCGGCAGGACGATTCCGATGAGCGGCCCGATGCCGCTCGCGACCGCGTTGATCTTTCTGGCCCCTGCCTGGCGCTGCTGGGGGCTCGTCCCGTCGAGGTCGGTCAGCATGGCTCGCTCGATCCGCAGCAGTTCCGCCTGTTTCTCGGCTCGCTCGATCTCCCAGACGCTCCAGACGCCCGAGGTTCCCAGTCCGACGGCCGCACCCAGCCCGATGGTGACCACGGTGATTCCCTCTGAAACGCCCGAGAGGTACGCGCCGACGACGATCCCGATGCTCGTCAGCGTGCCGTCGAACCCGTTGGAGATGAAGTACCGCCGCGAGATCGACCTGACGTCCTCGTCCGCGAGAAGGGTCCGGAGGTCGGTCACTCGTCTCACCCCTCAGCGGTCCTGCGGCGTGTCGCGCTGTTCGACCACTCGCTCGCCGCAAACGACCTGATCGATCGAGTGGACCGTCCCGCCGAGGTCGGCGATGGCCTCCTCGACGGCCGTCGCGTCGACGTCGGACCCCTCCATCGTGAGTTTGAGGTTCTGGACCTCCCGATCGGTTTCGATCAGGACGACGTTGACGCCGTCGACACCCTCGTGGTCGGCGACCACATCGGCGAATTCGAGGACGTCCGGTTCGTGCGGCTTCATCACGTCGAGAACGAGGCGTCGTATCGCGGGACTCATGATACGACGGTCTTTCCCGACGGACTTAGTGACGAGGGTAGTCCGGGCGGACACGAACCGGTAAGTGAGATGATCCAAAAGGAAATCGCATGGCTGAGGTGCGGATCCGACGAGCGACCAGCGCAGATGCCGCGGAACTCGCGGACGTGTATCGGAGTGCGTATCGGGAAAACCGTCTGCTCGGGTTTCCCATGAAAGCAGAATCCGTAGCAGCGGACACCGTCGAAGAGTGGATTCACGACCATCGGGTCTACGTCGCCGCGGTCGAAGCCGAAATCGTCGGCGGAGTCCGCCTCGAAGAAACGGAGTCGAACCGGGCCAAGTTGAGCCGTCTCGCCGTTCGGGAAGACTGGAAGGGAGAGGGGATCGGCACCGAACTGATCGCTCACGCGGAGGAACGGGTCAGGGAGTGGAACCACGACACCGTGTGGCTGACGACGCCCGAGGAACATCCCTCGCTCCCCGACTTCTATCGCAGCCGCGGGTACGAGAAGACGGGACCGTATCCGCTGGAGTACCGCGACTACGACGAAATCGTCATGGAAAAGCGGATCCGATAAGTGCGTCTTCCCGCCGCCCCTGGAGGTGCGAACTCGCGGTCGATGACAGCCTACGGCGGGGGAGAATGCGCGTCGGGATACACAGCGGAGGAGAATGCGCGTCGAACGCCGACGGCCGCCACCCGCCCGTACATGACCGGCGGACTCACCGATCGATCCGACTGACGAGCACGGCGACCCCGACGTACGCGGGCAGACACACGGCGAGCACGCCGGCGATGATCCCCCAGTCCGTCAGGCCCAGGGGGATCGTCCCGAAGTACCGGTTGAGCGGCGTGTACAGCACCGCAAGCTGGAGACCCATGGACGTCGCGACGGCGGCCGCGAGCCACCGATTCGACAGCGTCGGCGTCTCGCGCAGCCAGCGGATGACGTAGAGTTTTACGAACTCGAGGCAGACGAAGCCCGTAAACACCATCGTCATCGCGTACGGCGTGACCTCGGGCGCGCCTTTCAGCGTGTAGACCATGAACGCGAGCATGACGACCGTCGTCACGGCACCGGTGCCGCCGATTAGCCCGAGCATCTGGTGGCCGATGATTCCCCGATCGGGATCGCGCGGCGGTCGCCCCATCACGTCGCCGCTCTTGGGGTCCGCGCCGAGAGCCAGCGCGGGCAAGCCGTCGGTCAGCAGGTTGATCCACAGCAACTGGACGGCCGGCAGGATGAGGTAGCCGTACAGCGAGGCGAGGAAGACGAGCGCCACCTCCGCGACGTTCGCACTGAGGAGGTAGGCGACGAACTTCCAGATGTTGTCGAAGATTCCCCGGCCCCGTTCGATCGCTCGTTCGATCGTCGCGTAGTCGTCGTCCAGCAGGACGATGTCCGAGGCCTGCCTGGCGACGTCGGTACCGCGAATCCCCATCGCGACGCCGACGTCGGCGTTTTTCAGCGCGGGCGCGTCGTTGACCCCGTCGCCCGTCATCGCGACGTCGTGATTCCGGGCCTGGAGCGCACGGAGGATGCGAACCTTGTGCTCCGGCGACGTCCGCGCGAAGACGTCGACCGACTCGACCCGATCGCGCAGTGTCTCGTCGTCCATCGCCTCGATCTCCCGGCCCTCGACCACCGCGGTGCCGAGGCCGAGCGAGTCGGCGATCGCCCGGGCCGTCCGGACGTTGTCGCCGGTCACCATCTTCACGGCGATGCCGGCACGCGTCGTCACCGCGATCGCGTCGGCGACCTCCTCCCGCGGCGGATCGATCATCCCGGAAAGACCCACGAACGTCAGCCCGTCCGCGAGGTCGTCGGCGTCGTCCGGGTCCTCGCGGTAGGCCATCGCCAGCACGCGCAGCGCGTCGTCGCCGAACTCCCGAACGATCGCCTCGATCCGATCGCGCCGGTCGTCCGTCAGAGGTTTCGGCCCGTCGTCGGTCAGGATCCGATCCGAGTTCTCGACGACGACCTCGGGTGCGCCCTTGACGTAGCCGACGTCGTCGTGGACGGTGCCCATCCACTTCCGTTCGGATGAAAAGGGGACCTCGCCGGTGCGCGGATTCTCGGCCCGGAGGGCGTCGATATCGAAACCGCGCCGATCGGCGGCCTCGAGCAGCGCCTGCTCGGTCGGATTCCCGTCCTCGAGGGTCGAGTCGTTACAGAGCGTGCCGATCCGCAAGAGCAGTTCCTCGCGATCGGAGACCTGCTCCGCGTCGCCGGTCCCGTCCCCGTCGGGGCCGGCGTCGACGCCGACGACGGCGTCGTTCGTCCAGATCTTGCTCACGGTCATCTGGCCTCTCGTGAGGGTTCCCGTCTTGTCCGTACAGACGACGTCGACGGCCCCGAGGGCCTCCACTGCCGGGAGCCGACGGACGAGCGCGTTCTCCGCAGACATCTCGCGAACGCCGAGCGCGAGCGTGAGCGTGACCACCGCCGGCAACCCCTCGGGGATCGCGGCGACGGCCAGCGACACCGCAGTGAGCGCGGCCTGGACCGGGTCGATCCCCCGGACGAGCAACAGCGGCGCGATCAGCGCCGAGAGGGCGAGGACGCCGAGTCCGAGGGTCCGACCCAGCCGATCGAGTTCGTCCTGGAGCGGCGTCCGCGTCTCTTCGGTCGCGGCGAGTTCCCGGGCGATGTCGCCGACTTCCGTCTCCATGCCCGTTCCGGTGACGACGGCGACCCCCTTGCCGCGGGTGACGTTCGTCCCCTTGTAGACCATGCTCGTCCGATCGGCGAGGGGCGTCCCCGACTCGACCGGCGCCGCCGACTTCGAGACCGGGACGCTCTCGCCGGTCAGCGCCGCCTCGTCGACGTTCAGGTCGGTCGCCTCGAGCAACCGGCCGTCGGCGGGGACGACGTCGCCGCCGCGCAGGACGACCACGTCGCCGGGGACGAGCGCCGTCGCGTCGACGTCGATCGCTTCCCCGTCCCGGCGGACCGTGGCCGTCGGCGCGGCCAGTTCGCGAAGCGACTCGAGGCTCCGTTCGGCCCGGTAGTCCTGGACGAACCCGAATATCCCGTTGGCCACGACGATGATCGCGATCAGGACCGCGTCGACCTCGTGACCCGCCCAGATCGAGAGGCCGGCGGCGGCGAGCAGGACCCAGATCAGGACGCTGTCGAACTGTGCGACGAAGATCGTAAGCGGCGATCGACCGCCGCCCCGGACGATGTCGTTCTCCCCGTACTCCTCGCGTCGTCGACGCGCCTCGTCGCTCGACAGACCGGCGGGTCCCGACTCGAGGGTCTCGAGGACCCGCTCGGACGGCACCGCGTGTGGCGGATCGGGCATCGACATGATCTTGCAGTCGAATCCCTATAGACTCCCCAGATACGTCGTCCGATAGACTCCCCAGACACGTCGCACCGTGGCGACCCCCGTCCCGGATCGCGGCTCTCGAGCCGGACGATCGGAGCGGGCGGGCGACGATCGCGGATCGCGGCCAGGGTCGGGAACCGACGGCTGGTGCGACACTCGTCGTGGAACCGACAACAAGTTACTCCTCCCGGCGGAACATCACGCCAGTGAACGGCTTCGAAATCTCACTCCGCCTCCTCGCCGGGGTCGCGCTCATCCTGGCGAACGGGTTCTTCGTCGCGATCGAGTTCGCGCTCACTCGCGTCAGGCAGTACCCGGAGTCGGAGTTCGACGACCCCGGTCTCCGCCGGGCGTGGGAGATGACGAACGACCTCGAGATCTACCTCACCAGCTGTCAGGTCGGGATCAGCGCGACGAGCATCGCCGTCGGCATCGTCGCCGAACCAGCGCTCGCGACGATCATCGAACCCGTCTTCCAGAACACGGCGCTCGCGTCCGCGGGTGCGGGGGCCGTCTTCGCCTTCGTCGTCATCAACCTCCTGCACCTCACTCACGGCGAACAGACGCCCACCTACCTCGGCGTCGAGCGGACGAAGTTCGTCGCCCGGTACGGGGCGACCCCGCTGTACTGGTTCGCGGTACTCCTCAGACCCGTGATCTGGTTCGGCGACGCCGTCGCGAAGTGGACGCTCCGACGATTCGGCGTCGAGATGACCGGGGCGTGGCTCGAGACCGAGACGGAGATCATCGAGACGCGGGCCGACCTCCGGAAGAAACTCGGCTCGGTCCTCGAACAGGGCGATCTCCCCGAGGAACGCCGGGAGGAGATCCTCAACGCGTTCGTCGTCGGTGAGGAACCGGTCACGGACGCCATGACCGACGTCGAGGACGTTCGGTTCCTCTCGACGCGGACGTCCGTCGAGGAGAACCTCGATCGGATCGGCTCGAGTCCGCACACGCGATTTCCGCTGATCGACGACGTGCCCGAGGAGTTCGTCGGCATCGTCTACGTCCCGACGGTCGTCGACCGGATCGACGACCTGCGAAGCGGCGCGGTGACGTTCGAGGACCTCGCGAAGCCGCCGGTGACGATGGCCGCCGAGACGACGATCAGCGACGCGATCGACGAACTCCAGTCCGAACACCAGGAACTCGCGCTCGTCGACGACGACGGCGAAATCGTCGGGTTGCTGACGGCCACCGACGCCCTCGAAGCGCTCGTCGGCGAGTTCGAGGACCCGCTCGACGGGGACGAACTCCTGCGGGCGGGCCGCCGGTGATCGCCGTCCGCGGACGAGACCGAGATGGCGTCGTCTAACGGACGGATAAACGTATGCCGCTTCCGGACGAACGGGCGGACATGTACGATTTCCTCCTCGTCCCCGTCGACGGCAGCGACTCTTCGATCGCCGCGCTCGATCACGCGCTCGATATCGCGGCCGATCACGGGGCGACCGTCCAGTTGCTCTACGTCGCCGACACGAACAAGCCCAGTCTCGTTCGTTACGAGGGGACCGTCGTCGACGTGCTCGAAGAGGAAGGCGAAGAGATTCTCTCGGACGCCCGCGAGCGGGCAGAGGAGCGGGGGGTCCCCATCGTCGACGACGTCGTCCAGGGCAATCCAGGGACGGCGATCGTCGACGCCGCCGCCGAGGGGCCCGTCGACCTCGTGGTGATGGGAACCCACGGACACCGGGGCCTCGAGGAGTACGTCCTCGGGAGCGTCGCGGAGGGCGTCGTCAACGAAAGCGAGCCGCCGGTCCTGACCGTCCGCGCCGAGGACGCGACGCGATCGTATCCCTACGAGGACGTGCTCGTACCCACCGACGGGAGCGACCACGCGCGGAGGGCACTGCGACTCGGCTCTGCGATCGCGTCCCGCCACGGCGCGACGATGCACCTGCTGTCCGTCGTCGACGAACCGACGCTCGGCCTCGCCGTCGGTTCGTCGCCGGCGGCCGATCGACTCGAGGAACACGCACGCGACGTGCTCGAGGAGGCGTCGACGATCGCGACGAACGCGGGGGTCGACGACGTCGTCACGGCGATCGAGTTCGGGTCGGTCACGCAGGAGATCCAGTCGTTCGCGGACGAGGCGGACGTCGACCTCGTCGTCATGGGCACCCACGGGCGCACCGGACTCGACCAGCACCTGCTCGGGTCCATCACTGAGCGGGTCCTCCGGACGGCCCCGGCTCCCGTCCTGACGACGAACTCGGCGGACGCCGCCGACGACTGATCGCGGGGCTCGAAACGACAGGGGTGCCGCTTTCGCTGGCGGTTTATACGGGCGGTTCGATACGTGACACACGGATGGCTCTTCTCGAGAATCTCGCGATCGTGTTCGTCGCGGGATTCGTCACGGCGCTGGCGACCGGGATCGGCGCGCTGCCGTTTTTCTTCTTCGACGAGATCAGCGATCGAGGCAACGTCGTACTCTGGGGGCTCGCGTCGGGGATCATGGTCTCGGCGTCGGTGTTCGGACTCATCGACGAGGGATTGGCCGAAGGGACGCCAATGGAGATCGCCGTCGGGATGGCCGTCGGCGTCGTCCTCGTCGTCGTCGCCCACGACGTCCTGATGGACGCCGACATCGATCCGCAGGAGTACGAGGAGGCGGACTTCAAGAAACTCGTGCTCATCCTCGGGATCCTGACCGTCCACAGCTTTCCCGAGGGAATCGCCGTCGGCGTCTCGTTCGCCGACCTCGGCCTCAAGGGCGAGGGCGGCGTGGCGATTCTGGGCGTCACCGTCCCGGTGCTGGCGATCTTCATGACAGTCGCGATCTCGATCCACAACGTTCCGGAGGGGACCGCGATCTCGATCCCCCTCAAGGCGATGGGCGTCGCCAGGTGGAAGATGGTCTGGTGGGCGGTGTTCTCGAGTCTGCCACAGCCGATCGGGGCCGTCATCGCGTTCGCGTTCGTCCGGATCGCCGAGGAGTTGCTCCCCTACGGGTTCGGCTTCGCCGCCGGGGCGATGATCTACCTCGTGCTCACCGAGTTCATTCCCGAGGCGCTGGACATCGGCGATCAGTTACCGAGCGGCGGGAAGCCGGAACTCGCGGGCGGGATCGTCCTCGGAATTTTGGTAATGGTGCCGCTCACGTTCGTGTGAGGGCGCGGTGCTACGCGGGGCGGCATCGAAGGTGTGCAGCGTCAGGACCCGGCGACGACCAGCATCGACCCGTAGCCGAGGACGAACGCGAGGGCGAACGACGCGATCCAGGCGACGACGGTGATCCCCAGTTTTCGGGGGCTGACGCCAGCGCCGCCGCCCACCGCGAGGCCGCTGCCGATGATCGCGCTGACGATGATCTCGTTGAACGAGACCGGAACCCCGAGCAGGACCGCCGTCTGGGCGATGAGAAACGAGGGGACGAGGGTCGCGATCGACCGGCGCGGGCCGAGCGAGGCGTACTCCTGGGAGATCGACTTGATCATCCGCGGCGCGCCGGTCCAGGAGCCGACGAGCATCCCGAGGCCGCCGCCGAGCAGGACCGCGATCGGCGAGATCATCGTCAGGTCGTCCAGCAGCGGGAGCAGGGGGCCGACGGCGAGTCCGACCTGACTCGCGCCCGCGGAGAACGCGACGAGTCCCCCGAGTACGAGCAGGAATCGTCGCAGTCCGCCGATCTCGTCGCGGTCGACGTCCCAGCGGACGACGAGCGCGACGAGCACCCCCGCGCCGAGCGAGATTGCGGCCACACTGAGGGGGCCATCGATCGGCATCGCGGCGCTCCCGGCGGTCGCGAGGGTCCCGCCGACCGACGAGAGAAACGCGAACTCGAGGTTCGCGACGACGGCGCCGACGAGTCCCGCGAGCAACGGGACGCTGACGCGCTCCGGAACGTCCGGACGCGGAAGCACGCTCGCGATCGCGTACGCGATCGAGCCGCCGACGAACGGGGTCAGGACCCACAGGACGCCGATTTCGGTGTACTTCGTCCAGGCCGGCTCACCGCCGATAGCGAACCCGACGCCGATCACCGCACCGGTCACGGTGAACGCGGTCGCGATCGGGTAGCCGGTGTAGATCCCGATCGCCATCAGTCCCGCACCGATCAGGAGGACGACGATGACCGCGCTGGGAGGGAGGCTGACGCCGGTGACCAGATCGCGGCCGACGGCTTCGGAGACGCTCCCTCCCTGGGTTACCGCGCCGACAAAACCGAGAATCCCGACGATAAACGCCGCGCGCATCGTCGAGATGGCGTTCGCGCCGACGGCCGGGGCGAACGGCGTCGCACCGCTCGAGCCGGCACCGATCACCCAGGCCATGAAGAGGCTCGCGAGGGCAGCGAGGCCGAACAGGAGTATCGTCGATGGGTCCATCAGTAGTGTACGAAAAGACGGTCTGTCAGCGGTTCGTGGTCCACGATACGTGGGAAAGGGGGTTAGTCGGCACCCGTCGCGGCGGCTTTGGACGCGGAACGGTGGCTCCGCCAGCGGCCCTGGACGTAGGCACCGGCGAACATGCCGGCGAGCGCCCACAGGATGGTGATGTTACCGATCCCGAGGCTAGCGTAGGCCGCGCCGGGACAGATCCCCGAGAGGCCCCAGCCGACGCCGAAGATCGCGCCGCCGATCAGGACGTTCCGATCGAACGACTTCAGTCGCCGACCGTACGGCCTGCCGGTCAGCGGCGCGCGATCGCGGAGTCGGGGCATGGTCGCGAACGCGATGCCCGAGACGATCGCGGCGCCGAACATGACGAACAGCAGCCCGAAGTCGGTAAACTGGAGGAAGTCCAGCACCACTTCGGGGCGGGCCATGTGGCTGAAGGCGAGTCCGAAGCCGAAGATCAGGCCGCCGACGAAGATCAGCGGCATGAACAGGGGATGGCGGTCGGCCATGTTACGGACTCACCCCCATCGCCTGAACCAGTTGCGCTGTCACGATCGCGACCGTCAGGAACGTAATGACCCCGACGATCGACGTCTTCGAGGCCGATCCGACGCCACAGACGCCGTGACCCGACGTACAGCCCTTGCCGATGCGGGTGCCGATCCCGACGAAGACGCCGCCGATCAGCAGCCGCCAGGGCTGGACGTCCGTCGTCCACGCGCCGCGCTGCCAGAAGACGGCGTAGACCGCCGCCCCCAGGATGATTCCTAGCGTGAAGACGACGCGCCAGTCCCGCGACCCGAGATACTGCTGGAACCGCGACTGGTCCGAGACGTACGACAGCGTCGACTCGAGGAACGTACTCGCGCCGGCCGGGATGCCGGTTCCGAGGTAGATCACGACGGCCCCCAGTCCGACGAGCAGCCCCCCGACGGCGTATCGATAGACGCCGTTGGGGAACGGGTCTGCGACCACGGACTGGGCGACGAGTTCAGCGGGCATTCCGATCTCGATCACTTCGATCAGTCACCTGCCAGCGATTCCTGACTGGCGGCGCAGTTGTTCGGGCCGAGTTCGAGTTCGAACGCTTCCTCGTCGTCGGCCTCCTGCTGTCCGAGGTTCGTCGGGATGATGTCCTCGTAGTTGGCCGGCCGCGGCGGCATGTCCGAGAGGATCAGCTCGACGAACTCGTCTTCGTCCATCGTCAGCGCGTCCATCTCCTCGACGAGCTGGCCGATCGGCGCCGTGTAGGTACCGTCGTCGGCGGGCTCGGCCGCGTCGCTGAAGTGGGCACCGCCGATGAGCGTCTCGTCGGGTAGCGTGAGCACGCGCTCTTGCAGCGACTCGTAGAGCAGGCTAGCGGCCTCGGGCGCGCCGTCGTCGCCTTCCTCGAGGTCGGGACGGGCGACGCTCTCGACGAACAGCCCGTCGCCGGTCGCGAGCAGCGAGTCGTCGATCAGGTACGAGGTCATCCCGGAGGTGTGCCCGGGCGTGTACACCGTCTCGATGGTGGCGTCGCCGACCTGGAACTCGTCGCCGTCCTCGGCCAGCGTCAGCTCGTCGGCGTAGGTGACCCCGCGATCGACCGACGCCTCGGGAATGACGCCCTCGACGCCGACGGCGTCGAGCGCGCGGACGCCCGAGATGTGGTCGGCGTGAATGTGCGTGTCGATCGCGTATTCGAGGTCGACGCCCAGTTCCTTGGCGTCCTCGAGGTAACGGTCAGTGAACGCCCGCAGCGGGTCGATCACGGCGGCCTCGCCGTCGTCGTAGACGAGGTAGCCGAGACAGCCGCTGGAGGGGCGCTGGTACTGGAGCAGCGTGCCGGCGCCGTCGTAGCGCTCGACTTCGACGGCCTCGTAGATGCGCGCCCAGCCGTTCATCCCGTCTTCGAGGTGGTGAACGTCGTAGTCGCGCTCGGCGAGGGTTCCAGCGACGTACTCGCTCGCACCGCCTTTCGCACAGAGGACGGTGATCTCGCGGTCGTCGGGGATCTTCTGGAGGACGTGGGCGTCGATCTCGTCCTCGAGGAACTCGAAGTAGGGAACGTTGATCGACTCGACGTTCTCCCCGTCGATGCGCCACTCCTCGTAGTCCGATTCCATTCGCGTGTCGAGGATCGTAACCTCCTCGCCCGCGTCGATACGTGCTTTCAGTTCGTCCGGCGTCACCGATTCGATTTCGACGTCCGGCGTTGGAAAGTCCATGTCGTCCATGTTGTACACTGCCCAGTACCGGCTGCTCGCACTTAAGGGTTTGCATAGTTATTCACTTACCGCACAATACAGCTGGATCGCCATCAACGTATTTAGATCCAATGTGCGCGTGTATTATGGATCATCACCGCAATATGTCCGATCCCGACGAACGACGGCTATTCACATCGGGCACAATAATCGATATCCTTTTATGGTCGTAGCCAATATTGTACGATAGCTCCAATACAGAGCACAGAGAAAACATGAGTTCGAAATACGACACCACGGAGACGCTCGACGTGAAAGGACAGTCGTGCCCGATGCCTATCGTGAAGACCAAGCAGGCCATCGACGACCTCGGAGACGGCGACGTCCTCGAAGTTATCGCGACCGACTCGGGCAGCATGAGCGACATTCAGGGCTGGGCCGAGGGCACCGACGGGGTCGAGCTCCTCGATCAGGTCGAGGACGGCGACCTCTACACCCACTACGTGAAGAAAACGGCATAAGATGAGTACGGACAACCCCACGACACCGATCGACGCTGACGGCGAGATCGACCACGACGAGCTGCAGGCGCTGTACGAGCGCGTCGACGAGCTCGAGGAGTCGATCGCCGACCTGGACGAGGGCGACGACCAGAAGAAGATGACGATCGTCGCGACCCAGGGCAGTTTCGACATGGCCTACCCGCCGCTGATCCTGGCGAGCACGGCGGCCGCCTTCGGCTGGGACGTCGTCGTCTTCCACACCTTCTGGGGTCTCGACATCCTCCACGAGGAGAAATCCCAGAACCTCAAGCTGAGCGCCGTCGGGAACCCGAACATGCCGATGCCGAACGCGCTCGCCGCGCTCCCCGGCATGGACTCGATGGCCACGAAGATGATGCAGAAGAAGATCGACGAGAACGGCACCGCCACCATCGAGGAGCTGATCGACCTCTCGCTCGACAGCGGCGTCGATCTGCAGGCCTGCCAGATGACGATCGAGCTGATGGACTACGACGAAGACGACTTCTACGACGGCGTGACGACGGGCGTCGGCGCGGCCACCGCGCTGCAACACATGGCCGAGTCCGACATCCAGCTGCTGGTGTAATCCATGCCCAGGACCGACACAGTCGGAGAGGACGAGCACGCGTTCACGAAGCCGAGTATGCGCGCCCTCGAGGTGATCGCCGACGCGGAGGGCGTCGCTCCGGCCGACCTCGAGCCACCGCTCAACGAAGTCGTCGACGCGGCCGCGCTGGACCGGTTGTTCGAGCCGGTCGCCGCCGACGACTCGGCCCGACGCGGACGTCTGACGTTCAGGTACCGAGGATACGACGTGACGGTTCACTCGAACGGCCGCGTCGAACTGGAATAACGAGACCATTTTCCGTCGGTCACCCGCGACCCTGCATCACCTGACCACTCGTCGGTTCTGAGCCAGCACCGCACGCTTCGAACGACCGAACTTCGAAACGATCCGTTCACCAATATTGGGGAATTCGCGAAATACTTTACACGGTAGCGGCCCTACCCTGGCGTATGGACGACCCGTTCGTAATCGTCGGCGGTGACGCTGCCGGGATGAGTGCCGCGAGCAAAGCGAAGCGCGAGAATCCGGACCTCGACGTGATCGTCTTCGAGAAAGGCGAGTGGGTCTCGTATGCGGCCTGTGGCATGCCCTACTACGTGAAGGGGGCCGTCGACGACCTCGAGGACCTCGTCGCCGTGACGCCCGAGGAGTTCCGCGAGGAACGCGACGTGGACCTCCGGACCGGACACGAAGTCGTCTCGATCGATCCGGAGGCGAAGACCGTCACCGTCGAGACCGACGGCGATCGGTTCGACCAGCCCTACGGTGCCATGCTGATCGGTACCGGCGCTCGCGCCGTCGAACCACCGTTCGACGGGTTCGATCTCGGGGGCGTGTTCACCCTGCGAAGCATGGACGAGGCGGACGCGATCGAGGACTACGTCGACGCCCACGAACCGGCGTCCGCGGCGATCGTCGGCGGCGGCTACGTCGGCGTCGAGATGGCGGAAGCGCTCACCGAACGCGGAATCGACGTTTCGATCTTCGAGATGCTCCCGCAGACGCTCCAGCCCTTCGGGAAGGAGACCGCGCGTGTCGTCGAAGACCACCTCCGCGATCAGGGCGTCGAACTGCACCTCGAGACGGCGGTCCAGGGGTTCGCCGGCGGCGAACACGTCGAGGCGGTCGAACTGGAAGACGACTCCGTGCCCGCGGACGTCGTCATCGTCGGCGTCGGCGTCGCGCCGAACGTCGAACTCGCCGCGGAGGCCGGGATCGAACTCGGACCGACGGGTGCCATCGCGACCGACGAGTACGGCCGCACGAACTACGACGACGTTTACGCCGCGGGCGACTGTGCGGAGGCGACGAACGTCGTGACCGGCGAACCCGATCACGTCCCGCTGGCACTGACCGCCAACCGCGCCGGGCGAGCGATCGGTACCACCGTCGCGGGCGATCCCACGCCGACCGGCGGCACGGCCGGCACGGCGATCGTCAAGGCCTTCGACCTCGGGGCGGCCCGGACCGGGGTGATCGACCCCGATCTGGCGCGAGAGGTCGGCTTCGACCCCGTCTCCGTGACGATCGAGGCGCCGACGCGCCCGCACTACTATCCCGGCGCGACCGATCTCACCGTGACGCTGGTCGCCGATCGGGAGAGCGAGCGCGTGCTCGGCGCCAGCGTGGTCGGCCGCGAGGGCGCAAAGCGGATCGACACGGTCGCGACGGCGCTGCACGCGGACCTTATCGTCCCGGAGCTGCAGAACCTCGACCTCGCGTACGCGCCGCCGTTCAGCCCCGTCTGGGATCCGATCCTCACCGCGGCGAAGGTGCTTGCCGGCAAACTCGAGGACTAGGTCACTCGTAACCGCGATCGATCTCCGGCCCGATCGGATCTCGGCCCGGATTTTCACCGAGACGGCGACGAGTCGGCGTCTCACTCTCCCTGAACCGGTGGTGGCGTTAACTGGCCACGCGGTGTAGCCGGTCCGTGATGAGCGTCCTCGAAACCGTTCTCGTCGAGCTCGTCGTCGTCTTGCTGATCGCGGCCACGGCCGGCGTCGCACTTGCGAGGGTCGCGAACATTCCGTACACGATCGCGTTGCTCCTCGTCGGCGTCGGCGCGTCGGCGATCGGAGTCCCCCACACGATCGGTCTCTCCGAGGAGATCATCCTGCTCGTCGTCCTTCCCGCGTTGCTGTTCCAGGGTGGTACGAACGTCGACCTGGAGCGCCTGCAGACGGACCTCCTCCCGGTGGTGCTGCTGGCCGGCCCCGGCCTCGTGCTCTCGATTCTCCTGCTCGGCGTGTTCGGTCGGTACGCGCTCGGCTACCCGCTGCTCGTCTCCCTGCTGTTCGCGATCATGATCCTGCCGACGGATGCGATTTCGGTGGTGGCGGTGTTCGAAGACGTCGGGGCGCCGAAACGGCTCTCGACCGTCATCGAGAGCGAAAGTCTGCTCAACGACGGGGTGGGCGTCGCTCTCTTCGCGACGATCCTCGCGGCCGTCGTCGAAGCCGTCCAGCGAGGGGCCTCGCCCACGGCAGTCACGTCCGTCACGGACCTCGCTCGAACCGTCGGGATCGAACTGCTGGTCGCGAGCCTCGGCGGCTTCCTGGTCGGCGTCGTGGCCGGCCACCTCGTCTATCGGGCGATGGTCGCGGCCGACGACGCGATGCTCGGCGTCAGCCTCACCGTCGTCCTGGCCTACGGCTCGTACCTCCTCGCCGACGCGCTGGGTGCGAGCGGCGCGATCGCGGTCGTCGTCGCCGGCCTGTTCATCGGCGATCGCGGGGAGACCGACGCGCTCGATCCGCGGACGCGGATCACCGTCGCCACGACGTGGAGCGCCGTCGCCTTCCTGCTCAACACGCTCCTGTTCGTCCTCATCGGCCTCGAGACGCCGATCGGGGCCTTCGTCGACAGCGCCGGACTCGTGGTGATCGCGTTCGTCCTCGTCGTGCTCGCCCGGTCCGTCGTCGTCTATCCGCTCGTGACGGTGACCAATCGCTGGCTCGACGAGTCGATCTCGCGATCGTCCCAGCACCTGATCGCCTGGAGCGGCCTGCACGCGTCGATCCCCATCGCGCTGGTCCTCGGCTTGCCGCCGGAACTTCCGGCCGCCCTGCGCGAAGAACTCCGCGTGCTCGTCTTCGGCGTGGCGGCGCTCAGCCTCCTCGTCCAGGGGCTGACGATCGCCCCGCTGCTCGATCGCCTCGGGATCGTCCAGCGATCGCCGCCCGAGGAAGTTTATCGGCTCCTGACGGCCCGACTTCGAGGAGTCGACGCCGCCATTGCGACCGCAAGCGCACTGCACCGGGACGAAGAACTCCCACAGGACCTCTACGTCGAGTTCTGCGATACGTACGGTCGGGAGAAGAACCGCCTCGAGGCGGCGATCTCGCAACTTCTCGATCGGTATCCGTCCGTCCGTCGGCGGGCCGAACTCGCGGGCGAGCGGCGCGTGCTCGAGAGCGAGAAGGACGCGGTCATGGAAGCGATCAAGTCGGGCGTCGTCGAGGGAGCCGACGCCGATCGACTCCTCGAGACCGTGGACGAACGACTCGAGCGCGTCGACGCGGGCGAGAGCGACGTGGGACGGCTCGAAGAGTCGGCGTTCCGGGAGTTCTGGACGGACGCGATCGACGCGTACGACCTCGACGTCGATCGACCCTGGCAGGACGACGACGGGGCGACGACCGGCGCCGAGGACGCGTGAGACCGTGAGACGAGCCGTTGGTCAGCGGATCGTCTGCTCCTTTAGGTGTGGAGCCTAGCCGTTCGCCTACGCGGAGCCGGCCAGGCAGCGGGACGAAACGGGTCGTGACTCCACCGTCACGATCGACGGTGTCTGCTAGCTTCATACCCCTCGGCGGTGAACGGACCGATCGAATGACCGAGACTGGCACCATCACGTTCGTCCCGAGCGTCCACTTCTCTCCGGCCCACCGACGGCGGGTTCGCGAGACGATTCGCGAGGTCGACCCCGACGTCGTCGCCGTCGAACTCGACGAGCGACGCTTCGAGCGACTCGATCGGAACCAGCAGTCGTCCCCCTTCGACCTGACCCGGGAGTTCCCGCCGCCGACCGCGGCCGCGTACGCGACACTGCGGGCCCTCCAGCGGACCGTCGTCCGGCTGTACGGACTCGACCCCACGAAGACCGACATGGAAACCGCGATCGAAACCGCCGCGGAACTGGACACCGAGGTCGCCCTCATCGACGACCCGATCGTGGAAACGATGGACGCGCTCGGACGACGCGTGGGGTTCGAGACGCTTCCGAAGCTGCTGGTTCGCGCACAGTTGATGGGGCCCGAGGACTACGCCAGACAGATCGAGGCGATGACGACGTCGTTCTCGGACGTCGATCACGGCGACGACGTCCAGCCGATGATCGACCACGTCCGACGACTGCTGCCGGAAGTCGCCGAGGTGATGATCGACGGACGCGACCGGTCGATGGCGAACCGTCTCCACCGGCTTCGCAGCGACGGGTACGACGTCGTCGCCGTCGTCGGTGCGGGCCACCACAACGGGATTCGACGCGTGCTCGAGGAACTCGAACGCGACTCCACCGATCCCGATACGGTCGTGCCGATCAAAACGTCCTCGCGATCGGTGACCCGGATCCCGATCGACTGATCGATCGGCCGTCCGTCCGGGGACCGGGTGACGCCACGTCGTCAGGAGTCCCGCCCGGAGTCGGGAGCCGCAGGGTCACCGGACCGGTTCGGGAGGTGCTGGTACGTACAGCGGTCACCGTCCCTGATGACGACGTGCAGAACGTCGCCCTCCTCGACGTCGGCCAGCTTCGACGCCGGTTCGACGTGTTGATCGACGAGTTCGCCGTCCGCCTCGAGCAGGAGCACGACGTGTCTGTCGTCGACGATCCGATCGACGACGGCGACGTATCGCTCCGCGCCCGCCGATTCGTCGGCGTCGGAACCCGTCCGTGCGCCGATGCTCGTCGAGGCGACGGTCGTCGCGCCGATACCGGTGCCGAGTGTTCGAACGAGACCGCGTCGGGACAGTTTAAAGTTGGCTGCCATGCCCCGTCCGGCCGCGGTATCACGTATAAACACGCGTTCGGTGTGGCGGGGACGAGTGTTCGATCGTACCAGTGAGAGGGTGATAGAACGATCCGGGCATCAGGAGACGTACTCGACTAGCCCCGGAATTCCTCTGTTTTGAGATATACCTATAGAAACGAGAGGTAAGGAGACCTGTCGAGAGTATAGCGATCGGCGTCGGATCCACGATCGAATGGAGCCAAGCGAGAGTCACACTGGTATGACCCGACTGGAGATCTAATCGCCACCGGAGCCGATCAAACGGTCGAATACGATTCCGCAGTACCCTATCGCTGGACGACAAAATAGAGATCGACGCTCGTAACGAGGCCGAATGTCCGGTTATCTGGGGAAGTTACGGAATATTCGTACAACAATTACGACGTCAGCCGGTCCAGCGAGGGTGATATCTTCGAATTTCTGGGGGAAAACTAGCAAACGAATCTGACGATCGGTTCCCCCTCATAGAATTATTTGTTTTCTGTCTAGTTTAGAGAACCATATATAATTTGGTATAATCGTCGGCGGTGTTCGAGCGCCCCTCTACAGGGGCGACGCACGATCACGGACCCCGGACGATCGGAGAGGAATGCGATCGAACCGGTGAGGCGATCGGAGACGTCGGGATCGCGAAGGAAATAAGCCGGCAGCACGGCGATGGATGGGAACGGCGGCGCTATCGCCGACGAAAATATGTTACAATCATATGTCTGTAAACAGTTAACGTTCCGGTACGTTTTTGCGATCGGATACCCAACGGGAGGACAGTGACCGAATCATCCACATCCCGATCGTCGGACGAGTCGTGTGGCTGCAAACTCGGCCGAATCGCGACGGAGTACGACCTCTCGGGACTCGACGACGACCTCGTCGCGTCCTGGACAGGGACCGGCGACGAACAGTACAGTACGCGGGAACTCGCGACGCGGGTGAACCAGCGCGTCCTCGAGTCGGCACTCGACGACGCCGGCGTGGCGCTCAAGGACGGCGAAGTCGAGAACACGTATCGGCTGCTCACCGACGACGACGTCACCAGCGGGACGCGGGTCCAGACCCGGAACGAACTCGAGCGCGAGGGCGTCCCGATCGAGGACGTCGAGTCGGATTTCGTCTCCCACCAGACCGTCTACAACCACCTGACGGGCTGTCTCGAGGCGTCGCTCGAGGAACCGGACGACGAGGAACGGCTCGAACGGGGCGCGGAGAAACTCGGCGCGCTCCAGAACCGGACCGCAGTGGTGACGGAAGATACGATCGCGCAGCTCGAACGCAACGACGTCGTCGACATCGGCGACTTCGACGTGCTCGTCTCCGTCACGGTAACCTGCCAGGAGTGCCAGCAACAGTACACGGTCAGGGAACTGCTCGACGAACGATCCTGTGACTGCGATCGAACGTAAGTGAGCCGCGCCCGACCCGGCGATTGAAAGTGGCAATACATATTTAGGAGGAACCGAAATAACCACGCATGGAAACTGGTATGGATTCGGAACAACGGAGGACGCCGGAACGGGCAACCCTTTCGGTCGACAACATCGGCGGAATCGACGAAACGGAGGTCACGTTCCAGCAGGGAATCACCGTTCTCTCGGGACGAAACGCAACCAACCGGACGTCGCTGCTACAGGGCATCATGGCGGCGCTGGGCAGCGATCGGGTGAGTCTCAAAGCCGACGCCGACGAGGGTGGAGCCACGCTCTCGTTCGGCGACGAGACGTACCACCGATCGCTACAGCGGGGAGGCGGAACGGTCGTCAGCGACGGCGACCCGTACCTCGACGACCCGGAACTCGCCGACCTGTTCGCGTTCCTGCTCGAGTCGAACGAGGCGCGCCGGGCGGTGGCTCGGGGGGACGACCTCCGGGAACTGATCATGCGCCCGGTCGACACGGACGCGATCACGGCCGAGATCGAACAGTACGAGCAGCGGAAACGGGACATCGACGATCGGCTCGCGCAACTGGACGAACTCGAGAACCGGCTACCCGACCTGGAGGCGAAACGGACGCGAGTGATCGACGAGATCGAACGGCTCCAGGGGGAACTCGAGACGGCACAGGCGGACCTCGAGGACGCGAACGTCGACGTCGAGGAGCGGCGCGCGGACCAGTCGGAACTCGAGGACAGACTCGACGAGTTACGAGAGACGCGATCCGAACTCGAGCGGACCAGAGACCGGGTCGAAACGGAACGGGAGAGTATCGAGGCGCTCGAGACCGAACGGGAGGAGGTCGAGGAGCGACTCGACGACCTCTCGACCGGGGGAGAGACGGAGGTCGACCGACTCGAGGCCGAAATCGACGTCCTCCAGGACGAAAAGGCCGAGCTCAGCGAGGAAATCTCACAGTTGCAAAGCACCATCCAGTTCAACGAACAGCTTCTGGAGGAGTCCACCGAGATCCTCGGCGGTGGCGAGGAGACCGACGGTGGCTCCGTGACCGACCAGTTGCTCCCCGACGCCGAGTCCGATTCGATCACCTGCTGGACCTGTGGTTCGACGGTCGCCCGGGACCAGATCGAAACCACCATCGAACAGTTACAGGCCGCCAGACAGGACCGCCTCGAGGAGCGATCCGACGTCAGCGCCGAACTCGACGAGAAGCGAACGACGCTCGACGAGATCAACGAGAACCGGACGGCGTACCGACGGGCGAAGCGCCGCCTCGAATCGATCGACGACGAGATCGAGCGGCGACGCGACCGGATCGACGAACTGACGGCCGAACGCGAGTCGTTGACCGACGAAATCGACGACCTCGAGGAGACGATCGACGACCTCGAGACCGAGGATTACGGCGACGTCCTCGAGCAACACCGGGCGGTCAACGAACTCGAATTCGAACTCGAGCGCAAAGAGCGCGACCGCGACGAGATCGAGGACGAAATCGCGTCGATCGAGGACCAACTCGACGAGCGAAACCGCCTCGAAGCGGAACAGGAGGACGTCAGGGAGGCACTGACGGACCTGCGAACCCGCATCGATCGGATCGAGGCCGACGCGGTCGAGGCGTTCAACGAGCACATGGCGAACCTCCTCGAGACGCTCGAGTACGACAACCTCGATCGGATCTGGATCGATCGGACGACCCGCGAGGTACGAGAGGGACGTCGCAAGGTCTCGAAGTCCACGTTCGACCTGAAGATCGTCCGCAGTACCGACGCGGGAGCGGCCTACGAGGACTCGATCGACCACCTGAGCGAGAGCGAGCGGGAGGTGACGGGGCTGGTGTTCGCGCTCGCGGGCTATCTCGTCCACGACGTCTACGAGACGGTCCCGTTCATGCTCCTGGACTCGCTCGAAGCGATCGACTCCGCGCGGATCGCCACCGTCGTCGAGTACTTCGAGGAGTACGCGCCCTTCCTCGTCGTGGCGCTGCTCGAGGAAGACGCACAGGCGATCGAGGGAGAACACGACGTGATCGCTGAGATCTGAGCGACGGAGTATTCCCCCTGACGGGGGAGATTGACTTTTCGAACTGTCTGACGCTGGTTTCGAAACTCGTCGTTGGGAAGGGTCCTCCTCGGTCTATCGGTGACTATACCTCGGACGGGATTTCCGGTCGGCACACACCTATCGGTGAAACGCCGTCTCGATCACCCTGTCCCGAGAGCGCGGACCGCTGCCAGCGCCGACCGGTGCTTCGCGCGGCAAAATTCACCACGATTCGCCGTGCAATCGCGCCAACACTCCCCGGATCGGCGCGGAGAGATACGCGACCGCGTTTCGGTATCCGAACTCCCGGTTCAGCCGTACGCGAGCGTCACCTTGATCTCGCCCGCCTTGTCCCACAGGCGATTGACGAGGTCGTCGTGGACGTACTCGTCCCTGAACCGACTCGTGGGGCCGAACAGCCCCAACGCGCCGAGCAGGTCGTCGTCCGGCGTGTAGACCGGGACCGCGACCCCACAGAGGCCGTCCATGTACTCCTCGTCGTTGACCGCGTATCCCCGTTCGCGGATCCGATCGAGTTCGTCGGTGAGAGCGTCCGCGTCCGTGATCGTGTGCGACGTGTGTCGTTCGAGCCCTTTCTCCTCGACGAAGCGATCGACCTCGTCCTCGTCCCACTCCGCGAGAACGACCTTTCCCGAGGCCAGCGAGTGCAGGGGCCGACGCTTCCCGATCATCGTGTCCGAGAGGCTGCCGTACCGGTGGAGGTAGACGCCTTCGGATTCCTCCTCGACCAGGAACAGCGCCCGCTCGTCGGTCTCCTGGCCGAGTTCGAACACTTTGCGTTTCGCGGCCTTGTATCCCGCTTCGCGGTTTCGCGTCTGTTCACCGATCTCGAGCAGTCGCAGGCCGATGTAGTACGCACCGTCACGCTCGAT
Organism: Halosolutus halophilus; assembly: GCF_022869805.1. NCBI lineage: Archaea > Methanobacteriati > Methanobacteriota > Halobacteria > Halobacteriales > Natrialbaceae > Halosolutus > Halosolutus halophilus. The sequence goes on along the minus strand of NZ_CP094974.1, from coordinate 4,769,626 downwards.
CACGTATCCCATGTCGGTGAGCGTCGAGAGGTGGCGGTAGACGGTGCTCTTCGTCAACTCCGTCCGCCGCGTGAGTTCGGCGATCGTGAGTCCCTCCTCGTCCTTGAGAGCTTCGAGGATTCCGAACGTCTTCCGGGTCGTCTCGACCCCCGTTTCGTCCCCCGAATCTCGATCCATGCTCATAGCGGGACGTCGAGAGGAATCCCAATCAATGTTCCGGATAGTGAAACGCGTTCGCTGCTGTGCGGAACGCGCGTCGACGAGCAACAATCGTGTCGTGGCCGTGTTACCGGTCGAAACGGCGGTGTTCGACGAGGAATCGAACTCCAGATTTCGCCGGTTTCCGTGTCGGGTATCGGCCACGTCGCAGCCGCGTAGCCCGCGTACGTACTCAGATCGCCCCCGTTCGGGCCGTACGCAGCGATCGCGCCGCACGGGGAGGTGACGATCGTCGCGAACCGATTGCTCGGACCCGGATGCTGAAACGAGCGCCCCGTCGGTGTGCGGGTCCGCTACTGGTAGGCCTGGAGTCCGGTCAGGTCCTCGCCGAGGATCAGCGTGTGGATGTCGTGGGTCCCCTCGTAGGTGTAGACCGTCTCCATGTTCGCCATGTGGCGCATCGGCGAGTAGTCCGTCGTGATACCGTTTCCGCCGAGCATCTCGCGGGCGACCTTCGTCTGCTCGCGGGCCATTCGCACGTTGTTCCGCTTCGCCATCGAGACGTGCTGTGGCCGCATCTCACCGCGCTCCTTGAGTTCCGCGAGCCGGTAGGCCAGCAACTGCGCGAGCGTGATCTGGGTCGCCATCTCCGCGAGTTTCTCCTGTTGAAGCTGGAACCGGCCGATCGGGCCGCCGAATTGCTCGCGATCCTGGGCGTACCGGCGGGCCTCCTCGAACGCGTCCCGTGCAGCGCCGACCGCACCCCACGCGATGCCGTATCGCGCCTGCGTGAGACAGGAGAGCGGCCCCTTCATGCCCGAGACGCCGGGGAGGACGTTCTCCTCGGGGACGTAGACGCCGTTCAGACCGATCTCGCCCGTGATCGACGCCCGCAGGGAGAGCTTCTCGGTGATCTTGTTCGTCGTGACGCCGTCCCGATCGGTTTCGACCAGGAAGCCCCGGACCGGGTCGTCCTCGACCGAGCGGTCACGCGCCCAGACGACGGCGACGTCGGCGATCGGCGCGTTCGTGATCCACGTCTTGGAGCCGTTGAGCACGTACCCCTCACCGTCGCGTTCGGCGCGGGTCTCCATCGCGGAGGGGTTCGATCCGTGTTCCGGTTCGGTGAGACCGAAACAGCCGACGGCCTCGCCCTCGCCGAGTTTCGGGAGCCACTTCTCCTTCTGGACCTCGCTGCCATAGGCGTGGATCGGGTACATGACGAGTGCCCCCTGGACCGACGCCATCGATCGCAGCCCCGAGTCACCCGCCTCGAGTTCCTGCATCAGGAGTCCGTAGGCCGTCTCCGAGACGTTCGGCGAGCCGTAGCCCTCGAGATTCGGCGCGTAGAACCCGAGCCCTCCCATCTTCGGGATGAGTTCTTTCGGGAACGTTCCGGCCTCGAAGTGTTCGCCGATGTCGGGTTTGACGTGCTCTTCGACGAACTCCCGGGCCGTATCCCGGATCATCCGTTCCTCCTGATCGAGATCGGCTTCGAGTTGAACGAAATCCAACATACGCTAGTAGTACGGAATTGGCGGTATAGAGATTGCGGTCTTTCCCTCGGAGAGTCGTTCGCGGAGACGCTGGTAGGGATGAGACTATCGCGGGGAACCGGACTGGAGAGGAAGAGAACGCCCGGCGCGGCCGACGAACGGCGCGATCGGTTCGGGCACCGCACGCTGCCACCGGATCGGAATCCCCGGTCCAGCCCCGGTCAGTGACGCCCGATCGGTTCGCCCGCTGATCGCGTCGAGACGAGGAGCGCTGCACCTACCCTGCCCTTACATTATTCAGATATTAGTTTCCATAGTTAACATTGATTCTGTATTCTTCCAAGGGATTTGCAACGTTTGGAAACACCGAAGCTATTTTGTAACTCCCGGCTGAGCATCACGTATGGCCTTTCGCCTGTCAGACGAACACCGGGCGATCCGCGACGCCGTTCGCGAGTTCGGCGAGAACGAGATCGTTCCGGTGGCGGCGGAACACGACCAGGAGGGCAAATACCCCGAAGCGATCCGGAAGGAGGCGGCCGAATACGACTTCGTCGCGCCGAACATCCCGATCGAGTACGACGGGGCCGGAATGGACAAACTCGCCTCGACGATCGTCACCGAAGAACTCTGGCGTGCAGACCCGGGGATCGGTTCCGCGGTCGGCAGCGCCGGCTTCGGGACGGACATGATCGTCGAGTTCGGCGACGAGTGGATGAAAGAGGAGTGGCTCCCGAAGATCGCCAACGGCGAGTCCGCCTCCTGTTCCATGATCTCCGAGCCAGCCCACGGCTCGAACGTGGCGGGAATCGAGACAGTAGCCGACGAGGACGGCGACGAGTACGTGCTCAACGGCACCAAGATGTGGATCACGAACGGCACCGTCGCCGACGTCGGCGTCGTGATGGCCAAGACCAGCCCCGGAGAGGGCCACCGCGGCATCACCGCGTTCCTCGTCCCGATGGACACCGAGGGCGTCACGACCGAGAAGATCGACAACAAACTCGGGATTCGCGCCTCCGACCTCGCGGAGGTCATCCTCGACGACGTCCGCGTTCCCGAAGCGAACGTCATCGGCGAGGTCGACCAGGGCTTCTACCAGTTGATGGAGTTCTTCGCCTCCGGGCGCACCAGCGTCGCCGCCCAGGCCGTCGGTGCCGCACAGGGCGCGCTCGATTCCGCGCTCGCGTATGCACAGGAGCGCGAACAGTTCGACCAGCCGATCGCCGAGTTTCAGGCGATCCAGCACAAACTCGCCGAGATGGCGACCAACGTCGAGGCCGCCCGATCGCTGACCTACCGGGCCGCGACCCAGGTCGAGGAGGGGAACCAGGAGACCGCCGCGCAGTTCTCGAGCATGGCGAAGCTGTTCGCGAGCGAGCACGCGGTCGACGTCGCCGACGAGGCGATCCAGGTCCACGGCGGGTCGGGCTACGTCACCGACTACCCGGCCGAACGCTACTACCGCGACGCCCGCATCACGAAGATCTACGAGGGCACCAGCGAGATCCAGAAGAACATCATCGCCGATCGGCTCCTGTAGTCGGGCGTCGAGGGGGCCGGAGTATCGGAATGGGAACGTTTTTGAGACGCACCGGAGTGGATCCACACATGCAAATCGCAGTCCTTGGCGCCGGGAGCATGGGACACGGAATCGCTCAGGTGTCCGCGATGGCGGGCCACGAGGTCGTCCTGCGGGACGTCGAGGAGGAGTTGGTCGACGACGGCCTCGAAGGAATTCGCGAGAACCTGCAGGGCGGCGTCGATCGGAACAAGGTGACCGAACGCGAGATGGAGACGACCCTCGATCGAATCGAGGGGACGACCGACCTCGAGCGCGCCGTCGCCGACGCCGACCTCGTGATCGAGGCCGTGCCCGAGGAGATGGACCTGAAGAAAGACGTCTTCTCGGACGTCGAGGACGCCGCGGGCGACGAGACGGTGATCGCGTCGAACACCTCCTCGCTGTCCGTGACGGAGATGGCGAGCGCGCTCGATCGGCCCGAGCGCGCCGTCGGCCTCCACTTCTTCAACCCGCCGCACGTGATGGACCTCGTCGAGATCGTAATCGCCGAACAGACCGACGAGCGGACCGAGGCGTTCGCGATCGACTACGTCCGCGACATCGAGAAGGAGGACGTCGTCGTCCGCGACAGCGCCGGCTTCGCCACCTCGCGGCTCGGTCTCGCGACCGGACTCGAGGCGATCCGGATGGTCGAGGAGGGCGTCGCCAGCCCGGCGGACATCGACGAGGCGATGACGCTCGGCTACGGCCACCCGATGGGGCCGATCGAACTCACGGATCACGTCGGACTGGACGTGCGCTTGCACATCGCCGAACACCTCCGCGAGGAACTGGGCGAACGGTTCAAGCCGCCGCAAGCACTTCGCCGCAAGGTCCGGGCGGGCAATCTCGGGAAGAAGACCGGCGAGGGGTTCTACGTCTGGGAGGACGGCGAGCGCGTCGGCACGAGCGGCGACTGGGGTGGTGTCGATGAGTGATCTCGAAGACGAGTACGACGTGCTCTCCGTCGAGGTCGGCGAGCACGCCGATCGGGTCGCGACGATCGCGATCGAGCGACCGGACGCCCGGAACGCGCTCAACGGGCAGGTCCGGGCGGAACTGAAAGACGCCGTGAACGCCGCCGACGAGGACGACGACGTGCGCGTGCTCGTGCTCACCGGCGGCGAGGGATCGGGCGCGTTCGTCGCGGGGGCCGACGTGACCGAGTTCCAGGACCGCGGCCCCGTCGAACAGCGCCGGGCCAGCGAGCGGCCGCGGGTCTACGAGACCGTCGACGACGCGACGATTCCGGTCATCGCCCGGATCAACGGCCACGCGCTCGGCGGCGGCTGTGAACTCGCGCAGGCCTGTGACGTCCGGATCGCCGCGGCCGGCGCGAAACTCGGACAGCCGGAGATCAACCTCGGGCTGATCCCGGGCGGCGGCGGCACCCAGCGACTCGCCCGCCTCGTCGGCGAGGGGCAGGCGATGCGGCTGATCCTCTCCGGCGAACTGATCGACGCCGCGGAAGCGAAGGAGATCGGCCTCGTCGACGCGGTCTACGATGAAGACGACCTCGACGACGGCGTCTACGACCTCGCGAGTTCGATGGCCGAGAAGAGCCCGATCGCACTCGAGTTCGCCAAGAACGCTATCAAGGCCGGGTCCCGGATGGGACTCGAAGAGGGTCTCGAATACGAGTCCGAACTGTTCGTCCAGCTGTTCGCGACCGCGGACAAGGACGAGGGGATCGAGGCCTTCCTCGAGGGGCGCGACCCGGAATTTACCGGCGAGTGACGGCCTCACGATACCCTCGATTTGGGTCTCGATCGACCGATCGGGCCGACGGCTGGACGAGACTCGTCTCGCGGCACGTCGTGCTGCCATATATTACTGTATTATGATGTTTTCCCCAATATGAGTGATGATCGATGTTTCCGATATTATCCAACGATCGTGCTGTATTTCCCATAAAATCTCGTTATTGGAACAGTTCCGATGCCAGGATTTTCGATGAAACAACGCCAACTACTAGTAGATGACTCGAGATAGAGTTCTCTTCGAGTATGGAAAGAGGTTACCGTCCCGAGGGCGAACGTAACGCCGAACAGAGGCCTGATAAATCGCACGAACGGAAACGGAATGGAGTAAATATTCGAAACGTGTCAATACTATCGTACTGAGAGTAATCGTTTCGGATCGCCGATCGAGATCGGCGTACCGGACGACCGACGCGACGCGGTCGTGGTCAGCGACGACTGTACGGATTCCCGTCGGTGTTCCGAATCCCGCCACCTGACCACCTGTGAAGTACCATCTGACCACCAATCACCTGTGAGGTATAAGGATGCGACCGACGTAGCACCGCCTATGCCGATTCCCGGCTACGACCCGGACGACCTCGACGACGCGCTGGAAGCGGTAGTCGACGCCGACGAACTCGAAGACGCGTTGACCGACGATCAGTGGGAGGCCTACCAGCACGACGACGCCGCGCTGGTCGACGTGCTCGACGAGGCGGAGATCGAACGACTGCTCGACCAGCGATCGGAGTCGATCGAGTGATCCCCGCGGGCGCAATCCGATCCCGTCCCGGACGTGAGAAAAAATACATATAGCGTCGCGACCTCGCGTACGGTATGGGTTTGCCCGACGTACTCGACGAGCCGCGCGCGATCGACACCCACGCACATCAACCGACCAGCGAATTCCTCCACGACGCTGGTGGCGAAATGATGCAGGACGCGGCCGATCGGTTCGGTGCCGACCTCGAGACGGACACGTACGACAACATGATCGCGGAGTACCGTGACGCCGGCGTCGATCGAGCCGTCCTGCTCGGGTGGGACGCGGAGACGAACACGGGGAATCCGCCGGTGCCGAACGACTACGTCGCCGAGGTACGCGACGAGTACGACGACTTCTTCGTGGGCTTTGGCTCCGTCGATCCGCTCAAGGACGACTGCGTCGCGGAGGCGATCCGCTGCGTCGAGGACCTCGACCTCTCCGGGTTCAAGTTCCAGCAGATCGCCCAGGGGTTCGATCCGTCCGCGCCCGAACACGAGGCCCTCTGGTCGACGATCGAGGATCTCGGCGTGCCGGTCGTGTTCCACGGCGGAAACTCCACGCTCGGAGCCTGCTCGCCGGGTGGCCGCGGACTGAAGATCAAGTACGGCAATCCGATGCTGATCGACGACGTGGCCGCCGACCACCCCGACCTGCAGATCCTCATCGCGCATCCGGCCTACCCCTGGGAGAAAGAGCAACTCGCGATCTGCCAGCAGAAGGGCAACGTCTACATGGACCTCTCGGGCTGGATGCCCCGGTACATCGACGATCAGGTGCTTCACTACGCGAAATCGCTGCTCTCGGACAAGGTCATGTTCGGTACGGATTATCCGATGCTCGAACCGAAACCGTGGCTCGAACAGTTCGCCGAACTCGACTTCGACGAGGAGATCCAGCGCAAGATCCTCTGGGAGAACGCCGAGGAGTTTCTCGGACTGTAACGGGCCGTCGATCGTCTCGCTCGCCGACGGGTCGACGTCGAACCGGCCGGTGTTCGAACTACTCGAACGACAGTGCTCTCGCGGCCGCCAAGTGATTACAGCCATACGAACGTAATACAATGGGCTCGAACCCGCACCATTCGCGTGACGACGTTCCCGTCTATCGACTGAACCCGAACCGGCCGATGCAACCCGATAGAGCGTGCGAAAGCGACGAACAGGGACGGGATCCAGCTAGCGGCTCCGAACGAGAGAGCGACGTTTCGATCGTGAATCCCGCACGTCGTTCGTTCGAATTACTCGAACAGCGTCCGTGGCGAGGATCTCAGGAGTGTGCGAGATTGATCTCGACTTCGTTGGTCGCACCGAGCAGGAGGTCGGGGAACTCCTCGATCAACAGGTCGCCGCGCAGTCGGTTGGCCGGGCCCGCGATACTGATCGCGCCGATGGCGGTCCCCGACTGGTTCCGGATCGGCGCTCCGACCGCGTGAACGCCGACGACGGACTCCTCTCGATTGAACGCGTACCCCCGGTCTCGAATCGTCGCGAGTTCCTCGCGCAGTTCGTCCCGATCGGTGATCGTCCGGGCGGTCTGCGTGGCGAGGCCGTAGTCGTCGAGGATTTCGTCGATCCGTTCGTCGGGGAGGTGCGCCAGGATTGCCTTGCCCGCGGCGAACTGGTGGAGATACGTCCGCTGACCGATTCGGGCGTGCGTCTTGACCGAGTGGCGGCCCTCCGCTCCGTAGATGTGGACGCCCACGCCGTGTTCCTCGATCACGGCCCAGACCTTTTCGTCGGTTTCCGCGGCCAGTTCGTCCACTTTCGGTTTGACGACCGGGAACAGCGTGTGCTCGTTGCGGACGTGAACGCCGTAGTCGAGAAACCAGGTGCTGATCCGGTACGCGTCGCCCTCCTGGACGAGCAAGCCCCGGGACTCGAGCGTCTTCACGTGTCGGTGGACGGTACTCTTCGCCAGCCCAAGTTCGTCGGCGATTTCGGTGATCCCCGCGCCGTCGTTGCGTTTGAGGAACTCGACGACGTCGAAGGCGGTCTCGACGGTTTCGACGGGCCTGTGTGCCGAGTCGCGTGCCATGGTCCGGTGCTCGTCCCGAATCGACAAAAACCTTGTTCCCGCTATTCGAACGGATATGCAAGTCGTTCGAATAATTCGAACGAGGTGACGAGCCGATCGCGGCGGTGAACGTCGACGTCGCGATCGAGGGAGAAAGCGAACCGGGAACGATGCGGCGAGCAGTCCGGACAGCGGTCCGCGTCGTTCACGAGGTCTGGGAGTACTCCTCGACCCACTCCTGTAACGTGATTCCCATCGTCGCTTGTGTGATCGCGTTCGACGACGCCGAGTTGGCGCTCTTGACGAGTTCGGCCTCGAGCGTTCGCGTCGGAACTTCGCCGATGAAGTGGGGGATCGCCCGCTGGACGGCGAGCGGACAGCCGACCTCGTGGGCGAGCGCGTAGCCGGAGATGGAGTGGGGGATCTCCTCGCTGACGTACCGCGGGTCGGGTTCGTCGAGCAGGTCGCCGTCGACGTGGTCGGGATACTCGTAGCACTTGCCGACGTCGTGCAAGAGACACGCGGCGACGACGGTGTCGGTGTCGGGATCCGCGCCGTGGAACGATCGCTGTTCGTCCGCCGCGTCGAGCGCGATCCGGGTGACGCCGCGAACGTGCTCGACGTTCGTGACCTCGTGGATGTTCCACGCGTACGGAATGTCCGCGACGTCTCGCCACCCGCCGCGCTCCAGACCGAGCGTCCACGCCTCGACGACGCGATCGCGGAGGTCGTCGCTCTCGATGTGCTCGAGTTCCGGAAAGGCGTCGCGAACCTGCTCGTCGAAATCGATGTCGGACATCTCGATCAGCGCTCGGCCGCGGTTTTGACGAGCCGTTCCCGACCGATGAACCGGGGCCGTTCGTCGATCGCGAGGAAGTTGTCGACGTCCTCGCGGGCTTCTCTGGCCTTCCCTCTGTCCGGATCGTAGTCGCGCGAGCCCTCGCTGCCGAGCGCGTCGTAGAGTTTCTCGAGGTCCTCGAAGTACAGTTCGGCGACGCCGTCGAACTCCGCGTGCTCCGGATCGGTCGGAATCACCGTGTTGTACTTCACGACGCCCTCGATCTCGCGGGCGATCGGCGTGTGGTTCGTCTGCCAGTAGTCGACGAACTCCTCGTGGGTCATCCCGTCCTGGCGGACGAGAAACGCCGAGTGCTTGTACAGGCCGTCCGTCTCGCCGTCGACCTCGTCTTTCTGGACGATCTCCTCGCCGATGAATCGCGGCCGTTCCTCGATCGCGAGGAAGTTGTCCACGTCCTCGCGGGCCTTCGCAGCGATCTCCTTCGCGGGATCGTAGTCGCGCGAACCGGGGCTTCCGAGGGCGTCGTGCAGGTCCTCGAGGTCCTCGAAGTACAGTTCCGCCAGCCCGTCGAACTCCGCGTGTGCCGGTTCCGTCGGGAGTACCTGCTGGTAGCGAACGACGCCCTCGATCTCGCGGGCGATCGGCGTGTGCTCGGTCTGCCAGTAGTCGACGAACTCCTCGTGGGATAGCCCCTCCTGGCGGACCAGGAGAGCGATGTGCTTGTACATCACGACTGACTTTTCCACACACTACAATAAATTATGAGGCCGGTGACCAGTTCGCGTGGGGAGATCGGTACCGCTCCGATCGGCTCACGGTCCCATCAGAGCGGCTCGCCGCCCACGAACAGTCGATCGCCGGCCGAACGATGCGCCGCGTAGCCCTCGTAATACTCCATCAACTGGAACAACGCCCCGGTCGGATTGCTCGGCGGAACGAACGCCTCGCTCCAGTGTTCGAACTCCGCGCGGTCGACGACGCTCACGCCGCGGACTTCCAGCGCGTCGATCGCCGACTCGAGGTCGGCGACCTCGAGCGTGACGTGGTGGAAGCCGGGTCCGTGTCGATCGAGAAATTCGGTCAGGAACGACTCGGATCCGTCGTCGGGTGCGATCAGTTCGATTCGGGAGGCGTCGCCGAGGACGTACGTCGCCCAGGTAAACTCGCCGTACTCGCTCGATTCCTCGTGGATCTTCTCACAGCCGAGGGCGAACAGCAGCGCTTCGGCGTTCTCGATCGATTCGACGGCGATGCCGACGTGGTCGACGCGCGTCGCGGGCATCTCGGTCATACACCGGAAACGACTGGCGGCGATCATAATAGTCCGGTTCCCGGTAGCAATCGTCACGTGTCAAGCGACCGCACCCCACCGATAGAACAAAGTCGGCGGACGGCAACAGTGCAGACGCATGATACAACCGGCAGCGCCTCTCGTCCCGAACGAGGAGTACAGCCACGAGGAGGGCGTCGACCCCGGGTCCGGTCCCCGGATGGTCGCCGAAGGAACCGTCCGCGTCGCGTCCGAGGGATGACGTCCACGGCCGCAGCACTCGTCGAGACCCTCGAGGACCTCGACGTCGAATACGTCTTCGGCTATCCGGGCGGGCGGGTGATCGAACTGCTCGAGCACCTCCCCGACTCCGAGGTCGACCTCGTCCGGCCCCGCGACGAACGCGAGGCGAGCGTCATGGCGGAGACGTACGGCCGACTCACCGGCACCCCCGGCGTCCTCACCGGGCAGGGACCCTGGATCGGCAGCCTCGGACTGATCGGACAGATGGAGGCCGCTCTGTCCTCGTCGCCGATGGTCGTGCTCACGGAGGCCTCGGAGCGCGGCGAGTACTCCACGCTCGCGCCCTACCAGCAGGCCCGCGGCGACTACGGCGGGTTCAGCCTCCCGGACATCCTGGGCGGCGTGACGAAGGAGTGGTGGTTCCCCCGGACGCCGATCGAGACCCTGCGATCGACCCAGCTCGCGTTCAAACACGCCGTCGCCGGTCGTCCCGGGCCGACGGCGGTGATCCTCGACGGGGACGGAGTCACGGGCGACGTTCCCGGAGATCCGACGCCGCCCGCGTGGGACGCCGTCGAACAGACGCGAACCTGGGACGCGGCGCCGACCGCAGCCGACGTCGCGGCGGCCGTCGAGCACCTCGAGGCTGCCGATCGGCCGGTTATCGTCGCGGGCAACGGCGTCCACGCCGCGCAGGCGTACGACGAACTCGCGGCCGTCGCCGACGCCTACGACTGCGCGGTCGTCACGTCCTACCTCGGGAAGTCGACCTACCCCGAGACCGACGATCGCGCCGCGGGCGTGATCGGCTCGTTCGGCCACGAGGGGGCCAACAGGGTCGTCAGCGAGGCCGACACGCTGCTCGTCGTCGGCTGTCGGCTGAACCCGATGGACACCAACTGGCAGGCGCCCGAGTTCGTCCGACCCGACGAGCAGACGATCGTCCACGCCGACGTCGACACCCGGAACGCCGGCTGGGTCTATCCCGCCGACGTCGGGCTGATCGGCGACGCGAAAGAGAGCCTGGCCGCGCTCACCGAAGCCGGCGGTGCGTCGAACGACTGGGCGCTCGATCGGGCCGCCGAAGCGCGGGACTGGTTTTCGGCCCCCGAGTGCGAGGACGATTCGGCACCCATCAAACCGCAGCGCGCGGCCAAGGAGATCGAGGCCGTCGTCGACGAGGAGACGATCGTCACCGCCGACTCCGGGAACAACCGGTTCTGGCTGCTGTACTACCTCCAGACGCCGGCCGTCCGCACCTACTTCGGCAGCGGCGGCGTCGGCGGGATGGGGTGGGCGAACCCCGCGGCCGTCTCGGCGGCGCTCGCGACCGAGAAGGACGTGATCGCGGTCGCCGGGGACGGCGGCTTCTCGATGACGATGAACAGCGTCGAGACCGCCGTCGAGTACGGCGTCGCGCCCACCTTCGTCGTTCTGAACGACACCAGTCTCGGGATGGTCCGCCAGATGCAAGGCGAGAACGGCGACATCGCCGGCGTCGAGTTCCACGACACCGACTTCGTGATGGCGGCGGAGGCGTTCGGCGCGATCGGCCGACGCGTGACCGCTCCCGACGAACTGGCCGAAGCGCTCGCGGAGGGGAAAGCGGCGGACGTACCCCACGTCGTCGACGTGCGCATCGATCGCGAGGCGGACATGGCCGAGACGCTGGCCTCCTCGTTCTACGAGTCGGTCGGGGGGCTCCACGAGTAATGCGAACCCGAGCATCGCCGTGCGAACGAACACCAACCTATACGTGACCGATCGAACTATCACCCAGACATGAACGACACCGACACGACGGTACTGGTAACCGGCGGAACCGGCTTCATCGGTTCCTACGTGGTACAGGACCTGCTCGAACACGGCCACGACGTCGTGGCCTACGACCTCTCGACGGATACGGAGATCCTCGAGAAACTCGGCGTCGCCGACGACGTGACGGTGCGCCGGGGCGACGTCTCCGAGGCGACCGACGTGATCCGCGCGGTCGGAGAGACGGGGGCGACCCACATCGTCCACCTCGCCGCGCTGCTGACGACGACCGCCCGCGAGAACCCCCGGGCGGCGGCCGACGTCAACGTCCTCGGAACGAACAACGTCTTCGAGGCGGCCCGCATCCTCGACGACCAGGTCGAGCGCGTCGCGTGGGCGTCCTCGGCGGCGGTCTACGCCCCGCCGACGAACTACGACGCCGACTGGGTCGACGAGGACGAACTCGTCTACCCCGACACGCTCTACGGCGCGACCAAAGAGTACAACGAGCACCAGGCGCGGGTCTACCACGAGGACTACGGCCTCGACCACGTCGCCCTGCGGCCGACCGTCGCCTACGGCCCCTATCGCGAAACCGGCGGTTCGGCCTTTCTCGCAAACATCATCGAGAAGCCCGCGCTCGGCGAGTCCTACAGCGTCGAGTACGGCGATCAGGCGATCGACTGGCAACACGTCGAGGACATCGCGCAGGCCTTCCGGAAAGCGGCGTTCACGCCGGAAGACGAGTTGACCCAGCGCGTCTACAACGTCCGCGGCGTGCTCGCGACGGTCCGCGAGGCCGCCGAGACCGTCGAGGCCGTGCTGCCGGACGCCGATATCGACGTCTCCGACGACGGCGAACTGCCCTGGACGCAGAACCTCGACATGACGAAGGCCCAGGAAGATCTGGGCTACGAGGTCCAGTACGACCTCGAGGCCGGCTTCCGGAAGTACATCAACGTGCTTCGCGAGGAGCAGGGGCTCGACCCGGTCTAACGCGACTGGAACGACAGATCGGGTTCGCTCCGGGCGAGAAAGCGCCACGATTTATGGTGCTCGCCTCGGTTGATACGATCGTACATGACCGGCTACGAGCGGCGCTTCATGGAGGGGACCCGCGGCACGCAGGCCGTCGACTGGGAAGAACGAATCGACACCCAACGGCTCCGGGAGGAGCGCAAGGAGCGGGCGCTCGAACGGCTACGGGAGACGGACCTCGGGGCGGTGTTGCTGCTGTCGGACCCGAACATCCGCTACGTGACGGGGCTGGCGATGACCGGCGGCAGCGGCGCGGACCACTACACCCTGCTGACGGAGAACGGCGACGTCGTCCACTGGGACACCGCCGATCACGCGAGCAACCAGCGGTTCAACTGCCCCTGGCTCCACGACGTCCGCTACGCCTGTCCCGGACTCGGGAACGTCCCGCGAGCGTCCGGACGTGACTCCGCCCGCCAGTTCCTCCGAACGACGATGGCCGAGGGCGTCGCCGAGGCGATGGCGGAGTACGGCGTCGCCGACGAGAAACTCGGCGTCGACGTCGGCAACCGGGGCCTGCTCTCGGCGCTCGAGGCCCAGGGACTCGAGACCGACGTCGAGACCTGCACGGCGATCATGGAGGACGCCCGGAAGGTGAAAACCGACGACGAGATCGAGTGCTTGCGGATGGTCGCCGCCATCTGCGAGGCCGGCTTCCAGACGATCAAAGACGCCGCGAAGCCCGGAATGCGCGAAACCGAGGTGTGGGGCGAGGCCGTCCGCGAACTGTGGCGCCACGGCGCGTTCGTCGGCGGCGGTTACCTCACGTCGGGACCGAACACGTGGCCAAAGCACCAGGCCAACACGACCGATCGAGTCATCCGCCCGGGCGATCTCGTCTACGCCGACTTCTACAACATCGGCTACCTCGGCTACCGATCGTGTTACTACCGCACGTTCAGCATGGGCGAGCCGACCCGGGAACAGAAAGAGGCCTACGAAACCGCTCGAGACAACCTCTACGACGTCTTGGAGCGCATCGAACCCGGCGTGACCACCGACGAGATCGCCCAGGGCTTCCCCGACATGGAAGGCGAGCACGCCGACTACTACGACGCCGACGAACACTGGCAGCTGACGACAAACCACTGGGCTCACGGCCTCGGACTCCAGCTGTACGAGGTGCCGCTGATCTGGCGCGGCCTCTCGCCGGACCACCCGATCGAGATCGAGGAGGGAATGACGATGGCCGTCGAGACCCAGGAGCCCGCCGGTCGGCAGGGCGTCCGCGTCGAGGAGATGGTCGTCGTCCGCGAGAACGGCGTCGAGATCCTGAGCCAGTGGCCGGTCGAGGAGATCACCGTCATCGATCACTGACGGCCCGTCCCGAACCCGCCACGACCGATCGGTCGCCCGCTCACCAACAATTAAGACGCTCACGATCGATGACAGTCGTATGAAACTCGGGACCGGCCTGTTCACGGCCCAGCAGCGGCCGGACGACGATCGAGAGCCGAGCGAACTGTACGACGAGATCCTGACGCTGACCCGCGAAATCGAGGCCGCGGGGCTCGACAGCGCGTGGGTGTCGGAACACCACTTCGCCGAGGACGGCTACCTCTCGGGAACGATGCCGGCGCTCGGCGCGATGGCCGCCGAGACCGACGCCCTCGAGATCGGTAGCTGCGTCTCCCTCGGGCCGCTGTACGACCCGATTCGGCTCGCCGAGGACGCGGCGACCGTCGACCTCTTCGCAGACGGACGGCTCACGCTCGGGCTCGCGATCGGTTCGAACCCCCGCGAGTTCGACGTCTTCGGCGTCCCGCGGGACGAGCGAGCCGATCGGCTCGCGGATCTCGTCCCGTTCCTCCGGGGTGCGTGGAGCGCGGGCGACCTCGCGTACGAGTCGGCGTTCCACGACGTGCCGGCGGACGTCTCGATCACGCCGAAACCCGCCGGTGAATCGGTCCCGATCATGCTCGGCGGGGGCGCGAAACCGGCCGTCCGGCGCGCTGCTCGAACGGCGGACGCCTGGTGTGCCCCGTCGTCGCTCTCGATCGAGGGCGTCAGGAAGCGAGTCGCGGACATCCGATCGGTTCGCGAGGAGGCGGGTCTCGACGACGAGTTCACGATCTACGTCCTCCAGCACGGCTGGGTCGGCGACTCCCGCGAGGGGGCCTGGGAGACGATGAAAGGCGGCTACTTCTACATCCAGCGCCGATACGCCGAGATCTTCTCTGGCGAGTCGGTCGAGGAACTCGACCCCGAACGGAAGCGGGAACTGAAAGACCAGGCGATCTTCGGCACGCCGGAACAGGTAGTCGAAGAGCTACAGGAGTACCGCGAGGCGCTCGGCGACGACGTCCACTTCATCTTCCGGACCTATCACCCCGGCGTCGGCACCGAGGAGATGGTCGACTGCGTCCACCGTCTCGGCGACGAAGTCGCCCCGAGCCTCCGTTGAGTACAGCCGGCAACGCGGGGCTCAGCAGGACCCGCTGGGTTGCCTCCGGAACTATCTTGCCGGAGTAGCTGGTACGGTGACCGCACGGATGGTAGAAAGGAACGTGGTGCGTCGTGGCTACGACGGTGTGGCCGACGTGTGGGCCGACGAACGATCACCGACCGAGCAAGAGGCGCGACTACTCGAAGCGTTTCTCGAACCGCGTTCCTCGTCGGTTCGGATACTCGACGTCGGCTGCGGGCAGGGAACGCCGGCACTCCAGCAGGTCGGTGACGAGGCGACGATCGTTGGCGTCGATTTTTCGCGGGCGCAACTCGACGGTGCCGCCTCGAACGCTCCCGACGCGTCGCTCGTCCAGGGAGACATGACGGAACTGCCGGTGGATGACGACACGTTCGACGTCGTTACGGCGTTTCACTCCCTCATACACGTCCCCGTGGACGAGCATCGGACGGTACTCGACGAGTTCGCACGCGTCGTCCGCCCGGACGGGCGGGTGCTCGTCTCCGAGGGGAACGGGGAGTGGACCGGGACCAATTCCGACTGGCTCGGAAGCGGTGCCGAGATGCAGTGGGACATCGCGGGCGCAGCGGCCACACGAGCCAGAATGCGTGACGCCGGCTTCACTATCGAGGCCGAGTGGGAAGTCCGCGACGTCCTCGTCGAAGGCGAACGGTGGGTCTTCTTCGCAGCCCGGCCGGACGCGTAACCCGTTCCGTTCTCCCAGGAATCGAGACGGTCGAACGGCGCTCTCTAGCCGGTTTTGTACACGCCGCGTGCGTCCGCGATGAGGGTACCGACGGCTTCGCCGTCTTCCCGAGACTCCAGCGGAGTCTCGCCGTCCTCGTCCGCGGCGTACACCTCCACGTCGACGGTCCCGACGTCGCTCCCGCAGCGGACGACGTCGGCTTCCGCGTAGAGGTCGCCTGTGCCCGCCGACAGGTAGTCGATCCGCATGTCGATCGTCGGCACGGGCTGGTCGACGATCGAGACGAGCGCCGCGCCGCCGACGGTGTCCGCGAGGGTGAAGGTGACGCCCCCGTGGGCCATCAACTGCTCCTCGTTCCACGAGAGGTCTTCGGTCATCTCGAGGTGCCCTTCGGCGTGGCCGTCGGCGCACTCGGTTACCTCGATACCCAGCAGGGACGCGAACGGCATCCCCTCGAAGAAGGCTTCGGCGTCCATACACGACGATCGCACGCGACTGGTAATAAAAGTGGGAGATCCTCCGAGGGGCTGTCGCGGTACGATCCAGGACGACGATCGATCCGCGTCGGCGGGTTAGCGATGATCGTACACGCGCTTGACCTTCCCGACCTCCGTCCGTTCGATCGTCCCGTACTCGACCAGGTCGAGGGCGTCCGGCCTGAACGAGAGGGTGTTCTCCAGCCGATCGAGCACCGCCTCGCGGAGGGCGGCCGTCTCGCCGTCGAATCCGTCGACCAGTTCGATCGTCAGTTCGAGTCGATCGAGGGTCCCCTCCCGATAGAGGTCGATCCGATACTGCGGCGCGATCGGGTCGAACTCGAGGACGACGTCCTCGATCTGGCTGGGGTAGAGGTTGACGCCGCGGACGATGAGGAGGTCGTCGGCGCGGCCGGTGACGCTGTCCATGCGAACCATGGTGCGCCCGCACTCGCACTCGTCGGACGTGAGCGTGGTGAGGTCGCCGGTCCGGTATCGCAGGACGGGGACCGCCTCCTTCGTCAACGACGTCAACACGAGTTCGCCCTCCTCGCCCTCGGGGAGCGCCTCGCCCGTCTGGGGATCGATCACCTCGGGGTAGAAGTGATCCTCCCAGATGTGCATGCCGTCCTGGGCCTCGCGGCACTCGGCGGCGACGCCGGGGCCGATCAGTTCCGAGAGGCCGTAGTTCTCGATCCCGGTCGCGTCGAGTCGGTCTTCGATCTCCTCGCGCATCGGTTCCGTGCAGGGTTCGGCCCCGTACAGCACCGTGGAGATGGACAGGTCGCGCGGATCGACGCCCATCTCGTCGGCCGTCTCGGCGAAGTAGAGCGCGTACGAGGGCGTACACGCGATCGCGTCGCTCTCCAGGTCGCGAGCGAGTTCGACCTGCCGCTGGGTGTTGCCGCTGCTCGTCGGGACGACCGTCGCCCCGAGTTCCTCGGCACCGCCGTGAAAGCCGAGGCCGCCCGTGAACAGGCCGTAGCCGTAGGCGTTCTGGACCGTATCGGCCGGCCCGATGCCCGCGGCGTCCATCGATCGGGCCATCACCGCGTTCCACAGGTCGAGGTCGTCCTCGGTGTAGGCGACGATCTTGGGTTTGCCGGTCGTGCCGGAAGAGGCGTGGATGCGGAGAACGTCGTCGTCGCCGACGGCGAAGAGGCCGTCGGGGTACTCGTCGCGGAAGTCGGCCTTCGTGGTGAACGGTACCGTCTCGATGTCGTCGACGCCGTCGATATCCGCCGGCGAGACGCCGGCCTCGTCCAGCCGTTCGCGATAGAACGGCACGTTCTCGTGGGCGTGTTCGACTGTATCTCGGAGTCGCTTCGACTGCAACTCCCGCAGTTCCTCGCGGGAGGTGTGCTGGCTAATCCCTGCCATGTGTTCAGTTTGCATTCTCGCTTTCGAGGACCAAAATTCTTCGTTCGACTGGCAGTCACCGATCGGGACAGGTAGGCGGGGACGCGACTCCCGTCCCGACCGGTCCTACTCGAACTTCTCGAACGGCTGCTCGCAGCCGTTGCAGTAGTGCATCGACCGGCAGAGCGACGGCCCTTTCGGGTGCTCGCGGACGGTGTCGGTCGAGCCGCAGTACGGGCACTCGGCGCCGGCATCGTCGCCGCCCGTCGTGACGCTCGGATCTGACGTTCGTCTCATATGCTCAGGCCGAACTCTCGCAGGTCGTCTTTGCCCCGTTCGGTCACCATCTCGACGGTCCACTCCGGACTCCAGACGAGTCGCAACGCCGCCTCCTCGATGCCGTCGACGGCGGCGACCGCCTCCTCGACCTGCTCCGTGAGCATGTCCCGGGCCGGACAGCCCGAGTAGGTGAGCGTCATGTCGACCGTCGCGACGCCGTCCGCGACCGTGACGCCGTAGATCAGCCCGAGGTCGACGATGCTGATCGGCATCTCGGGGTCCTCGATCTCGTAGAGGACGTCCCACACGTCGGCCTCGACGCCGGTCGCGTCGTCGCCCGTCGCCGGGAGGTCGTCGGCCGCCTCACCCTTTCGGTAGTCGGTGTACGCGCAGGGCGTCGCCTCGGCGTCCGGGGCGGGGGAGAAGCTCGATTTCGCGCCCGGGTCCGGAATCTCGCCGCTCATTCTGGTTCGTCCATGATTTTCGTCGTGTCGCTTCGCCCGAGGTCGCGGTACGTGTGGGTGAACTCGTCGTAGAGGTCGAACCACGCGTCGGTGTGGGAGCCGTCCCGGCCGCGCGCCTCGGGGAGCATCTCGCGGGTGACCGCGAACTCGAACTCGTCGTCGGCGTCCCGCTGGCCGCTCGCGGGAACGACGAGATCCAGGGACTCGAGGTACGGGACGACGATCGACAGCCACTCCTCACCCAGTTCCTCGAGGGTCGCGTCGCGAAGGCCGAGGTCGACGATGTCCGCCTCGATATCAGGATCCACTGGCTCGAAGAGCGTCAACGCGTGCGGGAACAGCCGATCGAGCGCGTCCTGCAGGCGCTCGTGGCCCTCCTCGCCGTCGGCGAGGCGGTCGAGCCAGTTCTGGGCGTGCTCGCGGTGGTACTCCTCCTCGCTGCGGATCTTGCCAACCCGATCGGCGATCTTCGGGTGCGACGAGTCCTCCAGCGCCTCGAGCCGGAGGTCCTCGGCGACGTCGTAGAGGTACGATCGGAGGACGGCGTCGGCCCAGTCGCCCTCCTCGAACGGGAGTTCGACGAGCGTGCTGTGCCGGAAGTCCTCGGGGTCGCGCTCGTACACCAGATCGCGCTCCTCGAAGCCGAGGTCCGCGAGCACGTCGTACCACAGGCGGGCGTGGCCGAGTTCGTCCTGCGCGTTGTTCGCCAGCGCGAGGTCGGACTCGAGGCTCGGCGCGCGAACCTGCCACTCCGTGTAGCGTTCGGCGAGTACGAACTCGTCGTCGCCCAGTCGCTTTAGCAGGGTTTCGAGCGCGGTTCGTTCGCGCTCGTCGAGGTCCGTGGGATCGTCAAGCGTCGTCGACATCAGTCGTCACCCCGCTGTTTTTCGGCCGTCGCCTGTTCGTCCTCCGATTCGACGACCTCGCGGGCGTCCTGCCCGGTCGTGTTGTACGCCGTCGCCCAGCGGTAGCTCTTGTCGATCGTCCCGCCGAAGGCGACGTCCTCGGCGTCGATCTCGCCGATCTCGTCCCTCGGAACGACCCAGAGGCTGTTGGTGGGCTTGCGGCGGCCGTGCTGGATGGCGGCGAACTGCTTCGCCATCTCCCGATCGGGCGCGTGGACGTTGCCACAGTGGGTGTGGTACCCCCCGGTCTTCTCCTGGCGGAACACTTCCCAGATCATGGTCAGTCGGCCGCCTGCGGCGCGTGGCCGCCGGCGGCTGTACTGTCGGTTTCGATCGTGTCGCGGACCCACTGGACGGCCTCCTGTGCGGCCTTGCGGCCGTTGATCTGGCCGAGTCCGGGGTCGTACTCGTTCTTCGCGATCGTGAAGAACTCGTCCCAGTCGAGGTCGCTCTCGACGACCTCGTAATCGCCCTCGTCGTTCTTGCGGATGCGGGGCTCGTCCGGGATCTCGAGGCCGTACTTCTCCGCCTTGGGGATGTACTGGTTGAGGAAGGCGGTCCGGAGTTCGTCGTTGGACTTCTGTTTCAGCCCCACGGAGGCCGCGAAGTCGTGGTGCGTGCTCTGATCGTCGGTCGGCCCGAAGAACTGGATGATGCGGGGCCACCACGTCTCGAAGGCCTCCTGGGTCTGTTCCTGTTCTTTCCGCGAGCCGCTCATCAGCGTCGCGAGGATGTCCTCGCCGTGTTTGACGTGGAACCCTTCCTCGAAACACACCTTGTCCATCGCGTGGGCGTACGGTTCCCAACTCGTCCGCCGGAGCGTGGCCTGCCGACGCATCGCCGCACCGTCGACGAAGAACGCGATCATCGCCGTCTCGGGCCACTTCTCCATCGGGTAGTGAAAGCAGTTGAGGAACTTCCCGTCGCCGTTGGCGAGGTCGTCCAGCATCTCCTCGCGGGTCTTGACGCCGAGCGATTCGGCGGCGCGATAGAGCAACTGTCCGTGACCGATTTCGTCCTGTACCTTCGCCGAAAAGGCCAGCTTCCGATCGATGCTCGGGGCCTGGCGGATGAACGGCCGCTCCAGGTACGCGCCCATGATCTCGCTGTTCGCGTGGAATTCGATCATCCGCGTCGCCGCCTTCCGGTACTCCTCGGGGAGGTCGTCGGCGGGGCTAAACTCCCGCGGCCCCGCCCGGTCTTTCACTGTGTCGAGGTCCATCGTTTCACTAGAATGAACGATGGATAGACCCTTAGAAATTGACCGCCATATAACGAGGTTTTAAATACTACGCCGAAGTAAACGTGTGTAGACGATCCGGATGATCGACGAATGTCTCGCGGTCGAATTTCGCGTCGAAAACGACGATTGTCCGCTTGCGGAGGCGACACAGGCGAGTTCCGTCGACGTCGAGGTCAGCGCGCAACCGCCACAGCGGCGCAGCGACGGCTACGATCTCCTGCAGTTCAGTTCGCCGACGAGCGATCGGTTGACCCAGGCCCTCGACGACGACGAGCGGATCTCGTACCTGCACGTCTCGAAGACCGACGGACGGAACCGGTATCGGTGCCTGTCGAAACATCCCTGCGTCGTCCACCGACTGATCGACGGGGGACTCATCGTCGAGACGCTGCGATACCGGGATGGCGCGGCGATGATCTTCGGCGCGGTCGTCGGTCGAGACGTTCTCAAGGGCGTCATGGAGGCGGCCGGCGACACCGTCGGCGTCAAACTCGAGCGGGTCTATCCACTCCAGTCCGAAGCGAAGGAGTCCCCCAGTCAGCGGTGGAATCTCACGCCGGCCCAGGAGGAGTGCATCCGCACGGCCCTCGAGATGGGATACTTCGCGATTCCCCGCGAGACGTCCTCCGAAGTCGTCGCCGACGAACTCGGGATCAGCAAGTCCGCGTTTCTCGAGCGACTCCGCCGCGGCGAAGCGGCGCTGTTTCGGCAGATCTTCCGGTAGGTTCGGCTCCACCGGCGAGGTTCCGATCGAGTTCCGGATCCACTAGATACATTTCCGCGGAAATCGGTGTGGTATGGTATGACGGATACCGAGGCCATCCGCAACCACATCGAGAGCGACCCCTACTGCGAGACGCTCGGGATCGACCTCGTCGACCTCAAACCGGGAGTCGCACGGACGCGACTCGAGATCACCGACGACCTGACGAACTTCCACGGGACGCCCCACGGCGGCGCAATCTACTCGCTCGCCGACGCCGCGTTCGCCGCCGCCTCGAACGCGGACGGGGAGACCGCGGTCGCCCTCGAGACGAACATCTCGTACCTCGAAGCCGTCGAGGTCGGGACCGTCCTCACCGCGACGGCCGAAGAAACCCACGACGGTGGGCGCACCGCAGAGTTCGAGGTCGTCGTCACCGACGAGGACGACGATCGCGTCGCGACGTTTCGCGGCCGCGTGTACAACCCGTGAGCGACGCGTGAGTGTGTGAGCGACGAGAACGATCGTCCGGACGCCACGATGGTGGTGTCTCGATCGCTCGAAAATCCGGCGGAATCGACTCGATCGTACAGACTTCGGGCCAGCCTCGCTCACGCGGTGACGCCGAGGTACCTGTCGAGGACGTCGTCGTTCGCCCGGAGGTCCGAGGCGGTTCCCTCGTAGACGATCTCGCCCTGGTTGATCACGTAGTTCCGATCGGCGAGTTCGAGACAGACGTGGACGTTCTGTTCGACGAGCAGGACGGTGATTCCCCGATCGTTGAGGTCGGCGACGATGTCCATCACGTCCTGGACGATGTAGGGCGCGAGCCCTTCGGTCGGTTCGTCGAGCAGGACGAGCTCGGCACCGCCGACGAGGGCGCGAGCGATCGCGAGCATCTGCTGTTCGCCGCCCGACAGCGACGACCCGGGGTTGCCCGCGCGCGTCTGCAGGTTCTCGAACGTCTCGAGCGCCTCGTCGACCGACAGCGAATCGGCGTCGGGGGCCCCGCCGTGGTCGGCGAGTTCCAGGTTCTCCCTGACCGAGAGCTCCGGGAAGATCCGTCGCTCCTCCGGCACGAGTGCGAGCCCCCGCTGTGCCGTCGTCGTCGCGTCGAGCGTCGAGATGTCCTCCCCACGGTACGTGACTCGCCCGCTCGTCGGGGCGAGGATTCCCATGATGGTCCGCAGCGTCGTCGTCTTCCCCGCGCCGTTTCGACCGACCAGCGAGACGATCTCGCCCTCGTCGACCGACAGCGACAGGTCCCGGAGCACTTGCGTCTCGCCGTAGCCCGAGTCGACCCGATCGACCGAGAGCAGCGGATCGTCACTCATTCGAGCATCCCCCCGAGATAGGCGTCCTGAACGTCCTGATTCTCGGCGATCTCGTCGGGCGTCCCCTCCGCGAGGACCTGCCCGCGGTTCAACACGGTGATGCGATCGGAGAGTTCCATGACGAGTTCGATGTCGTGCTCGATGAGCAACAGCGTCTGGTCGACCAGCACCTCCTCGATCAGGTCGATCGTCTCCTGGGTCTCCTCGACGCTCATGCCGGCGGTCGGTTCGTCGAACAGGACGAGATCGGGGTCGGTCGCGAGCACGACCCCGATCTCGAGTCGTCGCTTGTCCCCGTAGGCGAGCGCGTCCGCCGTTTCGTCGGCGACGTCGGCGAGGCCGATCCGGTCGAGGATCCGATCGGTCCGATCGTTCATCTCGTCGTACCGATCGGTCGGTTTGAACAGCGATTCGGCGACGTTGTACTGGTCGCGCCCGATCGACTGGGCGGCGAGCCTGACGTTTTCGCGCACGGTGAGCCCACCGAAGACGTTCGATATCTGGAACGATCGGCCGATCCCGCGGCGCACTCGCTGCGAGGGCGACAGGGAGGTGATCTCCTCGCCGTCGAAGTAGATCGACCCGTCGGTGACGGGCAGTGCGCCCGTGACGAGGTTGAACAGCGTGGTCTTGCCGGCGCCGTTCGGGCCGATGATGCTCCGAAACTCGCCTCGCGGCACCGTCAGGTCGATCCGATCGGTCGCCGTGAACTGGCCGAACTTCTTGACGAGGTTCTCCGTCCGGAGGATCGGTTCGTCGGTATTGCGTCGTGTGGATGTGGTCGGTTCCGTAGCCATCAGTCGTCACCTCTGACGCTCGGTTCGTCCGGCGTGGGCTCCGCGGCGTCCGGGCCGGGACCGGACCCGCCCGTCACGTACGGGGCGACCTGGGCCGGGAGCGACACCAGTCCGCGCGGGAGGAAGATGACGAACAGGACGAAGATCGTCCCGAGCACCAGCCGCCACCTGCTGGTAAAGTCCGTGAGTACCCCTTCGAGACCGAAGAACACCGCCGAACCGACGATCGGTCCGTAGAGCGTTCCCAGGCCCCCGAGGATGACCATCACGATCACTTCGCCGGAGTGGAGCCAGTAGGCGAACGACGGCGTCGCGTACCCCGCGTTGAGGGTGAAGAGCCCGCCGGCCACGCCCGCCAGCGCGCCGCTGATCACGAACGCGCGCCGCTTGTAGACGGTCGTCTCGTAGCCGATGAACGTCGCTCGCTGCTCGTTCTCGCGGATGGACTTGAGCACCGACCCGAACGGCGACTCGAGCATCCGCCGGGTGAGCAGGAACGCGGCGACCAGACTCGCGAGCGCGATGTAGTAAAACAGCGACTGGCCGGTCAGCGCGACGGGGCCGAGGAAAATCGCGACGTCGTCGAGCGAGACTCCCATCCCGGCGATCCCGTAGTACGTCGAGAGCCCGAACTGGCCCTCCGAACCGCCGGTCAGCCCGCGCGGGTCCCGGTACAGGGCGTTGTAGAACAACTCGGCGAAGGCGAGCGTGATCATGGCGAAGTAGACCCCGGAGACGCGGATCGAGAGGTAGCCGACGAACCAGGCGATCGCCGCGGAGACGACGATCGCGAAAGCGATCGCGACGATCGCGGAACCGCTCACGTAGAGCAAGGCGATCGCGACCGCGTAGGCCCCGAGCCCGTAGAACAGCGCGTGGCCGAGCGAAACCAGTCCCGTGTAGCCCATCACGAAGTCCAGGCTGAGCGCGAACAGCGCCCAGATCATGACCTCGATCACGAACGTGACCGCGTACGACGAGTACAGCGTCCCCGCCCCGAGGGGGACCACCGCGAGCACGCCGACCATCGCGAGTCCGAGTCGGGTCCGGGTCCGCGGGTCGAGGATCCCGCCATCGGAGCCGGTGAGGAGGTCGCCGCCGCTCTCCTCTTCGAATTCGACCCCGAACAGCCCGCGGGGTCGAAAGAGGAGGACGACGATCATCAGCAGGAAGATCACCAGTCCCTCGAAGAACGGGACGTAGGTACGCAGGAACGTCTGGATGATCCCGACGAGGAGACCGCCGACGACGGCGCCCCTGAAGCTGCCGAGGCCGCCGAGGACGACGATTACGAACGCCGGAATGATGATCGACATCCCCATCCCCGGGTTGACCGTCTGGTAGCCGCCGAGGATGATACCCGCGACGGCGGCGAGCGCCGCGCCCCCGCCGAAGACGAGCGAGTAGTACCGATCGATGTCGATCCCGAGGTTGCGAACCATTTGCCGGTCCTGGGACCCGGCCCGGATGATCAGCCCGTACTTCGTGTGTTCGAGGACCGCCCAGACGGCCAGCGCCATGACGCTCCCGAAGACGATGATGAACGTGTTGTAGACGCTGGTGTTGAGCCCGAGGACGTCGATCGATCCCGAGAGCACCGCCGGCACGGCGAGGCTGGTGCTTCCCGTCCCCCAGACGAGGTATATCAGGTCGTTTATCACCAGCACCAGGCCGAACGTGAGCAGGATGTGATAGAGGGGATTCCGACCGTACAGCGGTCGCACCGTGTAGCGTTCGATCGCGACGCCGACGACGCCGACCAGCAGCGGGGCGACGAGCAACGCGACGAAGAAGCCGGCCGCCCCGAACGGCGCGACCAGTGCGAGCGCGAAGTACGCCCCGAGCGCGAACAGTTCTCCGTGGGCGAAGTTGATGACGTGCATGACGCCGAAGATGACCGACAGTCCGGCGGCGAGCAACACGTAGACGACGCCGATCGTCAGCCCGTCGAACAGAATCTGGAGGAGTTCTCCGACCATGGTTATCTGGAAGCGCCTGGCACGCACCCGTTACAGGTCACAGTCGATCTCCTCGCAGTCGGGCGCTGCGTCTTCCCCGGACAGGTCCGTCAGGAGTTCGACGTCCGCGATGTCGCCGTCGTCCGGTTCGACGCACTCGCCCATCCAGACCGGGTTCAGCGCCTGTTGGTCGCACTCCCGGAACTCGTTCGGGCCGAAGATCGTGTCGTGTTCCAGTCCCGAGAGCGTTTCCGCGACCGTCGTCGGATCGCGCGATCCGGCCTCGCGGATCCCGTTCGCGACCATCCGGATCGACTCGTAGCCGACGCGCGAGAAGTTGTCCGGGACGGCGTCGTACTCCGATTCGTACGCCTCGACGAACGCCTGGTTGTCACCGGTCTCGATGCTCGGAACGTATCGGACCCCGCTGTAGGTGTTGTACGCACCCGCGCCGGCACCGGCGCGGATGGCGCGGAACGACCCCGTCGTCGTCACGATCGGAATCTCGTCCTGTAGCCCGCGCTCGCTGGCCTGCGAGAGGAAAATCGCGAGGTCGGCACCGGTCATCCCCACGACGAGCGCGTCGGCGTCGTCGCTCGCGCTCGCGATTTGGCTGATGAACGCCTCGAAGTCGGTCGACCCCGGGTCCGATCGGGTCACGTCGACCTGTTCGTAGGAGTCGCTGATCGACTCCATCCGCGTCTCGACTTCGTTCAGGACCGACTCGCCGTAGGCGTAGTCCGCGATGTGGTAGAAGATCCGATCGCCGAATTCGTCGGTGGTCCACTGGGCCATCACTTCGGCGATCTGTGCGGTGTTCGTCTCGAACCGGAACACGTACTCGTTGCAGTTGCTCCCCGTGATCGAGACGTCTGCCGCCCCCGGCGTGTAGACTACCTCGTTCTCGAGCGCGAAATCGTTGATCGCGAGCGCGACGGAACTCGAGATACAGCCGGTGATGAACTGCGCCTCGTCGGACTGGACCGCCTCCTGGGCTCGCTGTGTCGCCGTCGCCGGGTCGAGTTGCGTGTCGTACTCGCTGTACTCGATTTCGAAGTCGTACTCGTCGCTCTCGTTGACCTGCTGGATCGCGAGTTCGGTCCCCTGATGTCGCTCTTCGGCGAGGTCACTGAACTCGCCCGTGAACGGTTCGAGGACGCCGAACTGGACCGTGTCGAACTCCTCGTCGTCTTCGTCGGATGCTTCTTCAGGATCGCCAACACAACCGGCCAATCCGGTCAGTCCGGCGACAGTCCCCGCAGTTATTGCTTTGAGAACGTCACGTCTCCGCCCATGGCCCCTGCCACCTCGGGTCATACGTTCAGTAGATCATAATAACCTATAAAAATCGACCACCATTTATCGTGGTTTTATATACAAACTGCCGGCAAAACTCTCCGAGTTCGGACTCTCGATCGTCCGAGGCGCGCTCGACCAGTTCGGAACGATGCCGGACGACCGGGGACCCTACCCGTCACGGGACCCCCCGCAGACGGCTCCGAACTCGGCCGTACTCTGCGGGGAGGGCGGTCATCCGGCGCATCGACGACGTCCCCCGATAGTATAAAACCCGTATAAATAGCGCCCGATCGTTATGCATTCCGCGAACGAGTAGCGTGATATGTACCGGATACTGGTCGGACTCGACACCGACGTGGACCGGGCGACCGCACAGGCGTCGGCGATCGAGACCATGCCGGGTGCGACCGACGAGATTACGGCGATACTCGCGCACGTCTTTCAGGAGAACCCCGAGGGACGATCGGTCCAGCAACTCGACGGCGTCCGACACGTAGCAGCGTCCTTCGACGAGCGCGGCGTCGACTACGAGTACTACGAGGCGAGCGGGGAACCGGCACGCGAACTGATCACCGCGGCCGACGAGACGGACGCGGACATGATCTGTCTGTCGGGACGGAAACGAACGCCGACTGGGAAGGTCATCTTCGGCAGCGTCACGCAGTCGGTCATCCTCGGAACCGATATGCCCGTGATGACCGTCAGTCCCGAAGGGTGATCCGTGGCGACGAGTCGCCCGTGCCGCGACGGTGACTCATCCCGCCGCTCGACGCTATCCTATAAAAAGGGCGTACATA
Source organism: Halosolutus halophilus (assembly GCF_022869805.1). Taxonomy (NCBI): domain Archaea; kingdom Methanobacteriati; phylum Methanobacteriota; class Halobacteria; order Halobacteriales; family Natrialbaceae; genus Halosolutus; species Halosolutus halophilus. The sequence continues at coordinate 4,742,054 of NZ_CP094974.1, read as the reverse complement.
AACGGGACGAGAGTGATGGGCGTGTGCGTCCAACTCACACCCGTGACCGCCGATGCCGACCGATACCTGCTCCGCCTGGGACCCCTCGAACTGTGACGGAACGGCGGGCTGTCCCCCTCGCTGCCCCCGATTCGTCGACAAACACGGCGAACCGATTCTGGTCGAGCCTTTCGAGTCCGCTCGCTTCGAGGCGCTCGTCTCGATGTACGTCGACTATCCCGAGGCCCACCGATCGATGGGGATTCCGCCCGTCGGCCGCGATCGCATCGCGGAGTGGCTCGATCGCCTGATCGAGCGCGGCTTTAACGTCGTTGCCGCTCACGACGGGACGGTCGTCGGCCACGCGGCCTACTCGCCGTGCTCGAGCGTGGAACCCCAGTTCGTCGTCTTCGTCGATCCGGCGTTCCACGACCGCGGCATCGGGACCGAACTCTGCCGACACGTGATCGCCTTCGCCGCCGACGCCGGACACGACGCGCTCGTGCTCGACGTCGACGCCGCGAACGAGCGGGCAGTGCACGTCTACCGTCGGATGGGGTTCGAGACGGTCGATCGGAGCGGGAACGACCTCCGGATGCGCCTCTCGTTCGACGAACCGATCGTCGAGACGGTGCAGTTACCGCCGGCGGAGCGACCGGCGAACCGCTGATCGTACGCGACGGGATCGACTTCCGGAAGGTCCAGAAGGGACGGCGAGTCCGTCACACCGTTCCGAGTCGGACTCTCGCAGTCGGGTTACGACAGTCGGCCGAACGTGACGGCGCTCGTCCGACCTCGATCGTCGAGAGAGCCGATCGAGACCCACAAATTTTCCATCTACAGATGAGTGTGTACACACCACATGATTTTTGTCGGGGCACGGAAGATTGGTGGACGAGGATGAGTTATACGCAGATCGAGACGGCACCGCGGGAAGAGATTCGGGAGCTGCAAAACGAACGGCTCCGCGAGACGGTCCGCAACGCCTACGAGAACGTCGAGTACTACCGGGACGCGTTCGACGAAGCGGGCGTCGCGCCGGAGGACATTCGGACGGTCGACGACCTCCAGAAGGTACCGTTCACCACGAAAGCCGACTTCCGCGACGAGTACCCCGACGGCCTCTTCGCCGTCGACGACGACGACGTTCTCCGCATTCACGCCTCTTCCGGCACGACCGGCAAACCCAAGATCGTCGCCTACACCGAGGACGACCTCGACGTGTGGAGCGAGGTCGTCGCCCGGAGTCTCGTCGCGTCCGGCGTCGAACCGGGAGATACGGTCCAGAACGGCTACGGCTACGGCCTGTTCACGGGTGGCCTCGGCCTCCACTACGGGATCGAAGAACTCGGGGCGACGGTCATCCCGATCGGCGGCGGCCAGACTCAGCGGCAGGTCGAGTTGCTGCAGGACCTGGAGAGCGACGCGATCGCGTGTACGCCCTCGTACTCGTTGTACCTCGCCGAGACGGCCGACGAGATGGGGATCGACCCGTCGGAACTGCCGGTCTCGACGGTTATCTTCGGTGCCGAACCCTGTACCGACCCGATGCGCGAGGAGATCGAAGACCGACTCGACGCGACCGGGATCGACATCTACGGCCTCTCGGAGATCATCGGCCCTGGCGTCTCAAACGAGTGTCACGAGGCCCAGGACGGGTTGCACATCTGGGAGGATCACTTCTACCCCGAGGTGATCGATCCCCAGACGGGCGAGGTGCTCCCCGAGGGCGAGGAGGGCGAACTCGTGTTGACGACGCTGACGAAAGAGGCCTTACCGGCCATCCGGTATCGCACCGGCGACCTCACCACGCTCACGTCCGACGAGTGCGAGTGCGGGCGCACCATGGTTCGCATGGACAACGTCACCGGTCGTGCCGACGACCTCCTCATCGTCCGCGGCGTCAACCTCTACCCCAGCCAGATCGAAGAGGTCGTCCTCGAGTTCGACGAGGTGGCGCCGTACTACCGGATCGACCTCTATCGGGAGGACAATCTGGATCGCCTCGAACTGTCGATCGAGCGCGAACCGGACGTCGCCGTCGACGAGACGGAGTTGCACGACCGCGTGCTCACCCGACTCGAGAACGTCCTCTCGTTCACGCCGGACGACCTGATCATCGCCGAACCGGGCAGCATCGAACGGACCGAGGTGGGGAAGGTCAAGCGTGTCTACGATCACCGGTAGCGGCCGCGACCGGCTACCGACGTCGATCGCGCCGGCCTCGACGGCGCGTCGATCGTCCCACCGACCGCCGCGGGACTGAAGACGACGGACGCCGTCGGTGAGCGACGCCCGTCGCCCTCTCGCTACCGGGTCGGCTCTCGATAGCGGAGACCGTGACGAACGCCCCGTCGGTGAACCCGATCGCGAACGGGGGCGGTCACGAGGGTCGTTCCGGTATCAATCGCACGATGCGTGTCCCGTTGACGTATTCGAGGTAAACTATTTGTATGGTGGTTAGGATGTCTACATATGGCATACAGTTACGAGCCGCATTACTTCGAGGACTTCGAAGAGGGCCAGGAGTTCCAGAGCGTCGGTCGCACCGTCACGGAGACCGACTTCGTCATGCACTCGGCGCTGGCCGGCGACTGGACGGAGTTACACACCAACAAGGAGTACGCCGAGGACGGCCCGTTCGACGGCCGAATCGCCCACGGCCCGATGACGTTCGTCCACGCGACGGGCTTCGTCTACCGATCGGGAATCGTCGAGCGCACGGCCTACGCCTTCCTCGGAATGAACTACATGGACATTCCGAACCCCGTCTACATCGGAGATACGATCTCGCTCGAGATGGTCGTCAGCGAGAAGAACGACGTCGATCACGACGACGCCGGAATCGTCGTCCTCGACACCGAAATGACCAACCAGGACGGCACCGTCGTCTTCCAGGGCGACATGAAGTTCCTCATTCATCGCAAGGAGTGATCTGACCGCCGATCGGCGGCGAACCTGGATCGACGGATACGGGCGGTACCGATCGCGCTCGACCGCACGGCCGATCGGGTGACCACACGGACGTTGAAGTCGACCGCCGACGCACGGTACCGCATGCACGTCCACGACGCGGACGCCGTCCGGTACCTCACGTTCGATCGACCCGACGTTCGAAACGCGTTCACCGCGGAAGTCGCGCGCGAACTCGCGGACGCGCTCGCCGATCTCGATCCGACCGAACTCGACGCCGTCGTCCTCGCGGGAGAGGGCGAGGCGTTCAGCGCCGGCGGCGACATCGAGGCGATGGCCGAGCGCGAGGAGACGCCGAAGGAAGCGTACGATCGCGTCCGCACCACGCTCGGCCGCGTCGCGGAATGGGCGCTGCGGAGTCCCGTCCCGATCGTGGCGAGCGTCGACGGCGACGCCGTCGGCGCGGGGCTCTCGCTCGTCGCCGCCGCGGACTTCGCCTACGCCGGCGAATCGGCCCGGTTCGGTGCGTCGTTCGTCAACGTCGGGCTCGTTCCCGACCTGGGTGGAACGGTGACGCTGCCGCGACTCGTCGGGTTGCGGGAGGCGAAGGAACTCGCGTTCACCGGCCGACTCGTCGACGCCGCGGAAGCCGAACGGCTGGGCATCGTCAACGAAACGGTTCCCGACGACGAACTCGACGACCGCGTCGACGACCTCCTCGAGACGCTCGCGGCGCAGCCGACGGAGAACATCGGGCTCGCAAAGCGGGCGATCCACGACAATCTCGGGCGATCGTGGCGGGACGGACTCGAGCGCGAAGCGCACCTCCAGTCGCTCGCGTACGGAACGGACGCCCACGAAACGGGCGTCGAGGCGTTTCTCGAGGGTCGATCCCCGACGTTCGAGTGACGCGACCGGAGAGCGGGCGTGCCGACCGCCCGCAGCGATCGTACCGAACGGGAGACCGCGCTCACGAGCCATCGTGGCCGGCGGAGCCGTCGATCCGAGAGATAATAGCTATCGAACTAGTGGCCCAAATGATCAGTAGGATGGTATTTTTCGCGATCGGTCTTCGAATTCAGCCGATATCGATAGAATTCCGAAATAGTCGCCCAGGATCGTGTTTTCGGCGGCAGCAATCTCATCGGTCAAGTCCAGAGACGATCGAGGAACTCCATCCCAGATGACCAGTGTTGAAGCATACAGCCACCTATTTCGACCGAATCGATAGGGATCGTCGATATCGAACACTGTTCGAACATATCGTATACACAGGTATAATTTTCTGGTTAGCTATTTGTCGCTGATCGCCGCTCGCTTTTTCGAGAGCGATCGGGGGTGAGCGAGGGACGGCGTCCGAACCCAACCAGTTAGGCGCTCAGTTCGTATGGAGTCGTCGCCTACGGACAGGTACCGTCCGGGGATCCGGACGGCGGCCCCGGGGGCGCACGTGGGAAAAACGACGGGGCCACTTTTCACCTCGATCACTCCCCCTCGCTGCCCCTCGATCACTCCCCCTCGCTGCCGAATCGCCACGTGCCGATCGGGCGATCCGAGAGCCGCCGCCCGGTCGATCGCGCTCATCGAGTCTCGTTCTCCGACCGATCGCTCGGAAGCCGGTGCCGGCGAACGGACAGTTTCGGGTGTCGCGGACCGGCCCGTCGACAATGCCGACCGTTTAAGCCGTTCAGCGGAAAGGTTCAGGTATGGCCACGGAGCGGAGCGCTGACCCGGCTGCCGACCGGCGTGCGAACTACGACTACCGGAGCGAGGGCGTCGATCGGCCGGCGCTCGTCGCGGACCTGGCGGAGCTCGTCGAGTGCACCGTGCGTGCCGACACCTACTCGCGCGAACTGTACGCGACGGACGCGAGCGCCTACGAGGTGACCCCGATCGCGGTCGCCTTCCCCGAGTCGACGGCCGACGTCGTCGGGATCGTCGAGTACTGCGCCGCCCGGGGGCTTCCGGTTCTCCCGCGGGGTGGCGGGACGAGTCTCGCCGGTCAGACGGTCAATCGGGCCGTCGTACTCGATTTCACGCGACACATGAACGAGATCCGCTCGATCGATCCCGACGCTCGAACGGCGACGGTCCAGCCGGGGACGATCCTCGGGACGCTGAACGAGGCCCTCGTCCCGCACGATCTCAAGTTCGCGCCCGACCCCGCCTGGGGCGACAAGAGCGCGATCGGCGGCGCGATCGGGAACAACTCGACCGGGTCGCACTCGCTCGTGTACGGCAAGACCGACGCCTACGTCGAGGAAGTCGAGGCCGTGCTCGCCGACGGCACGGTGACGACGTTCGGCGCGGTCACGCTCGACGAAATCGCCGAACGGGCCGATCCGGACGGCGACCTCGAAGGCCGGATCTACGCCGAAGTCGAACGGATTCTCGAAGAGGACGCCGACGTCATCGCGGAGACCTACCCCGATCTCAAGCGAAACGTGTCGGGATACAACCTCGATCGGCTCGTCGCGGAGGCCCGTGGCGCGGCGTTGCCGGGCGGCGAGGAGAGCGCGACGGCGGAGTCGTCGCGAACCGAAGGCGGTGCCGAAGCCGGCGGTGAGCCGGGCACGGTCAACCTCGCACGGCTCCTCGCGGGCAGCGAGGGGACGCTCGCGATCGTCACCGAGGCCACGGTGTCGCTCGAACCGATTCCCGAGACCAAGGCCGTGTCGCTGCTCTGTTACCGGGACCTCCACGAGGCGATGGAAGACGTCGAACCGATCCTCGAACACGACCCCGCGGCGGTCGAAGTGCTAGACGACGTGTTGATCGACCTCGCACGCGATACCGCGGAGTTCGGCCCCGTCACCGGGATGCTTCCCGAGGGGACGAACGCCGTCCTCCTCGTGGAGTTCTACGCCGACGACGGCGACCACGGCCGCGACCAGGTCGCCGGCCTGCTGGCCGATCGCTGTCCGGCCGTCACTCCCGAGGGTGCGCCCGCCGCAACCGCGTCGGCGAGTAGCGAGGGACGAAGTCCCTCTGACCATTCGCACGGACAGCGCCCGCGCGAAGACGATGCCGAGCGGCTGGCGATCGACGCGCTCGAAGCCTACGAGAAGGACGAGCGCGCCAAACTCTGGAAACTCCGCAAGTCCGGGCTCCCGATCCTGCTCTCGCGAACGACCGACGAGAAGCACATCTCGTTCATCGAGGATACGGCGATCCCGCCCGCAAAACTCCCGGAGTTCGTCGAGCGGTTCGAAGAAATTCTCGAGGAACACGGCACCTACGCGAGCTTCTACGCCCACGCCGGCCCCGGCGTCCTCCACGTCCGGCCGCTCGTCAACACGAAGACGGACGTTGGCCTCGAGCAACTGCACGGCATCGCGGACGATGTGACCGACCTCGTCGTCGAACTCGGGGGCTCGGTCTCCGGGGAACACGGCGACGGCCGCGCTCGTACCCAGTGGAACCGGAAGCTGTACGGCGATCGGCTCTGGGAGACCTTCCAGGACCTCAAGTCGGCGTTCGACCCCGACTGGCTCCTGAACCCCGGACAGGTCGTCTTCCGGGATGACGATCCCACGGACCTACGCGAGCACCTGCGGTTCGATCCCGACTACGAGTTCGAGACCGGTTTCGAACCCGAACTCGAGTGGGACAACGACAACGGGATGCAGGGGATGGTCGAACTCTGTCACGGCTGTGGCGGCTGCCGGGGCGAGCAGTCGACGACCGGCGGCGTGATGTGTCCGACCTTCCGCGCGAGTCGCGAGGAGATCACGGCCACCCGCGGCCGGGCGAACGCACTCCGGCAGGCGATGAGCGGCGACCTGGATCCAGACGAGGCGTTCTCCGACGAGTTTATCGAGGAGGTGATGGGGCTGTGTATCGGCTGCAAGGGCTGTGCCATCGACTGTCCGAGCGAGGTCGACATGGCGAAGCTCAAGGCCGAAGTGACCCACGAGTACCACCAGCGCAACGGGTCGACGCTGCGCGATCGACTCTTCGCCAACGTCGCGACCCTCTCGAGGTGGGGATCCCAACTCGCGCCGCTCTCGAACGTCCTCCCGAAACTCCCGGGCGCTCGCACGCTGCTCGACGCGACCGTCGGCATCGCCTCGGATCGTCCGCTACCGACGTTCTACGCGACCACGTTCCGGGACTGGTTCGAGTACCGCGGCGGCGCACAAGTCGATCCCGACGAAGCCGATCGCCGGGTCGTTCTGTATCCCGACACCTACACCAACTACAGCCACCCCGAAGCGGGAAAAGCGGCCGTCCGCGTGCTCGAGGCGGCGAACGTCCACGTGACGGTCCCCGACGAACTCGGCGACACCGGCCGTCCGGCGTTCTCGAAGGGGTTCCTCGAGACGGCACGCGAGACCGCCCGGGAGAACGTCCGGGTGCTCGACCCGCTCGTCGAGAACGGCCGGGACGTGGTCGTGATCGAACCCTCCGACGCGGTCATGTTCCAGTCGGACTATCGCGACCTGCTCACCGGCGAGGCCGTCGATCGGGTCGCGAACGCGACCTACGGCGTCTGCGAGTATCTCGACGCGTTCCGCCTGGACGAATCGATCGCGTTCGCCCGCGACCCCGAGAGCGGGCCGGGCCTGACCTACCACGGCCACTGCCACCAGAAGGCGACCCGGAAGGACCACCACGCCGTCGGCGTCCTCCGGCGGGCCGGCTACGCGGTCGATCCGCTCGATTCGGGCTGTTGCGGGATGGCCGGGAGCTTCGGCTACGAGACCGAACACGCCTCGATGAGCGACGCGATCGCCGGGATTCTCTACGACCAGGTGGACGACAGCGACGGCGAGCGGGTCGTCGCCCCCGGCGCGTCCTGCCGGACGCAACTCGAGAACCGCCCCGGAGCGGCCAAGGAGCCGCCCACGCCGATCGAACTCGTCGACGCGGCGATCGAGTGATGCCGGCCGAGTCGCGACGCTCGCTCGAGTGAGCGCCGATCGTCGGTCGGACCTCGCTCGATCGGGACGTGGATCCCGACCTGCATTCACAGCGCGAGGACGAACCACGCCATCCCGACCCCGCCACCGCCGACGATGAGGTACGCCGCGTGAACCCCGCGGACGAAGAGCAGACAGGTCACGATGGCGAGCAGGACGGTAAACGTATCCACGAACGACTCCGCGGCGAGGGTCACGGTCGCGCCGAGGATCGCGCCGACGACCGCGGCGTTGACGCCGACGAGGGCCGATTGGATGACGTCGTTCTCCCGAACCCGCGCGAAGTACGGGAAGAAGCCCATGATGAACGCGAACGACGGGCCGAACGCGCCGACCATCGCGACGAACGCGCCGACGACGGCGATCGAAACCAGCCCGTAGGTGTCGAGCATGAGCTTGTAGCCGACGAACGCGGTCGTCATCACGACGGGGCCGGGCGAGAGCTGTCCGATCGCGATCCCGTCGACGAACTCGCGACCGGTCATCCAGCCGAACTCGCCGACGACGTAGAGTTCGATGAACGGGATGAGGACGAGTCCGCCGCCGTAGATGAACGAGCCGGTGTAGACCATGAACGCGAACAACTGTACCCACGGATTGGCCCATATCGCGAGCAAGACGCTCCACAGCGGGCTCGTCTCGATAGTCCGCCGCGTCGCCGGGCCGAGGAGGTCGAACAGCCGGTCCCGGAGCGCGAACGCGATGCCGGCGACTACCCCGCCGATCGTCCACAGCGAGACGCGACGCCAGTGTTCCCGAACCCACGTCGAGCGGTAGATCGCGACCGCGATCGCGCCGGCGACCACGAACTGGACGACCGGATTCGTGCCGAGCGTGGCGGTCGCGACGACCGCGGCGGCGAGCAGTGCCACCAGCAGGTAGTCGATCGTCCACGTCTCGTCGCCGAGTTCGAACTCGAGGTCGCGCCGTCCCTCCGCGAAGGCGCTCTGGGCCATCGACCACGACGCACCGACGATCAACCCGATCACGACCGGATTGATGCCGTAAAACAGCGCCTCAACCGACGGCAGTTCCTGGTAGGCGAAGTAGAGCCACGAGAAGAAGACGACGATGACGAACGTCGGGAGCATGAAGAAGAAGCCGGCGACGATCGCTCCCGGATTCCCGGCGTAAATCCAGCCCATGAAGATCCCGAGTTGCGTCGAGGCGGGGCCGGGAAGCATGTTACAGATCGCGAGCCCTTCCATGAACGTCGACTCGTCGGTCCACTCGCGACTGCCCTCGCCGACGAGGTCGTCTTCCATCATCGCGATGTGGACCAGCGGCCCGCCGAACCCGACGATACCGATGAACAGGTAGTACGTCGCGATTTCGAGGAGTTTGCCCCGGGTCGGATCGCCGCGATAGGCGTCGGCAGGGGACTCCGTGGTCGTCGCGTCGGTCACACGCCGGACGACGATATCGGGTCCGATAAGTGTTCGTCACCCCGGAACCCGGCTTCGTCGAGCACCGACCTTCGCGATCGAGTCAGCGGCCGACCAGTTCCTCGTACCGCGCGCCGGTCTGTTTCAGCGTCTCGGTCGAGTAGAGTCGCTCGTGATCGACGGGAAGGTAGTCGGCGCCCAGTTCGTCGATCTTCTCGTCGACGGCCGCGGGGTCGCGGCCGTGGATCATCGTGAACAGGTTGTACGGCCACTCCTGGTCGGGACGGCGCGGCCGGTGATAACAGAGCGTGACGTACGGCAGCGAACCCGCGCGCTCGCCCCACGCGTCGAGGTGCTCGTCCGGCACGTCCCAGACGACCATGCAGTTCGCGTCGAACCCGGTGACGACGTGGTTGACGATGCAGCCGATGCGCTTGATACAGCCGTCGTTCCGGAGCCGTTCGACGCCGGCGAGCACGTCGTCCACGTCGGTCCCGATCCGATCGGCCACGTCGCCGTACGGCGTCCGCGAAAGCGGGAATCCGTCCTGGATCGCGAGCAGGAGGTCGGCCTCGAACGCCGAGAGGTCGCCCGCGGCCTCCTCGCTAATGTGCGTCGCGGACGAATCGGTCCCCTCGCACAGCGATTCCCGCGCGAACCGATCGGCGTTGACCACGGGGAACTCGAGGTCGATGTAGTAGTCGGTCAGCATCGGCAGGTTCAGCACGTCACAGCCGGTTCGAGACTCGATCTCCGCGAGGATCTCGTCGCGCCGCTCGCGCGATCCGGCCGTGACGACGAACCACATGTTCCACTCGTGGTCGCGGGCGTAGTTGTGGTTGACCTGCCGATACTCGTTGACGATCGCGGCGACCTCGTCGAATCGATCGTCCGGGGCCTGCACCGCGGCGAGCGTCGACGACCCGATCACCGGCGGGTTGAGGACGGCCCCGAACCGGCGGAAGATCCCCCGGTCCGAGAGCGTTCGGACGCGATCGAGGGCGGCAGACTCGTCGATTCCGAGTTCCGCGCCGACGCGACGGAACGGACGTTCCTCGATCGGGAACCCGCTCTGGTAGCCGTCGACGATCGCGGCGTCGACGTCGTCGATCGCTTCGCGCCAGTCCCCCGACAGGCTGCTCATTGTCGGACCTAGGGAGAACGGCACCGTATGGTTTTCGGGTCAGTGCGGCGACAACAGGGGTCCAGCCGTTCCTCCGGGTGGGCCGCCCGACGCGCGGCCACGGAGAACCGACTGCAACGGACTGCAACGATTATTACTGTGGGTATCGTTATCAGCGCGCATGGAACTCACCGAACCGATCTCGATCGAGGGCGACGAGCGGGAACAGATCTACGAGTACGTCGAATCCCACGGCGCGGTCGATCGGGAGGAAGCACGCGAGGAACTGTTCCCGGCGGACCCGCCGGGAGATCCGCAGTATTCGCGTGCGTTCCAGCACAACGTCGCGATCCTCAAGCGGGACGGCTATCTCAGGGAGGACGACGACGGCACCCTGCGCATCGCGATCGACATCGAGGCGGAGGGCCAGGAGTTCACGGCCGAGGACGTAGACGTCACGGTCAGGCCGGCGAGACAGGAGGACCTCTCGGGCATCGTCGGCGCGATGCGACAGGTCGTCGAGGAGATGACCTACATCGAGGCCGAGAGCGTCGCGGACGAACTCGACCACGAGAACGTCCTGCTCCGGCACAACGAGTTCGAGTCCCGGATGTTCTTCGTCGCGGCCGTCGACGACGAGGTCGTCGGCTGGGCCCACCTGCACGTCCCGAACCTCGAGAAGCTCTCACACACCGCGGAACTCACCGTCGGCATCCTGGAGGAGTACCGCGGGATGGGAATCGGGAGCGAACTGCTCGATCGGGCCCTCGGGTGGGCCGAATCGAGCGGCCACGAGAAGGTCTACCAGAGCGTCCCGTCGACGAACGAGGACGCGATCGAATTCTTCGAGGATCGCGGCTGGGTGACCGAGGCAGTGCGCGAGGACCACTACAAACTCGGCGACGAGTACATCGACGAGGTGATGATGGCGATCACGCTGTAGGGAGCTCTCGCCGCGTCACCCCATTTGATGGGGGGAGAAGAGGCCGGAAGCGGGACGCTTTTGCACGGCCCCTCCGAACCCTCGGACATGGCTCAGGCATCCCAGGAGTTCGGCGAGTGGCCGCTCAAGCGGCTGATGACCGCGGTCGTCGGCTCCGGCCCGAAGTCCGCCGACGACATGACCCGCGAGCAGGCCCGCGAAGCGATGCAGCGCATCTTCGCGGGCGAACCCGACGAAACGACCCTCGGTGCCTTCTGGCTGGCCAACCGCTGGAAGCGAAACACCCCCGAGGAACTGGCGGCCTACACCGACGTCATGCGCGAGGAGTCGGTCGTCACCGCCGAACCCGACTGCGACCCGATCGACTGCGGCGCGAACTACGACGGCAAACACACCTCCGCCCTGCTCGGCGTCGGGGCCGGCCTCGTCGCCGCCGCCGCGGGCACGCCCGTCGTCGTCCACTCCGGCGATCGCGTCCCGACTCAGAAGGCCACGGCGTACAAACACGTCCTCGACGAACTCGGCGTCCGGACGGACCTCACGCCCGCGGAGAGCGCGGACATGGTCGACGAGACCGGGTTCGGATTCTACTACCAGCCCGCGTTCAACCCCGGTATCCACGACCTCTACGATCGGCGCGACCAGATGGGCGTGCGCACGTTCGTCAACACGATCGAGACGGTCGCCAACCCCGCGAACGCCGACGTCCACCTCGGCTCGTTCTATCACCTCGCGTTCGCGAAGAAGATGACCGACCTCATGGTCGAGAGCGCGGAACTCGGCTATTCGCGCGCGATCTTCTTCCAGGGAATGGAAGGCTACGACGACGTCCGACCCGGGTACACGAAGGTCGCCGAGTGGAACGAGAGCGAGGCGCGTAGCGCCTCGGACGATGCGAGCGGCGACGAGCCGCGAGCAGGCGACGAACTGGAGGACTACGAGATCGAGACCGCCACCTACGGCATGGAGATGGAGAGCGAGGATCTCGCGGTGGACGACGTCACGGCCGACTCCGCGTCGATCACCGAGGAGGTACTCGCCGGCGAGCGCGACGACCGGTTCGCCGACGCGATCGCGCTCAACGGCGCGTTCCGGATGTACGCCCGTCAAGACGTCGATAGCCTGGAGAATGGACTCGAACAGGCTCGTGACGCTATCGCGGACGGCAGTGCCCAGGCGGTGCTCAAAGACCTGCGCGAGTACTGAAACCCTCTCGCAGATTCACTCGCCGTCAGTTTCGTCAACAGCCTCGATCGCACGTTGGTATCGGTCGTCTCCGATCCAGAATTCCGCATCCCGAAGATGTTGTCAGTTAAGGTGATGAGGCCATCTTCACTTACCACTGTTTTCCTGGAAAGGTACCTATCCAAACATCGGCACCATTGATCGCCAAAATCATGAACGAATTTATGTAGCGGTCGTCCGATTGCGGAGGTATGCGACTCGATAACGAGACAGCGCTCATCACGGGTGCGGCGTCGGGCATCGGGAAGGCGACGGCCGAACGGTTCGCCGACGAAGGCGCACGGGTGATCGTGACGGACATCGACAGCGACGGCGGCCAGGCGGTTACCGAGAGCCTCCAGGAATCGGGGGCGGAGGCGGAGTTCTACGACCTCGACGTCACCGACAGCGAGGGGTTCCACGCGGTCGTGGACACGGTCGCCGAGGAGTACGGCCTCGATATCATCGTCAACAACGCGGGGACCGGCCACCCCTCGGCCCGCCTGGAGGACACCGACGACTCGATGCGGGACTTCGTCATCGACGTCAACGTCAAGGGCGTCTGGAACGGCTGTCACGCCGCCCTCCCGCACATGAAAGAGCAGGGCCACGGCTCGATCGTCAACGTCGGCTCGCTGGCGAGCATTCTCGGCCTGCCCAAGCAGGCGGCCTACTCGCTGAGCAAGGGCGCGGTGCTGAACCTGACCCGCGCGATCGCCGCCGAGGCGGGTCCCTACGGTGTGCGAGCAAACACCGTCTGTCCCGGCTTCACCGACACGTCGCTGCTCGAACAGTACCTGGCAACCCAGGACGACCCCGAGGCCGCCCGCGAGGCGATGGCCGAGGACTACCCGCTCAAACGCCTGGGCGAAGCCGAAGAGATCGCCGACGCCATCCTGTTCCTCGCCAGCGAGGAGGCCTCGTTCGTCAGCGGCCACGGTCTGGTGGTCGACGGCGGCTACTCGACCTGCTGATCGGACGGACAGCGTTTCGACGAGGAGCGGCCGACGGAACCGCGTTCTATCATAACGACTATGGTTCTCTTCTGAATACTCTCGACGAGTGACACCGTACGATTCCGTCCTGTTCGACAGCGATGGGGTTCTGGTCGAACCGCCTGCGTTCGAAATCCAGGCCGAGGCGGCCCGGGCCGCGTTCCGCGAGGTCGGCGTCGACGACCCGGACCAGCGGGACGTCGACGATATCGTCGCCGGTGTGACCGTCGATCGACTTCGCGAGATCTGTACGACGTACGACCTCGACGTGACGGCGCTCTGGAAGGCACGCGAGCGACAGGACGAGCGATCGCAGTTCGAGCAGTTCCGTGCCGGTTCTCGAGCGCGGTACGAGGACGTGACGGCGATTACGGATCTCGACCACCGCTTCGGGATCGTGAGCAACAACCACCACAGCACGATCGAGTTCGTCCTGGAGTTTTTCGACCTGAAGCCGCTGTTCGAGACCTACTACGGTCGTCCCAAGACGATCGAGAGCCTCGAGTTGAAGAAACCGAACCCGCACTACCTCGAACGGGCGCTCGCCGATCTCGACGCCGAATCGGCGCTCTACGTCGGCGACAGCGAGAGCGACGTGATCGCGGCCCACCGGGCGGGGCTCGACTCAGTCTTCGTCCGCCGATCACACCGCAGCGAGGCGACGCTCTCGACCCCGCCGACCTACGAGGTGTCGACGCTCCACGAGGTCGCCGACCTGGTGGCCGACTGAGTCGGTCGAACCCGCGTCCTCGGTTCCGGTCGGAGGCCGTCGCCTTCGCGATTTTCCGTCCGAGGGCGTCTCCTCCGTGACCACCTGTCCGGAAACGCCCTATTCGGGTTCCGTTCGAACGAGCGCGATGCTCGCGAGTTGATCGCCAGCCGTGACCGTCGCCTCCCTCGTGAGCGCGTAGCACAACCCGTCTCGATCGGCCGTCGCCACCTGTAGCTCCTCGTAGGTCGTCGGATCGTAGAGCGTCCCGAGATCCGCGCCGTCCGGCACGAACTGGCCGACCTCGAGCGACGGCCTCGGGCGGAAGAGGCCGGAACGGTTCGCGGTCACCTGTCCCAGGTGGTTCCGAGCGATCGTCTGGTCCCGATCGGCGACCTCGCCGCGGAGCATGTCGAGCGACCGGCAGACGTCGAATAGTCCCTCGACGCCCGTCTCGACGACGTCCTCGACGATCTGCTTGTTGTAGGCGAGTTCCGGCGTGATCGAGGGGATTCCTTCGTTGACAGCGGCGACGCGGAGTTTGCCGTCGAATCCCCGGCGGTGCCACTCGTCCGTAGCGTCGTCGTCGGCCTGCTCGGAGAGCAGGAGGTCGGTCCCGAACGCCGCCGCGAGGTCGCGCGAGCGCTCGTCACCCTCGAGGTAGACCACGTGGGGGAGCATGTTCGGACTGCCCGTGTGAAGGTCGACGACGGCGTCGGCCCGTTCGACGTACTCCCAGAGGCGGGCGGCCATCCGCTGGTGGAGGCTCCCCTCGGGGTCCCCCGGCCAGACCCGGTTCATGTTCGGGTTGACGCTGTCGAGTTGCTCGGGCGTCGTGTAGGAGACCCGATCGAACGTCAGCGGGTTCGTGACGGGGACGGCGATGATCGTTCCGGACAGCGATCGCAGGGAGAGGCGATCGTGAAACCGGCGGAGGGTCTCGGTCCCGTTGATCTCGCGGCCGTGCTGGGCCGCCTGCACGTAGAGCGTCGGCCCGTCCTCCGCCCCGCGATAGGTGTGGACCGTGGTCGTAATCTCGACGCCGGAGGGGAGCCTCGCGAGCGTCACCGACTCGGCGGTGTGGGTCCCGGCGGTCATGGCCGGGCGTACCACCTCCCGCGGTATGTACCTGCGGGAGGCGACGGCCGGCGGGGCGATCGTCGCGGAGACGATCCGGCGACGGGCGAACGTGAGGGGTTCCGGAAGGGGTGGTCCGAGACCACTATTGTTTTCCGTCGGCCCGCCGTCACCGAGAGTATGGGAGACGTTACTGCGACCCTGCACACCAACAGGGGCGACATCGAG
This sequence comes from Halosolutus halophilus, assembly GCF_022869805.1. Lineage (NCBI taxonomy): Archaea > Methanobacteriati > Methanobacteriota > Halobacteria > Halobacteriales > Natrialbaceae > Halosolutus > Halosolutus halophilus. The sequence continues at coordinate 4,726,556 of NZ_CP094974.1, read as the reverse complement.
GTCGAACTCTACGACGAACGCGCGCCGCGAACCGTCGACAACTTCGTCGGCCTCGCGACCGGCGGCAAGACCTGGACCGACCCCGAGACGGGCGAGGAAGTCGAGGGCGAACCGCTGTACGACGACGTCGCGTTCCACCGCGTCATCGAGGGCTTCATGATCCAGGGCGGCGACCCGACCGAAACCGGTCGCGGCGGCCCCGGCTACGAGTTCGACGACGAGTTCCACCCCGAACTGCGCCACGACGACGAGGGGATCCTGAGCATGGCCAACTCCGGCCCCGACACCAACGGCTCGCAGTTCTTCATCACGCTCGACGCCCAGCCCCACCTCGACGATCGTCACTCCGTCTTCGGAAAGGTCGTCGACGGAATGGACGTCGTCCGGGAGATCGGCAGCGTCGATACCGACCCGAACGATCAGCCACGAGAGGAGGTCGTGCTCGAGTCGGTGTCGGTCGACTACGAGTGAGGCGCGGGAACGAATCGACGTCGATCGACTCCGAGTACCCGATCGCGGCCGCGGTCCGTCCGGACTGGCGATCGGCCCCGTCCGGTCGCTGACGGCGGTTCGAGGCTGGAGCGGACCGAGATCTTTTATCGCATGCACCGCTGTGTGTGGCTAGAATGGGATCGTCTTCGCCCACTGATGCAACACACCACACCCGGATCAGACGGCAGGAGGTCGTCTCAGAACTCGGCCAGCAGGCCCTGGAGACCGACGATCTCGACCAGCTGCTGCACGATGCCACGGCGGCCGTCGCGGAGACGCTGGACACCGAGTACTGCGGCGTGCTCGAACTTGTGCCAGGCGAGGACGAGGGCGTTCTCAGACGTGGCGTCGGCTGGCAGGCCGGACTCGTCGGGGAGACGACGGTCCCGACCGACCGGGGTTCGCAGACGGGGGACACGCTCCGTACCGGCGAGCCGGTCCTCGTCGACGACGTGCGGGCGGACGATCGGTTCTCCGCCCCCGAATTACTCACCGATCACGACGTCGTCAGCGGTGTCAGCGTCCGTATCGGCTCGATCGACGACCCGTGGGGCGTAGTGGGAGCGTATACGACCGAACAGCGGGAGTTTACCGGGTCCGAGGCCACGTTCGTCCGGCACGTCGCGAACCTCCTCGCATCCGCCATCGAAAACGAGCGGGAGCGACGCGAACTCGAACGTGAACGCAAACGACAGGAGCGGCGCTTCGAGGCGATATTCGAGGACCCGAACATCCTCGTCGGCCTGCTCGAGCCCGACGGGACGGTGCTCGACATCAACGGGACGGCGATGGAGTACGTCGACGCCGACCTCGAGGACGTGACCGGCGAGCCGTTCTGGGAGACCCCGTGGTGGGGGACCGGCGACGAGGTCCGGGCCGACGTCGAGCGGTGGACCGAACGAGCCGCCGACGGCGAGTACGTGGACTTCGAAGCGGACCTCACGCGGCCGGACGGCCAGCGGTACACCCTGAACGGCGTCTTCAGGCCCGTCACGGACGACGAGGGGGACGTCGTCTCGGTCGTCGTCTCGGATCGCGACATTACCGAGCGCAGGGAACGGGAGCGCCGTCTCTCGAGGCTGATGGACAACGTTCCCGGGATGGTCTATCGCTGCCGGAACGAACGCGGCTGGCCGATGGAGTTCGTCAGCGACGCCTGCGACGAGTTAACCGGCTACGATCCCGAAGCCATCGAGCGCGGCGACGTCAGCTGGGGTACGGACGTCATGGTGCAGGCGGACTGCCAGAAGCTGTGGGAAACGATCCAGCGGGAGGCGGGCGAGGGCGAGACGTTCTCCGAAACCTACCGCATCGAGACTGCCGACGGCGACCAGCGGTGGGTCAGGGACTACGGCCGAGGCGTCTTCGACGACGCGGGCAATCTCGTCGAACTCGAGGGGATCGTCGCCGACGTGACCGAGCGCAAGCGCCTGGAATCCGAACTCGAGGAGTCCGAGCAACGGTACCGAACGCTGGTCGAAAACTTCCCGAACGGTGCCGTCGCCCTCGTCGACGAGGACCTTCGGTACCGGACTGTCGGCGGCGATCCCGTGGACGTGGCCGGCGTCACTACCGAAGAAGTCGAGGGGAAACCGATCCGGGACGCCCTGCCGTCGGGGTTGGCGGACGAACTCGGCCCGCGCTACGAGGCCGCGCTGGACGGGGAGTCGAGCGAGTTCGAGACGACGTCCAACGGTCGCGTCTACGACTTCCAGGTCGTCCCGGTTCGCGACGACGACGGCGAGGTATTCGCCGCGCTGGGGATGTCCCAGGACGTCACGGAGCGCACGGAAATCCAGCGCCAACTCGAGGAGTCGGAACGGCGCTATCGGACGCTGATCGACCACTTCCCGAACGGTGCGGTGGGACTGTTCGACGAGGATCTGCGATACCAGGTCGCGGGCGGCAGGGCCTTCGACGACATCGAGGACTCGACGGAGTCAGTCGTCGGCAAGACCCTCCGGGAGCGCTATCCGCCGGACCTGGCGGATCGACTGGAACCGAAGTTCAGGGCCGCCCTGGAGGGCGAGACGAACGCCTTCGAGATGGAGTTGCACGGACAGGACTGGATGGCGTACACGGTCCCCGTCACGGACGACGAGGGCGAAATCTCCGGGGGGATGATCATGGTCCAGGACATCAGCGAGCAGAAGGACCGCGAACGCGAACTGCGCGAGCGCAAGACGCACCTCGAGCGATACGAAACGATCGTCGAAGTGGTCAACGACGGGGTCTACGTCGTCGACGCTGACGGCCGGTTCACGATGGTCAACGAAACGTACGCGGAGATGCTCGGCTACACCCCCGAGGAACTCGTCGGTGCCGACGTCTCCATCGTCGTCGACGACGACGTCGTCGACCGAGTCGAAGAACTGCAGACGGCCACGGTGGAGGGACGCGTCGATCGGCCGACGATGGAGGCCGAACTCCGGACGGCGGACGGCGATCGCCTCCCCGTCGAGGCGACCTTCGCGACGGTTCCCGGGGACGACAGCACGTGGTATCGGGTCGGCGTGGTCCGGGATATCAGCGAACGGAAGGCGCGCGAACGACGGATCGAGGAGAGCGAGCGCCGGTACCGGACGCTCGTCGAGAACTTCCCGAACGGGTCGGTCGGCATGTTCGACGACGACCTGCGATACACCGCGGTCGGCGGACAGCTCCTGGATACGCTCGGCCTCTCACCGGAAGATCGGATCGGGAGACGCATCTCCGAGATTCACTCGGACGAGTTGCTCGCGGAGATCGAACCGTACTTCCACGCCGCGCTCGAGGGCGAAGAGAACTCGTTCGAGCTCGGGTTCGCCGACCGGTATCTGCACGCTCACACCCTCCCCGTCAGGAACGCAGACGGCGAAATTTTCGCCGGCATGCTCGTGGTCCAGGACGACACCGAACGGCGGGAGTACCAGCGCAAACTCGAAGAGTCGAACGAGCGGCTCGAGCAGTTCGCCTACGCCGCCTCGCACGACCTGCAGGAACCGCTCCGGATGGTCACGAGCTACCTCCGGTTGCTCGAGAACCGGTACGGCGACGCCTTCGACGAGGACGGCGAGGAGTTCCTCGAGTTCGCCGTCGACGGTGCCGATCGGATGCGCGAGATGATCGACGGACTCCTCGAGTACTCGCGGGTCGAGACGCGAGGCGATCCGTTCGAACCGGTCGACCTGGACGCCGTCGTCGACGAGGTGCTCGCGGACCTGCAGTTCCGTATCGACGAGAGCGACGCCGAGATCACGACGGCGGAACTGCCACGCGTCGAGGGCGACGCCAGTCAGTTACGCCAGGTCGTACAGAATCTCCTGTCGAACGCGATCGCGTACAGCGGCGACGAGCCGCCGCGCGTTCACGTCGGTGCCGATCGACGGGGCGGGAAGTGGGTCATCTCGGTCCGCGACGAGGGGATCGGGATCGATCCGGCCGATCAGGACCGGGTGTTCACCATCTTCGATCGGCTCCACAGCCGCGAGGAGTACGAGGGGACGGGCATCGGGCTGGCCCTCTGCGAGCGCATCGTCGAGCGCCACGGCGGCGACATCTGGGTCGAGTCCGAACCCGGCGAGGGGGCGACGTTCTCGTTCACGCTTCCCGCGAGCGACGATCGGTAGCGTCCCACCGCGGAGCCGGCGAGCGTGGGGGGATACCCCATTCGTTTAGCGCCGAGCGAACGAGGCGATCGTATGGACTGGACGGCAGACGACGTTCCCGATCAGGACGGACGGACGGTCGTCGTCACGGGCGCGAATAGCGGGATCGGCCTCGAAGCGACGCGGGAACTGGCGCGCAACGGCGCGACAGTGATCATGGCCTGCCGGAGCACCGACCGCGGCGAGGACGCGGCCAGCGATATCCGTGGCGACGTCCCCGACGCCGACCTCCGCGTGGTGGAATGCGATCTGGCGAGTCTCGAGTCGATCCGATCGTTCGCGGATCGACTCGAGGGCGAATCCCTCGACGTCCTGGTCAACAACGCGGGCGTCATGGCGATTCCGCGCTCCGAAACCGACGACGGGTTCGAGACCCAGTTCGGCGTCAACCACCTCGGTCACTTCGCGCTCACGGGCCTGTTGCTCGAGAACCTACTCGCGGCGGGCGACGACGAGCGGGAGTCGCGAATCGTCACCGTCTCGAGCGGGATGCACGAACGGGGCGAGATCGACTTCGACGACCTCCAGGGCGAGCGATCGTACGACGAGTGGGACGCCTACGCCCAGTCGAAACTGGCGAACGTGCTGTTCGCGTACGAACTCGAGCGCCGGTTCCGCACCGCGGACCTGAACGCCGCGAGCGTCGCGGTCCATCCGGGCTACGCGAACACGCACCTCCAGTTTCGCGGTCCCGAACAGAACGGCCAGCGGTTCCGGAAGGCCGCGATGTGGCTCATGAACACGGTGGTGGCTCAATCGGCCGAGAAGGGCGCGCTGCCGACGCTGTACGCCGCGACCGCGCCGGACGTCGAGGGTGGCGCGTACTACGGCCCCGGCGGACTGCTCAACATGCGCGGCCCGCCCGAACGACAGGCCTCTTCGGACCGATCCTACGACGAAGAGACCGCACGCCGCCTGTGGAACGTCTCGAGCGACCTGACCGGCGTCACCTACGACCTGCCGAGACCGAAGCCGGGACCGGAACCCGAATCCGGAGCACGTCGGTGACCGCCGCCACCGCCGATCGACCGTAACGCGAAAGGCGACGCACGCGAAGGGGTACGTAATGAGCGACCTGGACGCCGAAATACAGGATCCCAGCGACGTCGGATCGGCCGACGCGCCGCCGATCGAGGAAAAGCCCTACAAGATCATCTTCGAGGCGAATCGGTGCTTCGGCGCGGGCAAGTGCGCCGAGGTCAGCGACACCTGGGAGATGTCGATCGACTCGGGTATGGCCCAGCCCACCACCTACTTCATCGGCGAGGAGGACCTCGACCACAACGTCCGCGCCGCGGAGGTCTGCCCGGCGAAGAAAGACGACGGCTGTATCCACGTCGTCGATCGGCGCACCGACGAAGAGATCGCCCCCGATCCGCACGGTGACGGGACGCTGAGCGTCGACTGGTAGGGTCTCCAATCCGGCACGGACATCGAAACGCACATTCCCGGCGGGGGACTACTTGCGGGTGCGCTTCTGTGCGAGGGTAGCCAAGCAGGCCAACGGCGGTGGGCTTAAGACCCGCTCCCGTAGGGGTCCGAGGGTTCAAATCCCTTCCCTCGCATACCGACTCGAACGACAGTGAGAGTCGTGTATGCGAGACACGGGATTCGAACGAGAGAAGTCGCAGCCCGGACGTGAGCGAAGCGAACGACCCGGACCGTCTTGGGCGGGGTTCAAATCCCGTCCCTCGCACTGCTGTTGCTCTCGATTCGCTCACAACAGTAGCAGAAGGCCGAGAGTCGACGCTCGAACCCGATCGAGCCCAGTGAGACGGCGAGTCCCGTACAAGACGCTCGATCCCGAGCCAGTAACTTCGTGGAGACGCGTCCGAGTCGATCGGATCAGCCCCTGCCCGCCGATCGGCCGGAGGGTGCAGGGCGCACCGTTTCACGCGTTCGTCACGACTCGGCACGCGACGGACACCATGGGCGCTCCGGACCGCGATCGATCGACCGTCGAGGAGAACCGGATGGCGGCGATGATCGTCGTCGGTTCCGTCCTCGTCGCCGTCGGCCTCGCCATCCTCCACCGGTACGGCTGGCTCGAGGTCCTCGTCCCGGCGGGAGGGCCCGCGATCGACGCCGTGCCTCTGATCCTCTTCTTGATCGCGGTCGCGATCGCGCTGACGATCTGGGGCTGGAAACGGGTCCTCTCGTTCTTCGAGTGACGATCGATCGTACCCGACCGATCGGCCCCGTCAGAAGCGATCAGCCCGTCAGAACGGGTACTCCCGCGGCTCGCGCTGGATCGAGACCCACTTCGTCGTCGTGAGTTCCTCGAGAATCGAGTCGGCGTTGTACCGGCCCAGACCGGACTGTTTCATCCCGCCGAAGGGGACGTGGGGCTCGTCGTTCATCGGCTGGTCGTTGACGTGGATCATTCCCGTCTCGATCCCGTCCGCGATCCGGCGGGCCTGGTCGAGGTCCTCGCTGTGAACCGACCCGGAGAGGCCGTGGATCGTGTCGTTCGCCAGTTCGATCGCCTCCGCGTCGCTCGAATATGGGACGACGGGTGCGATCGGGCCGAAGTGTTCGTTACACGCGGCGGCCATGTCGTTTTCGGCGTCCGAGAGCACCGTCGGCTCCACGATCAGTCCGTCGTGGTCGCCGCCGGTCTCGACAGTCGCGCCGGCGTCGATCGAATCCTGCACGAATTCGAGCATCGTGTCCCGCTGGGTTTCGTCGATGACCGGGCCGATGATCGTGTCGTCGGCGGTCGGATCGCCTGTCGGAAGGCTCGTCGCGCGATCGGCCAGGGCGTCGACGTAGTCGTCGTACAGGTCCTCGTGGACGAGATGGCGGTTGATCGAGATGCAGGCCTGGCCCTGGTGGAGGAACGACCCGAAGACGCCGCCGTCGACGGCGCGATCGATGTCGGCGTTCTCGGTGACGACGTGGACGTTGTTCCCGCCGAGTTCGAGGGCGGGCAGCGCACAGTTGTTCGCGGCTTTTTTCGCGACCCGCTGACCGATTTCGGTCGATCCCGTGAACGCGAGTACGCGGGGAAGCTCGTGATCCGCGATCGCGTCGCCGATGTCGGAGCCCCGGCCGGGAACGACCGAAAGCACGCCCTCCGGAAGTCCGGCCTCCTCGAAGATCCGTGCGAGCAACAGGCCCCCGGTGATCGGCGTGTTCGAGGCGGGTTTGAGCACGACCGCGTTCCCGGTCGCGATCGCGGGCGCGACGGCCCGCATCGACAGGTGCAGGGGGAAGTTCCACGGCGAGATGACGCCGACGACCCCGGCGGGCTGGCGCTCGACCACGTTCTCCTTGCCGGGCACGATCGATTCGGCGTGTTGGCCTTTCATCCGGAACGGGTAGCTCGCCGCCTCCTGCATCATCCCGCGAGCGGTCTGGATCTCGACGTCGCTCTTGACGTGCGTGCTGCCCGATTCGCGGGCGAGCAACTCGACGATCTCCCCGCGGTGCTCGCGAACGAACTCGAGCGCCGCCGTCACGGCGCCCGCCCGGCGCTGGGGCGGCTGGTCGGCCCACGACGCCTGTGCGTCGGCGGCGGTCTCGTAGGCCCGATCGACGTCGTCCGTCGTCCCCGCCGGAACCGTCGCGATCGATTCGCGCGTGTAGGGGTTCTCGACCTCGATCGAATCTCGATCGCCGGGATCGGTCCACTTCCCGGCGAGATACAGCGCGTTCCAGCCCGAGTCGGGTGTCAGCGGGAGATCGTCCGGCATGGATGAGTGAACCGGCGCAGCGTCGATAAGGGAGAGACATGCACGGGCAAGCCGGCAGCTGAGGCTTGCGTGACGGTTTTACCCGTCCGACGCCTCTCTTCAGCCGTGACTACCGACCCCGAGATCCGTCGTGCGAGCGGCGACGACGCGGCTGCGATCGCACGCTGTTACCGGACAGCGTATGCGACGGCTGCCGAACTCGGGTACCGGACTCGCCTGGCCGACGTCGGCGCCGGGACGATCGGTTCGTGGTTCGATCGAGACGGGATCAGCTTCGTCGCCGAAGACGACGGGGCGCTGATCGGGACGCTTCGCCTGGTCGACGACACCGTGCCGAGCGTCGAACGCCTCGCGGTCGTCCCGGAACGTCAGCGGGAGGGGATCGCGACCCTGTTGCTCGATCGAGCCGAGGCCCTCGCCCGGGAACGGGGCGACGATCGGCTCCGACTGACGACGTTCAGGGACCACCCCTTCCTGCTCGAGTGGTACCGGTCACGGGGGTACGAACCGATCGGCCTGCCGGGGCAGCCGGGGTGGGCTGGCGAGTTCGTCTCGATGGAGAAGTCGTTCGTCGGCACGCCAGACCGCGGTGCCTCGGAGGAGAACGACCGCACGGCTCACTCCCGCTCGAAGTCCGACGACTCCACGTCGACCTCGACGTAGTCGGGCGGGACCCGGTCGGTAGTGTACGTTTCCACACCCCGTTTCGCGATCCGGTGACCGTCCGCGAGCATCCGCGCAGCGTCGACGACGAGCACGATCGGGTCGTTCGCGCGGCGACGGCCGACGCGACGCGCTCCCGCGCGGCTTCCCGACAGGTGGACCCGCTGCCGTGACATCGGTTGCAGCCCCTCCTCGCGGATCGATGCGAGGTTCCCGGGAGCGGTCCCGTGGTACAGTTCGTCGGGGACCGGCGCGTCGGTGGGTTCGAGGTCGACGTCTACGGAGTGGCCGTACGCGGCACGGACGCAACCGGCGATCGACTCGGCGGTCGACGCATCGACGTCGGGACGCTCGAATCGGCCCTTCGGGTCCGTCGCGATCACCGCGGCGACGTGCTCCGGGATGGCCCAGTCGTACCTGTCTTCGACCGCGTCGACGAGCGCGTCGTAGCTCACCCACCCCCGATCGTCGAGATCGAATTCCGCGTCGTCCGGAAAGTGCCGAAGTGCACCGCTCAAGAACTTCGAGAGTTGGCGTCGCTGGGGTCCCGACAGCAACTGCGCGCCGCGGGCACTGCAGACGGGACAGCGTTCGCGCTCGCCGCCGAACGGGCCGTGCTCCTCGCAGATTCGGATCGGCTCCGTCACGGGGGACACTGGTCGAGCCAGCGAAAAAGATCGATCGGTGGGGAGGGAGCAACGCGACCGGATTCAGCCCGGAGTCCCCCACCGAACGCGTGTCCGGCCGGATTCTAGCGAAACGGGTTTGGACGCGCTCACCCTGGTCTTCCCTATGCTCCCCGAGTCCGTCTGGGATCGACACGCGAATCCGAACAGCGGATGGAGTCGTCTCGCCACCTATCCCGTCCTCGTGTTCGCCCTCTACGCCCGGAAGTGGTGGCTGCTCGCCCTGACGGGACTGTTCGTACTCGTCAATCCGATTCTGTTTCCGGAACCCGATCCCGAAACGGCGACCGACGACTGGATGTTCCGGGTCGTGCGCGCCGAACAGCAGTGGACCGACGACGGCAACCCGCTGCTCGGGCTCGGGTTTCCGCAGGTGCTGAACCTCGTACAGGTTCCGGTGTTCTGCTACAATCTGTACGCTGCGTACCGACGACAGCCTGTTCGGACGCTCCTGGCGACGATCGCCACGATGGGGCTCAAACTCTGGTTCGTCGCCGAACTCGTCGATCGATACGCGCCCGACGGCACCGGGGCGGAGTGACCACGAACGGGGTCGCGATGCTCGACTGCGGGCCCTACTCACCGGTCCGGAACGACAGATCCAGCGACGGTGCCGAGTGCGTGAGCGATCCCATCGAGATCACGTCGACGCCCGTTGCGGCGTACTCAGCGACGGACTCGATCGTGATCCCGCCGCTGGCTTCGACGAGGACCTCGTCGTGGCCCTCCGCGCGGAGCCGATCGACGGCTGCCCGGTTCTCCGCGGGCGTCATGTTGTCGAGGAGGACGATATCCGCGCCCGCCGCGGCGGCTCGCGGTGCGTCGTCGACCACTTCGACTTCGACGTCGATTTTCGTCGCGAAGGAGGTCCGGTCCTGGAAGTGTTCGATCGCGCCCTCGAGTCCCATCTCGTTGACGTGGTTGTCCTTGACCATGACCATGTGCGAGAGATCGAGCCGGTGGGTGTCGCCGCCGCCCGCGACGACGGCCCGTTTCTCGATGCCGCGGAGGCCGGGCGTAGTCTTGCGGGTCGCGGCGATCCGGACGTCGTCGGACTCGGTGCGAACACGCTCGACGACGCTGTCGGTCCGCGTCGCGATCCCGGACGCGTGACCTGCGAGGTTCACGGCGACGCGTTCGCCGCGGAGCACGTCGCGTGCGGGCCCCTCGATGCGAAGGAGCGTGTCACCGGCCTCGATCGACGTTCCGTCCTCGGTCGACTCGCACACGTCGACATCGAGGTAGTCGAAGACGGCGCGTGCAGCGTCGAGGCCCGCGACGACGCCGGATTCCTTCGCGACGAGTCGCCCAGTCGTCTCGCCGGGGACCTGGTTCGTGACGTCGTGGTGGCCGACGTCCTCGCGGAGCCAGCGATCGATCTGCAGATCGGTGATCATGCGACTCGTTGTGCGCGGATGCGGGCCCGGTGAGAATAAAGCACCCGTTTTTGGAACCGTCCGCCCGGTCGGCGTCGACCGATACGGGCACGACCGCTGACGGTCAGGAAGACGTGACGCTCAGGATGCAAAAACAGTTACGTCGATCATCGCCCTGTTTCAGCCATGATCGACGTCCTCCTCGGTCCGCTCACCTCGCTGTTCGAGGGAGTACCCGCCTGGCAAGCGACCGCGCTGCTCGTGGGAATCTCGCTCGGGATTGCCGTCCTCCTCGAAGTTGTCGTCCTCCGGACGCTGCTGGGCTATACCAGTCGCACGAGGACCCAGTACGATTACATCCTCGTCCAGGAACTCCGGATACCGGTCGTTCTGACGGCCGCGCTGGCGGGCGTCTATTTGCTCACGCAGATCCCCTCGATCAGCGAGAACGTCCTGCTCTCGCCCGAACAGCTCGATACGTTCTTCGGGAAGCCGTCGCTGTCCGTCATCATCGTCGCGTGGGCCTTCGCCTCCAACCGGGTCGTCAACCGGTTCGTCGAGGAGATCAAGGACAGGGGCTCGCGCTTCGACTTCGCACCGGTCTTCTCGAACGTCTGGACGTTGATCGTGTTCGTCGGCACGATCGGCGTCTTGCTGTCGCTGTGGGAGTACAGTATTTCGCCGCTGCTCGGAGCGGCGGGCGTCGCGGGCATCGCCGTCGGTTTCGCCGCCCGAGACACCGTCGCCAATTTCTTCGGCGGTATCGCGCTGTATTTCGACGACACGTACAAACTCGGCGACTACATCGAACTCGACTCGGGCGAGGCCGGGACCGTCGTCACCGTCGGCGTCCGATCGACGACGCTGATGATGCGCGACGAAGTCCTCGTCACGGTTCCGAACGCGGCGTTGAACGCTGCGAAGGTCATCAACCAGTCGGCACCCCAGCGTCGGAAGCGACTCAAGATCCCCATCGGCGTCGCCTACGGGACGGATATCGACGCGTTCGAGGAACTCGTACTGGACATCGCCCGCGAGGAATCGCTCGTCCTCGATTCGCCGAAACCGCGGATGCGATTTCGAGCCTTCGGCGATTCGGCGCTCGAGTACGAACTCCTCTGCTGGATCCCGTCGCCGACTCGCGCCAGCAAAACGCGACACGTACTCAACCGGTCGATGTACAAGGCGCTAACCGCGGCGGAGATCGAGATTCCGTTTCCGCAACGCGACATCAATCTGCAGACGGCTACTGCGAGCGACGATGACGGCGCGTCAGATTCGACCGCATCGATCGGGACCGGATCGGAACCGATCACCTCCGAACGGCGACCGTAACGGCCACTCCTGGTCAGGGCGCGAACGGCGGCGCGTGTTCCCGCCGAGTCGCTACTGCGCTACTGCGTTACTGCGTGCTGGCCACGTCGTCCTCTCGGACGTAGTGACACCCGACCGACTCGCGATTCTCGCTCGCCGCGCGCGCGATCAGCAGCGCCACGACGCTGGCGTTACGGAGTTCGTAGAGGTCTCGAGCCGTCCGCGTTCGGATGTAAGCGTCGACCTCGCCTTTGAGCCGCCGGAGGACGGCACTCGCGCGGCCGATCGCGGCGGGATCGCGTTCGAGGCCGAGCGCCTCGTCCATCGTCCGATTCAGCCGGGTGAACTTCTGGGCGGCGAAGCGATCTGGCAGGGCCGGATCGCTGTCGCGGAGTTCGGGCGCTTCGACGACCTCGGCATCGGCCCGTTCCGCGGTTTCACCGCTTCGCTTCGAGGCGCGTTGCGCCTCGCCGACCGCGTCCTCGCCCGCGCGCAGCCCCCAGACGAGTCCCTCTAGCAGGCTCGTACTCGCGAGGCGGTTCGCGCCGTGGACGCCCGTCCGGGCACACTCGCCGACCGCGTAGAGCCGATCGAGGCTCGTTCGACCGCGATCGTCGACGTCGATCCCGCCACACAGGAAGTGCTCGCAGGGTGCGACGGGAATCTCGTCGCCCTCGATGCCGCGATCGCGACACGTGTCGGCGATGTCCGGATACTCGGCCTCGAACTCGAGCGGACTCACGTCGAGGACGACCTCCCCGGTCGCTTCGCGTTCGGTCTCGACCGCACGGGCGACGACGTCCCGCGGTGCGAGGTCGCCCTGCGGGTGGTAGTCCGCCATGAACTGCTCGCCGTCGCCATTTCGCAGTACTGCGCCCTCCCCCCGAAGTGCCTCCGAGAGCAGGAAGGGATCGTCGCCATCGTAGGCCGTCGGGTGGAACTGGATGTACTCGAGATCCTCGACGTCCGCACCCGCGAGCGCGGCCATGGCGATGCCGTCGCCGGTCGCGTCGTCCGGGTTGGTCGATCGGGTGTAGAGCGCGCCGATCCCGCCGGTCGCGAGGATCGTCGCGCCGGCGTAGATCGGCTTGCCCGTCGGTTCGTCGTCGCTTACCACGCCGTGGACGCGGCCCTCGTGGGTGATCAACTCGAGCGCGGCGGTGTCCTGGCGCACCTCGATCCGATCGTGGTCGTCGACGTGGTTCAGGAACGGTCGGAGGATGTGCGACCCGGTCGCGGCGTCGACGTGGAGGATGCGGGACTCGGAGTGGGCAGCCTCGCGGGTGTAGTCGAACTCGCCGTCCGCGGACTCGTCGAAGCCGATCCCGAGCGTGTCGAGCAGGACGTCCTCGACGGCGTCGTCGGCGTCCGCGACGAGGACGTCGACGGCGTCGGGATCGGCCGTCCAGTCGCTGGCCTCGAGGATGTCCGCTTTGAGGCTCTCCGGGTCGCCGCGGGTGGTCGAGATGCCGCCCTGTGCCCAGTCGGTGCTGGCGTCGTCGGGCCGCTCGGCCTTGGTCATCAGGAGCACCTCGGCACCCTCCCGGGCGGCCGCGAGGGCCGCCGCACAGCCGGCGATCCCGCTGCCGACGACGAGGACGTCCGCGGTCTCCGCGTTCGTATCCCCGTCCGTGTGGGCGTCTGGTGGAGTCTCGGTCATGGAATCAGATCTCGAGCATTCGATCGAGCGCCAGTTCCGCGAGCTCTTTCTCCTCGGGGGCGACCTCGATTACGTTGCGTTCACGTCCCTCGACCAGTTCTTCCAGCACCCAGGTGAGGTAGTTGGGGTCGATCTGACGCATGGCGTTGCAGTCCATGCACGCGTCGCCACACAGCGGCAGCACGTTCACCTCGGGGTACCAGCGCTGGAGGTGCTCGGTGAGGTGGATCTCGGTGCCGATCGCCCACGTTTCGCCGGGGTCGGCCGTTTCGATCGTCTCGCAGATCGTCGCCGTCGAGCCGGCCCTGTCGGCGGCCTCGACGACCTCGCGTCGACATTCGGGGTGGACGACGACCTTCGCGTCGTCGTGTTCGGCGCGAATCGCCTCGACGTGGTCCTCGCGGAACCGCTCGTGGACCTGGCAGTAGCCGTCCCAGAGGATGATGTCGCTCTCGGCGACTTCGTCGGCGTCTTTCCCGTCGGGATCCCACGGGTCCCACTCGGCGATTTCGTCTTCCATGCCCAGTCGGTGGGCCGTGTTCTCCCCGAGGTGTTTGTCGGGCAAGAAGAGGACCTTGTCACCCCTCTCGAAGGCGTACTCGAACGCCTCGTGCGCGTTCGAGGAGGTGCAGACGAGGCCGCCCTGGCTCGCACAGAAGGCCTTCAGGTCCGCGTAGGAGTTCATGTAGGTGATCGGGACGATGTCTGCTTCGGGCGCGGCCGCGGTGATCTCGGCCCACGCGCTGTCGACCTGAAGGGCCTCGGCCATCCCGGCCATCGGACACGACGCCTCCATGCTCGGGAGGATGACGGTCTGGTCGTCGTCGGTGATGATGTCCGCGCTCTCGGCCATGAACGTGACGCCGCCGAAGATCACGTACTCGGCGTCCGCGTTCGCCGCCTCCGTCGAGAGCTGGTAGGAGTCACCGACGAAGTCGGCGTGCTCGACGATCTCGCGTCGCTGGTAGTTGTGTCCGAGGATCACGACGTCGTCGCCGAGTTCCTCGAGTGCCGCTTCGATACGTTCGGTCCGTTCTTCGGCCTCGAGGTCCCGATACCGGGGCGGCAACTGCTCGAGGTTGTCGTACTTGAACAGACTCAGGTCGGTCTCCAGCTCCGCCGTTTCCATCTTGACCATTTCACGTCACCTGTGATTGTCCACACGTCAGTCCCGCCTATTGAATAACTTTTTCCTTCGAAAGGCGAATCTGAGAAGATACTACCGAGTGATGCAACGTCCGAAAACCAGCCGTCCGTTTTTCAGCGGTGAAGACAGGTTCACCTCCGTGGGTGGACGGTATCGGTGAACAGAATCGTTTCGTGACTCCTTCTGAAAGAAGTATGGCACCGGTGGACGCCGGTGCGGAGCGACTGACGACTCCGTCTTCGCGCGTCTGCTACGCCCGGTCGGGCGCGAGCGCGTCGATCGTCCGTTCGGTCTGGTCGCTCGAGGCGGGTTCGGGGATCACGACGATCGGATGGTCGATCTCGGTCTCCGAGACGAGTGTCCGGAGTTGTTCGCGGGCACCGTCGGGCGTCCCCGCGACGCCGAGGTCGGCGACCATCTCGTCCGTGACGGCCCCGGCAGCCACCCGTTTCTCGCCGTCGCGCCATGCCTCGGCGATCCGATCGGCCGCCTCGGGGAAGCGCGTCGCGACCGCCCGGCGGTATCCCTCGCCGCTCCCGACGTAGTAGGCGAGGTGTTGCCGGAGCACGTCTCGCGCCTCGGCGGGATCGTCACTGACGACCGAGGGGACGTAGGGAGCGATCGTGATCTCCGCCGGGTCGCGGTCGCGCTCTCGCGCCGCGTCAGCGACGACCTCGAACGCCTCGTCGAGTTCGGAGAACGGAATGTTGTGCGGGATCCAGCCGTCACAGAGTCGCCCGACCACCCGTCGGTTCGCCGGGCCGAGGCCCGCGTGATAGATCGGCACGTCCGCGTCGATCGACGGGAAATCCGCGACCTCGAGGACCTCGCCGTCGTAGGCGACCGGGTCGCCGGTACCTGCGGTCAGTTCTCGGACGATCTCGATCGTCTCGTGGGCCCGTCGCACCGGCCGATCGAACGACATTCCGTGGAGGTCCTCGACCGCCTTCGGGGTGCTCGTCCCCAGGCCCAGCGTGAACCGCCCGTCCGACGCGTCCTGGAGCGACGCCGCGGTCATCGCGAGGACGGCCGGCGACCGGGAGTAGACGTTCAGGATCGCCGTCCCGAGATCGATCGAGTCGGTCCGACAGGCCATCTCCGTCACCTGGACGGTCCCGCTCGCACCCCAGAGTTCGCCGACCCAGACCGCGTCGTAGCCCCGCTTCTCCGCTCGAACGGCGACATCGGCCAGGTCCACGTCGCCGAAGGCCGTCACCATGAGTCCAACGTCCATGCCCGGACCGTGAACGGCCAGCACGAAAACAGGTACGGAACGTACGGGAAACGGCGTTCGGGCAACGGCCACATCGTCGGGACGAGAGCACCCCAGATACCCATCGAGTCGGCCTCTTCCGGCGGTAACGCGGAGTCGGTTTCACTTTCGCTCCGGTGGCGGCAGTTTAAATACGATCGGGAACGAAACGGCGTATGCCTCCCAGTGAAACCAAGGAGGAGGCGTGACACCATGAGCGACGTACGACAGCACGCGGACGACATACACGACCAGTTTTCGGACCACCTCGACCTGAGCGTCGACGACGTCGAACAGCGCCTTCGAACGCTCGTCGACGAGTACAAGGTCCCGATCGACGAGGCGCGCCGGAGCGTCACCAACCACTACCTCGACGAGGCGGGCCTCGATCGGGACGACCTCTCGAGCGGGTCGAGCGAGGCGGTCCAGATCGAGGACGTCGACGAGTCGGAGCAGTGGATCGACCTCACGGCGAAGGTCATCGAACTCTGGGATCCCCGCAGCGACGCCGTCGCACAGGTCGGCCTGCTGGGCGATCCGACGGGGACGATCAAGTTCACCAAGTGGGCGAAATCCGACCTCCCGACCCTCGACGAGGGCGGCGTCTACGAACTCCGAAACGTCGTCACCGACGAGTACCAGGGCCGGTACTCGGTCAAACTCAACTCGACGACCGTCATCGAAGAACTCGACGAGGACATCGAGGTCGGCGACGACACCAGCGAGATCGAGGGTGCACTCGTGGACATGCAAAGCGGCAGTGGCCTCATCAAGCGCTGCCCCGAGGAGGACTGCACCCGGGTGCTCCAGAACGGCCGCTGTAACGAACACGGCGAGGGCGAGGGCGAGTTCGACCTCCGGATCAAAGCCGTCGTCGACGACGGCATCGACGCCCACGAGGTCATCTTCGACAAGGAGGCCACCGAGGACCTGACCGGGATCAGCCTCGAAGAGGCCAAGGACATGGCGATGGACGCGCTCGATACCACCGTCGTCGCCGACGAGATCCGCGAGAAGGTCGTCGGCACCTACTACCGCATCGAGGGCCCGACCTTCGGCCGGTACGTGCTCGCCGACGATGTCGAGGAACTCGACGGACCGGCGGATCCCGAGGAACTGCTGATCAAAGCGAGGTCGATGTGACATGAGCCAGGCAGAACTCACCCGCGAAGTCGCCCGCCGCGTCTTCGCCTCCGAATTCAACGACTCGACGTACGCCTTCAAAGAGAGCGACGACGAGCGCGCGCCCAACTACGCGCTCCTCCCGACGGGCGATCGCGCGAACCGCGTGTTCATCGTCGGCACTCTGACCGAGACCGAGGACGTCGGCGAAGACAGCGAGTACTGGCGCGGCCGCGTCGTCGATCCGACGGGGACGTACTTCGTCTACGCCGGCCAGTACCAGCCCGAGGCCGCCTCGGTCCTCCGCGACACGGAGCCGCCGGCGTACGTCTCCATCGTCGGCAAACCCCGCACCTACGAGACGGACGACGGCACCGTCAACGTCTCCGTACGACCCGAATCGATCGCCGTCGTCGACGACGACACCCGCGACCGCTGGGTCGTCGAAACCGCCGAACGCACGCTCGATCGGATCGAGGCGTTCGACGAGTGGGAAGCCGAACAGGAAGCACCCGAGAGCGGGTCGACCCACCCCACGAACGAGTACGCCCAGATGGCTCGCGAGCAGTACGACTCGCCGGTCGAGAACTACCGCCGCGACGTGATTCAGGCGCTCGAGAGCCTCGAGGACGTCGAGGCGACGGCGGAACCGAACTGACGCCATCCGAACCACGAACCACCCGCAGCCTGCGGTTTTTCGGAGTGCGAGCGTCGGACAAACTGTTAAGTGTGACGATGGTCGACTAGACCTACCAATGGGCAACAAGAACAAGACGATCTCGTTTCGCGTGAACGAGGACGCGTTCGAGGCGCTCCAGGACATCGCCGAAGAGCGCGACATCTCGTTGTCCGCGGTCTTCCGGGACTACGTCGACCAACTCGTCGAACACGACGGGCAGGTCGCCGTCGTGCCGGAGGCCGACCTCGAGGCGGCAGGTGGCGAGGGCGAAAGGGGCGAGGACCTCACGTTCCCGCCGACCATCGAGGTCCCGAAGAGCTTCATCCGGGAACACGAACGGCTCGAACTCGAGGCCGACCACCTCCGGGAGCAACTCGACGAGTACAAGGCCTACGTCAACGACCTCCAGGACCGTCTCGAGGACGAAGAAAACGAGGTGCTCTTGCTCGACGACCTCGACGAGGCCGACGGCCCGTCACAGCTTCGGTAACCGGTAGCCGGTAGACTGACAGCGTCGCGGCGGGACGAGCGCAGGCGCAGACTAGTCAGTGCGCGATCGATCCAGCGATCCCGTTCGCGTTACCGCGCGAGATCCCGTTTCGACTGGCGAATCTCGTCGGCCTTGTCGGTGTCCCCGTCGACGCGAGCGAGGGATTCGGCCGCTTCGAGCGTTCGAACGCCGTCGTCGAGAAAGGAGAGGATGTCGCCGGGGTAGGCGTACACCATGTAGTCGTCGGTCATCACGTCGACGATCGCGTCCGGGCCGAGCCCCTGTGCGCGCAACTCCAGTAAGTACTGAACGAACTTCCGTTCCGGGCAGCCACAGTAGGGGTTGTTGTCGCAGTCACAGTCGAGGAAGTCCTCCGCGAAGTCGAGCACCCGATCGCGAGTCGTGTCGTCGAGTTTCTCGAGGCCGTCGCCGCGGAAGAGCATGTCCAGCGTCGCCCCTTTGAACGCGCCCTTGGGGATGTTCGTCTCGAGCTGGGAGCTGAGCTGGCGGTGGTTCTTGACGTAGATCTTGTCGGTGATGGCCACGCGTTGGCGGTGCTACGGGGTTCGGGCCGAAAAGCGTCCCGGTCGCGGGGCGACGGTGCTGAGAGGCGATCGGGCGGGTGAAATCCCGCGGTACGGAGTCGCACACCCCCGTCCCCGAGTCGTAACGTATTTGAGGCCATCCGCCTGTAGAGTGAGGTGTACGCGTGTCCGGGTTGGGGTAGTGGTTATCCTTCAGCCTTGTGGAGGCTGAGACGCGGGTTCGATTCTCGCACCCGGACTTTTTCGCGACGAGTACCACGAGGAGCGGAAAAGCCGGAACGCGAGACGAGCGTGAGCGGGTCTCGCAGTCGGGTTCGATTCTCGCACCCGGACGTCCCGCAGCGTCATCGCGAACGTAACGACACCTGGTTATCAGTACTCGAACATACCGACTGGCGTTATGCGAGTGCTGCTCCAAGTACCGATCGTACTCGACGCGGGTTGGGTACGGACGAAACGACAATGGATGGAATCGACAACGCGGTAGCGATCGTAACGGGCGCGAGTACCGGTATCGGCCGCGCGGCAGCCTCGCGGTTCGTCGAGGAAGGAGCGCGCGTGGTCGTCGCGGACGTCAACGTCGAAGACGGGGAGGAGACGGTCGACGAACTCGAAGCGATGGGCGGAGAGGCGACGTTCGTCGAGACGGACGTCAGCGAGCGGGCGGACGTCCAGGCGATGGTCGAGACGGCAGTCGATACCTACGGTCGACTCGACTTCGCGTTCAACAACGCGGGCATCGAAGGGGCCAGCGGACCCGCAAGCGAGCAGCCGCTGGACAACTGGGAGCGAGTGATCGACGTCAACCTCAAGGGCGTGTTCCTGGGCTTGCGAGCGGAGATTCCGGCGATACTGGAGAGCGGCGGCGGTGCGATCGTCAACACGTCCTCGATCGCCGGCGTCGTCGGCTTCCCGGAACTAAGTCCCTACGTCGCCAGCAAGCACGGCGTGGTCGGCCTGACCCGGGCGGCCGCCCTGGAGTACAGCGGCGAGGGCGTCCGCGTCAACGTCATCTGTCCCGGCGTCATCGACACGCCGATGGTCGAGCGATCGTCCGAAGCGGACGGCAACGTCGAGCAGGCGATCGCCGCGACACCGATGGGACGGCTGGGCGAACCCGAGGAGATCGGCGACGCCGCCGTGTGGCTCTGTTCGGCGGATAGTTCCTTCGTCACGGGTGAGACGATGGTGATCGACGGCGGGTACGTGAGCCAGTGATCGATCGTCCGCAGGTCGCTCGCGGCGTCGGTTCTTACGGCGACGACGCGGCTTCGAAGAAGGAGAGTACCCGATCGACCAGATACTCCGGCCGCTCCTCGGGGATCCAGTGGCCGGCTCGATCGACCACCTCGCCGTCGACGTCGTCGGCGACAGCCTGCATGTCCCGGATCGGCAGGTCCCCGAAGGACTCCGTCCCGCCCAGCGCGAGGACGGGAATTTCGAGCGGGTCCTCGGCGTGGTGCCGGTTATTTTCGGCGTCGGCGTCGTAGGCGCGGTAGTACTCGAACCCGCCGCGGAGTCCGCCCGGCTGGGAGTAACAGCGGGCGTACTCCTCGCGGGCGTCGGCGTCGATCGCCGACGGATCGTACGCGCCCTCCTTGAAGAACCACGAGAGGTACAGTCGCTCCCTGCCGGCGACGAGTTGCTCGGGCAGGTCGGGGACGCTGTGAAAGCGGGTGTGCCACAGCTGTCGCTTGTGCTCCTCGTTGATCCCGGGGAGTCCGGCGTCGAGGACGGCCAGCGCGCACACCTCGTCGCGGTACTGGGCGGCGTAGGCGTAGGCCGTCGCCATCCCCCAGTCGTGGCCGACGAGGAAGACTCGGTCGTGCCCGAGGTGGTCGACGAGTTCCCGGACGTCGGTCGCGACGGTGTCCTTGTCGTAGCCCGATCGGGGCGTGCCGGAGTCGCCCAGACCGCGGAGATCGGGGGCGATGACGGTGTATTCCTGTGCGAGATCCGGGATGACCTCGCGCCACTCGTACCAGGTCTGGGGCCAGCCGTGGAGCAGGACCAGCGGCGGGCCGCCGGCGTCGCCGGCGGTGACGTAGTGGAGTTTGACCCCGTTGACCCGGGCCAGCCCGTGCTCGAGATCGACGTCGTCGACTGCGACCATATCCAAGTGTTCCCACACGAACGCATCACTCTTCCGTCGTGTCCGGCGGGCGATCGGTCGATCGGTCGGCGAACGGGCGGCAACCGGTTCGTCAGTGCTGCACGACGGGTTACCGTGGATACAGCCCCAGTAGGGGATCCCCACGGCGTTAGCCGTGGGAGGATGTCAGAGCGGTGCGCCGACCAGCAGGAGTGTGGCTCGATCGTCGCCGCGGTTGTGGATCTGGCGGCGTTCGTCGGGATCGAGACGGATCGCCTCCTCGGCCTCGAGCGAGACCGTCTCGTCTGCGAGTTCGACCTCGACGGTTCCCTCGACGACGTAGTAGGCCTCCTCCTGTCCACTCTCGGTCTCGTCGTGTTCTTTTCCCTTGCCGCCTGGTTCGAGTTCGAGCACCGTCAAGCCCAGTTCGTCGGTGTCGAGCGCGCCCTTCAGGAACCACATGCCGCCCCACTCCTCGGGGACGACGGAGTCGACGTCCGTCTTCGACGCGGTGTCGTAGCCCATACGCGATCGTCGGCGTCCAGCCCCTAAAATCGACCCGCCGCAGGTAACGCTATCACCGACCGTTCCGTACCGTCTCGAACGTCGATGTCCAGTCACGACGACGAGACCGGGGAGGAGTTCGAGTGTGACACTTGCGGGGCCGTGCTCGCCTTCGAGGACGCCCGCCGAACGAAGACGATGGGTGGACTCGATCCGACGAAGTGGCAGACGCTCTGTTGTCCGAACTGTGGAAGCCGCCTGAAGACGGTGTTCGTCGACGAGTGAGCGAGGCGGTAGCCGGGAGGGCGACCGATGGGGTTGACCGGCGAACCGATCGGATCGCAGGTCGAGTAACCCACGTGTCGAGACGCGCCGGGTATGCGACCCCCTAATAGACGAGGTCGCGCGTTTAGGCGTTCCAGCACGTAGCGAGGCGCATGGCCGACGCCCGACTCGGTGGGATGGTCGACGATCCGCAGCGAAACGCGGTGGTGGGGTGGCTCGTCACGGCAATCCTCGCCGCGCTGGCAGTCAACTACGCCCTCGCGGCGTCGTACCGCTGGTTCGCCTTCACCGGGATCGCGATCGCGATCGTGCTGGCCCCGGTGGCCGCGTTCCGGGATCCGCTCGCGCTGCCGTCCTGGGAACTGCTGGTGCTCGTCCTGGTTCCCGTCGTCGACGCGACGGTCCTCGGCGAGTCGTTCCTGACGACCATCGCCGTCTACGTCGCCGTCGCCGCGGTCGCGCTCGTCGTCGCCGTCGAGATCGATCGCTTCACGGCGGTGCGGATGAACCACGCGTTCGCGATCGCGTTCGTCGTACTCACGACGCTCGCCGTCGCCGGCGCGTGGAACGTCGCCCAGTGGGTCTCGGACGTCGCGTTCGGCACGGCCTACGTGCTGGACGGGCGATCGCAGGACGCGGCCAATCGGGCGATGATGTACGACTTCGCCTACGCCGCGGTCGCCGGACTGTTCGCCGGCGTCGTCTTCGATCGGTACGGTCGGTCCACGACGGAGCGCGTCGCCGAGGGGTCGTCGGAAGATCCGTCCGAACCGCAGCGATCCGCGCCCGACTCGGAGCCGGATCCCGTCCCGTCGCTGGTCCGCGATCGGCTGGACGTGCCCGAACGGACCGTGAGGCGGCTCTCCCGGACGATGCAGGCGGCCCTCGTGCTGGTGCTCTGTTACGGGGTCGTCGCCCGCGACCTGACGACGATCGCGAACGGGGCGATCGCGCTGGCGATCACGTTCCTCCCCGCCGTCCTCGAGCGGGACTACCGGCTGCCCCTCGAGCCAGAACTCGTCTTCTGGCTGACGGCGGCCGTCTTCCTGCACGCCCTCGGATCGGCGGGTCTGTACGGGTTCGTCGGCCCGTGGGACAGCCTGACAACACGATCTCCGCGACGATCGTCGCTGCGGGGGGCTACGCCGTCGTTCGGGCGATCGACCTCCACACGGACGACGTGTTCTTCCCGACGACGATGCTGGTCGCGTTCATCCTCGTGTTCGTGCTGGCGTTCGGCGTCCTCTGGGAACTCATGGAGTTCGGCATCGACCAGAGTGCCGCCCTGCTCGGTCTCGACGCGGTCCTCGCCCAGCACGGGATAACCGATACGATCGTCGACCTCGTCTACGACGTCGTCGGTGCCGCCGTCGCCGCGGTCTGGGGATCGATCTACCTCACCGACCTCACGCACCGCATCGCCGGTCGGTTCGGCGGCTGACGCGAGCGGTGTGCGGACGGCGGAGGATCGGTTCGACGGCCGAGACGCGAGACTCGCAATCCGCGAGGAATCAGTCCGCCGACTCGGTGATCCGCTGTACCTCGTCGTCGGTCAGCGACACCTGCGAGGCCGCGAGGTTCGACTCGAGGTGGGCCGGATCCGACGTCCCCGGGATCGGGAGGACGACGTCCGATCGCTCGAGCAGCCACGCCAGCGCGACCTGTCGCCGGGACGCGTCGTGATCCTCGGCGACGTCGTCGAGGAGGGTGCCGTGTTCCGCGAGGTCGTCGCCGTCGATCGGTGCCCACGGAATGAATCCGATGTCGTGTTCCGCACAGACCTCGAGCACGTCGGCGTTCGACCGATCGGCCACGTTGTACCGGTTCTGGACGGTGGCGACGTCGACGTGCTCGCGGGCCGTCTCGAGTTGCTCGACGGAGACGTTGCTGACGCCGACGGTCCGGACGAGGCCGTCGTCCTGGAGTTCGCCGAACGTCCGGATGGAGTCCTCGAACGGGGTATCGGGGTCGGGTCGGTGGAACTGGTAGAGGTCGATGGCGTCGGTCCGGAGCCGATCGAGCGACGCCAGCACCTGGTTCCGGATGTAGTCCGGGTCGCCGTGGGCGATCCACTCGCCCGATCGGTTGCGAAGGAGGCCGGCCTTCGTCGCGACCAGCACGTCGTCGGCGTCACCGATCGTCTCGCCGATGAGGCGTTCGCTCACGCCGGGACCGTAGGAGTCGGCCGTGTCGACGAAGTCGACTCCCAGGTCGATCGCCTGCCGAAGTACCTCGCGTGCTCGCTCCTCGTCCTCGGGCGGGCCGATGATCTCGTCGCCACAGAGGCGCATCGCCCCGAACCCGAGCCGATGGACGGTCGTTTCGCCGATCTCGAACGTGTCGCTCTCGTTTGCGATGGTGTCGCGGCTCACACGGCCAGTACGGCGGTGTGACGGAAAACCGTTGAGCGTTCACCAGTCGGGAACACGCGTTGGCGATCGGACCCGAGTACTCAGGCCGGGTACGCCCCGTCGAGTTGCGTGGCCGCGACGACGTGACCGTCCATGGCTTCGGCGAGATCGTCGGCGTCGGTCTCCGACGACAGGTCGAGCGTCGTCTCCAGCGCGAAGAGTTTGAACCGGTAGCGGTGTTCCGCGTCCGGCGGGTTTGGCCCCCCGTAGCCGACCTCGCCGAAGTCGTTCGTCCCCTCCGCGGCGTCTTCGGCCTCCCAGTCCTCCGGAATCGTCGTCGTGTCGGGCGGGACGTTCCAGACGAGCCAGTGCGTCCAGACCTGCCCGGCGGCGTCGACCGCGTCCGGATCGTCCACGATCAGGGCGAGCGATTCGGCGTCGTCGGGAACGTTCTCGATCGACAGCGGCGGATTGACGTTCTCGGCCTCGTAGCCGTACCGATCGGGGATCCGATCGCCGTCGTCGAACGCCGGGCTCGTGAGTGCAAGGTCGCCGATCTGGTCTACTTCGCCGGTGGCGTCGACGCCGTTTTCGGACGATTCGCCGTCGCTACCGTCGGCACCGTCGGTCGCGTTCGAACCGTCAGTGCCGTCGTCTTCGGCCGAGGTCGAGTCATCTGCCTCGTCGAGACAGCCGGTTACGAGCGCGCCCAGACCGACGACGATCGTTCGACGCGTGACAGGTGCAGGCGTGGACGGTTTCACACGGGCCACACGGGTTCCTTCGCCCGCGATCCAGATATAAGACGCCGGTGGGGGTACCGGCGGAGGGGGTCGAACGCGCCACGGGGCGACGATACCAGCGAGGACGGCGGTGGTGATGGCCGCGACGGCGACCGGCAAGATATACGATCACCCGACACGTACTCGCCGGTATGCCGACGGTTCACTTCCGCGATCGGCAGATCGACTGTGATGCGGGGGAGATCCTCCGCGACGTGCTCCTGGAGGCGGGCGAGAGCCCACACAACGGAATGGCCGATACCGTGAACTGTCGCGGGAAGGCCACCTGCGGCACCTGTGCCGTCGAGGTGGACGGGGCGGTCAGCGAACCCACCGATCGGGAGGAGCGGCGACTCTCGTTCCCGCCGCACGATCCCGACCGCGGACTCCGACTGGCCTGCCAGACGCGAATCGAAGGCGACGTCGCGGTGACGAAACATCCCGGATTCTGGGGCCAGAAGATCGAGGATTCGGACTGATCGAGCCGTCGATCGGCCCGTCTGGACCTGGCGGCCGTCCCAGCGAACCGCCCTCAACGGACGTGCGGAAGGACCTCCTCGCGCAGGTACGCCAGATACTGCCCGGAGTCGAACTCGGACGGACGATAGACCTCCACGTACCCACTTCGAGCCGCCGTCATCTTCACGTCGGTCCCGTCGTAGCGGTAGGACAGCCCCACCTGATTCAGGCTCGAGTTCGCGAGGATGTCGTCCACATCGTGGCTCGTCCGCAGGTCCGCCCCGTGGAGGACCCCGTTCATGCCGTTTTCACCGGTCCCGTAGAAACCGGCTTTCCACGGCGTCGCCGACTCGTGGGCCGCGAAAAACCCGTCGAGGTCCAGCGTCGCGCGCTCGATCCTCGTGTCGGTCTCCGCCGCGACGAGGTCGAAGGCGAACGTGCCGTCGCTACTGTCGACGGCGACGAACTCCCCGGGGACGCCGACGAATTCGGTGTACTTCGTCTCGGTCCGCGCCCGTTCGGTGACGTGAATCTCGCCGTCCTCGATCGTCGTCGTGGCCCGGTCCGTAAGCGTGTCGGCAGCGGCACGCCCGGCGAAGGCCATCTCCCCGGTCGGAAGTGAAAACACGCGATCGATCTCGAGACAGCGATCGAGTTCCTGCTCCGCCGCCGTGACGGTCTCGGTATACGAATCGACGACGTCGAACGTTCCATCGACGATGCCGAGCACTCCTGCCTTCATCTTGCAATCCCCATCAAAGGGCCGTACTATAACGATTCCGACTGCTCGCAAACGAGTCGTCTCGAGATACTGGTTGGTAATCACACACAGTATATAACCGATGGGCGATCATAGGTGTCGTGTGGTCGCTCCCGGACAGCTCTACGCCGCGATCGTCATCGTCCTCCTGCTCTTCGCGTTAGGGGTCGGTATCCGAGTTCTCACGCGGATCTTCCGGGACGGCCTCGAGCGGCAACGCAAGCGGCAGGCCGGAGAGATGGAACGCTACACCGAAGACGAGGAGTACGACCGAGGGCCCGCCGCTTTGCTCAACGAGGACGCCGCGGGGAGGACGCGCCTGACGTGTCGTCACTGTGGTGCGGAGAACGACCCGGCGTTTCGGTACTGTGGGCACTGCGCAGAGCCCCTGTAACCCGCGTGTCCGCCCAGGGGGAATTACTCGCTCGCCGCTTCTCGCCCGATTCGTCGGTCAGGTCGCCGATCGGCGGGCCGTCACGCGTTCCACGGAGCCGACGGAAAGTCGACCAGCCGGGTGGTCCGATCGATCCCGTCGATTCGTTCGATCGCCGAGTCGTCCAGCCGCAGCCGTCTCGCCTCGAAGTTCTCCCGGATGTGGTCCGTCGAGGTCGACTTCGGAATCGGGACGACGTTTTCCGTCGACTGGAGCCAGGCGAGCGCGACCTGGGCGGGCGTGGCCCTGTACTCCCTCGCGATCTCGACGAGTTCGGGCACGTCGGTGACGGTCCCTTTCGCGAGCGGGGAGTACGCGACGAGGTAGTGATCGTGCTCCCGGGCGTGCCGGCGGAGTTCCGCCTGCTGTAACAGCGGGTGACACTCGACCTGGTGTGCGAAAAGCGGTGCGTCCAGCAGTTCGATCGCCTCCTCGAGCAACGACGGGGTGAAATTGGACACGCCGACGCGTCGAATTTCGCCCCGATCGTACAGTTCGTCGAACGCCGCGAGCGTCTCTTCGGGGTCGTACGCCCGGATCGGCCAGTGGACGTACAGCAGATCGATCGCGTCGACGCCGAGACGGTCGCGACTCGCGCGAGCGTGGGCGATCACGTCGTCGAACGCCAGGTTTCGCGAGTGAATTTTCGTCGCGACGAACACCTCGTCGCGATCGACCGCGGCCCGATCGATCGCCCGGCCGACTGCGGCTTCGTTCTCGTACATTTCTGCGGTGTCGACGTGGCGGTACCCGAGGTTCAGCGCCGAGGTGACTGCCGTCGTACAGGCCTCGGGCGAGACGTCGTACGTTCCGATACCGATTTCGGGGAGTGGCGTGAGTGACATAGTTGGGTCGAAGGGGGGAGCGGTCGAACGACGGCGCGACGCGCCCGCGCGCGGTCGCCGTTCACGGTAGTTCCCGGGCGATCGAATCCGAGCGCCGACGAAGCGTCGCATCGATCGCATCGACGGCCCGATCGACACCCCCATCAGCCCTCGAGAGACCCAGGTACGGTTCGATCAGTTCGAGTTCCATCAGCACGAACGTCCCCGCTCGCTCGATCCCGTCGACGCGTGCGTAGCCTAGCGTCGCCGGGTCGATCGAGAGGACGTCAGCGGCGGCGTCAAGCACCGTTCTGGCCTGGTCGACGAGACTGGCCGTCGGATCGAACGCGTCGGTAGCGACGCCGAAATTCGGGTGCGCCCTGAAATCGTCGGCGGCCGGAACGCTTCGATTGGCGTGGCTGAACGCGCCCTCGAAGAAGATCATCGAGAGTTCACCGTCGGTCACCTCCGGAACGAACTGCTGGACCAGGAGGTCGCGTTCGGCGCGCTGGGTCTCGAATCGATCCTCGTCGCCCGGACCGATCGGCGTCGACGCCCGCCAGACGCCGCTGGAACTCGTCCCGATCGCCGGTTTGACCACGGCGTCCGTCCAGCCGTTCCGGTCCAGTATCGTCCCGAGGTCGACGTCGGATTCCCGCTCGACGTACGCAGTCGGGACGACTGAGACGCCCGCAGTCTCGAGGTCCCGGAGGTAGAACTTGTGCACGTTCCATCGGATCACGTCGGGGGGATTGACCACGACGATACCGTTCTGCTCGACGGTCGCGAGCCACGCGCGGAACGCGTCCGGGTCGTCGTAATACTGCCAGCACGATCGGACGACCAGGGCGTCGAACTGCGACCAGTCCACCGTCGAGTCGCTCCAGATCGTCGGCGCGGTTAGGTACCCCCGTTCACGGAGTCCCGACACGATGGCGCGGCCATCGTCGGTCAATTCAGGGGCCTTCTCTCCGGTCACGATCCCGATACGCGGTCGCTCGTCCGCCATCACAGGCGAAATACAGAGGGGGGCAACAAGAACGCTTGCTGAAACCGATTACTGTACGCAGATCGACGTGTCGGCGCTTTCCGTCGCGGAGTACTCGATCGCGACCCGTGGTCGATGTCGACCCCCGCGAGAATTATCCATGGAGTTGGGTTCCGTACCGGGGCCGAAGTCGATCGGGTGCGGACTGTACGGGTCACGGGTCGTTCGCCGCAAATGCACGTCGCCTCTCGTAGTGGACTCACGTGAACGCGGACGCGGTCGCTCGCTACGCCCCGAACCCCGTCGCTCACTGTGCCTGTGCTTCGCGGTCTCTAGTTCAAATCCGGGACTGTTCTCCAGTCGCTTCGGACGCCGGACGCCCATGTTACCGTCTGTGGTCGCTTCGGACGCCCGATCGGAGACCCAGTACCTCGTCGCAACCGCTAACAGCGAACGGACACATCGGCAGGGGACATGACCACAGCGGGCAGTCGGCGACCCACTAGAGGTCTTTGCCGGTCGCTTCTTCTGCCGTCTCCTCGACACCCTCCGATATCGCCTCCTCGGCGCCGCCAGAAACGTACCCCTCGATTACTTCCGCTAGTATCTCGATCACGTTCATAGTTCCTGATTATTCGGGGTGTACAATAATCTACCGTACCGGCCGGCCTTCTCGATCCCGGGTGTGCGATTGCTTCGACGAGACCCCGCCCGAGGCGATCGCACACCCAGCCTCGATCACGACGAAGTGCTGCACCCCGGATTCGAACCGCGTCGGGAGGACCTGCACGTGGTTCGAGACGGCTTTGCCGTCTCGTCATCACGAACGGCGCGCAGCACCGTTCGAACGACTTCGCTGTGCGGGCTGTAGCTCGTCTTCTCCGAATCCGATCGGGTTCCATTTCTACGCCGCGATCCACGCGGCACGCTGAGCACCGAATGGGCGCGTCAAAAGGCAGTGGAGGCCATTGAATTTGCCACGCTCACTAAGGACGAAGTTGCGCGTCTCTTAGAGATGGCCCACAGGGGCGTGTACGACACCGACGATATGCCGAGCGGTGGCTGGGCGTCTTCGAAGATATGGAACGAGAACCTTGAGGCGCAGTGAAATCCACAGCGGCTGATACAAACGGCCTGCTGACTACAGAGGGTGTGTGCAGCAGACGGTCGGTGTGGGTTTCTACGTTGATCTGGTGACTGAGCCGGTCACGCGGACTGCGAGTCGAATTCGTACAGATAGAAAATACATTAGTATTTGAAATTATTAATACAGAATATGAAAGAACCTGAATGGAGTCTTCTCGCAATTGCGTTTCTATTATCTGTGATAGCATACGAACTCGCACTGATTCTGGATGGAATCCAAGCTCTTTCCAGTCCCTCCGAGGGTGTATCCAGCCTCTCTGAACCGGTGTTAGTGCTTATTCTTATTTTCTTGTACGGAATCCCTGTCTACGTTGGCGTTATCGGCGTATATCTTTTCGGAACATATATTGTCGATTCTAAATAGGTGCTAGGCCTGCAGCTATTGTTTCTGTGGGGCTGATACGAGAGCGTTCGGTATCCTATGGACCTGTACTGAGCAGTCACTCTACTCGTCGATCAACATCTGGTTGGTACTGCATTCGCGCGTTCTATTCAGCAACGGCTCAGCGATCTACCCGAACACTGTCACAAATAGCGTGCTGAATACAGAGTATCGGTCTTGTTTAGACGCCAGAGAGAACGACTTAGTTCCTGTGTGGATATCCTCGGTTCGACTACTCGCTCGTTCCTCGCATCACGAGTCGAGCCGTCGCGATATCGCGTTCTGAGGTCCTGAGAAATCCCTTCGTGAAGCCCGCTCCGAACGTTGCGTCAACGAGAGCATCGCCTGCCTCGGGTGCCTCGTCACGGTCCACGACAGTGGCGAAGCAAAAGGTGCGGGAGTTCCCCGTCGCGGCGTCAAAAGTCAGGTGCCACCGGTACCGTCCCGTCGACCGGTTGGTACCTAGATAGAGGTTCGAGTCGGCGTCGCCGTCGTCGGCGGGAACGACATCTCCGGGGTGGGAGACGAGCGAACCCGAGCGCCAGGCGTGTTCGACGGTCAGCGAGATCGTTTTCCACCCGCTCCCCGCGTGGTAGTTTGATCCCGGGATGAGTCGATACCTGGTGACGAGGGCGTACCGACCAGTCGGTTCGAGATCGAGGACTGACGCGTGCTGTCGGACGGTCCCGTACATATCGCTTCCTGCCGTCGTCGTGTCGGTGGCCACAACGGGGCGGTTCCATTCCCACGCCCGGGGTACGGGCTCGTCGGCGTACGTGGCTGGTGGAGCGGAGGGCTCGTCGTCGATCCCAACCGTGGCCCCGAGGACGCCAACGATCCCTGCGCTGGCGGCCAGCCCGAGAAGCGTGCGACGCTGCATCGTTTCGAGGGAATCTCGCCGAGATAGAATATCTGTTGAAAACACCCGGTGGGACATCTGCGCACAAAATAACTCGAGAAGTGCGACGCAGTCAACCCGTAGTTTAACTGAGCGGTCGATCCGTGGCCCATTAACGAGAGGAATGAGCTGTTGCTCCGCGTCTAAACAAGGCCCGGAGTATCTATTCATCAGAGAGGAGTCGTTTGTTTCTGACCTGGTCTTCTGAATCTACCGGTAGAACAAGCATGCGAACCGAACAGCGGGATCTCTAACAGTTATCGATGACGTTTGTTGAGCCGTGCTGCATATACAGCGCACCAGCGCGCTCTATTCTTGAACAGAGGCTGTTTAAGGATCACAGATAATGAAGGGAGAGGTGTTTTTCGGTGGCGATGTAGATCGCACACTGATGGGTTTCCCCGAGATAGATTCGGCTGTTTTCTTTGGTTCGATTACAATGGTAACGTGGGGAATCTGGGTGGTCTTGGGCAACGCTGCGTCGGAGTCCATCGACCCGAGGACGGCCGCCGCGATCTCCTATCTTGTTGCGGGACCCCTTGCACTCGGATTCATCCTCGTTTCAGACGCATCGCTCGCCATTACTGCGAGAGGAGGACTGCTCGCTGGCACGGCCGGATTGTTCACCGGAATAGGCCTTATTTCGATGTACGTCGGCCTCTCCGGAGGGTCAACAACGATCGTCTCTACTCTCGGTGCGATGTACTTCGTCATCGCGGCCCTCATCGGTATGGTCGTCCTCGGAGACGAAGTTACGATAACGAGACTTGCCGGGATAGCGTTCGCAGTTATTGGGGTCGTCTTGGTTACCCGATAGATCAGCCCTACGCAATTGTTGGGCATGGAGGTCACGATAGTACTCCCGAAAAAAGCGAGTCGAAGCGCGCCTTCCACTCGGAAGAATAACCGAGTAGCCCCTCAAAACGTCGTTCTTGGTAGTTATCGGAGGGAGTAGAATCCGTCACGTTGCTGGTTCATCTGTAGCTACCAGTCCACGTTGTTTCCGCCTGCACTCGTCGCCGTGCTGGATTTTCGCTCTGGCTTCAGCACGCCGTTCTCGATAGAGGGTGAGTAGATCCCGATCCGCAGCGTTCCATCGTTTGCCTGTACTGAGCGATCACCACCGTCGCAAATCGACCCGGATCTCGTGCGACAGTCGCGCCCTGTATTCAGCACGACTCCTGAAACCGATCACCTGTTGAGGGTTTCACCAAGGTCAACTCTGAGTAAGTCCCCACGCACCGATTGGAAGTCAGTCTGTGCGATGATCGAGAAAATTCCATTTCGAGGTCGATGAACGGCGACGAAAAACACCGATATTCCGCCCGCGAAGTGCCCCAGGCATTTGAACTCTGAGACTAATGCCGCCTCCCGGATTTGAACCGGGGACAGCTCGATCTTCAGTCGAGTGCTCTCCCAGTCTGAGCTAAGGCGGCTCATCTACACCTCCGTCCATGGTATAAAAAAGGATTTCGAATCGGAATCGCCAGTCGACGGCCAGGAAGAACGACACATTTCCCACCGGATCGGACCAGTAAGACAAACACGAATTAGTAACGGGGTGACTACCGTCGTGTTTGGGATTGCCTGACCGTCGTTAGTTGGAATATCGGATATTCAAGACACGCTTTTCCGCGCTGGGGAGTAACATCATGTTATGGAAGCACTTGCCTCGGACGAGGGAGAGACCGAACTCTCGGCCGACACCATCCTCGAACTCCTGGCGAATCGACGCCGGCGGTATCTCCTCTACGCCCTCAGGGGGCAAGACGGCCCGATCGAGCTGTCGACGATCGCCGAACAGGTCGCGGGCTGGGAACACGACGTCCCGCCTGACGAGGTCGCGAAAAACGAGTACAAGAGCGTTTACGTCTCGTCCGTCCAGTGTCACGTCCCGAAACTCGCCGACTCCGGCGTCGTCGATCACGACGAGGAGAACCACACCGTCGTGCTCGCGGACAACTTCGAACAACTCGAACCGTACCTCCGCGTCGTGGTCAAGGACGAACCGGAGAATTCGACGCTGCACACCGCCCTCGAAGCCGAGTCCGAGGAAGGACTACTCGGTCAGATTCGCGAGAACGTCGCGCGACTCAAGCACTGACTGACCGCGCCTATTATACTGCTACTCCTTGCAATCGCTGGCTACGATCGATCCCCACGCACGAACGATCGTCGACGATGCGACGATAGACGATCCACGGACGATTAGGGAACGGGGTCCGCCGACTCGAGTCGATCGTATTTCGTCCCCACCAGTTCGAAGTACGCGTCCGTCATGATCCGGGGTGACGAAACCCGGTGGAAGGAGTCGCGGACGAAGGCCGCGTCACGCCGAGTGAGTCCGTAGGCGTGGCAGGCCGCCGCGTCGATCTCGGCCTGCAGTTCGGTTCGGGTCTCCGCGTCCGTCACCGGGTCGATACCGCCGAGCCGATCGCGCATCTCCGCGAAGGCCGCCCCGTAGCAGTTGAGACGCGCCGCGCGGGTCGAGATGTACTCGAACCAGTCGTCGCCCGCGGTCAGTCGCGGCACCTGGGATTCGGTCAACTTGTACATAACGAGGTTCTCCTCGATCTTCGTCCGCATCAGGTAGTCGAACGGCAGACTGTTCAGGAGACCGAGCGCCGCGAACAGTTCGCGATCGGTGAACACCCGTTCGTAGACCGAGTGGAGCGGGTCGTCCGAGAGGTCCGATCGATCGATATCGAACGTGTAGGGACGAATCGTATTGAGTGCGTGGTGGCAGACGACCCCCTTCGGAACCACCGCACAGATCATCGTCCGCTCGTTCGTCGAGTTCGTGATGTTCCGGAAGACGATGCGGTACGCGCTGCAGTCGAGTTTGACGTCGTCGGGCGAGAGCGGTTTCCCGCGTTCCCGTTCGAGGAGGTCGTTCACGAACGCCTTCTGTGACCCCGTCCCGTCGAACGCCTCGTAGATAGCCTTCTTGAGTCCCATCTCGGGGTCGCGCGACCGGAACGCTTTCTCCCGGATCCGTCGTTTGGCGCTGCGCTCCGGGTCGCGGTCTTCGCCGACGCTCCACAGCGTCGGTGCGTCCAGGTCCTCGACGACGTCGGGTGAGTAACTGTACTGGTAGACGTTCGACCCGCCGTAGACCGGGTACTCGCCCTCGGCTTCGGATTCGACGTAGCGGTCCCGATCCTGGTTGCGATCGAGTTCCCGGTACGGGGTCACCGTCCACCCCTGGGAGTCGTCGCCCAGCGGTGGATGGTCGACGAGCGTGCGGAGGACCGCGACCTGCGCCGCCGATTCGAGCAACGGGAACAGGCCCGTACTCGGCGAGTACTCGGTCAGGACCTCCCGGGGGACGGTGACAGCCGACTCGTCGATGCGTCCCAGCACGTCGAGGTCGCCGCTCCGGTAGATCGTCTCGAATCGCTCGGTGCGGCCGCTGTTCTTGCACACGGCGATTCCGAACTTGTACCGGGTATCGACGTCCGGAAAGATACCCCGGTTCTCGTACAGGACGACCTGCTGGAGCGTCGTCGCGTCCAGCAGGTGCGTTCGAAGGTCCGCCCCTGCCGCCCCGACGAAGACGGTCCCCGGAAGGATCTGGGCTACGTAGGACTCGTCGTTCGCCACCTCGAAGACGCGCTCCAGGAACAGCATCGAGAGGTCGTTCTCGT
The DNA here is from genome assembly GCF_022869805.1 of Halosolutus halophilus. Taxonomy (NCBI): domain Archaea; kingdom Methanobacteriati; phylum Methanobacteriota; class Halobacteria; order Halobacteriales; family Natrialbaceae; genus Halosolutus; species Halosolutus halophilus. The sequence goes on along the minus strand of NZ_CP094974.1, from coordinate 4,692,237 downwards.
TCCCAACGGCGCTCCCGCCGACGTCGGGGTTCTGGAGGACGTACTGCGAACTGCCGTTGAAGTACGCTGCGCGGGTCGCCATTTTCTCCTGGTACGCCTCCCATCCGGCGGCGATCGACGGGTCGGCCAGGAGTCGCTCCTGGACGGCGTCTTTCTCGGACGGCGGCCGCGTTCGAAACAGTTCGTCGAACGTCGTGAAGTACTCCTCTCGGTTGGGTGCGACGACGTCCCAGGGCGGATTGCCGATGACGACGTCGAAGCCGCCCTCGGCGTACACCGCCGGAAATTCGAGCGGCCAGTGAAACGGGGAGTGGTCCGCGAGGTCGTCACGCGTGAAGTCCTCGATGCCCGCGTCGTGGAAGTCCGCCAGCACTCGGTCGTCGAATTCCTCGCGGGACGAGAACAGTCGACGCGCTGCCGCTTCGCGCCGGGCGCTCTCGTCGCCCTCCGTCGTCTCGGCCCGATCGATCGCCTCGTCCTCGACGGGCGCCGCCACCGTGTCCCGGGCGCTCTCGCCGGCCTCGCCCCCGTCGATCGTGAGCGGCGCGCCCCCGTCCCGGTCGTCGACGAGGTCGGTGACCCCGACGAGGGAGTTCCCCTGTCGAATACTGGCGTCGACGTCGGGCAGCGGTTCGACGTCACCCGGATCGCCTTCGATGTCCGCGACCATCGACAGCCAGAGGCGGCGCTTACAGATCTCGACCGCCCCGTCGTCGACGTCCACGCCGTAGAGGGCGTTGCGAACGATCGCCCGCTTCGCGTACAACGAGACGCTCCCCGCACCGGATTCGATCGCCGCCAGTTCGTCCCGGGTTCGGGCGTCGAGGTCCCGGCCGCGCCCCTCGCGGTCGAGTCGCCGGAAGAACTCGAGACACTGCACCGAGACGTCCAGCAACACCTCCTGGGCAGCGAGCAAGAACGCCCCACTCCCGACTGCCGGATCCAGGACTCGCGTGTCCATCAGCACGTCGTGATAGAGCGTCTCGACGTGAGCCGGCGTCACCGTCTCGATCGGGACCGGGGGTGTCGTCGCTCCGCTGTCTGCGATCGGGTCGGCGTCACTGGCTCCGTCCCCGGTGAAGCCGAAGACGTCGTCGATCGACTCGTAGTCCGCCTCGACGGTCTCGTTGAGCCGATCGACGAGGGAGGGATGGATCGTCCGGCGCGCCATGAAGCCGGTGATCTCCGTGGGCGTGTAGTACGCGCCCAGGTCCTTCTGGGTGACCGTCTGCTCGTAGATGTGCCCCAGGATCGCCGGAGAGAGGGTCTTCGGGCCAGCGACGGCGAGCCGTTCGTCGACGTCCCACTCCCAGTCGGACAGGAACGCGAGCACGTCGTCGAAGAGTGCGTTGGTCTCCGCCGGTGTCTCGCCCAGTTTGGCGTCGTCGAACTCCCGTTCGACCGGACTCTCGGCGAACAACCCGCCGTCGAGATGCGGGAGCGTACCGAACGCAGGGTCCTGATCGTCCGTCGCGAGATAGTCGAAGCAGAGCGGCCGATAGAACGCTTCGTACCGATCGTCGCCCTCGTCGACGACGGTCGCGGGCCGTTCGTGGAGATACCGTTCGTCCCCGTCGAGCAGCCCCTTCGCCTGGAGAAAGGAGAGGAAGAGCAGCCGATCGAGAACGACCTGGACGTATCGCCGCTTCGCGTCGCCACGATCGTCCGGGATGCCAGCGACCGCCTGCACGAGGTCGGTCCGTAACGCCTCGAACTGTCGGGCGAACGCCTCGACGACTGCTCGCGTGTCGAAGAGCGCCTCGGCGACCCCCGTCCCCGTCGACGAGTCGTCCTCGATCGCATTGAGTCGCTCGAGGATCGCGTCCGTCTCCGCACACTCCCGTCCGAACTGCTCCTTCGTGAACGTGAGCGTCCGGTACGTGATGCGACCGTGCTGCTGGTCGGCCCTCCGTCGATCCCGCGTGACGAACGTGAACGACTCGAAGTCGTGGGTCGCGACGAGATGCGTCCGCCGACCGCGGCGCTCGGGCCCGCACTCCGACGGCGACTCGCCCGGCCCCGCTTCGACGAGGCCGAAAAACTCGTCGGCAACGTGGCACCCGAGGCGCGTCCGCTCGCCGGGCGTCGATCGGAACTCGAGACCACGCTTCGCGAGCGCGTCCGCGATATCCCGGAGCGAAGTCCATCCCCGGACGTCCGCCGCAGTAATCCGCTGCTGGGTCACGTGTCGGCAGACACACGGATCGCATATCAACGTGGGGCATCGGCGGTGCAGGGTCGGCCCGCTCACGATCGTGCGCTGCTCGGCCATCGATCGCGATTTGCCCGTTCACCGATCGCCGATCGGTCCGATCGTGGGCCCGGGCGGGTTCGACCCTATCGCTCACGGATCGTTCGCGACAGCAAAGTGGGCTCGGGCGGGTTCGAACTACGCCGAGACGTGCTCGCTTCGCTGTGCGCGTCTCGTCTACTTCGAACCGCCTCTCGCGGCATATTTCTGCCGCTCACGAGTTGTTCGCGGCAGGAATATGGGCTCGGGCGGGTTCGAACCGCCGACCTCGGCCTTGTAAAGGCCGCGTCATGACCAGCTAGACCACGAGCCCGCATCTCGACTGAGTTCCCCCGTCCGAATAACCTTTACTTTCTCGCGTGGCAGCTATTCGGCATGGCCCTCGAACGCGTCTGGAAAGGGTTGCTCGTGATCGCAGCCTGTTCGGTCGTCCTCGTCCTCCTCGTCCAGAGCGGCATCGTCTCCGCGCCGTGGACTGCAGACGAGGGCGAGGTGCGCGTCGTCGACGACGACACCGACGAGGACGAACCCAAGGCAGTCGTCGAGGTCGAAGTCGCGGATACGCCAGGGGAACGCTACACTGGCCTGAGCGACCACGACTCCCTCGAATCGGGAACCGGGATGCTGTTCGTACACGAGGACGAAGAGGAGCGCACCTACGTCATGCGGGAGATGGATTTCGACATCGACATCATCTTCATCGACGCCGATCGGACGGTGACGACGATCGAACACGCGCGGGCCCCCGAACCCGGCGAGGACGGCGAGGAACTCCAGTACTCCGGCGAAGCGAAGTGGGTGCTCGAGGTCCCACGCGGCTACGCGAACGAGACGGGGATCGAGGTCGGCGACGAGGTCGAGATCGACCTCGAGTCGAACGAGGTGAGCGTCGGGACGATTATCCCGCAGGAGCCACGCGCGGACGCGAGCGAGTCGGTCGTCGGGGCCCGATCGATCGCCGAACCGACCTATTTCGATTCGTAGCAAACTCTTATTTGCGACGGCCCCCGAGGCGCTGGTAATGAGCGGCGTCGACTGGGAGAAAGACGATCCGTTCGAGGAACAGCGCGAGAAAATCGAGAATCCGATGAAGCGGCTGTTCTTCGAGTACGGACGGACCTACCGGAACTCTGCAATCGTCGGCGTCGTCGCGAGCGTCTTCGCGCGACTGCTCGACCTCGTTCCGCCGATTTTGCTGGGCTTTGCCGTCGACGCGATCTTTCGCCAGGAGAAAGCGTTCGCCGACATCTGGTTCGTTCCGGCGGCGTTCGTCCCCGCGGACCCGCAGGAGCAACTCCTCCTTACCGTCGGCCTGATCGCGGGCGCGTTCTTCGGCGCTGCGCTGTTCCACTGGGTGCGTAACTGGGGATTCAACTCCTTCGCACAGAACATCCAACACGACATCCGAACCGACACCTACGACAAGATGCAGCGGCTGAACATGGACTTCTTCGCCGACAAACAGACCGGCGAGATGATGTCGATCCTCTCGAACGACGTCAACCGATTAGAGCGCTTCCTCAACGACGGGATGAACTCCCTGTTCCGACTGGTCGTGATGGTGCTCGGGATCGCGGGCGTCCTCTTCTACTTCAACTGGCAACTCGCGCTCGTGGCGCTGCTGCCCGTGCCGCTGATCGGCCTCTTCACGTACTACTTCATCAAGATCATCCAGCCGAAGTACGCCGAGGTGCGATCGACGGTCGGCAGGGTCAACTCGCGGCTGGAGAACAACCTCGGCGGGATCACGGTCATCAAATCGAGCAACACGGAGTCGTACGAATCCGATCGCGTCGACGACGTCTCGCAGGAGTACTTCGACGCCAACTGGGACGCCATCGAGACCCGGATCAAGTTCTTTCCCGGGCTGCGCGTCCTCGCGGGGATCGGCTTCGTCGCCACGTTCCTCATCGGCGGCCTGTGGGTGCTCTCGGCCGAGGGGGAGGCCCCGTGGATCTTCACCGAACCGCTGGCACTCGGGGAGTTCGTCACCTTCATCCTGCTCACCCAGCGGTTCATCTGGCCGATGGCGCAATTCGGGCAGATCATCAACATGTACCAGCGCGCCCGCGCCTCGAGCGCGCGGACGTTCGGGCTGATGGACGAACCGGCGCGAATCGCGGAAAACCCCGACGCGACCGAACTCGAGGTCACGGAGGGTCGCGTCGAGTACGACGACGTCACGTTCAGCTACGACAGCGAGGCGCCACGCGCCTCGGACCGGTCGAGCGAAGCGAGGTCCGAACGAAGTGAGGACCTCGGAGACGCAAACGGGGAGGGACGACCCGTGAGCGAGGAGCATCGCGACTCGGGAGACGATGGGAAGACGATCATCGAGGACGTCGACGTCACGGTCGATGGGGGCGAGACGCTCGCGCTCGTCGGTCCAACGGGAGCCGGCAAGTCCACAGTGCTGAAGCTCCTGTTGCGGCTGTACGACGTCGACGAGGGCGCGATCCGGATCGATGGACAGGACATCCGGAACGTGACACTGCCCAGTCTCAGGCAGGCGATCGGCTACGTCAGCCAGGACACGTTCCTGTTCTACGGCACCGTCGAGGAGAACATCACGTACGGCACCTTCGACGCCAGCCGCGAGGAGGTGATCGAGGCGGCGAAGATGGCCGAGGCACACGAGTTCATCCAGAACTTGCCGGAGGGATACGACACTGAGGTCGGCGAACGCGGCGTCAAACTCTCGGGCGGCCAGCGCCAGCGCATCTCTATCGCGCGTGCGATCCTCAAAGACCCCGACATCCTGATCTTGGACGAGGCCACGAGCGACGTCGACACCGAGACGGAGATGCTCATCCAGCGATCGATCGACGACCTCGCCGCGGATCGAACGACGTTCGCGATCGCCCACCGGCTCTCTACGATCAAGGACGCCGATCAGATCGTCGTCCTCGAGGACGGCGAGATCGTCGAGCGGGGGACTCACGAGGAACTGCTGGCCAACGACGGCCTCTACTCGCACCTCTGGGGCGTCCAGGCGGGCGAAATCGACGAGTTGCCACAGGAGTTCATCGAACGCGCCCAGCGCAGGCAGGCGCGGACCGAAGTGGACGTGGACATCGGCGACGACGACTAATCTAGCCGCTAACGGCCCATCGGGCAGCCGAGGCCCCGTCTCCCGATCGCGCAGACGGTCAGAACGACTCCTGCTCGCGCTGTCCCTCCTGGTCCGGTGCCCCCTCGTTCTGCCTGTCTTCGCCCGCCGCCGGCGGCGTCCGATCGCTGTAGTTCTTCCGACCGATCGCCTCGTCGCTCACCATGTTCATGATCGCCTGCTCGATCTCGCCGTAGTCCCGGTACTCGTCTTCGTTCAGCGGCCCGATGAGTTCTTCGAGGGTCATCGTCTCCTCGCCCATGCCGATCCGCTCGTCCCCGTACTCGTCGAGCAGATCGTCCTGACTGACGGGATACTCCTGACTCTCGAGTTCGTCTTCCAAGTCGCCGAGTTCGACACCGAGTTCGCGGTTTTCGTCACTCATGGGTGGATACTGAGTGAGGTCGTTAAAACAGGTTGGCCCTGCGCACGCCACCGTGGGCACGTCGATGACGCCGCTGAACCAGCCACCGACGACCCGCTACGGCCACCGGGAGTTTCATGTCCACACGGTCGGAGCACTCATCTATGGACCTCTCCGACGCGACGTGGACCGACGTGCGAGACGTCGATACCGACCTCGCGGTCGTCCCCGTCGGCAGCACGGAACAGCACGGCCCTCACGCGCCGCTCGGGACGGACGTGATCGGGGCCGAAGCCGTCACCGACGCCGCCGTCGATCGAACCGATCGCGAGGTCGTCCGGGCCCCGGCGATTCCGATCGGGATCGCCGAGGAACACCGCCAGTTCCCCGGGACGATGTGGGTCTCGGAGGACACCTTCCGGAGCTACGTCCGCGAAGCCGTCGAGAGTCTCGCTCACCACGGGTTCGAGCGGGTCGTCCTCGTCAACGGCCACGGCGGGAACGTCGACGCGCTGCGGGAAGTCGGGGGGAACCTGACGCGGTCGGGGGCGGCGTACGCCGTGCCGTTCACCTGGTTCGAGGCCGTCGGTGAGCACTCGGCCGATATGGGCCACGGCGGCCCGCTCGAGACGGCGCTGCTGCGCCACGTCGACCCGGAACTGATCCGTGAGGACCGGATCGAGGCCGCACAGGAGGGGCGAGCCGACGGCTGGGGCGAGTGGACGAGTCACACGAACCTGGCCTACGACGCGGCGGAGTTTACCGACAACGGCGTGGTCGGCGATCCGGGCAACGGCGACGAACGACGCGGCGAAGAGTTGCTCGAACTGGCGGCGGACGCGCTCGTGAGACTCCTCGAAACGATCGTCGAGCGCGACGTCTCGCGGCCCGAGCGTCGATAGCGACGAGGAGAATGGGCGCGGTACCGACGAGGGAGAAACCGAGTTCGGTCGTTACTCGTCTTCCTCCGCCGCGTCCGCTCCGTCGGCCTCGTCCTCGGCGGCTGGTCCGGCGTCCTCGAGCGTACTCCGAAGTGCCGGGATCGTCGACGTGAGATCGCCGACCTGCTCGCCCGCCGCGGCGATGTCCGTGATTGCGTCCTCGAGATCGCCGATCTCTTCCTCGAGGTCGTCGGCGTCGTCGAAGGCGTCAGCCCGCTGGCCCATCGTGAACCACTTCTTGGCGTCCCGGAGGTGATCCTCGGCGTCTCCGGCGTCCAGCGCGGAGTTGAGCCCGTTGAGCACGCCCAGGACGTTGTCCGCGTCGGTCTCCCAGACGTCGTCGGCGGTCGGCAGTGCGTCCCAGGCCGCTGCGAGCGAGGATTCGACGTCCTCGCGCATCTCGTTGGCCGCTTCGCCGAACAGTTCGTCGTCGTCGCCGAGTGTCGCTTGACTCATGTCCTTGCCTTCACGGGGACCGGGGTTAAAAGGTAGCCCGAAAGTGAAAGTGAAAACCGGCGCAAGAGAGTTGATATCGGCCGATCGACGATCGAATTTCGAAAGGGTAGTTGTCCCAGGACGTCGAACGACTGGACGTCGAATCCCCGGTGCTCGATGCGGGTTCGATCGGGCACGGTCGCTTCGTGGCGAAAACTGGAGCCTCTTGCCAGTCCGAGTCGGCCCCAAACTGCGTCAGAACCGATCCGCTCAGCCGTCGCCATTTCGATCGGATCGGGGTATCGGTTCGCGGGCGAAGAACGATCACACCCCACGATTTATTGCCATACGTTACCAAGTAGCAATATGGAACGGAGACGGTTCCTGGCCGCGTCTACCACCGTCACAACCGTCGTTCTTGCCGGCTGTAGTAATCCGGACGACGATGGGAATGGGGATGGGGATGGAGGCGGATATGCCCTCGACGAACCGGAACGGGAAGCGGTTCAGCGGAACTCCTGAGCCGCGAGGCGTCGGTCTCCCCGCGAGGGGAGTCGGTTGCAGGATTCCGGAAACAGGTGCCCCGGCACAGCATCGCCGTTCGTATAGCGTGTGACGGGAACGCCCCTCAGTAGGGCGCCGGTCCGTTATTCTCGCCCGCGAACCGACTCGAGTCGCATCAGCGGATACCCGTCTTCCATTTCCATGCGCGTAACGACCTCACAGCCCTCGTACTCGACGATGATCTCGACCTCGAGAAAGCGGCCCGTCAGTTCGGTGTAGTCCGCGGTCGCCTCCGCGAGTGCCGCGGCCAGTTCGTCGTCCCGGACGTCGACCGTCACCTCGGTACAGTGGGGCTGATTCTCGATCGACTCCTCGATCGCGGTCGCGAGACTCGGCGCGCTCTCGGGCGAGATCGGGGTGCCGGCGAACTGGTGGTAGAGCGAACCGAACTTGATGCCGGCCTCGAAGCAGGCGGCTTCGGCGTCCGTCGGGGTCGAGTTCGGGTCCGAATCGGGAGCCATACGGAAGGACTCGAGTGCAACCGAGAAGGTCATTCCGGTGTCGCGACGTCGCGCGAGCGCGTCGGGAGGCGGGGTGGACTATGCCAGCGACGACCGAACCGACGCGGAATCGCACGTTACTTATCGACGCTCACCTTCACACCGAACGAATGGCACAGTCGGTCCTGCTCACGGGGGCTGCGGGGCGCGTCGGTGAGGCGATTCTCGGCGGCCTCGCCGACGAGCACGAGTGGCGCTTGATGGATCGCGATCCGCCGACAGAGGACCACCCGGGCGAGTTCGTCGTCGCGGACATCACCGACGAGGACGCCGTCCGCGAGGCGATGGAGGGGATCGACGTGGTGATCCACCTCGCGGGTGATCCCCGCCCGGAGGCACCGTGGGAGAGCGTCCTGACGAACAACATCGACGGCACGCAGAGCATTTTCGAGGCCGCCGTCGACGCCGGCGTCGAGAAAATCGCCTTCGCCTCGTCGAACCACGCCGTCGGCGCCTACGAAACCGACGAGCGCACGCCCGACATGTACCGATCCCACGACGACTACCTGTTAGACGGCACCGAGTTACCCCGCCCTAGCAACCTCTACGGCGTCTCGAAGGCGGCCGGCGAAACCCTCGGCCGCTACTACCACGACGAGTACGGGATTTCCGTCGTCAACGTCCGCATCGGTAACCTCACCGAGGGCCACCCGCCGATCGACTACGAGCGCGGACAGGCGATGTGGCTCTCCTACCGGGACTGTGCGCACCTGTTCGATCGGTGCATTCGCGCCGACTACGACTACGAAATCGTCTACGGCATCTCCGACAACGATCGCAAGTACTACTCGATCGATCGTGCTCGCGAAGTGCTCGGCTACGACCCACGGGACAACTCGGCGCGACACGATTGACTGCGATCAGGCCTCGAAACCCCACGAGTGGGCCGGGAGAAGTCCCGACCCGAGCAGTCTCTCTACCCTCGCTTTCGGAGCCAGAGACGGTATCTCGGCGAGAGACAGCTATCGATCGGATCGTCCGTAATCATCCCACAGACAGTACCCGGATTTTTGAACTCGAGCGGTCCGAATGTGGAACGGGTGGGGTCGCCAAGCGTTTAGTATTCTATATAGAAGTAAATGAAATTATGGTCCAGAGAGTCGTTCCATCTCCCCCCCCGAGTGTGTTAGTTATTACCATGGTGCGGGCGGCGGACGCCGCCTGGAGAGGTACAGTATTCGATACATTGGTTATCAGACTTTATCGAGATGGAACGATCCTGTCACTATATTCCTCCGTGAGTTTACGTATTCGACGCAGGCGACAGCAACTGGGGGAGTGATACGATGCGATCACCCGAGGCGGAGAGAACAGAGGAATCGTTCGACAAACCGATAGCCGAGTGGATCGACTTCGAGCGGCGACCGCTGCTGAAAACGCTGGGCGCGGGGATCACCCTCTCGCTGGGCAGTGGTCTCGCATCCGCTCGCGACGACGATGACTCCGACGCAGAAGAGACCGATACTACCGGGTCCGACGCGGCGGAGATCGACCCGCAGTACGGCTTTGCGGCGCCGGACGTCGAGGCAATTCCCGAGACCCTTGTCCCGGACCACGAAATCGAACTCCACACGGAGGAACCGGAAGACCCGGAGAACCCGGGTCGTCCCCCCTTCTTCCACTTCGAACCGACTGGCATTCACGTGAGTGCTGGCGACGTCGTGCAGTTTACCCCCGAATCTCCCGATCACACGATTACGGCCTATCATCCCGCACAGGGCTTCCAACAGCGGGTGCCTGACGGAGTCCCCCCGTTCTCGTCGCCGGTACTCAACGCCGGTAGCGCCTGGCTCTACGAGTTCACCGAAGCGGGCGTGTACGACGTGTACTGTGGTCCACACCACGTTCTCGGCATGGCCATGCGAATTATCGTCGGCGACTTCGGGGAGGACGACGTGCCAGACTACGAGGATACGTTCGAAGGGAGTGACGACCCGCCGCTCCTTGCGCCGTTTAGCACGGAATTCCTCGAACACGAACTCAACGCGACGACCGAGGGGAACGAGGACTGCGAGTGGGCGTGGCTGACACCGCACGAAATCCTCGCCGCTCCCGCGCTCGATCCGGCGACGATTCAAGATCAGGGAACGGTGCCGTTCGAGGACGTCCTCGCCGATATCGATCGCTTCGCAGATGAACTCCCGGATCGTGACGAAGCCGAGGAGACAGCGCCGACCGTTCAAGTCCGCGACCACCCCGAGCACGGGGACATCCTGGTCGACTCGGACGAAATGACGCTGTACATGTTCGATCAGGACACCCAGGGAGAGTCGGAGAGTGCCTGTTACGAGGATTGCGCCGATGCGTGGCCGCCGCTCACCACCGACACGATCGCCGCTGGCGACGACGTCACCGCCGACCTCGAGACCTTCGAGCGAGAAACCGGCGAGATGCAGGTGATGGCCAACGGCTGGCCGCTGTACGGCTTCGCCCAGGACGACGCACCGGGCGACGCTCGTGGACAGGGGAGCAACGGCGTCTGGTGGGTCCTCGGACCCGATGGGACTCCCATTCGGTCCGACTCGAACGAATAGACTGCCGAACGTCGGCGTCGGGGACGAGCCACGAAATAATTCGGCGGAAGGCGATCGAGATCCGGTGCGACCGACCCGAGGAATTGGGTCGGTCAGAACAGCCCTTCGACGTCTTCTTCGCGATGTGTCCGCCGCTGGACGTGCTCCGTCAGTCGCTGGAAAACGATCCCGCGGTGCTCGTCTTCGCGGACGAAGTCGAACAGCAACGTGATGAACTGGCTGTCGTCTTCGCCGGCCGCCAGATCGCTCTCTGCGTAGGCTTTCGCCCGGTCGATCGGTTCCTCGTCGAACTCAAGTTCTTCGGCGAGGACGACCGCCGCGATCGCCGTCGGTTCGAATCCGAGATCCGCGAGCGCGGGCGTCGTGCCCTCGTGTTCGATCGGCGGCGGCGAGCGGCGCTCGACGACCTCGGGATCCGCCGCGAGCGTCTCGAGAACCGACCGGATCGCGTCGAGTCGAACGTCGCGGTAGTCCGCCGGCAAGCCGTCGAGGTAGTCCCGACCGCTCCTCGCGAGGCCGACGGCACCCGCCCAGTTGCGATCGCGGGCGTGGTAGACGGCGGCGGTGAACTGGATCAACCCGTGTAACAGGCGCTCGTCGTCGGTCCCGGCGTCGAGGTCGAGCCAGTAGTCCTCCCAGGCGTCGTGTGCGGCGTGGTAGTACCCGTCGTTGTAGACGGCGACACCTGCCCGGAGCCGATCGCGCATACCGATCGTTCGGACTCGACGGCGATAAATGGAACCGATAGTGCCGGATACGTACCGCCTCCGGCAGGGCGGGCAGACAACTGTCGAAGCGGGGGAGGGGCGATGAGCAGCGTATCGCCCGGACCGGTTACTGGCCGCCACCGGTCATGGCGGTGTCACACTCGAGGGGAGAATCGACCATTACTATGCGGTCACTTCGATCGTCCATCTCGCAGCGAGACGGCCAGTAATGTGGTGTTACTCCGGTAATCGGTTCCTGTCCGCACCGATCGCACTGTCGCGGTTCTCGCTCACTCCGTTCGCTCCGAACCGCGCTCGCTCCACGGCTCACGGGTCACGTCCGTTTCCCGTTCGCATACCGCGGTTCTCGCTCACTCCGTTCGCTCCGAACCGCGCTCTTCCCACCGAAAACGACCGTTCTCCTGGATCACCTCCCCGTCGATCTCGAGTCGGGAGTCCGCGCTGACGTCGGTGATCATGTCGACGTGGACGGCGGAATCGTTGCCCGACTCGCCGTCGGGCAGACAGGCGTCGTAGGCCCGCCCGAGCGCGAGGTGGATCGTCTCGCCCATCTTCTCGTCGAAGAGGATATTGTCCGTGTACCGATCGATCCCGCGGTTCATCCCGATCCCGAGTTCGCCGAGGCGGCGGGCACCCGCATCGGTCTCGAGAATTTCGCCGATCACGTCCTCGCCCTGTTCGGCCGCGTAGTCGACGACTTCGCCGTCCTCGAACGTCATCCGGGCGTTCCGGACCGGTTCTCCGCGGATCGTCATCGGGACGTCGAAGCTGACCACGCCCTCGGTCGCGGCGGGGGCGGTGAAGACCTCGCCGCTCGGCAGGTTGTGCGAGTCGTAGACGACCGACGCCGCGCTGTTGACCGCGGTCCGGCCCTCGATCGACACCGTGAGATCGGTGTCGGTCGAGACGAGTCGTACCTCCGTCCCCTCGTCGAGCAGGTCCTTCAACCGGGCCATCTCCTCAGCGAGGGACTCCCAGTCCCGAAGGATGGCGTCGTACGCGAACTCCCGGTACTCCTCGAATGCCATGTTCGCCTGCTGGGCGAGCGATCGGGTTGGATGGACCGTCGAGACCCAGCGCGTGTCGTACCGCTCCTCGCGGATCTCGGTCCGGGCGCTGCTGTAGGCCTGCCGGATCTCGCCCGGCACGTCGGCGGTCGCACTCGTGTTCCGCCCGCCGCCCAGCGAGAGGTAGACGTCGCTCTCCTCGAGCAGCGCGCGTTCGTGGGCCGGGTTCTCGTCGAAGTCGCCGTCGTGCGCCCGGAGGTACGCACGCGTGACCTCGCCGGAACTGTAGGTCGCGAGCAGGTTCGCACCTCGCTCGCCGAGTTCCTCGGCGACGGCGACGGCGAGTTCGTGGGCGTCCGGGCCCGCCGAGAGAACCACGTTGTCGCCCGCCTCGATTCGTGCGCTCCAGTCGACCAGTACCGCCGCGTGTTCGCGAACGCGTTCGTCCATACCGGTGGCTCACCCGCGAGGTACTAAAACGATCTCCGATCGATCGTGGGAGAGAATTCGGCCGACCGCACGCGAACAGTTGCGATCTCAGAACTAGCGGATCACTCGAACAGGAATCGGAATCAGGCGACGTGCGCCTCACCGGCCTCCGCACCTTCGCGCGATCGCACGAGCGAGACGATCGCGTAGACGATTGGCGTGTCCAGCACCGCGATCGCGAACTTCAGCAGGTACTGGCCGATCACCAGGTTGAGCGCCGCCCGGAACCCGAGTGAGTCCATGCCGACGTCCAAGAGTGCCGGCGCGACGACGAAGCCGACGGCGACGAAGACGACGGTGTCGATCGCCTGGCTGCTCGCCGTGGACCCGATGTTGCGGAGCCAGAGTTTCTCGGAGCCGGTGTACTCCCGGATCCGGTGGAAGACGATCACGTCCCAGTTCTGGCTAATTATGTACGCGAGGAGACTGCCGAGGACGATGTTCGTCGACGCGCCGAGCACTGTCGCGAACTGCCCGGCACTGTCTGGATCGGCCGCCGGTGCGGCAATCGTCGACCAGACGAGCGCGAGGACGACGAAGTTCAGCGCGAACCCGACGTTGACGACGATCTGAGCCGCGCGCTTGCCGTACAGTTCGGTGTAACAGTCGCTCGCGAGAAACGTCAGCGCGTAGGCGAGCGCCGCTCCGGGTAGGGCGAGTTGTGCTCCCGTGATCGGGAGCGCCACGGGGATGTCGAACGCGAGTACCTTCGAGGCGGTCAACTGGGCCGTGACGAGCGCCGCCACGAATAGCCCGATCAGGGCCACCTGTGCGATCGTCGGCGTGCCGCGATGCTGAGTCATATCCCTGGGTTAGTCAGTGAATCTACCTAAACGGTGCTATTCGAGGCGGGCCCGAGTATGATCCCGGTGATCGCAAGCGATGGCCGTCGGGCTGTGAGCACGCCCCATACGACGCGGACGCACGGCCGAGACGTGGTCGTTCTGGACGATCGGTCGGCGTCGAACGCGACGATCGTCTCGATCGCCGCCGTCGTGTCGCGGAACGAGACGGACACAGCCACGCCCACACACTGCCGAAGCGGTGCGGTAGGCGTCGCTCCGGGGACGGACCGATCGTCATTTCGTCCCATCGAGACGTGTTTTGTCCGAGATTCGTGAAAACCGAATCTGACGTATTTGAGCCGATCGTTCCCCGTATGGTAGATTCCACTTCGAATTATTTTCCTTTCGATAGAATAACTATAACACAACTGTTATACGTGTGGCGGGGGTTCGTTAGGTTGCAATGGCGAAAGGAAACGTTGATTTCTTCAACGACACAGGCGGCTACGGTTTCATTTCGACGGACGACGCGGACGATGACGTTTTCTTCCACATGGAAGACGTTGGCGGTCCGGACCTCGAAGAAGGCACAGACATCGAATTCGACATCGAACAGGCCCCCAAGGGCCCCCGCGCCACCAACGTCACCCGCCTGTAACACGGCCTCTCACGTTCGGTAACGGGTTCACATTCGATTAGCAATTCTTCAGCACGCTACTCGACGAGCCACGGCCGCGTCGGCTACGACGCGACGCGTCGCTCGAGGAGCCGCGGCTGTTCCGGCAGGCCATCACGCCGATCGCGGACCGGCGGGTGCCTTCTCCCGGCGACGTGAGACGAGTCGTCACGATCGGGGTTGCTATCGTCACCATTACGATAGTCGGCAGTCACTACGACGTACACACGCCGCGTCTCGCGGCGGAAAACCGGCCTTCGATCGACGACTACGACGGCACGACAGCCGGTCGCGGTAGGTGGCTCCTACGGTATAGCGTCGCCACGATTGTGGTCGCTACGCCGATCAGGACCACGAAACCGGCACCAAAACCCCAGATACGTGATCGATAACAAACAATCAGTCTACTGGTGTGACTACATGGGTGAACCATGGACGATCTGACCGGGTTTCAGCGAGATCTCCTGTACGTCATCGCAGGCGCCGACCAGCCGTCCGGCCAGGACGTGAAAGACGAGATCGAGACGTACTACAGCAGCGACATCAACCACGGCCGACTCTATCCGAACCTCGACACGCTCGTCAACAAGGGGCTCGTCGAGAAGGGACAACTCGATCGCCGAACGAACTACTACGCGATCAGCGACGAGGGCCGCCAGCAGATCGAACAGCGCCGGGAGTGGGAAACGCAGTACCTCGACGAACTGTAACGCACGAGTCCGGCGTCGACACCGATCGACGAGCATCGATCGAGCGACGGCCACCGGCTGGATAGCTCGGTTCCGGCAGACGTTCCCGGGAGTCGTCACGGATCCAGGACGACCGTCGACGGCGACCGATCACGCGAACGCGACGAGATTCCGGAAGAAATCGCTGAAGGTGATGAGAAACAGTGCGGCCAGGACGATGAGGATGAGAAAGGTAAAGAAGATGATCGCTGCCTGACGCCCGGTGAGTGATTCCCCTTCGAGGAGTTCGTCGAGTTCCATAGCTACTGATAGCAGGTGTCACTCTTAAAATGCAACGGTGTCCGGGAGCCGACTGCTCGGATCCGGGCGCCCCCGACCGTCGGGACCGGCTTCGAAACGCCGCCGTCGTCACGCCCGCTCCAGCGCCGCCGCCAGATCGGCCTCGATCGCGTCGACCTTGCTGCGATCGTACAGCGCTGCGGCCGGGTGAAACGACGGGACGACGATCCGCTCCGCACGCTCTCCCGACTCGTCTCCGCGAGCGGTGCCCGTCATCTCGCGCTCGAACTCTCGACCGTGCAGGTCGGTGATCGTCTCGTCGGTGTCGAGTATCTCGGCCGTCGCGAAGCTTCCCATCGGAACGATGACGGTTGGGTCGACGCGCTCGATCTCGGCCTCCAGCACCGGCCACCACGCCTCGATCTCCGCGACGTGGGGATCGCGGTTCTCCGGCGGCCGCACCTTGACGAGGTTGGTGATGTACAGGTCCCGGCGATCGTGGCCGATCGATTCGAGCGCCCGATCGAGCTGGGAGCCGGCCTGTCCGACGAACGGTTCGCCCTCGGCGACCTCCCGTCCGCCCGGTGCCTCGCCGACGAGCATCACGTCGGCCGACAGCGGGCCGACGCCGGGGACGAACCGATCGGGATCGTGGTGGTCGTCCGGAACCGCGTCGAGCGCGTCCGCGAACGCGGTCTCGAACGCCCAGTCGGTCGATGGCTGATCGGTCATCGTGCGGAGCTACGACCGGGACCGGAAACACCGTTTCCCTTACTTTCGCACCCCGGTCGACGGACATCCGTCGGCGAGATCGATCGGGAACCCACTCCGGTACGCGAGCGCTACGCGTGGTCGACCTCGTCCGATTCGTCGTCGGCGTCGCTTCCGTCCGGTCAGGCCTGATGCTGCGTGACGTCGATCTCGCCGTCGTCGACCTCGACGGTCAGCATCGTCGCCTCCTCGGCCGGATCGGCCCCCGTGACGGAGCCGGGGTTGAGGACGCGGACGTCCTCGTGGACCGTGTCCTCGACCTGGTGCGTGTGGCCACCGACGCCGACGATCCCCTCGCCGTCCCAGGCTCGCGTTCGGGCGCGGGCCGTGTCGGCGATCGCGCTCGCCCAGCCCTCGGCGCTCATGACGAACCCGTAGTCATTGTAGACGGCCGCGCTGACCGGGTTCAGCGTCCCGTGGGTGACGACGAAGGTGACGCCGTCGACCGCGACCTCGGCGACCGACAGCAGGCCGATCTCGGCCGGATCGACGTTGCCGTGGACGGCCGTCAAATCCGCTGTGAGTTCCTCGACGTCGGCGAGGACTTCGGGCGTCTCGAAGTCGCCGGCGTGGATGGTGTAATCGGCAGCGGCGATCCGCTCGCGGAACGGCTCCGGGATCGACGACTCTCGCTCCGGGATGTGCGAATCGGAGATAATCGCGAGTGTCACGGTCGTGGATCGCTCGACCGGTTGAAACAATCACTGGTGGTGCGACGGCGGCCGATCCGGGCTACGTCGGCCTGCACGTGAGACGCGTCCTCCGGCGGACTCGGTTCGGGTTCCGCATCCTCGGTCTGGACGGGCTGTAACTGCTCGGGGACGGAGTCGGTGGCCTCGCTCGCTTCGTCCGCCAGCGACGACTCGGAGAGATCGATCTCGACCGCGTCGTCGGACCCGTTGTACCGCGGGTCACCCGGCGTATCATCTCGAGATCGGGTTTCGAGCGCGGTTCGTCGCTCGCCGTCGTGAACTGGACGGCACCCTCGTCGGCCTCACCCCCGAAGGGGTCCGATACGCCACGCGGGTTCGTCTCGGACTGGCTCAGCACGTCCCCACGGTCACGGGCGGCGGTAGCGTCGTCCGGCACCGCTTTCTCGGCGCCGAGCCGTCCAGACGCGTCGGCTCCGCTGACGGGCGATTCGTCACCACCGATCAGCAGGGCGAGCAGTCCGATCCGACGGCCAGTATCGCCAGTACCGCGCTACGAGTCCGACCGATCGTCGACGATGACGACGACGTCCGGCCCGGCGACAGCTGGATCGGTCCGGCCCGGTCCGGTCTCCGGGTTCGATCGCGTATCGACGACGGTTCCGTCGGGATAGACGTCGACCAGATCCCGGAGGACGACCGCTCGGCCGTCGTACTCGTCACGGACGGTTTCGAGCGCCGTCTCGAGGTCGGCGGGATCGTCACGGCCGACGTGCGACAGGGCGAGGGTGTCGATCCCGGCCGTCCGGGCGTTTCGCCCGCAGTCGCTCGCGGTCGGGTGGAGGCCCGTTTTCGGACCGTCCGCGTCGTCCTCGAGCACGCGGTGGTGGACGAGGACGTCGGTTCCGCGGGCGATTTTCGGCACGTTCCCCGATTCGGCGGCGTAATCGCCGGTGAACGTGAACGACTGTCCCGCGTACGAGACCCGGTAGGCGAGCGTCGGAATCCGCCCGTGAACGACCGGGATCGCGTCGACGGCGACGCCATCGCGCTCGTAGATCCGCGCCACCTCGTCGTCCGCCCCGACGACGGCGTCGACTTCGGTGACCGGGAGCGCCAACTTGCCATCCGCGTACCGCTCGACGAAGTCGGACAGGTAGCCGTACGCCCCGTCCTCGTCGAACAGGGTCGAGAGCCACGATTCGGTTCCAGGCTGCTGTGCGTTCCCCGCGGGTCCGTACACCGCCAGGGGCCGATCGCCACGACCCTGTTGATACGCGGCCTTGACGATCGCCGGGACGTCGGCCGCGTGATCGACGTGGAGATGCCCGAGAAAGACCGCGTCCAGCGCGGTCAGATCGATCCGGGCGTCGCTGAGTCGCGCGGCAGTCCCGCCGCCGGCGTCCACCAGCAGCGTCGGAACGCCGGCGACGTGGACGACGTACCCGACGGACGCGCGCTCGTTGTCCAGTGCCGACGCGCCCGTTCCGAGGGCGGTGACGTAGAATCCGTCGTGATCGCCTGCGCGGGCGTCTGTCATGGCAGTTTCGACGATCGGATCGGCCCTAAGTCCCGAGCCTGAGCATTCCGGTCTCCCACACGCGTCGTCGCCCTGTATCCGCTCTCGGAACGGACCGAGACCGGGCCGTGTCGTTCCGGAACCGAGCGTGAACTGCCGTGTACGCAGCGACTCGCTCGTCGGTATCGAGTCGCGCTCGAATGTGGGTCGTCCAGCGGGCCGGCCCGTTCTGGTACGCAACAGGCCCAGTGACGGTGCCGCCCGTCTCGGGTTGCGTCTGTTGGCAGAAGGTGTCAGCCGTGATCGCAGGCGCAATCATCCCGCCACCCAAAAGCCCGATAACGCCGACCGACGCGACTGTTATCGGACCGGGTGTCGGTGTAACTCGGCCGCTCAGTCGCGTTCCACGTCCGACGAATTCGCGCAAATCGCGCGTTTCTCCCGCGTCCCTCCTCGGAGGGAGTACTTCTATTCGGAACGGTATCTGTCTGCCAACCGGTTGGTGATCTACTCGCGGGTGCACTCGGACGGGATAGATCGGAGTCGGTCGGCGGATCGAAATCCGTCGCGACGACAGTCACAACCGATACGGAGCCCTAGTTTGTCAGCTGAGTTATAAGTCCTGATTTCTCGATCTTCCACACGCCATCCGATCAAAACGTGGCGTTTCTGTGGCGTCGGTGCCCGATCGAAGCGTGCAAATGAGTGCAAACGTCCGCAAATCACTCCGATCGTCTCGTCCGTTTATCATCCATCAGGACGTGAGTGTCACCAACGATGAGACGAACTGAAATCGGCTCCGTACTGCTCGCAGCGTTTGTCGTGATCGGGATGACTGCTCCGGCGGTGGCACTCTCAACGAGTACCGCCCAACCATCCGGAAGTGGCCTTTCGGGGACGACAGCTGCGATGACGGCACAGGAAACCGCGAACAATTCGAGCGTGAACGTCACGGTCGGCCAACAGCTCTCGACGGTCATCGGCGCGTCGAGTGACGAGGTCCAGACGGACTTCGAGAACACCGCGTTCGAGATTTCCGTCGAGAACGGCGGCGAAGAGGAGAAGGCCGAGGCGATCGCGGACCGCACGGATGAACTCCGTGATCGCGCCGAAGCCATCCGCGAGGACTACGAGGAGGCCACCGAGGCGTACGAGGAAGGGGAAATTAGCAAGTCCGAGTACGCCCAGCGGCTTGCCACCTTGAACGCCCGGGCGACGAACCTGCTCGACAGCTACGAACGGCTCCAACAGCGGGCTGCGGACGTCTCTGCGGCCGAACTCCGGGCCGCCGGCGTCAATCGGACCGCCCTCGATACTGCCGTCGAGAACGTGAGTAGCGTCAGCGGCAGTGGGGCCGCGGCGCTCCTCAGGCAGTTCACCGGCGAGTCGCAAGGCGAGATCGAACTCGAGGCCGAGAACGGGCTGTCTATCGAGGTTGAGAGCGACGACGGCGAACAGTCCCGTGAATTCGAACGCCCGCGCGACGACGGCAACAACATCACCGTGACGCAGTCCGCGGCTCTCGAGACAGCACGGGGTGCACTCTCGACGCCCACGAACGGCGACTGGGAGTTGACCGAGTCCGAAGTGTCGCAGGACGAGGGCGCCTACGAGTTCGAGTTTGCCCTCCGGAACGCCTCCAACCTGTCGGGCGAAGCCGAGGTGAGCGTCGATGGGTCTTCTGGAGAACTCTTCGCGCTCGAAGAGGAGATCGAACCTCGCGAAGACGAGGATGAAGAGGACGAGAGTGACGACGAGGACGACGAAGACGATGAACTCGCGATGAACGTCACCGAGGGAACGCCCGCTCCGAACGCGACGGTTACGTTGCAGGTCCTCGCCGACGGTGCACCCGCCGAGAACGCCACCGTCTCCCTGAACGATCGGACTGTCGGGACGACTGACGCGAACGGCACGGTGACGGTGACGCTCCCGGCATCCGGCGAGGCCGATCTGACGGCACAGTTGGGCGACGCCGAGGGCGACCTCGAGTTCGAGATCGAAGCGGAGGAAGAAGTCGAGCAGGAACCCGAATCCGAGTCGGACGACGAAGAGGAAGAAGACGAGCAGGAAACCGACTCTGAGTCGGACGACGAGCAGGAAACCGACTCTGAGTCGGACGACGAGGAAGAGTCCTAAGCCGCCCCGCCGATTCGGTCGTTATTGTGCGGTCGATCTGGGCAAGACGATATTCGATTATGCAACACGGATACGATTCATACGTATGACTGACGACGACGGATCTCACACAGCATCGAAACGCCGAATGACTCGCATCGGGTGTGCAATAGTTGCGACGGTTCTCCTCGTGACCGCACCAGTCGCTGCTGTGACAGGAGTCGGCGCGACCCAGACAGCAGCGGGCACGACCCAGACAGCAGCGGACGTGCCCACTAAATCGGCGTTTGTGGTGGCGCTCAACGCGGACGGATCGGCTCGCACGACGATCACCGTCACGTTCGATCTAACGACCGACGGTGACCGGCGGGCATTCGAGGCTCTCCGCGAAAATACGACGGCGCGTGAGCGACGAACGGACCGATTCGCCACGCGGATGCGAGCCATCGCTGCCAGGGCTGAAAACGAATCCGGACGGGACATGCAAATCCATAACGCTTCCATCACCTTCACCGAGCAGAACGATACTGGAATCGTCGCGCTCTCGGCGACGTGGGATGGACTTGCGGTACAGAACGGCGATCAGCTCGTGATCCGGGAACCCTTCAGTAGCGGATTCACCGTCGATCGCATGGTCCGGATTATCGGTCCGAACGACTACAAAGTTACGTCGGTGACGCCGACGCCGACCGATCGAACCCGGATCGCCGCGACGTGGAACGCCGGGGCGGAGTTCGATGGCTTCGAGGCGACCTTCGTCCCCGTGCAGGAGGAGACGGCGACCGACGGTGACGGAACCGGGATCGGAATGCCCGGATTTGGAGTCGGCGTCGCCCTCTTCGCGGTACTGGTCAGCACAGCGGTGCTGCTGTACCGCCACTAGAAGTAGCAATACGGAGTCACGAGCGAGTCGTCGGTTTCGATACTATCCATATCCCCGGTGCGTCTCGATTTCTGCACCGCCGGTCGACGGGCGTCGACCCTGTCATCCTTCACCTTCCGCTCTCCAGTTGACGCTCGCGCGGCTACGGTGTGCCGGCAAAGTCGATCGCGGAGAAGACGTCCACGACGGGGGAGAGGAAACAATAGCGGAAATCGAGTTCCGTCGTGACCGTCCGACGATCAGCGTCTACCGTGATGGCGCTTCCCGCGTCTACGACACTCGTGCCGGTTAGGTGGATTCTCCCGAGCAGGATCGGGCGCCCGTTCGATCTCGTCCGTCACCTCGGCCTCGACGTCTCGTCGGCGTTCGACGTCGGCGATCGTCTCGTTCTCCATCAGGGTCTCCAGCCGGCGTTCGAACTCTGCGTCGTCGATCTTCCCGACCGCGTACTGCTGTTTGAGGGTCGCCAGGGCTGCTTCCCCGTCAGTCGAAGCGTCCAGACCGTCGCTAGAATCTCCAGAACGGGGGGTCGATCCCCCTTCACCCAAGATCCACATCGCACCGACTCCGCCAATAAACGCGGGGAGGAGCCAGTACCAGGGAATGACCGTGCCCGCAGCGACGAGACCGACGCCAAGCGTCAGGAGGCCGACTATCCAGACGCGCCCCACTGGGGAGATCGGAATTGTGAGCTTCATACATTACTGTGGTGTTCCCACAGCCAAAAGACCTCGGCTTCGCCGGTTCGCTCACACCACGGCGGACTCTGTAAGACCTTCGACAGGAAGGTCATCGTCGGTGGGATCGTCTTCGGGGACGGCTGGGAGCTCTCAGGAGTCTGCCCCGGAGCCGGCTGTGCGAGTCTGGGGATCGGAAAGTACAGAATCCTCTGGGTCGTCGTCGGGATGTTCGTCGGTGCCTACGTACAGGGGCTCTGGCGCGCTCGCTGGAGCACAACAGCCCGTGAGACGCCGGCTACCGATGAGTAGCCGCACTTGCCCTCGACGAGGACTAACCGAAGCTGCAACGTCTCGAGCGTGACGGCGCCGAAATGGGGCGGTACTGGGCTTTCGATACCGAGTGTGGGGAGTGGCGGTCCTACTCGCGGTCATACGTAACTGTCCGCCCCCAGCTACTCTTCTTCCCCCACAGGCCGGATCGAATGCACTCGAGTTCGACGATCTGTGAATTGTCGACGAAGAGATTGACGTTCGGTCCGAAGTTCTTGATGTACCATTCGAATACCGGCGGATCAGCGGCCTCGAATACGCAGTTCTCGACCCCCACTTCGTTGGCGATCTCGAATGCGACGTCCGTCCGCCAGTCGCGAACGCGTTCGGTGATCCCCTCGGACTCGACCATGATCTTGTACGCCCCGGCGTCGAGGTGCCGTTTGGCTTCGGCGATGGCGCTCGCCGGATCGATGGCTTCCTCGCTCTCCAGTTCCTCGACGCTCGAGGCGCCGCCCGCGCCGAACTGGACGTTGATCTCCGGTTTCGGCTTCAGCCCGCGGTCGTCGACGAGTTCGGTCAGTGCGATCACGTCGTCGACGTCGATCGCGAGAAACCCGCTGGAGATCTCGACGATGTCGAAGCCCAGATCGTCCGCCTCTTCGACGTACGCCTCGACCTCGTCGTGATCGCGGACGAGAACGTTCTCGATGAAACCGCCAGTGGAGACCTCGACGTCGAACTCGTGGCAGGTGTCGATGAGTTCGCGGACGGCGGACTCGGGCATCAGCGCGAACGACCCACCCGAGAACTTGTAGATGTCGACGTACCGTCCCATCGTCTCGAGAATGTCGCGGAGTTCGCGAGGCCCCATCGGATCGTAGTAGGGACCCCGGATCTCGGTGATGCCTTTCTCACGCGGTTTGCTCGGTCGATGATTCTGGTGCAGGAAGTCGAACGATCGGTCTGAGTTGGCCATGAGACGGTGTACCACACGCCGTTGACTTCCTTAGTCCCCCGGCCTGCTCGCTCAATCTAACAGGGTAACGAGATCGTCGACGTCGCGTTCTTCGAGGTTGCGAATCGTCGTAACGATCTCTGTCCGTCGATCCGCGTCGTAGCGGTCCTCGGTCATCGTCACGAACTTCTCCTCGAGTTGGTCCCAGGACATCGGATCCGACGGATGGCCGCCGAAGGCGTCCTTCTCGATCCGGTGGACCGTCCCATCGGTCAACTCGATTTCGATTCGAGCGGGCATCTCGCCGTTCTCGAATCGGTCGGTGAGTTCGGGATCCTCCGTCACCTCCACCGTCCGAAGGAGCGTCTGCACGGCGTCACGACGGATCCGTTCCGATTCGTAGGCCGTATTGGTCATCTCGCGATCGATGAGCGAGGCCGCGAGCATGTACGGCAGCGAGTGGTCGGCCTGCGCCTTGGTTTCGACCTCGTACCGGGAGCCCTCGCCGCCACCGATGATGAGTTTCGCACCTGCGAACGTATCGAGGCGAATAGCCTCGACCGCCTCGTGGTCCAGTTCCTCTCGCTCGGCGAGTTCGATGATACCCTCGACGGCCGACTGCGCGTACGTCTCCGCGACGTAGCGCTTGGTCATCGTATCAAACACCTGCTCACACCGGGGATCGAGTTCCACTTCGAACTCCCCGGAGACGACCTCCTTCCACCCCTTCTGTCCCTCGAACAGGTCGACTGGCCCCTCCATCCCGTTTCGCGCGAGCAACACCGAGTAGACCGCGTTGCGGGCCGCGTTCGCGCTCGCGATCCCCTTCCACTCGTTGATTCCGCCCGTTCGAGTGACGCGGAGTGCGTTGTGAGCGGTGCCGGCGATACCGATCGCGTTCCGGAGTTGATCGGGCGTGAGACCGAGTACCTTCCCCGCGCCGGCTGCCGCCGAAACGACCGTGTGAGTGACGTGATCGAACCCGCGGTCGCGCACGGGAGCGTTCCACGCGAGTTCGCCCTGTATCTCGTAGGCGACGCCGATTCCCTCGAGGAGGTCCTGCCCGGACGCGTCGACGACCTCTCCACAGGCGATGACGCTCGCGATATTGTCGCTCGGATGCGGCGTTTCGCCGGGCGCGAGAAACGAGTCCATGAAATCGAGATAGCGCGTGAGCGCCGTGTTGTACATGGCCGCCTGCGCCGGCGGAACCGTCTCTTTGCGACCCCAGAGACGGCTCGGTCCACCGTGACCGAACTCGGTGACGGTCGCCGCGACGGCATCGACCGGCTCTGCGCCGATCGCCCCGATACCGATGCCGACCGAATCGAGTACGCGCTTTTTCAACGCGTCCCGGACGTCCGACGGCAGCGAGTCGTACGAGACGGTACCGGTGAATTCGGCGAGTTCTGCTGTCGTCGTCATACGCTTCGAGAGGACGACGAGAGCGAAAGAAGGAGGGGGTGTGACAGTAAGCGTGAGACTCCGGTCTGGCGGTAAGACCGTCGAGGCGGTTGAGTTCGGACACGGACACCCCGAAGACCGATCGTCTCGCGTTTCAGACCCGATCGCCAGCACCGCACGGGTACGCGCAACCGCTCGCTTCCACGCACAACCTATCTGGTAGCCCTCGGCGTACCACGGCGTGCGATAGGACGGGTCACGAGTCGTCGTTCAGAGGGAGAGTGACAGCCACTCGACGGCACCCGCCCGCTGACCGCGACGGCGACCTCAACGACGACCCGACTTCGTATCCGCACGCGTCACCGACCTGCAGGGACAATCGATGCAGCCGTACCGGATCTACTGCGACAACCCGACGTCGGGGCCCGACTTCGAGTTCGGTGAGTACGGGATCGACGGCTTCGGTTTCGTAGCCGAACTCCGCGAGTGCAATCGCGATCAGGAAACCCTGCCGTCGATCGGAGAGTATCGCGGGCGTGAACTGTGGCTTCCGATAGAAGGTCTCGGAGGAATCGCGATCGTGGTCACAGCGAACGGCAACCAGAAGCTGGCAGAGGCGTCCCCGATGGTGTATCAACCGGACTCGTGTCCAGCGATCGGCCCTCTGTTGGCACATTCGCTACCGATAGCGAGAGAGTCGGTTGGTGCGATGAACCGCTATCGTTACAACGACAGGGCCCCACTCCCTCGCCGGTTGAATAAACCGACTGCGATCGATTAAATCTATTGGCCGATCAGCACTTCTATTGACAATCCCTCCTTCGGAGGAAACGGTATCGACTCGATCAGCGCCAGGAGCGTTCGTCGATACTGTTCCGGTACGCCCCTGAACTCTGCTCGATTGTAGAAACGGAACGCTATTTTTCCAGACGCAGATTCTCCCAGGCAGGACCTAAACAAGGCCCCTCTGTATGCAGCACGCTGTTTGTATCAACCGCTGAGGGTTTCAACAGAGTCGTTTGGTCCTACTCGGGGAGGCGTTCGCTCCGGCCACGAGATCGGATTTCGAATCGTCTGTGACGGCCGATCGATTCTCATAATCGGTCTAAACGCCCGCAAGGTGGGCTATTGCGTGGGTTTTTGAAACTAACTAGGTCGTCACACACCTTGTCGAACCACGTCACTCGATCGTCGTGATGCGGGAACACGAGTGGGGGCTGGGGCGGTAGGGACGTCGATCGCTTCGGCGATCAGATTGAAAGCTGGTTCGACACCTCGATAATTGACAGGCTGCGCCCCGATTACGAGTATGGGCTATCTGAACGCGGCGATCGTATTTTCCTCAGGAGTTGTCGCGACTGTGGCTTCACCCGTTCGATCGATCGGTATTTCGCGATCGGCGATCCGAACGGAACTCCTTCGAGTGCGTCCTGTGATCTACGGACCAAAACCGATAGCCGGAGGCCGATTATGAACGATCGAACCGATCGGATACAGCTCCGTTCTCGCGGTCAAGAATGAGGGAATTCAGCGATTCGTGGCCGATCGAGGCTCTCTATCGATCGGATTCGGCCTTCTCTATCATTTCCGGACCCGATACTAGATCGCACTACGGGAGTCTCCGTTAGCCACCTTGCGGACGGGAATCGCTATTATAGATCGGAGAGGACCGCTCGATAACTCCGCAGAATCAGTATAAGTGCGGGAGAATGGATAGGATAGATTCGAATCTCTTCTCGGCGGACTGCCGTTTCTTGGACCGCGTCGCCGTAACTACTCGTCGCCGCCGTCAGCTTCGGCAGCGTCTCGGGAGCGATCGGTGGCGCTCATCGGCCCACCTCGCGAGTGTTGCGATGGTTACAGCATTTTTATTATATTCATATTTTATGTATTTAAATTATACGGGCGGGACTACCTATTGCTAATGAAATTTGAGAAGTAAAATGGAGTGTATAATCCCGTTACGTGACTGTGAACGTTGCTACTGTGTTCGCACCTTCACCGTTTTCGTACAGGGCAACAACAGAGTAATCACCAGCACCTGCGTTCACGTCGCCATTCCCATTACTATCGACAGTAAGCGATCCACCGACAGAATTTATAGTTCCGTCACCGGGATTAGTGCCAATCTCGTTACCTGCACTGTTACGAATCTCAACCTTGTCTGCGTTGGCTAACGACTCAACAGTGACAGTAACTTCCGCAGTCTCATCGTCACTGATACTAACGCCCGCTTGAGCTTGGTTCTCAAGTCCGCTACCAAGGTCCAGTACGAATGCCGCGATCACGGCCGCGAGAATCACAGTGATGGCGACCATTAGAATGACGCCGATAACTGGCGATACGGCTCGTTCCTCCTCGTTTCCGATCAACTTTTTGCGATAGTTTTCAACGTTCATGATTACACAGCACCCCTGAACGGTCGGAAAAGTTATTGGTAGCAGTATGGAACCACCGCATGACGCCTATAAGGGGATTGGGACAGCCCTCTTGTGCGTCGCCTTTCCGTGCCATTCTTTCGGGGTCAACTGATAGGAGTTGACCGACCCCACTTATAGATAAGGGATCGTGACCTTCCCAGAAATTGAGAGGGTTTTCAAAGCTGATAATCAGAACCCCATGGAAGAGTTACAGCGGTGACTTGAAGCATCGCTGTCTTGCGATTCCCAGGAAATGAAAGCGGGTCAATAACTGTTATGCGTGATCGATCCCAGGCTCAGGTACAACCAGTTCGCGCCCGATCGACGAACAGGCGATCGCCCGCACTTCCGACGGTGGGTCGTACGCGGACGTCTGGGAAGCGGGCGAACAGTATCGCGAGGCGATCGACCACGCCCGAAAGAACGGTTGCGAATCCGGGGCAACCGCGTCGGCGCTCGATCTCCCGCGATCGCGACTGCGAACCTGGATCGACAACGGTGGTGCACCCGACGCCATTCGGGCGATCGAAACGGCCCGCGATTCGCGAACGGCGCAACCACGACTATCTGGAGAACTTGGTAGCACTGATTCGGGAGGTTTCCGGCGATCGCGTCGAACTCGGCGAGCAGTACATCACGATCTCCGCGGATGCGGCTCGGAATCTGGGTACGGTTCGATAGAACGGTGTTTTTGATGCGACTGTGGCTCTGCTGAATCGTTGCTACGGCCCTGTTGAAACCCTTTGTTGTCGATAGGTACTCAACGGTCGTGCTATGTACAGATGGTGTAACTGCTGATTATGCATCCACCACCCAGACCATCTCTTGATCGGACGATTCCAATCGATTACGGTCGAAGCCGCCATAGGCCTGCCAGTCGTTGAACTCCGTCAGTTCGAACAACAGTTCGAATTGGCGTTTGGGAATAAGTGCTAACGGCGTCTTGCGCTCGGCAACTAATTCCTCGCCGCGATACACCTCTTGATGGAGATGAGCGACCTGCTCGACTTCATCACTGAGATATGAAGTCATCACTAAACGATACGAGTCATCGTTCACTATCATCTGGTCTTCCTGAGGTTCGCCATAGTTTTCGACTACGGTCTTGAACCGTGGGACAAACGTATTGAGGGCAAACTGGCCATTGGATGCAAGTGCGTCGCGAATATTGAGAAGTGCCGCGCGCTGGTCAGCCAGCGTCGGTAAGTGATTAAACACTCGATTGGGAGCATATATAAGGTCGTACTTTCGATCAGGGTCAAAATTGGTGATATCCGCAACCCGGACTGATGGATCTAAATTGCGAGAATCAGCGTTTTCGTGGAGTTGATCAAGCATAGCCTGCGAGAGGTCGATTCCATCGGCGTCGATATCATCATCCAGTAGTTCCAAATAGATCCGACCGGTCCCGACACCGAGTTCAAGCACGGGGCCGTCGGCTTCCCGGGCTAACTCCCGGTAAAAGACGGTATCGTCTGGGAGCGATTCGTCATCGTCTGAAGCCACATGAGCGTCGTAGAGTTGGGCAACTGGATCGAAGAACTCGCCGGGGCCGTTCATGCTACTATCTTCATGCCAGATTTGAAATCAATTTTGGATATGTGTCAGAGAATACCACAGCAATCGAACGATAGATATGCACATCTACGTGACAGCTGTTTCAAGCAAGATTACGTCTGAAGAATGAAATTTCAACGGACCCGTTGCTACATCTTTCGAGACGATGCTCTATCGCACCTACCGCCGTCGGCTCTCGACCGACGTCCGATACCGGAGTCCGATTACCGAGGTGTTTGCGATCGTCTGGATCGTCTCGGGATCGAACTCGCCACGAGCGTCCTGGACGTTCTGTTCCGACTCGAGGAGGTGCTGAAGTGCCGCATCGATCACGACGGACATCGTCGGGTCGTCGTGCTGGTCGGCGGCGATCAGTTCGCTGGCGCGTTCGAGCTGGCGTTCTCGTTCGTCGGTGAGTTTCAGGCTGGTTCGTCGCGTCATGGTTTAAACCGGTGTATGCACGGAGGGTTTGATTGCGTCCCCCTCGGATGAGCGACCGATCTGTTCTTTGAGTAGATTGGTCGGGCCGTCGCGTCGACCGGCGCGGGGGCCGGATCGATCGGGTTCGATTCTCTGCACCCGAACGGCCCATCGCCCACAGCAGGGTGCAGAGATCGAAGTCTGTCGATACATCTGAGCACGACCCGTGGGGTCGGACCTGAAGAACCTGTTTCACAGTCTTTGATCACGTGTTAATCCCCTCGACGAGTTCGAGCGTCCACTCCCCCTCGTCGACGTGGCGGCTATGGACGTGGTGCTCTCCCTCGAGATCGCCGTTCTCATCTAACAGCCCCTCGACGCGCACGTCGTCTTTCTAGAGCGTGATTCCGATCGAGCCTCGATCCAGCTGTCGGAGTTTGTTCAGCGCCATATCCGGCGGGCAACCCCCCATCTCATAAAAGTTGGTGAGTATCGGGAGACCCGAGGGATTCCGGCGGTTTTCCTGATGCTTTCACCGAGGAGATCCCGTTCGCCGAGATCGAGGGCGCCGATCTCATCGACACCGTGCTCGCTTTCCTATTCGTCGCGGCGACGCTCGCGATGAGCGGGATCGACACGATCGGCGTCGACGATCCCGTCACGTTCTACCTGAGCGACGCGCTGTACTCGCCGTCCGGGACCGAGATCACCTGGGCGTTCGTCTTCACGATGGGCGCGATCGCGATCGCCGCACCGTTCGCACTCGTCGGATTCGACGAGGCGGCTCATCGCGAATCACCGCCTTCGCGATTGGCGTTCTTGTGCGATGGCCGAAACCGTTCAAATTCCAGTACTACGCAATTTACGCCCGTGGGGCCCTCCGTACCAGTCCAATGAATGTGCCCTGTCCGGAGTGTCTGTTTTCTCCGTGCGAGGAGATTTGTCGAGAGGTGATCGAAGAAGGGTTGCAGCGAACGTTCGAGTGCAGCGACTGCGGC
Organism: Halosolutus halophilus; assembly: GCF_022869805.1. Classification (NCBI taxonomy): domain Archaea; kingdom Methanobacteriati; phylum Methanobacteriota; class Halobacteria; order Halobacteriales; family Natrialbaceae; genus Halosolutus; species Halosolutus halophilus. Next base: position 4,662,238 of record NZ_CP094974.1, on the reverse strand, counting down.
CACGTCTGGAACGTCGTCTTCTGAACACCCGGTCTCTCGCGGCGAACCGTACTGCTCACGCCGACCCACCTCTGTTCTCGACTGCGCACCGAACTTGCTCGTCCGTCGCCTGCGCCGCAGGGTGGGCTATGGACGTCCGACTCTCGACGTCGTACAGCCGACTTGCCGAGACGAACAGTCCGTCACGCAGTCGCCTCACCTCCGTGACGGCCAGATGACGTCTCCGGATCGGGAATCCCAACGTCGACGCCAGCAGCGGATCCGCGGCTCAGTCGGCGGTAGCTATCGCAGTCGCTGCAACGATGGGCGCGAACGCGATCGTCACCGAAGACGCGGCGGAACCGATCGGTGACGTGAGCTCCGCAGTGACGGCACGTCGATCGATCGACTGACGACCACGACGCGATCGTCACGCCGACCACCTCGTTTCGGCTACGAATATCGCACGACAGCGACGACCCGGAACCAGTGACTGGTTCGGTTCAGGTTCTGGGGCCGGTGTTTCCGATAGGAAGAATGAAACTCTCGAATGGGTGAAGTCCCGAGTATCGGCCGAATTCGTTTCGGCCACGCTTCGGGTTTTTTGCGCATGGGCCCTGACGGATTCGAACCATCGACCACTCGGTATCCCACACGGACTCACGATCGTGGGCGTGGGACCGCGTTATGAGCCGAGCGCTCTTACCAGACTGAGCTAAGGGCCCGTACGAAATACGAACACGCTGAACGATAATTAACGCTTACTGTCCGCCGATCGCTGCCGGCCTACGCCGTCCCCTCGATCGCGTCCAGTTCTGCGGCGGACAGTTCGGCCTCGGGTTCCTCCCGATCGTGGGATTCGAGTACGTCTTCGCGCTCCTCGGCTGACAGGTCTCGGACGTCCTCGAAGCAGTGGCACATAGCACACGAGACTATCCTCGCAGTGTCAATAAAGACCAGTTCAGGCCAGGCGAACGGTCCGGATGATCGAAACGATAGCCGCCCGGACCGTACCCCGGTCGCCGCGATCGAAAACCGAATCCGTTCGATCGGGCCGTCACTCGGACTGGTAGGCCGACAGGGACTGGTCGGTCGCGTCCTGTTGGTGACGGGTCGCGAGCCCCACGAGGTGAGGCGCCTCGGGGACGATCAGTTCCTCGCAGGCGGTCTCGCAGGCACCCGTGCTCCCGGGCAGGCAGAAGACGGGGGTGTCGACGGCGATGCCGGCCGTCGCACGCGAGGCCATCGCGCGGGTACCGACCTCCTCCCACGAGAGCGATCGGAACAGTTCGCCGAAACCCGGTAGGTCGCGCTCGAACAGCGACGACGTCGCCTCGGGAGAGACGTCGTCGGCCGTCACCCCGGTACCGCCCGTCGTCAGGACGACGTCGACGTCACGACGCGCGACGAGGCTCCGAACGGCCGTGCGGATCGAGGAGTAGTCGTCCCGGACCAGCACGCGCTCCCGGATTTCGTGTCCCTCGGCCTCGAAGCACTCCTGGATGGTGTCGCCGCCCGGATCGTCCGGGTCCTCCGCGGCGGCGCGGGACGTCGAGACGGTGACGATCCCGACGTAGAGCGGATCAATGACGTCGTGGCCGTGGTCGTCTGTACTCCGGCGATCGCTTCGATCCGTTGCCATGGGCGTACGTCGTCGCCGAAGGGCGATAATAGCTCCCCCGGATCGACGCGCTCGCCTCGATGCCGGGGCCGACTCATGGAGCATATCCGCGAGTGAGCCGCCAATCGGGCCTGTCGACTACTTGCTGGTGCCACCGGTCGACCCCGCCGGGTCGAGATCGTAGCGACGACTCGCGGACCACTACGGTTGTTGGAGTTCCTCGAGGCGGTCGTCGAGCAGGTAATCCCCGCACCAGTTGATCCCGATTTGTTGCCCGTTCTTCGGCTCACGGAATCGGAGTTCGATTTTGCCGCTCGCAGCGTCGGAAACCGGCACGAGATAGCGGTTGTCGTTGATCGGATCGTAGACCGCGAAGTACTCCGCGCGGTCGTCGTACCCTCGTCGATCGTAGCCATCCCGGCGCTGTCGCGTGCCGACCGTTTCGAAAGCGACCGTCCCCTCGCTCTTTCGGTACGCCGTCTTGCACTGAATTCGGTGAAAACGGCCACCGACCTCGACCACCATATCGTACGGCTCGTTATCGTATGTCGGAACGAGAACCGGGATATCGCGGAGGACGAACGCCGACTGGACGATCGCTTCCGTCGCCTGTCCACGTTTCTGTGGCTGTTCGAGTTCCTAGTACCGCGTCGTTCGGTCGACCATAGAACGGTTGGCCGCGTAATCAGTTATAAATCGTCGGGGAGGAACCAATCGCTCCTCGCGAAAGGATGGTTTAATAAAAGCGCCGAAGCCAGGACTCGAACCTGGGACAACCTCGTATCTGCGGCGATCAGATGACCTGAATCACCGTAACAGCGAGGTGCTCTACCATCTGAGCTACTTCGGCTCATCTTTTGGTAGTGGGGTGTATTTGATAGGGCTTTCGTTTTCCCCGCCCCGTGCCCGTGTTCGACACACTTTCCCTCGGTGCGCGAGTACCACCCGCCAATGAGTGACGAGAGCGACGGAGACGCCGATCGCGACGACCGGGCGTCTGACGAAGGCGACTTCGAGAGCGTCGTCGCCACGGTGCGCGATCGCATCGACCCCGACGCGGACGAGCGTAGCCAGCTCCGATCGGTCGCCGATCGACTGCTCGAGCGCGCCGAATCCGCGGCGACCGAGCGCTGCCCCGACGCCGACGTCGTTCAGGTCGGCTCGACCGCCCGGAACACGTGGATCAGCGGCGATCGCGACATCGATATCTTCGTGCGGTTCCCGCCGGACCTCGATCGGGCGACCCTCGAACGGTACGGCCTCGCGGTCGGCCACGAGACCCTCCCAGAGGGCCACGAGGAGTACGCCGAACATCCCTACGTGAAAGGGACCGTCGAGGGGTTCGACGTCGACGTCGTCCCCTGTTTCCGGCTCGAGTCGGCGACCGAGATCCGATCGGCCGTCGATCGGACCCCCTTCCACACCCGGTACCTCCAGGAGCGCCTCGACGACGACCTCGCCGACGACGTGCGACTCGCGAAGCAGTTCCTGAAGGGGATCGGCGCGTACGGCAGCGACCTCCGGACCCGGGGCTTTAGCGGCTACCTGACCGAACTGCTCGTCCTCGAGTACGGCGGCTTCCGATCGCTCCTCGAAGCGGCAGCCGACTGGCAGCCGCCGGTGGAACTCGATCCCGAAGAACACGGCCGGGCGCGCGAGACGGCATCGCCGTCCTCCGCATCCCGAGACGACGACGCCGACCTCCCGTTCGACGATCCGCTCGTCGTCATCGATCCGACCGATCCCGAGCGCAACGTCGCGGCGGTCTGCGCGGCGGAGAACGTCGCCCGGTTCCAGCACTACGCTCGCGAATTCCTCGCCGAGCCGCAAATCGAGCACTTCGAGCCCGACACGCCAGAACCGATCGACGCCACCGACCTCCGCGAGCACGTCGACCGCCGGGGAACCAGGCCGGTCGCGATCCGGTTCGACGCCCCCGACCTCGTCGAGGATCAGCTCTATCCGCAGCTCCGCAAGTCACTCACCGGCGTCACCGACGGCCTCGACGATCGCGGCTTCGACGTCTTCCGCGCGGCGGCGTTCGCCGACGAGACGGCCGTCCTCTTCGTCGAACTCGCCGTCGCCGAACGCCCCGCCGTCGAGCGCCACAGCGGACCGCCGGTCCACGTTCGCGAGCACGCCGAAGGGTTCTACGAGGCCTACGCCGACGATCCGGACGCCTACGGCCCGTTCGTCGAATCCGATCGGTACGTCACGGAGCGACCCCGCGAGTTCACCACTGCCCGGGCGTTCCTCGAGAGCGATCGGCTCTTCGACGTCGGCCTCGGGGCCCACGTCGAGACGGCGCTCGAGGACGAGTACGACGTGCTGATCGGCGACGCGGTAACGGAACTCTTGCCCGAGTTCGGGGCGGATCTCGCGGCCTACTTCGATCCGGACCCCTGACGGCCGCTCGATCGATCGGACGGCCGACCGTCGCGGCCGCTAGTCGAAGTCCGCGTCGAGGTCGTGTTCCTCGACGACCGCCTCGATCACCTCTTCGGCCTTCTCGCTCACGTCGGCCCCGGGTTCGATCGGCTCCCGACCGTCGAACGTCTCGTGGACGATGGCCACGCTGTCCGCGAGCACGTCCAGCCCGTAGCCGCCCTCGAGGACGAACGCGAACGCGGCGTCGGTCTCGTCGGCGAGCGTGCGGAGGCGATCGGTCAGCAGGGCGTAGGCCTCGGTCGTGAGGCGAATTCTCGAGATCGGGTCGTGGCGGTGGGCGTCGAACCCCGCACTGACGAGCAGGAGGTCGGGATCGTAGTCCGTGAGTGCGTCGTGGATCGGGCCCTCGAACGCGGCGAGGTACTCGACGTCGTCGGTGCCGGCCGGCATCGGGAGGTTCATCGTCGTCCCCGCACCGTCGCCCTCGCCCGTCTCGTCGACGGCACCGGTGCCGGGATACAGCCCCTGTTCGTGTACCGAGACGAAGAAAACGTCGTCCCTGTCGTAGAAGATGTCCTGCGTCCCGTTGCCGTGGTGGACGTCCCAGTCGACGATCGCGACTCGCTCGACGTCGTAGTCGTCGTGGTCGAGCGCGTACTGGGCGGCGACCGCGACGTTGTTGACGAAGCAAAAGCCCATCGCGTCGTCTTCGACCGCGTGATGTCCCGGCGGTCGTCCGATCGAGAACGGCGTCTCCCGACCGGTCGCCCCGTCGAGCGCCTCCTCGGCGGCCCAACAGGCGAGTCCGGCGCTCTTGCGGGCCGCGTCCCAAGTCTCCTCGACGGCGGTCGTGTCGGGATCCCAGTTGCCGCCGCCCTCGGCGCAGAACTCGCGAACCGACTCCAGGTAGTCGCGATCGTGGATGGTTGCCAGCCGATCGATGTCACAGGAGTCGCTGTCGACGTACTCGACGCCGTGTTTCCGCTTCAGCCGTTCGCGGATCGCGCGGAGCCGGTCCGGCGTCTCGGGGTGGCGCGAGCCGGGATCGTGTGCGAGACAGAGCTCGCTGTAGCCAAAGCGCATCTCACTCGAACAGCGAGAAGTACGTCTCGATGTCGGCCTCGGTGATCGTTCGCCGGTCGGCGTGGTGGGCGAGAATCGTCGCCGCGCGGGCGACGTTGTCCGCGTAGTCCTCGAGGATGTCCGCGAGCGCGACGCGGGCGTCCATCGAGACGCGGTACCGATCGTCGATCTCGAGCCGTGCGATCCGGTCGACGGGCGCGACTGGTAACTCGAGGTCGTCCTTGTCGACGACCTGTTCGACCCCGAAGTCCTCGGCCATCAGCGTCTTGCGCCCGTCCGCGGTCGCTCGCTCGGCGGCCTCGATGGCGAGCTCGCTCCCGTGTTCCTGGATCCGCGTTGCGAGTTCCTTCGACGCGTCGGCACTCACCCGAAGATCGCCCGCGTTCCGCCGGATGATCGTATCCACCGGGGCGAACGGGAGTTCGACGTTCATACAAAGATACGCGAAGGTGACTCCCTTAACGCTTTTCCTAATCGCTCAATCGGCGTGCTCGCGGCCTCAGAACACGTCGCTCGCCTCGAGACGACCGTCGCGGACGACCCCTCGGGCGGTTACCTCCTCGCCGAGCCCGACGTTCGCGTCGGTTGCCACGCTCATCGTCGTTTCGCCGTCGTCGAGCACGACCGGGTCACCGGCCTGAACGACCACGCCGGTGAACTCGATCTCCTCGCCGTCCACGGGGACGTCCGCGTCGGTCGCGCCGTCGTCCGCCGACGACGGTCCAGCGTCCGTCCCCGCACCACCTGCGTCATCGACGGTCGTCGAGTCCGACGCGTCCCCGCCGTCGTCCGCGAAGGCCGAGAGACCGCTGTTCGCGTCGTTCCCGCCGTTCGCGTCGCCCGACTCGCCGTCGCCCGAGTCGGAGTCCAGGACGGTGACCGTCGACTGCCACCCCGCGGAGGCCTCGAGGTCGTCCTGCCAGCCGTCCTGGATCTCGACGTCCGCCAGTGCGACCTCGTCGCCCGGCCCGATGTCGAGGTCCGCCTTCCCGCCCCAGAGCGCGACGCGGATGTCGCCCGTCGCGTCCTGTACGCGGATATTCCGGACCTGCCCCTCGGAGCCGTCGTCGCGATCGAACGTGCGCTTCGGATCGGCCGACCGGACGACGCCCGCGATGTCGACCGTCTGGCCGATCTCGAGATCGTCGATCGGCGTGCTCTCGGGGACGTACTCGACGTCTTCGTCGACTTCCTCGATCGCGCCGCGGTTCCCGACGTGGAGTTCGAGCGAGCCGTCGCGCTCGCGCACGTAGCCGTCGACGACCTCGACGGTCGTTCCGGTCGCGAGTTCTTCGGCCTGGTCGGCCTGCTCGTCCCAGAGCGTGACGCGTACGCGACCGGTCGAGTCGCCGAGCGTGAGATTCGAGACTTTTCCCTCCGAGCCGTCGTCGCGCTCGAACGTGCGCACGGAGTCGGTATCCAGGACGAGTCCGACGAGGTTGACGTTCGAGAGGCCGAGCGAGAGGTCCTCGGCGGTGTGGGTGTCCGCGACCTGGACGTCGATTTCGGTGTCCGGGTCCGGTTCGACGTCGTCGACGCTGACCTCGACGCCGCTGTAGCCGTCCTTGGGCCGTCCCTTGATCCGCAGAACGTCGCCCTCTTCGAGTTCTTCCGTGGCGGCCTCGGCGTGCTCGTCCCAGAAGGCCGCGCGGACCGAACCGGTTTCGTCGGCGACCTCGACGTTGACGACGCGCCCGTCCTCGTCCTCGCCGTCGCGTTCGAACGTCCGGACCTCACCGATGCTCGTCACCTTGGCGACGAACTTGGCCTCCTCCATACCGGGTTCGACGTCGGCGACGCCGCCGACGTCGCTCTCGCCGAGTTCGTGAGCGACGAGCATCGCCGCCGTCTCCTCGTCCGCGAGTCCCCCCATCTGCTCGACTTTCGCCTCGACGGCCTCGCGAAACTCCTCGAGAGAGACGTCGGCCTCGAGATCCTCGTAAACACCCTCGATGTCGCTCATTCTATGCTCGTGCATGCGTAGCCCGCGCATAAGCGTTGTCCATTCGGTGTCCCGACGGATCACCGCGCTCGACGCGTACAGCGGAGGGATGGATCGAATCGACCGGTATCGGCCTCGCGGATACGGCGCTTCCAGGCCGCCCCTCGACGGGGCTCCAGAGGAGGATCATGCCCCCTCTTGGCATCCCTCTGTACATAAACCTCCGCGCGGCCACCGCGTGCCGTCACGGCCCCAGCCGAGGGGCCCGTCGGTGCGCCCACTGCGCGGACGAACGCTCCCGGATACGGAGGGCCGAAGGGACGAAAGGCGAATTTATTTTCACGCGAATGAGTTGCGTACGACCGTTCACGTTACCCTCGCTCCGCAGCCAGTGATCACGACGGTGCGGACCACGGAGTGATCTCCCTGTGAGACGGGTCGACGCGAGGTCGATCGCGATCGCCCGGAAACTCGAGGACCTGCTCCGCGCTCGCTACCGGGGCTGGAACGGGGCGCATTCGTCGGGGAAACGAACCTCGAGTGATCGATCCGATCGACACCCTCACCGAGTCCGCGGGTCGTTACCCACCGACCGCAGATCAGATTGCGCGTGTATCAGGTCTCTTCGTCCGCTCCCGTGAATCTTCGTCCGTCCCCGTGACGCTCGATTCGCCCGCGACGCTCGTCGCTGCGCCGATCTCCGTCTCCACCACGACGTCCTCCTCGCCGGCGGTCGTGGCGTGGCGCACCGTGATCCGCTCCGGGACGCCTCCCTCGAACTCGATCGTCGCCGCGTACTCGATCCGCGCGAGACACTCCTGGCAGACGTCGACGGCCTCGCTCACGACGTCGACGGTCACCGAAACGGTACCGTCGGTCGCGAACTCGACCGCGGACAGCACCGCCTCGTGGCACGGGTTCGGTGCTTCGATGCATCCGGTGATTTCGACCCGATCGCGCTCCGCGTCGACGGTGGCCTCGCTGTCGACTTCCTCGCCCGACGCGCAGGTCGCGGCCGTGGTTTCGATCGATTTCGATGCGATCGACGGCGACGTGGAATCGTCACCGGCGGTCTCGTCGTCCGCCCCGTCAGAATCAGTGCCGCGATCGGAATCGCTGTCGCCGTCGTCGAGACAGCCAGCACCGACCCCCGTAATCGTGACCGCCCCGATGCCCACACGCCGGAGGAGGATCCGTCGTCGCATACCCCGGGTTGGACCCGTATCGGGATATTCGTTCGTGGCCTCCACTGCCGCGAGCGGATCCGATCGTCAGTGTCTCACACGATCGAATTCGCGGGCAGCGGTCGGGCTGCTTTCGAAAGGGCTTTAATGTCCACGCGGTTACGAAGAGATGAGTCCTGATAGGGTAGTGGACTATCCTCTTGGCTTGCGGAGCCAGGGACCGGAGTTCAAATCTCCGTCAGGACGCTCACTTATCGCGGACGCTTCACATTGCTCAGCGCCCGCTTTTGCGTTCGGTCCTGACGTGCCTCACGCTCGCCACGCTCGCGTGAGACTCCGTCAGGACGTTTCTGGCGCGATAAACCCACGGGAACCGCGTAGCGGTGCGAGTATCCGTCGCGTCAAAACGGACTCAGGAGAGTTGAGCAGGGAAGGACGGGTCTCGCCCCAGAAGTTTTGACTGAATCCCCGATCACAAAACTCATCTCGAGACGTCAACGATTCGTACCAAATGCCCTCCAGGCGAAAACTTCTCCTCGGCATCGGTGCCACGAGCACCGCGGCAGTCGCCGGCTGTCTCGGCAGTCGTACCGACGAGCCGGGAACCGACGACGACTACGGGTGGACGACCGTCGGTGCCGACCTCCGGAACTCGAGAACCATCTCCGACGGCGCGGCACCGCGAGACGATCCGGACGTCGAGTGGCGGGTCGACCTCGAGTCCGGCATGGCGACCGGCGAACCGATCGTGACCGACGACACCGTCCTCGTGAACACGGGACGCGACGTCGTCGCGTTCGACAGGGAGACCAGAGAGCGACGCTGGTCGATCGACCCCGAGAACGACGTCTACTCCTACGGCGGTTCACCGACGGTGTTCGACGGCACGGCCTACGTCCCCGAACGTCGGGTGCTGGCGGCTCGAGACCTCGAGACGGGCGAAGACGACTGGACGTTCGAACTCGAGCGGATCATCAGCGAGAGTTCCCTCACGGTAACGGACACGGACGACGGTCGGGTGTACGTGGCTGGCGGCAACGCCGTCCACGCGCTCGACGCGGAGAGCGGCAAGGAACTGTGGGAACAGGAATTGCTCGGGATCGCACAGTACGCGATCGCGAAGTACGCCGACTGGCTGTTCGTCGCGACCGGGGGCGGCGAACTGTACCGAATCAACCGGTGGGAGGGTCGAGTCGAGTGGCGACGGACGATCGAGGCGGGCATCTCGAGTGCGCCGATCGTCCTCACTTCCGACGACCGCCGGGTCGGACACGGCGTCGCAGTCGCGGGCGGTGACGGCTCGGTCATCTACTTCGATATCAGTGGCAAACGCGAGTGGCGGACGGAGCTCCGCGCGTTCGGAAACGACGGGCTCGCGATCGGCCACCGGACCGTCCTCGCTCGGTCGGGTTCAACGCTGTACGCGCTCGACGCGAACGACGGGGGCAATCTCTGGCGTGCCGATATCGGACGCAGTTCCCGAAACCCGCCGATCGTCGTCGGCGACACGGTGTACGTCGGCGGGGATCGACTCCGGGCGTTCGACGTCGGTGGCGGATACGGCATTCGCTCGCTCCGGGTCGGTGGCCAGCGATTCGAGCGCGAGGAGACGGGCGACGTCGACTACGTCACCGCGGCCGACGGGAAGCTGTTCGTGACGACGGACGTCGGCCGGTTCGAGGGCGACGACACCGCGGAGTTGCTCGTTCTCTCGTAGGGTGCCGGAAAGTGCCTGCACGGGGCCTACTCGCCTCGAGGAACCAGTCGAACAGTCAGGACGAGTAGAGGGCGAGACCGACGTGGTCGAGGATCGTTGCGACTATTCGAACCTCGGGGTCGGCTGTGTGCCACGGATCGTGGCCGACTTCGAGTGACTCGAGCGTCGCCACTCGCGTACTGAGAACGGGTGAGAGGAGTAAGCCCCCTTCTGTTCGTCCCGGCATTCGGCTGAGCGTCCGCGCCGTCCGCGGCGAGGCCGCGGGGCGTTCGGGCTACCACGGCACGGACTTGCACCGGTGAGGGTTCGCCGTTCCATCGCTCCTCGGCCGTCTCTCCGTAGCCGACCGTGACAAACACGGTCCGTGGCGTCGAACCACGATGCTCGACTACGGGCTCTCTGCGGGTCAACTCCCCTTCCTCGCGGTCGGGTTCGCGCGCGTCATCGATCGGGCCGAGACGTGTCGTTTCTGTTCCAGAGCCAGCGGTCTCCCGCTCCGGACTTGCGTCCGGTCACCTGCCCGAACAGGTGGGGGGACTTTCCTCGCGAGCGTGGCGCATCTCGGAGAGATGGGCCACGTTAGTGCGTTGCGCGTCCCGGAGGGACGGGCAACGGTAGGGTGATCGCGCCGTTGCCGGCGCGATCATCGCGGCAGCCGGGCTCTCTCTCCCACCGATCGTAGGGGCGTGACCCGAATAAGTCCCCCGATCGTACGGGACGGTGCCTCCGCGTCGGCGTGGACTCCCCTCGCGGTCGGCCGCGGCCGTCACAGCGGCCGGCGAAATCCGGCGCTCCGTTCCGTGCTGGACGGCCGCGTCGTCCCGCCGCATAGCGGAGTGATCGCGGGGGTCTCGGGCGCGGCGAAACCGGCCGGGATATGGTGCCCGTGAGAAGTCGCGTTGGTCGGCGATCGGGTCCGACGACCCTGACGCGGACCCTCTAGGGCCGCTCCTGCATCCAGTTCACGGGGCGATTAACGGCGAATTAATTCCCCGAACAGCGTCGTGGTCCGATCGCGAAGCGAATGGAAGCGTTTTAGGACGACTATTCCCATGTGTACCTGTATGTCCCAGCGACAGGGCGTCGACCTCTCCTTCGAGGACGGCGCGCGCGCCGTCGAGCTTGCGCGCGAGTCCGTCGAATCCTACGTAGAACACGGGCAACGAGAACAACCGGGCAGCATGCGCGAAGCCTTCTACGAGCGCACCGGTGCGTTCGTGCGCCTCGAATCGACCCGCGGCCGCGGCAGCCTGCGCGGCTGCGCCGGCGGCTATCGATCGGGTGAACAGCTCGGACACGTGATCGTCGACGCGGCGATCGAGGCCGCGAGCGGGGATTCGTGTGGCTCGGAAGTCAGTCCCTCGGAGCTCCCGAACCTCACCGTCTCCGTCTGTGCGGTCAGGAACGTCGTCCTGACGGACGATCCGCTGGCGGACCTCGACCTCGGCACCCACGGGGTCGCCGTCGACGGCGGCGGCAAGAGCGGCTGGCTCTACCCGACCGTCCCGGTCGAGAACGGCTGGAGCGCCCGCGAATACCTCGATCGAACCTGCCGAAAGGCGGGCCTCCCGCCGTCCGCCTGGCAGGACGACGACGTGGTCGTCACGCTGTTCGAAGGACAGGTGTTCCGCGAGCGCGAACCCGACGGGAGCGTCGAGCAGGTCTAGCGGCGCTGTTTTCGGCCTTCAGTATCGATACCGGTCCCGATCGGAAGACGGGAGTCTCGCGGCACCGCCTCCGACGACCCTATCGCATTTCGACGGCACACGGATCGGCGGCGACCCGCCGCTCCACCTGCAGGAGTGGGTCGCCGTGCCCGTTGCTGTGCTGGATCGCGATCCCGCTGGCGATCGGCTACTGGCGGTTCGAGGGAACGGACCCGAACTGATTACTCGACCGGGGCTTCGCCGCCGGTCTCACCCGCGAGTTTCGCGTCGAGAAAGACGTCGAGTGCCTCGAACAGCAACAGCAGGCTGAGCCAGAGTGCGACGACGAACGCGACCGCCAGTGCGACGAACGGGTCCAGGAACAGCGCGCTCGTGAGGGCGAACCCGACGAACGTTGTCCCCACGACCGCCGCGACGATCCTGAAAACCAGCCAGGTCGCGAGTCGAACGGACGAGTCGGTCGAGTTCGGACGAAAAGCGGGCATACTCGACCGTCTCGGGTTCGAGACGTGTTTCTTTCGATTCGATCCGCCACGTATCAACTACCCGCCGAACCCGACCGCCTCGGCGTCGGCCAGACACCGATCGCTCGCCTCGTCGAGGTCGAACTCGCGGACGACCTCGCCGTCCCGAACGAGCGGTTCGAGGAGCGATTCGCCGTCCTCGGGCCCCTCCTGATCGGCCAGGGCGACGTGATGGCCGCCGTCGGGGGTGCGGTAGACCTCTTTCACGCCGGAGAGTTTGCCGCGCTTCGAGATCGGTTCGCCCTCGATTTCGACGATGTCGAGGCTGAAGTCGATCGGGTCGCGATCGGTGACGTGGCCGCCGACGCCGAAGCCGTCGGCCACGTCCCGCAAGTTGCGGAGCTGTTCGGGGCCGAGTCCGCCGCTGCAGAAGATGTCGACGTCCTCGTGGCCGCGGGCGTCGAGTTCCCAGCGCACCTCGCGGATGATGTGCCGGAAGTCGCCGCGGCGCGAACTCGTGGTGTCGATGCGGACGCCGTCCAGATCGTCGCCAAGCGTCTCGGCGGCCAGCAAGCTCTCGCTGACCTCGTCCCAGAACGTGTCGACCAGCGCGATCCGCGGGGTCTCCTCGGGAACGGCCTCGTCGAACGCCCGCCACGCGTCGGCCTGGTTCCCCTCGCCGAAGCAGAACATGAGCGCGTGCGGCATCGTCCCGCCCGGGTCGCGATCGAGAATCTCGCCCGCCGCGACGTGCGAGAAGCCGTCCAGTCCGGCGAGCAGTGCGGCGCGTTCGACGATCGAGGAGATCGACGGGTGGACGTGGCGGGCACCGAACGAGAGCACGAGCGAGTCGGGCGCGGCCAGGCGGGCCTCGAGCGCCGCGGTCGCGAAGCCGCTGGGCTGGGACAGCAGTCCGAGCAGCGACGTCTCGAGTTCGGCGAACCCGAGGTACGGCCCCTCGATCCGCATCACGGGGCCGCCGTCGAACAGTTGCCCGTCGGGCAGGGCGTCGATATCGACGTCCCGGCCCTCGAAGAGGGTGGCGACGTCCTCGACCCCGGTCAGGACCTGGAACGCGCCGGTCGGGAACTGGTCAGCGGTCACCTCCGCGACGACGTGGGGGTTCGTCCCCGCGTGTTCGAGCGTCGATCGGGTGCGCTCGAAGTAGGCGTCCGTCGCAGTCCCCTCGAGAATAGCGTCTGGCGTGACGGTTCCGAACGGATTCGACATACCGGCGGTTTCCGACCGGAGGCAAAAAAGCTACCCGTCTGCCGCGGCGGACACCGGCGATTCGGCACCCCGAACTGGGCGGCGATCGACGACGCCCCGGTCCCTACGCGCCGATCGCGGACGGCGCAGTCGCCGATCTACTGCTGGCCGTCGCGGGCGCGATCGACGCCGTCGTCGCGCCGATCTCCGCGCGGGTCTCGTTCGACGCGGTGCCGTCGGCGTGGATCTCGTCGAGTTCGGGGACGGTCGGTGCGCCGACGATCGTGACCCGCTCGCCCGTGACGGTCGCGCGGTAGGCACCGGCGAAGGGGTCGCCGTCGTCGATCCGGTAGACGCCGTCGTCGACCTGCCTGGCACCGTTGGCCGCGAGCAGGTCGCGGTAGGCGTCGGCGAACGCCTCGGCGTCCGCCTCGCTCTCCCACGCCAGCGACCAGACGTGGCCAGTCCGATCGTTCCCGTCCGCGTAGACGCGGAACGTGTCGCCCGTCCACCCGTCGGTCGCGGGCGCGGAGTAGTTGTACGGCGACAGGGCGGTCGCCCCCGCGGTGAGCGACGAGCGATCGACGACCCCGTTGGCCCACAGCGTCGCGAACAGGGTCGCCTCGCCGATCGTGTCCGCCTCGATCTCGCCGTCCTCGTCCGTCACGGGGTCCCAGTCGCCGCTCGATCGGTCCTCGATCGCCACGTCGGCCGGTTCGACGTCCGGATAGGTCTCGGGGGAGAGCAACTGGCTCGTGCTCGCCGGTCGCGCGTCGTGGGCGCGATCGACCCGGTCCCAGCCGCCGGTTTCGTGGAGGTGGGCGACGAACGGCGGTCCTTCGGAGTACGGCGCGTAGATCGAGAGGAAGAGGCCGAGGTTGAACGAACGGGGCTCGGACGAGGCTCGCTCGCGGTCGGCCAGACACTGCCACTCCTCGCCGCAGCGCTCGTCGTACAGGTGCGGCACGTAGTTCGCCTCGCCCTCGATCAGGCCGAGTTCCGCCCGGCGTTCGTCGACGGTCTCGCCCGACCGTTCGAGTCCGAAGTGCTGATCCTGTAGCGCGTGGACGAGTTCGTGGACCAGCGTCCGCCGATCGATCCGGATCTCGTCCGGGTCGTCGGTGACGATCACGATCCGATCGTTCACGTAGTAGCCCTGGACGGAATCGCCGTAGAGGTCGTCGAGCGCGTCGTGGACGTCGGTCTCGCCGTCGACGACGAACGCACCGCGCCAGAGTTCGTTGTCGAACTGCGAGGCCGGTTCGCTTCCCTCGCGTTGCTCGCGGTACTCGTCCCTGCCGATCACCTCGAGTTCGACGTCGCGGTCGAACCTGAGCCCGCGGACGACCTCGATCCGGGCCATCGACCGGTACTTGACCGCCTCGAGCTGGCGCTCGGTGAGCGCCTCGTTCCCGTCGAACGCGAAGGTGTCGTCGTGGGCGTACCCCCTGACGTGGCCGAGTTCCCGGTTAGGATCGAACTGCTGTGGCGTGCCGGGCAGCGTACACCCCGACAGGGTGACGAGTGCGACGATCGCGAAGAGTCTGGCCCGACCCATCGACTGGAGCTTCGAACGGCGAACTATAAGTCCGCCGGTTACCGACGTCGACCGTGCCGGACCGTCAGGGCGCCGAGCACCAGCGACACGACGGCGACCGAGACGCCGAAGCCGGGGATCGTGTCGCTCTCGGCGCTGGCCTCGGCGGTCCCGTCGTCGCCGTCGGTCTCGAGTCGGTCGTCGCCCTCGGGTGCGGCACCCTGCTCCACCTCGTCGAGCGCGTCGACCGACGGCGCGTGGACGATCGTCACCGTCGCGCCGTCTTTCTCGAGGTAGTAGGCACCGGAGAAGTCGTCCTCGATCTCGTAGGTGTCCCGTCTGTCGTCGACGGCGTCGGCCCCGTTGATGTCGAGCAACTGCAGGTAGCCGTCGACGAACTGCTGGGCGTCCTCGTCCGACTGCCACTCGGTCCGCCAGACGTAGCCGGCGGCGGCGGCCGCGGCGACCGGATCGTCGGTCTCGTCCGCGCTGTCGACGTACGTCACCAGTTCGTCGCCGGCCCAGCCGTCGGTGTAGGGCTGGTCGTAGTGAATCTCCTCGCGATCGCCCAGACTCGATCCGATGAACTCCTCCATCGAAACGACCGATGGCCGGTTTCGGTCGAGCGCACCGTCGGCGAACATCGAGGCCATCCCGGCCTCGCCGACGGTTTCGGTGGCCGGTTCGCCGTCGATCTCGAGTTGCGTCCAGTCCTCGCTCGACTGGTCAGCGACGTCGATATCGGCGGGTTCGCGTTCCTCACCGGGGTGGATCACCTCGGCCGTGCTGGCCGGCGGCTCGTCGTAAGCGTCGTCGACTGCGTCCCAGCCGCCCCGGTCGCGCAGGTGGTCGATGTAGTCGGGACCGTCGGCGTACGGCAGATAGATTGTGAAGTAGAGGCCCCAGTTGACTTCCTCGGGGACTTCGCGCGTCCCGCCGGCGGGCAGCACGCACTCCCACTCGGTGCCACATCGCTGGTCGTACGCCCGCTCGACGGCGACGGCGTCACCCTCGATGAGGCCGTTCTCGGCATTGCTCCCGTCGATCGTCTCCCGATCGTAGCTCGTCAGGTCGAAGTGCTGGTCCTGCAGGGCGTGGACCAGTTCGTGTCCGAGAATCACTTCGTTCAGTTCGGGTTCGTCGGGGGTGTTCGAGACGATGACGATCCGGTCGGTCCGTGGCTCGTAGTAGCCCTCGACCGCGCCACCGTACAGCGTCTTCGCTTCGTCGACCGCGTTCGTCTCGCTGTCGACCATGAACAGCGCCTCGTAATTGACGTTCTCCTGCAGGCGTTCGGTCGGACCGAGATCGACGAAGAGACCGTCCTGTTCGGCCTGGTACTCCGAGCGGGACTGGATCTCGACCGAGACTTCCTCCTCGAACGTCCGCTCCCGGATCACCTCGACGCGAGCCATCGCCCGGTAGACGACCGCATCGAGTTCGTCGTCCTCGACCGTGGCACCCTCGCGGTCGTCGACGGGCAACTCGTCGTCGTACCAGTAGCCCTCGACGTAGCCGATCGTGTCCTCGGTCGAGGGATCGTCGTCGCGTTCCTGGATCGACGTCGCCGCGGCCCGATCGATCGGCGCGGTCGCGCCGGCGCTCCCGGTGCGGTCGTCGACGGCGGTCACCGACGACGGCGCGGTATCGATCCCGGCAGCAGTCGCCACCGACGGCGAGCCACCACTCCCGGCCGCCGACAGCGGAACGGCACACAGTGACAGCACGACCAGGGCGACGAGCAGCGGGACACGCGTCGATCTCATGAACGGTGGATGGTGGCAATACGGAAGCGACCGCAAAAAGGGCCCCGATCGGACTACCGGACGGAGAGGGCTACACCGGACGGGGATGGCTGCGGTGAGACGATCGATTTCGGCGACCGTCCGGCGACCGCGAATCCTCGCCGTCGTCGGGAAACCAGCGCCCCGGTCGTCTCGCGGGCGCGAACGTTTTTGGGGTCGTGTTCGTAGCATCACACATGCACCTCGAGCCAGACACCACCGCGGTCGTCGTGGTCGACATGCAGAACGGATTCTGTCACCCCGACGGCTCGCTGTACGCACCGGGCAGCGAGGCAGTCATCGAACCGATCGCGACGCTCGTCGATCGAGCCCGCGAGGCCGGCATCCGGATCGTCTTCACGCGGGACGTCCACCCGCCCGACCAGTTCGAGGACACCCACTACTACGACGAGTTCGATCGCTGGGGCGAGCACGTCGTCGAGGGCTCCTGGGAGGCCGAAATCGTCGACGAACTGCCGGTCGAGGAGGGAGACCACGTTATCGAGAAACACACCTACGACGCCTTCCAGAAGACGGAGTTCGAGGGGTGGCTGAACGCCCGCGGCATCAAAGACCTCGTGTTCACCGGGACCCTCGCGAACGTCTGCGTCCTGCACTCCGCCGGCAGCGCGGGGCTGCGGGACTTCCGGCCGCTCCTGGTCGAAGACTGCATCGGCGCGATCGAGGACGAGCACCACGAGTACGCGCTCGAACACGCCGACTTCCTGTTCGGCGAGGTCGTCCGGAGCGACGACCTGACGTTCGGGTCCGAGACGGAGTGATCGGCCACGGTCGCTCGATCGCCGACTCGACAGTCGAGTACGACCGCCGATTCGACACCGCGATCGAAGCCGATCGGCGCCGCCACGGCCAGAACCGATCGGCGCCACGATCGCGAACTGCGACAGTTTTCACGGTCGACTCCTAACGACCCGGTATGGCAGGATTCCAACCGAGTCGTCCGACGACGATTCGACCGCGCCAGCCCGGTCCGGGTCGCGACGCGACGGCGGGTCACGACGTGACGAAAGCGCACGGGGACGCCACGAGCGACGAGGGAGCCCACGAATGAACCCCCGGCGACTCCGATCGGTGTACGTCTTCGGGATCGGGCTGAACGCGATCGCGCTGGTGTACGCGGTGCTGGACGGGGCGTACCTGTTCGCGGTCACGTTCGGCTTCATCATGGTGTACCTGGGGCTGCGGCTCCGAATGCTCTCGAACCGCTGAAACGAGGGACGCGGGTGTGAGGACCCGACGAGGCCCGCGCGACGGACCGATAAAGAGCGTGTACCCGTTCAGGCGTGGCGCTATCCGCCGCGAGACGAACGATCACCCGATGCTCGAGTCGGTCCCCGCGTACGTCGAGTTCGCCATCTACTGTTACTTCGGCCTCGTCGCGGCGATCGGTCTCTCCGTCCACGTCCGACTCTGGCACCGCTACCGTCGCGCGGAGTACGCCGACGACGGCGCGACCGAGACGGCGGCGGACGACGGCACAGTGTGAAACGACGCGGACCGCGGTCCCCCGTACCCGAGGCGCGCCCGACGGCCACGCCAGTCCCCGCGTCCGATCACAGCAGGTCGTCCCAGCCCCGGATCTCGCCGTCGTGGACGGTGACGAACGCCTCGGCGTCGCCCCGATCGGCGAACGGAACGATCGCGTCGCCCATGGCCCCCTCGACGCCGCTGTCGACGACGTAGTCGAGGGTCGTCGCGTCCGCGAACGCGCCGACCTCGACGTGACTCGAGATGTAGATCACGCCGTCCCGTTTCGTGAGGGCGTACTCGACGCTCGAGTAGTCGGTGACGAACGCGTCGCGAAGCTCCCAGCCGCGGGCGACGCGCTCGGCGTGGAACGTGAGCAGTTCGCCGACGCTGTCGAATCGGGCCGGCCCGTCGCGGTCCTCGGGCTTCCCGTCGGCGTAGAAGAGTTGTCCCGCGGGCCCGTAGTGGTCCGCGATCGTCATCCCGCAGACGTCACACGACTGGCCGTCGGTCAGGGCGATCGGCCCGGCGGGCGACTCGTGGCCTCCGTCGTCGGCTCCGAGACAGCCCACCAGTCCAGCTGCGGCGACGGCCCCGGTGCCGGTCAGTACGCGACGACGCGAGTAGCGTGCGTTCCCGGCCCCTTCGCCGGAGTGGCCGGGAGCGCAGTCGTGCGTGCGATCGCGTCGGGTCATAGTCGTCGCCTCCGGACCGCGATCGTCGCGAGTGCGGTCGGAACCACGATCCAGGCGAGCAGTGCCGCGACGAGCACGCCCGTCGAGAGGCCGGACGACGCGATCACGGCGGCGAAGCCGGCCTCTCCGCCGGCACCGAGTGCGCCGAGGACGAGCGCCCGGAAGACCGCGGTGGGGTTTGCCACCACCATCGCCGAGACCGCCGTCTCCGAGAGACCGAACGCGGCGACCAGGCCGAGCCCGAGCAGGTCGTGAACGAGGACGAACCACGCCCACGCCAGCAGGGCGATCCCGAGCGCGTGGGTCTTCTCGCGAGCGATCGTCGACAGCAGGACGCCGATCGCGAGGACGGCCAGCCCGAGTCCGACGGTCCCGAGCAGGAAGCCGACGTAGGCGTCGAAGCCGGCGAGACCGTACTCGAGCAGGAGGAACCCGCCGGCGACGCCGAACCCGACGATCGTCGCGCTCGCGAGCACGGTCGCCCGCCCGAGGAGCGTCCCGAGGACGACCCACGATCGCGAGACTGGCAGCGCGAACAGCGTCTGGAGCCAGCCGCTCTCCTCCCGGCCGACCACGGCGTCGTAGCTGAACGCGAACGCGACCAGCGGCACGAGGTAGACAGCGAGCACGGCGAGGCTCGCGACGACTCGCTCGAACCCCTGAGGACTCACCGCGGAGCCGCTGAAGGTCGTCAACCCGAGCGCGAACGCGGCGAAGATCGCGGTGAGCGCGATCGCCCACCGGCTCCGGATCGCCAGCCGATACTCCGTCTCGGCGACGACGAACAGTTGCCGGTACCAGCGCCCGGACTCGGCGGCGAGACCGGTCGCGATCGCAGCCTCGGTCCCGGTTTCGGCCTCGTAGCCGCCGTCGGGCGTCGGTTCGGACGACGCGCTGTCGTCGCCGTCGATCCGGGTCGGGTCGCCAGTCACGCCCCCACCTCCCCGGCCGCCGCTGACCGGTCCTCGGCGATCGCCTCGTGGAACGCCGTTTCCAGGCCCGGTTCGCGGACTTCGAACCGATCGACGAGATCGGAGTCGATCCCGGCGACGAGATCGAACGCGGCCTCGCGGTCGCAACCGACCTCGATCGCGTCGCCCGCGTCGGTGACGTCGCCGCGACCCTGGACGACCGCGAGCAGCGCCGCCCGATCGTCGGCGGGGTGGAACGTGACGGTCACCCGATCGGCCGCGGTTCGGAGGTCGTCGATGGGACCGGCGGCGCGTAGCTGGCCGTCCTGCAGGATGGCGACCTCGTCGCAGAGCCGCTCGACTTCGCTCAGCACGTGCGAGGAGAGGACGACCGTGGCGTCGGTCCCCTCGTCGATGCGCTCGACGATGCGGTGAAACGCCGCCACGCCGCGCGGATCCAGCCCGGCAGTCGGCTCGTCGAGGACGAGCACGGGCGGCCGCGAGAGCAGGACCGACGCGAGGCCGAGGCGTCGCCCCATCCCGTTCGAGTAGCCGGAGACGGGACGGTCGGCGGCGTCCGCCAGTCCGACGAGGTCGAGACACTCCGCGATCCGATCGTCGCGGCCCGAGAGGCCGCGGATGCGGGCGTGGACCGAGAGCACCTCTCGGCCGGTCATCGACGCCGGGAAGCCGCTGTGCTCGGGTAGGAAGCCGACGCGTTCGCGGACGCGGTGGCCCGCCCGCTCGACGTCGAGGCCGCCGACCTCGATCCGGCCCTCGTCGGGCCGGTCGTGGCCGACCAGCAGTTCGAACAGCGTCGTCTTTCCCGCCCCGTTCGTCCCGAGGACGCCGAACGTCGACCCGGAGGGCACCTCGAAGGAGGGGCCGTCGAGGGCGACGACGTCGCCGTATCGCTTGTAGACGTCAGTGATCGTGATGTTCATAGTAGGACCTCCAGTCCTCGTGTGCTGGCTCGGCCAGCGGTCGCTGGTCGACGATGCCCGGCGTCTCGACGATCGGGAACGAACTCTCGGCCAGTCGAACGGCGTCGAACGCCGGACTCTCGGCGAAGACGGCCGCTTGCGGGTTGTCGTGGACCACCCGTTCGACGGTTCCGGCGGGCTGGTGACGGGCTTCGCTCGTCCCGTCGCCGTCGAGGTCGACGGCGCGGGCGTCCGACCAGTAGTTGCCCCGATCGGTGTCGTTCCAGCTGACCTGCGAGTTCGTCTCCGCGAACGCGGCGTCGTCGTTCCCGATGAAGCTGTTGCCCGTCACGAGTTCGCCGCTGCTGCCGGCCGTGACGTGCACCCCCACGTCGTTCTCGAGGACGAGGTTGTCCGCCATGCGGTTGTGCTGGGCGTTGTAGACGTACAGGCCGTTGTCGTTCCCGACGACGTCGTTCCCGACGATCTCGCTGTTCTCGACGTCCTTGACGAGGATGCCGTGGCCGCTCGAGCCGTCGTTGTTCACCGCGGTGTTGTTCCGCAGCGAGAGTTCCTGGGAGACCATCAGCGCGAACCCGACGTCGTTGTCGAACGCGACGTTGTCCGCCAGCAGGTTGTCGTTCGAGTACATGTAGTGGACGCCGTACCGCAGGTCCCACATGACGTTACCCTCCGCGACGACGCCCTCCGCCCACTGGTAGTAGATCCCGTCGCGGACGGTCGTGACGTAGTTGTCCCTGATCTCCGCGTCGGTGGTCTCCCAGAGGTGAATGCCGTTGCCGCGCTCGGGGGTCGTGACGTCCTCGCGGCCGGCGACGATGCTGTGCTCGACGGTCACGTCGTCGACCGCGCCGATCCAGACGCCGAAGTCGACCTCCGTCAGGCGAAGCGCCGACAGCGTGACGTTCGAGCCGTTGACGAGGACGCCGCTGTCGTCGTCGGTCTGGTCGGATCCGGAGTTGCGTATCCAGACGCCCTCGATCGTCACGTCGTCGGCGCGGACGTCGACGACGGTGCCCTCGCCGCCGCCGTCGATCACCGCGCCGTCTCGGTCGACGGCCGCGATCGAGACGTTCGGCGTCTCGACGGTCACGCGCTCGTCGAACCGACCCTCGAGGCGCACCGCGTCCCCGGGTTCGGCGGCGTCGATCGCCGCCTGCAGCGAGTCGTACTCTCGATCGCCGACGGTCGCGGTGCCGTCTCCGCCGGGTACGGGGACGTCGTGGACGGCCGGCACGTCCGCGCTCCAGTCGTCGACGCTCCGATCGTCGGCCGATTCGTCGGTCGCGGCGACGGCTGCACCCGCGAGCGACCCGACGAGCATCACCGCGGCGACGATGGCGAACCAGGATTCGGTCACGTGGACTCACCCTCCGTGGTCGAGCGAGCGGGGTCGGTCGCGTTCGACTCGCGGTCGGTACCCGATCGGCCGCTCGAACCGGACCGATCGCGCCACCGGCGGATCCGGGCGCGGAGGCGATCGACGCCGGCCCGGAGGAGCGCCGGGACGTCCCGGATCGTCGCCCCGGAGTCCCGGGAGCGGAACGCGACGACCAGCAGGCCGACGGCGACGACCGTCGCGTACCCGCCGGGACCGAACCAGGCGTTGCCGCTGATGTTAGCTACCTCGTAGGTCCCGAGGACCGGCGGAGTGAACCCCTCGACCCCGGACAGCGGCGCGTCCGGATCGAGCGAGTGGCCGGCCTGATAGAGCCGGTACTGGACGATCGCGAGCATCGCGCCGAAGATCGCGATCGTCCCGGCGACCAAGGCGGTCAGGCCGCGTCGCAGCGT
Source organism: Halosolutus halophilus (assembly GCF_022869805.1). Lineage (NCBI taxonomy): Archaea > Methanobacteriati > Methanobacteriota > Halobacteria > Halobacteriales > Natrialbaceae > Halosolutus > Halosolutus halophilus. The sequence goes on along the minus strand of NZ_CP094974.1, from coordinate 4,639,831 downwards.
TCGGCCCGCCGGCAGGAGCGCGACGACGGCGCTGGCCGCGGCGAGACCGACGAACACCACGGGGCCGAGCACCCACTCGGGGACGGCGACGGCCTTCTCGTGAACGTCGTAGTTCGGGTCGACGTACACCGGATCGGGGTAGTAGAACCCGACGTACTTGTTGAGGGCGTGTACCTCCCCGAAGTCGCCACCCAGTCGCGGGTACGCGTAGAGTTCCACGACCAGCGGGTCCATGTATTGTGGCGCCGTGAGGACGATCCGCCACACCGGCATCGTCAGCGCGAGCAGGAACAGCCCGGCCGCTGTCAGCGGGAGGAGGCGCCTGAGTTCGGTCAGCCGTGCGAGGCGGGACATCGTGATCACTCCGCGGGTTCGACGATCAGTCGCGAGCGCATCTCGAGGTGCAGTGCGCTACAGAAGAACGCACAGTACATCCAGTAGACGCCCGGTTCGTCGGCCGTGAACGTCACCTCGCGCGTCTCCTGCGGGGCGAGTTTCAGGTTGACGTCGTGCTCGGGGATCGCCAGCGCGTGCAGCAGGTCGGGCGTCTCCTCGACGTTCGTGACGGTAACCGTCACCTCGTCGCCCTCCTGGACGGTGACGTCCTCGAAGCCGAACTCGTTTCGCACCGAGTACATCTTCACGTGCACCCGACCGTCCTCGCGGACGACCTCGCTCTCGTCCGGCCCGACGAACTCCTCGTCGTAGTCCTCGGGATCGTAGACCTTTGCGGGGTCGAGCTTGTCCGCACTCACGATCGACGCGTCGTGTGGCTCGGCGTACGACGGGGTGTCCTTGACGAGTTTCATCCCCGCGTCGTCGTCCCCGATGTAGATCAGCTGGTCGTTCTCCGGGTGCATCGGTCCGACCGGGAGGAACCGGTCTTTCGAGAGCTTGTTGAGCGAGACCAGCCAGTCGCCCTGCGGGTCGGCCGTGTAGGACTCCGCGGCGATCAGGTGGCCCGGGTTGTAGTGGACGTCGATCTTCTCGATCACCGGTTCCTCGGAGCCCGGTTCGGCCTCGACGGCCGCCTCGATGTCCCACTTGGCGACCTGCGAGTCGATGAACAGCGTCGTGTAGGCGTGGCCCCGGCCGTCGTAGGCGGTGTGCAGCGGTCCCATCCCGACGCGGGGCTGACCAACGATCGCCTCGTTCGGATCGTCGGCGTCCGCCAGCGTCTCGATGTCGATCACCGAACAGGTCGGGTCGAGTTTCCCGCTCGCGATCGCGTAGGCCCCGTCGGGCGTGACGCTCACCCCGTGTGGACTCTTCGGCACGTCCACGTACCGGACGACCGGGCGGTCGCCGCTGTTCAGCGCGCTGCCCCGAGTGCCGTCGACGACCGGAACGCCGCCGATCTCCTCGTACTCGCCGGCCTCGACGGCCTCCTCGATCGCGGGGACGTCGAAGGCCTTCACCCAGTCGGTGTCGGACGAAGACATCTCGCTCTCGGAAACCCCGCTCTCGCTGTTGTAGCCCGTCGCGAAGAACCAGCGACCCTCCTTGCCGCCGTCGCCGTTGTCCATGTTGCCGTCGACCAACACTTCCCACTCGACGTTCATCGTCTCGGGATCGATCGCGGCGATGGTCGAGGTGTAGCTGTCGGGATCGTCGAGGTCGCGCCCGTCGTTCGGCATCGGGACGCGGAACTCGCCGACGCCGAAGACGTACTTCGTATCGGGGAGCAGACAGCAGGCCCCGTGGGTCCCCTGCTGGTTCGGAATGTCGACGATGGCGTCCGTCTCGAAGTACGTCAGGTCGATGCGGGCCATGCGGCCGTTCGCCTTGTCGTTGACGAACGCCCAGCGGCCGTCGTAGTCGTTGTCCGTCTGGCTGATACGCGGGTGGTGAGTGTCACCCCACGAGTAGCCACCCGCGTCCTCCAGCATCTCGCTGGTCCGATCGTCGTAGCCGTAGCCGCGGGCACTCTCGGTGTTGAACACGGGGATGCGCATCAGCTGACGCATCGAGGGAATGCCGTAGACGCGGATCTCGCCGGAGTGACCGCCGGAGAGAAACGCGTAGTAGTCGTCGTGTTCACCGGGTTCGACGGTCGCGCCGACGTCCGCCGCCGACGGGAGGTCGTCGTCGCTGAGCAGCCCCGTACAGCCGGCGAACGACCCCATCGCGCCGGCTGCCGCGCCGGCCTTCATGAAGTCGCGTCGGGGAATGCGGTCGAACAGCGGCTCTCGATCGGCCCCAGCGGTCGTCGCGTCGGTCTCGGTCCGGTCTCGATCGGTCGAAGTGGGTGTGTCGGTCATCGTTCTGGATGGGAACGTCGATCGCAGTTCTGTACAGCAGGTCGCCGATTACACCCGGGGATCGGAACAGCGAGTTATTAGAGGGGCGTATAAATTCTCTTCAGGTGGAACAATTGGGGAAGATGTTCGTCGAAGCGCTAAGGAGGGGACGGGAGCTAGTTACTCCGGAGCGTACGCTCGTCGAATCGCGGGTCCAGAACGGCCGTCCGAGTGGGACCGATCGGCCGGATCGGGTCGCGCGCGACTGGCAGCGCCACGCGACGTCCGACGCTCACTCCTGTCGGAAGATCCGATACGCGCCCTGCCCGGTCGCGACCGCTCGCGTCTCGCCGTCGGGGGTCGTGCTCTCGACCGTTACCTCGCTGACGCCGACGGTGCCGCCGACGCGGATCACGTCGGCCGTCGCCGTGAGATCGCCCGTCGCGGGCTGGAGGTAATTGACGTTCAGGTTGATCGTGGCGATGCTCACGGCGATCGGGTTCTCGAGTTCGGTCCGGAGGACGAACCCGCCGGCGGTGTCGATGAGCGTCGCCGCGATCCCGCCGTGGATGTCCGGTCGCGCGTCCTCGTCGGCGTAGGGCCGGACGTTCGTCAGTTTGTCGTCGTACGGGATCGAGAGCGTCATCGTTCCGGGACCGATGTCGTCGACGGTCGTGCCGATCCACAAGAGGAACTCCTGGTACTCCTCGATGTAGCCCTGCAACAGCTGTTCGAGTTCGTCGTAATCCTCGATCGAATCCGGTTGGTCCGGGCCCATGACCCGTCGTCTGCTACCGATGCTCTTGATCCCTGCGTTTCGCGGATTCCCCGTTGTCGAGAATTCATCCGGACTCGATCGTCGGCGCGATACCACCGATCGAGCCGACGACTCACTCGCCGATCGCGTCGACGCGAATCCGTATCATCACTCGCCGATCGCGTCGACTCGGACCCGGAGCGACTCGGCGACCGCGAACGATCGATCGGGACAGATCAGCTTCGCGCCGAAGTCGGCGTCGCGGGCGCAGAACAGCGAGAGGCCGGTAATCGGCTCGCCGTTCGCGGTGACGGTCACGTCGTCCCACGCGATCGTCCGGCCGTCGACGACGCCGAGTCGATCGCCGTTCAGGGAGACCGACTCGCCGTCCGCAACCGAACGGCCCCGATCGAGCAGGCCGCCGCCGTCGTAGTGGGGGAGTCCGCCGTCGAGAACACCGCCGCCGTCCGCGCGAACGCCGACGAACGTCTCCCCGGGTGCGGGGTGGGTGGGCGCATCGAGGACGGCGTAGGTGTCGCCGGTCGCGACGACCGTCCCGGTCCCGTCCCACCGGAGGGGGTCGAGGTCGATTCCGAGGTCGATCGGGAGCGATCCAGACGCACGGTAGGGATTCCGGTCCGGCGGGCGGAATCCGACGTGGAGGTGGTTGTCGACCCACGGTGCGAAGAAGCCGGCCCGGACGAGGTCGCCGAGCGAGTCCCCGCGGGCGACGCGATCGCCGGCCTCGACCGCGGGATCGACGTGGAGCACGCGGGCCGTCAGCCCTCCGAGGTCGCCCGGCCCCTCGCACTCGAGCAGGATCAGGTGATCGTGGTCGGGCGCGTAGGGTTTCGGCGGGGCCGTGACGGTTCGGGTCTCGATTACCGTCCCGGAGACCGGACTCGGCGCAGCAGTGGTCCTGCCGTCGCGGAGGGTGCCGGGATACAGGTCGATCGCCCGGCCCTCGTCGTGGGCACGGTACGGCGAGTTGTACAGCGAGAACCGCTCGTACTGGGTCAACAGCGACTCGGGTAGCGTGACGGCCATCAGTGTCTGGAATCGTACGCACGGATGCGTGCCGGGAGCGTTTAGGTGCATCGAGACGAACGCTCCCGACATGCACGTGTTCCGGGGGCGGGCGGGGACGATCGAGGCGGATCGCGACGTGAGCCGGCGACTCCTCTCGGTCGCGGGCGACGGCGAGTCCGCGGTTCGCGTCTGGATCCCCCACCGGCAGGTCGCGTTCGGCCGCCGAGACGCGCGCCGCGACGGATACGACGACGCCCGGGAGGCCGCCAGGGAGCACGGCTTCCCACCCGTCGAGCGCACCGTGGGCGGCCGGGCCGTCGCCTACGACGGCGCGACGACTATCGCGTTCGCCCGCGCCGAACCGATCGACGATTTTCGGGAGGGGACCGACGAGCGGTACGATCGCCTCGCGGCCGCACTGGAGCGTACCCTCGGCGGGTTCGGCCTCGATATCGAACGGGGTGAACCCGACGACGCGTTCTGTCCCGGGACCCACTCGCTCTCGGCGATCGACGCGCAGGGGCGACGGCGGAAACTCGTCGGGATCGCTCAGCGGGTCCAGCGCGGGGCCGCCCTCGTCGCCGGCATTCTGCTCGTGGCCAACCGAGACGAACTCGCGAGCGCCCTCGATGCCGTCTACGACGCGCTCGCGGTGCCGCTGGCGCCCTCGTCGGTCGGGAGCGTTCGGGCCGCGGGCGGGCCGGGGGATCCGGATCGGCTCCGAACCGCGGTCGAAGACGCGCTCGTCGGGGACGACCCCGGACCGATCGCCGTCGAGGACGTCGGCGATCACGCCGGCGGTCACGACGATGAGAGTCACGCCGGCAGCGGTCACGACGACGACAGCGATCACGCCGGCGGCGATCGGTGACCGGCAGGGACGACCCGCGATCGACGGTGAACACACTATTTTTCGCCCCCGTCCCGTCGGGAGGCGTATGGACGCACGATCGAACGGAGCGGGATGCCGATGAGCGACGAGGAGAGCGCACCCACGACGGCACCGGAGTGGGCGGAACTGCTGGCGGACGCGACTGCGATCGCCGACGAGTACCGGGGGCACGGCTGGGAGGCCGTCGTGCTCGAGCCAGGTGACGTCGAACCGATCGAGAGCGACGACCGGGTTGGACTTCGCGTCGCGGTGTCGCCGGACGAGTACGATCTCGTCGAGTCCGTCGTCGGCAGCGACGACGGTCGCTTCGGGTCGGCCGAGGTGTACTATCGCCCGGCCGACGGTGCTGACCGGCGGTTCGCGCTCGCGGTCGAGCGCGACGAGACGAGCGAAACGGCGATTCTCGTCCCGCTGACGTACTCGATCTCGGACGCGCGATCGGTCCTCGAGCGGGCACTCCACGAGGAGGAACTGCTGCTCCACGTTCGGCCGGAATCGGCCGCGGAGTGGGTCGTCTTCTCGCACGACGACCCGTCGCTGTTCCTCGAGGAGTCGGACGTTCGCGCGTGGAGCGAGGACTAGCACGCGTCAGCGGGCCGGGCCCGCGAATCCTGTCGGATATCCACTCCGGTAGTCCGCACTCTGAAAGCGGTCGGAAAATATATGCGCTGCGCGGATGGACACGGACGTGCTGGTGGCGTCCCAACCGGGTCGCCGACTGATCCGGGACAGTCTCGACAGGGAACAGGGGGCACGGACCCGGCGACAGCGTGGATCGCCATCGGCCCGGAGGCCGCTGAAACCGCTTCCACGCCGATCGCGCGTCGGCCGTGCGATCGGGTGTCACTGACGTTCAGCAGCTACGATATTCGACGCCGTCACTCCGCCTCCTGCTCGCGGAGTTCCTCGCTCGCCTCGCGAACCTCCCGCATCACCGACGAGATCCGTTCTTCGGCCTCGAGTTCCTCCTCGACGGAGAGGTCCACGCCCTCGACCTCCAGCAGGAACTTCGCGATCTCGGTCGATTCGTACATCACGTCGTCGAGTTCCTCAGCGGTGAAGAAGTCACACATCGCCCCGTAGAGGAAGGTCGCCCCCGCCTTCCGGACTTTCTCCTCGAACGAGGAGCGGGCCTGGTTGACCGCCTGTGGCGTGTAGGTGTCGGTCATGAACGGCACGAGTTCCGGCAGGTTCTCCCCGATCTTGGTCATCTCCACGCCGGTTTCCGTCCGGAAGTCCGAACAGAGGCGGGCGATCGCCCACTCGCGGGCGGTGATGTAGGTCCGATCGCGGAGGAACTCGTTGACCCGATCGTACTGGGCGCCGTCCATCTTCGTGAACCGGGCGTACTTCCGGACGTCCTCCGGAACGTCGTTCGCCTCGGGTCCGGGGTCGGGAACGCCGGGCATCGACCCCTCACCGTCCGAGGAAGGGGAGGTGTCGTCGTCCGCGGCGGGCGGCGTCTCGTCGTCCGCGGTGGGCGGCGTCTCGTCGTCGGCTACCGCGTCCGGTTGCCCATCGGTCGAGTCGTGTTCCCGTTCGGTAGCGTCTCCGTCGGGGGTCGCCGCCACGTCACGATCGTCTGCGTCCCGATCGCGATCGGCGTCTGCGTCCCGATCGGCACGGTCCGGTCGGTCGTCGGCGGGCCGATCGAGGTGCTCGTCTCCGTCCATGGACTGGCATTTCCTAACGGACGGGAAAAGGATTCCCCTCGGCGCGCTCGCTCGGAACCGTCGAGTCGAGCGGGAAGGAGGCGTCGCCTCGTTACAGATCGAGTCGCGTCTCCTCCTCCCAGGTGGTCTGGTCGAGGACGACGGCCTCGTCCTGCCCGAACACGTAGAGGTAGTCGTCGACGTACATCGCGCGCGTTCCGGGCCCGCCGACGTCGACGCGGGCGACCTCCTCGAGTTCACCGCCCTCGTAGCCGAACACGTAACTGTGCTCGCTTCCCGGCACAAAGAACACGTCGTACGCTTCGTCCTGCAGGAAGGCGGTGTGGGTCCGGCTGACGTCGCTGTAGTGCTCGTCGGTGAGGATCACCGAGTCGCGCTCGATCGGATCCTCGCGATCGCTCACGTCGAACAGCGAGAGTTTGGGCTGGCGTTCTTCCTGACCGACCCCGAGCACGAGGTCCTCCTCGAGCGGGTGGAGGTACTCGGAGAATCCGGGCAGTTTGAGTTCGCCCTCGACGGTCGGTTCCGTGGGGTCCGAAAGATCGAGCGTGTAGAACGGATCGATCTCGCGGAAGGTGACGACGTAGCCCTCGTCGCCCTCGAAGCGCACGGAGTAGACGCGCTCGTCGAGTCCGAGTCCGGTCACCGCGCCGACCGTCTCGAGGTCCGAATCGAGGACGTAGACGTCGTTCTCGGAGTCGACGCCGTGGCTCCGGGGGATCGTCGTCGCGATGCGCACGTGATCGTCGTGTTCGTCCATCGAGAACTGGTTCAGCGGGTATCCGGGCACCTCGCCGTTCCCGTCGGCGGTCAGTTCCCCGTCGATGTCGATCCTGACGATCCCGGTTCGCGTCAGGTCCCGCTGGTTGTCCTCGACGTACGCCGCCAGGCCGTCGTCGAACGTCCGCCGGGCCTCCCTGCGTTCGGCGTCGTCCATCCTGTCGTACCAGTCGTCGATGATCTCGCGGAGTTCGACCGTCTTCGCGCGCTCGGAGATGTCGAGATCGGCGAGCGTCCGGACCCGATCGCGGGCGGTCTCGTCGAGTACCTCGCTGCCGTTCTCGCTCAGGAGGTACGACCGCAGCAGGTCGTACTCGGAGGTCGATCGCGTGTACGAGAGGTAGATCGCCTCCTCGGAGACGTACGTCGCCGAGTGCGACTGCGAGCCGATCACGCTCTCCTCGCTCTCGACGTCCCCCGTCTCGGGGTCGACGCGCATGGCCGTGTAGACGACGTCCGCGTCGGCCGGCGCGTCGGGACGGACGACGTCGGTGCACTCGATCGCCCGATCGCCGTAGGGCTCGATCGGACACGGGTCGCTCCCGGGTCGATCGACGAGGACGAGATAGAGGTCGCCGTCGTACAGGCGGGCGGTGTCGATCCTCGCGTCGAGGTCCTTCCGCCACTGCTCCTCGGGATCGGCGGGATCACTCACGTCGTAGCCGGCGACCTGGTCGTGGCCGAGCACGACGAGCGTGTCGTTCGCGAGCAACAGCGTGCCGGAGAGCGGAATCGAGCCGATCCGTTCCGGATTCGCTGGTTCGCTCACGTCGACGATGGTCGTCTCCTCCCATCGGGAGGTGTACCGGACGTCGGCGTAGTAGACCGACTCGCCGTCGGTCTTCAGAACGTCCGGTTCGTCGATCCCGGCTTCCTGAACGTTCGTCTCGGAGTGTCGCGGTTCGCTCGCAGTGGCGCTGTCACCGGCGGCGGAGTCGGTATCGGCGTCGGCCGCCTCGTTCCTGGCGGCGTCGAACTCCACGTCCTCCTCGACTGCCCCGTCGTCGCCGCCGGCCCGAGCGACGGTCGGGCCGCCCGACTGGACGAGTCCCGATCGATCGTCGTCGAAGTACGCGGCGAACTCGTCGTCCGATTCGAAGGTCGTCAGGGACGCGTCGGACGATTCACCGAGCGGCGATCCGGACCGGTCGTCTGGCGACGTTGCGTCGACACGCGATTCGTCGAACAGGGTCGTGAGGCCGACGCCGATGGCCGACCCGACGAGCAACGCCGCGAGGGCGATCGCGATCAGTCTCGTTCGATCAGGCATAGTCTGCCAAACGTATCACTGTAATAAGGCATCACCGAAAGGTAAAACGGCGATTTCACCCACGAGACATCGTAAACCGCCAGCCCGCCCGAGGGAGTTGTGTCGGATTTAAGTTAATGAGGGACATTCGGTATTGTATGTCACAGACACCTGTCGTTGTCAACGCGGTGCGAACCCCACAGGGGAAAGAAGACGGCGTCTTCGCGGACCTTCGCAGCGAGGACCTGTCGGTACCACTGATCGACGAGATTCTCGCCGAGACGGGCCTCACCGGCGAGGACATCGACGACCTGATGTGGGGCTGTGCCCAGCAGCGCGGCGAACAGGGCAACAACCTGGCCCGCGTCATCGCCCTCCTCTCCGAACTCGGCGAGGAGGTCCCGGCGACGACGATCAACCGCTGGTGTGCCTCCTCCATGCAGTCGGTCATCTCCGCCTCCGACGCGATCGCCGCGGGCAACCGCGACGCGATCATCGCCGGCGGCGTCGAGTCGATGAGCCGGGTTCCGATGGGCGAGAACACCCCGAACGTCCACCCCAAGATGGCCGAACTCTACAACATGGGCGAACTCCAGATGGGGATGACTGCGGAGAAGGTCGCCGAGGAGTACGGCGTCAGCCGCGAGGAACAGGACGAGTACGCGGCCCGCAGCCAGCAGCGCGCGGCCGAAGCGACCGAGGAGGGTCGCTTCGACGACGAGATCGTCCCGATCGAGACCGAAGACGGCACCGTCACCGAGGACGAGGGCATTCGCCCGGGCACAACCGCCGAGAAGCTCGCCGACCTGCCGACCGTCTTCAAGTCCGACGGCACGGTCACGCCCGGCAACGCCTCGCAGATCTCCGACGGTGCCTCCGCCCTGCTCGTCACGAGCGAGGCGTTCGCGAACGAACACGATCTCGAGATCATGGCCGAGATCGGCAGGAACAACGTCGCCGGCGTCGACCCGACCGTCATGGGGATCGGGCCGGTGCCCGCCACGCGGGGACTGCTCGAGCGCAACGGCCGCGATATCGACGATTACGACCTCGTCGAACTCAACGAGGCCTTCGCCAGCCAGTCGATCTACTCCCGCGACGAACTCGGCATCGACCCCGAAATCTTCAACGTCAACGGCGGCGCGATCGCGATCGGCCACCCGCTCGGTGCCTCCGGGGCTCGGCTGCCGGTCACGCTGATCAACGAACTCCAGAAGCGCGGCGGCGGTCTCGGCCTCGCGACGCTGTGCGTCGGCTTCGGACAGGGAGCGGCGATCGAGTTCGACGTCAACTGAGACGGTTCGTCTGGGCCTTTTTGTCCAGATTTTGTGAGGGAAACGCCGTTCGAACGACGTCGGAACCGCGAGCGAACGAAGCGAGTGAAGCGGCCGAGACAAAGGGTGGCCGCGCCAGGGTGTGGCGATCGAGTTCGAGATCGACCGAAACGATCGATCCCCGGCGTGTCCGCTGCGTCGATCGTGATCCGATCGTACCGACGGTTTAGTAGCCTCGAGCCGTAGCTCCGGTATGAGCACGCACCTGCTGGCAGCCGTCGTCGGCATTCCGCTGGCCTGGCACCTCGGGCTCACCGCGGTCGCCTACTACGACGCCGATCGGGTCGGCCTCGAACCCCGCGAGAAGTGGGCGGCGATCACCTTCTGCATCCCGATCTTCGGCTTCTTCATCTACCTCTTCGAGCGGAGCGAGTTGTCCTACGACCCGGAGAGCGATCCGTACCGGGGGCACAACTTCAACATCCATCCCTCGCGGGCCGACGACACCACGCTGCCGTCCCGGGGTGACGATCGACTCTCGCCGGAGGACGACGCGGAAGGCGAGTCCGATCGGCCCGACTGACTCGACCGATCGGGCGCGCGGCGCACCGACCGGTTCGTCGCAGATGAGTACCGTTTTCACCGGCGCGACGAAGGGCCAGCATGGACCGGGAACGCGTCTGGACGGCGGCGATTTTCCTGTTCGTCTTCGGTGACGCGATCGCGATGCAGGCCCGGGGACCGATCCTCGCCAGCCTCGAAGACGGCTTCGGCGTCTCCGAGGCCGCACTCGGACTCGTCGCCCCCGCGGGGACGGCCGGCTTCGTCGTGGCCGCGATCGTGACGGGGTTTCTCGCGGGTCGGCTCCGGATCCGGTGGGCCCTGCTTCTCGGCGTCGTCGGGGTCTGTGGCGCGCTCGTTCTGATGGCGGGCGCACCCCTGTACGTCCTCTTTCTGCTCGCACTCCTCGCACAGGGCGGTGCCGCAGGAGTGTTCCGCGGCCTCGATCGGGTCGTGTTGAGCCACCTGTACACCGCTCGCCGCGGTCGCGTCTTCACCGTCTACGCGCTCGTGTGGGCCGTGGGTGCCGTCCTCGGTCCGCAACTCGTCAGTGCCGTGCTCGCGGTCGCCGACTGGCGGGCCGTCTTCGTCGTGATCGCCCTGTGTTTCGTCCCGACCGCGATCGTCGCGGGCCGTGTCGACCTCCCCTCGATGTCGGCCGAACGATCGCTCTCGGTGGCCGCGCTCCGCGACCTGCTCCGGCGACCGGCCGTCGTCGGTGCCTGCACCGGAATGCTACTCGTCGGGTCCGTCGAGGGGATCCTCTTCACCTGGCTCGCGTACTACGCGACCGGCTTCTACGGGACGACGACGGCCAACCTCCTGCTGTCGGCGTATCTACTGGCGTACGTTCCCGCTCGCGCCAGCTACACGATCGCCGTCAGTCGCGTCCCGTACCTCGCGCTGTTGCTCGTCGCGACGTTCCCCGCGATTCCGTCGCTCACGGTCGCGTTCTCCGGGATTACCGGCCCCGTCCTGTTCCTCGCAGTGTTCGTCGCCGGTGCCGGACTCTCCAGCGGGTTCCCGACGCTGTCGGCGTACGCCGTCGAAGCCGCCCCGGAGTACAGCGGACCGCTCAACGCCCTGACGACCGGCGCGACCTACGCCGGAATCGCGATCGCTCCCGCCGTCGTCGGCGTTCTCGCGGAGCTGTACGGCATCGATCGGGCGCTGTGGCTCGCCGTCGTCGTTGCGAGTGCGCTCCCGGTGACGGTCGCGGTGACGTGGGCCTGGACCGGCACGCCGGACGCGCCGACGGCCGGGGCGGCCGCGAACTGAGTCGCTAACGTACTTCTCACGGGAAAATCGAACCGCGAACCGGACCGATCGGCGTCGGGTACCGATCAGTCGTCGGCCGGTGCGGCGGTGTCGCTCTCGAACGTGCCCTCGGGGACCGTCCCGTCCTCGTTCCAGCCGCGTTCGTCGTAGTACTCCTGCAGAGCGGACTCGAAGTCCGGCAACTCGTACGGGAGCGTGTCGTCGCTCTCGTCGAAGCCGCGCTGGTTGTTGAAGTGGCGTTCGAGCGAGACGACGGTGCTGCCGAGCGCCTGCAGGTCCTCGTAGTCGGCGTCGAGCAGCGTCTCCAGGCGCTCCTCGTTCACGAAGTCCCGCGAGAACTTACAGAGGACGGCGCTGTCCTTGATCGCGTTGACGTTCTCGAGTTCGACGATCTTCGGCGGCTTGTTCTCGAGTCCCTCCTTGTCGAAGGCCTTGTCGGCGTCGACGAGCGGGTACTCGTAGGGGTAGAATTCGGCGTACATGTGGTCGGCCCCGCGGTTCGAGGTCGCGAAGGCGAGTCCCTGCCCGTTGAGGGTGCGGCCGTCGTGGGCGGAGAACTCCATCCCCTTGACCGACCAGTTCTCGACGCCGAGGTCGTCGTGGATCCGATCGACCCCCTCCGCGAGCCGATCGCCGATTCCGTCGCGGTAGGCGATCCGTTCGACGAGGTCGTGGATCAACTCGGCGTTTCCGAACTCGTCCTCGCTGGCGAGATAGGCTGCGACGACGTCGCCCGCCGAAATCGTGTCGAGTCCGAGATCGTCACACAGCTTGTTCGACTTCATCAGGTCGACGATATCGTCGATGCCCGAGTTCGAGCCGAACGCCATCAGCGTCTCGTACTCGGGCCCCTCGGTTTCGAGCCCCGACTCCTCGTCTCTGGTCGGGAGTTTGCACGCGAACGCGCAGGCCGAACACGTCCCTTTCTTGTACTTTTTCTCCTCGACGCGATCGCCGCTGATGCCGTCGATGCCCTCGAAGGAGAGGTCGGAGAAGTATCGAGTCGGCAGGGCTTCGACCATGTTCGCGTACTCGGCGACGGAGGTCGTCCCCTGCTGTTTCATGGGATGGTCGGCCTGGGCGGCCTCGCGGTGGACGTCCATCTGGAGCGGAGGAATCTCGACCTCGCGGGTCGAGTCGCCGTCGAAGGTGATCGCCTTGACGTTCTTCGCGCCGAGGACTGCGCCGAGGCCGCCCCGCCCGAAGGCACGTTCCTCGGAGGTCATGATCGAGGCGAACCGGACCTCGTTCTCGCCGGCCGGGCCGACGACGGCGGTGTGTTCGGACTCGAGTCCGTGTTCGTCTTCGACGTACTCGCAGGTCTCCGAGACGGTCGCTTCTTCGAGTTCGGGTACCGCTTCGAACTCGACCCCCTCGTCGGTGACGTGGACGATCACGAGGTCGTCGCTCGCGCCGGTCACCTCGACGGCGCTGTACCCCGTCCCCGTGAAGTTCCGCGAGAGGAAGCCACCCGCGTTCGAGGAGAGCAGCCCGTCCGTCAGCGGCGAGACGCCGGTCGCCGACATCCGTCCCGTGAAACTCATCGTCGAGTGCTGGAGCGGGCCCGTCGCGAAGTAGAGCCGGTTGTCCGGCCCCAGCGGGTCGACGTCGAACGGGATCCGATCGTGAGCCAGCTTGGTTCCCAGGGCTCGGCCACCCACGAACGACTCGAGGACGTCGTCGATCGGTTCTGTCTCAGCGGTTCGGTCACCGACGTCGATCGAACACAGCGGTCCTCGCACGTGTTTCATATGCCAGTAGGTGACAGGCGCTACCTCAAATCGGTACCGGTTCGTCGGACTCGCGTTGCCGTCGTGAAGCGACGGGCCGGTTCCGGCGGCCGTTACGGGTCCCAGTTCCATCCCGATAGAGGCGTGAACGACACAGGTTCGACCCGATGGAGGCCTGGGCGACACAGTTCCGTCCCGAGGGACGCGTGGAGCGTGGACGCAGTCGTCGGGAACCCCGAAACCGAGAGCAACCCGATCGAAGACCACAGTACGCGGTCGAGAGCGCCGGCCGATCCGGCGAGATACTGTACCCGTCGTCGTCCGGGCGGAATCCGCACGGTCGACTGGGTTGTTAGGGTCAAGAGCGAACCGCCGTCGGTCCGGATAAGCGGATGCATGAGGGAATGGGCCGACACCGACTGCCCGACCTGTGGCACACCGCTGCGGGTCGGTATGCCACAGGATGCGAACGTTTTCGGGATCACCGATAGCCCGGATCCAGCACTCGAGGCCGAAACCGAGTCGAACGCCCAGCGCCGGTGTCTGACGGCCCGCTGTCCGGAAGGGCACCTCGCCCACGTCTACTACGGATTTTGACCGGGCGTCGGCGAACGCACCGTCGTCACCGTCACCGTCCGCCGCGACCGCCCGACGCGACCGCCCGGCGGTGTTCGACGCCAACCGTACACCGCCGACCGCACACCGCGGCCCTCGATACGCAAGACTGGGACGGGAGTACCCGTTCAGTCAATCCTTACGAACGTCTGTGACATCACGGGCGTACTCATCCTCTTTACCGTGGTCCGGCTCGTGGTCTGAGGACTCGCCGGTTACCGTCGGCGACCGCTACACCGGCACGCCACAGCGCTCGATCGCCTCGCGAACCGCCTCGGTTCGGCCGATGAGCGTGATGTGATCCCCGTGCTGCAGTTCGACGTCGGGGTTCGGGACCTCGCTTTCCCCGTTTCGACTCACGAGCGCGATGAGAACGCCGTTCGGCAGTTCGCTCCCGACGTCGACGATCCGCTCGCCGACGAGATCGCCGTCGGTGACCTCGATTTCCTGAACGTCGCCGGATCGACCGAGTTCTGACATCCAGTTCGAGAGCGCGGGCCGTTCGATCACGTTGTCGATCGCCCACGCCGTCGATTCGGCGGCGGAGATGGTTTCGACGCCGAGATCCTCGAACGCCGACGCGTTCGAGGGATTGTTCGCCCGGGCGATCACCGTCTGGACGTCGAAATTCGACTCGGCGAGTTGCGCGACGAGGAGATTCACGTCGTCGTCGCCGGTCGCCGCGACGACGATTCGGGCGTTCTCCACCCCCGCCTCGCGTAACACCTCGACGTCGGTCCCGTCGCCCTCGCGAGCACTGTACCCGTCGTTGCGAAGGCCCTCGAGGGCCGTCCGGTCGTTCTCGATCAGGACCACGTTTTCACCGCGCGCTTCGAGCCGTTCTGCCAGCGAGCGGCCGACCCGGCCGCCGCCGATGATGAGTACACGCATGGGTATTACCTCGAGTTTTTCCGCGATCTGTCTGGCGAACCCGCCCTCGATGACCACCGTCACGAAGATGACGAGAAAGACCGTCCCGACGAGCAGATCCGCACCGGCAGGGTTCGTCGGCGCTTCGGCCGTCTGCAGCCGGATCGCAAATAGCGTCGCGACCGACGCCGGAATGATCCCCCGCGGCCCGACGGCGCTCATGAAGACTCGCTCCCTGACCGTGAATCGATCGCCACGCGTCGCGAGAAAGACCAGGAACGGTCGCAAGACGAGCATGACGATCGCGACGACGGCGACGCCACCGAGCCCGAGCGCGAACAGTTGGTCGAACTCGAGCAACGCCGCGAGGGTGATGAAGACGAACGAGAGCACGAGCAGCGTAATGTCGCCCTTGAACGCCTCGATCTCCTCCTCGTAGGGGAGGTTGGCGTTACCGAGAATCAGGCCCGCCGTCGCCGCAGCCGCGACGCCCGCCTCGGAGAAGACGTAATCGGCCGTCCCGAAGGCGACGATCGCGCCCGCCAGCGTGAGCAGCCGCGCGTTCCGCGGCGCGTCGTCGGGCGAGATGTCGACGTACTGGAGTATCCCCCAGACGATCGCGGCGACGACGACGCCGACGAGCAGCCCCGTCCCCAACCGCTCGGCGAACAGTTGCAAGTAGATGTCGGCGGACAGCTCCCGGACGGTCATCGCCTTGAACAGCACGATCGCGAGGATCGCCGCCGTGACGTCGTTGACGATCCCCTCCGTTTCGAGGGTCGCTGCGACCCGATCGCGGACGGGGACGACCTTCAGGATCGGCGTGACGACCGTCGGGCCCGTCGCGACCAGCAGCGCCCCGATCAACAGCGCGATGTCCCACGTGGACCCGAGGAAGAACCGGACCGCGACGGCCGTTCCGACCAGCGCGATCGCTGCCCCGACCGTTACCAATCGGAACACGGCCGCCGGCGCTTCCCTGATCTTGTCGATCTTGAGGTGGAACGCGCCCTCGAAGACGATGATGGCGACCGAGAGGCCGACGATCGTCGACAGCCCGCTGCTCCCGCCGAACGAGGCGACGGACAACACGCCGAGCCCCTCCGGCCCGATCGCGACGCCGGCGAGGATGAGAAAGAGGACGCTCGGGACCCGGAATCGCGCCGACAGGAGCTGCGAGATAACGCCGAGTCCGACGATCGCCGCGACCAACACCAGCAGGTCGCCGGTAGCCTCTGCTCCCGTCATACTCTCGAGCGTCGCTCGGCGAACAGTCGGCACGTCGCTGCTAGTGCGTCCATTCCTGCCGGAAGGAGGCTCTCCAGGCGGTTAACTCCTGCGAGGCGACGGTCGTCATCCCCAGCGTTCGCAGCCGAACCGTCGCGCCCCGAGCCGTTCGCTACACGTGCAAACCTACTGCTGTTACTTCTATCAGCTACCACTGGTATTGACGGAGCCGTGCTGGATACGAGGATATCAATCGTTCTGGCCGTGAGCGCTTGTAGCGAGAGCATGAATAGAGTAGGTGCCTGAAACTACGGTATGGAAGAACGCGACCTAACAACCGACGTTTGGAGGATCGATGCCGAGGAATTTCCGGCCGACGCTCCACTCGCCGAACGTGCGCGATTCCTCCTCCGATACGCGATTCTCGCACCATCGAGTCACAACTCCCAGCCCTGGGAGTTCGTCGTGGAGGACGGACGAATTGAGATCCACGCCGTCGAGGAGCGATGGCTGGAGGCGGCTGACCCGGACAATCGGGAGTTATACGTTAGTCTTGGGTGTGCCGTCGAGAATTTGTGCATTGCCGCCGAACAGTTCGGATTCGATTTCGAAATAGCGTATCACGACGACGCAGTGCCGGTCGTCGTCATGCTTCGACCCGATAGCGACACTTCGTCCCACCGTCCACCGGATTTGTTCGCTCAAATCACGGACCGATCCACGAACCACCAACTCTTCCGAGACGAATCGCTCGGTGACTCCGTTCGGGACGAATTGCGAGACTGTGTTCTCGAGGACGACGTTACACTCGAATTGATCGACGATTCCGAGCGGAAAGGCTCGATCGCCGCGTTACAGGCAGAGGCCGACCGACTCCAGATGGATCACCCGGACTATCGCGAAGAGTTGGGGTACTGGATGGGGATCGGCGCGCTCGGTGATTCGTGGCTCAAGGCACGGATCGGGCAGGCGGTTGTCACCCACCTGGATATCGGGGACAGGGAAGCCAAAAAGAACTCAAAATTGATCCAGAGCACCCCGGTTGTCGGCGTACTCACGACGAACTCGGACGACCCGTCAGCACGTGTCAAGACTGGCCGAGTTTTCGAACGCGCGGCGCTGATTATGTCCAGCAACGGCGGCGCTGTCCACCCGATGAGCCAGATCCTGGAACGCCCTGAGATGCGTGAGGACCTAGCGTCCGTACTCGATGGAGACGGCGAATTGCCACAGCAGCTGTTCCGTCTCGGGTACCCACAGGAGGAACAGGGCCACACCCCTCGATGGCCGCTGGAGAAATTCCTCGTCGAATGAGCGTAAATTCGGCCTCTCGCTACGCACGGGCCCCAGCGCTCGACGCGGAGGAGACTCGTACACCGAAAATATAACTCCGGGATCAGGTATAGTTCATGTATGGCTAGTCTTCTCACGTACTTGGCCGCGCTCGTCCTCGTAGCACACGGGGGAGTCCATCTTCTCGGAACGGCCGTCTATCTCGAGCTTGCCGAAGTCGCCGAGTTTACCTACAAAACAACGCTCCTCGGTGGCTTCGTTGACGTGGGCGACACGGGAATGCGAGTATTTGGCGTCCTCTGGGCAGTGGCTGCTGTTGGGTTCGTCGTCTCTGCCAGCGCGCTGGTCACGGACTGGGATCACTGGCAACTGTTGCTGAGCACGGTTGTGGTCTTTTCGCTGATCCTCACCGCCCTCGACTACACGGTCGCCTATGCCGGCGTCGTCGTCAACGTGGTAATTATTGCTGTAGTGTCGCTCTCGTCCCGCATGTGACTCGAATACTTCGTCGGATACCGGTGCACACCTGCTCTGTATTCAGCACGCTGTTTTTGACAGCTATCGGGGAGATCGACCCCCTCCGCTGATTGTTTGACCTGTACTTAGCGTCGGAGCGTCTCTACTTGTCATCCCCACAGGATTGCGACAAAGCCGCGAATCCGCGTCGTTCCCATCGATTCGATGCTACGACTGCCGCCGATCGAGAACAGGACTCGGGCCGATCGAAGCGAGACGCGTCTCAGCCACCACCACGACCGCTACGCCGTCTGCGGCCGTTCGGGAGCGTCCTCGCCGTAGATGTCCGCGACCTCCTCGTCGTACGCCTCCAGGATGACCCGACGTTTCTTCTTCATCGTCGGGGTGAGCATCCCGTTGTCCTCGGTGAACTCCTCGGGGACGAGGCGGAACTCCTTGATCGTCTCGTGGGCCTCGAAGCGCTCGTTGACCTCGGCGACAGTCGTCTCGATGCGATCGCGCACCCAGTCGTGGTCGCAGACGGCCCCGGGATCGGCCGGCAGGTCGATCCCCTCCTCGGCCGCGATCCGTTCGAGCGGCTCGAAGTTGGGGACGATGAGCGCCCCGATGAACTTCTCGCCGTTGCCGACCACCAGACACTGCTCGACGACGTCGCTCGCGGCGAAGGCGTCCTCGATCGGGGCCGGCGCGACGTTCTTCCCCGTCGAGAGGACGACGAGTTGCTTCGAACGCTCGTGAAAGACCATGTAGTCGTCGGGGCGAATGCTGACGATGTCGCCGGTGCGGAACCAGCCGTCCTCCGTGAATGCCTGCTCCGTTGCCTCGGGCTTCTCCCAGTACCCGTCGGTCACGTGCGGCCCTTTCACGAGGAGTTCGCCGGTTTCGCCGAGCGTGTCGATCGTCTCGCCCTCCGGAATCACGGATCGGTCGACTTTGACCTGGCAGTCGACCACCGACGGGCCGATCGTGCCGATCTTCGCGTTCTCGGGCGGGTTCGTCGAGACGACGGGAGCGGTTTCGGTCAGTCCGTACCCCTCGAAGATGGGCAGGCCCATCCCGTGATAGAGGGTACAGAGGTCCTCCGAGAGCGTCCCGCCGCCGCTGACGAGGAACTCGATATTCCCACCGAGTGCCTCCGTGACCTGGCTGAAGACGAGTTTGTCCGCGATCGTCCGCTTGAGTTCGAGGAGCAGCCCCGGATTGTCAGCCCGGTAGTAGTCGCGGCCGACGTCGGTGGCCCACTCGAAGATGCGCTCTTTGACCGGCGACTCGCTCGCCTGTTCGCGGATCGCGTCGTAGATCTTCTCGTAGACCCGCGGGACGCTGGTCGCGCCCGTCGGCTGGACGAGGCTGAAGTCCTCCTGGAGCGTGTCGACGCTCTCCGCGTAGGCGACGGTGCTCCCGGCAGTGAACATCATGAAGTGGCCACACGTCCGCTCGAAGACGTGGGCCAGCGGCAGGTACGAGACGAGCGTACTCTCCTCGTCGATCGCCGGCACGTCGTCGGCCTTGTCGGGCCGCGGGCCGTACCGCCGGTAGATCTGGTTGACGTTCGTCCGAAAGTTCCGGTGGGTGAGTTTCACCCCCTTCGGCTGGCCGGTCGTCCCGCTTGTGTAGATGATACTCGCGAGGTCGTCGACGGCGACCTCGTCGAGCCACTCGTCGTACGTCTCCGGATCGTACGCCACCGCGCCCTGCTCGTACACCGCCTCCAGCGTGTAGACCTCCTCGCGATCGGCGTGCTCGTCGCCGAGGTCGTCCATCACGACGATCCACTCGAGATCCAGGCCGTCCTCGACCTCGAGGACGCGCTCGAGCAACGCCTCGTTCTCGACGACGACGCCGCTCGCGTCCGGATCGTCGAGCAGGTACTGCGCCTGGTCGGGCGAGGAACTCGTGTAGACGGTGGTGACGACCGCGCCGGCCGACAGCAGTGCGAAGTCCGACTGGGCCCACTCCATCCGGGTGTCCGCGAAGATGCCGACCCGATCGCCCGCTTCGATCCCGAGCGATCGAAACCCCGCGGCCAGCGAGCGTACGACGTCGCCCATCTCCTCGTAGGTCAGACTCGCGTACTCGCCCGCCGGTGCCGGCTCGAACGCCGTCCCCGCAAGACTCCGATCGTAGACGCCGCCCTTGTACTGCTGGGCGACCGACGCGGCGTTTCGCTCGACCGCCGCGTCGAACAGCCGTCCGATCGGCTCCATCCCCAGTACCTCGCTCGAGAATCCCCGTTCTGCGTTCTGCCAGTCCATTGGTCCTTCTACCATGTTTCGGACGTATCATTAAAGTGGGGGATCGTCCCGGTCGCGGTCGTATCGATCGTCGGCCCGGACGAAGACGAACGGCATGCGCCCTGCTGGGTCGGGACGACGTTCTCGAGTTCGATGGTCAGGTCGTCGTGACGGTCGAGCACGCGGCCGAACGAGACTGCCGCCGGCGGGACGGTCACCTCGGCAACGAACGCCATTCTGACCGAGTCCCGCCAGCAGCACGCGCATAATAGTTCCGACCGTTGCGGTCGGTTGCGGCTCTCGAAACCACTCGATCGTGGCTCTCGAACCTACCTTCGACGCGCACACCAGCGTGACCGATCAGGCTTCGGCGTAGATCCGATCGACGCGGCCCTCGAACCGGTCCAGGATGACGCGGCGCTTCTTCTTCATCGTCGGGGTCAGCATGTCGTTGTTCTCGGTGAACTCCCGTGGGACGAGTTCGAACCGCTTTATCGTCTCGTGTTTCTCGAGGTCCTCGTTGACCCGCTCGACCTCCTCCTCGATGTACTCGCGGACGCGTTCGTCGTCGACCATCGCCGAGGGTTCGTCCGGGATGTCGATCCCTTCCTCGCCGGCCCACTCGCGGACGCGTTCCGTGTTCGGGACGATGAGCGCCCCGATGAACTTCTCGCCGTCGCCGACGACCATCGCCTGCTCGACGCGCTCGCTGGCCGCGAAGGCGTCCTCGATCGGGGCCGGCGCGACGTTTTTCCCCGTCGAGAGGACGATGATCTGCTTGGCGCGATCGCGGAACTCGACGTAGCCGTCGGGCCGCAGATGGACGATGTCGCCGGTGCGGAACCAGCCGTCCTCCGTGAACGCCCGATCGGTCGCTCCGGGGCGCTCCCAGTACCCCCCGAACACGTTCGGCCCCTTCACGAGGAGTTCGCCGACCTCGCCGGGATCGTCGAAGGCCTCCTGGTCGGCGACGGACTCGTCGATCCGCAACTCGACGTCGGGGAGGGCCGGTCCGATCGTGCCGATCTTCGGCTCCTCTGGCGGGTTGACCGTCACGACCGGCGACGTCTCGGTGAGACCGTAGCCCTCGTAGATCGGCAGCCCCATCGCGTGATAGAGCCGACAGAGTTCCGGCGAGAGGCTCCCGCCGCCGCTGATCAGAAGTTCGACGTTACCCCCGAGTGCCTCCCGGACCGTCGAGAACACCAGTTTGTCCGCGAGCGACTGTTTCGCCGCCAGGATCGGGCCGGGATCGTCGGCCTGCTGGTACTCGACCCCCACGTCGGTCGCCCACTCGAAGATGCGCTTCTTGACCGACGATTCGCTGGCCTGTTCGCGGATCGCGTCGTAGATCTTCTCGTAGACCCGCGGGACGCTGGTCGCCGTGTTCGGCTGGACCGCACCGAAGTCCTCCTGGAGCGTCTCCGGATCCTCCGCGTAGGCGACGCAGGCACCGCTCGCGAAGAGCAGGAAGTGACCCGAGGTTCGCTCGAAGACGTGGGCCAGCGGCAGGTACGATACCGACTGGACGGCCTCGTCGATCACCGGCACGTCGTCCGGTTTGTCCGGCCGCGGGCCGTACCGCTTGCGGATCTGATTGACGTTCGAGCGGAAGTTCGAGTGGGTCAGTTCGACCCCCTTCGGCTTGCCCGTCGTTCCGCTGGTGTAGATCATACTCGCCAGGTCGTCCATCTCGGGCTCGTCGACCCACGATTCGTAGGTTTCGAGGTCGAACGCCGCTTCGCCCCGGTCGTGGACCTCGGCGAGAGTCAGGATATCCTCGCGGTCGGCGTAGCCGTCGAGTTCGTCCATCGAGACGATGAACTCGAGGTCGAGGTCGTCTTCGACCTCGAGGACGCGCTCGAGGACCTCCTCGTTCTCGACGACGACGCCGCTCGCGTCCGGATCGTCGAGCAGGTACCGCGCCTGGTCGGGCGAGGAACTCGTGTAGACGGTGGTGACGACCGCGCCGGCCGTCAGCAGTGCGAAGTCCGACTGGGCCCACTCCATCCGGGTGTTGGCGAAGATACCGACGCGATCACCCCGTTCGACGCCGAGTTCGCGAAAGCCCGCCGCGAGGTTGCGCACGATCCCGCGCATCTCCGTGTAGGAGATCGGCCGGAATTCCCCCGGCGAGGCGGCCGGCAACACCGCCTCGGTCAGCGATCGATCGTAGACGCCCCCCTTGTACTTCTGCGCTGGGCGATTCGGGTGCCGCTCGGCCGCATTTTCGAACATTCGTCCGAGCGTCGTCTCCCCGATCACCTCGTCCTCGTACTCTCGTTCGGCGTCCCGCCAGTTCATATACGCGTGACAGTAGCTCCCGTGCGATAAAACGTGATGAAACCGATTCCATCTGTAATTCCGTTTATTCTCGCCACCCGATCGGGATTTCAGGCCCTGCAAGGTCCGATCCGCCCACCTCAGGGGATCTCAGACGCGACGATTCGTCGCGCGCATCGAATGATAGCAAGCCACGCAACCACTCGATTCGACGGCCGTCACCGCAGTTTTCGATTCGGGGAGGATTTCCGTCGTTTCATAACATTCGTTCGATAGTTACGAATACATAACTATTCAGTGACAGTTATAGAACGCGTCGATCGGGGGTGGGTCTCAATCGCGGTGATCGAGGTATCCGAGGACGCCGCGGGCGTTCATCGCCGCCTCCGCGCGGGCCTTGCGCTCGCCCCAGACGTCGACCATCTCGGCGGTCTCCCTGAAGTGGTCGACCGCGGCCTCGTCGTCCTCGAGTTCCGCCCGCGTCTCCTCGACTGAGGCCACCCAGTCACTGAGCACCGTCGCGTACTCGTCGAGGACTCGATCGAGGTCGTCGCCGACCTCGCGCGGGCCGAAGTGGGTGTACAGCAGGACCTGGGGATCGATCTCCGCGAGCGTCTCGAGGTCGTCGAGACACTCCTCGAGATCGAAGTTCGACGGCGGCGTCGTCTCCCTGATCTCCGCCGTTTCGGGAACCCAGATTCCGGCCGCGTCGCCGGTGAAGACCGCGTCGTTCGCGGGATCTTCGAAGACGACCTGGTGGAACGCGTGGCCCGGTGCCTCGTGAACGTGCAGTTCGTGTTCGCCGAGATCGATCGTCTCACCGTCCTCGATCTCGACGACCCGATCCTCGGGGATCGGCTCCGGGTCCGCGTAGAACTCCCACTGATCGCCGACGGCGGCTTTCGTTCCCGCGACCAGTCGCGACGGATCGACGAGCAGATCGGCACCGGCGGCGGGCACGTAGATGTCGGCGTTCGGGCACCGGTCGGCCAGAAAGCCCGCTCCGCCGGCGTGATCGAGGTGGATGTGCGTGACCGCGACGACCTCGAGGTCCGTCCGATCGATCCCGACCTCCTCGAGCGCGTCGAGGATCAGTCCGTGGTTGGTCCCCAGCCCGGTCTCGACGACGGCGGGTCGATCGTCGTCGAGGATATAGACCGCGCCGTACTCGCTCGTGTCGTACATCCCGGTGTCGACGTAGTACAGGTCCGAACAGTTCCCCGCCGTAACCTCGCGAACGTCTCCGACTTCCATACCGAATAGCCACTCGCGCGACGTGATAAAAGGTGTCGACGTCGATCGCCGGCGGGGTTGGCCAGCGCCTGCATCGACTGTCGTGCGCGGGCGTCGGATCGTCACCCGTCGTCGATCCGTTCGTCGAATCGATCGCGCCCGTCCTTCCACTCGCCGATGCCCGAGGGATCGAGGTGAACGTGGGCGTCGCCGACGTCGTCGATCGCACGCAGACGGCTCACCAGTTCGGACTCGACGTCGTGGGCCTGCCGGAACGGCATGTCGCCCTCGACCTCGACGTGGACCTCGACCTCGAGGACGGTGCCGTCGTAGAAGACCGCCAGATCGTGGACGCCCCGGACGTCGGGATGGTCCCGGAGCGCAGCCGTGATCTCCGTGCGCTTCGCGGCTGACGGGGCCGCACCGATCAGGTAGTCGACGTTCTCGCTACCGATCTCGACGCCCTGGTAGACCACGAGCAGGCTGACGAGCGCGCCGGCGATCGGATCGAGCACCGGGAACCCCGCCAGCACGCCGAGGACGCCGACGATGGCGGCGACCGAAGTGTAGATGTCGTTGAGGCAGTCCGTCGCGAGTGCCGCGAGTGCGGTCGACTGCAGGCGATCGTTGATCCGGACGGTGTAGCGGTAGACGAGGTACATGTCGACGATCGCGAACCCGAGCGCTGCGAGGAGCAACGTGTTGAACTCGATGTCGGTTCCGTACAGCAATCCCTCGACGGACCGGTAGAGCAGGTTCAACCCGAGGAGCGCGATGACGGCACCGACGAATAGCGCCGTCAGGGGTTCGATCCGATCGTGACCGTGCGGGTGCGTATCGTCGGGTTCGTCGAACGCGCTCCGCCCCCAGACGAGAACGACGACGCTGGCGACGAGATCCGCGAGGGAGTGCGCTGCGTCGGCGAGCAGAGCGACGCTTCCGAAAACGTACCCCGCCGCACCCTCGGCGACGATCTTCACGACGTTGCCGAGGACGTTGACCCACGCCGCTCGCGCGAATCCGCCCCGGCCGCCGTCCCCGGCCACAGTGTCCGCCATTGTCCGGTTTAGATGGAGTCTAACCTTGGGTCTTTTCCTTTTTCAACGGCGTGCAGTTGCGAGCCAGGGTACCCCCGACGCAGTCGGTGGCATCGATCGATTCGAGGTGCGTGATCGAGAGCGCATCAACTCACGATTCGATCGGTAGCTTTCGCAGTGCTCATTGCCGGCCCGCGTGAACGGCTCCGTATCCGGGCGTCACTGCACACCCGATCGCACGACGGCTGTGCGCCCGACACGAAGATCGGTTCACTGGCACCGAGCGCACAACAACCCGACCCTCGCTCGGCGGTTCGAGCTCTTGGGGTGTGTTATACTACCACAACCGTTATGTCACAGCCGATGGATGACGACCCATGGCGAACCGAAGTCCTCCGACCGCGTACCGGGCCGTCGACCGATGGAACGACGTGTTCGACGCACTGCGAGCCGAGCCGCGACGGCAACTCGTCCTCTCACTCCTCGAGGCGTCGATCGACGGATGGATTACCCTTCCCGACGCCGCGGCCGATCCGAATCGCAGCGTCGACCGCGAGACGTTGACCGTCGAGTTGTTCCATCACCACCTGCCACTGTTGGCCGAGTCGGGCTACGTCCGGTGGGAGTCCGACCCGTTTCGCGCGGCTCGCGGTCCCCGGTTCGACGAGGTCGCAGTCGTCGTCGAGTCCGTCCGGGAGAACGCCGATCGGCTCCCCGAGCGACTAGTCGACGGCTGTCACACCCTCGAGCGGGAGCGACGGGAGGACTCCGGGCTGTCGCCGCGTCGGTGAGGAACGCGTTCGACCGTTCGCGTGCAGGGCCCAGGATCGCCACAACGCCCGCTTCCCGGTAATTTTAACAGGTGACTTCGAAAGGTACTGGTATGGGTGTCCGGAGCGACTTCTGGTCGATCTATCGCGAAGCGCTCCCCGTTCTCGTGATCGCGCTCGGCGGCGGTCTCTTCTCCGGCCTCGTTCTCGAGGGCATCGTCGAAAGCGTCGCGCGCTTTCCGGGCCTGCTCGTGATGGTGCCGGTCTTTCTCGCGACTCGCGGGAACGTCTACGCCGCGCTCGGCGGGCGGATCTCCAGCGGACTCCACCAGGGGCTGCTCGAGCCGCGATTCGAGTGGAACGATCGACTCGTCAACGCGGTCGTCGCCTCGTTCGTCAACGCGATCGGGATCTCGATCGTCATCGGCGTCATCACGTGGCTCGCGTTGCTGGTGCTGGGCTGGGAGGTAGCCGCCCTGTACGAACTCGTCGGTATCATGGTGATCGCCGGCGTGTTGACCTCGGTCGTGCTGATCTTCGGACTGCTCGCGTTGATCTTCGCCGGCTACACGTCCGGCTACGATCCCGACAACCTCGTCGGCCCGATCGTCACCACGCTCGGGGACATCTTCGGAATGCTGTTCATGCTGTTCTCGATCAGGCTGGTCGAGGTGATCGTCTGATGGCCGGGTCCCGCGGCCCCCGGGAGTCGCTGGGGACGTGGAACTGGAAACGGATCGTTCGCAGCCAGTTTCCGCTGCTCGTGGTCCTCTCGGTCATCGTCCTCTGGGCGGGCATCACGCTCGAGGGGGCCGAGGAGTTGCTCGAACGGTACGCCGTCCTCGCCATCATGGTCCCGACGATGGTCGGGACGGGCGGGAATCTCGGCGCGATCCTGAGCGCCCGCCTCTCGACCCGCCTCCACCTGGGGACGACGACGTTCGACCCGCGGAACCGGGAACTGTGGGCCAACGTCGCCGCGATCCTGGCGCTCGCCGCGACCATCTTCACCGCCCTCGCGATCGGCGCGTGGCTGCTCGGACCGGTCATCGGGACGCCGATCGGCCTGTCGACGCTGCTCGTCATCTCGCTCGGCAGCGGTCTCTCGCTCGCCGTCATCGCGATCGTCTGCAGCTTTCTCGCGACCTACGGCTCCTATCGGCTGGGGATCGACCCCGACGACACGACGATCCCGATCGTCACGAACGTCGTCGACGTCTTCGGAATGGTCATCTTCATCGGCATCTCGGCACTCGTGCTCGGGTTTTGAGACGTACGTTTTCACGAGGACCTCCCTCGCTCGCGTCGTTCACCCGGTCGAACCCGTCAAAAACTTCGACGCGAAAAGGCCGCCTCCGAAGGATTCCGCGTGCTCGTCCGGCGGGCTTCGAGGTCGGCGAGCGATCGGACTTCGTCGAGAGACCGCGTGCGTCCCGATCAGGCCCGGGCCAGTTCCTCGAACGCCGCCGCTGCCGTCCGGGTCCCCTTCGATATGAGTACGTCGCCGCCCTGTACCTCGGCGTCCGCGTCGCCGACCAGCAGCCACCCCTCGCCGGGCCGGCGGATGGCGATCACCGACATCGTCGTCTCGGTGTCCGGCAGGCCGTCGACGATCGGCGTGCCGTCGAGGTCGCTGCCGGCCTCGACCGTAACGTGCGTGATGATCTCGTCGCTCTCCTCGACGGCCATCCCGACGACGGGGTGGACCTCGATGTTCCGGAGGACTCCCTCGCTGATGTCGACCGCCGCGTCACTGATGACCTCCGTCGAGTTGCCCAGGTGAATCAATCCGCGGAGGGCTACCGGGTCCGACGTGTCCCCGGCCGCCCGGAGCGTCCAGGCCTCGAACCGCGATTCGAGCGCGTCGACCTCGACCTCGAGGTTCCGGACCTCCTCGGCCAGGGCCTCGCTGTCGAACAGGACGGCGCTGTAGGCCAGGTCGACCGCCAGTTCGGAGAGGTTCTTCATGTGGACGATCGTGTCCACCGCGCGCTCTAAGTCCTCGATGTCCGAGGCCGCCGCGGTCGGGGGCTCGTAGGCCGCCCCGGTCAGCGTCTCGAAGACGTCGCCGATCGCGACGTCCGGTCCCCGCAGCAGCGCCGCATCGTCGGGCCTGATGGTGGTCGTCGGCCCGGGGTTCAACAGCCAGTCGTCACCCCTCCGGAGTGCGATCACGCGTACCCCCGTCTCCGATTCGAGGTCGATGTCTTGGAGCGTCCGATCGGCGTACAGCGAGTCGGCGTCGACGACCCCGCGGACGAGCGTCTCCACGGCGTCGGGTAGTGCCGCCCGCATCGCCTCCGGGAGACCGATGTCCTCGAGGACGACCTTCGCGATGTCGCCGGCGGCGTCGCTGATCGCGTCGGCGGCGGCGACGATCCCGAGCACCGGCGCGAGCCGCTCGGCGTCGTCCGGGCTTCGCGTCGCCATCATCAGCCCCATTCGCGCCCGCATCTCGAGGACGTTCATCTGCTCTTCGAGGCGCAGGACCTCCGTCGCGATGTCCTCGCTCGAGTGGAGGACGGCCGAATAGGAGAGGTCGATCAACAGCTCCGCCGTGTCCTTCATCTCGACGAGCACGTCCTTGACGTTGACGGGCTCGTACTCGATCGGTACCGACGCCTCGCCCTCGAGCGGATCCATACTCTACCTGAGCCCCGCTCGGCAAAAAAGCGTTTCCCGGACCGATCGGCCGTCTTTCGGAGACGCGTGTCCACTCGTTTGGTAGCACCGAAGGCACCTCGAAACCCATCCGCTTTCGGGACGGGACGAGCGTTGTGAAACACGCGGCGCCTGAACCGGGCAGTGGCGGGCGGTTCGTGACCCGCGAGGACGGCGGCTTCCGACACGGTTTTGGACGGGCGCAAAGAACGGACGAGCAATGATCGATCGGACCTACCTCCGCGAGCATCCCGACGAGGTACGCGACGCCCTCGAGAACCGGGGCACCGACGTCGACCTCGACGAACTACTCGATCTCGACGAACGCTGGCGGGGACTGAAGGCCCGCGGCGACGAACTGCGCCACGAACGCAACCAGATCACCGAACGGATCGGGAAACTGGTCGCCGAAGGGAAAGACGACGAACGAGAGGAGGCGATCGACCGATCGAAGGAACTCAAATCGGAGATCGAGGAGATCGAGACCGAGGCCGCCGATTGCAAGGACGAACTCGATCGGCGCATGCTCGAGGTGCCCCAGATACCCCACGAGAGCGTCCCGCTTGGGGTCGACGAGCGCCACAACGTCGAGGATCGGCGCTGGGGATTCGACGACCTGCGCGACCTGCCCGACGCCGTGACGCCCCACTACGACCTCGGCGAGGAACTGGACGTCATCGACGAGGGACGCGGGGCGAAGACGACCGGCGCCGGCTTCTACTTCCTCAAGGGCGACGGGGCCCGCCTCGAGCACGCCCTGATCCAGTTCATGATGGACGTCCACCGCGAACAGGGCTACGTCGACCTCTTCCCGCCGGTACCGGTCAAGAGCGAGGCCATGCGCGGCACCGGCCAGTTCCCCAAGTTCACCGACGACGCCTACCGGCTCGGCGGCAGCAACGAGGAGGACTACGAGGACGACGACCTCTGGCTCTGTCCCACCGCGGAGGTGCCCGTCACCAACATGTACGCCGACGACATCCTCCTCACGGACGACCTCCCGCTGAAACACCAGGCCTACACCCCCAACTTCCGGCGCGAGGCCGGCGAGCACGGCACCGAGACGCGGGGGATCGTCCGCGTCCACCAGTTCAACAAGGTCGAACTCGTCAACTTCGTCGAACCCGAAGAGAGCTACGACCGCCTCGAAGGGCTGCTCGACGAGGCCGAAGAGGTCCTCCGGCAACTCGATCTCCCCTACCGGATCCTCGAACTCTGTACCGGAGATTTGACCTTCGCGAGCGCGAAGACCTACGACATCGAGGTCTGGGCTCCCGGCGACGACATGGAGGACGGCCCGGAGGAAGGCGGCCGCTGGCTCGAGGTCTCGTCGGCCTCGAACTTCGAGGACTTCCAGGCCCGCCGCGCCGGCCTGCGCTACCGTCCCGAGCGCCACGAATCGGCCGAGTACCTCCACACCCTGAACGCCTCGGGGCTCGCGCTGCCGCGCGTGATGGTCGCGATCCTCGAGTACTACCAGAACGAGGACGGCACCGTCACGATCCCCGAGGCCCTCCGGCCGTACATGGACGGCCAGGAGGTCATCGAGGGCCACGAGAAGGTCGGCGAGGCCGCGCTCGGTGCGGGCGATCGGGAGTAACGAGCCGGACCCCATCCCGATCCCGAAGCGACCGCTCGCGATCGGCGAAACGAGGAGCACGTCGGGTACCGAACGGACTGCAGGAGGAACGTCCGTTTCGAGTATAGTTCGTCGAAACGGTTATGAATTCTTCCCGAGAAATCTCGTTATGTATCTCGATGTTCGGCAGAAACTAATCGCCTCGATCGTCGGCCTCCTGTTCGCTCTCGGGGCCATGCTCCTGTTTCCGTGGTGGCTCGCGCTCGTCGCGTACGGGGCGATGTTCCCGTTTTTCGCCAGGGTTCTCGCGGCGTGAACGGCGGCGTCACGGCTCGCGGGGAACCAGTCCACACCGATTCCGTTCCCCGATCACGGGACCCGCTGCGTTTGCGGCGGACCGGACGTGGGCAAATACAGCCGACAGTATCGGGTCGCGTCTCGGCCGACAGTATCGTTTATATCGATCGACGACCGTCCTCGAATATGACCCGCTACTACGAGGACGTCGAGATCGGAGAGACGATCGACTGCGGGAGCTACGAGATCTCGAAGGACGAAATCATCGAGTTCGCGGAGAAGTACGACCCGCAGCCGTTTCACCTGGACGAAGACGCCGCGAAGGACTCCTTCCTGGGCGGACTGGTCGCCAGCGGCTGGCAGACCGCCTGCCTGTGTATGCGCCAGAACGTAAAGCACATGGACGATCGCCAGTTCGCGGGCGCACGCGGCGTCGACGACCTCCGGTGGATTCAGCCGCTCCGGCCGGGCGACACGCTCTCGGTCGAGACCGAGGTCGTCGGGAAAGAACCAAACGAGACGTATCCGTCGATCGGAAACGTGACGATGGAGACGATCGGACACAATCAGCGCGACGAACCGGTCATCTCCTACTGCGCGCTGGGGATGATGGAGCGGCGGGACTCGGCCGAGTGACGGACTCGTTGCTGGTACTCATAAGAGCGTCGAGACGCGGTGGAATACACCGCTTGCACCCGCGAGTGCGTCCGCCGTACGAATGCACGAGCGGCTTTTTTGATCGTGATTTTTTGCTCAAGAGTGAGCGAAGCGAGCCCGAGAGGAAAAGAGGCCGTTAGATGTAGTCGATCGACGGCGGCAGTTCGAGCTTCATGCCCTTGCGCTCGCGGATCTCCATGATCTTCTCGCGCTGGAGCGAGTCGGACATGACCTCGAAGCCGGCGTTCTCGGTGTTCCAGGAGGCACGACCCTCGGTCGCGGAGCGGATGTCGCTCGCGAAGCCGATCATCTCGCCGACGGGCGCGATACCCTCGACGACCATGAGGTCTCCTTCCTGGTACATGTCGTCGACGCGGCCACGACGACCCTGGATCTCGCCGGAGGCGGCACCCATGTGGTCGTTTGGCACGTCGATGCGGACGTCCTGCATCGGCTCGAGCATCTTGATCTTGCCGTCGATCAGGGCCTTGTGGACGGCTTCACGCGTGGCGGGGATGACCTGTGCCGGACCGCGGTGGATGGTGTCCTCGTGCAGTCGGGCGTCGTGCAGGCGGATGAGCGTCCCCTGGACCGGCTCGTTGGCGAGCGGGCCGTTGTCGAGCGCTTCCTCGAGCCCCTCGATGACGAGTTCCATCGTCTCGTTCAAGTGCTGGATCCCCTTCGTGTCGTCGATGAGGATGTTCGTCCCGTGCATGTGCTCGACGTTCTGGGACGTATCCTTGTCCATGCCGGCCTCCTGCAGGGCCTCGCGGCGCTCCTGCTCGGGCATGTCCATCGACGCCTCGCCGAGCTGGATCGTCTCGACGAGTTCGTCCGACATCGGCTCGATGGAGATGTAGAAGCGGTTGTGGCGGTTGGGCGAGATGCCCTCGACCTGATCGCTCGGTTCCTGGGGCTGCTCGCGGTAGACGACGATCGGTTCGCCGGTGTTGACCGGAATGCCCTGATTCTTCTCGATACGCTGGGTGATGACCTCGAGGTGGAGTTCACCCTGTCCGGAGATCAGGTGCTCGCCGGTGTCCTCGTTGATCTCGATCTGGATCGTGGGGTCCTCCTTGGACACTTGTCGCAGCGTCTCGATGAGCTTCGGCAGATCGTCCATGTTCTGGGCCTCGACGGCCTTCGTGATGACCGGCTCGGAGATGTGTTCGATCGACTCGAAGGGGGTCATCTCGACGCTCGACACCGTCGAGCCGGCGATGGCGTCCTTGAGGCCGGTGACGGCGGCGATGTTCCCCGCTGGAACTGCTTCGACTTCCTCGCGCTCGCCACCCATGTAGATGCCGACGGACTGGACGCGGTTCTTGCCCGCGGTCCCGGAAACGTAGAGTTCCTGGCCCTTCTCGAGGGTACCCGAGAAGACGCGACCGGAGGCGACTTCGCCCGCGTGGGGGTCCATCGCGATGTCGGTGACCATCAGGACGACCTCCCCGGACTCGTCGACCAGACGCATCGACTCGGCGAGTTCGGACTCGTCGTCACCGCGCCAGATCCGCGGAATACGACGGGGCTGGGCGTCGACGGGGTTCGGGAAGTGCTCACAGACCATGTCGAGCACGACGTCCGACAGCGGCGTGCGCTCGTGGAGTTCCTGGCGCTTGCCCGACCGCTCGAGTTCCATGATGTCGCCGAAGTCCATGCCGGTGCGTTGCATCGACGGCATCGAGACGCCCCACTTGTACAGTGCGGAACCGAAGCCGACGGTCCCGTCCTCGACGGAGACAGTCCAGTCGTCGACGTCGTCTCGTTCCTTGGTCATCCCGCGAATGAGTTCGTTGACGTCGTGGATGACCGAGAGGAGGCGCTCCTGCATCTCCTGGGGCCCTTCCTGGAGTTCCGAGATGAGGCGGTCGACCTTGTTGATGAACAGGGTCGGCTTGACGCCCTCACGCAGCGCCTGGCGAAGCACCGTCTCGGTCTGGGGCATCGCCCCTTCGACGGCGTCGACGACGACGAGCGCGCCGTCGACGGCGCGCATCGCACGGGTCACGTCGCCACCGAAGTCGACGTGGCCCGGCGTGTCGATGAGGTTGATGAGGTGGTTGGTCCCCTCGTACTCGTGGGTCATCGACACGTTCGCCGCGTCGATCGTGATCCCGCGTTCCTGTTCGTCTTCCTCCGTGTCCATCGCCAGCTGCTCGCCGGCGGTCTCGTCGGAGATCATGCCGGCCCCGGCGAGGAGGTTGTCAGAAAGTGTCGTTTTTCCGTGGTCGACGTGAGCGGCGATGGCGATGTTCCGGATGTTCTCCGGTTCGTCCATCAACCGTTCACACTCTTGGACGATCTTCTTGCGTCGGCCCATATACCCCCCATTACCGGTAGCGGGGTCAAAAGGGTAGTGTTTCGTCGCGAGTCGAATCCGCCGAATTTCCCCGTTGGGGCGCCGGAATTTCCAATTTGCGTGAGTGAATACCACGCATCGAGGCGGGGCCCGATCGGGCGTCGGCGGGCGACAGACGCCGGTCGGTCCCCGATCGCACCGATCGTCGCCGCTCGATCGGTCTTCCGGGACGATCGTCCGGACCGGTGCGGGCGATCGCCGATCCTGTCGCGGTCGTCGATACCGGGCGTAAGAGACATACTTCGAGGGGACATGGTATCGGTACGCATGGATGTCCACGTTCAGGGACCGGGGCCGACCGCACCGTTTCTCAGCGCCCGGGACCGCTTCGAAACCGAACACGACCTCTCGCTCCCGGTCGAGGTCCAGTTGCGGGACGATCCCGACGAACGCACCTGGGCCGGCCACTACGACGATCGCCACGTCCTGAACATCTCGCGACAGGCCGCCTCCTCGGCGATGGCCCCGGAACTGGTACTCCACGAGTTCGCCCACATGGCCAGGTACGAACAGGAACACCCGTCCCACACCCAGTCGACCGAAGAGGCTCTCTATCTCGCGCTCGCAGGCAAATCCGTCGAACGGCGCAAACTCACCCACTGCTACCAGATCGCCAACCACATGAAAGACATCTACGCCGACGACATCACCCTCTCGGTGGGCCCCGGCGAGAAACTCCTCTCCTTTCTCGAATCGAGTCTCGCGGCAGCAGTCGCCGATCGGCCCGGTCCGCCGCCGCGACCGGGTCTCGAGCGGATCTCGCCGAGTGCCGATCCCGAGATCACGGCCGTGAACGCGGCGTTCGCGCTGGCACTCGCGGAGCGTCACGACCTCGTCGGCGACGGCCACCGACTGTACGACATCGCACACGCGGCATCGATGGACGCACCACAGGTCCCGTTCGGGGAGTTCAAACGCCGGTTCCGGGAACTCGCGCGCGATCCCGATACGAGTAGCTACCGGCAAGTGCTCGTCGAGGCGACCCGGTCCTACGTCAGCGGTGCGGAACCCGCGGCCGATTAGCGATCAGTTCTGGACGCATCCGGTGTGGAACGGTTCTACGGGATCGATACGCCTCCGCAACGGTGCCGGTTTTGCGTGATCGATACGCCTCTGCAACGATGCGATCGATTCACGGTTCACCACCGCTCGAACCCTCGAAAACTCCGGTCACCCCGAGTCGCTCGCTCCTCGTCCTGTTCGACCAGAACGTTTAATGTTTGACACGGACAACAGTTGGAACATACAATTGATGTTCTCGGCCAAGGACCGCCAGCAGGAGCCGGCCGACGATTCGTTTACCGAAGAGTTGTCACGGTTGAAACGGCAGGGCGCGAGCGTCCTCGTCGTCGGCTCCGTCCACCCCGAACATCAACGACGGTCCGCTCGACGCCTGCTGGGTCACGCGTCCGATCGGGTTCGTCGCCGCGTGCTGGTCTCGACGAACAGCGACGGCCACCACCGCTCGCTCGTCGACGAGCCATTCTCCTCGGACCCGCACCGGATCGTCCACTACGAGAGCCAGACGCGTAGCGCCGTCGCACAGGAATCGGGCGGCGACGGGCACACCACGCCGGCGATCGACGACGGTAACGCGGCCACCGTGGAAACGCTCGTCGACCTCGGCATCGCCATCTCGGGCGCGATCGAGAGCTTCGAAACCGACGTCGACGGACTCGAACCCAGCGAACTCCGGGTCGGCGTCGACTCGCTGCTCCCGCTGCTCGAGGACTACAGCACCGAACAGGTGTTCAAGTTCGTCCACCTGACCAGCGGACGCGTGAAAGACGTCGACGGAATGGTCCACTACCGGCTCCCCGTAGAGCCAGACACCAGCGTCGTCCCGGTTCTGAAACCGCTGTTCGACGTCCTGGTCGAACTCCGGGACCGGAACGGCCGTCCCCAGGAGCGATGGTCCCTTCCGGACACCGGCCACTGTTCCGGGTGGCTCACCTCGCCCGAGGCGTAACAGCTATTTCACCGGCGGCCATCCGATTTGGATAGTTCGACGAACGGTTCCCGACTGCCGCTCTACACTTCGACTCCTCACTCCAATGAAACCGAAATTCGAACCGATCGAGGACGGCCTCGAAATCATCGATCCGATCGAACGGCATCGGTACCGGCTTACGACGCACGGGCCGGTGACACCCGAACCCGTCGACTGCGATCGGATCCGATATCCGATCGATGCGGCTGTCGAGATCACGACCGATATGCTCACACTCTCGACGAAGGAGACGGTGTATATTCGGACTGGAGGCGGCTCGATGCTGGGCGAAGTACAACCCAACGAACAGCAGTCGTTCCCGCGGGGCGAATACACCCTCGACCTGTCTACGTCGATGAAAGTGTACGTGCAGTCAAACAGTGGGATCCACATCTACTCTGATATGAATCGAACGTATATTTCGTTCGAAGATCCGACGTCGACGATCATCGGCGCACGGTCGTATCACACGCGCCCTGCAGAGACGATCACTACGACGAGGGACCCGGCGGACGTAATGACAGCAGTCTCGGCGTTCGGCTCGGCCCTCAAAACGACGACACCGGAACGATCGTATCCAACACTTCGCGGTCATCCGCCAGCACTCGAACTGGGAGACGAGTTGCACATACCAGCAGCGATCGACCGACCCCGGACCGGTATCCGAATCGAGGTGCCCCCGGAACTGGGCCGCGTGTTCGTCGTTACGCCGCTTGCATACTATCTCGGAGCGTCCGTAACACCCGGACCGGATCCGAAGCTCGTAACTGACACAGGGTATACACATCAACTCGAGAAGAACGGCGAGTTCGAATCGACCGTCGAACGAGCGCTAAAGCAGTTGTTCTTGCTCGATTGCGTCGTTCGAACCGAGGGAATGACGCCGCTTTCCCTCCACGAACGGCAAGCCGTCGAACCGGTTCTCGATTTCGACCCTGCAGAAGCGTACGAACACCCGCTCGCCGAACAGGTCGAGATGTTCCTCGAGATTCCGTTCGCCTCGTTGGAGCCACATCTCCCGAAATGGCAACTCGAAACGCAGATCGATTCTCCGAACGAGGCGGTCGAATTTCTCCCGTTCATCGCTGACGACCTCTCGATCGTGAAAATCGGCGAGAGCGATGAAAATCGGAGCGAAAAGCCACAGGTCGAGACCCAGACGCAAGCGATCGAAGCGTTTACGCGAGGAGGGAGTAGCCGGAGTGAACGTTCGATCAGGGGAACGAACACCCGTGCTTACCCTCGTGGTGGGTCGACGATTCCGACGATCCGACAGCGGTGGAGCGGGACAAACTCGTCTCCGATCACGAGTACGACCCCGTTGGCGGCGTTTCACAACGACATCGGACGGACGCCGAAAGACGGCCCGATCGCGATCGACGTCGTCTGTAACGACTCGGAGATGAACGAAGAACTCGAAACGGTAAACGAACTCTACGGAAATCACGAAGAACTTCCGTTCGACGTGACAATTCATCACAACCTCACGAAGGACGAGTTCGAACGCGTTCTCACGCACGAGAGCGATTTTTGTCATTACATCGGTCACATCGATACGGACGGATTTCAGTGTTCGAACGGTAAATTCGACGCCAAATCGATCGAAACCGTCGGACCGAAGGCCTTCTTGCTCAACGCGTGCCAGTCGCACGACCAGGGGCTGTATTTGGTAGAAAAAGGCAGCATCGGCGGGATCGTAACGCTCACCGACGTCGTCAACAGTGGCGCCGTTAGCGTTGGGAAGACGATCGCACGGTTGCTGAACCAGGGGTACCCGCTTTATGCTGCGCTGGATATCGCTCGAAAGAAAAGTGTGATCGCTGAACAATATTACCTCGTCGGAGATGGGACGACGACGATAGCTCAGTCGAAAACAGGAGTTCCAGAGGTCTGTTCGGTGGCGCAAAAAGACGGGGAGTGGAAGGTCGAAATAGAGACTTACATAGGTTCCAATGGGACAGGCGGGCTATTTATTCCGCATTTAGAACCGATCACTTCTCATTACCTCTTCCCCGGAGAAACGGAGAACATCCCAGTAACGACCACACAATTATTAGATTTCCTATGCATTGACAGTATTCCGATCGTATTTGATGGAGAAGTGACTTGGAGCGAGGAATTTCTACAGAAACGGCTTGGAATTCAAGGGCCGAAATAAGCACTGTTCGACGCTGCAACGGTACCCGTATTCGACAGGAGCACCGTAATCGTGAACAGGACGCCGATCATTCGCGGGTGATTCGTCAGGTATTCGGTTAGGTCCGTCATGGTACACCTGACCCATGGAACGCCCTCGTAATGAATTTATTTTAATATATCATAGATAGCAATCATAGTATTATTCTCTGATTTAATCGGGCGAAACGTATAGAATACTAATACAGGCGCTCAAACTGGTACGTGGCTGCTTCAGAGGGAAAGTTGCAGACCAATCGATCAGTCGTCGAGCAATTGCCGCAACGCTCGATCGAACTCGTCGCTCGACAACTCGTCGCGAATCGCTGCTGCACGCTCGCGACACTCGTCCAGTTCCCGGGTGACGGACTGATATTGATCAGCCGCGTCGACAGCCGACTCCAGTTCGGTCTGTAGCAACGCACGTTCGGTCGCCAGACGATAGAACTCGCTCATCGTCTCCTCGTATGTCTTTTGCAGAGCCAGTCGCTCGATCGTCCTGTACAGCGTTTCGTCCGTCACGGGTTCGACGAGAAACTCGTCGGCACCGCGATCGATCGGATCCGTTGCCGGGACGTCAGTGGTGAGCGCGAGGATCCGAGTGTCGGGGGCGTGCTGTCGGACCGTATCCAGTACTCCGCGCGCGTCCGGTGCATCGAGACCCCAGTCGAGGACGAGTAGATCGTAGTGTTCGTCGATCTGTTCGAGGATCGATCTGTCGAAGTTCGCGTAGGTGATGTGCATGTCCATCCGACAGTGATCTGCAGCCGGACTCCCGAGAGACAGGTCGGGATCCACGACGAAGAGGTGAACAGTAGATTCCAGCAACACGTCTCGTTTCAGTAGTGGTCGGCAGGTACTATTAAATCTGGTCAGGGGAGAGTAACGTGTCACATCGAACCACACGGACACTGGTGTACGTGCGAATCCAGAAGGGACTGGGACGTACGACCCGCCATCCTTAGACGGCAGAATTCGAAAGACGCGATCGTGGATGGGGGCGATTTAACGAATTCACTAGCGGCGTCCTGAAAGAGGCGAAAACAGATCCCGCGTTAGCGTGCAGCCGCCGCAACGCGCTCTTTCTCTTCTTTCTGGCTGATCGCGTACGTCTGGACGTCGTAGTTGGCGGCACCGACGAGCTGGTTGGCGATCGCTTCTGCAGCGGGCGTCGCAGTCTTGAACGAGTCGTTGTAGACGCCTTCGGCGAGGAACTTCAGGGCCTGGTCGACCCGTCGCTGGGGAGCGACGTCGACGGCCTTGGGGACCGAGATGCCACCGTACTTCAGGCGGACGGTCTCCTCGCGCGGGGCGGCGTTCTCGACGGCGGTCACGAGCACCTGGATAGGGTTCTCCTCGGTGCGCTCGTTGACGAGTTCGAACGCCTCGCGGACGTGGTTGAGCGACTGCTGTTTCTTGCCCGTGTTCTCTTCGGTCTGCATTAAGCGATTGATGAACCGCTCGACGATCGAGACCTGGGACTTCTTGAACTGCTTGCTGGCGTGGCGGCCCGCGGTGTGGGCGATCGGCGTCACCGTGATGTAGCGTTCGGTGGAGGGGTCGCCGTACTCGATCTCGCCGATCTCCCACGTACCGAACAGCTTCGCGGAGACGTCGGCACCGCCTGCCGGGGCGTCAGGATCCGGTTGGTCTTCTGCAGCCATGGTTATCGCACCGGTTTCTCTGCGTTCCCGCGGACCAGTTCCTTGAGCGCGACGCCGTTGACCTTGTCGACCTTGTAGTTGACGCCGGAGAGGTCGCCCATCGCACGTCCCTTCGCCCCGCCGATTCCGGCGATGGTGACTTCGTCGTGCTCGTCGATGAACGAGATCGCACCGTCACCAGGACAGAACGCGGTGACCTGCTTCCCGTTCTTGATCAGCTGCACCCGGACGCACTTCCGGATCGCCGAGTTGGGCTGTTTGGCTTCGATGCCGACCTTTTCGAGTACGATACCTCGGCCCTGCGGAGCGCCCTCGAGGGGGTCGGACTTCTCGCGAAGTCCGCGGGCGCGGCGCGCGTAGTCCGAGTCGGACCACCGCTGCTCCTGGCGGTCCTTCTTGAGCTTGCGCGCGGCGTATTTGCCGTTTGCCATGGACGTCGATATCCGTCGGAGCCACTTAAGCGACCCGTTTCGAGTTGCCCATTACGGCACGAGAACGCTTTAGATACGCCGCTCGGCGACTCTGCGGGCGTCTCGCGGATTCGAACGACGGCCACAGCGGACGTTAGCGACGCTCGGACGCCCTGAGGTTCCCGAACGAAGAAGCGAGTGGACCGATCGACCGTCAGATCAACTGCACGTCGTTGATCCCGAAGTGCCGATCGGCCAGCGTGCGCGCAGCGTCGATCGTTCGGCCGTTCGATCCGATCGCGACGCCGTGATCCTCCTCGGCCACCTCGACGTAGGCGACGGTGTCGTCGTTCTCGCTGATCGTGACGTTGTAGACGGCCGCCGGTGCGAGCGTGTTCGCGACGAAGGTCTCGGGATCGTCGGCAGCCTCGACGAGACGGACCTGTGCGTCGACGCGGTCTTCGAACTGCTGGACCGTCCGGCCGCCGGGGCCGATCGCGTCGCCCATCCGATCGCTCGCGACGACGATCAGGAGTCGATTCGGGCCGTCGCCGTCCGCATCGTCGACGATGCAGTCCGTTCCGCTGACTCCCGTCACGTCCTCGAACAGCGCGAGGTACTGGCGGGCGTCGTCGGTAAGCCGGACGCCCATCGATCAGTCGGCCTGCCTGCTGCCGGAACTCGTCGATCCCATGCGCAGGTCGACGTCGCCGGTCCCGAGTTTGATCGGTTTGCCGACGATGACGTTCTCGGTGACGCCATCGAGGTCGTCGACCTCGCCGTGAATCGCGGCGTTCAGCAGGTGGTTGACCGTCACCTCGAACGCCGCACGGGCGAGGACGGACTCCTTGGAGCCCGAGATGCCGTGACGGCCGATCGACTCGATCTCACCGCGGTTGGTCATCATGTCCGCGACGAGCATCAGGTGTCGGACGTTGACGTCGTCCAGCCCCTGCTCGGCCAGCGTGTTGTTCGTCTCCTCGATGATCGCCTCCCGGGCGGCCTCGATGCCGAGGTTGCGGTGAATCTCGTGGATGTTGTTACACGTGGTGCGGGAGGCGTCGACGCCCTCGATCTCGAGGACGTCGCCGAAAGCCGATCCCTCGGTGTAGAGGACGAACTCCTCGTTGCCGTCGTCCAGTTCTTCCCGGCGGATGACGACCCGCGAGATGTCCTCGATTCCCTTGAACGTGATGTCGCGCAGTTCCTCGACCAGCTGGAGCAGGTCGCGGTAGGACGGCTCTTCGGGGCCGAACTGGATCTGGGTCCCCTGTTGGACCGTGCTCACGCCGAGGTGGTCCTCGATGATCTCGGCGACCTCCTCGGGCGTGATCATCCGCTCCGCTAAGGTGTCCTCGTTGAGCGAGATCTGGACCCGCATGTCCGCGACGTTCGTCGAGACGTCTCCCAGTGCGAGGATCTTGGTCGCCTCGATCTTCCAGACGACCTCGTGGGCCCGCTCGCGCTCGGTGGCGTACTCGTCCTCCAGGTGGACGGTCATCATCGGGGTGTCCGGGGTCTTCCGGGCGTCGACCAACTCGATGAGTCGGGGTAGGCCCTGCGTCACGTCGATCTCCGCGACCCCCGCGTAGTGGAACGTGTTCATCGTCAGCTGGGTCCCGGGTTCCCCGATCGACTGGGCGGAGACGGTGCCGACGGGGTCGAGCGGATCGACGCGAGTGTCCGTGTACCGGGCCTCGACCGCCTTCGCCAGTTCGTCGGCGTCCTCGACGGTGGCGTCCCCGCGGTCTTCGAGCGTCTCGTAGACGTTGTCCTTGAGCCGACGGGGGAGATCGGTGTCCTCGACGACCGCGATCGTGTCGTCGTCGACGTCGTAGTCGACCTCAGTCATCGGAGGTCACCTCCGGACCCTCGTAGAAGCGACGATCGTCCGCCTTCTCCGAGAGGTTGGTCGGCTCCTGTGTCGTCCCGAGGAACTCTGCTCGCTCTTTCTCGGACGCGAACTCGGAGTCGAGCACGCGATCGGCGATCCGTTCGACGTCGATCTCGTTCTCGTCGCCGGAAGAGACCTTGACCGGCGAGGTACCGTCTTCGCCGAACTCGAACTGGACGATCGTATCGGACGTGTCGCGGACCGTCCCGTCGTACTGGGTCTCGAGTTCGGAGAGGGCGTTGATCAGCCGGCGCTGGAGGTAGCCGGACTTCGACGTTCGCACGGCCGTGTCGACCAGCCCCTCGCGGCCGCCCATCGCGTGGAAGAAGAACTCCCGCGGGGTCAGCCCGCCGGTGTAGGAGTTCTCGACGAAGCCGTGAGCCTCGGCCGAGAGGTCGTTTGGCTTGTAGTGAGAGAGCGTCCGGTCCTCGTAGCCGCGGTTGATCCGCTCACCGCGGACCGCCTGCTGGCCGACGGCACCGGCCATCTGGGTCAGGTTCAGCATCGACCCACGCGCACCCGAACTGGCCATGACGACCGCCGGGTTGTCCTCCGAGAAGTGCTCTTCCGCGATGTTCCCCGCGTTGTCACGCGCGCGGGAGAGCGTCTGCATGATCTTCATCTCGAGGGTCTCGTCGATCGTCCGGCCCGGGAGACTCTCGAGTTCGCCGCGTTCGTAGGCCTCGATCAGTTCCTCGACGCGATCGTTGGCGTCCTCGATCGTCTCGTCGATGCGGGCCTCCGCCTCTTCGGGAATGGTCTCGTCGTCGATCCCGATCGAGAACCCGAAGTGCATGATCGCCCGCATCGCCAGCGTCGAGACCTCGTTGATGAAGATCCGAGAGCGGGTGTTGCCGTAGACCTTCGTGATGGTGTCGACGATCTCGCCGCCGAACTCGCCGACTTCGTCCTCGGCGATGGTGCCCTCGATCAGTTGCCCGCCCTCGATGACGACGTCGTCGCCGACGGTGCCCGTGAACTCGAGGTCGAGGTCGTCGGGCAGCAGTTCGGAGAAGACGTCGTAGCCGGTCCAGAACGGATTCCCTTCGTCGTCGATCCCGCTGGGGTCCGGCAGTTCGTCGATCCGGGTGGCACGCAGCAGGTCGAGCGCCTGGGTCTCGTTGAACTGGGGGTTGTCGTGTGTCAGGAGGTACATCCCGGAGATGTGGTCCTGGATGGCCCCGATGATGTTCTCCCCGAAGCGAGGGCTCAGGATCTGCTCCTGGACGCGCATGAGCACGCGCGCTTCCGCGCGGGCCTCCTCGTTCTGTAAGGCGTGCATGTTCATCTCGTCACCGTCGAAGTCGGCGTTGTACGGCGGACAGACGACGGTGTTCAGGCGGAAGGTCTTGTACGGCATGACCACGACCTCGTGAGCCATGATCGACATCCGGTGCAGCGACGGCTGTCGGTTGAAGATGACGATGTCGCCGTCGATGAGGTGGCGGTTGACCTCCCAGCCCGCGTCGACCTTCTCGGCGAGCTGTTCGCAGTTCTTCTCGGTCACCTTCAGTCGGCGGCCGTCGGGT
This sequence comes from Halosolutus halophilus, assembly GCF_022869805.1. Taxonomy (NCBI): domain Archaea; kingdom Methanobacteriati; phylum Methanobacteriota; class Halobacteria; order Halobacteriales; family Natrialbaceae; genus Halosolutus; species Halosolutus halophilus. Next base: position 4,597,111 of record NZ_CP094974.1, on the reverse strand, counting down.
CGGCGCACGTAGTTCGCACCGGGGTGGCCCTCGGGACCGTTCGCGACGAACCGCCGGGCCTCCTCCAAGTTGCGCTCGGTGACGTTCATCGTCTGGGTCATCTCCTTTGCGACCCGGTCCGGAACGCCGACCTCGTTCAGCGAGAGAGTCGGGTCCGGCGAGATGACGGTCCGAGCGGAGAAGTTCACGCGCTTCCCGGACAGCGAGCCGCGGAACCGGCCCTCCTTGCCCTTCAGCCGCTGAGAGAGGGTCTTGAGCGGCCGGCCGGAACGGTGCCGGGCCGGCGGCGTCCCCGAAATCTCGTTGTCCATGAACGTCGTGACGTGGTACTGCAGCAGTTCCCACAGGTCCTCGATGATCAGCTGGGGTGCACCGGCCTCGCGGTTCTCCATGAACCGCTGGTTGATCCGGATGATGTCGACCAGCTTGTGCGTGAGGTCGTCCTCGGAGCGCTGGCCGTTGTCGAGGGTGATCGACGGTCGCGCCGTTACGGGCGGCACGGGAAGGACGGTGAGGATCATCCACTCGGGCCGGGACCGCTCGGGATCGATCCCCAGCACTTCCATGTCCTCGTCCGGGATGTCCTCGAACCAGTCCCGAATGTCGCTCGGCATCAGTTTGTTCGTGTCCTCCTCGGTGAGGTCGATGTCCAGCGCCTTCTCGATCGCCTGGCGCTGGCTCTCTCGCGGGCGGAACGAACCCGAGAGGATCTCGTTGATCCGGGTGAGCTCGATCTCGGTCTCCTCGGCGAGTTCGTCCGGCGTCGTCCGCTCGACGCCGGCCTCCTCGTCGCCCTGCATCGCGCCGGCGATGCGCTGGGAGTACTCGCTGGTCAGAACCTGCTGGACCTCGTAGTACGTGGTCGGTTTCTCGTGGTCGATGTCGTACTGGATCTCGCCGCAGAACGGACAGCGGTCCTTCTTGCGGGCCTGTCGGATGGCCGCCTTGGTCACGTCGTTCAGATCCCGGCCGAGTTTCCTGGACTCCTCGATCTGACCGTAGAACTCCTCGCGTTCGTCCTCGGTCAGCAGGAGCCGCGAACACTCGCGACACGTGCCGCGGAGCAACCGCCGGATCAGTTTCGTGAAGCCGACGTGGATGACCGGCGCGGCGAGTTCGATGTGGCCGAAGTGGCCATTACACGAACCCGAGTGCTTCCCGCAGGTTTTGCACTCGAGGCCGGGGTCGATGACTCCCAGTCGAGGGTCCATCAGCCCCATGTCGATCGGGAAGCCGTCGTCGTCGTAGGTGTCGGCGGTGATGATCTTCGTCGCGCTCATCTCCCGGTACTCCTCGGGCTCCATGAGCCCGAAGTTGATCTTGCCGATGTCTTTTGGTGTCCCGTTTTGCATGGTCTTAGACGGCGTCCTCAAGTTCGAGTCGTGGCGCGATACCCAGGGCCTTCATCTCGTCGAGCAGGAGCTTGAACGCGTAGCTCATCTCGATCTCGTGGATGTCGGTCTCCTCGTCGCAGTTCGGACAGTAGACCCGTCGTTGTTCGACGTTCTCGACCGCGCTCATCCCACAGTTGCCACAGATGTGGATGAACTCGCGGTCCGACTCGTCGAGCAGTCGTTCCTTCAGCGTCATGGCCGCCCCGTGGCCGATGAACACGTCGCGTTCCATCTCCCCGATACGGAGCCCGCCCTCGCGGGCGCGCCCCTCCGTCGGCTGCCGGGTCAGCACCTGCACCGGCCCGCGCGATCGGGCGTGCAGCTTGTTCGAGACCATGTGGTAGAGCTTCTGGTAGAAGATGATCCCGACGAAGATCTCGGCCTCGATCTTCTCGCCGGTGATCCCGGAGTACATGGTCTCCTTGCCCGCGGAGTCGAAGCCGGCGTCCTCGAGTCCCTGCCGGAGGTCTTCCTCGTCTTCGCCGAGGAACGGCGTGCCGTCGACGCGACGGCCCTCCATCGCACCGAGTTTGCCGCCGATCATCTCGAGGATGTGCCCGACCGTCATCCGCGACGGCAGGGCGTGCGGGTTCAACACGAGGTCCGGCACGACGCCCTCCTCGGTGAACGGCATGTCCTCCTGGGGCGCGAGGTGGCCGACGACCCCCTTCTGGCCGTGTCGGCTGGCGAACTTGTCCCCCAGTTCCGGAATGCGCTCGTCGCGCACCGAGACCTTCGAGAGCTTCGAGCCGTCCTCGCCCTCCATGAGCGTGACGGTGTCGACGACGCCGCTCTCGCCGGAGCGCATCGTCACCGACGTCTCGCGGCGCTTCTGTGGCGAGAGCCCGCCCATGTCGTCCGGTTCCTCGAGGAACCGTGGCGGGGAGGTCTTCCCGAGCAACACGGAGTTCTCGTCGACTTCCGTCTCGGGGTTGACGAGGCCGTCCTCGTCGAGGTGATTGTAGGCCTCCTCGCCGCGAGCCCCGCGGACGTCCTGGCTCGGGATCTCGAAGCGGTCCTCCTGACCGCCCGGATACCGCCGTTCCTCGCCCTCGTAGGTGCGGAAGAAGTGCGAGCGGGCCAGGGCCCGTTCGACCGAGGCCTTGTTCATGACCAGCGCGTCCTCGATGTTGAACCCCTCGTAGCTCATCACGGCGACGACGAAGTTCTGGGCGGCCGGGCGATCGTCGAAGCCGATCTGTTCCGTCGTCTGGGTCTTCACCATCGACAGCTGTGGATAGTGAAGCAAGTGCTGGCGGGTGTCCGGCCGAATGCGGTAGTTCGCGCTCGGCAGCCCGAGCGACTGCTTGATCATCCCCGCACCCATCGTAATGCGCGGCGAGGCGTTGTGCTCGGGGTAGGGGATCATCCCCGCACCGATCCCGAATATCAGCTGTGGGTCGATCTCGAGGTGGGTGTGCTCCTCGTCCAAGTCGTCCTCGTCGACCGCGACGTAGATGTCCTCCTCTTCCTCGGCGTCGATGAACTCGATGTAGCCGTGGTCGACGAGGTCCTCGAACTCGAGGTCGCCCTCGCGCAGCGCTTCGATCTCCTGGTCGGAAATGCGCGGTTCGCCGTCCTCGACGACCAGCAGCGGTCGGCGGGCACGGCCCGCGTCGGCGTTGACGATCACTTCGCGCGTGCGATCTTTCACCGAGACGTTGACCATCTCGCTGACGTCGCCGATGCGTCGTGCTTCCCGGATCTGTTCGGCCAGTTCGTGCGGGTTCGGGTGTGTCCCCACCAGCGACCCGTTGACGTATACCTTGGCTTCTCGTTCTTGGCTACTCATTGTGTATCAGTCGTCCGCCGTCGATCGTTCGATGCCTTCGAGGCCCGGAATGCCCTGGACCCCCATCGATGCCAGTTCCCGCTTGAGTTCCTGTTCGTCCTCGACGTTCTGGGAGAGCTCCATCGCCTGCGCGAAGTTCTTTACCAGCCCACAGTTCGGTCCCTCCGGCGTCTCGGAGGGGCAGATACGACCCCACTGCGTCGCGTGCAGGTCCCGCGCCTCGAAGTGCGGCTGGGACCGCGAAAGCGGCGATCGAAGGCGGCGCAGGTGCGAGAGCACGCCCATGAAGTCCGTCCGGTCTACGAGCTGGGAGACGCCGGAGCGGCCGCCGACCCAGTTCCCCGTCGCGATCGGATGCTCGAGCCGCTCGGTCAGGACGTCCGATCGGACGACCGTGTTCACCGAGAGGGTCCGGTTGCGCATGTTCGCGCGCTCGAGCTGGTACTTCACGTCCCGGGCCAGTTTGTTGAGTGCGGTCCGGAACAGGTCTTTCATCAGGTCGCCGGAGACCTTCAGGCGCTTGTTCGCGTAGTGGTCCTTGTCGTCCGACTCGCGCCGGCCCAGAGCGAGTTCGAAACAGGCCTCGGCCATCCGACAGAGGTAGTGGGCCTTGTTGATCCGGACGTCCTCCTCCTCGACGCCCTCTTCGTGGAGGTGTGGCAGGAGATAGCGATCGATCACGTAGTTCGCGCGCTTGAGCTGGTAGTTCTTCCCCTGGCCGGAGGCGACGCGCTTCCCGAGGGCCTCGATGGCCTCTTCCTCGGTCTGGACCTCCGCTTCCTCCAGGTTCTCCAGCATGTACTTGACGACTTCGGGGTCGTTCGAGACCTTGTGGACGATTTCCTCGTCCGATTCGAGGCCGAGCGCGCGCACGAGCGTCACGAAGTTTATCGAACCCGAGACGGAGGGGAACGAGACCTCGAGCAGCCCGTTCCGGGTCCGTTCACAGAGCACGAGCGCGCGGTAGCCACGGCGCTGGGAGAAGGTCTTCGCGACCTGAATCTCGTCGCCGTACTTGGTGTCGTACTCCGCGAGGATCTTGTTCGGCGCGAGGTCCTCGCTGGTCATCAGGACCCGTTCGGAGCCGTTGACGATGAAGTAGCCGCCGGGGTCGGCGGGGTCCTCGCCGATTTCGATCAGTTCCTCGTCGGAGAAGCCGGCGATGTTACACTTCTCGGAGCCGACCATGATCGGCATCCGGCCGATCTTCGTCTCGGTCGAATCGACGACCCGCTGGTCGCCTTCCTCGCCCTTGACGATCGACATCTCCATGAACACCGGCGCGGAGTAAGTGATGTTGCGGAGGCGAGCCTCCTGCGGGTAGAGCAGTTCTTCGGAGCCGTCCGCCTCCCGAACGCGGGGCGTCACGACACGAACGTCGCCCAGTTCGACGTGGACCGGTTCTTCGCCTTCCTTGTCGCCGATATCCGTATCGATAGTCGCCTTCTCGTCGACGACTTCCTGCATTCCCCTGGTCAGGAACGCGTTGAACGACCGGTAGTGGTGTTCGGCGAGGCGTTCCCTCGAGAAGTACTCCCGCGAGATGTCCCGTCGTTTCGCTCGATCGAGTTCCATTGCCATTTATTCCACCACGAGTCGGTATACGACTGCCTGATCGGTTGTCCGTGAGTTCCGGACGATCTTGATGACGTCGCCGACCTCCGCCTCGTCCGGCAGGGCGGGATCGTTGCGCTTGATTTTGGGCAGGTCTGTACGGTCGATGTCGTACTCGGAGAGCACCTCCTCGAGAACGTCCTCCTCGAGAACGGTGTGCTCCGGGACGAGTTCGTGTTGGCTTACGTCTACCATGTTGTGTTGGTGTGCGTGTCGGCTATCGGGAGAGAAACGGCTGTCACGAGATACTACAGGCAGGTATCGGTGGCAGGCAGTTAAGGGTTACTAACTCGGTCCAGAAGCACGGCTACCCGGCCGGGCAAACCTGACCGGAATCGACTGTCACGTTCTACGGTAGCCGGCTATCAGTTAAATTCCTTGTGGGTCGTGCGGACTGGTGGCACGGGATCGAATCCGGCGGGATCTATCGTGGCCCGATTCACCGTACCACGGAGGGTTCGATTGAAAAGCCTTAATACTCTCACCGGGAAACTAAGGGTTGCGAGCCCGGATGGTGTAGTGGCCCATCATACAACCCTGTCACGGTTGTGACGCGGGTTCAAATCCCGCTCCGGGCGCTTCTTCGATTGCTACCTCGTGAGCGACCAGTCCGTCTCGTCTACTGGGCCCGAGCATAATCGAGATTCGAAACGCGGTACGAGGGGTCGAGTTCGCTCACGATATGTGAAAAGAAGCAACACGACTGCGCCACTGGAACAAAACCCTTAATACCGTCACCCGGAAAGCAGGGGTTGCGAGCCCGGATGGTGTAGTGGCCCATCATACAACCCTGTCACGGTTGTGACGCGGGTTCAAATCCCGCTCCGGGCGCTTCTTCGAGGGACTGATCGGCGAGCGAAGCGAGTCGCTGTCGCTCGAAGAACCACACGGGCAGATTTTCGTCCTGGCGTTTTTTCGCCCACCCAGCCTACAAGCGACAGCACGTCAGCGGTGGTGCGAGTGAGCCGTTTCGTCCGCGGGTTTTTGTCTCAGAACGGACCCAGATCGACGAGAACTGCATGTCCAATCCGAAGGCCGTCGGCGACGAAACGGAAGCGAAGATCGTGGCCACACTCATCGCCGACGGATACTCCGTCTCGGTACCGTTCGGTGACAACGACAAATACGATCTCGTCGTCGACGATGGCGATCGCCTCTATCGCATCCAGTGCAAAACGGCGTGGCAGAACAAAGCCGAGACGATTCGTTTCAATACGCACTCGCAAACGACGAGAGACGGCAGCTATCACGAACAAACGTACGACGACGTGATCGACGCGTTCATCGTCCGAGACCCGGGCCGAGACCAGCTCTACTGGATCCCGATCGATGACGCGACGGAACAGAAGATGGAACTCCGATTCGAAGCCAGCATCGATCATCCGTCGATAAACTGGGCAACTGACTACGAATTCGATGGCGAAATCCCGTAACCGGACGGACACCCCGAACACGGAGAGACGGTCTCGAACGAGCGGCCATCATGCGGTATCCCGTTCGTCGTGCCCCTGAATCCCGCCCCGGGAGTACTAACATATTAGTATCCCGATCGGACTGGTACCGATAGCGACGCCTCACCGGTCGGAATCGCCGATCGGTGACGATCGACACGAAACCCATGTCACAGCCGATCACCGTCCTCGTCGTCGACAACGAACCGGGATACGCCGATCTCGCGGGATCGATGCTCGAACGCGAACACGACGCGATCGAGGCCATCGCTGCGACGGGTGCCGACGAAGCGCTCGCGGCGTTCGATCGTCGCGACGTCGACTGCATCGTCAGCGAATACGAGATGCCGACCCTGTCGGGCCTCGAGTTGCTCGAGCGGGTCCGGGAGGACGATCCGGACCTGCCCTTTATCCTGTACACGGGCCGGGGATCGGAGGAACTCGCCAGCGAGGCGATCGCCGCGGGAGTCACCCAGTACTTCCAGAAAGAGCCCGGCGAGGAGCAGTACGCGTTGCTGGCGAACCAGATTACGAACGCGGTCTCGCAGTACCGCGCGGAGACGGAACTGCGCGAGAGCGAGCGCCGGTACGAACGGACGCTGACGACGCTCCACGAGACGACGCGGGATCTGATGCGGGCGGAGACGAAAGACGAGATCTACCAGTCAGCCGTCGACACGGCCGGCGAGATCCTCGACGTCCCGGTCGCCGCGGCCTACGCGTTCGAACCGACCGACGGGGTGCTCGCCCACGCCGCGTCGATGCGGGAGTCGCGCGAACTGGTCGACCCCGAGATGACGTTCGAACGCGGCGAGGGGCTCGTCTGGGAAGCGTTCTCGGAGGGCGAGAGCGCGTACTACGAGGACGTCCAGGGAACGGGCGTCGAGCGCGCACAGACGTGGAGCCGGAGCGAACTGATCGTTCCGCTCGGTACGCACGGCGTGCTGGTCGCGGGCACCGAGGACGTCGACGGGTTCGACGAGACGATGACGGAACTGTTGCACATCCTGGCGGCCAACACCGAGGCAGCCCTCGACCGGGCCGAGCGCGAGCAGTTGCTCCGCGAACACGATCGCACCCTGACCCAGCAAAACGAGGAGTTGACGCGACTCAACCATACGAACGAGATCGTCCGCGAGATCAACCACGGCGTCGCCCAGGCCTCGACGCGCGACGAGATCGAGACGCGGGTGTGTGATCGCCTCGCCGACACCGAACGGTACCTGTTCGCCTGGATCGCGACGAGCGACGACGACCCGCCGACGCCGACGGCCTGGGCGGGCGTCGACGCGGCCTACATCGATCGGATCCGTGACGATGGCGATTGCGCTCCCGAGGTCGGGGTGATCCGGGAGACGCTCGCCACGGAGCAGGTCCAGGTGGTCCGCAACGTCCTCGAGGCCGACGGCTGGGCCCCGCGACGGAAGGACGCGCTCACGTACGGCTACCAGACGGTGCTTTCGGTGCCGCTGGTCGACGACGAACGGCGGTACGGTGCCCTGCTCGTCCACGTGCCCGGCGTCGACGCGATCACCGACAGCGAGCGCGAGGTGCTCGGCGAACTCGGGGAAACGATCGGTCACGCGATTCGATCGGTCGAGCAGACGCGGGCGATGCTCACCGACAGTCGCGTCGAACTCGAACTGACGAGTCACGACGAGCGCTTGCTCGTCAACCGCCTCTCCGAGCGGATCGGCGGCCCCATCACGCTCGAAGGGGTGATCGATCGAGCGGACGACGAGGTCGTCGTCTTCGTGAGCGTTCCGTCGACGGCGGAACTCGGGTCGATCACGGAGGGATGGGCATCCGTCGAGACGCTCTCAGTCGTCTCCGGGGGCGAAGACGAGACGCTGTTCGAGGTGACGCTCTCGTCGACGCCGTTTCTCGACGTGTTGCGGACGTACGACGTGCAGTTACGCGAGGCCACGGCAGAGGACGGCACGACGTCGCTCGTCCTCGAGGTCCCCCACCACGTCGAGACGCGATCACTGATCGAGGGGGTCCAGGACAGCTATCCCGACACCGAACTCGACGCCAGGCGAGAGACGACGGGAACGCGATCGGCCCGCCAGGTCGACACCTATCTCGAGGAACGGCTCACCGACAAACAGTTCGAGGCGCTACAGGCGGCCCACTATAGCGGCTTCTTCGAGTGGCCCCGCGAGAGTACCGGAGAGGACCTCGCGGACGCGCTCGACGTGTCGCCGCCGACGTACCACTATCACCTTCGGGCCGCCGAACGAAAGCTGGTGACGCTGGCGTTCGACGGAGGTTCTAATTGATTAGTATCACGGATCCGGTCCATCCAAACAGTTAGAAATTATATTTAACCCCCATCACTACATACCAGTAACTGGCGATCTGAGATAGACTGTCGCCACCCCCAATCCCCCACCCCCACTTTCCCCCTGGCACACGCCTTCCAGCGGCAGCGCCGTCCGAGCACTTCTCGCGGTTCCGACGACAGCCGTGTCGATCGACCGGCCAGGACATCCGTGACGATCGGTCGCGGCGTCGGCGAGAGACGGGACAGCAACCGCGTGTCGTCAGTCCGAGCGCGACGGCGAATCGATCGCGTCGTCCCACTCGATCCACTCGTGTTCCCAGCCGCGGCGGGATTCGGCGCGGCGCTGGGCGTGTTCGCGGTCCTCGCGGGCCATCCGGTTGCGTTCGACGGCTCCCGACTGTTCACCCTCCACGAGGAGCGGGTCGAACGAGACGGCGGCGAACGATTCGGTCTCGCCGTCGGCAGTGATCGCCTCGAGTCGTTGTCGATGGGTTCCCCGAGGAAAGACGAGTCGGCCGTCGTCGCGCAGTTGCTCGCGGAGCGCTCGCGGTGGCTCGACGGCCGCGGCCTCCAGCAGTATTCGATCGAACGGCGCGTACTCGGGGAACCCCTCGGCCCCGTCCCGGCAGTCGACGAGGACGCCGTCGTAGCCCGCCTCCGCGAGGTTCTCTCGCGCCTCGATCACGAGCGGGCGGGAGATGTCGACGGCGTGGACCCTGGTTTCGCCGACGACGTCGGCGACGACGGCGGCCGTGTAGCCGACGCCGACCCCGACGATCAACACCTCCTCGTCCCCGTCCAGTGAAAGCGCCTGGAGCAACCGGGCGACCGTACTCGGAGCGAGGACGCGAGTGCCGAGGATCTCGTGGGCGCGATCGGCGTAGGCCGTCCGCTCGTCGTCGACGAACACGTGACGTGGCACGTCCCGCATCGCGACGGCGACGGCGTCGTCCGTCAGGACGTTCTTGGGGGGAGACGCGAGCCCGTCGATCAGGTCGTCGCGCAGTACCGCGGGATCCATACGCCAGCTATCGCGCCGGACGTAATCAATGGCGCGCTTGCGCAACGCTAGCGCATCCGAACGAACCGCACACCCCCGTGTTCGCTTCGAGCGAGCGTGCCGTCCGGGCGTTTCTCGGCCCTCACCAGCGTCTGGAATCCGGTCCCGATCGGCGCGAGTAGCCGCCCGCCCGATCGAACCTGGTCGACGACGGGGGAGGGGAACTCCGTGGCCGCGCACGTGAAATACGCGGCGTCGTAGGGAGCGTGCTCGGGCCATCCCTCCTTGCCGTCACCGATCCGGATGGAAATCCCGTCGTAGCCCGTCTCGGCGAGCGTTTCCCGTGCCCGATCGGCGAGGTCGGCACTGTACTCGACGCTGTAGACGTTCTCCGGGCCGACGAGTTCGCCCGTAACCGCGGCGTGGTAGCCACAGCCCGTACCGATCTCGAGCACCGCTTCGCCGGGGTCGAGTGCCAGCCTGTCGGCCATGATCGCGACCATGTGCGGGGCGCTGATCGTCTGGGCGTCCCCGATCGGCAGCGGCCGATCCGTATAGGCGTCGCCGCGGCGATTCTCGGGGACGAACTCGTGGCGCGGGACCGCCGCGAACGCCTCGAGGACCCGATCGTCGTCCACGCGTGAGGCGACGGTCCGGACCATTCGATCGCGGGCGGCCTCGTAGTCGTCGGCGTCGGGGCTGGAGTCGCCGAAGCCGAACATGCGTTGGTGAGACGTACTCGCTCGATCGCAATAGGCTGTTGGGCGCGACTGCCAACCAGCCTGCTGTGGGACTTGCGCTCCGATCGTCGATACGAATACGACCACCACGAAAGTCCCCTTTCAGTCCCCCCGTACCGACTGACCGAACAGGCCACAGTGGGTGGGACGTTCGTGGTGTGAGAAACGGAGACTGATCGGGAACGGGCCGCTCGTACCGCCCGAAGAAAAGGTACTACGCTACCAGGCCGACCAGGCGCTGGACGTCTGATCGTAGGCGTAGACGCGTTTGGCGTCCTTCGCGAGGACGGTATCCCCCTCCATCTCGTATCGATCGCGATCGTAGCCCGAGGCGTCGCCGCGGACGACGACGGCGTCGATCTCGATCTCGTCGTCGCCGAACTCCTCGACCTCGCCGACCGCGAACTCGTAGTCGCCGGGGACGTGGACCGTGATGCTCCGGCTATCGTCCCGCGAGCCGTCCTGCGGGTGGACGGTGACGTTGACCGCGACGTTGTCCACCTCGCGGGTCCAGACGGTCTCGATGTTCTCGGCAGCGGCGGTCTCGGTCCGCCGGTGTTCGTCGAGTTCGATGCTCGTGACCCGAACCGTCGAAAGCAGTTCCTCGGTCTCGAGGATGAACTCGTCGCCGGTTTCGATCGTCTCGTCTTCGGGCGTGGTGACGTTCGCCGTGAATGACTCGCCCTCCTGGGAGACGACCACGTCGAGAGTGACCTCGCGCTCTCGTTCGGGCTGGATCTTGTGGACGTGGCCACACTCACTGCAACGGACTGTTACGGTGCCGCCGCCTTCCGTCGCCGTCAGGACCTCGTGAACCGTCTCGAGGTCCGGCGAGCACGACGGACAGGGCGTCGGAACGCGATCCGGTGGTTCGCTCATAGCACACCGTAGACGCCACGCACCTAAAAGGCGATTGAACCCGCCGTAGTACGCCGGGCGGGCAGGCTTCGAACGGCACTGGGTCCCCTGAGGCACTAGTTCCCCTGAATCGCGTCGATGACCATCGCCGCGGCCACGACGGGTTCTTTCGGGACGGTGCTGGCGTCGTCGATGGTGATCTCGTAGCGGTCCCGCAGCGAGAACTGACCGTCGATCGAGCCGACGTGAGTGCCCTCCTGGTCGGTGATTTCGTACTTGTGTGGAATCCAGCCGCCGAACGGGACGACGTTCCGGGCCACCGTCACCATCGCACCGCGGGAGTTGATCTCGGCCAATTTCGCCTCGGTGGTCGCGTCGCGGATCTTCCACGTGTCCTGCAGCAGCGAGTAGTCGTTGTCGAGCACGACGAGATCCTCGCCGGTCTGTGCGTCCGTAAGGAGGTAGTTCCCCGCGACGTCAATGATGCCGCCGGCTTTCACCGTGAACACCTCGTTGCCGTCGGCGTCCGTAACGGGGAACTCCTCTTTCATCTTGAACATCTTCTGTTTCCCCTTGAGAACGGTGTTCCCGTCGGCGTCGAGTGCCCTGTACTTGTTCCGGATGAATCCCTGTTCGACCGTGTACCGATCGTCCGTGAGTTCGATTCCCGCGATATCGTATTTCCGAGTGTCGCTCATCGACTCGAACTCACACTACCGCTACTTGAAACCAATCGGATCTCACCGATACGTCCAGGGGAAAACCCATCGAAGCGAACGGGATCGCAATTCGGGAGCCGAACCGGAGCCGATGCGAGAATCCGAGCGTCACCCTGCCGCTCAGGCGCCGTGCACCGTCGGCAGTTCCACGGGGTCGCCGTCGGCGTAGACCGACGGCTCGCGGATGATTCCGTCGAGGTGAATCGGAGCCTCGACGTCGCCGCCGATCCCGGCGTCGTCGCCGATCGCGATGTGGATCGTGCCGCCGGCCTTCTCGTCGAGCAGGACGGAGCCGACGAGGTCCGTGACGGCGACGTTCGTTCCGATCCCCAGTTCGGCGAGGTTGTGGGCCGCGTCGCCGACCTCGTCCGCGGCGGTCTCGATCGTCGCCCGGATCTCGTCGTCCGAGACGTCGGTGACGAGGCCGTCTTCGACCTCGAACGAGAGCGTCTCCCCGTCGTCGAGCAGTCCGTGGGGCATCATCGTCCCGTCGACGACGAACGTGCCGTCGGCGGACGCGGGGCTGATGAACACCTCGCCCGCGGGGAGGTTCGACATCATCCCCGACTCGTGGACGATCCCGGTGTCGGAGAGCCAGTCCCGATCGGCGACGTCGAACGTGATGTCCGTGCCCGCGGGAGCCGTCACGCGGACCGCGTCGGCGTCGGCGACCTGCTCGCGGACGGCCGCACAGTGGGCCGCGATCGACTCGTAGTCGGCGTCCAGTCCCGTCGTGAAGACGGTCTCGGTGATCCCCGGCAGCGTGGCGACGCGTGCACCCGCCTCGTTGGCCTCGGTGCGCGCCCTGGTGTGGCTCAGACTCTTCGTCGTCGGCGCGAGGACGACGTCGGCGTCGGCCATCGCCGCCGCGACCGGGGCCGGCGGCTCCCCACCGTGGGTCTCACCCGGCGGATAGCGAACGACGACTGCGTCGTCGGTGATTTCGCTCGCGACCTCGTACAGCGCCTCGCCGATCGGTTCTCGTTCGTCGTCGGTGACGATCGCACAGGACTCGTCGGACTGGAGGTTCAGACACTGGCTCAGGGCCGTCTCGGCGGCGGGTCGGAGTTCGGACATACACGTAATGTGGCCGCAGCGGCCCGATATGCTTTGCCTTCCCGCGCTCGGCCGATCGACCGGGACCGAGACGTGGCCACCCCGGAGAATCGGACGGGCGACCGCCGATACGGCGGTCGCTGCCTCCGCCGTCGCTCGATCGGCGACCGTCGGTCGACGACCGCACCGGTTCCCACCGATCTGTACCGGTGGCGATCAGCGGTGCCGGGCGAGCGCAGCGGGCGTGGCATCGGCTCTGGTTCGATCGAATTCGTACGAGAATGCGCGTAAAACTCACGTTCGAGTTAAAATCGATCGCGAATCCTCGAAACGGTTATCCCCCTCGGTAGTGGACTCCCGGATACATGATGCAGGTCGCCGTCAACGGCTACGGGACGATCGGGAAACGCGTCGCGGACGCCGTGGCACGACAGCACGACATGGACGTGCTCGGCGTCGCGAAGACCCGCCCCAACTTCGAGGCCGAAACGGCCATCGAGAAGGGGTTCCCGCTCTACGCAGCCGTCGAGGAACGCGAGGAGTTGTTCGCCGAGGCGGGCCTCGAGATCGCCGGCCCGGTCGAGGACCTCGTGGCCGACGCCGACGTCGTCGTCGACGCCACGCCGTCGGGAATCGGGGCCGAGAACAAGGCGCTCTACGAGGACCACGACACCCCCGCACTCTACCAGGGCGGCGAGGACGCCGACGTCGCGGACGTCAGCTTCAACGCCCGATCGAACTACGAGGACGCGACCGGAGCCGACCACGTCCGCGTCGTCTCCTGTAACACGACCGGGCTCTCGCGGATTATCGCCCCGCTGCGCGAGGCCTACGGCGTCGAGAAGGTCCGCGCGACGCTCGTCCGTCGCGGTGGCGACCCCGGACAGACCTCCCGCGGCCCGATCAACGACATCCTTCCGAACCCGGTCACGATCCCCTCGCACCACGGACCCGACGTCGAGACCATCTTCCCGGACCTCGACATCGACACGCTCGGGATGAAGGTTCCCGCGACGCTGATGCACATGCACAGCCTGAACGTCACGCTCGAAGCGGAGGTCGACGCCGCCGACGTCCGCGACCTGTTTGCGGACGAGTCACGGCTCTTCCTGATCCCCGAACGCATGTCGATCGACGGCAGCGGCAAACTCAAGGAGTACGCGCTGGACGCGGGTCGCCCGCGGGGAGACCTCTGGGAGAACTGCATCTGGGCGGAGTCGGTCTCGACCGTCGGCCGGGACCTGTACCTCTTCCAGGGCATCCACCAGGAGAGCGACGTCGTCCCCGAGAACGTCGACGCGATCCGTGCCGTTCTCGGCGAGGCCGACGCCGAGGAAAGTATGGCGACGACCGACGAGACCCTCGGCATCGGACTCTGAGCGGCCGGAGACCGACGGCTGGATTCCAGACGGGAGGAGTCGGTCACGCCGACGAACCCTCGACAGATTCGCCGATCGTGGTTCCCGCAAACAACTAGCGACTACAGAAAGTTTTTGCACCGCGGCCCACTAGGGGCGACCATGCGCCGAGACGACCGCGACGAACCCTTCGACGATCTGTTTCGCGAGATAGAGCGGATGATGAACGAGATGATGAACGGGGCCGACAACGTCGACTTCGAGTCCTCGAACAACGTCGACAACGGGTTCGGAATGGACACCCACGTCACGATCCACGACTCCGACGACGAGGTCCGAGTCGTCGCGGACCTCCCCGGCGTCGAGAAAGACAATATCGAGCTCGAGTGTGACGGCAAAACCCTGACCATCTCCGCCGAGAGTAGCCACCGCCAGTACGACGAACGCGTCTCGCTGCCGAAACGCGTCAACGAACACACGGCCTCCGCGACCTACAACAACGGCGTCCTCGAGGTCGTTTTCGACCCGGCCGAGCAGTCCTCCGGGATCAGTCTCGAGTAACGCAGTCACGTCGCGGTCGCAGATGTCCTTCGTTTCGACTCCGGTTTACAGGCGGTCGAGGCGAATGCCCCGGGGCTTGACCCCGGGGTTGAAGCTAACAACTCGGATACAAATAATTAAGTTATCACATCGCTAATCAAGAGACAGCGATGGAGTACAGTCACCGCTATCCTGCGTACCCGACACAACAGGTAGCGGCTCAACTGGAATACCACCTCGACGTTCATCGCCAAGCGTACAACTACACTCTGTACGAGTACGAAAACGTCAACGCCGACGACATCGGCTCTGCATACAAACACCACTACAGACTCCCCGGTTGGAAAGACGAGTTTCCCGTCTTCTCGGAAGTCAATTCGAAACACGAGTGGCCGACACGCAACGCTCTGGCTCTCTAAAATCGGCAACATCAAAATCCGCTACCACCGCGAGATCCCCGACGATGCCGACATCAAGGAGGTTACAGTCAAGAAGGAGACGACCGGCGAGTGGTTCGTCTCGTTCGGTCTCGAAACCGATGGCGCTGACCTGCCCGAGAAACCTGACGTGAACTCGTTGGACGCGAGCAACAGCGTTGGGATTGACCCCGGCATCCTCAACTACATCCACACATCGGATGGCAAGAGTGTGGACTGGCTCGACCTCGAAGACGAATATGACTGTCTCCGACGTGAGCAACGCAAGTTGTCTCGCAAGGAGAAAGGGTCGAACAACTACGAGAAACAACGAAAGAAAGTCGCCAATGTCAAGCGTCACGTCCGTCGGAAGGTGCTGGACTACCAGCACAAAATAACGACGTGGCTCGTCCGCGAGTACGACGCCGTGTTCGTGGAAGACCTCAACGTGAAGGGGATGCTTTAACAGTCGCACAACGCCCGAAATAGGCAGGATGCGGCGTGGCGACAATTCATCTCCCTCCTCGAATACAAGGCCGACCTGTACGGCACACACGTCAAGCAAGTCAAATCCGAAGGGACGACCAAAGAATGCGCGTCGTGTGGTGTGGAGACGGCGAAGCCTATCTGGGTTCGTGAACACTCGTGCCCGGCGTGTGGGTTCGAGTGTGACCGTGACGCGAACGCTGCGATGAACGTCGTTCAACGCGGTTTTTCTGAATTAGGGCTGGGACGGCCCGAAGACACGCCTGTGGAGTCTGCGCTCCCTACGGACACCACTTCGGTGTCTGCAAAGTGCGTCGTCGAATCAGGAAGCCTCGGGGCTTGACCCCGAGGCGATTCACCGCCCCGAAGCCGCGCGTATCGCCGCCGCCAGCCGATCGTAGAAGTCCGGTTCGTACTTCGTCGCCGTATCGATCGTCGGCCGGGCGTTCGTCTCGTTGACCACGACGGCGTCGTCCGTCGCGAGGAGGTCGACCCCGAGGAACGGAATCTCGAGTTCGGCGGCGACGGCCTCGGCGATTTCGCGCCACGCCGCGGGGAGGTCGACGCCGGTCGCTTCCGCCCCGCGATGGACGTTGTGTTTCCACTGGCCCTCGGACACCGCGTCCTCGGGGAGTCGGCGCTCGACCGCCCCGACGTACTCGCCGTCCACCAGCATCACCCGGTAATCGGTCGCGCCGGGGAGGAACTCCTGGACGAGAAAGGATCGATCGCCGGTCGCCCGGTAGTCGTGGACCAGCGAGAGGTAGTCACAGATCCCGAGGAAGGAGTCGCGGTCGTGGGCCTTCGCCACGCCCACCCCGCGGGTCGTCGAGTTCGGCTTGACGACGACCGGCGGTTCGAACCGATCGAAGACCCGTGCCAGCTCGTCCTCCCCGACGTCGTTCGAGACGTACACCGACTCCGGCACCGGGAGGTCGGCCCGATCGAGCCGCGCGATCACCTCGGCCTTGTTCCGCGAGGTGAGCACGGCGTCGCGATCGTTGAGCCACGGCACGTCGAGGATCGCGTCGCCGACGCCGCCCTCCATCAGTCGACCGGGATAGACGAAGCCCACGTCGTAGTCGTCCGCCGACCACGGGGCGTCCCCACCGAGCGGAATCGTGCGCTCTCTCACGGGGACGTGATGGGCCTGGATGCCTCGATCGGCCAGCGGGTCGCGCATCCGCTGGAACGTCTCCTGGTTGTTCGCGACCGCGAGATCGATCATGCGCGAGACTCGGGATGGGACGGACAAAAAGCTACTCGAGAGACGTAACGCGATCGGAGAATCGCATCCAGGAATCAGTGGCCGGGAGGACGGTTCGAGCAGACGCGAGAGCCGTCCGACTCGGGCGAGGGCAGACGGTCACACCGTCACCGACCGCGAGCGATCGCAGAGAGCGAGCGGGCTGACGACCGATGTGGACGAACGACTGGACGGAGTGAGGACGGAGGGAGGAGTGCTTTTAATCGGTTTTTTGCCGAGGGTGTGCTTCGGCACACCCGCAGAGCAAAACTTCGTTATGCGATCAGCTGCTCTTCGCCCTTCTCGACGACGATGCGACACGGCGGCGTGATCTTGTTGTAGGCGCGGCGGAACGCTTCCTTGGCGTGCTCGGCGTCGTCGACGTCACACCAGACGGTGAAGATGCGATCGCCGGCGTCGATGCGGGCCGCGGTACCGACGATCTTCCCGAACGACTGGCGCATCCCGTCGGAGACGCGGTCCGCACCCGCACCCGTCGCCTGCTTGTTCTCCCGGATGACGTGGTGGGGGAACTTGCGCAGGATCATCTTGTAGTTGCCCTCGCCGGCGTTTTTCAGCATGTGCCGGTTGGCCGAGAGACGGGAGGCTTCGAGCGAGCCGTGGCGGATCTGGACCTCCTCTTCGGTGATGAGGCTGATCTGGACGGGGTAGTCCTCGGGCTCGGCCCCGATGTCACCCATCTTGTGCTGTGCGATCTTCGATCCGGGGATCCCAGTAATGTATTCGCGGCGCGTGTAGGCCGGCTTACTGATCTCCCGGTACATTGAGGCGGGTTTGTCGGACATGGTTGTGGTTACTTACGAAAACGGAGGCCTACCGTTCGGATAAAGGCTTCGAACCGCCGCGTCGCCGTGTGGATCGACGACAGGGGCGAAAACGGCTCCGCGAACGCGAACGGACTGGGCACCCTCGCGACCGATCGATCGAACGAACGACAGCGTTCCTGCAGCCGGGTACCGCGATCGGCTCAGTCGAGCGGGACGTACGTCTCGCCGTCCTTCGCGACGAGATCCTGCTTCGAGAGCGAACTGAGAACGCTCAGGATCGCGATCTTCTGCATCGACAGCGTCTCCTTCAGGTCGGCGACGGTCGTCCCGCCGGTCGCGTCGAGATAGAGGTAGACGAGTTTCGCCTGCGGCGAACTGAGTTCGGTCGGTAACTGGTCGAACTGGTCGGTCGCAAGTTGGTGTTCCATCATCGTACTACCACCGACGACGATCTGCAGTATAAATCTATGTAGCATCACGTGGGTATTGACTAGTCAGTATATATGTGATAATATGTATTGTGAGGCGTTATCGAGGGAACGTGTCAAGTCATCGCACGGGACGAGACGCTACTATTACGGCTGTAAAGACCGCAGGTCTGGTTTCCTGTCATCGTTAATCGACACCGACACGATCGGAGCCTGCGACCGTCGAGCGGCGATCAGCGGCCGATTGGCGGCGATAACAATCACTAAAGATCGTGATAGTAACGCCGTTTGGCGCGCATATAATGAATAATATCACACTGTCTGAAACGTGTCGATCGTTTCCGGATCCGTGTACGACAAACCGCCCGTCTGCGGACTGTCTACGGCCCGATCCGCGAGCGTCGCGATCGCTCTCCGCCGCCGACGCTCCCGGACCGTATCTGTGGGACCTGACAGGTGACGGAGTGCCGTCGAACGTGAGACCGACGAAGGGCGGACGGTGACCTCCCCCGTCGTTGCAGCAGCGTGTTTAAGGTTCCGCCACCGATAGCATTCGGTATGATGAAGAGTTTCCGGATCGGGTCCCTGTTCGGCATCCCGATCAAGCTCGACCTCACGTTCTTGCTGGTGCTCCCGCTGTTCGCGTACCTCATCGGGGCCCAGATCCAAGAGGTTGCCGACCTCCTGAACGAGTTCCTCGGTGCGGGAATCGACGTCGGAACCATCACTGCCGGTTCGATGCCGTGGCTCCTCGGGTTCGCCGCAGCGATCGGCCTGTTCGTGGGCGTGGTCCTCCACGAACTCGGCCACTCGTTGACCGCCCAGCGGTACGGGTTCCCGATCGACTCCATCACGCTCTGGCTGTTCGGCGGGATCGCCGCCCTCTCGGAGATGCCCGAAGACTGGCGACAGGAGTTCACCATCGCCATCGCGGGCCCGATCGTCTCCGTGCTGGTCGGTATCGGTTCGTTCGCACTCTTCTCCGTGACGCCCGAGGGACTCGGCGGCGCACGGTTCGTGCTCGGCTACCTCGCCGTCCTGAACGTCGCACTCGCGATCTTCAACATGATCCCCGCGTTCCCGATGGACGGCGGACGGATCCTCCGGGCGCTGCTCGCCCGCGGGCAGCCCTACGCCAAGGCGACCCAGCAGGCCGCCAGCATCGGAAAGCTGTTCGCGATTTTCATGGGCCTGTTCGGCCTGCTCGCGTTCAACATTATCCTCATCGGCGTCGCCTTCTTCGTCTATATCGCTGCCTCGAGTGAGGCCCAGCAGGTGACGATGAAGGCTGCCTTCCAGGACGTCACCGTCAGCGACATCATGACGCCCGCGAGCGATCTCCACACCGTCGAACCGGACACCTCGATCGCGGATCTGATCCAGCGGATGTTCACCGAGCGCCACACCGGGTATCCGGTCGTGGACACCTCGACGAGGGGCGAACGGCTGGTCGGTCTCGTAACGCTGACCGACGCTCGCGAGATCGACCCCGTCGAGCGCGACGCCTTCACCGTCGAGGACGTGATGACGACCGACCTGAAGACGATCACGGCGGATTCGGACGCGATGACCGCGATCGAGCGCATGCAGGAGGACAATATCGGACGACTGCTGGTCGTCGATCGGGGGGACGATCGGTTCGGTGCCCACTCGCGCGCCGCCGAAGACGGCGATCTCGTCGGGCTGATCTCGCGATCGGATCTGATGACGGCCCTGAACATCGTCCAGGAGAGCGGCGCCGAGAACCTCACCGGGCGACCACGGGCCGCGGACTGAACGCCGCTGGGTCGGCGGTGATCGGCTTCGGATCCGCCAGTACCGACGATTGCGGCCACCGATCGCGTGAACCGCAACCCTCAGACTTGCACAAACTCGGCACAACCCATACCGCGAGTTCCGAGTCCGACATCGTTAACCGCGGCCGGGGCCGATTCCCAGCCGATGCCACCGGCCATAGAGACGACGGACCTCGTGAAGGAATACGGCGATTTGCGCGCGCTGCAGGAGCTCTCGCTCACGGTCGAGGAGGGGGAGTTCTTCGGCCTGCTCGGCCCCAACGGCGCGGGAAAGACGACGTTCATCAACACGCTGGTGGGCCTCGTCCGCAAGACCGGCGGCGAGGCGCGAGTCTTCGGCTACGACGTCGAGGAGGACTACCGGCAGGCCCGCGACGCGATCGGGCTCGCGCCACAGGAGTTCAACGTCGATCGGTTCTTCCCCATCAAGGAGGTGCTGATGCACAAGGCCGGCTACCACGGCGTCCCGAAAGCCGAGGCCGCCGAGCGCGCGGACGAGGTGCTGAAACGGGTCGGGATCTACGACAAGCGCCACGAACGGTTCGACTGGCTCTCGGGCGGGATGAAACGCCGGCTCCTGCTCGCACGAGCGCTCGTCACCGAACCCGACCTGCTCATTCTGGACGAGCCGACCGCCGGCGTCGACGTCCAGCTCCGCCACGACCTCTGGGAGTTGGTGACCGAACTCAACGAGGAGGGGACGACGATCCTGCTGACCACCCACTACATCGAGGAGGCCGAACGCCTCTGCGATCGCGTCGCGATCATGAACGAGGGCCGGAAGGTGACCGTCGCGACCCCGGACGAACTGAAACAGCGCGGCACCGATACGATCGCCGTCGGGCTCGAATCCGCTCCACCGATCGCGCCAGATCTCGGCACCTACGCACACGAAACGACGGTCTCCGGGGATCGGCTCGAGGTCCGCGTCGACGACGGCGGGTCGACCGCGCCCCGCTTGCTCAACGACCTCGAGGCCACGGGTCACGAGATCGTCGATCTCGAGATCACCCGGACCTCGCTCGAGGAGATCTTCGTGGATCTCACCGAGCGCGACGATCGAACGGTGACACGATCCTCGGCAGAGAGTGCGGGCAACGGAGACGACGCCGGCGGGAGCGAGACGGAGTCGCCGTCGAGGCCCGAACGGGAGCAGGAACGAGAGCAGGAGGGGGTCGCCTGATGCTGTCCGTCGGCTTCCGCGCGCTCTTCCGGCGCGAAGTGTTGCGGTTCGTCCGCCGGCCGAAGAACACGTTCATGCCGCCGGCGATCACGAACGTGCTCTACTTCGCCGTCTTCGGGGTCATTCTCGGCGGCCGGATCCAGGAGATCGCGAACTTTCCCTACATCCTCTTTATCGTGCCCGGACTCGTCGTGCTGGGTGCGATCTCGAACGCCTTCGAGAACGCCTCGTTCTCGATCTTCCACGGCAGGTGGAACGAGTACATCCACGAGACGCTGACCTCGCCGCTATCGTACGTCGAGATGGTCGTGGCCTACGTCGGTGCCAGCGCAGTCCGAGGGATCATCGTCGGTGTCATCGTCGCCGCCGTCGGCCGACTGTTCGTTCCGATCGGTATCGAACACGGCCTCTACCTGGTCGCCACGATGGCCGTCATTACGGCGCTGTTCGCCGGGTTCGGCATCATCGGCGGTCTCGTCGCCCGCGATTTCGACGATCTGACCGTGATGAACCA
This sequence comes from Halosolutus halophilus, assembly GCF_022869805.1. Classification (NCBI taxonomy): domain Archaea; kingdom Methanobacteriati; phylum Methanobacteriota; class Halobacteria; order Halobacteriales; family Natrialbaceae; genus Halosolutus; species Halosolutus halophilus. Next base: position 4,575,445 of record NZ_CP094974.1, on the reverse strand, counting down.
GTTCATTCTCCGGCCGCTCGTGTTCTTCGGAGCCGTCTTCTACTCCCTCGAGACGTTCGACTACGCCTGGCAGGTGAACCTCTCGCTGCTGAACCCGATGGTCTACATGGTCGACAGCGTCCGGTTCGGACTCCTGGGCTACTCGGATCTGATCGCGGTCGGCATCTTACCCGGTCCCTACGCCGACCTCGCGCCGCTCGTCTCGCTCGCCGTGCTCACGACGTGCACCGTCATCGTGCTGGCGATCGACGTCTACCTGTTCAAGACCGGGTACGGACTGACGGACTAGGATCGATCATGGCCGGTCGGCGGCCCCCTCGTCTCGCCGAAAACACAGATCGGGCTCGTTCAGTAGCGGGAAAGAAGATCTCACCGTAGCCGTGGGCCGACAGTCCCCGTACGCGGGCGCACGTTATATCTAAACGGTCGACTCTTGGTGATATCTAAAGCCGACGGTCGACTGCTCAGTCGCCGCGTTCCGCGACCTCGACCAGTTGCTTCCCGATGTTCTCGCCCTCGAACAGGCCCATGAACGCGTCGGGCGCGTTCTCGAAGCCCTCGACCACGTTTTCGCGGTAGTGCAGTTCGTCCTCGCGGACGAACGTCGAGAGCCGCTGGAGGGCCTCGCCCCAGCGGCCCTCGTAGTCGCGTACGAGGAACCCCTCGACGCGGGCGCGCGACTCGATGAGTTTGGCGAGCTTGCGGGGCCCGGTCGGTACCTCGGTCGCGTTGTAGATCGAGATCTGGCCACAGACCGCCACGCGCGAGCGGACGTTCAACAGGGGCCAGACGGCGTCGGTGATCGGGCCGCCGACGTTGTCGAAGTAGACGTCGATTCCGTCGGGACAGGCCTCGGCCATCGCCCCGGAGAGGTCGTCGGTGGCCTCGTAGTTGATCGCCGCGTCGAAGCCGAGGTCGTCGGTGAGCCACTCGATCTTCTCGTCGCTGCCCGCCGTGCCCACCACGCGCGCACCGGAGAGCCGCGCGAGCTGGCCGACGACCGAGCCGACCGCCCCGGCCGCGGCGGAGACGACGACCGTGTCGCCGGGTTTCGGTTCCGCGACGTCGAGCAGCCCGAAGTAGGCCGTCACGCCGGGCATGCCGAGTACGCCCAGCGCCGTCGAGATCGGACCGTGATCGGGGTTCACCTGTCGCAGTTCGTCGCCGTGTGCGACCGCGTGTTCGGCCCACAGGAGTTCGCCCGTGACGACGTCGCCGGCCTCGAGGCCGTCGTAGTTCGATTCGACGACCTCTCCCACGACGCCCGCCTTCATCGGATCGCCGACGTCCCACGGCTCGGCGTACGACTCCGCGTCGCGCATCCGCCCGCGCATGTACGGGTCGACCGACTGGTAGAGCGTCCTGACGAGGACCTCGCCCGGCCCCGGTTCGGGTCGATCGATCGTGACGAGGTCGAAGTTCTCGCGGCTCGGTTCGCCGACGGGACGGCTCGCGAGTCGCCACTGCCTGGTGTCTGCCATACTCGGTCGTCGCGTCCCGCACAGGTGAATATTGGTATCCCGGAACCCGTTCGCCCCGGACGGCCCGTGGGAGCGCGATCGGCGTCTGCGGATCGCGATCGGGGGCCTCGAGACTCCCGCGTGGCGATCGGCGAACCCGTCGCGAAACGTGAGTGAAAAGTAACGACTTTGGATCCGGTACGCGGAGAGTACCCGTATGAGCACGGCCGACGACGAGAGCGTCTTGCACGAGTTGCTCGCGGGGAACGACCGTCACGTCGACGGGCTCCCGGACGATTACTTCGCGGCGGTCCAGACCGGACAGGAACCCGACGTCGTGTCGGTGTGCTGTTCAGACTCCCGGGTCCCGCAGGTGGGGATGTGGGGCGTCGACGAGCCGGGGACGGTGTTCACGCCGAGTACCATCGGCAACCAGGTCTGGGACGTCGACGACGGCGAGCGGATCGTCGACGGTGGCGTCCTGTACTCGATCCACCATACCGGGACCGACGCGGTCGCCGTCGTCGGCCACACCGGCTGTGGCGCGGTGACCGCCGCCTACGATGTCGCGACCGGCGCGGACCGTCCCGGCCCGCGGGGCGTCGACAAGTGGGTCGACCTACTCGTCCCGATCGTCGAGGAGGCGCTCGAGAGCGACGCGATCGATCCCGACGACGACGACGAGACGGTGATCAACCGGCTCGTCGAGTACAACGTCGACCGCCAGACGCAGTTCCTCCGGGAGTCCGACGACGTCCCGAGGGACGTCGACGTCTACGGCTTCGTCTACGACTTCCAGGGCGTCTACGGCGACGATCACGGCCGGGCGTACCTCGTCAATCTGAACGGCGAGGCGGACCCCGATCGGATCGCCGACCGGCTACCCGGGGAGTACGAGCCGGCGGTTCGCAGGCTCCGCCACTGAGCGATCGGCGGCCATCGATCGAGAACGGCGTCGGGCCGGTCACGCGGTCAGGGTCCGTCCGCGTCACCGAAACACTGGCTGCACCTGCTGGCGGACGACTCGCGCGTCGCTCGCTCGACCGAGATCAGCCGCAGGGAGTCGTGAGAGACGTGCGACGCCGCGCCACAGTACGTTCGAAAGTCCGTCTCTCCGAGTTCGTGCTTGTGAACCTTGTTCGTGGCTTCGTTCAGTACCCCATCCATGCTATTTGGTACCAACACCCGATGTCATAATACCCCGGGCTGCCGATCGGGATTGGAGACGACGGAATCGGAGACGCCGGGATCGGGTGCCGGGCGGTGGCGCGGGCCGCCCGGCACCGCGGTCGGTACCGTTTTGCCGACGCCGCGGGAACGAGACGGTATGAAGGAGTTTCTCGAGACGGACACGGGCTTTTACTACGCGATCGGCCTCTTCATTATCGCGGTGTTTTGCGTCGGACTCGCGGCGCTGGCGATCGTCGACCCCGACGCCGTCGGGTCGCGCGAACTCGTCGGACTCGTCGGCGGTTTCTTCCTCTTCATGCTGGTCTATTTCGTCTCGGTGACCGTTCACCGGCTGGAGGAACGCGACGGTATCTGACCCGTTGTTTCGACGACGTATTCTGGCAGTATCGAGCGCAAAGCGCCCTCTATGACCCGAATTCCGAGATTGAGCCGAGTCGGTGGGTTTATCAGTATCGGGCTGTTCCCTTTAGAAGCAATGGCGAAAGGAACCGTTGATTTCTTCAACGACACTGGCGGCTACGGATTCATCGAGACTGAGGACGCGGACGACGACGTGTTCTTCCACATGGAAGACATCGGCGGCCCGGACCTGGAAGAAGGACAGGAACTCGAGTTCGACATCGAGCAGGCCCCCAAGGGCCCGCGCGCGACGAACGTCGAGCGCCTGTAAGGCGGAATTCGTAACGGTATCGGCACTTGACTGCAGTATTTTACACCCCCGAGCGACGGCGCCGGCGAGAGCGTACAACGTTTAGTGGCCGCGCCACCCACCCACGAGTATGCCCGACCCACTGATCCGATCGAGCGACGAGATCGAGTACGAATCCGTCGACGCCGCCGACGGCCTCGAGAAAGGCGTCCTGATCGACGAGGACGACGACGCGCCGAACTTCGCGATTCGGCGGTTCGTCCTCGAGGCCGGTGCTGAAGTGCCGAAGCACACGAACGCCGTCGAACACGAACAGTACGTGCTCGAGGGCGAGTACACGGTGGGGATCGAAGACGAGGAGCACGAGGTCGCGGCGGGCGACTCGCTACTGATCCCCGCCGGGACGGTCCACTGGTACCGCAACGAGGGCGACGAACGGGGCGCGTTTCTCTGTGCCGTGCCGAACGGCGACGACGCGATCGAACTGCAGGAGTGAAGGCGGTCGCGCGGCGAACGGCCACCTGACCGGGTTCGAAACGGCTCACACTCCTCCGTCGGCGGCAGTCGCTGGATCGTCCGACAATCGCAACGACTTTAGGCGTTTTAGGACTACCTAAATTCGATGGAAGCAGCGCAGTCGGTCGGCGGACACGCCTCCGATCGAGAACGAGAGGGATGGGTCACGGGGACGCTCGTCCTCTTCTGTCTGGCGAGTACGGTCGTCACCGTCGTGGCCGGGCTCGTGCAGGTGAGTTTCGGCGAGTACTCGATGACGTTCGTCGAAGCCTGGACGGCGGTCTTCGACCCCGAAGTGGTCTTCAATCTCGACGTCTGGTCGGCGTTCCTGTTCGGAACGGAGTTGCCGAATATGACCACGTCGAGCGTCGTCGTCTGGAACCTCCGGCTGCCGCGGGTGGTCGTCGGTATCATCGCCGGCGCGACGCTCGCGGTCTCCGGCGCGATCTTTCAGGCCGTGACGCGGAACGAACTGGCGAGTCCGTTCGTGCTGGGAGTTAGCTCCGGCGCCGGATTCGCCGTCCTGGCGACGCTGGTCGTCTTCAGCGGCCTCGCGCCGTTCCTGCCGTTTATCGCAGCCCTGGGCGGGACGATCGCGTTCCTGATCGTGTACACGATCGCCTGGAAGGGCGGGACGAGCCCCGTCCGGCTCGTGCTCGCGGGGGTCATCGTCAACATGGTCTTCCAGTCGCTCCAGCAGGGGCTGTTCTTCTTCACGGACGACCTGGGCGTCGTCCAGACGGCGATCGCCTGGATCACCGGATCGCTCACGGGGACCGGCTGGGAGGAGGTCCGGATCGCGATCCTGCCGGCGATCGTCTCGATCGGGATCGCGCTCGCCGGCGCGCGACAGTTGAACGTCCTCATGCTGGGTGAGAGCACCGCCCGATCGCTCGGCATGCGCGTCGAGCGGGTCCGGTTTTCCCTCTCCGCCGTCGCTATTCTGGCCGCCAGCGTGGCAATCGCCGTCGCTGGCGTCGTCAGCTTCTTCGGGCTCGTCGTCCCCCACATCGTCCGGAATACGGTCGGCGGGGACTACCGACGGCTGATGGTCGGATGCGTCTTCGCCGGCCCCGCACTGCTGGTCACCGCCGACGTCGGCGCTCGACTCGCGCTGGGGGGTACCCAACTACCCGTCGGCGTCGTCACCGGACTGATCGGCGGCCCGTACTTCCTCTATCTGATGCGCAAGCAGCAAACCATGGGTGAACTCTGATGGGACAGCAACGGGGATCCACGACGCGGGAACAGATCACCGACACCGATGGCGTTGCGATCGAGAGCGCGCTCGTCGGCGACGGACTCGAACTCAGCTACCCGACGAGCGAGGAGACGATCGTCGACTGCGCGCGCCTCGACGTCCCCGAGGGGGCGGTGACCGCGCTCGTCGGTCCGAACGGCAGCGGGAAGAGTACGCTCCTGAAAGCGCTCTCGAACCACCTCGAGCCGGACGCGGGAACGGTCCGGATTCACGGCGAGGACCTCGACTCGTTCGATCGGAAGGAACTGGCGCGTGAACTGAGCGTGCTCTCCCAGGAGAACGACTCGCTCGGCTCGATCACCGTCGAAGACCTCGTCTATCACGGCCGGTATCCGCATCGAGGGTTTTTCGACGGCGTCAGCGACGAGGATCACGAGGCGGTCGACCGCGCGATCGAGCTGGCGGGAATCGACGGGATCCGGAACGCCGAACTCGAACAGCTAAGCGGCGGTCAGAAACAGCTCGCCTGGATCGCGATGGTGCTGGCCCAGGACACGGACGTCCTGTTGCTCGACGAGCCGACGACGTTCCTCGACGTCCACCACCAGTTCCGCGTCCTCGAGACGATACGCCAATTAAACGAGCGGAAGGGCGTCACCGTGGCCATCATCCTTCACGATATCTCGCAGGCGGCTCGCTTCGCGGACTACCTGATCGCCATGCGCGACGGCGAACTGTACGACTGGGGGCCACCCGAGGAAGTCGTGACCGAGCAACTGCTCGCCGACGTCTTCGGCGTCGAGGCCACCGTCGAGTACGAGCCCGAACTGCAGGTGCTGCCCAAGCGAGCGTTGCCCGACCGGTAACGGGGGCGCTCGCAGTCGGAAGAGTTTTGTATTTTTAGGTCAGCCTAAAAACTGATGAGTGACCAGCGAGTCTGGACGCGACGGAACGTCCTTCGAACGGGTGGCGCGATCGCCGGGGTAAGCGCGATGGCCGGCTGTACCGGCAACGGAAACAGCGGGGACGACGGAACCGGCGGTGAGTCGGACGACGGAGCGCACACGGTGACGATGCCGCCGGTCGGCGAGGTCGAGTTCTCCGCCGTGCCCGCGACGTGGGCCGCCAATAACGGTAGCTGGGCCGACATGGGGATCGCGCTGGGGCAGGAGCCGCCCGAGGCCGTGTACCTCACCAGCCGGTACCACACGCAGTACTACGACGACATCCCGGACGTGAGCGTCGACAAAAGCGACATGACGGCGCTCTGGGCGGGAGGCAGCCTGGACCCGGAGGACTTCCTCGAGGTGGGAACGGATGCGGACGTGTTCGTCATAGATCCGAACTTCATCCTCGGGCGAACCGACAACTGGGAGCAGGAAGACATCGATCAGATAGAGTCGGCGGGAACACCCTTCTTCGGTAACAGCATCTTTTCGCGTGGCTACGAGTGGCACGACTACGACTATCTCACGCTGTACGAGGCCTTCGAGAAGCTGGCTCAGGTCTTCCAGGAGGAAGAGCGCTACGAGGAATTCGCCGCGCTCCACGACGAGTTCCAGTCGGCGCTCGACGATATCGTCCCGCCGGAAGACCAGCGGCCCTCGGTCGCGATCCTGTGGCCGAACGGCGACGGTACGTTCCTCCCGTATCTCATCAGCGAGGGGACGAGCTTCAAACAGTGGCGCGACCTCGGCGTCCGCGACGCCCTCGCCGAGACCGATGTCGACGACTTCCACAGCTCCCGCGGTCAGGTCGACTACGAAACGCTGCTCGAGATCGATCCCGATGTCATCCTGTGTCGCGGTCGGGAAGCCTCGAGTGCACAGGAGTTCCAGAACACCGTCGTCGCGAGCATGGAGGACGATAACGCGGGCAGCCAGCTGACGGCCGTCCAGAACGGCGACGTCTACCGCGGCGGCCCGCTCTACCAGGGCCCGATCACGAACCTCGTCGTCACGCAGCGCGCGGCCGAACAGGTCTACGACGTCGACGAACAACTGTACGATCCACAGGACGTCTCCGACATCGTCAACGGCGACTTCTAGGCGATCGGTCGACATCTCCGCCACGGATCCACGTTCGGCCCGACCGTCGTGGCCGACGCGCCCGAGTCCGAATCGCTCAAGTAGATCACGCCGCTATTCGGGATCGTGTCGAAGCAGGTCCAGGACGTCGAGACGATCTTCTGTCACGAGACGGGTGACGACTACCTCGTCGTCGTCGAACGGGATGGTCAGCGGCTGTTCCGGGCGAAACTCGGACTCTCGGAGACCTCGGCCGGCCCCCGGCCCGCGAAGTTCCGGCTCAAACAGGGCTCGAGCGAGGAGCCCCGGCAGCCCGACGAGTTCGTCGAACTCACCCGCCGAGCGAAGCGGATCCGCATCTCCGAGCAGACCTCGCCCGAGGGGCGGCGCGAATTGCGGGAGATGTTCGCCGGCTACCAGCTCGCGGACAAGGCCAAGGCCGTTCGGACCTGCCGCTACTGCGCCTCCGCGGGCCGGTACTCGCCGATCACCACCGAGACCGCCGTCAAGGACGACGAGGACTGGATCTGCCGCGACTGCGCACGCCAGGAACTCGAGCGACAGCTGACCTACTCCGGCAGCGGACGGGTCACCGGCGCCGCCAAGGAGCGCCTCGAAGAACTCATGCTCGAGGTTCAGGACCTCGATCGGATCGTCAACCTTCTGAAAGGACAGCTCGATCCCGACCTCACGAAGTTCGATACCATCTCGGCGACCACCGACGAGGTCGACCCCGTCCGGGTGGACTCGCTGAACCTGCACCCGGGGCTGCAGAACCTGCTGGAGGATCGATTCGAGACCTTGCTTCCCGTCCAGAGTCTCGCCGTCGAGAACGGACTGTTCGAGGGCGACGACCAGATGGTAGTGTCGGCCACGGCGACAGGGAAGACGCTGGTCGGCGAGATGGCCGGGATCAATCGCGTGCTGAACGGCAAGGGGAAGATGCTCTTTCTCGTGCCGCTGGTCGCGCTCGCGAACCAGAAGTACGAGGACTTCAAGGACGAGTACGGTCACCTCGTCGACGTCTCCATTCGCGTGGGTGCGAGCCGGATCAGCGACAACGGCAACCAGTTCGATCCCAGCGCCGACGTGATCGTCGGCACCTACGAGGGGATCGACCACGCCCTGCGGACGGGCAAGGACATGGGTGACATCGGGACCGTCGTCATCGACGAGGTCCATACGCTCAAAGAGGACGAGCGGGGCCACCGCCTCGACGGCCTGATCTCGCGGCTCAAGTACACCTGCGAGCAGCGGGCGACGCGACGGGACGACTACACCGGTGCGCAGTGGATCTACCTCTCCGCGACCGTCGGCAACCCCGAACACCTCGCGAAGTCGCTCGAATCGACCCTCATCGAGTTCGAGGAGCGACCGGTACCGATCGAGCGCCACGTCACCTTCGCCGACGGCCAGGAGAAAATGCGGATCGAGAACAAACTCGTCAGACGGGAGTTCGACACCGAGTCCTCGAAGGGGTATCGCGGCCAGACGATCATCTTCACGAACTCCCGGCGGCGCTGTCACGAGATCAGCCGGAAACTCGAGTACTCCTCCGCGCCGTACCACGCCGGGCTGGACTACGGGCGCCGGAAGAAAGTCGAGCGCCAGTTCGGCGACCAGGACCTCGCGGCCGTCGTGACGACCGCCGCGCTCGCCGCGGGCGTCGACTTCCCGGCCTCGCAGGTCGTCTTCGACTCGCTGGCGATGGGCATCGAGTGGCTCTCCGTCCAGGAATTCCACCAGATGCTCGGGCGGGCTGGCCGGCCCGACTACCACGACACGGGCAAGGTGTACGTCCTCGTCGAACCGGATTGCGCCTACCACAACTCGATGGAGATGAGCGAAGACGAGGTCGCGTTCAAACTCCTGAAGGGGGACATGGAGTCGGTGATGACCCACTACGACGAGGACGCCGCCGTCGAGGAGACCCTCGCCAACATCACCGTCGGCGGCAAGGCCGCCAAGGCGCTCAACGATCGGATGCTCGGCGACGTCCCGACGAAACACGCGATCGGGAAACTGCTCCAGTACGACTTTATCGACGGCTTCGAACCGACGCCGCTCGGGCAGGTCGTCACCGAACACTTCCTCGATCCCGGCGAGGCCTTCACCCTCCTCGACGGTATCCGAAAGGACGCCCACCCCTACGAACTGATCGCGGACCTGGAACTGCGCGACGAGGACCTGTAGTTCCGGCTGGATCCGGTTCTCGGGACTCGTCGCGAGGCCGAACCGGCGATCCGTCAGAACCCGTTTCGCTCCTGCTCGTCGTCGGAAGGGGAACGGCCGAAACTCGACGTTTTCGCCGTCCAGCACGGGCGCGAGCCCACGGCAGACCGGCACGGTTCCGTCTACTCCAGGAGCGATCGATCCCCAGCGAAAGTCTCGCTCGTCCAGTCCACGCGGCAGGATCCGGACGTGTGCCGAAAACGTCGTTCCGCCGGGGAGGACGCGATCGGAATCGACGCGAGAAAGACCGGGGCTGGATCACGCTGGCTCGGCTCGGCCGGGACAGTCCGGGTAGCCCAGCCGTTACGCGATACTCAGAAGGGTGAACATTCCCAGCGGGACGGCCACACCTATCGCGGCCGCTCCCCGGGAGATGTCCGCTTCTCGAGTGAGTCCGCCGGTGAGCAGGTACCACTGCCAGCCGGCCGTGACGAGGAAGACGGCCAGGAGAACTGGTTCCACCGGGGCCATCGCCGCCTCCAGCACAGCGACCCCTCGCTCGGGTTCGGTGATCGTCACGTCGGCAAGGGCGACGCGCAATCCGACGAGTCCGGCCGCGAGCCGAAGGAACTCCGGCAGCGCCGCCCAGCCCGCGAGTGCCAGTGTTCCCGGGAAGGACGGCGTGCCGCCCATGAACCGCCCGGCGGCGTACAGCACCACCCCGCCGACGATCCACGGGACGAACGGCCCGACCAGCGCGACCCAGAGGTAGTCGTAGACCGCCTCCCGGACCAGCGCGCCCGCATCGCGTTCGATCGTCTCCGGTTCGTCGCAGTTCTCGCCCAGGATCGAGTTCGGATCGTCCGGGTGCTGTTCGCAGATCCCTTCGGGCGGTCGATCGGGGTTGTCCATCGTTACCGTCGCATCGATCGCTCCGGCGAGCATCGATCCGACGAGCAAGATTCCACCGACGAGAGCGAGCGCGTACAGGACGACCAGCCCTGCCGCGATCGGGAGGGTTTCGGCCGGGGGCCGTTCGTCGAAGAACGTCGCCGGCGATACGAGGAGTTGCCAGAACGTGTAGCGAACAGGGACCATCGTACGCGAGTGTCTATCAGTTGTACATGAAACTCTTTCTCATCTGACTGGAACGTGACGAGACGATCGCAGTGACCAGCGCTCTCCGTCTCGATCACGTGCGCTCTCGCCGTGTCTCACTCCGTTCCGACGATCGATCGCGGCGGAGGGCCCGGATTGCGCCGGGAGGGGCGCTCAGGGGACGAAGGCGATCCCGAACAGCGACAGCAGGATCACCAGCACCGAACCGGGGACGCCGCCGATCGCCACGATCACGAGCGCGATCGGGGTGACGGCGATCGAGAGCCCGAAGACGACTTGCGCGAGGAACAACACCAGCAGTCCGACGGCCGCGTTGACGATGAAGGGGCGGACGGTCTCGATGATGGTCGAGGCCCCGAGCACGAATACGAGGACCAGAACCAGCAGGAGGATTTCGATTCCGGTAGCCATACCTGACTGTACGTTCTGGCCGGGTAAAGCGTTGGCCACTGTACCCACAGCGTAACGAAACCCTTTATGGCATCCGGGCAAAACGGTGGGTACGGGATCGTGGGTTAGCCTGGTATACTTCGGGCCTTGGGTGCCCGTGACCCCGGTTCAAATCCGGGCGATCCCATACGGTATATAAGTAAAGCGGGAAATTTTGCCGCTTTGCAGTCACCGTTCACACACCGATCGGCGACCGCTTTCTGGAGGTGGTCATGATGTCGGTAGAGTTCCGATCGGGATCGGTGACGGTAACAGTGATACCGGCACTCCCGTCGTAGAGTCGACCGTGCTGTGAACCAGTCGAATCCGGCTGTAGCTGTGCAACCGTGTTAGCGTGGGAGTGGGGCGGCAGGGAGCAGGAGTTCGGTTCTGTCACAGCCGGGGGTTATGAAGTGGTTCCCTGCCGTACTTCCTTGGTACGTGTACACACAGTTATGCGTGACTCCAAAGCAGTTTGGAATAACAAGTGCACTAATAAGTGTGGACTCGCCGCCCGCGTTACACGCGCCACCTCAGTGGACCACGTCGCTATGGGGAAAGAGTTCCCGTTCCGTTCGCTTCGCCTCTCGGCCCTCTTCGACGAGGGTCGGTTCGGTGATCGGCTCCGAGAACCGATCGGGATCCGGCTCCACGGACGTGAGCACGTCCGAAAAGACCGATCCGCGCCGGCCGCCCGCCGCGACGATGCCGCCGTACTTGCGCTCGTCGAACGAGGACTCGTCGGGGTGGGGAAACTGCTCGCGGATGATGTCCGCCGTCTCGCGGACGTAGGCCGCCGCCTGCCGCTGTGAGTACAGGCTTTCCTCGTAGTACGTCTCGGCGTGCTCGTCGTCCAGATCGTCGGTCGAGTGCTCGGGCGACTCGTAGACGACGGATTCGGGCGTCGTGTACGCGCTGGCAAAACGGATGTTCACCGTGAAACTATCGGGATAGCGCAGGATGAGCGGGGAGAACAGCATGTCCGTGACGGTGGTCCGCTGCTGGATCCGCCAGAGACCCTCGACGTAGTACGCGATGAGCGCACCGATCCGATCGTCGCGCTCGCCGCGGTGGTACGCGATCGCCGCTTCCTCGTAGTCGTCACCCGCGATCCGACGGAGTCGACGCTCGAACGTCTCGGCGAGGCGATCGAGTTCCGCCTCGTAGGCGGCCAGCAACGGGACGTCGGGGTCGGCGAGCAGGTCTGCTTTCCGCTCTCGGGCATCCGCGACGGCCATCATGTTCCGGTGGAACATCCGCTCGGCGTCCTCGTCCGGGAGCGGCGTTCTGACCGCTCGCCGGTGCAAAACCCTCGTGTCGCCGTTGAATCGGTCCTGTTGCTCACTCATGCGATGCGACGGTGATGCGGCTGGACAGCGGTTGCGAGGCGAATGCACGGCCGTCTGGCGGATTTTCACCACCTCCACGGCCGGGATGGAACCGGGAGTTACTCGCTTTCACAGCCCTCACCCGTGTACGTCAACAGGACGTGCGTCTCGTTCTTGTATGTGACGTCGTAGACGGCTGTCGTGTCCCAGTACCGGAATTCCGGGGCGTTCAGGCTCTGATTCGTGGTTTCGTAGTAACCGTCGGTGACGGCCCGGTCGAACACCTGCTGTGCCTCGCTGCTCAGGTTCTCGTAGCGGTACGTTTCGATCGTCGCACCGTAGTCGGCCGACGACTCGACCACCTCGTGCATCAGGTGACACGCCGGCGTCGATGCCCGATCGGCCGTACAGCCAGCGACGACGCCGGAGATGGCGAGACCAGTCACAGCGAGGACCGATTGGCGGTTCATACCACCGTCTCCGGCAGAAGCGAGTAAATGCTTTCTCCAAACTCACACGCCGATTTCACCGATTCCGATTCGCGACGATCGTCCCGAAGCGGGTCGCTCGCGTCGACGGGGGCAGGACCGGCCACGGCGTCCAGCGCCGGGATACTGCATCGTCCTCGACGAACCAGTACCCGTCACAGTTCGTCGCTCCAGACTCGCGGTTCCGATCGGGACGCTCGGCCGAGAGTTACCCGTTGGGATCCACGTTGAATGTGGGCGATCGCTGTGTACGTTGGCTCGCGATCGCTGTTGTCGCAGGGAATCACCCTGCGGTGCGATCGTCGATCGTCCACACCCGTTCCGCGGTGATCGACCCGTCGTCACCGATCACCCAGGCGATAATCGGACAGCCGTGACAGCCGCCGTCGAGAGTGAGCGAAGCGGTGTCTTCGGCACCGCTCACGTCGCTCACGCCGAGGATGCGGTCCGCGTGCCCGAGCCACCAGACGACGCGGTCGATGGCGCCGTCTGGGTGGGAGACGGTCAGTTCGAGTTCGGTCGTCCCATCGCGACCGACGCCGATCGATTCGTCGATCGGTTGGCGCTCCTCGATGACCGGCGCTGCGGTCCCATCCGGTGTCACGCGGACGTTCCAGATCGCCCGATAGTTCCGCTCGTCGCCGTCGACGGCCGCAGTTACCTCGTAGGTCCCCGGCGATTCGAACGTGTGGGTCAGGTACTGTGTGCCCTCCCGGCTGTAGTAGGCGGCGTGCCAGGGCCCCGCTGCGTGCCCCTCGTACGCTTCGTCGACAAACCAGTGCGTTCCCCCACCGTACTCGTCGAGGGTGTCGGATTCGACTTCGAACAGGACCGCTGTGCCGGGCTGAACCGCGATCTCTCGACCGGGCGTCGTCTGCGCGGCGTCCAGTTCGTCGACGGCGAGCACGTCGATCGTGCGTTCGGCCGCGGCGTTCGCCGTCTCGATTCGGACCGACAGGTCGTCGGGTTGGGCGACTGGATAGGTCCGATACGTACTGTGGTCGAGCGTCTCCGTTTCACCGGGTGCGATCGTCGTCTCGATCGTCGCTCGCAGCTCGCCGCCGATGCGCTGTTCGACTTCCGGTCGGATCGTCGTCTCGCCCCTGTTCTCGACGGCGGCGGTCACCTCGAGCACGTCCCCGCCCTCGACTGGCGCGTTCGTCTCGATGATCGTCACGCACACGTCGCTCGTCGGGCTCGTCGGGTCGGTCGTCGCGTCGTCCTCGTCAGTCGGACTCGTCGGGTCGGTCGTCGCGTCGTCCTCGACACCGAACACGTTCCCAGCGCCCAGTGAGAGGACGCTCAGCGTTGCGGTGCCGCCGGAAAGGTACGATCGCCGGTCGAGCCTCGGGTCGTCTGGATCGTTTCCGTCCATGACAGGTCGAGCCAACAGAGACGTGACCTTGAGTATGCACCGCCGGTCGCTGTCCACGAGGACTTCATCCGCCTCATTACAGCTCGCAGCGTTCTTACTACTTCCCTGGTATCTCCGATATCCACACTGTTTCGGACGGTCGTCGGCGACTGCACTCCGAGCGAAAACCGACGGGCTGCGCGAGGGGAACCGCTACTCGAATCGTCCCGCAAATAGAACGGCGTACTAACTGAACGTTCGAGTGACTGTCAGACCGCCCTATGAGTGCGTCACCGATCGCTCGGACGTCGATCGGACCGACTGAGAACAGGTCGGTCAACCCGCTGGTCAATCGTTCCACCATCTGCTCGATCACGAGGAACGACGCGAGCCGTGACCGACGGGAATGGCATCGATCACGGCGTCGTTATCGGCGGAATCTCACGCCGCAGCGGGCGTTACGCGGCTTCTTTCTCCGAGCACGTGGCCGGTTCGGGATCGAGAATCGAGACGTCACCGTCGCCCTCGACGCGAACCGTGTACCCCCGGTACGGAAATTCGACCGTTGGGGAGACCGCATCGGGCGTGGACGATCGAAAGAGCGAGTCGAGTGCCTCCGTATCGATGGCGTAGTGAAGTGGTGGCTGGAGGTTCTCGGGTGAAACGCCTTCGTGTTCGGCGATACGTTCGACGACTGTGAGACTGAGTGGTTGCCCCCGATCCATACCCGTCGCTGCCAGACTTACGTATATAAAATCAGGTGATCTTCTACTGACGCGCGTCGGCCGAATGTCTGACAACCGGAAGCCACGCACGGGGAGTTTCCGATCGACGATCGAATTCCAGCGGCCGAGCGCGATCGACGCCGGGGCGCGGGTAGCGTCGGAGCCCCTTCGGAACCTCCCAGCACGGGACGTCGGGTAGCGCTCCCGATCCCGGACGGCGCACCTGTCACTGGCGACGGACGATCGGTAGTTCTGTGTAGCCTGCCGACGGTGGACGGCACATGGATATCGACGATGCCGCCGAAACGTGCGCGGCAGTCATCGACGCGATCGAGGAATCGGTCGTCAGCGATCGGGCGTTCCTCGAAACCACGCTCCTCGGCCTGCTCGCTCGCGGTCACGTGTTACTCGAGGACGTGCCGGGGACGGGGAAGACGCTCACTGCCCGCAGCATGGCGACGGCACTCGGACTCTCGTTCTCGCGGGTCCAGTTCACGCCGGACCTGCTCCCCGCGGACGTAACCGGGACGCACGTCTTCAACGAACAGCACCGGGAGTTCGAGTTCCGGGAAGGGCCGATCTTCAGCAACGTCGTCCTCGCGGACGAAATCAACCGCGCACCGCCGAAGACCCAGAGCGCGCTGCTGGAGGCGATGGAAGAACGACAGGTGACCGTCGGCGGTGAAACCCGATCGCTGCCGGAGCCCTTTTTCGTCATCGCGACGCAGAACCCGATCGAACACGAGGGCACGTTCGCGCTGCCGGAGGCGCAGGTCGATCGGTTCCTCGCGAAGACCAGCATCGGTTACCCGAGTTTCGAGGGCGAGACGTCGCTCCTGAAGCGTCGCGCGGACCGCCACGAACGGAGTCCGTCCGTCGAGGCGGTGCTGACGCCCGATCGGGTCGACGACATCAGGCGGGTCCCGGAGACGGTGCGGGTCCACGACGACCTGATCGACTACATGATCGAACTCACGCGCGCCACGCGATCGGACCGCCGGGTGGCCGTCGGCGTCTCACCCCGCGGCTCGCAGCGCCTGTTCGAAGCGACCCGGGCCCGTGCGGTGATCGAGGGCCGCGAGTACGCCACCCCCGACACCGTGAAACGGGTCGCCCGTCCCGTGCTCACCCACCGGCTCGTCCTGACGGCGGACGCCAGAGTCGACGGCGACGAGAAGGAGGCCGTCGTCGAGGACGTGCTCGCAGAGACGCCGGTACCGACGGTCGACTGACGCCGTTCCCGTTCCCTCGCTCGCCGGGGCTCACTCCCGAACGATCGCCGCGAGGAGCACCACCGACGCGAGGATCAGGAGCAGCAGCGTCGACAGGGGCTGGCCGCCGCCGGCACCCTCGTAGAGCAGATAACCGGCCCCGATCGTGACCGCGCCGACGGCCGCGCTCGCGGCGATGTGGACCAGTTCGAGCCGACGGGTCGACGCCTCCCGCCCGAGTTGTCGTCCGATACCGATCGCCGAGGTTCCCAAGTCCCACGCGAGCACGGCGGCGGCCACGCCCACGAGGGTCGCGCCGACGGTCGCTCCCTGAACGCCCGCGACGAGCGCCGCGACGAACAGGCCAGCACTCCCGAACGTGACCCGCGATCGGGATCCCCTCGTGACGCCCGCGACGAGGACGAGGGTGCCGACGATCCCGACGGCGAGTCCGTACCACGAGTAGCGGCCGCTGGCGATCGTCGCCCCGCCAGCCGCGACACACGACGCGACGCTGCTCAGCCGTGCCGGTGCGCGGTCGATCGGCCTCATCCGTGACGCCCCCTCGCCAGCAGGCCGTCGAGCGAGTCGTCGGGGTCCCAGTCGAGGACCGGGATCCCCCCGCGACGCAGGTCGGTCATCGCTACCGTCCGGTACACTCGCATGAGCCGCTGTCCGGGCGTTCGATCGGCGGTCGGATCGGGGCTGACGACCGTCGTCGCGTGGCCCTCCGCGTCGAACTGGCGGATATTCCGGACCGTCAACCGGTCACAGAGCGGTGAGAAGACGATCAACTGGGCGGCGTCCGGAAGCCGCCGCCTGAGGCGACGTTTCCAGCGCAGCGAGAAGACGGCATCGTCGGGAACCGACGAAAACGCGGGGTCGGCGGCGAAGAGCGTCTGCCCGCGGACCCGATGGTCACGCCCGGCCCCCGGCGGGAGCCAGCAATCCGTCGCGCCCATCGCCGCGACGCCGACGCGATGGCCATCGTCCAGCAGACGGGTGAAGACGCGCCGCGCCGCCGCGACCGATCGATCGACGGCGTGGTCGTCCGGCCCGGGGGAGACATAGGCGGACGACTGGGCGTCGACGACGAGCACGACGGTTGCCGCCCGTTCCTGCCGGAACTCCAGCGTGGCGAGTTCGCCCGTTCGGGCCCGGTGGTGCCAGTCGATCCGGTTCAGCGCGTCGCCGGGCTGGTACCGTCGCGTGGTGTGAAACGCCACGCCGTCACCACCGACGTCCGTCTCGACGGCGCCGGTGTACTGGCTCGCCTGGTCGCGGAGGGGGACCCGTTCCCGCGTCGGGCGGAGCGACGGCACGCAGGTCAGCGCCGACGCCGCCCCGACGAGTACCTCCCGTTCGGTGGTTCCGGGGAGGTTTCGTGTGACGAGGAGCGTCGGCTGAAACTCGTGTCGGCCGCGACGCGCCTCGATCGTGTACGAAAACGTGGTCGATTCACCTCCTCGCAGGGCGGTCCCGTACCGGGGCGAACCGTCGGTGACGGCCAGCGCTTCCGGAACCCCATCTACGACCCGAAGATCGGGAACGAAACGGGACGAGTCGTTGGTGATCGTCACGGTCACCTCGACGTCGTCGCCCGGGTCCGGATCCCCGTCGCTGACCGATCGCTCGACGGACAGCCCGACGGGATCGAACGGAATCGAGCGAGCGTACGCCGCGTAGCCGATACCGACGACCCCCGCGAGGAGGACGGCCGGCTGTTCGGCGAGCAGTCCGACGCCCAGGGCGACGAACGCGACGAGACTGACGCCACGCCAGCGGCGCGTCGATCGTCGGATCCCGTGGTCGGGCTCCGGGCCGGATTCGGGCTGCTCGGCGTCGGCCGTCGTACCCGCCGGTGCTCCACCGCCGTTCGATTCGACGGATGCACCTTGCGAACCGGTCGACGTGATCGGCGTCCCGTCCGACGCGTTCGATCCGGCTGCCCGTCCCCGTGTACCGGACGCTCCGACTGCCTGCCGCACGCGCCGGCGGATCGTGTCGTCGCCGTCGACCCAGTCCGACGTCGGCACGTCCGCGACGGCCGCGATCGCGGTCACGGTGTGGCCAAGATCTCGTTCGTACGGCGATTCGTTCGCCAAGCGGTCCCGGAGTCGTGTGGTGATCCCGCGGGACGCTCTGCCGGTATCGTCCAGGAACGCCGCCGCTCGCGAATCGGACGTCCAGGTGCCGTCGTCGACCCGCTGGCGCGCTTCGGCCTCGGTACAATCGCCGTACCGGGTGAGCACTGCGATCGCTGCCGCTCGCAGCCCCCGTCTGGTCCGCGTGCTGGAGTAGATCGCCCTGGCGGGGAGAAACTGTGTGAGTACGTCGTCGAGGTCGTCGCCAGGAGCCGGTGTCGGTGTCGGAACCTCCGGGTCCGGCGTCGATGCCTGCCTGAGCGCCCCATCCTCGCTCGAGTGACGGACGTAGTAGGCGTAGATGAGGAGCAGCCCGCCAGTGAGGGGAACGGCACCGTCCCCGACCGGTACCGGAAGGGACCCGGGAACGAACATCTCGACGAGGGCCGCGCCGAAGAGCGAGAGTCCAACACCGAGACGGAGGCGGTGCCGACCGATCATTCGTCGTCGGCCCCGTACGCCCGTTCGATTCGGCGGAAGACGCGAACCGCGCGCCGTTCCCGATCGTCGGTCGGACTGTACTCCCCGTACCGAACGTCCTCGAACAGCCGCGTGAGTTCCCGGACGTCGTCGGGGTCCATCCCCGCGTCCGCGGCGACGGTCGCGAACTCCCGCGGCGTGGTCGTCTCGGGGCGGGACACGTCGAGCAGCGAGGTCATCTCCTGCCAGGCCCGGACGACGTCGTTGTCGACGTCGTCACCGCGCTCGATCCGGTCCGCCGCTCGTCCCGCTGCACGGCCGATCGCTGCCCGGTCGGTGTCGTCGGACCCGGTGTCATCGGCCGGATCGATCGATCCCGCTCCCGGGGTCGACGATCGAGCGATCACGAAGATCATCCCGAGTACCGCGACCGTGAGGACGAAGAGTGCGGCGAACGGGAGCGAGGTCGTGTCACCGAACCCCGTCGTCCCGTCCCCGCCACCGCCACCGTAGCCACCGTTGCCCATCGGCTCGCTGGCCGGTCCACCCGGCACCGCCGACAGGTCCCCCAGGAAAGTAAACAGTACCACCAGCAGGCCGACGAGCGCGGCGATTCCGACGGCCACCGGAACGAGTCCCCGCCAGTTGCGGACGGCGTAGACGAGCAGGACGAGGGCCGCGAGGAGCAAGAGAACCGCGACCAACTCCTCCACGAGCGGGACCTCGAACGCGTCGATCGGCCGTTCGTCCGGTGGCGGTGTCCCGAATCCAGGCCCCGTTCCCTCACCGGCACCACCCTCGCCACCGTCTCCGCCGACGCCGCTCTCCGGATCGACGGTCGACGGAAGTGTCGCCGCTGCCAGTGCGACCGCGAGGACGCCGACGGCTGCGACCACGGCGCCGATACCGGTGCGTCGGTCCACACCCTCACATCGTCGTCGTCTTGTTTATCGATTCCGAAAATCGAAGCACGATTACAGGATCGCCGCTGGCCAGAGCGGCGGAGACGTCGCGGGGACCGGAGTACCCAAAATACATTGGCTATAGATACATACACGAGTACCTGAAAGAGTCGACCGGCCACGCGAACGACGGAAGGGGATACAGAACACGGCGTGGACATCGCCAGCCCGACGCGTCAGACGATCGCCGGTACGGCGATCACCACCCGGTTGTTCGACGTGGCCGAACCGCCCGACTAGATCGGAAGCCACACTGCTCCCGCCATAGCTACCGGGGGCCTCTTTACACACGCTATCGGTCCTCACGCAGGACCGATCGGCGATCCGCACACGGTCGTCGATTGACCGATCAAATCCGACACGGTGGCGACGCTGGGCGAGTGTCGGCTACGGCGACGGGTCGATCGTCCAGCTGGTGACGAAGGCGACGGACCGATCGTCAATAGCACGATCGGGTGCGAGCACGGCCACGCTCACGGCGCAATCGGGGGTAACGCAACGCCGTCCGCAGCGCGGTCGCCCGTTCCCGGACGACCACTTCCACTCCCCTTTGCCACCATTTATACCCGATGCGGTCCGTACAACAGTGCAATGGCGCAAGCGGGCAATTCTGAACTCGTCGATTCCTTCGAGCAGTTCTTCCGCAACTACTACGACAGCGATATCAAGCAGCTTGCGCAGCGTTACCCCAACGAACAGCGATCGCTCCACGTCGACTGGCAGGACCTCTACCGGTACGATCCCGACCTCGCCGACGACTTCATCAACCAGCCGGAACAGCTCCAGCGCTACGCCGAGGAGGCGCTGCGACTGTACGACCTCCCGATCGACGTCAGCCTCGGCCAGGCCCACGTCCGGGTAACGAACCTCCCGGAGACCGAGTCGCCCGAGATCCGGGACATCCGCGCCCGGGACATGAACTCCCTCGTACAGGTGCGCGGGATCGTCCGGAAAGCCACCGACGTCCGCCCGAAGATCGAGGAAGCCGCCTTCGAGTGCCAGCTCTGTGGCACGCTCACCCGCGTTCCCCAGTCCAGCGGGGACTTTCAGGAACCCCACGAGTGTCAGGGCTGTGAACGACAGGGGCCCTTCCGGGTGAACTTCGACCAGTCGGAGTTCGTCGACTCCCAGAAGCTCCGCATCCAGGAGAGTCCCGAGGGCCTGCGCGGCGGCGAGACGCCCCAGTCGCTGGACGTCCACGTCGAGGACGACATCACCGGCGAGGTCACCCCCGGCGATCACGTCTCCGCGACCGGCGTCCTCCGGCTCGAACAGCAGGAGAACCAGGGCGAGAAGAGCCCCGTCTTCGACTTCTACATGGAGGGGATGTCGGTCGAGATCGACGAAGAGCAGTTCGAGGACATGGACATCAGCGACGAGGACAAGAAGCAGATCTACGAGATTTCCAACCAGGACGACGTCTACGAGCAGATGGTCGCCTCGATCGCGCCCTCGATCTACGGCTACGATCAGGAGAAACTCGCGATGATTTTGCAGTTATTCTCGGGCGTGACCAAGCAGTTGCCCGACGGATCGCGAATCCGCGGCGACCTGCACATGCTCCTGATCGGTGATCCGGGTACTGGCAAATCGCAGATGCTAGGCTATATCCAAAATATCGCTCCTCGCGCCGTCTACACCTCCGGCAAGGGATCGTCGTCGGCCGGTCTCACGGCCGCCGCCGTTCGCGACGACTTCGGCGACGGCCAGCAGTGGACCCTCGAAGCCGGCGCGCTCGTCCTCGCCGATCAGGGGATCGCGGCGGTCGACGAACTCGACAAGATGCGATGTGTGACGAGTGAAACAGTCGTCGAATTAGCCGATGGCTCGAACATTCCTATCGGAGACATAGCTCAACAGGCAGCAATTCATGGCGAAATCGAACCGCTCAGCAACGGACGAACAATCCGTGATATCGACGTCTCTGTCCGGACGATGACCAACTCCGGAACGATCGTCGAACGACCGGTAACCGCCGTTCACCAGTACGAGGCACCTTCTGAACTGATCGAAGTCATCACGAAAGACGGAAACCGACTTCGATCGACGCCCGATCATCCGTATTTCGTTCATCAACAGGGTAACATCGTCGAACGACAAGCAGAAGATCTCACGATCGGAGACCAGACGCTCGTACCACGTGGCCAAGATACGATCGCAGCAGACGGCGGCATCGGAACCAGCAATCCAGCACCCGACGCACATCTTCGCAACGTCGAGCACTCGGAGATTGCCGACGTTCGACGGATCGACAACAGTGACTGGGACTACGTCTACGATCTCACCGTCGAAGGAACCCATAATTTCATCGCCAACGGCATGGTCGTTCACAATTCCGAGGACCGATCGGCCATGCACGAGGCCTTAGAACAGCAGAAAATCTCCGTCTCCAAGGCGGGTATCAACGCGACCCTCAAGTCCCGTTGTTCGCTCCTCGGCGCCGCGAACCCCAAGTACGGCCGGTTCGATCACTACGAGCCGATCAGCGAGCAGATCGACCTCGAACCCGCCCTCATCTCCCGGTTCGACCTGATCTTCACCGTCACCGACCAGCCCGACGAGGAGAAAGACCGCAACCTCGCGGAACACATCATCACGACGAACTACGCGGGCGAGTTGACCACCCAGCGCGAGGAAATGGCCTCCCTCGAGGTCAGTACGGACGAGATCGCGGAGATGACCGACCAAGTCGACCCCGAGATCGACGCCGAACTCCTGCGCAAGTACATCGCCTACGCGAAACAGAACTGCCATCCGCGGATGACCGAAGCGGCCCGCAACGCGATCCGGGACTTCTACGTCGACCTCCGATCGAAGGGGACAGACGAGGACGCGCCGATTCCCGTCACCGCCCGGAAACTCGAGGCGCTGGTACGGCTCTCGGAGGCCAGCGCCCGGGTGCGCCTCTCCGATACCGTCGAGGAACACGACGCCAACCGCGTCATCGAGATCGTTCGGTCGTGTCTGCAGGACATCGGCGTCGACCCCGAGACGGGCGAATTCGACGCGGACATCGTCGAGGCCGGCACCTCGAAGTCCCAGCGCGATCGGATCAAGAACCTCAAGGGGCTCATCAGCGACATCGAGGAGGAGTACGACGAGGGTGCGCCGGTCGACATCGTCATGGAGCGCGCCGAGGAGATCGGCATGGATCAGTCCAAGGCCGAACACGAGATCGAGAAACTCAAACAGAAAGGCGAGGTCTACGAGCCGAGTACGGACAACCTCCGGACGACGTGAGCCGGGAGGATCGTCCGATCGCAGTCCATCAGTCCACGCCGAGTTCCGTCAGCGTCGTCGCCGTCGATCGGATCGTCACCGGGGCGACGTCGGCGACCTCCGCCGCGGCGGCCTGGGTGACCGACGACCACGCCTCGCGCTCGTTGGCGGCCCGGTAGAGACAGGCCGCCGCGACGCCGCTCGGGTTGCGGCCGCCGATCGCGCGGGCCTCGAGCAGGGTCTCGACGTGCTCGCGGGCCCGCCGTTCGACGGCCGGTTCGAGGTCGAGTTCCGAGGCGTAGCGCGGCAGGTACTGCGCGGGATCGATCGGACCGGTCGGCAGACCGAGGTCGCGGTTCAGCGCGTCGTAGGCGGCGGTGAGTTCGTCGGCGTCGGCGCGCGCGACGGTCGTAATCTCGTCGATCGTGCGGGGGATCGATCGCGTTCGACAGGTCGCGTAGATCGCCGCGGCGGCGAATCCCTCGAGCGAGCGCCCCTGAAACAGCCCTTCCGACTGCGCCGAGTCGAACAGGGCACAGGCCTGCTCCCGAATCGACTCGTCCAGCGAGAGTCGAGCGGTGATGCGTTTGATCTCGGTGAAGCCGTAGGCCTGATTCCGATCGGCCTTCGTCGCGATGCGTGCCCGGTTGTGCTCCCGCCGGAGCCGAACGATCTGGCGGCGCTTCCGACCCGTGAGCCGCGTCCCGGATCCGAAATCGGTGCCGGTGCCGTACCCGATCTCGGTCGAGAGGCCGCGATCGTGTCGCGAGCGGGTCAGCGGCGCACCGGTCCGGCGGGGATCGGTGTCGTCGTCGTCGAACGAGCGCCACTCGGGGCCGCGATCGATCGCGTCTTCGTCGCAGACGAGTCCGCAGTCCTCGCAAACGTTCTCCGTCTCCGTGCGTCGAACTCTGCCGCTACACTCGGGACAGACTGGGAAAGACTCCGCGTTCTCCATCGATAATCAGTATCTCTCATGCTGTTTGAACCCCGCTATCGTATTTAAACTGTAGGATTTTTGTCGAAATAAACGGGTGGGTCCCCCGGCCGCCCTGTGCGAACGACCGGGAGCAGAGATGGCGAGAGAGGGTGGAACACCCGCTCGTGAACGAACGTAGCAGCGGAGAGCTGGCAACGGCGAACTGGCAGTGAGAAACCGGTCGCCGGCGGTGCCTACCGGCGCTCGGGAACCAGGTGTCGGACGGTGTCGAGGACGCCGTCGACGGTCCAACGCGACGCGTCGCTGGAACACTGCTGCTCTTCGAGCTGGAGTTCGTACTGCCCGACGATCGCCTGTCGGCGGCACTCGCTCGCCACGAGTTCGCGCTCGAGGGCGGCGACCTGTGCGCGCAGGCGGACGCGTTCGATGCGAGAGGCCATCGGGCTCCCCCGTTCGGTAGTCGTCACGTCGATCGACGGCGTCGCGGGAGCCGAGAATGCGGGGTCGGGGCTGATTCGAGTGCGGGTCGACTCGCGGGTGCGGGGATCGCCGGATCGTTGCTCGGCGGACATGGCTACACCGGCAACGGAGGACGCCAAAAAACCCAGTCAGTCGGGCGTCAGACGCCGCAGACGGGCGTCAGACGCCGCAGACGGGCGTCGGACGCGCAGCAGACTACGTCGCCGACGCCCCGTCACGGTTCGCCCGATCGGACCGAGTTCAGCCCTGTAGGTACTCGATGACGCCTTGCGTATCGGCTGGCACCGGTTCGGGATCGCTCCCCGCAGCGGCGGCGGCGTCGGGGTCCTTGAGCAGGTGGCCCGTCGTCAGGCAGGCGACGCGCTCGTCGTCGTCGACGATCCCCTGGGCGCGAAGTTTGCGCAGGCCGGCTGCTGAAGCCGCGGACGCGGGTTCGACGCCGATCCCTTCCTGGGCGAGGTCGCGCTGGGCGTCGGTGATCTCCTCGTCGGTGACCGCGATCGCCGTCCCGCCGGTCTCGCGAATGCCGGGGAGGGCCTTCGGTGCGTTGACCGGGTTCCCGATCCGGATCGCCGTCGCCCGCGTCTCCACGTCGTCCCAGCGCCGGACCTCGTCGGCTCCGTTCTCGATCGCCTCGACCATCGGGGCCGCACCCTCGGCCTGCACGCCGGTCAGTTTCGGCACGTCGTCCTCGTCGAGTTCGCCCGCCTGGACGAGTTCCCGGAACGCCTTGTACAGCGCCGAGGTGTTGCCCGCGTTGCCGACCGGCAGGACGATCCGGTCCGGGAACGCTCCGTAGTCGTCGCGGAATCCCTCGAGGATCTCGAGGCCGATCGTCTTCTGGCCCTCCAGTCGGAAGGGATTCAGCGAGTTCAGCAGGTAGGCCTCGCCCCGTGCCGCGAGTTCCTGGACGATGTCGAGGCAGGCGTCGAAGTTGCCGTCGACCTCGAGGATGCGCGCGCCGTGGAGGCTCGCCTGGGCGATCTTCCCCGCCGCGACCTTGCCGGCGGGCAGGAGGACGAGCGTCTCCATCCCGCCGCGGGAACCGTAGGCCGCGAGCGCCGCGCTGGTGTTGCCAGTCGAGGCACACGCCAGCCGATCGACGCCGAGTTCCTTCGCGACGGCAACGCCGACGGTCATGCCGCGGTCCTTGAACGAGCCGGTCGGGTTCATCCCCTCGTGTTTGATCCGCAGGGTTTCGACCCCGATATCGTCCTCGAGTCGGGGGACCTCGTACAGCGGGGTCGCACCCTCCTGGGTCGTCACGCCCTCCTCGAACGGGAGCGCGTCGGCGTAGCGCCAGACGCCCTCGCCCGCGAAGTCGTCGAACGTCGGTAGCTCCGCGTATCGGACCTCGAGCAACCCGCCACACTCGTCACAGGTGTAGCGAACGTCGTCGAACGGCGCGAACGTGCCAGTGCACTCGATGCACTCGAGCCAGACGCCGTCGTCGGCGTCGGCCGGCGGCTCCGGCTGGGGAGCGGCAAGGCTGAGACTCATTGTCGAGCGGGAGGAGGCGAGGGACAAAAAGCACGCGGATTCGACGGTTACTCGCCGGTGGTCTCGGGGCCGGTCCCGGCCCCGGTCTCGCTCGATCCGCCGTCGAACTCGTCGATCACGTCGTGGACCGTCGCCGTCCAGGCGTCGAGTGCCTCGTGGAGGATCTCCTTGGCCTCGGGGAGCGCGACGGCCGTGTACTGGTAGACGTAGCCCCCACCGTCCAGCAAGCGCCGTTCCCGGCGAACGAGCCCTCGCTCGTGAAGCGTCGACAGTGCGCGGTTGACCGTACTCCGGTCGCGGTCGAGGGCAGCCGCCAATTCCTCGATCGTGCTGCCGGGGAACTCACACAGCACGAGATACGTTCGCGTTTCGTGGTCCTCGATCCCGAAGACGCAGCTCATCACCTTCTCGAACTGTGGGTTCGAATCCTCCAGTAACTCGCCGAGTCGGTGTCGGGGTTCGCTCGCCATACGCTACGTAGGGACTCCTGGCTCAAAGAACTGCTCACCCCGATTCCGGCGACTGATCGCTGGCGTATCCCATCTTCTGCACGCAGGTTCGCATCTCGCGCTCGCTCTCGTGACGGTGCAGCCTCGTCGGCGTGTCGCAGTAGTACACCGAGCCGTCGTACCGTAGCGTCACCTCGTGGTCCGTACCGAGCATCGTCGTCGTGACCACGATCCGCCGGCCGTTCTGCAGGGCGTCGAGAATCGCATCCTCCGCGAGTTCTCCCGCCTCGATCCGAAGGGGGTCCGCCATCGATTCGAACTGGGTTCGCCTGTTCAAAGAGCCTTTGTGTCCACGCGGGTCGGGATTCTGTCTTCGGCGGCTGTGTACGATCGATGCCCGACCGGGATACTGCTACACGCACCCGTACGGTATGCCCCCACATGGCATCGGAAGTACGAACGCGAACGGACGAACGGCTCGGAACAGCACTCGAACCCTGGCAGGCGGGGACCGTCGGCGGGATCGTCGGCGCGATCGTCTTCGGTGCGATGATGGCGATACAGACGCCCGCAGTCATCGAGATGGCGATCCCCTCGATGTACGGTCTCGAAGGCGGCCTCGCGGGAATGATCGTTCACGTGTCACACGGTGCCGTCCTGGGCGTCGTCTTCGCGGCGGCGCTCGCGGCTGCGGGGCGAACCGACGTCGGACCGCTCGGAGCCACTGCTGCCGGTCTCGGCTACGGACTGGTCGTGTGGGCGATCCTCGCCGTCGTCGTGATGCCGATCTGGCTCTCGGCAGTCGGCTTCGCGATGGCACCCGCAGTACCGAACGTCGCCGTCGAGAGTCTCATCGGTCACGCCGCGTACGGACTCGTCCTCGGGGCCACCTACGCGGTGCTGGCGCGATAGACCCGAACCGAAAAAGGGTATCCGCAACCCCCTGGTCGACAGCCGATACCTCCGTTTCCCCCCGTGCCCGCCTACACCAGATACAGTGCGATCAGCGCCGCTGGCCCCAACAGCATGAGGAGTACGGCGAGCAGCAGTCTGAACGGCATGCTGCTACTGCCGCTTCGACAGGTCCCTATTTGATTTCACCCGATCGTTCGCTTCGTGGGACAGTTATAGGCACCACTAAAGACAACGTTTCGACACGAAAAACGGCTCGTTTACCGGCACACGGCGCGGCCCGGGGCGACGATGCGCCGTGACGCGGCGCCGATCGCTCACCATCACGAACGTCCGTCAGTCGAGCGCCGAAAAGCCGATCGACTTACTACTCGAGCAGCCAACTCAATAGCGCCTTCTGGGCGTGAAGCCGGTTCTCGGCCTGGTCGAAGACGACCGATCGATCGCTCTCGATGACGTCGTCGGTGATCTCCTCGCCGCGGTGGGCCGGCAGGCAGTGCATGACCGACGCCCCGGGCGCGTGTTCGAGGAGGTCCGAACAGACCTGGAACCCCTCGAAGTCGTTCATCCGGACGTCGCGTTCGTCCTCCTGGCCCATACTGATCCAGACGTCGGTGTAGATGATGTCCGCGTCCGTAGCAGCTTCGACGGGATCGTGCGTAACTGTCGGATCGGCGCCGAGACCGCGGGCGCGATCGAGTACGTCGTCGTCGATCCCGTACCCCTCGGGCGTCGCGACCGTCAGGTCGATGTCCGTCAGCGCGGCACCGACGGTAAACGACTGGGCGACGTTGTTCCCGTCGCCGATCCAGGCGACCGACACACCGTCGAAGCCGCTGTTCGACGCGCCTCCGGACGGTTCACTCCCGGAACGCTCCTCGAACCCGCCCTCCTGCTCGCGGATCGTCAGCAGGTCGGCGAGCGTCTGGCAGGGATGGGCGTCGTCGGTGAGGCCGTTGACGATCGGCACCGACGAGTACTCCGCGAGCACCTCGATGTTCTCGTGTTTGAACACCCGGGCCATCACCGCATCGACGTACCGCGAAAGCGTACGCGAGGTATCCTTCAGCGGCTCGCCGCGGCCGAGCTGGATGTCGTCTTCCCCCAGGAAGACGGCGTGGCCGCCGAGCTGGGTCATTCCCGTCTCGAAGGACACCCGCGTCCGCGTGCTCGGCTTCTGGAAGATCATGCCGAGCGTCTGCCCCGCGAGATCGGGGTGGTCCTCGCCGGCCTGCTGGGCGCGTTTGTACGCCGCGGCCCGATCGAGGACGGTCTCGAGTTCGTCCGTCGAGAGGTCGTCGATTTCGAGGAAGTGACGGACGTCGCCGGACGACATCACTCGTCACCTCCGCGCAACGTCGTCGCGACCCGCGTCAGGACCGCGACCGACTGGTCGAATTCCGCGAGCGAGAGCCGTTCGTCCGGCGCGTGATCGAGTTCGGAGTTGCCCGGGCCGTAGGTAACCATCGGACAGTCCCACGCGCCTGCGTAGAGGTTCATGTCGCTGGTGCCGGTCTTGCGGAGGAGTCGAGGATCGCCGCCTTCCTTCCGGATCGCGGCCCGGAACGCCCGGGCGACTTCGGTCCGCGGGCTCTCCATGACCGGCGGGATCGGCTCCGCCCAGGAGACGGTCCCGATCTCGAGTTCGGCTTCGGCGGTCTCGCGGACCGTCTCGGCGTCGAGGGACGGCGGAATCCGTAACTGGACGTCCAGCGTCGTCTCGACGGAGAGGCCATCCTCGCTGATCCCGCCGTCGATCGCGACGGGTTTGGCGGTCACGCGCTCGAAGACGGGCGTGTACTCGTCGTGTTCGAACGCGTCCTCGACGGTCGTCCACCAGTTCGTCGCGTGCTGGATCGCGTTGGGTTCCGGCCGCGAGGTGTGGCCGGATTCGCTGGTCGCGACGTAGGTGCCCGCGAGGAAGCCGCGGTAGCCGAGCGTGATCCCCGTCGCGCCGCTCGGTTCGCCGTTGACGACCGCCTCGGGTTCCTCGCGGTCCGCGACGAGATGGCGTGCGCCGCGTGAGTTCGTCTCCTCGCCGACGACGCCGACGAAGGAGACGCCCGTGCGAACGGCTGCGGCGGCCATCGCGGCCAGCGGGCCGGTCGCGTCGACGCTGCCCCGGCCCCGGAGGACGTCAACGCCCGTCTCGTCGGCGACGTCGGCAGCCACGTCGTCTTCGTCGGCCGGCTCCACCTCGACCGGGATCTCGCCGGGGACGGTGTCGACGTGGGAGGTTAGCAGGACCGAATCGTCGGCTGGCGCGCGAACGTTGCCGACCTCGTCGATCCACGCCTCGCGGCCGTAGGCCTCGAAGAACTCGACGAGTCGCCCTGCTGCGTCGGCTTCCTCGTCCGACGGCGACGGGATCGACACGAGGTCGATCAGCAACTGCCGGGCGGTCACGGCCGAGACGTCGGCTGTGTCCTTCATCGTCGCGCTCATGATTCGGACTCGGCTTTCGGTGCGAGGACGTCCGCCAGTGCGGCGACCACGTCGTCCGCGTGACGCTCTTCGAGGACGAGCGGCGGGAGCAGACGCACGACGCTCCGACCGGCCGGCAACGCGAGCACCTGCTGCTCGAGCGCGAGGTCTCGCAGCACGCGGTTCGCACCGCGTTTGACCTCGACGCCGATCATCAGCCCCTCGCCGCGGATATCTCGGATCGGGACGTCGAGCGCCGCGAGTTCGGTCTGCAGGTAGTCACCGATCGCGGCGGCGTTGCCCGGCAGGTCCTCCTCGACGACGACGTCGAGCGTGGCGTTCGCTGCCGCGGCGACGACCGGGTTGCCCGAGAACGTCGAGCCGTGCGGGCCCGCGTTTTCGGCGATCCAGTCCGCACAGAGCGTCGCGCCCATCGGCAGGCCGCTGGCGACGCCCTTCGCCGTCGTCACGACGTCGGGCGTGACCCCGTAGCCCTCGCAGGCCCAGAGGTCGCCCGTCCGGCCGATCCCGGTCTGGATCTCGTCGAAGACCAGCGCCGAACCGGTTTCCTCGGTGATCTCGCGGGCCGCCGCGAGATAGCCCTCCGGGGCGGGGTGGATGCCGCCCTCGCCCTGGATCGGTTCGAGGATGACGGCCGCTGTCTCGTCGTCGACCGCGTCCGCGAGTTCGTCCTCGTCGCCGTAGGTGACGAACTCGACCTGGTCTTCGAGCAACGGCTCGAACGGCTTCTTGTACTTGGGTTTCCAGGTCGCCGAGAGCGTCCCCATCGTGCGCCCGTGGAAGGCACGCTTCGCGGCGACGATCTTCGTCCCGCCCGTCGCACTGCGGGCGAACTTCAGCGCGGCTTCGTTGGCCTCGGTCCCGGAGTTACAGAGCCAGACGTTGTCGATCGAGCCCGGGGCGAGCGCCCCCAGTTTCTCGTGGAGAGTGGTCCGCGATTCGACCGGATACGATCCCTGTACGTAAAGCAGGTCGGCGGCCTGGTCCTGGACCGCCGCGACCACGTCCGGGTGACAGTGGCCCGTCGGCGTGCAGGCGTAGCTCGCGCCCATGTCCAGGTACTCGGTGCCGTCCTCCGCGACGAGGGTCGCGCCCTCGCCCGACTCGATGCTGATCGGTTTCTCCGAAAAGACGAATCCGCTCATTGCTCTGGAACCTCCGTTTCCGCGCGGTCGTCCGCGTCGTCGGCGACCGCGCCGGGTTCGATCGTCGTGCCCTCGCCTGCGAGCGCGCTCGTGATCGGGGCGTCGGCGTTCGCCGAGGCGACGATCACCGAGGCCGCGCCGCCCTCGAGGGCCTCCTCGGCGGCCATCACCTTCTTCGTCATGAACCCTTCCGCGGCGTCCTCGACGGCCGCGAACTCCTCGGGGGTCGACGCCGAATCGATCTTCGTGGACTCGTCGTCGGGGTCCTCGTAGATTCCCGAGACGTCGGTGAGGACGACCAGATCGGCTGCCAGCGCGCCGGCGATTGCGGCGGCGGCCCGATCGGCGTCGGCGTTGACGGCGGTGTAGCCGCCGTCCTTCTCCCTCCCGAGCACCGGAACGGAGACGACGGGCGTGTAACCGCCCGCGAGGGTCGTCTCGAGCAGGTCCGCGTTGACCGACTCGATCGTCCCCGAGTGGTCGCCGCGCTTGATCTTCTTCTTGCCGTCCTCCTCGACGCGGACGGCCGACTTGCGCTTGCCCTCCAGCAGTTTGCCGTCGGTGCCGGAGAGGCCGACAGCGTTCACACCCTCGTTGTGCAGGCTCTCCACAAGATCGGTGTTGAGCTTGCCCGGCATCACCATCTTGAAGACGTCCATGGTGCGTTCGTCGGTAAAGCGCCCGACGACGCCGCCGGGCGTCTCGACGTACGTGGGGTCCTCGCCGAGTTCGTCGAGGGTCTCGTCGACGGCGGTCGAGCCGCCGTGGGTGAGCACGACGTCTTCACCGTCTTCGACCAGCGAGGCGACGTCCGCGAGTGCGCCCTCCGGATCGACGGCGCGAGCGCCGCCGATCTTGACTACGACCGTCATCTCAGGGCGCCCCCACGGGGTGTAACCCCGTGAATTCGAGTCCGGCCGTCTCCTCGAGACCGAGCGCGACGTTGGCCGCGTGGACCGCCTGGCCCGCCGATCCCTTCATCATGTTGTCGATCGCCGAGAAGACGACGATCCGCTTGTTCGAGGGGTCGAGTTCGAAGCCGACCTCGGCGAGGTTGGTCCCCGCGACCGCCTTGGGTTCGGGGTAGCGGTAGACGCCGGAGCCGCCGGCGGCCATCCGGACGAACGGCTCGTCCTCGTAGCAGTCGCGGTAGGCCCCCCAGAGATCGCCCTTCGAGACCGGCCCCGATGGGAAGACGTGACTCGTCGCGCTGGCGCCGCGAACCATATCCACGGCGTGACACGTGAACGCGACGCTCGTCCCGAGGAACTGCTCGATCTCGGCCTCGTGACGGTGGCCCGTCGGCGCGTAGGGACGGACCACGCCCGATCGCTCCGGGTGGCTCGAGGCCTCGCCGCCGCCGGCGCCGCCTTCGGAGGAGCCGACCTTGACGTCGACGACGACCTGCTCACCGCCCTCCAGGAGATCGTGCTCGAACAGCGGGTAGAGCCCGAGGATCGTCGCGGTGGCGTTACAGCCGCCGCCGGCGATCAGTTCGGCACCCTCGAGGTTGTCGCGGTTGATCTCGGGGAGCGCGTACTCGGCCGTTTCGAGGTACTCGGGCGCGTCGTGGCCGTCGTACCACTCGTCGTACTGGGCCTCGCTGTCGAGGCGGAAGTCCGCCGAGAGGTCCACGACCGTATCGGCAATCTCGAAAAAGTCGTCGACCCGTCCCATCGAGACGCCGTGTGGCGTCGCCGCGAACAGGACGTCGACGCTCGCCAGGTCCTCGGGTTCGGTAAACCGCAGGTCCGTCCCCCGCAGCGGCGGGTGGACGGAGCCGACGCTCTTGCCGGCCTTCGATCGGCTGGTCACCTCGACCAGTTCGAAGTTCGGGTGGCCTGCAAGCAGACGAAGCAGTTCGCCGCCCGTGAAGCCCGAGCCGCCGATGACGGTCGCGGTGACGGTCTCGGCGTTCTCGTCGGCGCTGACGTCGGTTCCGACCGCCATCAGGCCGTCACCTCCAGCTGTTCGTCCGCCGCGTCGGCGGCCTTCTCCTCGAGCCAGTCGACGACGGTGCCGGCGACGTCGGTGTCGACCGCGCCGTCGAGCGCCTTGAACTCGACCGTGTGGTTGACCTCGTGGACGGTGTACGAATCACCCGTCTCCATGAGGTCGACGCCCAGGAGACCACCGCCGACGGCGTCGCTGGCCTTCTGGACCAGTTCTTTCGCCTCGTCGTCGAGTTCGAACACCTCGGTTTCGGCACCCTTGGCGGCGTTCGTGATCCAGTGGTCCGACGAGCGGACCATCGCGGCGATCGGTTCGCCGTCGGTCGCGAGCACGCGGATGTCGCGGCCGGGCTTCTCGACGAACTCCTGGACGTAGAACACCTTGTGCTCGTAGTGGCCGAGGGTGGCCTTGTGCTCCAAGATCGCCTCGGCGGCGTCCGGCGAATCGATCTTGGCCATCAGGCGGCCCCACGATCCGACGACGGGTTTGAGCACGCACGGGTAGCCGAAGTCCTCGATCGCCTCCATCGCGGTCTCTTTCGTGAACGCGACTTTCGTCGCGGGCGTGGGCACGCCCGCCTGCTCGAGTGCGAGGCTGTTCTTCACCTTGTCCGCACAGATCTCGGCCGTCTCGTGGCTGTTGACCACGGGGATGCCGTACGCCTCGAAGAATTTCGTGGCGTACAGGCTCCGACTCGTGGCGAGACAGCGATCGACGACGAGATCGAGGTTCGCGAACTCCTCGGGGGTCTCGCCGACGTCGAACTCCTGTTTGCGGACGTCGATCTTCACGACCTCGTGGTCGCGCTCGCGAAGTTCGTTGAGCAGGAGCTTCTCGTCCTTGCGGATCCGGGAGTAGAGGATTCCTACTTGCAAGGTCACTCACCCCAGTCCTCTTCGAGCTCCGGGGCTCGCTCGAGGACTGGCGGCTCAGTGTCGACGACTTCCAGTTCGGCACCGCAGGTCGTACAGTCAACGATCTCTCCCACTTCCAGATCGTCGTGCAGGGACACTTCTGCCCCACACTCGACGCATTCGGTCATTGTACCTGCAACTGGGAGCCGGTATCCCTTAAATCCTTCGAACCTAACAGCAAAATTATACTATCGACACCGTTGTCTAACGGTGCAAAAGTGCGTTTTTCCGGCAGATTTTGTTTGATATATCACGTATCAAGTAATTTGTCCCCTCGCGGGGACGGCGGTCGCGGCGGCCGCGGCAGCGGTGTTACCGGGAAGGAGCGTCCGACCTCACACATACCCGTTCACCTCCTCGCGAAGCGCCTCGTGGGCCGTCTCGAGTGCCTCGCTCGTCACCGCGAGCGTCTCCTCGTCGGCCGCGAGCGCATCGCGCGCCGCCTCGATCTGGTCGGCAACGGCCCCGGGAGCGGGGCCGCCCTGCGAGTCCCGACTCGCGACGCTTTCGGCGGGATCGAGCGCGTCCGCGACGGCAGCGGGGTCGACGTAGTTCTCGAGTGGCTCGCCGAGAATCTCCTCGGCGGCGGCCTCGATCGCGTCGTAGTCGGCGCCGTTCTCTGCAGCCACTGCGACCACCTCGTGTGCCGTCCGGAACGGCAGTCCGTTCGCGGCCAGCAGATCGGCGACGCCGGTCGCCGTCGAGAACCCCGCGCCGGCTTCGGCGGCGAGGGACTCCTCGTTCCAGTCGGCCGTCGCCACTGCACCCGCAGCGACCTCGCTGGCCTCCGTCACCGCGTCGACGGTCTCCCAGGCGTGGGTCGTCGCCCGCTGGAGGTCGCGGTTGTACGCGCGGGGCAGTCCCTTGAGCGTCGTCGTCAGCCCCTGGACGCCCCCGGCCGCGTCGCCCGCGACCGCACGCACCAGTTCCAGCGTGTCGGGATTCTTCTTCTGGGGCATGATCGACGACGTCGACGAGTAGTCGTCCGCGAGGTCGACGAAGCCGCGGTTCACGAAGACGATCACGTCCTCCGCCAGCCCCGAGAGCGTCGTCGCGTGCGTCGACAGCGCCTGGACGGTCTCGAGCAGGAAGTCCCGGCTCGCGGCGGCGTCCATCGAGTTCGCTACCACGCCATCGAAGCCGAGGAGTTCGGCAGTGCGCTCGCGATCGATCTCGAACGTCGTCCCCGCGAACGCGGCGCCGCCGAGGGGCGACTCGTTGATCCGATCGTACGCCTCGAGCAGCCGCGCCGCGTCGCGACGGACGGCTCCCTCGTAGGAGAGCGCCCAGTGGGCGACCGTGATCGGCTGGGCGGGCTGGAGGTGCGTGTAGCCGGGCATGATCGTCTCCCGGTGGTCGTCGGCCACCCCGATCAGGGACTCGCGCAACGCGATCGTCGTCTCGATCGCAGCGAGGACGTCCTCGCGAAGGCGGTAGCGGATGCAGGCCGCGACCTCGTCGTTGCGCGAGCGCGCGGTGTGCATCTTCCCCCCGTCGGGGCCGATGCGCTCGATGACTGCCGTCTCGATCGCCTCGTGGACGTCCTCGCCGTCGGGCAGGGCGTCGTGGCCGTCAACCTCGATGGCGTCCAGCGCGGTCAGGATCGCGCCCGCGGCGTCGTCCTCGACGACGTCCTGTTCGGCGAGCATGACGGTGTGGGCTCGATCGACCTCGAGGTCGGCCTCGAAGATTCGCCGATCGGCCGCGAGCGAGGAGAGGAAGCTCCGGGCGGGGCCGCCGCTGAAGCGGTCCCGACGGACGACGCCCTCGTCGCCGCCATCAGTGCGCAGGGCCGTCTCGTCCGCTGCTGGCACGCGATCGCCGTCGTGAGCGCTCTCCTCGGTCATCGTTATTCGTCGTCGTCGACCGCGTCACCGCCGTCGGTAGCGAGTTCGACCTCCTCGTCGTCCTCGTCCACCTCGTTCGCGGCGATCGATTCGTTCGCGAGACGGCGCTGGAAGCCGTGGTACTTTGCGACGCCGGTGGCGTCTTCCTGCTCGATCTTGCCGACCGTCTCCGTGTCGAAGGAGGCGTGTTCGGCCGAGTAGGCGGCGTACTCGCTGTCGCGGGCGACCGGACGCGCCCGGCCACCCTCGAAGCGGATCGTCACCGTCCCGGTGACCCGCTGCTGGGTCTCGTCGATGAAGCCCTCGAGTGCGTTCACGAGGGGCGCGTCGATCAGGCCCTCGTAGCCCTTCTTGGCCCACTGCTGGTCGATCTGCTGTTTGAACTCGCGTTCCTCCTGCGTGAGCACGAGCCCCTCGAGCGCCTCGTGGGCGTTCAGCAGCGTCGTCGCGGCGGGGTGCTCGTAGTTCTCGCGGACCTTCAGGCCGAGCATGCGGTCTTCCATCGTGTCCGTGCGACCGACGCCGTAGGCCCCGGCCACGCCGTTGAGATGCTCGACGAGGTCGACGGGCTCGTACTCCACGCCGTCGACGGCGACGGGGTATCCCTCCTCGAAGGTGATCTCGATCTCCTGGCTGTCGCCGGTGGGCGCCTGGGTCCAGTCGTAGATTTCCTCGGGCGGGACGTAGTTCGGGTCCTCGAGTTCGTCCCCCTCGACCGAGCGACTCCAGAGGTTGGTGTCGATCGACCAGTCGCCGCCGCTGCCACCCTCGACGGGGAGGTCCTTCTCGTCGGCGTACTCCTGTTCCCACTCGCGGGTGAGGCCAAGTTCGCGCACGGGGGCGATCACTTCGAGGTCCGAGTCACGCCAGACGGCCTCGAACCGAAGCTGGTCGTTGCCCTTCCCCGTACAGCCGTGGGCGATGCCGGTACAGTCCTGTTCCTCTGCGACCTCGAGGATCGCCTCGGCGATCACGGGACGGGCCAGCGCCGTGCCGAGCGGGTAGCCCTGGTAGGTCGCGTTCGCGCGAACGCTCTCGAGACAGAGGTCGGCAAATTCCGCTCGCGCGTCGACGACGTAGTGTTCGAGGCCGAGTGCCTCGGCCGTTTCTTCGGCCTCCTCGAACTCCGAGGCCGGCTGTCCGACGTCGACCGTGACGCCGATAACGTCGTCGTATCCGTATTCCTCCTCGAGCAGCGGGACACAGACGGTCGTGTCCAGTCCGCCCGAGAACGCGAGTGCAACGCGTGTCATGTCGTATTCGAGTGAAACGGCAGGAGGGACTTAAGCTCATTGGTTTAAGTTCCGAAAATTATAGTTAGAGCGGCTGCTAACCGAAAATTCTGCGATCGCTGGAACGTTGGAACGAACCGAGGACGTGGGGTAGAGTATAGTACGGGCTCAAAGGCCCGGTCGCGGTCGTCGTGGCCGCCGCGGCGAAACAGCCCCGCCGGTATCGAGAACGATGACCGGACTGCCGTCGGGGCGCCTCATTGGTAGCCCCAAAGCCCCGGGCACTATTAAAACCTACCGGGGTGGCAAATGTTACACGCGTCGGGCGAACGGACGTCCTCCGAGTCGAGGACCGTCTCAGGAGGGGTTCTCGTCCTCGGTCGGCAACGAGAGGACGTTCTCCCGGCCGATCCGGAAGACCTCGATTTCGTCGTCTTCCCGCAGGCCGCTGACGACCTGGCTCGTCTTGGCCTCGGTCCAGTCCAGTTCCGAGACGACTTCCTGCTGTTTGATCCGGCCGCCCCGTTCCTCGAGCAACAGCAGGACCCGTTCCTCGTTGCTGAGCAGTTCGGGCGGCGGGCCGTCCGGACCGTCGGGTTCGGCTGCTCCGTCGGCGACCGGCGGCGACGGCGTACTGGCCGGGTCCCGCGTGCGAACCTGCTGGCCCCTGATCCACCAGCCCGCAGCGCCGACTGACGCGAGCAGGAGGAGGGCCACCACCACCGCCAGCCACGGCATCGACGGCTCGTCGCCGGTGGCATTGGGATCCCCGTCGGTCGTCCCCGGTTCGTCGCCGGTGGTGTTCGGATCGTCGGTCCCGTTCTCGATCAGCACGATGCGGGGCTGTTCGGACGCGAACTCGGTCCCCTCGCCGTTCCAGTAGACCGAATTGTCGTCCGAATCGTCTGGTGTGGGGTCCGGTTCCTCGTTGAGAGCGTACGCGTCCGGCCAGCGGAACTGCAACGTGGTACCGTCGGGAATGGTAAACCCGTATATCGCGTCACCGGCCTCGATCCGGTTCAGTTCGACGTGGGCGAACTTCGACCACTCGAACGTGAACGTGACGTGTCCTAGCTCCTGCGGTGCGGCCTCGTGCTCCGTGCTGACGGAAACGTTCGAGATGTTCATGTTCCGATCGGTCCGGTTCGCACCGTCCGCGACGGTCTGGTTCCACCGTTCTTCCTCGGTCGCAGCGTACGCGTTCGCGTTCTCCTCGACGTCGCTCTGGATCTCGTCCCACTCCTCGGTTGTCGTGTTCTCCTCGTCGATCACGTACCGGTAGTCGACGGTGAACGTCGCCGAGCCGTTATCGTGGAGGAGGACGTCGATGTGAATCTCGTCCGCGTCCTCGAGCTGTGCGCTCTCGTCGGCCCCTTCCTGGAGCGCCGGCTCACTTTGGCCCGCGTCGACCCCACCGACGGTCGACGCGATCGGTAGCAGCGCGAGCGAACACCCGACCACCACGAGCACGCAAAGCAGGGCCCAGCGCCCCTTCCCATCCATTGCATAAACGTGACAGAGCCGCCTAAATAGGTCTTTCCGACTCCGGCAACGGTGTGTTTTTCAACGTTCACGCCAACGTGAACGTATGATCGACTCCCGCGGCGAACTCGAGGTCGAAACGCTGCTGAAAATAATCCTCGGGCTGATCGCACTCTTGCTCCTCTTGCGGATCGTCGAGGCGCTGATCAGCGGGATCGCGAGTCTTCTCGGACCGTTTTTCCTGCTCGTCCAGCTCGCGATCGCCGCGCTGATCGTCCTCTGGCTGGTCGATCGGATCTGAAAGGCCCGGTAGTCGACGTCGACGGACGGACCATCAGACTGATACGCGCCCTACTACTACGAGAACCCACGTGTACAGCGTCAACGTTCCCGTCCCCGGGCGCGTTCGCGAACTCGCCGCAGACCTCTACCCGTCCCTGGTCGGGTTCGACAGCGTTCGCGAGGACCACTCGTGTCTGCTCAAGCGACTCGGCGACGCCGACCACGTCGCCCCGCTCCAGCAGCGCGCCCACCGCGCCCTCGAGGGGGCCCCCGCCGTCGAAGCCGAGATCACCGGCATCGACTACTTCGCCGAGCCGCCGCTGGGCTCGGCGCCCGTCGTCTACCTCGCCGTCGAGAGTCCCGGTCTCGAACGGATCCACGCCGATCTCGCCGACAGCTTCGAGCCGATCGAGGGACTCGAGGGCAGCGACTACGTTCCTCACGTCACGCTGGCCCGCGGCGGCGACAGCGCGACCGCGGCGCGACTCGCCGACCGGGAGATCGAGCCGATCCGGTGGACCGTGACCGAACTCGAGTTCTGGGATGGGACGTACAAGTTGCCGGTGAGTCGCATCCGCCTTCCCGCCTGAGGCCCGGCCGATCGGCACCGTTCCGACTGATCAGTACCGTTTCGACCGATCGACGCCCGCCCGATCGACCCCCGTCGCCACATCCCGCGCTCGATCGGTCAAAACCCGGTATACCGGCGGTATCACGAGCAGCGTCGACCCCCGGCGACTCACGGTGTCGGCTGCTCTTCCCCGTAGGCGTCGTGATCGGCGTAGAAGTTCAGCATCGCGAACTTCAACTTCTCGGGGCCGATGTCGATCAGGTCCTCGCGCTCTTCGTGTGGGAAGGTACTGTTGACGCTGTACTTCCCCAGGTCCGACTTCGCCGCGCGCGAGTAGCGCCGATCGAGCAGCGCGCGGACGCCGACGTCCTCGGGCGAGCGGATGACTCGCCCGAGCGCCTGTCTCGTCTTGCGAACGGTGGGGATCTCGACGGCGTACCGCCAGCCGGTGTCGGTCCCCTCGAACGCCGCGTCGTAGGCCTCCTGGACCGCTTCCGCGCGATCGTCGAGGTGCGGATATGGAACGCCGACGACCAGCACCGTCTCGGCGGCGTCGCCGTCGAAGCTCACCCCCTCTGCCAGCGTCCCCCACAGCGAGGTACACAGCACGGCGTCGTCGGCCGCGACGAACTCCTGACGGAGGTCCTCGACGGCGACGCCGGGTTCGTCGAGGTACACCGTCCCGTCGGAGCGGCCCTCGAGCCGATCGGCGTACCGGTTCGCCTCGCCGTAGTTGGGGAAGAAGGCGAGCGTGTTGCCGGGCGTCATGCGGACGGCGTCGTGAATCGTCTCGGCGACCGTCTCCTGGACGTCGGGGTCGTCCCGCTCCGAGGAGAACAGCGGCGGGGTCTCGACGGCGTAGGTCCGCCGGTTGTCCGCGGGGAACTGGAGCCCGTAAGCCATCGTCACGGGGTCTTCGAGGCCCAGCACGTCCTCGGTGACGTCGAACGGCTGGAGCGTGGCGCTCATCAGGACCGTCGCGTAGACGTCGTCGAAGAGGCGGCCCGTGACCTGCCGCGGGAGGCAGGTGTACAGTTCCGCCCGGCCGTAGACCTCGTCCGTTCCCGCGTCGCGGGTGACCGAGACGACGGGGTAGAGCCCCTCTTTCGAGCCCTCGTTCAACCACGCGCTGACGAACGCCGCCGCCTCCAGGGTCTGACACTCCGTGCGCGTGGCCGTCTCGCCCTCGCGGTAGGCTTCCTCGTACCGTTCGTCGAGTTCCTGCCCGAGTTTCATCGCGGCCTCGAGGTCCGCGTCGATCCCCCGCCCGGAGTACCGCTGGAGGAACGCGAGGGTGAGGTCGTCCCGGCGGTCTTCGTTGGCTATCGGGACGTCCGTCCAGTTCTCGCCGATCGCCTCGCGATCGCCGAACCCGAAGGAGTCCTCGTAGGTCTCGACGAGCGCGCGGTGAAACGCCGAGAGGACGTTCACGGCGTGTTCCGAGCGCGGATCGTCGGTCTCGGCGAGTTCGTCCAGGGCGGAATCGAAGGTTCGCTCGGAGCAGGTCCGGGTCGCGTGCTCGCGGGCGGCGTCCTCGACGTTGTGAGCCTCGTCGAAGACGGCGATCACGTCCTCGGGATCGCGGCCGAGCCACCGGAAGAACTGCTCGCGGATGACGCCGTCTAACAGGTGGTGGTAGTTACAGACGACGAGGTCGACGCCCTCGATTCCCTCCTTCAGGAGTTCGTAGCCGCAGAACTCCTGTCGCTCGGCGTACTCGTAAATTTCGTCCGGCGTGCGAACGTCCTCGAAGAGCCAGCCGAAGAAGTCGTCCGTGTTCCCGGTCAGGTTGTTCCGGTAGTAGTCACAGACGTTCTGCTCCTCCAGATCCTCGAGGCGCTCCTCGATCGATTCGAGTTCGTCCATGACGGCGCTGCGGGCGTCGGCCGCGCTGCCGTCGCCGTCCTGACTCTCCGCTAAGAGTTCCCGCTGGCGGCGCTCTAGCTGGTCGCGATCGCGTTCCGCGTCGACGACGGCCCGGGTGTTGTCCCGCAGCGCCTGACACTCCTCGTAGCCGACGTCGATGTGACACATCGACGACTTTCCCTTGAACACGATCGCCCGAATATCCTCCTCGCGGGTGATCGCGCGGGCTTCGGCGACGAACTGGCGCATCTGCTGATGGACGTTCGTCGTGATGACGACCGTCTTGTCCCGCTCGCGGGCGACCTCGAGCGCGGGGACGAGCGACGAGAGGGTCTTGCCGGTCCCGCAGGCCCCCTCGAAGAGCACGTCCTGGCCGCGGACGAGGGCGTTGTGGATACGGTCCATCGCCTCACGCTGGTTCGCGTAGGGCTGCTCGTATGGGAAGAACCGCATGTACCCGCCTGTGTCGGACACAGTACGTGATAGGTTCCCGCTTCGATAAAAGGATTCGTCTCGATTCGGCGATCGTATTTACGTCCCCGTCGACACGGCTCGCCGGGTGTACGCGACGACTACCAGTGGCCGGCGTACGCGCGGTACAGCGCCAAATAGGTCGAGCGCTTCGCCCCGGATATGGCCATCCCCGGTTACGATTCCGACACCGCCGCGGAGGACACACTCGAACAGGCGGGCGCGAGCATCGCCGTCGTCGCGGGCGTCGTCCCGGACGAGTTCGGTCTCGCGAAAAGCGCGATCGACCCGCCGATCGACGCGCTCGGGGACCCGGTGGACGTCCGCGGACTCGACGGCCTGAAAGCGGTCGAGGCGATCCAGTTCACGCTCGTCTACGATCCCTCGGAACTGCCGCCCGGTGCGAGTCCCACGGACGTCGCGGTCGCCGTCGAAACAGAGACCGACGCCGCGGGGAACGGGGCCGGCGATCGCAACTGGGTGCCGCTCGAGTCGACCGTCGACCTCGAGGAGACGACGGTGACCGCGGTGCTGAACGATACTCCTCCGGGGTCGACGATCGTCGCCGGATACGACGACAGCGCCGAGTGACGACGACAATGGCGAGTGACGACGACAGCGCCGAGTGACGACGACAGCGGCTGTGAGAACCCCTATCCGCGAGGATCGTGACGGAACCAGCTACGGCGATCGGGTTTCGGGTTCGATGTAGATCTTCTCGATCTGGTCGTCGTGGTCCATCAGGGCGAGTTCGATCTCGGTGATGCGTTCGTCGATCGTCCCGGCATCGAGGCCGGACTCGAACTGCACGTCGGCGGTGACGAGCAATTGTTCGGCGCCGAAGTAGACCGTTCGGAAGTCGATGAGTTCGGTGACGCCCTCCCAGTCGGCGACGATCGCGCGGAGTTCGTTCTCGTCGGCTTTCGGGAGGCTTTCGCCGAGGATGAGCCGCTTGTTCTCCCAGGCGAGCGCGAGCGCAAAGCCCATGAGCATGATACCGATGACGAGGGCGGCCCCGGCGTCGTACACCGGATTTTCGGTGACGCGAGTGAGGTAGATCCCGAAGAGGGCGATCCCGGCACCGGCGAGCGCGATCGTGTCTTCGGTGAGCGCGGTCAGGGTCGTCACGTCGCTGGTCTTCCGGAACGCCTCGCGGAAGGTCGTCCAGCCGTACTCGTCCATCTGGTGACTGATTCCCTGATAGGCCTTCCAGAACGCGTAGGATTCGAATGCGATCGCCCCGAGCAACACCGCGTAGTTGACGTAGACCGGGTCGAACGACGCGCCGAACAGGGTCACCGGCTCGTTCGCGCGGTGGACGCCGCCCTCTCTCAGCGCGTCGTAGCCGTGGCGGGCGCTCTCCCAGCCGGCGATGCCGAACAGCATGACGCTCACGAGCAGACTGTAGAAGAACTGCGCCTTCCCGTGGCCGAACGGATGGCTGCGGTTCGCCTCCTGGGCACCGTAGCGGATGCCGACCAGCAGGAAGATCTGGTTGCCCGTATCCGAGATCGAGTGATACGTCTCCGACAACATCGCGGGGCTCCCGGTGAGCAGGAAGCCGCCGAACTTGAGGATCGCGATCGCGCCGTTCGCGAACAACGCGGCGAGAACGACGGAGGTACTGCTTGCCATCGGCGAAAGATACGCACAACCGGATCAAAAGAGTAGGTGCCTGCGACG
The DNA here is from genome assembly GCF_022869805.1 of Halosolutus halophilus. Taxonomy (NCBI): domain Archaea; kingdom Methanobacteriati; phylum Methanobacteriota; class Halobacteria; order Halobacteriales; family Natrialbaceae; genus Halosolutus; species Halosolutus halophilus. The sequence goes on along the minus strand of NZ_CP094974.1, from coordinate 4,532,658 downwards.
TCGCAGGCAAGGCCGTATCCGCCAGCGAGAACGGCCCGGAATCGATCGACTGACGCCACCGATCGGGACGACCGTCGTTCGGGCACGATCGCGGGTCGAAAGTATCGTCCCGCTCGCGTTCGAACCCGCGTCTATGATTGCGATCTTTTCGGACACGCACAGCGAGGGCGGCCATCGACTCGAAGGGGAGGCCCTCACCGCCGCACGTGAAGCCGACACCGTGATCCACGCCGGGGACTTCACCAGTTCGACGGCGCTTGCGGCCTTTCAGGACGAGTGTGACGCGCTCTACGCCGTCCACGGCAACGCCGACAGTGCGGCGGTCCGGGACCGGCTCCCCACGGCGCGTGTCGTCGAGGCGGGCGGCGTCCGGTTCGCGGTGACGCACCGCCGCGACGGCGGCGCGACGGGACTGGCGATGTTCGGCCGATCGCGGGACGCCGACGTCGTCGTCTCGGGCCACACCCACCGGCCGACGGTCGTCGAGACGGACGACGTGCTCCTGGTGAATCCGGGAAGTCACGCCCAGCCGCGTGGGAACCGCCCGGGCTTCGTCGTCCTCGAGGAGACCGCGCCACGCTCCGCGGAAGACGCGGGACTCGCGGGCGAACTCCGCGAACCGGACGGCGCGGTCATCGAGTCGTTCGATGTCCAGCCGCGGGCGTAGCGACGGGAGGTAGAAGAGGGCGACGATGGGTGTGTCGGTGTGAACGGGCGGCGAGTAGCGTCAGCGGTGGGATGACGTCGATCGCCTCGGACAACGGGAGGGCGACGATCGCGTCAGCGGGATCGGGTGGATCAGGTGGACGACGCGCCGGCGGGGGTAGCCGATCGACGTCGGATCTGGAGTGGGGTCGCGAAGGCGGGTGGAGGGTGATCGGGGACCAGCAGTGGTCTCGAAATCGTCGAGGGGGGACGACGATCGAGACGCACTCGCAGCTACGTACCACCGGGCAATATAGTCAGCGTAAGGTGAAAAAACGATTTTACCGTCGGAACTGGCCGCGGGAACGACGTGTCGTCCCGGACCCGACGAACGGGCCTGAGCCACCGTAACCGACCGCGTCGACCGTTTCACTGCGAAAACCGGGGCCGATCGACGTCGAAACGGTTTTGCGCGCTGATAGTGTACCAGCGTCGTATGCTGGGCCTCATCCCCGACGATCCAGTCATTATCGTGATCGTCCTGATCCTGCTGGCGCTGATCTTCTTCTTGTACCTGCTCATCCGCCGGACGGTCCTCGAGTTCCGGGACGGGATGCGCGGGCGGTGACGGATCGCGTTCTGTGTACTCCGTCCTTGATTAAACGGGTCGACGCGGACGGACGGCCGTCAGGCGATCGCCGTCTCGATGCGTTCGAGCGCGCGATCGACGTCGTCGCGTGAGACGTCCCTGTGCGTGCAAAAGCGAATCGTCGCCGGTCCCATCGGATTCGCCAGCACGTCCCGTTCGCGGAGTCGATCGACCACGGTCTCCGTCTCGAGACCGGTTCCCGAGACGTCCGCGAGGACGATGTTCGTCTCGGGTTCCCGAACCGTGACCCCCGGGACGTCCGAGAGGCCAGCCGCGAGTCGACGGGCGTTCTCGTGGTCGATCGCGAGGTCGGCGACGTTCTCGAGGGCTCGCAGTCCGGGCGCGGCGACGATCCCTGCCTGTCGCATGCCGCCGCCGAACAGTTTTCGCGTCCGGCGGGCGTCCTCGACGAACTCGGCCGGGCCCGCGAGCATGGACCCGATCGGGGCCCCGAGCCCCTTCGAGAGACAGAACATGACGGAGTCGACGGGATCGGTGAGGTCCGAGGCAGGAACGTCGAGCGCCGTCGCGGCGTTGAACAACCGCGCCCCGTCGAGGTGTACCGGGACGTCGCGATCGTGGGCGGCCGCCGCCGCGGCGGCGACGGCGTCGTGGTCGATCGCGAGGCCGCCGCGCGCGTTGTGCGTGTTCTCGAGACAGAGCAAGCCGGTTCCGGGGCGGTGGAGGTCTTCCTCGACGGCCCCGGCCGCGATCTGGTCCGGGGTCGGGACCCCCCGATCGGCGTCGAGCATCCGGACCTGCAGGTCGGCGTGCTGGGCGAGGCCGCCGAGTTCGTACCGTACGACGTGGCTCTCGCGATCGGCGAGCACCTCCTGACCCCGATCGGTGTGGACCCGCGCCGCGATCTGGTTGCCCATCGTTCCGGTCGGGACGTAGAGTGCAGCCTCCATTCCGACGGCCTCGGCCGCGCGGGCCTCGAGTTCGTTCACCGTGGGATCCTCGCCGTAGACGTCGTCGCCGACGTCGGCGGTGTGAGCGGCCTCGCGCATCGCTTCGTCGGGTTTCGTCACCGTGTCCGATCGCAGATCGATCATGTCGGGAGGTGGTCCCGGAACCGCCCTAATGGTGTCGTTCTCCGAGAGCCGAACTCGCGACCGGCGGCGGCCGATCGACCGAAGGGTACAACTGCAACCGGTTTATTTGCTGACGTATGGTCCCCGATACCCCTGGCTCCGGCGCCGGTTCCGACGGCTACTCGCCGCCTCCACCCGGTGGTCCGGGAGACGATCCGACGGCCGCAGGTGATCCGAACGACTCGCCGCCCCACTCGTTCCCGTGGCACGTCTCGCGCGTCACCGATCGACTCGACGCGATACTGCCGTTCGCGCTGGTTCCGCTGCTGACCTCCCTGCTCCAGGTCGAGCACGTTCGCCGGGCGATCGATCCGGCCGCCAGCGGCGTCTCGATCAACGTCGAGTTCGCCTTCCCGTCGCCGCTCCTCGATCTGTGGACCTTCGCGGATCCGCCCGCGCCGGCCGTACGAGTCGGACGGCGCGCCGTCGGCGGCGATTCGCTGCCGGGCGATGATCCGTTCGCCGACCCGTCCGGTCCGGCCGGCACAACCGGTTCCGGTGGCGCCGACGTCCCCGTCACCACGCCGCTCGACGGCGTGGGCATCCCGATCGAGAGCATCGGCGCCGCCACCGGCGCGTGGGTCGCGCTCGCGATCCTCGCGTACGTGACGATCGTTGCGGTGCTCGCGGCAGTCTACGTCGGCGGACTCGATCGACGACTCCGCGGCGATCCGGCGGCAATCGTAGCGTGTGCCCGCGAGTACGCGCCGCGGTTCGTCCTGTACAATCTCGTCGCCATCGGCGCGATACTGCTGCTCGTGCCGTTCGCGCTGGTTTCCCCGGTCCTGCTCATCCTCGCGCTTCCCGCGGTCGTGGTGGTCGGCTACCTCTTCTACGCCGTGCCGTTCCTGTTCGTCGTCGCGGATGCCCCCTTCGTCGAGGCGTTCCGTCTATCGTACGGATTCGCGGTCGGAGAGCGTGCATACCTCGCCTTCGGTCTCTGGCACGTCGGCGTCGCGGTCGTGTCTTCGATCGTGCTCTCGCTGCTGGTCAGCGCCGGCGGCGGCGGATTTCTGTTCGCACTGGCCCTCGCGGTACTGCTCTCGGTCGTGTTGACCGCCGCGACGGTGTCGTTCCTCCGGGAACTGGTCGACGCGAAGGCGGAACCGGGACGTCGACAGGCGTAACGACGCGTATCGGTCACGTTTCGACGGTGGGTCAGTATTGTCCGCCGACTCGACGCAGTCGCACTCGACGCGAGCGGGGTCGGCGGGACGATCGCGTACCAGCACGTCTGCATTTCGATTCGAAAACGGTATGGCCGCCGTGGCAGAATTTGCGTCACATGGACCCACGCATCCGCGAACACGCCGAGATCATCGCGAACCACTCCGTCGACCTCGAGGCGGGGGACAACGTCGTCGTCGACGCCCATCCCGTCGCCGAAGACCTCGTCGTCGCGTTGCACGAGGTGATCGGCGATCGAGGAGCGAACCCGATCACGACGAGCCAGCGCACCGGCAAACGGCAGCAGCGAGCCTACCTTCGCGCCGCGGGCGACGGTGGCGAGGCGCGTGGCGCCTCGGAGAACGCGAGCGGTGAAACCGCGAGCGTCGAGTTCGACACGCCCGAACACGAACTCGCGCTCATCGAGAACACGGACGTCTACATCGCCATCCGCGCGAGCGACAACGTCACTCAGACCAGCGACGTCGATCCCGAAACCCAGTCGGCCTACCAGCAGGCCCAGCGGCCGATCCTGGAAGAGCGACTCTCGAAGCGCTGGTGTCTCACGCAGTTCCCCGCGCCGGCGAACGCCCAGCTCGCGGAGATGAGCACGGAGGGCTACGAGAACTTCGTCTGGGACGCCGTCAACAAGGACTGGGAGGCCCAGCGCGACCATCAGGAGCACATGGTCGAACTCATGGACCCCGCCGAGGAGATCCGCATCAAAAGCGGCGACGAGACCGACGTGACGATGTCGATCGACGGCAACCCGACGATCAACGACCACGGTGAGCACAACCTTCCCGGCGGCGAGGTTTTCACCGCACCTCAGCCCGACAGCGTCGAGGGCGAGGTGCTGTTCGACATGCCGCTGTACCACCAGGGCCGGGAGATCACCGACGTCTACCTCGAGTTCGAGGGCGGCGAGGTCGTCCAGCACTCGGCGGCGAAAAACGAGGCCGTCCTGACCGAGGTGCTGAACACGGACGACGGCGCCCGCCGACTGGGCGAACTGGGCATCGGAATGAACCGCGACATCGACCGGTTCACCTACAACATGCTGTTCGACGAGAAGATGGGCGACACCGTCCACATGGCCGTCGGCCGCGCCTACGACGACACCGTCGGCGAGGGCAACGAGGCCAACGACTCCGCGGTGCACGTCGACATGATCGTCGACATGAGCGAGGATTCGTTCATCGAGATCGACGGAGAGATCGTGCAGCGTGACGGTACCTTCCGGTTCGAAGAGAACGAGGTCTGAGCCTGCGGAGACCTCGAGTCGGAACGGCGAGCAACGCGAACCGTGGAGACGGCTTCAAGGAATGATGACCGCGACGAACGGAGTCGAACGGACACCAGCATTCAGGCATCGCATTTCGTCGCCGGATTCGATCGCCACGCTATCGTCTGGGTTTATCAATCCGGACTGGGTAGCTCCCGTATGGTAGTACTCGTCGCGTACGACGGCTCCGAGCCAGCACAGAAGGCGGCAGAGCGAGCATTCAGCGAATATGCGGACGAGGAGATCGTTCTACTCCGCGTCGTCGAAGCGGCCGACGGGTCCACGGGCGCGGGGATCGAACTCGCGAAGGACTTCTTCGGGAAACGAAAGGAAAAGGCCTCCGAGGAGATCCAGGAGGAGGTCACGGACCTCGCCGGCGCCGACGACGTCGAGTTCCGAACGGAGATCGCCGTCGGGAACCCCGTCCGCGAGATCCTGCGGTACGCCGAGGAGCACGACGTCGATCTCATCATCGTCGGCAACCACGGCCGATCGGGCGTCTCCCGCGTGTTGCTCGGGAGCGTGGCCGAGAAGATCGTCCGTCGGGCCCCCATTCCGGTGACCGTCGTCCGCTGATCGTCGCGAGGCTACGCGGAGTCGAGCAAGACGACGTCCCCTCGTTGCCGGGCCTGCTGGTACTCACAGCGGTAGGTCTCCATTTCGGCCATCGCCTCGATCGTGAGCGTCTCCGTCTCACCCTGGACATCGGTGCCGGGGGTCGAGTACTCGTTGACCACGTCGTGGTCGGCGTCCCAGAACGCGAAATTGTGGTGGATGCCGTCCATGTTCTCCCAGGTGATCTCGTACTCCCGGCCCTCGACGAGCACCAGCGTCGGGTTCTCTACGTCCGCGATCGGCTCGGGCTCGACGCCGACCCAGCCGCCGACCCAGCCGTCGAACTGGAGCGACTCGACGTCGGCCCACACCTCGGGATCGGTGTTCCCTTCGGTGGTCTCCGCGACGTCGACGACCGGCTCCGTGGTGTCCTCGTCGCCGTCGTCCGTGCTGCCCAGACAGCCGGTTACGAGGGCGATGCCGAGCGTCGCAGTTACCCCAGATAGAAACCGCCGTCTCCCCGCGTCGTGTGCGGCCATCGCGTGGTCGTAGGGCGTTGAGAGACATAAGTTCCCGGCTTCCGTGGATCGGGCTTCAACGAAGCGGTTGGGGCTCACCGAGATACTACGACCCCCCTGCGGCTCCGTATCGATAGACCCGCCGTCGATCGGGAATCGATGCTTTTCGTCAGCGGAATCCGACCACCACACGGGAACACGACCGGCGCACGCAGGCTCAACCGCTTCACCTCGCTCCTCCCTACCAAGGTTTCGACAGGCAATCTCGATGAACGGCCTCCCGCCCGATCGTCTCCGGCGGTCGAACAGATCCGGCGATCGGGTCAGTCGTCCGTTGCCGACGCCCGTAGTACTGGTCCGGTGACGGCTCGCCCGAGGGCCACGCAACAACCGCAGTCCAACGGAGCCACCCCCATGAAAACCAGCCTCGAAGTAGAGTACTGGGTCGTCGACGACGACGGTGATCTGGTGCCGCCCGAAACGCTCCTCGACGTCTCGGACCACGTCGATCCCGAGTTCGTCGAGCCGATGGTAGAGATCAAGACCACGCCCTGTTCGTCGATGGCCGAACTCCGCGAGGAGTTCGTCGATCGAATCAGCCGAGTCGTCGACGCGGCGCGACGGCAGGACAAGCGGCTCGTTCCGCTGGCGACACCCCTCAACGCCTCACCGGCGGAGATTCCGTACCGCGAGACAGCCGGTACCGACCTGCAGCGACGCATCGTCGGGCGGGCGTTCGACGACGCGCGCGTCTGTGCCGGGACGCACGTCCACTTCGAACAGTCCAGCGTCGTCGACCAGCTCAACGCGCTGACCGCGATCGATCCCGCGTTCGCCCTCGTTAACAGCTCGTCGTACTACCGGGGCGAGCGGCTCCTCGCGTGCGCCCGACCCTACCTTTATCGACGCTGTTGTTACGAGACCTGCCCCGAACAGGGCCAGCTCTGGCCCTACGTCTCCAGCGTCGCCGAATGGGAAAGCCGACTCGAAACAGCCTACGACGGCTTCCGCGAGCGCGCCCTCGATCGGGGCGTCGACGGGGCCGCGTTCGACGCGGAATTCGACCCCTACGACGCGGTCTGGACGCCCGTCCGGCTGCGCGACGCGTTCCCGACGGTCGAGTGGCGATCGCCCGACGCAGCCCTGCCGAACCAGATTCTCCGGCTCGCCCGCGACGTTCGATCGATCGTCGCCGATGCGGACGATCGCGGCACCGTCGTGGCGGGAGCCGACGCAGCGCCGACCGACGACGAGATGATCCTCCCCGAATTCGAGACGGTCGAACGGATCACCGACACCGCCATTCACGACGGCGTCGACGATCCGGACGTGCGACGGTACCTCGAGACGCTCGGGGTCACGCCGTCGGCGTTCGCCCCGCTCGCCGATCGGACCACCGACGCACGACTCTCGAAACAGGAGGCTCGCCGCCTGCGGCTCGCGGCAGCCGAGCGGCTCGAAGCGGACCTCGAACGGCGACTCACCTACGCCTGAGGCGTCACGGGCGATCCGCCCGCGATCACGGACCGTTCACCGGCGTCACGGGGTCGCACCACGGCTCATTCGCCGGCGTCACGGACCCGATCGAGCCACCGCCGTCCCGTCCGAAACTCGGGCGGCACTTCCTCGCCGAACGAAAACCGCGTCCGGTCGCGCTCGCAGGGATTGCCCATCACGACCTCGATCTCCGGCGAACCGCCTTCGAAGACCGCCGCACTGGCCGTGGTCAACTGGCCGAACGCGTGCGGGTCGTCCGTCTCGGGCTCCGAGTGGCGACAGATCGAGTCGTCGCCGGGGCCGTTCGCGTGATCCGCCGCGACGGTCCACAGGTCGGCCCGATCGAGTCGGTCCCCGGCCTCGTCCGCGAGTAGCGTCCTGGCCCGATCGCGTCGCCGCTTCGAACTCTCAGTCACGGTCGAGGCCCCGTCCGCGAAGTGGTTCGTCCTGACGACCACCCGATCGTCGTCGACGGCGATCCGTTCGCCCGCGGGATCGATTTCGAGCAACGCGGCGTTCGTCCCGTCGGCCAGGAACAGCGTCTGGGCCATTAGCTGCCGCGTCGGGTGCGACTCGAGCAGCGATCGCGCCTCGGCGACCGTAGCGCACTCCTCGAGTAGCCGCCGGACGACGGTCCCGTTCCGGAGTTGCTCGCCCGGTTCGAGGTCCTCCCGGTTCGAGTCGATGTAGGTGTTCGCTGCGACCAGTCCCCGGTCGTTGACGCCCTTGAACACCATCACCGTCCCGCAGGTGTCAACCGTCAGGAACCCGTGGTAGTCGTCGATCGGCGGCTGCTCGACGATCGACTTCGGTCGCAGACCCCGGCCCGCGATGTCGCGGTTCTTGAGCACGAGCGGGCCGTCCGCGACGGTGACGGGCGGCGAGGCGAGGGCGTTCGTACACCCCTTCGGATGCTTCTCGGTCCGGCACTCGCCCTCGGCCAGTCTCTCACAGAGTTCCGAGTAGGCGAAGACGTACGCCTCGTAGAGGTCCCGATCGACGTCGAGCACGTCCGCCATCGCGTCGTACGCGCGCAGGTGACGATCAGGCAGGCTCGGCTGACTCTCGCGAGCGTATCCGAGCACCGGTTCGAGGTCGACGCACCGGGCGGCGACCAGGGTCTCGAGTTCGTCGATCGCCCACTCGACGACGTCGCGTTCGGTCTCGGCCCGGCGGCGCGCCTGCTTGGCGAACGAATCGACCGCCGGAACTGTCCCCCAGTTCGTGCTCGGGCCTTCGACGTCAGTCTCGTCCATGGCCACACGAACGGTTCGATCGGTTTGTATCGCCGGCCTGTACTAGCTGACGTCCCGCAGTACGGATGTTCGATCGGGCAAGAAGTCGGAACTCGTCGGTGACCGAGTCGACGTGCGAAAACGCTGGGTCTACGCGGTCGGCAGCGGGGGTGGCGATGTCGACTGTGCCCCCAACCAGTCCCCGTGTGATGCCGTCTATCGGCTCTGCCGACACCCCCATTGTTTTGCCCGGTGTGAAATGAAACTAACGATTCGGAGCAGTATCGATTACGAACGGACGGGTTCGAACACGTCGGCCAACTCGAACGCGTCGAGCGTCACGTCGGGACGGATCGACCGACGCACTGCCCTCGCGACTAGCCACCGGCCGCAGTGGACACCTCGCGAGGAGGGTTTCGCATCGACGAACTCTAGCGACATCACCACGACTCGGTCGTCGAATCGATCGATTCGGGCCGTGCTGCAAACACCGTCATTCACGCCGACTGTCGACAGCGCGACGGAACCTGCGTCTCCGGCCGAACCACGCCGAGACGGGGTCGCGTCGCTGCGTGCGACTCGTCTTCATCGAATCGCGCGTAGTCGCTGTGTTCCTCACAAGCGTTCGTCGCAGAATCACGGGCACGATGGGACTGGGTGATGTCGCTGTCTGCGACGGCCGTTGTGGCGTTCATGTCTTTCAAAGATCTGGAAGGTAGTTGCTGCGCTGTTCAGCCTGTTCTCGGTCGGAACGACGGTCGTAGTGCCGATCGAGGATGTCCTCACTGGCGTTGAGTCGATCCTTGACGATCCGCCGTGGGACGTCCTCTCGTCGATAGTAGGTCACGCGACCACTGCGAAGGTCGTGGGGTGACCGCGAGGACGGGCACTTACTCGCATGATCGAGGTGAGTGGCGTCGCACGTGTCGACGTCACGATCGTGGGGGCACGATTCACCACGCCAGCAGGGCCGCGTGACGCGGTAGAGCGTCTTTCGCAACGTGTTCCCTGCGGGACGACCGTACTCCGTCGTGAGCAACGGTTTCCGGCCATGCTCGTCCGTCACGTCGGGCCGGTGGTACTCGATGTAATCCTCGATGTACCGTGCCGCTTTCTCGCTAATTCGGTTCCATCGCGTCCCCTGCTCCTGATTCTTGAGCGGGGTTCCAGTCTCCGGACGGTGAACGAAGTGAACAGCGGGGCCAGAGACGCGCGGATGCGAGCCGTCGAGGTCGAGATCTCGAAGGTCGAGCCCACGAATCGCGCCCGTTCGCGCCCCCGTCCGCCAGAGGAGCATCACGATGATGTGATCCCGCGAAGCCGGTTGTGCGTGTTCGAGGTATTCGAGGATCGCGACCGCTCGGTCGGGTTTCAGCGTCGAATCCGATACGTCCTCGCCGTTTTTCATCGTCGGCAGCGTGACTTGCTCGTACAGTTCCGGGTGCACGGCGTCGATGTTCGCCGCGAACCGCAGGAACCGACGGACCGTCGCGAGTTGGCCCTTGAGTGTGACCAGCTTGATCGGTTCTCGATCGTCTCCGTGACCCTCGCGACGCCACGTCCGGTACTTGTAGATGTCCCGGCCGGAGAGGTCGTTCAGGTTCTCGATGCCGTGTTCGTCACAGAACTGTACGAACGCCCGAAGTCGGTGTTTCGCGCTCCGACGTGTCGACTCCGCGTGTTCGTCACGCATCGCATCGTGGTACATCTCGATCGCTTCATGCGGCGCGATCGGCTCCAAGTCGTCACTCACCGCTGATCACGCTCCTGCCAGTTCTCGGCGCGACCGAGCGAACTCATCGGACTGTCCTCCAGGTCGTCGCGTTCGAACAACCGATCAGCGATCGCCGTCTGGAGCGCGGTGCCGGATTGGTTCCGCGGTTCGGTATCCGAGTAGTGGTGATCGTCGACGCGCGCGGCCAGCTGGTCAATTGCGTCGATCGTCTCGCACAGGGCCGCGTTCTGGTAGCGGAGTTCCGTTGCGATCGCCTCGAGGGCGGCCGCCTGGCGTTCCATCGCCGCGGCGCGTCGATCGCGGTCGGTCTCAGACATAGACCCGCACCTCCGCGTCGATCGTCGCCCGCAGGCTGTCTTCGCAGCTGTCGCAGACGGTGATCTCCCCGTCGGGATTCTCGACTTCGACCTCGCGAACGCGGCCGACCGTCAGCCCGCACCCGTCACAGGGTGGGACGTCGCAATCGGTGGCGCTCATCGGCCCACCTCGCGAGTATCGTGCTGGTTACAGTATCCGGTATGCTTACTGTGGTGGCGTGTCTGACTTGGCATGGTCTCACTGTTGTGGGACCGCGGACTCACCGCGCGCGCCGTTTGTTGGACCAGGGGGCGCGCGCGGTCGCCGTCCGTCGGTGGTTCGTAACGAGTGCACCCCGCCCTCTTAGTAGTCGGAATGTAGATTCCGAAATTCCGATAATTCAGGCTTCGATGAATGACGCCGGTTCGGGCGGGTTTTGCATCCATTCCGTCATTTCCGAAGCGGTTCTGAGAACTGTCTGTAGCAGCCGTGGGTTGTGGGCCGTGGTTCGATCGGTGCGGTCGATCGGGGGACTTTTCCCCCGTAGCGTTCTGCGGTAGCATGCTTCCGTACTCACTTACGGAAGCCAGCGGGCCGGTGCCCCTAACACCGGGTCCGCGTTCTCACATGGACCCGACCGGGCAGCGGCGGGTCCGTCTGGCTTCCGTTGCACTCACTCAGGAACGGGGAGTACTTCAAACTAGTGCATCAAACAATGCACCACAAGGAATCAAATAGCGCTCAAATACCATCGTACCGAGCATTCTAACATGGTGTTCCGTGTCTTACCGAGAGCATGCGACGACCACGGGTGGACTGGATGACGCGAGCCGACGATGCGATCCTCGAGTTCCTGCTCAACGAGGGCAACGAGCCGATCGTCGCGAATCCGTCCACCGTCGAGGCAAATATCGATTACAAAATCTCGCACGTCCGCCGTCGACTCCGGGCACTGCAGGATGGCGGACTGGTCGAGTACTACGACGAGGACCGAGGTCTGTACCGAATCTCCGATCGGGGACGAGCCTATCTCGGAGGAGAACTCAACGCCGAAGACTTGGAGTGAGGCTCTGTTGAAATCCTCACTGGTTGATACAAATGGCGTGCTGAATAGAGAGGATGAGTTCAGCACGACGACTTCGTTTGTGTCACGTCGAAACCGGTGACCCACCCCGCACACTACACGTGCGCACTGATCAACCCGTCCGAGGAACTGGATGCCCGAGCGAGGATGACAACAGCCGATTTTCTTCATGAGTTTATGGTACAGAAAACACTTATTGGTCTTTCAAGATAGTGTAGTATGTCCGATTCAGTATTGTCTCGCTCGTCGGTTGCCGACCTGGACAGGCTCACGTTTGCTGGCTTGCTGGGCGGCATCGTCGTGCTCGGGTTGGCATTGCAGGTGTTCTTATCGACACAAACGACGACTTGGTCGATCGAACTGGGACGTATCGTCACTTTGGCGCCCATCGTGGTTGCAACCCTCGCGTACGTCCGCAACCGTCCGACAGCGGCCGCCTGGGAAATCGGTGCCGTCGCAGTATGGGGGTTCCTTGCCCAGCGGATTGCGGGTATTGCCTGGTTCATCGCCGGACCCGCATTAGCGGGAGAGGTCCGGGTCTCTGCCATCCTGTTGTCCGGTGGCGCTGAACTCCGTCTGGCGGAACTGTTACGGTATCTCGGAACGGTCGCCGTCTTTGCCGGGTTCTACACCGCAGCGGCGTCTCGACGCGATCGACCGATCGTGAGCGTGATCACGCTGTTTGCCGTTCCGGTCGTATTGGTCGTTATGTATGCGATCGTATAGCATCGCTTGACATCTTGGGAGGGCTCCATCACATGGAGAATGACAATTATACGGCCGCTGTGAGTAACTCCCACGCTGTAAGGTACCGATCCGGACTTCGTGGAGAGGCCAACTAAACGGTACATAGATATCCTGTACTGACCGATCACTACCCACGTAGATAGACTCTCAGTCGGTGCCACATTCGCGCTCTGTATTCAGCACGGCTGCTAAAACCTATCACCATTTTAGGGTTTCAACAAGGCCTGGAGTGAGTTCAGAAGCCTTCTCGGGCGAACCAATCCTGTTCGATCCCAAGCGCTCGCGCTGCGTCAGCAGAGATCGTGATCGATCGGTCGCCGAGCGTGACCGGCGCACCGGCGACGTCTTCGAGCAACGCTGCCAGTGACTTGCGATAGGACTGTGATCGATCCTCTATAATCTGTATTCGTGCACTCTCTCGATCCCCATATCCGCGGTTTGCGATGTAGGAGTGAACGAACATCTCGCGGACGTCTGTTGGTGCGTCGTCCAGGTACCAGGGGAGCGTTATGTCGTCGAGCTCTGACTTCTTGCCGATCGGCGCACCCAGAACACACAGTACTCGTCCGAGAATCGCTCCGTCGTCGGCCGGCCGGATCGTCGGTCCACTGTTCTCGTCGGCCTCCTCGTGTGTAGTATATCCGACGTCGGCCAACTCGAGCGCATCGACGATGTAGGAGTGGTATCCCTGTTCGTTGAGCGTCCACTTTGGAATCCAGTTCGTTCGAATGATCGATCCGCCGGAGAAGATTCCCGCGACGAGTGCGTTCAGTGCAAGAAATGCGTCGTCCTCGTACCCGACATCGATCCAGCCTCGATCCCGTGCGGTTTCGATCCCGGCAACGACGTTCGGCGTCTTGCCGTCGGTCCAAGAACGGACCCGTCCTTTCGGTAGGTCAAGTGCGTTCGCGATCGCGGTGTATCCTTTGTCCGGGTTCTCAGTTTGGTATCGGATGACGTCACGATACTCCCGGACTGCCATCCAAGCGTCGTCGTACACGCCACCGTCATAGGTGCGCGCCAAGTCTTGGTCGGTAAGGAGTGCATCCCCATCGGCCATGTGCGATGAGAGTGACGAACGGGCATAACAGTTATTGACTCGTTTTCATTTCGAGAGAATCGCAAGACAGCGGCGCTTCAAGTCACCGCTGTAAATCTTCCATTGAGTTCTGATTATCAACTTTGAAAGCCTTATCAATCTCTGAGAAGGTCACGATCCCTTATCTATAAGTGGGGTCGGTCAACTCCTATCAGTTGACCCCGAAAGAATGGCACGGAAAGGCGACGCACAAGAGGGCTGTCCCAATCCCCTTATAGGCGTCATGCGGTGGTTTCATACTGCTACCAATAACTTTTCCGACCGTTCAGGGGTGCTGTGAAACCATGAACCTTGAAAACTATCGCAAAAAGTTGATCGGAAACGAGGAAGAACGGGCAGTAAGCCCAGTTATTGGCGTGATCCTGATGGTCGCGATTACGGTTATTCTCGCGGCCGTGATTGCGGCGTTCGTGCTCGATTTGGGAGGCGGATTGAGTGAAAACGCGAACGCAGGTGTTGACACTGCAGTAGATAATACAGATGGAGAAGTCACCGTTTCTGTAAAGTCAATGGGAAACGCTGAAGAGATCGTTCTCCGTGGAGATGTCGATGATTCGCTAGTTGATGAAGTTGATGGATCCACTGGTGACTATGACGAGACCAGTGACGCACTGACACAAGCAGGAACGTCAATTACACTTGGATATACTGCAAGCGATGGTGAGTCAGGTACGGTCACAGTAGTTGCAATCACGGCAGATGGTACTGAAACCCAGGTCGCGAGCCAAGAATTTGACTTCTCAAGCTGATTGATGATGCATTGGCAATCAAAACAAATCGGCGACAAAGAAGAGCGCGCAGTGTCACCGGTCATAGGTGTCATACTGATGGTAGCCATTACTGTTATCTTGGCTGCCGTTATTGCTGGGTTTGTGCTTGATCTGGGAGGTGGATTGAATGAAAACGCTAACGCGGGTGTCGACTTTGATGTTGATAATTCAAATAATGAGATCACAGTGACAGTCGCATCCATGGGCAACTCCGATCACATTGAACTTCGCGGCGATGCCGATACAAGCAAAACACTTGATAAAGTAGGTAGTTCCGTTACGCTAACTGGCAGTGACCGTAGTAGTAGCAGTGGTACGATAACAGCAGTTGCCATTACCGAAGACGGTACCGAGACCCAGGTTTCGAGTCAAGACTATAACTTCCCAGAAGCCCCCGAGATCTCGTTCTCAGACGATACAACTGATGATGAAGTAGACATCTCGGTGTCCAGTTGGGGAGACGCAAATAGTCTTACAGTTGAATCCAGCACGGACACTATTGAGATCAGTTCTGGGACTAGTAGTGGAAGTGTTGACGTCTCCAGCAGTGGTGAAGAAGTGACGGCAACAGCCAACTTCGACGATAGTAATACAGAAGTTGGAACTCATATCTACGACAACTAGTAGGCTTTTTGCGGCTCACTTTTTTAATCGGCCTGACGTGAAGTGGATCTCCGGGTCTGTAATATACTAATGTAAATCGAATTCTGGCCACCGTCATTATACTCTCGTCAGGTACTAAATTCCGCACAATTACCGATCAGACAGACCTCTAAGCTCAAACCCAGCTTGATCACTAGCCAATTACGCAAGAAGATATGTATCCCAACTATCCTTGCAAAGTGTGTGCAGCAGGGTTTGACGTGACACTTGTGTCGGACACAAAGAAATTGGAGAAGAGAACACAACTCCATCGGTTTCGATCATATGTCGATTCCACTCACAAGTTCAAGTGTCCACTCGCCCTCGTCAACGTGGCGAATATGGACGTAATGCTCACCCTCAAGATCGTCGTTCTCGTCTAACAGTCCCTCGATGCGCACGTCGTCTTTTGGGAGCGTGATCCCGATCGAGTCCTGGTCTAACTGACGAAGTTTGTTCAGTGCCATATCCGGCGGGCAACCCCCCATCTCATAAAAGTTGGTGAGTATCAGGAATCCATCGGGATTCCCGAGGTTATCCTGACGCTTTCAACGAGGTGGGTGGATCTGACAGCGTTGCACTATGGCAACGGCAAGATTCGGTTCGATCAAGAATCACAAAGGCGTCGACCTCATCGACGCCGTGCTGGCCCCGCTGTTCGTCGCGGCAACGCTCGCGATGAGCGGGATCGGCACGATCGGTATCGACAACCCCATCACGTTCTACATGAGCGACGCGCTGTACTCGGCCAGCGGGACCGAGATCACGTGGGGCTTCGCGATCGCCATGATCGCGGTGGGTATCGCGTGGTTCTCGAATGAGGCGCGCGAGTGGGACGACTTCAGCCAGGAGCAGGCCGCGCTGGTCACCGGGATGGTCGTGATGAACGTCGCGACCGCGCTGGTGCCGGCGGTCAACGACGCGATGAACGGCTATTGGTACGCTGGCCTGCTGTTGGTCATGCTCAACGGGGCGGGCTACTACCTACTGGCGTACTACTGAGGTGGTCAAAGTGAGCACTACCTACAGTCGATCGACGACGACGGCGATCGCGGTGATCGCGCTGGTCGCGATCGCGACGGCGCTGATCGGGGTGGCCGCAGCGCAAACGGCCAGCCTGGACACGATCGAGAATAGCACGATCGAGACGACGAACGAAACGGAGTATGTCGAACTCGACATCGAGTTTGCGGATAGCTTCAACGACACGTCCGAGGAGTCGGTCGAGTTCACCAGCTATCAAGAAGCGGCGTGGCAGGACAACGGGACGGAGGTCGGCAACTACACCGGCACCCTGAACGGGACCACGCTCAAGGTCCAAGACGAGATTCACGACCACGCGACCTACGCGGTCGAACTGAACCAGTCGGCGACGACGGTTAACGTGAACGGGACCGAGTTCGCGAGTGATGGGACGGTCGACTTGACGACGGTGACCGCCGACTCGATCACGGCGGACGACACGGTGCTGTCACTCACGATCACCGCTGATACGGTCGTGACCGACACGGTGACCGGCGGTCCATCTGACACGGTGAACGTTCGGTACCAACTGAACACGACCTCCTTTGAGCAGCAAATGGAGTACCGCGTCTTCGTCGAAACCGGCGACAAGAGCAATATTCAGAGCGGATACGTGAGTCCTGACGACGCGACCATCGGGGGCGGGTTCTTCGACGGCGACGATGCCCAGCCCGGATTCGGGGTCGGCGTGGCGATCGTCGCGATCGCGGTCGCGGGCGTGGTCGCTCGCCGGAGGGGGTCCTGATGTCAACGGACACCGGGTCGGGTCCCGATCGGGACGCCGGCCCACAGCCCACGGCCCACGAAACTGGGGGTGCGACACTGTCGCGGCCCGGCTGCACGCTGACGCGACGGGACGCGATCAAGACCGGCGCGATCGCGGCGGGTTCCACAGTTACGGGGGTAACAGCATTCGGGACCGGTCGCGTTCGGGCCGATCTAGTCGACGGCGTTCGATCGGCGATCGCGGGTGTCGCGTCCACAGAGGGATACGGATACGCGGTTGCGGGGGCGACTCCGGCGGGTCTCGCGGGTCTCGTCGGCTATCACTTGCTTCAGAGTTCGCTGAATGAATCGCCCTCGGCAGATCAAGCGATTCTGCATAATCTCTGTACCTCAGAATTCGAGTCGCTGACGGCCCACGAAGTGACGTTCGGAAACCATCTAACGGACACTCCGCCGATTGCGTCTCTGGAGGCGCGAAATGGGATTGCGGGCGCGTGGGAGGATGGCGAATCGTCCGCGACGGCCTACGACCGTGCTATGCAGCGAATTCGGCAATACTACGAATTGCCGGAGTTCAACCACTACCACGTTACCGTGAAGAGTTTGCTCCAGTTGAGTTTCGCGGCGGGATCGGCTGCGGCGACCGGCTATCCGGACTGGGTGGCAAATACTGGGGATCGCGTCTCTGACGGCACGGCGATCCAGGTGCGGGTCATCGACCAGCGGCAAGAGGTCTCGATTTCGCTGCATGACGGCACGCAAATCTCGAATGTCAGCGAGGGTGAGAAAGGCGACGTTCTCGGAAGTAACTACGAGAATGCGGCGCTGAAGGTTCCTATGGTCGAGTTGCGGGATACGTCCGCGTCAGATCTAGAGTCGGATTCCGCGCTGATCGACACGATCCCGATGCTCGATCAATCGGTTGTCGACTCGTGGGACGCCACGAACGAGATCGTCACGCTCGAGGCGTCCGACGGCACACAGGTCGAAACGGACCTTCGGTTCGTGATTCCGAACGTGGGTTCGGATTTGCCTTCGTCCCGTGTCTTTGACGGCGTGGAATTCTTCACGCTGCTGGATGAGATTCACAGCAAGTCGGATTCGGTGGTTGCCAACTATTCGGAGACGTTCGTTTCCGACCTTTACGCGGAGTTAGACGCCGGAAACATCACCCCGACGCAAGTGCGCTCGCCGGAGGGAATGGCACGGTTTCTGTCGGGGACTGACGACCCGACAAACGCGCGTTTCCGGATCGCTATGCTCCAGCAGTTCGGAATGGAACAGCCGGATTTCTCGCTGGTTTCCGGGATGACTGTCTCGTGGACTGGCGCGACCGATCAATGGGTCGATCCCAATCCGAATCTCGACGCTCGCCACGTCTACCCGGACGGCTACGTATCGGGCAAGTCGTACTCTGGTGTGCTGTTCGGCTCGGACGTGCCTGACGGCGGATTCCAGTCCGGCGAAACCTATGGCGTTGGACTCCCGCTATACTATGCCGGGAGTAACGACCTCGCTGTCCAAGACGCTGTGTCCGGAGAGGTCTACTGGCAACGGAGTATGCCCAACCGAACGAACGCGCTGACGGCTGTTCTGTCGGAGAACCGCGTTTACGCGGCTACCCACTCCACTGACTCCACGCTGTACGGCTACGACACGACTACCGGAGAGCAGGTACTGGAGTATCAGGGCCACGGAGACGCTGTGTACGCGCTCGATCGATCTGCCGATGGCCTCACCATCTACACTGCGTCGTATGATGGTGAGGTCCACGCCGTCGATACTGAGACCGGTAATGCTGACTGGACGTACACGAGCGGCCCGTCGGGCGGTGGTGCTGTCGGCGTAGCTGCCGACGAGTCGGGATCTGCCGTCTTCACGATTTATAGTGATGGCGTCGATTTCGACTCGCAGATACACGCGATCGATCCCTCGGACGGGTCCCAAATGGACACGTACGCCGATGCTAACTGGAACCTCGAAACTGTCGCCTGTACTGGTGACGGTACTGTCGCCTACGTTGGCGGTCGCAATAATCTGGTGATGGCACTGCCGTTCGACGGCGCGACGATCGCCTCGCCGGACTGGACGTACTCGACTCCAGACCGCGTATTCGCTCTCGCGCTGTCGCCTGATGAGACGGTCCTGTACGCGGCTGTAAGCCTGTCGTCGTCTGGCGAGATTCACGCTATCGACGTGGCCGACGGTACGAACATCTGGACGTATTCCGGTTTCACGGATGGCCTCGAAGATGTCGTTGTCTCGCCTGATGGCGGTCGCGTTTACGCTGGCAATCCTTCCGCTGGCGAGTTGCACGTCGTCGACGCGCAGGATGGCAGTGCGGTCCGTACCGGGACGCCGATGGGTTCGATCTACTCGCTTGCGCTGCCTCCGACCGACGGCTCGATCGACGGACTGGCGGCTGCCTCGCTCCTGTACGACGAATCGAACAACAGGGAAGTTCGATTCTCTCACGGTACTATCGACGTGAACGAGATGTACGATGCTGGCGGCGCGACGATCACCCACGTCACGGACGAGACCATCACGGACATCGAATCGGTCGTCGGCAAGGGTATCGAATCGATAGTGGACGAAATGTCGCAATTCGACAGCGTAAGCGACATCAAGTACACGAAACACGTTCTCGACATTCTCGACTTCTACGGGATCAATGCGACTGTCGGGGAAAGCGATTCGGACGATATCACGGTCACAGAACCGGATTACGACACTCCGAAATACGATACCTACGACAGTACCCAATTCGCGGATTACATCAACACGCTAGAGACCTACATCGAACAGTTAGAGGCTGAGGAAACGACGGACGAATCCGGATGGGGATTCGCGCCGTTCGGCGACTGGTCGAGCGGGGAACTCCTCGGCCTTGGAATCATCGGACTGGTCATCATGTGGATGGTAGGCGTCGCGACTGACCTGATACCCGGCGTGGGGAACTGACCATGCGACGACGCTGGATTTTCATCATGGGCGCAGTGCTGCTGGTCGCGATGGGCATGGGCGTCGGCACGATCGCGGCGCAAGAGAACGCGACCAACGAGACCGACGAAGTGTACCCCGGCGATCAAGGTCCGAACTCTCCCGACGATCGCGATCGCGACGCCGACCAGGACCAGCCGGCCAACGAGAACGAGACGGTAGCCGAGACCGAAGACGACTATCTCCGGGAGATAGACAGCGGGACCCGGATCACCAACTGGTCGTATGCGCCGGGAATGTTCACGATCACCATCGAAGCCGACCAGGATACGAAGGTCTCAATGACCGAAGCCGGCGACTTTGAGGAAGGTACAGGGTCGTTCAACTACCAGGAAGTCGAACTGACCGAGGGAAGCAACACGGTCACCATGCCGGTTACCGATCGACCCGGCGCGGGCGTCGCGATCGCGACCCGGCGATCACTCTCGCAGGGAAGCGGCGTATTCGTGTCGGTCGGCCAGTTGGAGCGGAACCCATTCCGGCACTTCGGCGGGGAATCCGGCCTGTTTTCCGGCGTTGCGCTATCGGTCTCACTCGCGGCGATCGGTGCAGCCTACGTCGTCCGGTCGGAGAATAGCGGGGTGATCGAAGCATGAGCGAAACGAGCGGCACCTTCGACTCTTGGAGCGATCGGCTCACCTACGTCGTCGCCGAAGCCCAGTTACTCGTCGCCGGGGTCGTGATGTCGATCGCGGTCGCGTTGATCTGGCTTCGGCCCGAACTCCCCGGCATTCCCCCGATCGTTCACGGCTGGATCGCGGCGCTAATGCTACTCGGCCCGCCGCTGCTGGGCCTGTTCATCACGGGCGCGAAGAGGCTACGGCAGCGGAATATGGTCGAAGTGTACCACATCAACGGCGTGACCGACACCCGCGAGAAGTACTACGTCGAACCGGGCGTATGGGACGGGAAGACCGTCGAAGGTCCGAGTCCCTACCCGGTCAACGACGGCGATTCGTTCGAGGTTCGGGAATTCGACTGGCACGCGGATCAGGGAGACAGCGGGACGCTGATCGTTACCGGCTGTTACTTCAGCCAGATGGCCGACTCGAAACTCATTACGACGAAGACCATGCTCGAGGATATTCACGGCGACCTCGTCGAGGCGTTCCTCGAGTACAACCGACTCCGCGGTCGGATCAGCAAAATGGGGCTGCAGATCCAGAGCGACGTGATCAACGAGGAAGCCGAAGCCGACGAACGTGGGCTGATGAATCCGCGAACGGCGGTGAAGAACCGCTTTGAATCGGCCAAGAAGGACGCCGAAGACCGGGATATTGACGAGATCAAGGACATCACCGAGTATGTCGACGACTACACCGATGAGCACGGCATCGAGACGACCAGCGGACCCCCACAGACCAGAGCACAGGCAGCCGAGCAGGCCGCGACCGATGGAGGGACCGATCGATGAGCGACGAGCAGGATAACTACACGGTCGGTGGATTCCGCGAGTACCAGAACAACAACCTCGAACGTGACCCCGACGAGGTACTGCCGCACTCGGGATTCGTCCGCGACGAGAAGATCGATCGCCAGCTAACCGTCCGGGCGCTCCATCACGACCCCGATCGGTGGAACAGGAAAGCGGCAGCGACATACCTGGACGTCGGGAAGAATCGCGGCATCCTCCGCGGCGAAGGCAGTCATACCGCTCGCGATGCCCTCGAGAACGGCGATACGCTCACGCTGAAACACTACATCGGCGACCCGGCACAGGAGGCAGACCTGGCTGGAATCAAGGCGATCACTCGCCTCCAAGAGATCGTCGCCGGGCCCGCACCGGTGATCGTGGTCCTGGGTGAGATGGGTGCCGGCAAAACGAATCTCGCATGCCTGCTTGCACAGCTGCGCGATCGGTGGACCGACGGCGACCTCCTCGTGGGATCGAACATCCGCACGCTCGACCGGAACGACGACTGGGTACGCGACGATGGGTCCGTCGAGGATGGCTGGATTCCACACTACCCGCTCCTCGAGGAGTGGGTCGAGCAGGACGGCGATCCCGTCGAGAATCCCCAGCAGCCGAAGCTCTTCATCGGCGACGAGTTCTCGACGAACGCGAGCGGGACCGGTGCGGACGGACAGAAGGTGCGGAAACTGATGGGGCCGCTGGTGTTCAAAATCCGGAAGTACAACGGCGCACTGATCTACATCGGCCACGACGAGAGTTCGATCCACCCGCTGCTCTGGCGTGTCGGCACGATCATCAAGAAGCCCGATCGGAACAGCAAGGGCAAGGCGATCGTCGCCGAGCGCATCTCCGGCGGGAAGCTTCAGGACGTCGACCCGCGGCCGCTGACCGGCATCCCGCCCGCCGACTTCGAACCGCATACGAACGACGAAGCCGACTGGAACTGGAACGCTCCTGGAGGCGACGATGACGACGACCCGATCGACGAGCAGGACGTGAAGCAGGTCGCGGCATGGACCATGGAGGAATGTCGTAAACAGGGCATGTCGGCTCGCGAAACCGCCGAGTTCGTCCCCTACAGCCACGCTACCGTCTCGAACTGGTGGAAAGAGATCGACGACGGCGGCGAGAAGCGAGACTGGGTTGACACCGTCGAGCAGGTGATCGCATGAGAGCGTCGGGGTGTCAAGCTGTAAAGCGTAAGCGAGCCCCCTACACTGTAGCCCACAGCCCACCGCGCTCGCTCTCGGCTAGTGCCGAGAGCGAGCCGATCGCGATGGGCGCGCGGTCTCGTGGCCAGCGGAGGAGTATATATATCGGCGCGCGGAGCGCGTGGTGGCCGTGAGTCGATCGCGATCGAAGCGGGCCAACCACTTCGGCACGATCGTCGAGAAGCGGATGGCGAAGAAGCGTCGGTTCGAACTCGCGCGGTGCAGCTGGCACGACGCCCGGTTCGGGAACGGCACGCCGGTCGAGATCAAGTCGACGATGCACGAACACGCCAACGGCCAGCCGGGGAACTTCAAGGTCTATCGGAAGTATCACGAGAAACTGCGGCGGCACGACGGCTGGTACTGCTTCGTGGTGTATCGCCCGCATGGGCGTAGTGGGCTGACGATTCTACGAGATAAGATGGTTCGATCGGCCGACCTCCCGTTACTTCGGTGGCACGGGGGTGGCGATCACCGGGGGACAGAACAGGCGAAGATTTCCATTACGGACGTGTTCTAACGGCTCTCTTGAAACATTCCACTATTGGCCTGACCGCTATTGTGGGTCAGTCGACGGACTACGAGGTCACTCACGTCGACTTTTAGATGGTATTTCCTCTGGAAAGCCACGAACGGCAGACCCTACGTCATCGCAGCAGGACCGAGGCCAATAAAGACAAATTCATAGAAGTCCACGTCAGTGCTCAGACTGTGTGACCAGTCTATACGAACGTCTCGCTGAGCGCCCTCAGACAGGGATCAACGTTGGCGATCTAAATTTCGACGAGCGACAGGACCTCCAAAGAATCAGTGTCCGCAGAACGACTGATCAGACACAGCCAGCTACGAATGGGTCCTTTACGACGGTGTACTATCTCACAGGGGACGAACGCGCAGCTGCCGAGGTCTTCGTCGAGGAGAACCGCAACGCACTGGAAGGGATTGACTTCTCCAGTCGGAATCTCATCCAGTCAGCAGCCCCAAGGGAGGTATACGACTGGATCCTCCATTACCTCGGTGAACGAGAACTGCACAAATGCGAAACCGTCGTCTACGAACAGCGAAAGTCCGGGATTCACTGGGTGATCGACCGCGATCACTTCGAGCAATTTCCGAACCGCCGCTACTCGATTGGCGAGCAAGGCGCGCGTCTTGATGATATCTCAATCAGGGAACTCTATGAGTCCCTCAGCGACGAGATCGTAGAATCGGAGCTCGAAGATCACGACGCAATCAACGGTGACGTTCGGTACATCCTCGAATACTACCGAATCGCCGATGAGTTTGCGTGCGATCCTGTCACTGTCGATGAGGAGATGGCGATCCGGAAGCGTCGCCGGTGAACTAATCCGAAGCCACTGGCTCTGGAAACATCGTAAAGACACCATCCGTACCGGCAAAAACTGGCCCTACCCGGTTTCCGCGATGCGAAGTGGAGTAATCCCTCGTATTGAGGGTAGGAAGTGGTACTACCCGTATGCGTGCCTACGCGCGAACACACTTCTTTGGTAGCTGGCCAGCATATGATCACCCTAGTGACCAGTCGTTGAATCAAAATGTGCTAATTGGTACGTACAAGTCTTGAGATTGCTTTTTGGTAGGGAATTTCCACGAGAACTCACATTCCGAAACACAAGACTTATGCCAGGAGCGTAAAGACTCCTCAGATACCCCTACCCGGTGTGGGCTTACCATCACGACGGTAATCTCGGTGGTTGGTCCACTCTCCAGGCGAATCGTGCGCGAACTACTCAACACGAAATAATCACACAACACATGACAAGCGAAACGACCTATCGCGAAAAGGGACGTGCCGCGTTCCTGGCCGCGCTTATGGTACTTTCCGTTGTCGCGATGACGGCTTCCTTCTCGGGTGCCGCCGTTGCGAGCAGCGATTTCGACACACAACTCGACGCAAATAGTATCGACGAAGATGACGTCTGGGCTGGTCAAACAGTCAAAGTCACCAACCTAGAATCGCCCGCTGACCTCGTCCAGGGCGACGAAGTCGTCAAAAACCTCCGTGTCGAGAGCGGTTCTGCCAAGTTCGACACGACCGATCTTGACCCTGGTCGATACTCGATCGAGCACGGTGAGAACGACACCTCTACCGGCACGTTCTGGGTGAACGAGCACCAGATCGACGCCGAATTCGAGAACGGCGTCGTCAACGGTGGCGAAGTTAACCTCAACTACGAGGACGTCAGTGACGTCCCACGAAATAGTGAGGATGTCACCCTCCACATCAGCGCTGAGTACGACAACGAGTCGGTCAGTGCGGACGACCTCGAAGACATCTTCGGCGACAATACGCAGGTCGAAGACATGGACAAGGTCGCAGTCACCGTCAACGATGCCGGTGAAGGCGACAGCGTCACCGCTGACTTCTCCAACAAGGAAGTTGGCGACTACGTGTTCACGGTCGAAGTTGCCGACACCACGGCAGAAGACACCGCTGAAATCACGAACTCTGACACTGACGCCACCGCGAGCTTCGACTCGAACACCTACGAAGAGCAAATCGGTGACGTCGGCGAGTTCACCGTCGAGCACGAAGCGACTGACAACCTCTGGGTCAACGTCACCGACTCAGAAGACTACTACAAAGCCAACATCCAGGTCTCGGGTGTTGATGACACGGAAAACGTGACGTTCGAGTTCAACTCGTACGCAGCAGGTCACGATGGCGAGACT
Organism: Halosolutus halophilus; assembly: GCF_022869805.1. Classification (NCBI taxonomy): domain Archaea; kingdom Methanobacteriati; phylum Methanobacteriota; class Halobacteria; order Halobacteriales; family Natrialbaceae; genus Halosolutus; species Halosolutus halophilus. Next base: position 4,507,568 of record NZ_CP094974.1, on the reverse strand, counting down.
CTCGTCACTGCCGAGGACGACGAGGGTAACGACATTACCTCTGACGTAACTGTCACGGAGTACCTCGATGGTGACAAAGTTGACAGTTCCAACACTTGGACCGACACGCGTCTCCTCAACGGTGACTACGAACTGGAAGTCGGCGTTACGAACGGTGGTCCCGAAACGGACGCCGCGATCATGCTCTTCACCGAGCGATCGACCGGCGACATGACCACGTGGGTCGCACCGTCCGACATCACTGACGCAGACGACCTCGACGCTGAGACGGTCGCCGACTCCGCCACGGAGCGCGACTACGTCGCAACGGGCGACTACCTGGTCACCGAAGTCGAAGCATCCGGTATCTACGGCTACGCGTTCGACAACAACGGTGACTGGACTGGTGAAGAGGGTCTCGAGTTCAACTTCAACGACACCGCCACGCCGCGCTACGGCTCCGCAGACAGCTTCTCCCTCAGCGACGAGACGAGTGGTAGCTACGACATCGTCGTTAACGAAGACGAGGACACGTTCTACGTCCTCGTTCCGGTCAACACGATCGAAGGACCCGCCGGCGAAACGCTTGACGCTGGCGAGACGTGGAACGCCTCGTTCCACGTGACCGACGCTAGCGCGTACGTTGCTGACGGCGAGAGCGAAATGGCCAACGCAGAGTTCGATGTCGAACAGCGGAACATCGAACTGGCCGGTAGCTACAACGACGACGAGCGCCTCGTCGTTGGAAACAGCGCGGAAGAGCAGCTCACCGCCGAAACGAACGTTGCACCCGGCACGGAAGGTACCTTCCGCCTGCGTGCAACCGCAGACATCTACACCGCCGAGTCTGAAGTCGACGCCGACGGTGTGATGACCACGACGTTCGACCTCAGCAGCCACGAGGCTGGCGAGAACATCCGCACCGTCAAGGCGACGGTCGACGGTGCAGAACACAGCACGGAAGGCGCCTTCATCGCTGGTGACAAGCCGAAACCGGCTGACCTCCAGTGGAGCGTCGACGCCCCCGAAACCGCGAAGCCCGGTGACGAGGTCACAGGGTCCATCTCGGTCGAGAACGGCGGCGAAGAGACCGGTAACGCGTCCTACGAGTTTACCTTCAACGGCGAGACCGTGGACAGCGGCGAGGTCGAACTCGAGGGTGGCGCGTCCAAGGACGTGGCCTCCTTCGCCTCCACGCTTGACGAAGCTGGTGAGTACAGCTGGGAACTGCTCGTCGACGGTGAAACCGAGAAGTCCGGTACCCTGACCGTCGAAGAAGAGAAGAAAGACGACACCGGCGACGACGGTGACGGCGACGACGGCACCGGCGACGACGGTGACTCTGAAGACGACACCGGCGACGACGACGGCGACGACACCGGCGACTCGGACGGAACGCCCGGCTTCGGCGCTGCTGTCGCTGCACTCGCACTGCTCGCAGCCGCCATGCTGGCACTCCGCCGCCAGAACTAAGCTGTAGAACTACCGGAATTCGTTCCGGCCCTTGCGATTTCATTTTTATCGGCGACTACACCGGCCAGCGACGCGTACAGTCATTTTCAATACCAGCAAGAACAAGAGAGAACATTACGCTCGAACACTGACGTCGTTAACTGATGAAAAGACACTTGGTCGAGATCGATGTTCTCGAAGGCTCGGCTCAAGCGAATTCGAGATTCAGGCAGAGAAGTGGTTTCGATGCTCGTCAATAACGCTTTCAACGCTTTTCCTCTGCTTTGCGAGTGCAGATGCGGGACCAGTGGATCACATTTCTCCTTTTGTCTCGATCGAAACCTCGGTCCCGACGTCAAAGCTGACGGCTCGCGTGCTCAGCGTCTCGGCAATCTCCCGGCGCTGCTCGAGCGTCAGGTCGTCCCGCTCGAGAACACGTCGGGCTGCACTCACGAGTCCGTCGACGTCATTGCACGCGAACGCGATCGCGTTCGATCGGTTACAGTCGTAGAACTTCGCGGCTTTCTGAATGGCGTCGAACCGCCACTCGTTCCCATCGTCAGTTCGGATTCGGACCGAACCTGGCGTTTCGGTGTAGGCCATGCCCGTGAACACGACCCGCTATTCCTAGTTTTTTCGGTTCATTCGAACAGGTCTATCTTATAAAGAGAGTGTCGGGGCCCGGCTCGATCGGCGCGGTGGCCGGGGCGATCGCGATGGGCGTGGGCCCGATATGAACACGGCCGGTACTCGACTCGTGTTCATATTCGGGAAACCGATCGTCATGACGTGCGACCCCTGGGGCTCAATCCTTTCCGTTCAAGATCGCGTGCGCTTCGGAACTTGAGTAGTCATGGTCCTCGCGAAGATGATTTAGGAAGGTCTGTGGCCTCGTGGTTGTCCCCGTCTCGTAAAAACTGCAGTCTGGGCAATCGTACTCAGGCTCGAGCCCCATCTGAACCTCAACAGGTGGATCATCGAGGCCAGCCATATAGAGATCTCCATCGTCGATCCGTTCGCCGTACTGAGACTTCGTCCAACGGTTAATAGCATCATCTAGAGCTTGAGCACTCTCCTCTGAATATGCCATGTCGGTAGTGTGGAACTGAACCCACTGTTCAGCATCCTCATCGAAACCCAATGCATGAACCTGATTTTCACCGAGAAACGAGATAACGAATGCTTCGTTAGACTCTGGACGAATACAATATTCGCGGGCTTTATCACTCATGCTGAGGACCTCGGACTTCTTGAGTGGCCGCGATGGAAGTGAGCTGAGCAGTTTTGACATATCACTCATTCTCAGAAAGGAGATGTATAAAACTGGTTGTAAATAGCTACCCACAGGATATCTAATTAAATCTGGATGGTTTGTTCAGCGGGGAAAGGTTTAACCCCTGCTGACATAATGCTTCCCAACACACATCATGTCTGATCCTTCCTCATTCGCTCACGACAGCGGGGCCGGATTAGGTGCCCTAACCCTATACTCTGGTTTGATATTTTATTTTTTGATTATTCCGTCATTTGATTTTGCATACAGTGAATTAGTACTCCTGTTTGCGATCGGCCCTGCGTGGATTGTTTACGAGACCAGCAAACTCTTCACAGGAACCATTATTGAAAAGTTGCTTGAACAGCACTTAGCTATCGCTCGGATTGAGGCGGAATTGAAAGGCGGGAGCCAATTTGATGACTGGTACACGGGTGAAAGTAAAGACGAAATAGATAAACTAGATGAAACAGCAAGGAAGAAAATCACTACAATACTCTGCTCTTTGACGATCGGTCTTACTGCCCCTTTCTTCGGATATTTTGTCTCCCATAGTATTGGTATTATTATAGGACTAATTATTTTTATACTTTCAGTATTAATAGATATCCACGTACTTCGGCAAGTGGTTAGAACAATTGAACGCTTCCCCAAGGTGATCGCAAATGAAAATTAGTGGGTTCACTATAAAAGAATTCGCTAAAGAAGAATATACAGCAAGTCAAAAACCCGGTATCCAAAACCTCAATGGTGAGTCTCTACTTGTTTATGGACCAAACCGTAGTGGCAAGAGCCTGACTTTCAATGCACTCCTTTACGGTCTATTAGGCCATAAGGAAACAATAGCTACCCGTTCTGGCAAAGGTAACAAGGTTTGGATAACATATAGCGATGGATCTCGGTTTTTCCGTGGTGCTCCGCGAAGGAAATATGAGAAAGATAGCAAGACTTACGAGAAGGACTCAGCAGATTCTGAGTTATGGAAGATTACTGGAGATACTAGAATTCTCAAACAACACTTCATACACTCTCATATAGATCAACTCCCCTTAGAATCTCTAAGATCTAGCGAGCTGGTGGACCTCATATTGTCTGTAACAGATATCGGTAGAAAAGAGGAGATAGATAGATTGAAGAAGTCTATAGAAGATTTGAACGAAGAACAGATTAGGACGGAAGATAGGATTTCTCCCTTACAAAGACAGAGAGACAAGCTTCAACGGCAAGTAAGCCAATTTGAAGGACAACTGTCTGATTGGGAAACGCTGTTGGATTTAGTTGCAAAAGGACGTCTAGAGAAAATTGAGACGACCTTAGAGAATCATCAAGAAATCCGACGTAGATTAGAAGAATTATCTCAAAAAGAACACGGGCTGAACAGAAAGATAAACGAAAAAGAGAAAGAACTAAATGAAATTGAGCGATACGACGGGGAAGTAGAATCCCTCATCATAGAGGCAATAAAAGAGTTTGTTTGTCCAGTTTGTGAGGAGAGGGTTGATTCGAAGTCCGCTGAAAATCGCCTACAAAGGCATAAATGTCCTTATTGCAACCAAGATCACTCTGTTCAAGAATTGAAGGATGAACTCAGAGACAAGAAGAGCGAATCCGAAACGCGAAAAGGCGAATTATCTATCGAGATTGCGAAAGATAAAGATAAACTGTCAGACATCAAAAATCAAATAAACGAACTAGAGGCTGAAATCCCTGAAATTTCTGAATTAAATAGTCTTGCAGTCCGTAAGTTAAGAGAGGACAATCAATCGGTTGATGAAATAAAAGAAGAAGCGAATGAAGAGGTATCACTCCTTAGAGAAAGTCTCGATAGCCATCGTGATCAACTGAATGAGGTGGAGGAAAAATTAGAGAATGCTAAGGCAATGGTCCAAGATACTGAAGAAAAATTACAAGAGAACAGAGACAAACTAAACGAATTACAACTGGACAGTAAAAGAAATGAAATTGCTGACTTTGAGCAAACATGGTCCTCGCATTTTAAGAATCTGAACGGAGATCTTGGTCAAGAGGTCGTGATTGATGACACAGATGGATCTATTGTTTTACCAGGTGGTGACGATGGAAAACGATATTATCGGAGACGAGGTGATTTGAGTGACTCTGAGATACAACTACTCAATATCTCTTTCATACTTTCCCTCAACGAATATGGAAATGACTCTGATGCGATAAATTGGTCAACAGTGGTTCTAGATGAGCCATTTTCACACTTAGATGAGAATATTAAGAAATCAGCTCTCAAATATCTACTTGGAGTCGAGCAACAGATCATCCTCACATCGTCTGATGAGTATGTTAGTGACCAATTTGACGAGGACCACACGATTGAGCTTCAACGGAAGCAATTTGAACAGACTTCGGTAGTAAATTCGGGTGAATGGGGAACATGACTGAGAAAGATGAAGTACTACCTGAGGAAGAAGCGAAGTACCATCCTCGATTATGGATGCTTGACGAATTCGATGGCGAAATAAATGGAGAAAAGAAATTCCATAAGTCGCTTGTTCAGTATCGTGATAGTGTGGGTCTGAAAGAAGAATGGTCATTTGTTCGTGCACCCCGAGGCCCAACGGATCCAGGTTTCACAGAGATCATTGAGAAATACGACGACCTGAATCTAATTGCTATGGAGAAGGAAGGTCAAATCCATATCTACAAAGAGACTGAGAAAGGGTCGCGTTTTATTCGAGGGCTGAAAGAAGGTCTCCGAATCCTCAAGAAAGATCAAGTTCAGAGTAGAGAAACCAATTTACAATTAGTGGCCAAGGTGAATAAAGAACGTCTTGGTAGTGATATCGAACTGGATGATGATATACAGGAAATGAAAGAACTTCCCTTGGGACACGACGTTTAGAGAAATCCAGAAATCGAAACCAACGTCTCGAAGCAACTGTTCTTTCTCTTCGGAGATCACTCAAGCTGGCGTATTAGCGGTATCGTAGCCATATGTACTGTAATATCCTTGCCAATTCCAATACTCGTTCGTCTGTGGAGGTCTTCCTGTGGCTACGACCCAAATGAGTCAACGCGTAAATGATGAAAATGTCTTTTTGAGCAGTGGTATACATCACGGAGCAGATGAGCTATAATTTATGAAATTCCGTCGGGCCGGCAACCTCCGTTTCATGTGTTTCAACTGGAGATCTGCTGTGCGAAGACAGGCGAGGACGTTGTAATTTTTTGGCGTTGTCGCCTTGGCGACACCCGCCAAGGGGGCTTTCGCGCGAAGCGCGAAACGACCCCGCCGGCTCGCGGCGCGATCGCGGCGCCGACCCCGCCCTCAAGGCGAGAACTACAACCAGAATTGCACAGTCACCGCTACAAGACAACCAAAATTGCCGAAAAGAGGGGTCAGAATAGTGTTGCCACTACCGAGGTCGGTTCAGCGATCGGCGATCGCACCGACGAACCCGACCTCGGTGCCGCCGCCGGGAGTCTTCCAGGACATCTGTGCTCGCCTGAGGATCGCCGGATCGTTGCCCGACTTTGACCACTTCTCGAGGGCTTCTGCCGCGATCGTCGCGACGTTCTCGAAGCTGCTCGCTTTCAGCTCCGACAGGATCGTGTCGACCCGCACCCGCTTCGGATCGCCCTGCTCGTCGAACTCGACTTCGGCGCCGTTCTCGGCGAGCCACTCCTGGAACAGAGAGAGTTCCGCAACGTGATCGGCAAGGCCCATCACGTGCTGGATCCGATCGGCGAAACTCTCGATCGCATACTCGGCCGACTCGACGAGCGCGCGCAACTCCTCGCGGTATTTCCGGGCGCGGAACGACACGTTCCCCTGATCGAGTTCGAGGATCTCGCCGAGATCTTCGATCGCCCGGTAGATCGTCGCGGGATGCTTCCCCAGCTGGTCGGCGAGATCGTCGACGGTCGCACCGCCGTCGGTCGCGACCGTCTCGGTCACGTCGCGAGCGGTCTCGCCCATGTCCCGAAGCGTCGTCATCAACAGGTGGTCGGTCTTGGCCTCGAGGCGCGGCGTCGGATCTTCGTACAGTTCGACCGTCTCCTCTCTCGCCACGGCGTCGAAGTGATCGTCCGCGACGTACACGCCGTTGCCGTCGGGGGCCAGCGGGATGTCTTCCCACTGGAGCGCGTTCAACAGCGTCTCATCGATCTCTTCGGTCACCTCGTGGCGATCGGCCCACGCCCACGCCTGACCGCCGTTCATCTTCTTGTTGACCAGCACCTCGACCTTCGGGTGGTAGGATGGGTGGTCCTTCGACACCGCATCCGGGTCCTTCAGCTGGTAGATCTCGAACTTTCGGCCGTAGGTGTGGCCCGGCAGGAGTTCGGTCACCGACGACGGCTCGAGGAAGAGCCGGTTCTGGTGGTTCATCACCTCCGTGTTGTCGATGTGCAACTCGGCCTTGACGCCCTCCAGGTCGGATAGATACAGCGCCACCTTCTGGAGCACGCCCGCCGACGAGAGCTTTCGAGCCCATTCGCGCCGGATTCGGACGTACCGCTCGTACGCCCACATCGTGCTGGCTGGGTGCGGATCGGTCCGAAAGTACTCCGGGTGAACACGTTCCTCCGCCTCGTCGAAGATCGCGGCGAAGAACTCCGGCAGCAACTCGAGGCCGCGGTCGGCTTCGATGTTACTCGTGTGGTACTCGACGTCGACACCTTCGGTCTCGCCGACCTGATTTTCCCACGGCAGCTGCACTGGTTCGCCGGTCTCCCAGTGGCGCATGTTCGGGAACCGCGGGGAGATGTTGTAGGACGCCTTCTTTTCGTTCCGCCCGCGGCCCACGATGTCCCACTCGTACAGCCGTTCGGCGTTGATCCCGTCCGACAGTCGCGGTGCGAAACCGGACTTGCTGTAGCTCACCTGGAGCCGCCACGGTTCGCCGTCGACCTCCGTACTCACCTCGAGGTAGCCCTCGAACGGCGGCCCGAGCATCACCGACGACAGTGCGTCGTACGGACCACGATCCCAGTCCGGCCACTTCCAGCGGCCCTCGATCTCGTGCGGTGCTGTCGCTACTTGCAGCACCGCTACTCACCTCGCTCACGCTCGAGCAAGCCGGTCAGCACCGCTATCGGGTTCCACCACGTCGCTCCCTGACACGGGTAGCAGACGTGTTTAAACGAGGTGAGGTCTCTCGTCTCGAGTTCGGTCGGATCGACCTGCGGATCCTGGCCCATTTCTTCGGGATCGGCCCGCTTAACCCGAATCCGCCCACAGCCCACGCAAATCGCATCGACGGGGATGCCGACGTGGCCCGCCCTCGAATTCACGAGTTCCGCCTCGAGGTCGCGATCGTCGAGGTCGGCGCGATCGGGGCGAGGGTGATCGACGTCGGAACTCACGGGCGATCACCCACGGTCACCGCGGGATCGACACCCGCCGGATCGATCACGTGCGACCACGCGAGTTTCGCGACCTCGGACTCCGATCGCTCGCCGCCGACGTCGTACCACCGACCGGCCAGGAGTTCGTCGACGATCGTCGCGGGGACGATCGCGCGGGCGATCTGTGGCAGTCCCGGTCGCGGCAGGTAGACCACGAACAGGTACATCCCCGCGGCCTCGAGCAGCTGCTCGTGCGCCGACCGCTTGACGTAGAACCGACCGCGGGTCGATCGGTCACCGTTACCCGTCTCGACCTGACAGCCCTTGATTTCGACTGGAACTGCCGGCTCGACGAGGACGATCCCGTAGAACGGCAGCGATCGTCGCGGCTCCAGGAGCGTGGTCGTCTTGGCGTCGTGCCAGGTGGCCGTCCGGTCGCCGACGTGCTCGAACTCGTCGACGTCCTGGACGACCGTCGCCTCGATCGCGTCACCGCTGGCCTTCGGACTCTCGAGTTCTGACGTCCGCGAACTCATAGCGGACCCTCCCGCGCGTCACGAACCTCACGCGTGCAGTCCGAACAGAGCCGACGAAACGCATCGACGCGATCGTCGCAGCGCTCGCACTCGTCGGATTCGACGAGGCGACTCACGCCGATTCACCTCGATTCTCGACGGCACGACGAACCTGCTCGTCGGTCGCGTGATGGGCCGGATGGGCTATGGGCGTCCGCGACTCGACGTCGTACAGCTGACTCGCCGGAACGAACAGGCCGTCACGCATTCGCCTCACCTCCGTGACGGCCGGGTGACGTCTCCGGGTCCGGAATCTCGACATCCACGCCAGCTGCGGACCCGCGGCTCAATCGACGGTAGCTATCGCACTCGCTACAGCGATGGGCTCGATCGCGATCGTCACCGAAGACCCGACGGAATTGATCGGTGACGTGGGCTCCGCAGTGCCGGCACATCGATCGGTCTTCCGGTGGCCACGGAGCAAGGCTCACGCCGACCACCTCGCGACGTCTCCGACAATGGAAATCGCCGGACTGCGAAAGGGGGCGTTCAACCGCTGAACGAAGTCCAGATTCTCAGGACGAGTCGCTGGTCGGGAATGAGTCGAATCTAACTGGTAGCGGTGCTCTCGCGGACTTCTAAGTAGAAGTCCTAAAACGACAGTTTTCGTACGGGCACGATGGGATTTGAACCCACGACCGTCGGATGTCTTCCCCCACCGCGATCGCGCTAGGGATAGAAGTCCGACGCTCTATCCGGACTGAGCTACGTGCCCCCGCGTACGAATCAACGATCGATCAGCATAAGCAGTGTGGATTTCCGCCCGCGACTAGCCGTGAAAGCGGTACAGCGATGTCACGAACGGGAGCCGGTTGATCAGCCAGATCGCGATCGGCAGCCCGATAATCGTAATCGCCAGGAGCGCCGCCACGTTGGCCCAGACGAAACTCAACCACCAGCCGACGAAGACGAAGTACGGCGCCCGGACCAGCAGCGAGTGCTGGCCGCGGGCCACGTCGGGGTTCGAAACCGATCGCGGCTCCTGGAGCGTGAGGACGGTCGGGACGAGATTGATCAGCGTGATTCCGACGGGGGCGAGGAGCACGGTTACGTTCAGCGCCCACGCGATGTTGACGACGATCGGGGTGAGCCACCAGCCGACGAGGACGAACCAGAGCGCACGGACGAAGAGCGATCGCTGGGTCACGTTGCAGGCATGGCAAGAGTCGAGAATAACGGTACCGGTCGATCGACTCGTACCGAAGAGCCGTCAGCCATCGGAACGGCACGGGTGGGGCGACCGTGGCCGCTCGGAAGAAGTGGGAGCGTCCGCAGCTGCGATCGTTATGCGTCGGAATCGTCGGGGTCGTCCTCCTCGTCGTCGGGAGCGGTGGCGTTCTCGTCGGCAGTGGTATTTTCGTCGTCGCCCATCCCGCCGTCGTCCGTCTCGTTGCCGTCGCCCATTCCGCTATCGTCCGTCTCGTTGCCGTCGCCCATCCCACCGTCGTCCGTCTCGTCACCGACGGTGTCGTCGTTCCCGGAATCGCCACCCGCCGAATCGTCCACGTTCTCGTCGTCCATACAGCCGGCAACCGCAGCGACCACACCAGCGCCGACGACCGTGGTGAATCGGCGCCTGTCGAGGAGTCTGTCTGTCATGGCGTGCGTCCGAAGCGACAGTGAAACAGCCAATAAGGGGGACAGTCAGTTACGAATCGTAGTCCCGAGTTCAGGCAAATTATCGATCGTCCGATCGGGACGGCTGAACGGTTGCGAACGCGGCCACCGTTTCCAGTCGGGCAACGAACGCTCCCGCGAGTGCGGTCCGCCTGCCACCCCCCAGATCCGAACCCGCTGCGACGAGCGTACCCAAATCGGGATCGTCGACGCCGCGACCCCGTCCGGATCGGGGCCGTCGATACCGCGACCCCGACGGTACGACAGCACTACCCCAGTTGCGCGGACCGAAACGGGGCTTAGCGAACGGGAAACGGGGGTCGCTCCCGCCCGCCCGACGAACACAGTCCTTATGCAGGCGTCGCCTGTATCCACTCCCGATGCACGTCATCGGAACGGTGGGGCTCCCCGGCAGCGGGAAAGGCGAAGCCGCGACCGTCGCACGCGAGGAGGGCATCCCGGTCGTGACGATGGGCGACGTCGTCCGCCAGGAGACGGCCGATCGGGGCCTCGATCCGGCGAAAGACCACGGGAAAGTCGCGCAGACCCTGCGCGACGAGAACGGACCGGCGGCGATCGCCGAGCGCTCGCTCCCGATGATCGAGGATCGACTCGAGGACCACGAGACGGTGCTGATCGACGGCATTCGCTCCGGAACCGAAGTCGACGTCTTCGAGGAGCGGTTCGGCGAGGACTTCACGCTCGTCAGCATCGAGGCCCCCTTCGAAGTCCGTGCCGAGCGGATCGACGCCCGGGGCCGGGACGCAGACGAGACCGACGGCGGCGAGGGACTCGCCGCCCGCGACGAGCGCGAACGCGGCTTCGGGATGGACGACGCGATGGCCCGCGCCGACGTCGTCGTCGAGAACACCGACACGCTCGAGACCTTTCACGATCGCATCCGGGCCATCGTTCGCGACGGCGTCGACCGGGAGGTGAGTCACCGATGAGCGAGATCTACCGGGTCGACGTCGAGATCGCGGCACCCGTCTACGACACCGAGGTGACGAGTCGCGTCGTGGACGCGGTCGCGAATATCTTCCCGAACGCAGATCTCGACGAGGAGTTCGGCGAGATCAGGGGCGAGACCCACTCGATGGACCACTTTTCGGACCTGCTCCACCGCCAGGAGATCCTCGATACCGCCCGCGGCGAGTTCTTCGCGAACCGCGAGGGGGACACGTTCTCCTTTGCCCTGAAGAAGCAGGCGGCCTTCGAGGACCGCGTCAACTTCTCGGTCGGCGAACCCGACGAACTCGGCGAGATCAGCGTCCGCGTCCGCGTCGAGGAGCCGACGGTCGAGGAGTACGTCGACCACATCGCCCCGCCGACGGAAGACGGCCGGCCGATCGACGGCTGACGGCTACCCGCGACGGTTCCTCGCGGCGGTTACCGACCGATCTCGTGACGCGTACTCGTTCCATCGACGCAGCCCGGGGAATAATGGCCTCCGGCAATGTACCCTGCCCGAGATGCACGACACGATTCCCGTCTCGGAGATCATGGTCACCGACGTCGTCACGGCGCCGCCGGACGCGAGCGCGACGCAGGCGGCAACGCTGATGCGCGACGAGGAAGTGAGTTCGGTGGTCGTCACGCGTGACGGCACACCGCTTGGGATCGTCACCGAAGGCGACTTCCTCGAGTCCCTCTGTGATCGCGACCACCTCGGGACCGTCGAACTGGACGACGTGATGTCGACTCCGCTCGAGACGATCGCACCCGACACGTCGATCGTCGACGCCGTCGCGCGCCTGCGGTCCAGCGATATCGAACATCTCCCCGTCGTCGACGAATCCGACGCGACCGAGGACGGTGACCTCGTCGGCATTCTCACGACGACCGAACTTACCTACTACGTTCCGCACCTGGCCCACCCGACCGGCGGTCTCGAGACCGAGAAGCCGCGACGACGGGTTCGGACCGACACCCAGTACGAGCGCGACGACTGGGACTTCGAGTATCGCGGCGAAGACGAGTCGACCGTCGCGGTCGGCGACGTTGCGCGGTTCTCGAAGCCGATCACGCCCGACGACGTCGAGGCCTTCGCCGAGGTCACCGGCGACACGAACCGACTCCACCTCGACGAGGCCTACGCCGCCGAAACCCGCTTCGGGAGACGGATCGTCCACGGCGTCCTCGCCAACGGGCTGATCAGCGCGGCACTCGCTCGGCTCCCCGGGCTAACGATCTACCTCTCGCAGGAGAGCAGCTTTCTGGCACCCCTCTCGATCGGCGATCGCGTGACGGCCGTCTGTGAGGTCGTCGATGCGCTCGGCGACGACAGGTACCGGATCGAGACGACCGTCCTCGACGGGGACGAGACAATCGTCCTCGAAGGCGACGCCGTCGTGCTCGTCGACGAACTCCCGCCGGAATCGGCCCTCGAACGCGACGCGACGTCGGCCTGAGCGGGTTACGACGAACAGTCTGCGGCGTCCTCGAGCGCAGCCTCGCCCTCGGCACGCCGCCGTTCGGCGGTCAGGAGGTCGCCGTTCGCCGCCGCAGTCGCCGACGAAGCGAAGTGTCCGGCGGCCGTTTCCAGCGCCTCGCTCTGACACCGTGCAGTCTCGAAGTACGAGACCAGTCCCGACGGCGCGTCCGCGACACCGTCGTCGAAGTCCGCCCGCGACGTCCCGAACGCCGATTCGGCGGCCTCGAACTCGTCGGCAGCTCCCTCGTAGTTCCCGTCCTCGGCCGCCGCCCCGCCCCCCTCGAGCGACTCGTAGCCGTCGAGCATCGTCTCGTATCCCGATCCGAGCGTCAGCATCGAGGACAACACGCCGTCCAGTGCGGCGACGCCGTTTTCGATCTCTTCGAGGTCGACGATCGATAGCTCGTCGAGCCGATCGGCGTCGAGCGTTTCAAGGTCAGACTCGGCCTCGTCGAGTCGGTCGCTGGCCCCGTGGAGATCCGCGTTCCGCTCGTCGACGATCCGGATCGCGTCCTCGATCCGGCCGTCCTCCGCGATCGCCGCGGTGACCGTCTCGACGTCGTCCGCGAGCGCGTCGTCGGCGATCGTGTCGGCCACGTCGACCAGCCCCTCGAGGACGTCGGCGTAGGACCGGAGTTCCGCGACGTCGGGCCGGCGGTCGTCGTCCAGCGCCGTCGCGGCGGTCCCCAGGTGCTCCCGTGCCGTCGCGATCAGGTCGCGTGGCTCGTCGGCGTCGAAACTCGCCTCGACGGGATCCTCGACCCCGTCGAGATCCTCGCCCAGGGCGAGTGCCGCCTGGTTCAACTTGCCGACCGCCCGTTCGAGCGCACGCTCGCCGGTTCGATCGGCCGCCGCGCGGTCCGTCCCGTCGGAGTCGCTGGCGAGACAGCCCGCGGCGACGGCGATTACGCCGAGACCCCCGGCGCGAGCGAGGTACCGCCGTCGATCCATACCGGACCGTACGGCTAGAGCGTCTTGAACGTAGTGGCGGAACGACTGTCAGCCGATCGAACCGATCGGAGTCGACGAGGCCGAGACGAAAACGAGGGGGATCACGCCGGTCGAAAGCAGACGCGGGCGCTCAGAACGGGCCCATGCCGCCCATGCCGCCGCCACCGCCGCCGCCCTGCTGTTGCATCTGCTTCATCATCCGCTGCATCTCCTTGTCCGACCCCATCCCCTGGAACTGCTTGATCGTGCGTTCCATCATCTTGTACTGCTGGAGGAGTTCCCGGACCTCCTCCTCGCTGGTGCCCGAGCCGCGGGCGATGCGTTCGATCTGGCTCGCGCCGATCGCCTTCGGGTACTCCTTCTCGGCGTCCGTCATCGAGTCCATGATGACGCTAAAGGTGCGCATCCGCTCCTGGGTGACGTCCATCGCGTCGTCGGGGAGCTGATCCTTGATCCCGCCGCCGAAGCCGGGGATCATGTCCATCACCTGGTCGAGGGGGCCCATGTTGTTCATCGCCTCCATCTGCTTTTGCATGTCGTTCAGGGTGAACTGGCCCTGCAGCATGTCCTCGGGATCCCAATCTTCCTCCTCGATCTCGGTCTCCTGCATGGCGCGCTCGACGCGCTCTGCGAGCTGGCCGAGATCGCCCATGCCGAGCAGCCGCGAGATGAAGCCGTCGGGTTCGAACCGCTCGACGTCCTGGACTTCCTCGCCGGTGCCGAGGAAGGCGATCGACGAGTCCGTTTGATCGACCGCAGTCAGCGCGCCACCACCCTTCGCCGTCCCGTCTAACTTCGTGATGACGACGCCGTCGATCCCGATCGACTCGTCGAACTGCTGGGCCTGCTCTTTCGCACCCTGACCGATCGCGGCGTCTAACACGAGCAGGGACGTGTCGGGCTCGACGACCCCCTCGATCTCCTCGATCTCCTCGATCAGGTCGTCCTCCAATGCGTGGCGACCGGCAGTGTCCACGATGTGGACGTCCGCCTCGCTGGTCTCCTCGAGGCCCGTGCGAGCGATCTCGACGGGGTCCTCGGCGTCGGGGTCGCCGTAGAAGTCGACCTCCGCGCGCTCGGTCATCTCCTTTGCCTGGTCGTAAGCACCGGGCCGGAAGGTGTCGGTCTGGATGACCGCGGGTCGCAGTCCCTTGGTCGAGAACCACCACGCCATCTTCGCCGCGGAGGTCGTCTTACCGGATCCCTGCAGTCCCGCGAGCAGGATCGTCTGCTCCTCGAGCGGAAGGTCGGTCGACTCTCCGATGAGATCGACCAGTTCCTCGTAGACGATCCGGAGGACGAAGTCCCGCGCCGGCGTGCCGGCCGGCGGTTCCTCCTCCAGGGCGCGCTCCTTGATGCTGTCCGACAGCTCCATCACGAGGGAGACGTCGACGTCGGCGGAGAGCAGCGATCGCTGGATCTCCTTGACGATCTCCTCGATGTCCTCTTCGCTGATTCGTGACTTCCCGCGGAGTTTGTCCAACGTACCCCGCAGAGAACTCCCGAGATCGTCGAGTACCATTTGCGGGCTCTACGAGTCGGCGGCGTTAAAGGCTTTTTCTCGGCCCGCAGTCGATCGGCTCCGGAACGGCGGCCGGGGGACCGCCGGCCGAACGCGAACGTCGTCGTACCGCCCGATCGGCGTCGGTGAGTATTTCACCCGCGCGCCGCGAAGACGCACGTATGACTTCCGAGGGAGACGCGAGCGTCGACCCGAGCGAGTACGAGGAACTCGCGGACGCGGACGTGACGATGCGGGAGAACGAGCACGGACTCCACATCGCCGACGACGAGGTGACCGGCGTCTCGAGCCAGGGACAGACGCGCGAGGAAGCCCTCGCGAACCTCGCAGCGGCGGTCGAGTCCTACCGGGAGGCGACGGACGACGATCCCGGCGACGACTGGCTCTAGTGCTGGCTCGACTCGCAGGCTGCAATTTTAGGCGGTCGTCCGTGGACGACGCCCGTATGGACGAGTACGACATCATCGTGATCGGCGGCGGATCCGGCAGTCAGGTCGCGACCGCCGCGGCCGACCGCGGCCTCGAGGCGGCCGTGGTCGAGCGCGGTCCGCTCGGCGGGGCCTGTATCACCCGGGGCTGTGTCCCCTCGAAGGCGTTGCTCCACCGCGCCGACGTCGTCGACGAGATCCGACGCGCCGATCGGTTCGGCGTCGAGGCGACCCTCGATGGCGTCGACTACGGCGCGATCACGTCGTCGATCCACGATACGGTCTACGCCAAGGCCGATCGCCAGGAGCGCAACCTCGACGAGGCGACACGCGTCGCCCTCTACCGCGGCGAGGCGCAGTTCGTCGACGATCGAACCCTCGAGATCGATCCGAACGAGGGCGAGGACGATCCCGGGGAGATCCGCGGCGAGCACGTCGTCGTCGCGGTCGGCAGTCGCCCGGTAACGCCCCCGATCGACGGACTCGAGGACGTCGACGTCCGCACCAGCGACGACGTGCTCTTCCTCGACGAGCGACCGCACGACCTCGTGATCGTCGGCGGCGGCTACATCGGGGCCGAACTGGGCTACTTCTTCGGTGCGCTGGGCACCGCGGTGTCGATCGTCGGTCGGAGCGATCGGCTCGTTCCGGGCGAGGACGACGACGTGAGCGAGGTCGTGACGGAGTCGCTCGCGACGTACTGTGACCTGTACACCGGGTACGAGGCGGCCGCGGTCGAGGAGGACGGCGATCGAGTCGACGTGATCGCGGAATCGACCGGCGACGAGGGGGACGATCGAGTCGAACTGTCGGCCGACGACCTGCTGCTCGCGACCGGCCGGCGACCGAACACCGACGCGCTCGATCTCGACGCTGCGGGCGTCGAAACCGACGACGAGGGCCACGTCGAGACCGACGACACCCTCGAGACGACCGCCGAGAACGTCTGGGCGCTGGGCGACGTCCTCGCCGCCCAGCCGTTCAAACACGCCGCGGATTACGAGGCCGAGATCGTCTCGGCGAACATCCTCGACGGCGCCGATCGGGCGGTCGACTACGAGGCCATGCCGCACGCCATCTTCACCTCGCCGCAGGTCGCGAGCGTCGGGCGGACGGAAGCCGATCTCGCGGCCGACGATCGCGAGTACGAGTCGACGCTCGTCACGTACGACGCAGCGCCGAAGGGGGTCATCCTGGACGCCGGGGACGGGTTCGTCAAGGTCCTCTCGGGACCGGACGGCGACCTCCTCGGCTGTCACATCGTCGGCCCGGATGCGGCGACGCTGCTGCACGAAGTGGTCGTCGCGATGGAACACGGGTCGGGGACGGTCGACGACGTCGCCGAAACGGTCCACGTCCACCCGTCGCTGAACGAAGTGGTGCTGAAAGCGTTCGACGAGGCCGCCGATCGGCCGTACTCGACCGTCCCAGACTGGCGCGACGTGAGCGCCGAGTAGGCGGCTGTACTGACGGAACCGGTCCAGTCGGTGAACGAATCGGGCGATCGTCACATCGGATCGAGGGATTGATCGCCGCAGCGACGTATTACCCAGGTGAAACCGATCGTTGCACCCTGCTAGTTTATATGTCGATCGCCGTCAAATTCGTATTAGAATTCGCGCCCCTCATCCCACTTTTGAGGGCCTCAATACACGTTCTCTGAAATGGAGAATCGTCGTCTGTTTATATACTCTCGGCACCCCTCTATAGAAGTAGGTGAAGATCATATGGCAACTGAAAAGATGACCGGTGGTCCGAACGTGTTCGAGAGCAAGATCGGCGGCGTTGCGGTTCGAGGACAGGCCCACAGCCTGAGCGCGTGGTTCGTCCTCGCGCTGCGGATGATGATGGGGATCGCGTTCCTCAACGCCGGGTTGGACAAACTCCTGGCCGCGGAGCCGTTCTCCGCCCAGGGATACCTGCTCTACGGCGTCAACGAGGCGTCGCCCCTGATCGGGATGTTCACCTGGATGGGAACCACCCCCTGGTTCGTCGAGTTCGTGAACATCGCCGTCCCGTTCGGACAGGTCGCGATCGGGTTGGGCCTGATCGTCGGCGCAGTGGTTCGCCTCGCGGCGTTCTTCGGCGCGATGATGATGGGCCTATTCTACTTCGCGAACTGGTCCGTCGAACACGGCATGATCAACGGTGACTTCGCGTACCTGCTCGTCTTCCTCGCCGTCGCCGCCTTCGGCGCCGGCCGGATCCTCGGGCTGGACGCGCTCATCGAGAGGTACGAGATCGACGGCGTTCCGCTGATCGAGAAGTACCCCCGGCTCGACTACGTCCTCGGCTGAGCCCGGCTGACCCGGGCCCGCTGTTTTCTCCCGCTTTTCGTCTCCGATCGATCGCGTCACCAGTCGGCGTACAGCGAGTAGACGATGATCCCGAACCCGACGACCGTGAGCGAACTCTCGATGAGGACGACGAGGTCCCCCTCGATCCCGTACGCCTGGTTGGCGAGGCCAGCCAGCAGCGCGCCCAGCGTCACGAAACCGAAGCCGAGCGCGAGCGCGCCGATCGGACGGGCGTCTGTCTGCCGGTACGCGTTGTACGCGAAGTAGGTGATGACGCCGCCGAGAGCGAGCGTGATCGTCTTCAGCGCGACGACGGCAGTCGTAACCCCGCTCATGTCCCGTGTCGAACCGCCGACCACATGTCCACGAGCTGGTGCTCCGGGTCGGAGAGCGGCCGTTCGATGTCGACCTGGAACTCCCGGTCCGCGTCGAGTTCGACGGCGACCCGGTCGAACCGGGTCACGTACCGGGACCGGTGGTGGCCGCCCGGCCTGAGCTGGGTACGCTCGCCCACCAGCGACGCGGCGGTCAACCGATCGAGTTTCTTGTACGCCGTCGAGAGGGGGACCTCGGCTTCGTCCGAGATCTCGCTGACGGTCATCGGCTCGTCGAGTGCAGCGACGATCTCACGGCACGCGTCGTCGTCAAGCGCACTAATAACGCGTTCGGGGTCGGGGTCGGGACCGGATGATCGTCCCGCCGACCGACGATCGAGTGACATCCGTGCCCACCGGTTCGCAACGAACCCTTTTGATTTGTCGGGTGCGCATCACTCGGCGCCGGTCTCGATCGCGCCGTCGGTCGCCAGCCACTCCGTGAGACTCCCCTCGTAGAAGGCTACGTCCTCGTAGCCCAGTGCCCGCAGAACGACGTAGGTGTGGCTGATGCGGCGGGCGGTGTTACAGTAGAGCACCACCTCCCGATCGGGCGTGATCCCGTGGTCGGCCAGCAGGGCCACGAGGTCGGCGTCGGGTTTCAGTCGACGGGTGTCGTCGTCGACGACCTCGCGCCAGTCGAACCGGATCGCGCCGGGGAGGTGCGCCTCGGCGAACTCGTCGCGCTCGCGCGTGTCGACCAGTACCGCGTCGCGTTCGATCGCCGCCTCGACGGCCTCCCGATCGACGAGCGGACTCTCGGCGAAGGAGAACGGCTCCGCCCGGTACTCCGTCGGTTCGATCGCAGGGGTCTCGCTCGTCGTCTCGTGCTCCCGGCTCCACGCGCTGAAATCGCCGTCGAGCAGTCGCACGTCGTCGTGGCCGTACGCCTCCGCGGTGACGACGAACCGGGCCGCGAAGACGCCGTGAGTGTCGTCGTAGACGACGATCGTGTCGTCCGGTTCGATCCCCGCCTCGGAGAGCAGATCGCCGAACGCCGTCGCGCCCGGCAAGGTACCCGGATCGTCGCTGGTCTCGTCGCGATAGCTGTCGAAGGGGACGTTCACGGCCCCGGGAACGTGCCCGATGCCGTCGAATTCCCAGGCGTCTCGTACGTCCACGACGCGCACCTGCGGATCGTCCAGTCGATCGGCGAGCCAGTCGGGGGCGACGACGACGGATTCGTCCATCGGGTCGACGGTATCGCCGCAGCGCCGATAACGCACCGGTCCCGGCACGTCTCCCCGACGTACCGAGGTCGTGGCAACGTTTTCCGCATCTCGACGATTCGGTCGACGTGTGATCACAATCATCTGATAGGACTGGCTATAATCGACTCACAGCAGGCTGCTGTAGCGAGGATGCCGCGATCGGCCGGTCGAAGTTCCGGCAAGAGTAACCGGAACGATCGACCGATGACCGAATTGTCCGGATGGTGAGCCACTATAGGCCTGGCTCTCGACGATGCCAGTATGGCAACGAACGACTACGCCAACGACGTACTCGTCACGGCCGACTGGGTCGAGGAGCGCCTCGACGAGTTCGAAAGCGACGACCCCGCCCACCGACTGGTCGAGGTCGACGTGGACACGGAAGCCTACGAAGCGGAACACGCACCCGGCGCGATCGGGTTCAACTGGGAGACACAGCTCCAGGACCAGACGCGACGCGACATCCTCGACAAGGACGAGTTCGAGGAGTTGCTCGGCAGCCACGGCATCAGCGAGGACTCCACCGTCGTCCTCTACGGTGACAACTCCAACTGGTTCGCCGCCTACACCTACTGGCAGTTCAAGTACTACGGCCACGACGAGGTCTACCTCCTCGACGGCGGCCGCGAGTACTGGCTGGAGAACGACTACCCGACGACCGACGAGGAGCCCGACTTCTCCGCCGTCGAATACGACGCCGCCGGCCCGCGCGAGAGCATCCGCGCCTACCGCGAGGACGTCGAGAACGCGATCGATCGTGGCGTCCCGCTGGTCGACGTCCGATCGCCCGAGGAGTTCACCGGCGAGATCCTCGCCCCGCCGGGACTGCAGGAGACCGCCCAGCGCGGCGGCCACATCCCCGGCGCGAAGAACATCTCGTGGGCCGCCGTGACGAACGACGACGGCACCTTCAAGTCCCGCGAAGAACTCGAAGAACTCTACGCCGACGAGGGCATCGACGGGGACGAGACGACCGTCGCCTACTGCCGCATCGGCGAACGATCGTCCGTCGCGTGGTTCGCACTCCACGAACTGCTCGGCTACGAGGACACCGTCAATTACGACGGCTCCTGGACCGAGTGGGGGAACCTCGTCAACGCGCCGATCGAGAAAGGCGAAGCCGACGACTGAGCGTAGCGAAGGAGTCAGCCTCGAGGCGAACGGCGACCGGCAGGGAGCCGCGGGGCAGGGCGAGGCCGAGTGAGCACTGCGAACGGGTTTCGTGAACTACCGTGAGTACTCGGAACCGTTATCGCGATCGAGTCGCGTCGCGAACACGATGAGCAACGACGCCGACGAATCGTGGATCGCCAGTCGAAAACTGACGAATCAACTGCTCGGGTTCGGAATCGTCGTGCTCGCGGCGGGGTTCGTCAGCGTCGGAGAGATCGGTCCCGCGTCGATACGGCTCGTCTCGGAGACGCTGCTCGTAGCAATCCTCGTCGCCGCGATCCTCCTGTTTCTCGGGATGCTCGCGTGGAGCGAGCGGTGACAGACTCGGAGCGCGTTTCGAAACGGGACGGACCGGCGACGGACAATCCGAATCGCGTGTCCTCTAGCGCCGAGACCTCCGTTGAGGGTCGATCCTCGACACCTACCCGATCGACCGATCACTTCGAAAAGACGCTGTCGGCCGTCGCCGCGCCGACGATGCTGAACACCGAACCGACGCTGATCGCGTTGAACGTGATCCGCACTATTTCGGTCGTCGTGGTCTCGTCGATGAACGTGTCGGGGGCGTCGAACAGGAGCGCGAGGGTGAGCACCGAGCCGAACGAGACGCACAGCAGCGAGATGAACCGGATCGGCACGCCGGCGACCTCCTGTTCGGCGTCCGGATCGCGAGTCGTGTCGGCCGCGTACAGAGCGCCGTAGCCGATCGCGGAGACGACGCCGATCGTCGCCATCGCCTGGAAGATGTTCATACTATCTGCCAGCGTCCAGACCTCCTCGGTCACGACGAAGGGGCCGGCGAGCAGGAATCCGCCGACGATCTGCTGTGCGGAGTCGGCCGGTCGAAACTGGCGCGGCCGGCGCGGACGGCGTAGTCTCATGGACGGGTGCTTTCGAGGCGATCGTAAAGTAGCGACCGGTCGGAAGCGATATCGGCGTCGACGCCGGCCGATCGCGCCCCGGCCAGGCAGGCCCGCGCCGGCGAACGGATATCACGACAGACCTAACTCGGATCCGGTCGAAGGGGCCGTCATGACCGATTCAGCGGCGTTCGTCGAGACCGTTCGCGAGGAAAACCAGACCGCGCTCTCGCGGCTCGGCTCTTCGAAGTCCCTCTACGCCGATACCGGCGGGGACATCGACACGGAGCCCGTACTGCAAGCGACCGCCGACGCCGAACACGCCGCCTGGCAGACCTTCAGCGGGTGGGCCGACGGCGAGAGCCACGACGCGGCCCGCGAGGCGTTCGAGCGGACCGCCGAGGAGGAACGCGGCCACTACGAGACCGTCCTCGACGAACTCGGCGACGAGTCCTACGAACCCGAGACCGTCCCCGAACTCCACGCGTACCTGCGGGGCCTCGAGTCGACGATCGATCGGGTCGGCGCGTTCGTCGGCCGGATCCTCGCGAGCAAGCGATCGAAAGAACAGGTCGTCGGCTACTTCGTCGGCGACGCCGACCCCCAGACGGCGGGCGTCTTCCGCGAGTTCGGCGACGACCTGGACGAGCAACTCGATCGGGCCGAGGAGATCCTCGAGACGGTCTGTGAGACCGACGAAGACGAAGAACGGGCGCTCGAAGCCGCAAGCGGCGCGATCGAGGCCGCCTACGACGAGTACGTCGAGAATCTCGAGGCGATGGGTGCGAACCCGAAGCCCGTCTGTTGACCTCGCGCCACTCGAACTCCCTGCCAACGCCGGCGAGGCGAGTGTTCAGACTCCCTCGACGGTCTCCCGGTAGGCGCGGATCGAGTCGAGCGCGGCGTCGACGTGGTCGGCGACGTCGCCGTCCTCCTCGTCGGCGATTTCGGTGAGAATGTGTTCGTGGCGCGCGAGCTTGCCGTGGTCCGGGCCCCGATCGGCGTCCGCGAGCGTCTCGAACTGGCTCGCCTGGTCCTCGAGCCGATCGCGCACGTCGGCCGTGGCTGCGTCGGCTGCGGTTCGGAGCGAATCGGCCGCCTTCGCCAGGTTTTCCCGTGTCATGCGGTGAGCTACGGCGTCGATCGACAAAACAGTTGCAGAAGTGCCGGGCACGTCGGCGCGTGGGCCGGCGACGACGGGACCGGCTCAGGAGAGCCGTTCCACCCTGGCTTCGACGTCGAACTCGGCCACCGTCTCCGGCGACAGCCCGGCGACCGTATCGTGGAAGTTCGTCCGGTAGCTCGCCGGGCCGTCGTGTGCGCGCTCGGCGGCACGCTCCCCGGCGATGCCGAACGCGAGCGTCCCGTGGACCGCGGCCGCGTACGAGTCCTCGATCGCGCCGGCGAAGGCGGCGATCGTCGCGCCGAGCATGCAGCCGGTGCCGACGACCTCGCTCAGCCGCTCGTGGCCCGCCGAGAGCCGAACCGCTCGATCGGCGTCCGCGACGACGTCCTCGACGCCGGAGGCGACGACGACCGCGCCGGTCGACTCGGCGAGCGATCGGGCCGTGTCCGCGATCTCCTCGTAGTCGCCGATCGACTCGACGCCCTTGACGTCGGCTTCGACGCCCGCGAGCGCGCTGATTTCGCCGTAGTTGCCTTTGACGACGTCGAACTCGACGTCCGAGAGGAGCGCCTCGGCGACGGCCTCGCGGGTCGGCGTCGCGCCGACGCCGACGGGATCGAGGACGACCGGAATCCCCCGGTCGTTCGCCGTCCCGGCGGCCTCGTGCATGGCCTCGACCTTCCAGTCGGGAACTTGCCCGACGTTGCACAGGACCGCGCTCGCCAGTTCGGCCATCTCCCCGGCGTCGCCGGTCGAGTCGGCCATCACCGGGAGCGCGTCCCAGTGGAGCGTGAGGTTCGCGACGTCGTTCATCGTCACCTCGTTGGTCAGGTGCTGGACCAGCGGCTCCGACTCGGCGAGTCGTTCGATCGAGTTCGCAAGGGCCGTGCCGGTGACGTCCGCGTCGATCGGGTCGGTCATACGTCCGCACCTCCGCCCGCGGAGCGCTTCCCCCTTTCGACGGCCCTGGCGAGGGCCGCCGTCGCGGCCTGCGGATCGTCGGCCCCCGTGATCTCGGAGATGACCGACACGCCGGTGGCACCCGCCTCGACGACCGGATCGGCGTTCTCGGCCGTGATCCCGCCGATCCCGACGACGGGGATCGAGACCGCGTCGGTGATCTCGGCGACCCGTTCGGGGCCAATCCCGTCTTTCTCCTCGGCGACGTCCTTCGAGGTCGTTCCGTAGACGGTCCCGACGCCGAGATAGTCCGCGCCGTCGGCCTCGGCCCGCCGTGCCTGTCCTACCGTCGAGGCCGAACAGCCGACGATCGCGTCCGGACCCAGCAGGTCCCGCGCGACGGCGACCGGGAGGTCCGACTGACCGACGTGGACGCCGTCGGCGTCGATCGCCCGTGCGATATCGACCCGATCGTTGACGATCAGATCGACGCCCGCCTCGGCCGTCAACTCGCGCAGTTGCAGTCCGAGTTCGTACCGCCATTTCGTCGCCGTCTCCTTCTCGCGAAGCTGAACGACGTCGACGCCGCCGTCGATCGCCGCCCGGACGATCTCGAGGGTCGATCGGCCATTCGAGAGCGACTCCTGGGTGACGAGGTAGGTCCGCCAGTTCGATGGATTCATGGGAGATACCAGCCGGTGGTCACACAAAGCGGCTTCGGTCGGGCGGCCCTGCGGGAGGCAGTTCTCGATGCGTGAATCGTGAGTGATACGGATTGATGCGACGGACCGACGTTCTTCACCCCCACCGTCGTACACCATCCCATGACGTTCGATCCCGACCTCGTCACGACGATCACGTTCGACTCCTACAGCACCCTCGTCGACGTCGACGCGGTGGAATCCGCACTCGGGGACCATCCCGACGTCGACGATCCGGAACCGCTCTCGAAAACGTGGCGCGAGCGATCGATGCAGTACACCCTCGTCGGGAACCACCTCGAAACGTACAAACCCTTCTACGAGGTCAACCGCGACGCGCTCGAGTTCGCGCTCGCGGCTCACGGAATCGAGACCACCGAAGACGAACGCGAGGAGATCCTCGCGACCTACCACGAACTCGAGGTCTTCGACGACGTCCGCGACGGCATCGAACGGCTACGGGACGGTGGCTACGACTGTTACGTCCTCTCGAACGGGAACCCCGAGATGCTCGCGTCGATGATCGAGGGTGCGGACATCGGCGATCTCGTCGAAGACACGATCAGCGCCCACGAACTCGCGACGTTCAAACCCGACCCCGATCTCTACCGCCACGCCGCGGGCCGAACTGGAACGCCGATCCAGCAGGTCGCTCACGTCGCCGCCCTCTGGTTCGACGTCCAGGGAGCGATCCACGCCGGGA
The DNA here is from genome assembly GCF_022869805.1 of Halosolutus halophilus. NCBI lineage: Archaea > Methanobacteriati > Methanobacteriota > Halobacteria > Halobacteriales > Natrialbaceae > Halosolutus > Halosolutus halophilus. The sequence continues at coordinate 4,482,673 of NZ_CP094974.1, read as the reverse complement.
TGCAGGGCGTCCGACTCGATCGGAAGGGCGACCCCTGGGAGCCGTTCGGCGACGAACCCGACCTGACGATCGAGACGATCGACGATCTGGCCGCCGAACTCGGCGTCTAAGCCTCGCGATCGAACTCGAGTGCGGATTCGCCGGCCGCCACCAGCGGCGCGAGCGACGCGTCGGGGTCGTCGCGGAGCGCCGAAAACGGCGTCGGCCGATCGGGATCGGCCGGCTTCTCGGCGATCGATCGCCGCCACCACGCCACGTCGTGCCACTCGTCCTGCGTGTACCCCATCGCGGGAAAGTCGACGACGCGTTCGAATCCGAGTCGTTCGTGGAACCGCACCGTCGCCGGATTCGGAAGCGTCGTCACGGTGTAGACGTCGAGAACCCCCTGTCGCTCGAGGATCGCGAACAGCGACTCGTACAACGCCCGGCCGACGCCCGATCGGCGAGCGTCGTCGGCGACGTACACGGAGAGTTCGACGATCCACCCGTAGGCGCGGCGCTTGCGCAGCGGCCCCGCGTAGGCGTAGCCGACGACTGCACCGTCGCGTTCGCAGACCAGCCACGGATAGCCCTCGAGCGTGGATTCGATCCGATCGGCCGTCTCGCTCACGGTGGGCGGATCTTCCTCGAAGGTGACCGCCGTCGACTCGCAGAACGGGGCGTAGATCTCTCGGACGGCGGCCGCGTCTTCCGGGGTCGCGACTCGGATGCGTGCGGCCATACTCGGTCGTTCGGCCGATCGGAAATAAGCGCGCTGAAAGGGGACGAGTCGCGAAACCGGAACCGGGCCGCGATCGGCGACAGCCGAACGACGGTCAGCACGCGGCGCTACCGACGAAGTCGCCCCGCGTACCGCCGGCAGGTGACGGCAACCCGCCGCCAGCACAGGACCGGAAGCGCCCGCAATCCCTCCGTCACGGGATCGGAGTGTCTCACGACGGGAATCGTGAGGCCCGCGGCGAGCGCGAGGCCGATCGCACCGCTCGCCGCGGGAGTCGACGGCAGGAGAACGTACGCGGGCGCGACGAGAAGGGGCGTGAACGCGGCAGCCGCGAGCACACCCCTGGCAACCAGCGGCCGCCGGTCGTCGGACGGTCGATCGGCCGCGGCCAGCGCCGATCCGAGTCGAATCAGTTGCCACGCGCCGAACGCGCCGAGCGAGGCGCCGAGGAGCAACACGGCGTCCGGAGCGCCGCCACTTGCGACGAGGGCGAACGCGTTCGCGCCGATCGCGAGTGCGAACACGACGGTCCCCGCTTCGGTTCGGAACCGGGCCAGTATCCGCATCGTCACGAGGAGCGTCGCGAGGCCGACCAGAACGCCAGCCAACACGTCGACGAGGTAGTGGACGCCGAGGGCGACCCGCGAGAGACAAACCGCCGCGATCACGATCGCCGCGCCGGCGACTCGCTGGCGGGCGGTCCCGATCGACAGCCGCATCGCCAGGTAGCCGTAGACGATCGACGTCATCACCGCGTGCCCGCTCGGGAACCCGTAGCCGCTGGCGTAGGCGGTGACCTCGTAGAGCGGCTGGACCAGCGCCGGAATCGTTTCGACCTGCGCGAGCGGCCGATCCGGTCGCGGGAGCGCGAAGACGTGTTTCAGTCCGGTGACGACGCCGAGTCCGATCAAGGGGAGCCCGACGAACGCGGCGGCCCCCTCGCGATCCGTCCGCACGCGAACCCAGTAGAGAGAGCCGAGGATCAGGGCGAGAAACCACACGTCGCCCAGTTGCGTGACGAGCGCGACGGCGATCGCCGCCCACTCCGGGACGAACTCCTGAATCGGACCGAACTCGCCGATGCCGCGGGACATAGCTCTCGGTAGGCAGTACTCCCTCAATAAATCGGCGAATCGGCGGCTTCGGTACCCGATCGTCGGCGCGGGTCGGTTCGATCGAGAGACCGGGAGCGGCGAACGGCTCTAGTGTCCCCGATCGTGCGGATTCAGCGCCGTGCCGTAGTTCTCGGCGTGGTCCGTGTAGTCGATGAAGCGCGGGGCATCGGGATCGAACGGCCGTTCGAGGCTCTCGAAGGCCTTCTTCTTGTCCCAGCCCTGGAGTTTGCCGACCGCGCTCTTGTCTTCGAGGTCGTGGTAGTCGAGTTTCGGCTCGGTCAGGTCCCACGCCGTCATCCCCCGTTCGGTGCGGACGATGACGCTGGAGTACTCGTCGCTCGAGCCGACGGAGCCGACGGTGACGTCGGCACAGAAGCCGGTGAAGTCCGCACACTCGTCACAGCCCTTCAGGGCGGCGTCGTGGAAGTTCTCGATGTCCTCCTCCAGGATCATCTCGCCGTCGTGGTCGTAGACCATCATCTTGCCGTGGAGCACGTCCATCTTGCCGACCTCGTCGGGCGAGATGCCGCGCTGGGCTTCTAACTGCTCGCCCATGAGGCTGTAGTAGTTGAAGTTCTTCGTACACATCAACGCGATCGTGTAGTCTACGGCCCGAATGCCCTCGTTCTGTTCCTGGTAGTCCCACTCGAAGTCCTGCAGGGCGCGGATGCCCTCGATTTCGCAGGGGGTGCCGACCAGCGCGAGGCTGAGGTCGTCCCAGTCCTTGTCGTCGGGGAGTTTGTGCTCCCACCGCTTCAGGTCGAGGTTGCCGAGCGCGAGCGTCTGGTTGTAGACGGTGCCCGCGTTCTCGATCAGTTCTTCTTTCGTCGTCGCGAGGAAGCTCTCGGCCTTCCAGGCTTCCTCCTCGCTCTCGGTCGCGACGAGCGCACCGTCGATCTCGTCCTCCTCGAGCAGCGTCGCGAGGATGCCGGTGACGACGCCGCCGTCCTGGGCGTCGTCGGTCCAGTCGTCCTCGACGCGCGCGGAGAACTCCGTGATCGGGTCGCCGGCACCCTTCACGTTGTCTTCGCCGCCCGTGATCTTCCACTGGCGCTCGTATCGAAGCCCGCCGCGGGGACAGAAGTCCCAGCAGAGCGAACAGCCGGTACACATCTTCACGAGTTCCGGCAGGTCGTCGTCGCCGACGCCGATCGAGTCCGAGGGACAGGCGGCGACGCAGGTCCCACACTGGATACAGCGGCCCTCGTCGATGACGGCCTCGTCAAGTTCCATGAACCAGGTCTTCTCGTCCGGCGTCTCGATGTCGTTCATCTCCGATCGGATGGAGTACGCCGGCGTTTCGAGGTCGACGCCCTCTGGAACGCCGACCCGCGCGTCCGGCGCGTCGTCGTAGACGTCCTGGCTGACGCCCTCGGCGGGTTCGGTGAACTCGATGTCGCCGAGCGTCCCCTGTTCGTCGACGTTGGCGACGCCCGCGCCATCCGTCGCGATCGCTATTTCGTCGGTTTTCTCGCCGCAGGTGCAGGTATCCGGCGAACAGCTGTCGCCACCGGTGTCGGTCCGAACGGCGTCGTCGCGGGCCTGCGTCGCGTCCTCTCGGGACCGCGGCGCAGTGCCGCCCGTTTCGGGGAACCTGACGGCTTCGTCGTCGTCCGTGCTGGATTCGGGGACGCCCGGGAACACCGGCTCGTCGACGCCGTCGTCGCTCGCGTGTCGCTTCTCCGAGGACTCACTTCGTTCGTCCTCGCGGTTCGCGGCTTCGCCGCTCACTCGATCCGAGGCCTCGCTTCGCTCGGCCTCGCCGTCAGTCCCCATGGGCGACACCTCGTGCGACCGGCGCGTCCGCTCCCTGCATGATCTGCCGGAGCCGTTCGTTGTCGACGCGACGGGTCCACTCGTAGAACTTCTCGCGGTCGTCGCGATCGGCGGCGTAGGCCCCGAACAGCTGTTCGAGCGCCGGGATCACGGCGTCGGCGGGGACCGCGTTCTCGACCCAGTCGAGGAACTCGTTGTCCGCGCCGAGCGAGCCGCCGAGCCCGAAGTCCATGCCTTCGACGATATCGGACTCGCCGTCTTCAGCTAGTTTGACCGTCTCGCCGCGGAAGCCGATGTCCGCGATCTGGGGTTGCGCACAGGAGGCCGAGCAGCCGGACATGTGCATCCGGATGGCCTCGATGTCGTCGGGGACGTCGATGCGCTCGTCGAGTTCGCGGGCCCAGCGTTTGGTGCGCTTTTTCGTCTCGATGATCGCGTAGTTACAGAACTCGCTGCCGGTACAGCCCACGGCACCGCGAGAGAACGGGCCGGGATCGGGCCGGTACTCCCGGGCGAACGGCTCCGCCAGCAGGTCGTCGACGTTCTCCTCGGGGACGTGGGTGATCAGGAAGTTCTGGTCCGTCGCGAGGCGGACGGAGGCGTCCTCGGTACCGTACTGCTTCGCCGCGCGGGCGGCTTCGGCGAACTCGTCGCCGCCCATCCGTCCGGCGATCACGTTGAACCCGACGTACTTGAGACCGTCCTGTTTCTGGTCGTGGACGCCGACGTGGTCGCCCCGGTAGCCGACGGTCAGGTTCTCGCCGGCCTCGGGCAGGTCGATCGTACACCGATCGCGGACGGCCTTCTCAAACGCTTCGGGCCCCATCTGCTCGACGAGGTAGCGCATGCGACAGACGCCGCGGTTGTTCCGATCGCCGAGTTCCTTGAACGTCTGGGCGGTGGCGCGGCAGAACTCGACGGCGTGCTCGGGTCGGACGAAGACGTCGAGTTCCGAGCCCATCCGCGGGCCGTCGGAGAGGCCGCCGCCGACGCGGGCGTGGAAGCCGTAGTAGTACTCCCCGTCGATCTCCTTCTTCGCGGGGACGAGGCCGACGTCGTTGATCTGGGACTGCGCGCAGTCGTGGGCACAGCCCGTGATCGTGAGCTTGAACTTCCGCGGGAGGTTGGCGTACTCGCGATTCTCGGTGAAGAACTCCGAGACGGCGTCGACAACCGGCTGGGCGTCGAAACACTCGTGATCGTCGAGGCCGGCGGCGGGGCAACCGAGCACGTTCCGGGCCGAGTCACCACAGCCCTGGACCGTCGTCAGGCCGACCTCGTCGTAGCGGTCCCACATCTCCGGGACGTCCTCGACGCGGATCCAGTGTTTCTGGATGTCCTGGCGGGTCGTGATGTCGAGGTAGGCGTCACCCCAGAGTTCGTTCTGCTCCGCGCCGCCGTACTCCTCGGGGGCGACCGCGAGGTCGTCCGTGACCTCGCCGATCACTTCGGCCTGCTCGGGCGTGAGGTAGCCGCCGGGGACCTTGGTCCGGATCATGAAGTACCCCTCCTGCTTCTGGGCGTACATGCCGGCCCACTTCAGGCGCTCCCACTCGCCGCCGCCGGCGCGCTCCTCGATCTCCTCGAAGGAGAGTCCCTCCTCGGCGTACTCGTAGACGTCGTCGATCACGTCGAGGGGATGTTTCTCCTGTTTGTGCTTCTCGACTGTATTCACGCGAGACCACCTCCGTGGTCGAGTGTGAGATCGAGCGCACTCGTTCGCTCGTCGTTCATGTGTACCACCGCCAGTGAGCGATACCCTCGGCCAATGCGTTCACGCGATCTGGAAGGACCATTGTTTGACGGGTAATATCGGTCCGTCAGTATACCCCCCCGCAATCAGGTGAATGCTGACGAGGGTCGCTTTCAGCGGTGAATGTTGCCTCCCGATCTCCCTGCCACTGGCGGACGATCGACGAAACCGGCGCGGACAGGGGCGGAGACGCCGTCCCGACGATCGCCTCGCTTCGGTGGCGTCACGGGTATCGGCAAGCGTGGCCGTTTAGATGTTTCCGGCGGAATCCGTGCTCGTTCGAGGATGGCCGGCTACCGCCCCCGAACGGTTTCCAGTCGACGGAGTCCTCGAGTCGCGCAACCGGGGGTACTGGGAACCGAGAACGTCAGAATTGCAGGAACAGGTCGGCGTTCTCGGCCTTTTCGGTGAGGAACCAGGTCGCACCCTCGATGCCGTCGGCCTCGGGGATCAGCTTCTCCTCGGGGACGTCGAACACGCGAGCGGCGCGGCTGCAGCCGTAGAGGTTGACCTCCTCGGCCACACCGAGTTCGGCGACGATCTCCTCGAGTTCGGGCGGAAAGCCCCCTTCCTCGACGCTCGCTTTCAGGTCCTCGAGCGTCAATCCTCGATCCGCGGAGGCAGGCGACAGACGGTCTTCGAGACCGTCCTCGGAGAGCAATCGCACCGCCCAGTTGACGAACAGGACGTTCACCTCGTCGTAGACGGCCGAGCCGAGGTAGGCGTAGGCGAGCGGCGTGATGACCTGGTCGTACGCGTCGACGCGGACGATGATCGTCATCGTGCTGTCGTCGGTCGATACTGGCTGTCGTGTGTCGTCGGTTTCGGACATTGGTCGAATGCGATCGTCGCTTACTCGAGGTTCTTTACGTAGTGTCTGTAGACGCCGTCGTCGTCCACCTGGTCGAGGAGTTCGACGCCGTCGGTGCCGTCGGCCCAGCCGGAAATGTCGTTCATGCTCCCGGAGTCGGTTGCGACGACCTCGAGGACGTCTCCCGCCGCCAGGTCGTCGATCGCCTGCTTCGTCCGGACGATCGGCATCGGACAACTTGCACCCTTCACGTCGAGCGACTCTGTGATGTCGAATTCCGTACTCATCGTTCACACCCTTGGTTTGTATTGGGTAGGTTGTACAATATAATCGCGAGGTGAAAAGCGTAGCGATCCCGTTCCCGATCGGACAACTCAAAGCAACGTACGGACAATTCGGTGGATTTTGACGAACTGCAGTCCGTTATTCGCCGCGAACCGATCGGCCTCGTCCGCAGAAGAGTATTGCCACGATCAGAAAATACTCTCCTGGCAACGAAGGACCGATCGATCGAACGAACGAGCGTGGGGGCGATCGCTCGCGGTGGTCGTTCGAACCGGCGTCACGAACGGACGTCCGGCTACGGCGAGCGTGGCGGGGACCACGGGACCCGATCGACAATGACGGCGGCGAGAGCCGATCCCCGGGAGGTACTTGCCGTTCGTTCCGATACGGGTTCGGACGCCGGTGTCGGAACGAGCGGATTCGACGACAGGTCGTGGACGAACGGATCGACGGGGTCTCGTTCGACGCAGGGAAGTCACTCGTCGACCGTCCCGTCGATCAGTTTCGCCAGATCGTCGTCGTCGTAGTTGACGAGCAGTCGGGACTCGTCCTTGAACTCCTTCAGGACGATGTGCGTCGAGGAGTGTTCGACCCCTTCGGTGTGGATGATGTTGTCGATGAGCGTCTGCAGGTGTTCGTGGTCGCGAAGGCGCGAGATCAGGATGAACGACATCTCGCCGAGCATAAAGTACACCGACTGGACGCCCGACAGTTCCGTGAGCCGATCCGCGATCCCCTCGTAGCCCGGGCCGTACTCGCTCTTGATCTCGGTGATCGCGGTGAGTTCGAAGCCGAGCTTCTGGTGATCGATGTCGGCGACGTTACCCTTGAGAATGCCCTTCTCGCGGTAGTTGTCCAGTCGGTAGTAGATCGTCGAGGTGCTGATCCCGAGTTCGTCGCTCAACTGGTCGACGTCGATTTCGCCCTCGCGATCGAGCCAGCGCAGGATCTCGAGGTCCTTCTCGTCCAGGTCGAGTTCTACCATACGCGAAGTGAGGGAAAGGGACCGGTAAATAACTTGTTACAGGTCCTGAAATCGAGGTTCAGAGTTGGAGTCCGTCCAACCAAAGGGCGATCGGCGGCCAGTGACCGTCGCCGCTACTCTGCCAGCCCGGACGGGGACGCGAGAGCGATCGCTCACCTGTGGACCCAATGTATTGGATTTATCGTCATAGTATTCCACCCTATTCAGAGTAGAGCCAATTAACTGCCCATTCAGTAAGACTTAATTCAGACAAATCCGTTTGGCGCTATACATGGGTGATCCAGAGCACCTGTTCTACAAGTGGGGTGGCGGAATGGACACCGACTTTCCGCGGATCCGCCGCGCCTACGACGAATTTCTCGTGACTGAAGACGGTCGTGAACTCGTCGACGCCGCAGCGGGTGCGGCGGTCGTCAATCTCGGCCACTCCGTACCGGGCGTCGCGGACGTCGCCAGCGGGCAACTCGACGAGGTCTCGTATCTCAGTCTCTCGCACTTCTCTCACGACGCGCCCGAGGAGTTGGCCGAGTCACTGGCGACAGCGGCACCCGGCGACCTGAACGCCGCCTTCTTTGTCAACTCCGGGAGCGAAGCGAACGAGACGGCGTTCAAACTGGCCAGGACGTACCACCGGAAGACGGGAAACCCCCACAAGAACACGATCATCGGCCGCTGGCAATCCTACCACGGGGCGACTCTTGGGGCGCTCTCGGCGACCGGGAACACGACCAGACGGAGCGAGTACGAACCGATGCTCCACGGCTGGCCCCACATCTCCCCCGCCTACCCCTACCGCTGGTCGTACGATGGAACGCGCGAGGAGCAGGCGATCGCCGCCGCGCGCGAACTTGAGACGACGATCAAACAGGAAGGACCGGAGACGGTCGCCGCGTTCGTCGCGGAACCCGTCTCGGGCGCGAGCATCCCCGCCGCCCACCCACACCCCGCCTACTACGAGGAGATCCGGCGCATCTGCGACGAGTACGACGTGCTCTTTATCGCGGACGAGGTCATGACCGGGTTCGGCCGGACCGGACCGATGTTCGCAATGGAACGCTTCGACGTCGTCCCGGACATGATGACCCTCGGCAAGGGCCTCTCCGGCGGCTACGCGCCGATCAGCGCGACGCTGGTCCGGGACGACGTCGCCGCCGAGTTCGAGAACGGGTCCGGCCAGTCGTTCGCACACGGCCACACCTTCGGCGGAAACCCGCTCTCGGCGGCGATCGCGGCCCACATCGTCGACCAGTACACGGACGCGGTGCTGGAGACGGGGCGAAAGCGCGGCGAGCAACTGGCGTCCGAACTCGCCCCGCTCCAGGAGCACCCGATCGTCGGCGACGTCCGTCACGCCGGGGCCATGATCGGCATCGAGTTCGTCGCCGATCGCGACACGAAAGCGCCGTTTGATCCGGACCTGAACGTCAACAAACGCGTCTACGATCGCGCGCTCGAGCAGGGGGTCTACACCTACCCCGGATCCGGGTCGGTCGACGGGATCGCCGGCGACCACCTCATGCTGACGCCGCCGCTGACGATCGGCGAGGAGTCGATCGAGCGCGTCGCGGACGCGGTGATCGACGCGGTCGAGGGCGTCGCGGACGCGGTCGGGCCGAACGCCCCGCAGTAATCGCTCGAACTCGAGACGGGGCCGATTCTCGATCGGAGCGGCGGAGGTATCGGAGGTCGATCCGGACGACGTGCTTCGGGACGACCAACGACAAAAAAAGCGATCGGGCTACTCGAGATAGAAGCCGTCCGGATCGAGTTCCTCGCGGATGAGTCGGAGTTCCTCGGCAGTCGGCGTCGGCGACGTCAGTTTCGGTGTGTTGAACGTCGAAGAAGGCACGAACCGCGTTACTCCTCGAGCAGCCGATCGGCCATCTCCTCGGGGTCGAACCGCTCCAGGTCGTCGTAGCCCTGCCCGACGCCGAGGAAGAGGATCGGTTTCCCGGTGACGTGGGCGATCGAGATCGCCGCGCCGCCGTTGGAGTCCGCGTCGGCCTTGGTGAGGATCGCGCCGTCCATCTCGACGGCCTCGTCGAACTCGCGGGCCCGATTCACGGCGTCCTGGCCCGCGACGGCTTCGTCGACGAACAGCGTCATGTCGGGGTCGACGACGCGGCCGATCTTCTCGAGTTGGTCCATCAGGCCCTCGTTGGTGTGGAGTCGGCCGGCCGTATCGCCGAGGACGATGTCGACGTCGTTGGCCTCGGCGTACTCGACGGCGTCGTACAGCACCGCGGCGGGATCGCCGCCCTGCTCGTGGCTGATGAGTTTCGTATCGAGAGCGTCGGCGTGTTCCTGGATCTGCTCGTTGGCTCCGGCGCGGTAGGTGTCGCCGTTCGCCATCACCGTCGAGTAGCCCCGCTCCTCGAAGTAGCGGCTCAATTTGGCGATCGAGGTGGTCTTCCCGACGCCGTTGACGCCGGTGAAGACGATCGTGACGGGTTTGTCCTCTATCGCGATGCGCTCGTCGAAGTCGAACTGGCCGACGCTGATCACGTCGTAGATGGCATCTCGAAGCGCCTCCTCGACCACGTCGCCCGTCGAAGTGGTGAACGTGCGGGTCTCTCCGACCAGTTCGTCGCGGATATTGTCGAGGATCTCCTCGGCGACGCTCATCTCCACGTCGCTCGAGAGCAACGCCAGTTCGAGTTCGTGCAGCGGGCCCTCGAGGTCCTCCTCCTCGATGACGAACTTCCCCCGGACGAGCGACCTGGCCTTCCGGCCGAAACCGGTCGAGTTGTTCTCGTCGGCCTCGTCTTCGGGAGTCTCGGCGTCAGCGTCGGCAGCCTCGGTGTCGTCGGAGGCCGACTCGGCGGAGTCGGCCTCCGGTCCCGGTTCGTCGAAGTCGGCCTCCGGACCGGAGGCGGGCGCGGCCTCGAACTCCTGTTCGTCTTCGGGTGTCGGTGACGGGTCGGCCGTCGCCGCCGCTGGCGACTCCTGTGCGTCGCTCACCTGCGAATCCGTCTCGGCGTCCGGCTCGGCCCGTGTGCTCGCCGTATCGGTAGCGGCTGCAGCGTCGGGATCCGCCCGTGGCTCGGCCGCCTCCGCCGACTCCTCGGGGATGGTATCGGGGGCTCCCGGCGTCGACGCGTCCGCGCCGGCGGCACGCTCGCCCTCCGCGAGTTCGTCCTCGGCGAGTTCGCTCTCGTCGACATCCTCGACGTTCTCTTCGGCGGCCTCTTCGGCGTCTTTGCGGAAGCTCCCGAACTTGTCCTTCAGGTTGTCGAACATGGGTATCGGTGGTGGTCCCTACGCGACTATTCATCGGGGCCCTGGCCCTGCTGACCGCCCATCTGCTGCATCTGCTGTTGCATCGCCTGCTGCTGGAGCTGCTGGGCCTGCTGTTCGAGCTGGTCGCTCTCGGCTTCGAGTTCGGAAATCTCCGACGTGACCTCGTCGATCCGATCGTCGAGGTGATCTTTCTTGTTCTCGAGCGCGTCGACGGCGTCGTCCTGCTCGAACTCCGCGGCGTAGTCGGCACCGAGTTCGACGATCGCCTCGTCGATGTCCTGGATCTCCGCGCGGAGGTACGCGCCGCCGCCGAGTGGCACCTGCACGGTCGAGCCCGACTCGAGCGTCTCGAGGGCCTCGATGGCCTCGTCGACCTCGGTCTTCTCCTGCTGGATCCCCTCGACGGACCCCTGCAGGGCCTCGATCTGTTCCTGAATTTCCTGGAGTTCCTGGGAGAGCTGCTGGAGTTGCTGTTGACTGCTCATCGTTCGGCGACCTCCTCGAGGTCGATCTCGGTTCGCTTGAGTCCGTGCTGACTTCCGAGCTGTGAGAGGGCGTGCTCGCGAGCAACGTTCTCGTTCTCGGCGTCGATCGTCGTCTCGAACTCCGCGAATCCGTCGCGGCTCTTGAACCGACCACTGACCGTAAACTCACTCATGTCTTCCCCTCCGGCAGGCAGCCGGAAGAATCTTCCCTTCCCATTCGACGGCCGGGGCGCGATCGAACGCGTCGCGTTGCCGCGGATTACCCGACGAGAAGAGGCCAACGGTTTTCCGACGCGCGGGAGAACGACGAGCCATGAGCGAGATCGATCCCGCAGACCTGTTGCCGAGCGATCGGATGCGCCAGCGGGCCCTCGACGGCGAGGTCACGCAGATTCATCGCGGCCATCAGTACGCCGCGGCGGGCGACACGTTCACGATCGACGACACGACCTTCGAGGTGTGCGAGGTGACCGATCGTACGCTGGGCGATCTGACCGACGAGGATGCACGGGCCGAAGGAATGGACGATCTCGAGGCCTATCGCCGACTGCTCGAGCGAGCCCACGAGAACTTCGAGTGGGACGACGACAGCGAGGTCGTCTTGCACCGATTCGAGCCCGAATAGCGGCAGTTGACTGGCAGTAGCTAGAGAGGACGGAGAACGCGCGGCAACGACTGGAGAAGTCCGAAGAAGCGAAATCGACCCGGAACGATCGTCAGTCCAGGTAGCCCAGGGCGTCCTCGATCCGGCCGAGTTCCGGCCCGGTGGTGTCCTCGCCGACGACGTAGCCGTTCTCGTTCGCGATCAGTCCGGAGCCGACCAGCGGTGCGCCGTAGTTGACCGTTCCGACGTCGGCCCGGACGTCCAGGACGTCCTCGAGGACGTCCAGTTCCTCGTCGGTGGCTTTCGGGTGACAGAGCACGCCTGCGTTCGTCGCGACCGCGGCCGTGCCGACGGTCCGGACCCCCGCGAGGTCGCCGCGCTCGACGGGCACCTCGAGCGTGTCGTTGACGATCTGGACCGCCTCCCGCGGGAGGTCGGGGTGGACGTACGCGCCGGAGTCGTTGGTGAGCACGACGTTCCCGGCGGCGTTGATGTTCCCCGGCAGTTCCGCGACGGGAACGTCGACCGCGTCCTCGAGTCGATCGCGCTCGGTCTCGAGGACGCGAGAACTGACGAGTAGCCCGTTCTCGTTGCCCGTCGCTAGGGCGCCGACCGTCGACGAACCGCCGACGGTCGTCTGGATCGCCGGCACGCCGAGTTCGTCGGTCAGGTCGGCAACGACGTCGTCGTCCACGTCGTGGCGAACGAGCACGCACGAGTCGGTCGCACGGGCGAACACCCCGACGTACGCCGACCCGGCGAAGGCGAGACGTTGCAAGTTTACTCGGCGACCTCGGCCTCGACGACGGCTTCGCCCTCTTCGTCGAAGCGCGCCGCGCGAACGCGGAGCTTCCGCGGCGGGTTCGCTCGGCCCTGCGACCAGACTTCCTCGTTGATCGAGGGGTCCAGTCGAATGGCGTCTTCGTCGACGGCGAAGTGTTTCGCGAGGTGCTCGCGGACGAGTCGCATCGCGAGGTCGGCGGCCTCGTGGTTGGCCCCCTTCTTGACGTCACGGAGCGGCACGGTTACCACGCGCTCCTCGAAGTCACTCGCACTCATGATTACTCGTCAGTGTCGCTGCGCCGCCAGTTGCGTCGCTTCGGATTCCGCTGGACCTCCATGTCGGTCTTCATCATGACCCAGGCCGGAACGCGGCTGTTCTGGTTCTCGAGTTTGGCAAGACGCTTCTTCTTGCCCTTCGATTTTTTACCCATAGTAGCCGGACGTAGCCCACGCTGGCTTAAAATCTTGTCCATCTCGACGGCGATCACGGCAGCGGCCGCTGACGCTCGAGATACCGCGTGACGGCCTCGCAGGTCGCCTCGCTCAACCGGGTCGTGTACGCGTACCGATCGACCCCTTCGTGGCCGTCGTGGCGGTGGAACTCGTCGTGATCCGCACACCCTCTGCCCTCCCAGCGAGTGCCGGCGTCGAACCGATTGGGACCGGCGTAGGCAGTCGCCATCGGTGAGATCCGAAGCGCGTCGTCGGTCCGAACGGCAGTGCCGAGATTGTGGTCACACGGCGTCCCGCCCACGGCTTCGGCGACGTCGGGCGAGATGAAGGTGTGGAGCGTCTCGTGAATAGCCATGTTCCGGGTCACCGCCCGCGAGTCCCAGAACGCCGTCGCCCCGACGTTCACCGCGGTGTAGGCACCCTCACCGTCGACGCGGCCGACCCGATCGATCGACGGATGCGTGCCGCCGTAGCCCAGTCGGAAGTTGAACGGGGCCCAGCACAGCAGCAGGTGACAGGTCGTCTCCGACCCCACGTCGCGCTGACGTACCTGGTCGCGAAAGACGTCGAGCACCGTCCTCCGAGAGGGGACGACGGATTCGAGCGACGGTTCAGCCGCCGAGAGCGGAAAGCGGACTCGCCGTCCACGCTCGACCCGGAGGTCGACGTCCGTGAGCCGGGATCGCTCCCGCGCGTGGGACAGCACCTGCTCGAAGGCCTCCTCGACGACCGTCATCGCGTCCCCGAACGGTGGCGGCCAGTTCCGGGACATCCCCTCGAACCGGTATCGCGCCCAGGCGCGAAGCGGAACGGGACCGGGATAGATCCGCACGTGAAGGGGTGCCTCCCGTGCGGTTACCCCGTCGACGCCGACCGTCGACGCGGCCGCCGCGCCGCCGAGCGCGACGATCACGTCTCTGCGCGTCACGAGGCGATCGCTCGCGGTCACCTTGCCGTCCGGATCGGCCGTCATGGGAGCCCCCTGTGGAGATCGATCGATCCGTCCGCGGATTCGGGTGCGGACGCCATCGTACTAGATGGGCTACACTAGGAACCGACATCATACCCAGTTCTGTATTTCCTGAATTAGTGGGTTTACAGACGGTTTAATCCGGTTACGATGACCGTAGGGACCGGCTACAGACGGCCGAAAGTATCGACATATCATATATCTGTTTCCAGTCACTTTCGATGGTGTCGACGTCGATCACAACTTGACCGGGGCGGGTACACCCGCCTGCGCGAAAAACGGCGGGCCACGCACAGTCGGATCGCGCAGCGACGGCCATGCCACGCGGCGGCCCGAATCACTCGAGCGGGAACCGTTCGACCGTCGAGTAGACCGGCCCGTCAGACGTCAGCGTGCTTTCGGTGAGTCGGACCTCTTCGACGCGGCACTCGCCGATCGTCGGATCTCGGTCGCGAACGATATCTTGAACGTGCTCCTTCCCGCCGGCGTGTTCCATCCGCGCGAGCGTGACGTGAGGCGTGAACTCGTGGGATTCGGCGTCGAACCCCATCGCCGTCGTCCGGTCCTCGATCGCCTCGTGGAGCCGGGTAAGCTCCTCGCCGCCCGTCTCGACCCCGAACCAGACGACGTTGATGTAGTCGAGGTCGGGGAAGACGCCGAGCCCGCCGTAGCGGACGGTGAAGGGGTCGACGTTCGGATCGTCGACTGCGGCGGCGAGTTCGTCCCCGAGGGTGGGGAGCCGATCGTCGTCCACGTCGCCGAGGAACTTCAGCGTGACGTGGACCTGCTCCGGATCGGTGAATTTGAGCCCGCTCGCGTCCGAAAACTCGTCCTGGAGGTCGGCGACCGGTTCCGCGAGGTCGTCGGGCAGGTCGACGCTGACGAACAGTCGCTTGCTCATACGAAACCGTATGCCGGCGCGCCTTATCACTCGTTGCCCGCCGCTCGTCACGCCGGAGATGGCTCGCACGTCTGCACCGAACCGGAACACGCCGCGGATCGCTGTCTCGCCGGACGGGATCCGGTCACGCCAGCGTGAGGCACTCCCGATCGTCAGCCGCGAGTCGACGCCAGATTGACCTGCGAGAAGTCGTTCGAGTAGTCCGATTATTCCCGGGAGGGCGTCGAACGGTTGCCGGCCGTTTTGGTTGCTGTTCGGCGTCGTCGCACGACTTCGACGGCGACCGCCGTCCGTTCATTGTTAGGGTTGCCGGTTATTTCGATCGACGTCCCAGTTCCCGCCAATGACCGACGTTGCCGTACTCGGCGGCGGGATCGGCGGACTCACCGCGGCGCACGAACTCGCCGAGCGCGGCTTCGACGTGACCGTCTTCGAGGCGAACGACCGCTTCGGCGGGAAGGCCCGATCGATGCCGATCGCGGACGACCCGGAATCGCTTCACGGCGAACACGGATTCCGGTTCTTTCCGGCGTTCTACCGCCACGTCGTCGACACGATGGGCCGGATTCCCGACGGTCACGGCACCGTCGCGGACAACCTCGTGGAGACCGAGGCGACGCTCATCGCGAGTATCGACAGTCCGGGGCAGGTCGCCGAGACCCAGACGCCCGACTCGCTGCGCGGCTGGCTCGAAGCGCTCCGCCCGGCGTTCGCCGAGGATCTACCTCCCGAGGACGTTCGGTTCCTGCTCGAACGGCTGCTGTACCTGCTGACCGCGTGTGAGGAGCGCCGCGAGGGGGAACTCGACGACGTCTCCTGGTGGACGTTCATCGACGCCGAGAACCGCTCCCGGGAGTTTCGCGAGCGACTCGCCGCCACGACGCAGTCGCTCGTCGCGCTCCGCCCACAGGTCGGGAGCGCCCGGACCATCGGGACGATCTACCTGCAGTTGCTGTTCGGCCAGCTGGATCCGGCCCGGCCGACAGAGCGGGTGCTGAACGCGCCGACGAGCGAGGCCTGGATCGATCCGTGGGTCCGGTACCTCGAGACGATCGGCGTCGAGTTCCATCCGGACACCCCGGTGCAGCGACTCGAGTCCGGCGGTCGACGCGTTACCGGCGTCGTGCTGGCAGACGGAAGGACGGTCACGGCCGACGAGTACGTCCTCGCCGTCCCGGTCGAGGTCGCCCCCGAGGTCGTCACGCCGGAGTTGCGTCGGGCCGCACCGGAACTCGATCGGATCGATCGGCTCGAGACCGCCTGGATGAACGGCATCCAGTTCTACCTCTCCGAGGACGTCGCGTTGACCCGCGGGCACCAGGTCTACGCCGACGCGCCCTGGGCGCTGACGTCGATCTCCCAGCGACAGTTCTGGACCGGCCACGACCTCGACGAACGCGGCCCCGAGGGGGTCGAGGGCGTGCTCTCGGTGATCGCGTCCGACTGGGACACGCCGGGGATCCTCTACGGGAAGCCGGCGCGGGCGTGTACGCGAGAAGAGATCGCGACGGAGATCTGGGAACAGCTGAAAGCACACCTGAACGGGCCCGAGAGGCGACTGACGGACGAGTTGCTCGTCGACTGGTTCCTCGATCCGGCGATCGTCGAGACCGGCGTTGCGTCGGAGACGCGACGAGCGGACGGCGAAGCCGTCGACGACGGCGGCGTCGAGAATCGGTCACCGCTGTTGATCAACACCGTGGGCTCGTTGCGGAACCGGCCGCCGGCCGACGTCGGCGCGAGGAACCTCACGCTGGCGAGCGATTACGTGCGGACGAACACCGATCTGGCCTCGATGGAGTCGGCCAACGAGGCCGGCCGGCGCGCAGCGAACGCGATCTGCGATCGACGCGGGAGCCGGGACACCCGCGCACGGATCTGGGACCTCGAGGAGCCCGCCGTGTTCGACCCGTTCAAACGCCAGGACCGGGTCCGGTACCGCCTCGGACTGCCGCACCCGGGAGCGGTGACACAGTCGCTCCGGACGGCCACCAGACGCCTCGGCGGGAACGCCTGAGAACCGCGTTCGACGCGGCGTACGGCGCCGCCGAAACCCGGGTCGCAGCCCTTAACAGTCGTCGCCGCCACATTCCGCTCATGACTGACCGAGAGGGCGATCGCGATCACCCCTTCTCCGAAGGGGAGGGCTTCGACGATCCCTACGAGGAGTTCGACCTCGATCCGCCGGAACTGGGCGTCGACCCCTCGAAGGTCGATCCCGTCGACTCGCGCGTGGTCACCGACACGCTCGACGAGCACAACATCGACCAGGCGGAGGTCGACGCGGACGAGTTGCTCGACGTCGGCCTGAACTACATGCAGATCAACCGCTACGAGCAGGCCACCGACGCCTTCGAGCGGGCCGCCCGGTTCGCCGAGGACGATCGCGTCGAACAGGAGGCGTGGGTCAACAAGGGCGTCGCCCACGCCGAACTCGAGGAGTACGACGAGGCGATCGGAGCCCACCGCGAAGCGCTGCGGATCGACGATTCGAGCGAGCACGCCGCGACGGCGGAGACGAACCTCGCGTACGCGCTCTGGGAGTTCGGCGAGACCGCGCAGGCCCTCGAACACGCCGAACGCGCCGTCGAAATCGACGAGCGGTTCGCCGAGGGCTGGTTCAACCGCGCCTTTTTCCTCTCCGAGCGGGGCCTGGCAGAGGAAGCGCTGCACTGTATCGACAACGCGGTTCGCCTCGGCATGCGCAACGCCCAGGTCCTGGAGGAGAAGGCCCGCATCCTCGAGGAACTGGGCGAGTACGACGAGGCCGAAGAGATCGCCGACGAGGCCAACGAGATGCGCGAGCGGGCCGAACAGCGCCTCGTCGAGGAACGCCAGGAGATGCAGGGCCAGGGCGGTCAGCCCGGCGCGATGGGCGAGAGCGATATCGAACGGGTCGATCGCGTCCGGGAGGGCGAGGGCGACGACGAGTGGAGACTGGAATAAGTGGCAGGCATGATCGTCAACGAACGCGAGACACAGGAGGGGCTGCTGGTCGCGGTCTGTGACGAGGACGTCCTCGGCGAGACGTTCGAGGAGGGCGACCTCTCGCTGACCGTCACCGAGGAGTTCTACGGCGGTAACGCGGTCGACGAAAGCGCCGTGATCGACAGCCTCGCACGGGCCACCGTCGCCAACATCGTCGGCACCCGCGCCGTAGAACTCGCCGTCGAGGAAGGGTTCGTCGATGAGGCGAACGTCCTCGAGGTAGGCGCGACGCGACACGCCCAGTTGCTTCGGATGTACTAGCCTCCTGACATCGCGTGGACGATCGATACCAACCTTTTTGCAAACCGCCGCGCACTGAATCGGTATGGCAGACAGTTCGCTCGCTCTCGATCGCCTCCGACAACCGGAGTACACGGGTGAGAACCGCTGCACTCCGTGTACGATCGTCAACGTCGTGATCGCGGCCGTGCTCGCGGCGGCCGTCGCCGCGATCTCGCCGCCGATCGCCCCCGTCGTGCTCCTCGTCTCGCTGGCAGCGATCTACTTCCGGGGGTACCTGGTACCGGGAACGCCGACGGTGACCAAGCAGTACTTCCCCGACTGGCTGCTCGCGAAATTCGACAAGGCCCCCGAACCGGGCGCTCCGGCCGTCGAGACCGGCGAGACGGGGCACGAAACCGACGGGGCGTCCGACCAGTTCGAACCGGTCGAACCCGAGTCGTTCTTCCTCGAACACGGCGTGGTCACCCCCTGTACGACCGCGAACGGCGAGGAGGACCTCTGTCTCGACGACGACCTCCAGACCGCGTGGCGGGCGGAGATCGACGAGATGCGCGACGCCGATCGCGAATCACAGGTCGCCGACTTCCTCGAAACCGACCCGGAGACGGTGACGGTCAGCGAGTCGAGCGGCAACGCGGTCGCCCGCGTCGACGGTCGGCTGGCCGCCCAGTGGGAGTCCGACGCCGCGCTGGTGGCCGACCTGGCGAGTTCGCGGGTGCTCGACGAGCACCTGCCCGACTGGGAGTCGCGCCCGCTCGAACAGCGCAGCCAGCTAGCCAGCGGGCTTCGCGCGTTCGTCGAACAGTGTCCGGCCTGTGGAGGCCCGATCTCGATCGACGCGGAAACCGTCGAATCCTGCTGTCGCTCCCACGAAGTGTACGCGATCACCTGCGACGACTGCGGGGCGCGAGTCCTCGAAGTGCAACAGTAACCGATCGCCGCGGGCTCTCGCGGACCCCCGATCGACGACACACGTATATACACGGGTGTGATACACGGACGCACGGCAGCGTGTGACGGCACCTGCCGGATACCCCTACCCGGTTTCTGCGTTCGTGATTCGTCAGTCGACCGCGAGACCGGCAGAACGGGCCGCGGACCGAAGGAGTGTTTTGTCTGGCGCCCCTCCTAGTTAGTAATGAGTCACCAGGAACTCGAACCGCTCGACGTCGGAGCCATCCGCGAGGAGTTCCCCATTCTGGAGCGGGAGTTCGACGGCCAGCAGGTCGTCTACCTCGACAACGCGGCGACGACCCAGACGCCCGATCCGGTCGTCGACGCGATGAGCGACTACTACCGGCAGTCCAACGCGAACGTCCACCGCGGGATCCACCACCTCAGCCAGGAGGCGTCGATTCGCTACGAGGAGGCCCACGATCGCGTCGCGGAGTTCATCAACGCCGACGGCCGCGAGGAAATCATCTTCACCAAGAACACGACCGAGGGCGAGAACCTGATCGCCTACTCGTGGGGGCTGGACGAACTCGGTCCCGGCGACGAAATCGTCCTGACGGAGATGGAACACCACGCCTCGCTGGTCACGTGGCAACAGATCGGCAAGCGGACCGGGGCCGACGTGAAGTACATCCGGATCGACGAGACCGGCCGACTGGACATGGACCACGCCCGCGAGTTGCTCACCGACGACACCGCGATCGTCTCGGCGGTCCACGTCTCGAACACGCTCGGTACCGTCAACCCCGTCTCGGAGTTGACCGACCTCGCGCACGAACACGGCGCGTTCTCGTTCATCGACGGCGCGCAGGCCGTCCCGAATCGTCCGGTCGACGTCGAGGAAATCGACGCCGACTTCTACGCCTTCTCGGGGCACAAGATGGCCGGTCCCACCGGGATCGGCGTCCTCTACGGCAAGGAGCACCTGCTCGAGGAGATGAATCCCTACCTCTACGGCGGCGGCATGATCCGCAAGGTCACCTTCGAGGACTCCACCTGGGGCGACCTCCCCTGGAAGTTCGAACCCGGCACGCCGCCGATCGCCGAAGCCGTCGGCCTCCACGCCGCGATCGACTGGCTCGAAGACGTCGGGATGGACCGCATCCGCGCCCACGAGGAGAAACTGGCGGCCTACGCCTGCGATCAGCTCGCGGCCGAAGACGACGTCGAGATCTACGGCCCCGAGGGCGGCCCCGATCGGGGCGGGCTGGTCAGCTTCAACGTCGACGGCGTCCACGCCCACGACCTGACCTCGATCCTGAACGACCACACGATCGCGATCCGGGCCGGCGATCACTGTACCCAGCCGCTGCACGACAAGCTTGGCATCGCGGCCTCCGCTCGCGCATCCTTCTACGTCTACAACACGCGCGAGGAGGTCGACAAGCTGATCGCGGCGCTGGACGATGCGCGACAGTTGTTCGCGTAACGATCGCTGACTACCACGAACGATTTTCCGACGGCAAAGTCACACGGAAACGAGTTCTCCCCCCTTGTAGACCGCCTCCACGTCACGAACCGCAGTGATATCCGCGATCGGATCGCGCCCGAGCGCGAGGAGGTCGGCCCGGTTCCCCGCTTCGAGCGTACCGACGTCATCGGCGGGAATCGTCCGGGAAGCGACGCGGGTCGCCGACTGGAGCACCTCGTGTTCGTCCATGCCGACCGCCTCGACGAGCAGTTCCAGTTCGAGCGCGTTCTCGCCGTGCGGAATGAGTTCGGGGCCGAGGAAGTCCGTCCCGGTCGCGATCGGGATCCCGGCCTCGTAGGCGCGTTCGACGGACTCGAAGTGCGCCTCGCGGGCCTTTCGAGCCTTCTCGAGGCCGTACTCGGGAACGCCGTGGTCCGCACCGTTTTCGACGAGTCGGTGCATGATCGCGAGCGTCGGGACGAAGACGGCGTCCGTCTCGTGGAACAGGTCGAGACACTCCTCGTCGAGGTAGAAGCCGTGCTCGATCGTGTCGACGCCGTTTCGGAGGGCGGTCTTGATTCCGGGGGCACCCTGCGCGTGGGATGCCACCGGAATTCCGACCCGGTGGGCCTCCTCGACGAGCGCCCGCACCTCGGCGTCGGTGAACTGGCTCTGGTCCGGGGCGTCCTTCTCGCTGAGCACGCCCCCGGTGGTCATGATCTTGAGCACGTCGACGCCGTTTCGGATCCGTTTGCGGGCTTCCTTGCGACACTCGTCGGGGCCGTCCGCCAGGGTCGATATCGCACCACCACCCTCCGATACCCACTCGTAGGGGAGGAAGTGATCGTCGCCGTGGCCCGCGGTCTGGCTGATCGTCCGGCCGCTCGTGAAGATCCGCGGCCCCGGAATCGTCCCCTCTGCGACGGCTCCGCGGAGCCCGAGGCCCGTCGTCGACCCGACGTCCCGGACCGTCGTGAACCCCGCCTCGAGGAGCGACCGGAGGTCCGCCGTCGCCCGCGCGGTCCCCAGTTCCGACGATTCCGTGATCCACGTCATCGGATCCATCTCGCGAACTCCCTGGAGGTGCAGGTGCGCGTCGACGAGTCCCGGAACGGTCGCGGCGTACGCCTCGATCTCGGCGTCGTCCGGGGCGTCGACGTCCTCCCGGGTGCCGACGGCCGCGATCGTTCCGTCGTCGTCGAGCACGACGCGTCCGTCCTCGATCGGTCGCTCGTCCCGACCGGTAACGAGCCGGTCCGAGTCGATAACTCGCATGCGAGCACGGTTGTCGAGGGACCGTATAGCTATTGGTGAACCGGACGAACGCGATCGACCTCGGTTTCCGCCGGCGAACGAGGCTTTTTTACCGTGTCCGTGCGACGAACGCCGCATGCTCGACGCCGTTCGCGATCGCGCCCGCCGCTACTTCGACGCTGCCCCGCCGGCCCACGACTGGCACCACGTCCAGCGCGTCGACGCGCTCGCCGAGACCCTCGTCGATCGGCACCCGACCCCGGTCGACGAGACCGTCCTGTACCTCGCCGTCGCCCTCCACGACGTCGGTCGATCGCGTGAGGATCGCGGCGAGATCGACGACCACGCGGTCTGGGGTGCCCGGAAAGGGGGCGAAATTCTGCGAGACGAGGGTGCCGACGAGGCGACGATCGACGCGGTTCAACACTGCATCCGGGCCCACCGGTACTCGAACGCCGTCGAACCCGAGACGATCGAGGCGAAACTCCTCACCGACGCGGACAACCTCGACGCCCTCGGCGCGGTCGGGATCGCCCGCGTGTTCGCCTACGGCGGTGAATTGGGCTTGCCGATTCACGATCCGTCGATCCCGCCCGCCGACGACGGGTCCCCCGACGGACGGAGCCAGTACAACCACCTGCACAAGAAGATCCTCGACCTGCCGGCGCGGATGTACACCGACGTCGGACGCGAGATCGCGGCCGATCGTGCGGCGTTCGTTCGCGAGTTCGTCGACCAGTTCGACGCGGAGACGGCGGGCGAGCGGTAGTCGGCGATCGGACCGACTTCGATACCGTCGCCGTACGGGGCCCCGGAACCCTTTTACAACTCACTGGCCTACCCGTATCCAACGATGGGACTGGGATCCGATATGTACAGACAGCAGATCCTCGACCACTACAAGAATCCCCGGAACTACGGGGAACTCGAGGATCCAACCTTCACTCACATCGGCGAGAATCCGATGTGTGGCGACGAGATTCGCATGGACGTCCGCCTCGACGAGGACGGGGAGACGATCGAGCGGGTGGCCTTCTCCGGCGACGGCTGTGCGATCAGCCAGGCCTCCGCGAGCATGCTCTCGGGTAACCTCGCCGGGAAGACGATCGACGAACTGCTCGCGATGGACCGGGACGACGTCATCGAGATGCTCGGTGTCGACATCTCGCCGATGCGCGTCAAGTGCGCGGTCCTCGCGGAGAAGGTCGCACAGGACGGCGCGGAGATCTACCGCGGCGAACTCGACGTCGAGAAGACGACGACCGAAGACTGATGGGACGTCCCCGGTTCCCGACGACACACCGCCGTTCGGAGATAAGTTTTTGCCACTCTGTCGCATACGGAGTTCGATGATTATCACCGGCACGTCGAAAGGGAGCAGACAGCGGGAGCCGATCACCGACGCGATCGTCGCCGCGGTCGCGGACGCGAAGGGCGTCGACGTCCTCGCGTTGCCGCCGCTGTGGGACGTGATCGATCCCGAGGCACTCGAAGAGGTGTTCGCACCGACCGACCACGATCGACGGCAGCGCCGCGGCGGACGCGTCGAGTTCGGCTACTGCGGCTACGACGTTACCGTCACGTGCGCCGACTCGATCGACGTTTCGATCGAGCCGCGGAGCGACTGACCGCGAAACTGAATTCTGCGGACGCTACTCGGGCTTCAGGCCTTCGTCCTGGACGCGCATGACGGCCTCGCCGTCGGCGAGGTTCGGGGCGTCGACGAGGCGGACGATCCGCTTGTCGCCCTTGGACTTGCGGAGGTAGATCCGGAACGTCGACTTGTGGCCCAGGATGTTGCCACCGATCGGCTGGGTCGGGTCGCCGAAGAACGAGTCGGGGTTCGAGGCGACCTGGTTCGTGACGATGACGGCGGTGTTGTAGAGGTTGCCGACCTTGTCGAGGTCGTGGAGGTGCTTGTTGAGTTTCTGCTGGCGATCGGCGAGTTCGCCACGGCCGACGTACTCCGCGCGGAAGTGGGCGGTCAGCGAGTCGACACAGAGCAGCCGAATCGGGTACTCGCCGTCCTCGTGTTCGCCCGCGAGTTCCTTGGCCTTCTCCGCGAGCAGCATCTGGTGGTTGGAGTTGAACGCCTTCGCCACGTGAATCTTCTCGAGCATGTCCTCGACGAGCGCCTCCAGTGCGTCCTCGTCGCCGGGCGAGCCCTCGATCTCGCGGTCCTCGAGGGCGGCCTCGATGGCCTCGTCCGGCAGCCCGCGGACCATGTCGTCGATCCGTTCGGGGCGGAACGTGTCCTCGCTGTCGATGAACATCGCGCTGCCGTGGAGGCCGCCGACCTCCTTGGGAAGCTGGACGTTGACGGCCATCTGGTGGGTGACCTGGGACTTGCCGGAGCCGAACTCGCCGTAGACTTCGGTGATCGACTGGGTCTCGATCCCGCCGCCGAGGAGGTCGTCGACCTCGTCGATGTGCCAGCTCAGTTTCCCGATCTCGTTTCGTCGCTCCAGTACCGTAGAGCCGGTCTCGAAGCCGCCGACGTCGGCGGCGTCGCGGGCGGCGTTGACGATGTCCGCCGCGGTGGACTCGCCGACGTCGGCCGTGTTCGACAGTTCGGAGGGCGAGGCGACGGCGAGGCTCTGGAAGGAGTCGAAGCCTGCGTCGTGGAGTTTGTCTGCGGTTGCCGGTCCGACGCCGGGGAGCGTCTCGAGGTCTGCGTCTGCCATACCAACGCGTTGTGCCGGACCCCCCATAAACCCTCGTTAACAGGGGAGTGAAAGTGAAAGTGGGGGCAGGCAGCGGGACGCATCGACCGGAGACGATCGGAGACGCGGCTCGGTGATCGAACGGTGGGCGAGCGGACCCGATCGCCGATCGCGTCTCAGGGCATCGGCTCGTCGGAGTCCCACTCGAGACAGTAGAGCCGTTCGTCGTCGCTGCCGACGTAGAGGCGCTCCGCGGCGATCGCGGGCGTGCTCGTGATCGCGCCGTCGGCCCCGAAGTGCCAGAGCACGTCGAATTCCGTGACGTCGATGCCGTAGAGCGACCCCGACGAATCGCCGACGAGACAGACGTCGCCGGCGACGACCGGACTCGAGCGAACGTCGCCGTCGAGGGCGACTCCCTGCTTCGAGAACAGCCAGCCCCGGACCTTGCGCCGGCCGAAGGTGGTGTCGGTGACGTGGAGGTAGCCGTCGGCCGCGCCGACGAAGGTGGTCTCGACCTCGGGCAGTACCGTCGCCGACGAGGTGAACGCGTCCCGGATCTCGTAGGTGAACCACGACTGGCCGGTCTCGACGTCCAGCGCGAGTAGCGTGCCGTCGTCGTCGCCGACGTACGCTCTCCCGTCGGCGAGGGT
The DNA here is from genome assembly GCF_022869805.1 of Halosolutus halophilus. Taxonomy (NCBI): domain Archaea; kingdom Methanobacteriati; phylum Methanobacteriota; class Halobacteria; order Halobacteriales; family Natrialbaceae; genus Halosolutus; species Halosolutus halophilus. The sequence goes on along the minus strand of NZ_CP094974.1, from coordinate 4,457,625 downwards.
CGGGCCGTCGGTGATCGCACCGTCGGCCGGCACGTCCCACTCGACCTCGCCGGTGTCGACCGCGAGGCCGTACACCGTCGCCTCGCTCGTCCCGACGTAGACCCGATCGTCGTCGATCGCCGGACAGCCGACCACCGACCCCTCCGTCTCGTGGCTCCAGAGCACGTCACCCGTGTCGGCGTCGATCGCCGATAGCCCCGGCGCGTCGGCGTGACCAGCGAAGAGTCGGCCGTCGGACAGCGACGGCGAGGTCGTGAGGTCGCCGGCGAGCGCGGTCTCCCAGACCTCGTCGCCGGTGCCGGGATCGAGCGCGTGAATCGTGCCGTCGGCCGTCCCACAGTAGACAACGTCGTCGGTAACGATCGGCGTCGCGTCGATCGCAGACGCGGTCTCGAACACCCAGCGCCGGCGGCCCGTCTCCCGGTCGAACGCGAACAGGTTGCCGTAACTCGTGCCGACGTAGACCGTATCGCGATCGAGAACCGGCGACGATCGGACCGGGCCGGAGAGGTCGGCGGTCCAGGCCTCCTCGACCCGGTACGGTCCCTCGAGGTCGCGTCGGACGCCCGCGTTCGCGCGATCACCCTTAAACTGGTTCCACTCTGTCACTGGTGAGGCGTACCGAACGCGACCCTATAGTAGCCACTGAAAGTCGATCCCCGTTCGCGAAGAATCGCGCGGAGGAGACGCGGACGCGACGCGCGGATCTCCGAACGGCGAGGTCAGTCGGGTCCGAACCGGCCGACGGACTCGCCGCTGGTGGGTCGTGAGTCCACGGAACGGGTAGGGGGTACAGGCAGGACGGGACAACTGGTGTATGGCGCAGTTGTGTGATGGGTGTGGGGGGATGATGTGGCGTGGGGCCGTCCTGCCGTACTCCTCCGTAACGGGGAGACGGACATACCAGTGTCTCCAACACAGTTTGGGATCGGTCGATCGGAGGCCGGTCGGTCGACGGACGGTCGCGAATGTGACGGAAGCGGACTGGCGTGCCGATCGCCGCGCTCACTCCCAGGGGTGGCGGCCGCCCTGACTCGGCCACAGCGGGTACCAGTACTCCTTCTCGCGTTCGATCTCGAGTTCGCCGTCCAGCGCCGCCTCGAGTTTGAACTCCGCGCTCGAGTCGCGCTCGCGGCCGGAGCGGGGCGCGAAGGGGTAGAACCGGCCGCGGCGGAAGGAGTAGATCCAGTAGACGCGACCGTTCCCGTCGGCGGCTTCGCCGTCTTCTCGCGGACGTTGTCCGCTCGAACGGTCCGCGGAACTCCGTTCCGCGCTACCCCCGTCTCGATGCCGCATCGCGGCATCGCCTTTCTCGTAGGCGAAGACGGCCGCGAGCAGGCGCGATCCGTAGCCGTGCTCGATGAACGTGTCCGCGGCGAAGTGCAGACTCGTGACGAGATCCTCCGGATCCTCGTCCCGGAGGACGACCCAGTGGTAGCCGTGGTCGTCCGCGGAGACCGAGAACTCCGTTCCGGTCTCCTCCTGGCCGGCCTCGAGGATAGCCTCGACCTCGTCGACGGCGTCACGGAAGCTACTCGAATCGACGCCGGAGAAACACAGCGCCCCGACGTCGAGCGACTCGTAGCCGAGATCGGCTTCCATCGTGAGGTAGGCGGTACTCATCCCGAAGAGGTCGTCGGGGTCGGCGTCCCGTTTCGCGTCGGCCTCGGCGCGCAACCCGAGGACGGCACGGAGTCCGTCGAGCAGTCCCATACGTGGGGCAACGGGGGCGATCCTTTCAAAGGGTTCTATTCGTCTGCACGGGAACGAACTCCGTTCGAGTGGCCGACGGCAGGACCGATCGGGAGCGGATCGTTCGGCCGGGTCGATCCGGCCGGCCGTCGTCCTCCGGAAACGGTATCACAGTGTCGTCTGAACGTCCGGTATGGTCGGCATCAGCATCGACGTCGGATTCCCCGTCGCCGCGGTGCTCGCGCTCCTCGGAGCGGCGTTGATCTATCGCGACGCGAGAGCGCGAGCCATGGATACCGCGGATATGTGGGCCGTCGGGTTCGTCGTCGGGTTCTTTCTCCTGCCCGTTATCGGCGGGATCGTCGTCTTCGCGTTCTACGTGGGGAAGCGACCTCCGCGACGACCCCGGCCGTACGGCATCCCCCCGGAGTGACGACGGTCGCCGGCAATTCGATCGTCGGACGTCGGGATCGGCGGTCGATTCAGAACGCCTCCATCTCCCGTTCGAGATCCCGGAGCCGTTCGATGCGGCGTTCCGTCGACGGGTGCGTGCTGAAGAGGCGACCGACGATGCCGGACTTGATCGGGATGATGAAGAAGGCGTTCATCTCGGCCTCCTCGCGCAAGTCCTCGTCCGGGACCTTGTCGACCTCGCCGGAGATCTTGAGGAGCGCCGACGCGAGCGCCGACGGCTTGCCGGTGATCGTCGCCGCGCCCCGATCGGCGGCGAACTCGCGGTAGCGCGAGAGCGCCCGCATCAGGACGTAGCTCACGATCCAGACCAGCAGCGAGACGACGATCGCGACGACGACCCCGCCCTGCTGTCTGTTGCGACCGCCACCGAAGAACGCGCCCCAGCGGACGACCATGAACGCGATCGTCGCGAGCAGGGAAGCGAACGTCATCACCATCATGTCCCTGTTCTTGACGTGGGCGAGTTCGTGGGCGAGGACCCCGTCGAGTTCGTCGCTGTCGAGGGTCCGCAGGAGGCCGGTCGTCACGGCGACGGCGGCGTTCTTCTGGTTCCGGCCGGTCGCGAACGCGTTCGGTACCTTCGAGTCGACGACGGCCACCGACGGTTTCGGGAGGTCGGCCTGCTGTGAGAGTCGGTCGATCGAGGCGTGCAGTTGCGGGTACTCATCGCGGGAGACCTCTTTCGCGCCCATGCTCCGGAGGGTGAGCGTGTCGCTGAAGTAGTACTGCACCACCGACATCCCACCGAACAGCACGGCGAAGATGACGATACTCCCCCCCAGGTACGCGGCGATCACGCCCGCGAACACGATGTACAGCGCGAACAGCAGAAACATCGTTAGGAACATCCGCGCGCGAAGACCCCAGTCGGGCTGCCAATCCATATCGACTCGTAGGTGCTCCGGAGAAATAAGTACCCTGTCGTGTGCCCCGCGGACGCGATCGGTCGATGGAGTCGAAGCGGACGTCTCGGTCACGGGACCGATCGCCGATCGACGCGACGAACCCCTTCGTTTCACGTGGAGACCCCGTTACGTAACCTCGTCTGACACGTCTCGATTCGTCCCGTCAGACCGCCGTCTGACGCGGCTATCGGCGACATCCGACCCCCTCGTTTCGTGTAGAGTTATCAGAGAGTGAGAATTATTGATCGATCGTCGCCCCCTCGAGGTGCTCCAGTCGATCGCGATCGGCCACCCGACGGCGAGAGCGGGCCGTTTAACTCCGTCAGCCACCAATCGGGGATAATGAGCGAGTCGCGTGCGTTCTGTCCCCGGTGTGGGGACCCGGTGCCCGATCGATCGGCCAGCGACGCGGACGGCGATCCCGAGGCCGAACGTGCCGGCGGGCACGCTACCGATCCGCTCCGTCCCGGCACCGAGGTCGAACTCTGCGACGAGTGCTACTTCGAGGACTTCGACTTCGTGGACGCGCCGGACCGGATCGACGTCCGGGTCTGTGCCCAGTGTGGCGCGGTCTACCGCGGGAACCGGTGGGTGGACGTCGGCGCGGAGGATTACACCGACATCGCGATCGAGGAGGTCAGCGAGTCGCTCGGCGTCCACGTCGACGTCGACGACGTCGCCTGGCAGGTCGAACCCGAACAGGTCGACGAGAACACGATTCGGATGCACGCCTACTTCACCGGGGTCGTGCGGGGGACGCCGGTCGAAGAGCAGGTGACGGTCCCGGTCAGGATCGCCCGCCAGACCTGCACCCGGTGCGGCCGGATCGCCGGCGACTACTACGCCAGCATCGTCCAGATCCGCGCCGACGATCGGACGCCGACGAGCGAGGAGATGGACCGGGCGAAAGAGATCGCGAACGCTGTCGTCGCCGACATGGAGGCCACCGGCGATCGGAACGCCTTCGTCACCGAGATGGGCGAGGTCGACGACGGGCTGAACATCAAGGTCTCGACCAACAAGATCGGGAAGAAGATCGCGAACAAGATGGTCGAGGAGTTCGGCGGCACCGTGAACGACGCGGAGACTCTCGTCACGGAGGACGAGGACGGCAACGAGGTTTACCGGGTGACCTTCGCCGTCCGCCTGCCGCCGTACACCCCCGGCGACGTGATCGACCTCGCCGACGACGAGGGCGGCCCCGTCCTCGTCCGGAGCGCCCACGGGAACCTCAAGGGGATCCGGGTGACGACCGGCGATCGGTACGAAGCCGACTACGAGGAGGGCGCGGCCCCCGACGCGCGGAAACTCGGCGAGCGCGACGACGCCGTCGAGACGACGGTCGTCACCGTCGAGGACGAACACGCAGTCCAGGTCCTCGACCCCGATACCTACCGGGCGGAGACCGTCTCCCGACCCAACTACTTCGATCCCGACGCCGAGACGGTTCCCGTGCTGAAGAGCCGTGCCGGCCTCCACATCCTCCCCGATCCCGATCCGGACACGGGCGACGACGCCGACGAATCGGAACGGTACGATCCATACGCGAACGGCGAGAGCGATGACTGAGGACCCCGACGCGAGCGAGTCGCTCGAACCGTCGCTCCCCGGCCCGGACGCCGCCCCGCTGGCCGCGATCGTCGAGAAATCGCGGACGGAGACCGCGATCGAGTCGCTGCGCGACGAGGGCGTCTACGACGACTCGCGGCGGGTGAGAGGGGTGAGCGGAGCGAAGCCCTCGGATACGCGAATAGCGCGGGACCTCTGGTCCCGCGAACCGTGCGAACGGGAGCAAGGGGCCCGTGAGCAGACGGAGAACAAAGCGACCCGTGAGCGCGGGGATCGCGAGGGTGGACCCGATCGGATCGCGCTCCCGGTAACGGAGCCGCCGACGGAGACGCAGGTACTTGAGGTCGTCCGACAGGTCGATCCCGAGCCCCGGACGCGGGACCTGGCGGACCTGCTCGCCGATCGAGGCTGGAGCGAGGCCGAGATCGGGGCCGCGCCGGGTTCGTGGGCCGTCGTCGGCTCCGTCGTTCTCGTGACGGTGCCCGAGGACTGTCCCGACGAAGAGGACCTCGGCGAGGCGCTGCTCGAACTGCACGGCGAGGCCGACAGCGTGCTGGCCGACGAGGGGATCGCGAACGACGGCGCGGCGGGCACCTACCGCGAGCCCCGGACCCGCCACGTCGCGGGCGAGCGGGACACCGAGACCGTCCACGTCGAACACGGCACCCGGTACGGCCTCGACCCCGCGACGGTGATGTTCTCGCCGGGCAACCAGGCCGAACGGGCGCGAATGGGTGACCTCGTCGCGGCGGACGAGCACGTCTTCGACATGTTCGCCGGCATCGGCTACTTCACGCTCCCGATGGCCCGCGCCGGCGCGCGGGTGACGGCGACGGAACGTAATCCGACCGCGTTCCGCTATCTCGTCGAGAACGCGATGCTCAACGACGTGGCCGATCGGGTCGATGCCTACATGACCGACTGCCGGGACCTCGCCGGCGACCTCGCGGTCGATCGGGTCGTGATGGGGTACTACGGGAGCGCGGCCGACGCGCCCGACGAGGAGGACCGCGATCGGGACGAACGGGACGACCGCGCGCGCGACGACGAGGCCTACACGTTCCTCGACGACGCCCTCGCCGCACTCCGCCCGGGCGGCGTCGTCCACTACCACGAGGCGACGCCCGAACCGCGGCTCTGGGACCGGCCGATCGAGCGACTCGAACGGGCGGCCGAGGACGCCGACCGGGACCTCACGGTGCTCGATCGCCGCCGGGTCAAGAGTCACAGCGCCGGCGTGGATCACGTCGTCGTCGACGCCCGGTTCGGGTAGTCACCGGAACGACCGCTTCGGATCGTCGCCGAGAAGGGGTGCCGGTCGCGACGCGACCGTGCGGCGGTCGTCAAATTCATGACTTCGGGACGAATTCGTCCGAGTATGGACAAGAACCAGATCATCGCGCTGCTGTTCGCCGTTCTCATGGTGACCTCGATGGTCGCCTGGGGCGCAATGTCACTGTTCTGACCGGTCTCGGCAACGATCGCGCCGTTTCTCGCTCCCGTTCAATTAGTACCCCCGTTCGTCGGACAAAACTGTTTACTGTGCCGCGAGTGAGCGAGAACGTATATGACCGACGAGCAGGACCGGGGGATCGGTTATCTCTCGGGGTCGCCCGCCCGCGTCGACGTTCTCGATCGACTGACCGACGGTCCCGCCCAGCCCGCCGACCTCGTCTCGTTCGCCGACGTCTCCCGGACGACGGTCCACCGAACACTGGGCGAGCTAACCGATCGCGGTTGGGTGGCCCGCGTCGACGGCGGCTACGTGGCCACCACGACCGGCGAACTGGCCCTCGAATCCTACCAGCGCACACGGAGACGATTCAGGACGCTCGAACGGGTCGAGCCGTTTCTCTCCCGAGTCGACGTCGGCGCCGCCGAACTCGAGGTCGACTGGTTTCGGACGGCCGAACTGGCGGTCGCGACCGAAACGAACCCACACCGGCCGATCGAGTGGTACGCCGATCGGCTCGCGGCCGCGGTGGGGAACGGCGATAGACTCCGTGGCATCTCGCCCGTCATCAATCGCCAGTTCCTGACGATCCACGCGCCGATCATCCGCTCCGGGACGTCGACGACGCTCGTGCTCGGCGAATCGACGTTCGAGGTCGCGACGGAGCGCTACGCCGATCGGTTCCGGCAGTCGCTCTCGCTCGACCGCTACGAACTGTACGTCACCGAGGAGTCCCCGTCGATGGGACTCGCGCTCGTCGGGGAGACGGTGTTTCTCGGTGCCTGCGACGACAGCGGCCACCTGGTCGTCGCCGTCGAGAGTACGAACCCCCGACTCCGGGAGTGGGCGACCTGTCGCTACCGGTGGCGGAAGACGAACGCGCGCCGGATCGACTCGGTAGCGATCGACGGCCCGGTTCGAGGTGAGTGAGCCGATCGAGCGGCGTCGACACCGGCGACGGCGAGGCGGGACGACGCGCCCCGAACTCCGAACGAGGACGCGTGGCCGACACCGCTGCGGGCGTCAGCGACTCGCCGTGCAAGACGTCCGACGGTACGCAACAAGATGTCCTGTAGAATGCAACGTGTTTCACACTGTGTAACACGTTTCGAGAGATAGATAGTTTATCCGCGCGTTCCTTTCGCCGAGTGCTGTCTCGGTCGGTGGATCGAATTCGAGGTCATGCCAGTACTCGGAACCAGTTCCGATCCGCCGCGTTTCGGCTGCTATTCGTCCGTGTTCCAGACGTCGGCGAGCGGGCTCGAACGTGACGTTCGTCCGGATCGACCCCGCGACGGCGCGGTGTCGCGATCGGTCCGGTCCCGGCCCGTGGACACCCCCGACGTCGATTCGTCCGCGAGTGCAGCCTGCGGCTCGAACGCCGGCAGTTCCGGTTCGTCCATCCGATCGACCTGCGCGGCGAACCAGTCCGGCATGTCCGACCGGGCGCGATCGAACAGATCGAGCAGACTCGCGTCCGCGAGGTACGTCGCGCCGTGATCGTCCGGCGCGCGAACGACCCGGCCACAACCCTGGATCACGGTCCGCAGCGCGGTCCGGAAGTACCACGCCCACTGGCCCTCCTCGAGTCGGTGGGCCACCCGGGAGTCGCTCGTGTTGAGGAACGGAGCCTTGCACAGCACCTGCCAACGGCAGAAGTCTCCCTTGAGGTCCAGCGCCTCCTCCATCTTGACCGAGAGGAAGACGTCGGGGTCGTCGGCCGCCTTCCACGCCTCGAGGTCGGCGTCGCGGTCCTCCCGGCTGTGGGTCCGGACCCGATCGCCGACGCCGAAATCGGCGAGGAGGTCGGCGAGTCGCTCCTGGATGTCGTAGGAGTGGGCGTGGACCAGCCCCTTCTCGTCGGGATGGGCCTGCATGATCCGGACGATCGTGCGGGCGATCTTCGGCGTCGTCTCCGACCGGTGCTCGTAGGTCATCTTCCCCTGCGTGACGTCGTACAGCGGGCGGTTCTCGACGGGGAACGTGTGCGGGACGTCGACGAGCGCGACGACCGCGGGATCGAGGCCGACCTGTCGGCAGAACGCCTCCTTGTTGAGAATCGTCGCCGACAGCAGCGCGAACCTGTTCCCGCGGTCCCAGACCGTGTGCTGGAGGTACTTCTCGGGGTTCATCGGCTTGATCGTCAGCGGGCCGCCCTTCGGTTCGTCACCGTCGTCGCCGGCGTCGTCGGAGCCGGATTCGGACTGGTCGACCAGCCACGTCGTCGGGCTCCCCGGGTCGCGGTAGTCCGAGACGAACCAGTCGAGTTCCCCGACGAGTTCCTGCAACCGATCGCGTTCGCGCACCTCTGCGGGCGTCAGCGACTCGCTGGCGAGGAGGTCGTCCTTCCGGCGCTCGCACTGCTGGGCGAGCGCCTCCGCGTAGCGGGCGGCCCGATCGACGCTGTCGACCGCGGGGACGCGCAACTCGTCCCAGAAGGGCACCGTTCGGGGCCCCAGCTGGATGGTCGCGTACATCTCCGCCCACTCGGCGAGCCCGTGAGCCTCGTCGACGACCACGACGTCGCGCTTGCGAAAGACCTCGCTGCCCGCGGTCTGCATGAAATAGGCGAGCGTCATCGCCGCTATTTCCCGATTAGAGGCGATCGCGCGATCGGAGAAGTACGGACAGCGGTGCTTGACCGAACAGTCGTAGCCGCGCTCGCGGACGCAGGGGGCCTGGTTGACCGGCGTGTCGCGTTCGTCCGGCAGGATGCAGGTGTAGTTGGACTTCCCGCGGATGACGTTCAGATCGGCGAGCAGTTCGTCGGCCGCGACGTCGTCGAGTTGCGACACTTGCGGGGTCGTGTAGTAGGCCCCCGAGGCCTCGCTCGGGTCGGCCTCGTCGATCGTCCGGGCACAGCCCGCGATCGACCGCGCGAGCAGGGACTTGCCGCTTCCCGTCGGCGCACGGACGAGCACGACGTCGTTGCCCGCAGCGAAGGCGTCGCGGATGTCACGGAGGGCCTGCTCCTGGGCCCCGCGATAGCTCGGCGCGGGGAACGCCTCGAAGATCCGATCGGGGTTCACCGTTCGATTCACCGCGGGGCCGCGTCCTAAAGGCTACGGACCGTCTCGGGCAGTGATCGCGACACCCGGAGCGTAACCGTATCCAGTTACTATCGTCGCGTTCCGCCGTGCGAAACCGCCGTGTCTGAAACCGATCGATTTCGGTACGCGATCCCCTGCAACCGAATGTCATTGCTCGAGTACCCAAAGCTATTTGCTCGTCCGGTCAGTCGTAGTATCTATGTCGATACAACGGCGGACGTTCGTGGCCGCGGTCGGAAGCGCCGCCGCGATCGGAGTCGCCGGCTGTACGTCGCTCACCAGCGACGAATCCGACGACGGGCCGGGTATCAGCGGTGAGACGCTCACGCTGACGACGACGACGAGCACCGACGACACGGGGCTACTCGACGAACTGAACGCGCCCTTCGAGGACCGGTACGGCGTCACCGTCGACACCGTCGCGCAGGGGACGGGCGCAGCGCTCAAAACCGCCCGGAACGGGGACTCGGACGTCGTGATGGTCCACGCCCGATCGCTCGAGGACGAGTTCATGGAAGAAGGCTACGGCGTCAACCGACGCGACCTCATGTTCAACGACTTCGTCGTCGTCGGCGGAACCGACGATCCGGCGGGCATCGCGGGGAGCGAGGAGGTGACGACCGCGTTCCAGGCGATCGCCGACTCGGAGTCGATGTTCGTCTCCCGTGGCGACAACTCCGGGACGCACACGAAGGAACTCGCGCTCTGGGAGGAATCGGGGCTCGATCGTGAGAGCTTCGGCGAGTGGTACATGGAGGCCGGACAGGGCATGGGCGAGGTACTCGTCCAGGCCAACGAGCAGGGGGCCTACACGCTGGCCGATCGCGGAACCTACCTGTCGATGCAGAGCAACATCGACCTCGAGATTCACGTTCAGGGGCCCGTCGAGGGCGGGCCGGAACTGCTGATGAACCCGTACGGGATCGTCGCCGTCAACCCGGCCGTCCACGACGTGAACTACGACCTCGCGCTGGCGTACATCGGCTACATCACGGGCCCCGAGGGACAGTCGATCATCGAGAACTACACCGTCGAGGGCGAACAGTTGTTCTTCCCGGAGGCCCTGTCGGAGGACCCGAACTTCCGACAGTACGTCCCCGAGGAGTGGAACTGGGAGGACGGCGGTAGCCCGGACGGTGATTCGGAGTCGGAATGATAGCGGAAAGCATTGCGACCGTGCCGGCGTTCGCCGAGGGCATTGCGATCGCGTCGCCGCTCGCGGAGTTCCCCTTCGAGTGGAACTACGTGCGAAGCATCGTCCGCGTCTCGCTGTACGTCAGTCTCCTCGCGGTCACGCTGAGCACCGTCTGTAGCGTCCCGATCGCGCTCCTCGTCGGATTCGCGGAGTTTCGCGGGAAGGGGCTGGTCACCTCGGTCATCAACACCGGCATGGGGTTCCCGAGCGTCGTCGTCGGACTCCTCGTCCTGTTTCTGGTGTCCAGCCAGGGACCGCTCGGCTCGCTCGACCTCGTGTTCACTCCGGAGGCGATGATCATGTCGCAGTTCGTCCTCGCGACGCCGGTTATCACCGGGGTGAGCGTCGCCGCAGTGAGCAGCGTCGAGGAGACCGTCCGCGACGCGGCGTACGCTGTCGGCGGGACGCGGGTCGACGTCGCCCTCGTAACGATCAAGGAAGCGCGGTACGGGATCGCGACGGCGGTCCTGGCAGGGTTCGGCCGCGCGATCAGCGAGGTCGGGTCCGTCCTCATCGTCGGCGGCAACATCGCCGGCCCGAATGGCACCTCGAAGACGCGGACGCTCACGACCGCGATCCAGCTAGAGGCCCGCCAGGGCCGGTTCGACACCGCGTTGCTCCTCGGCGGGATCCTCGTCGTGCTCGTCCTGATCGTCAACGCGATCGTGATTCGGCTCGGAAGCGACGACGGGGGGTACCGATGACGCTCGACGCGACGGACGTGCACCACGGCTACGGCACCGACCCCGTCTTCGAGGGCGTTTCCCTGTCGGTCACTCCCGGCGAGGTCGTCGCGATCATCGGCCCCTCGGGCGTCGGGAAGTCCACCCTGCTCCGATTGCTCGCACTCTTCGACCCCCCGGATCGCGGGTCGATCGAGTTCGACGGCGTCGACGTCTGGCGGGTGTCCGAACAGCGACGCCTCGAGTACCGGCGGCGGATCGGGATGGTCTTCCAGGACGCGAGCCTCTTCGACACGAGCGTCCGCCGGAACGCCGCGTACGGCATCCGGGTTCGCCAGTCGTGGCCCGATCGGGTTCGTCACGAACTCGCGAGTATCGTCGGCCGGGCCAACGGAACCGGCGACGCGCTCGACGCGCTCGACGTCGTCGGGTTACGCGAGTACGCCGACCAGGACGCGACGTCGCTCTCCGGCGGCGAGGCCCAGCGGGTCGCGTTCGCCCGTGCGCTCGCGTACGATCCCGACCTGCTCCTGCTCGACGAACCGACGTCCGACCTGGATCCGCGAAACACGTCGGTCATCGAGGACGCCGTTCGCAAGGCGCGCGACCGCGGGATCGGCGTCGTCGTCGCGACCCACGACATGAACCAGGCCGAGCGAATCGCGGATCGGGTCGCCGTCCTCCTCGGGAACCGGATTCTCGAGGTCGGCCCCGCCGATCGGGTGTTCGAGAACCCGAGCGACGATCGCACCCGGAAATTTATCGAGGGAGAACTGATATACTGAGCACCGAGGACGGGGACCGTCGCCACCCGACGGTGCGCACGGAACGCGACACGAGACCGACGAAAGACCAATGACGATCGAAAAGGAGTACACCACGAAACTGGCCGTCGACGACGTCACGATCGATCGACGGGACATGGAGATGCTCGACGCGATCGACCAGTACGGCTCGATGCACCGGGCAGCCGACGAACTGGGACGATCGTACGCACGACTGCAGAACCGGATCGTCGAGATCGAAGACGCCGTCGGTCCGATCACCGAGCGTCGCCGGGGCGGGAGCGACGGCGGTGGAACCGAACTGACCCCGACGGCGCGGTCGCTCCGGCAGCGATTCGATCGACACGACGCCGAACTCGGCGGCGTCGCACAGGTGACGGAATCCGTCTTTACGGGAACCGTTCGGGACCGGACGGGAGAACTGGCGACCGTCGACACACCGATCGGCTCGATTCTGGCACTCGTTCCGCCGGACGCGACCGCGGTCCAGGTCAACGTTCGATCCGACGCGGTCGTGCTGACCGATCCCGGGGAGGCACCCGACTCGGATCGAACCAGCCTCCGGAACCGGTTCACGGGCACCGTCGCCGGCATCGAGGAGGGCGACGCGATCGTCAGAGTGACCCTCGCTCTGGACGCCGACGCCGAACTGCAGGCGCTCATCACGCGGGCGAGCCTCGATCGGCTCGCGCTCGAGCCGGGCCGGGACGTCGTCGCCTCGTTCAAGGCGACCGCGGCGCGAGCGACGCAGGTCGAGTCGCCCGATCCGGGCTCGTCCGCGTGATCGACGTTCCGTTGGCGTGCGCTTCCTGACGGTGACGTTCGTCCGTAGGCGGCCGTTACCGGCCGGTAGCCGACGGATTACGAATACGAACTCGGCCATCGAACCCACGTGCGGAAGGGTCGCTCAGCGGAAGAGCACCGCGGTGCCTCTGGCCCCGCGGCGGCCATCGTGCCTCGTGGCGTTCGAATCCCACCCCTTCCGCTTGCGGTGCAGTTGCGGTGCAGTTGCGATGCGATCGTGATTCGGAGTCGGGCGATTGCGACGTGCTGACGGCGCGATCGTAGTTCAGGTACAGTCCAGGTTCCGGTTGGGTTACATTCGCCGCGGCGGTTCGCTCACCCGCTCGCGGCGCTCCCCGTTCTTTACCGCAATCGCGACGTCTCCGCGTCGACTTGCGCTAGCTTCTCGACGTCGGCCGCCGTCGGATGGTCGGGCAATACCTCGATACAGGGATAACAGAGCAGGTGTTCCGTTCCGTCCTCGAATTCCAGCGTCATCGCCGTCCCCTCGCTGCCGTCCCCCTCGCCGAACGTCCAGAGGTTGGCCGTGCTACCGGCGGCCGTGACCGTTCGACCACAGCCGTCACAGGAGTCCCGTCCCATACGATCAAATCGATCCCGAACGCTGAAAGTCGTTCCCCACCCGCACGGCCCGACCGAGTGGTTATAGGCGACGCCGTGGTACCGCCGCGCATGGAGGTGCACTGTGAGGGCTGTGCCGGCTGTTGTCTGGACTGGCGATCGCTGCTCGACTCCGACGACCACGACGGGAGCGGGAGCCAGCACGACCGTCGCGGCCCCCGAAAATCGGGTTCGGGTGGGCCCCGCAGGGAGCCCCTCGACGACGACCCGACCTTCGTCCCGCTGACCCGCGACGAGGTGCGAACGTTCCTCGAGCGCGGGATGGCCGCGGCCGCGACGCCCCGGTTCTGGCACGCCGCCGACGAGAGCGAGGGCGTCGAGATCGACGGGCACACGGTCGCCGCCGTCGCGGGCCGGCCGGCGTTCTTCGTCGGCCTCCGGAAACCGCCGAAGCCGGTCGCCCCGTTCGGGCGAGACGAGGAGACGTGGCTGCCGGCCTGCGTCTTCCTCGACCCCACGACGCTCCAGTGTCGGATCCACGACGACGGCGATCTCTTTCCCGGGGAGTGCGGGGCCTATCCCGAGCACAACCTCGCGCTGGACCAGGAGACCGAGTGCGAGCGCGTCGAGGCGGCCTTCGGCGGCGATCGGCTGGTCGACGACAGCCACGACGAACCCGACGGCCTGCTGCTCGGGTCGCAGGCGGTCGGGGCGAAGCTCTTCTGTCACCCCGAGCCGGAACGGCTCGAGGGAATCGTCGACAGGGCTGCGAGCGGCGACCTCACGGCGGCGGACCGCGCGGAACTCGTCGCCGTCGCCGCGGCCTCCAGTCCGGGCACGCTCGCCGTGTCCGAGCACCACTACGACCGCGCGAAAGCGCGAGCACTCGCAACGAACAGTGCGGACGACCCCGAGGAGGGCAGGGCCGACGGAGGCGCGATCGAAGAGACCGGGTCCGACGGGGACTGGATCGGCCCCGCCATCCGCGAGTGGACCGAGCGTCGCCGGCGAGCGGACGGGACGGTCCCGCGATCGGCCATCGCGAAGACGATCGAAGACGCGCGAGGCGCACCGGAGACGCCGGGCTGGGACGCCGTCGACTGACCCCCCCGGAAGACGACGATCGAGACGGATACCGAACCGTCGCGGCACGAGTCTTAAGCCCGCATCCCGCCTACGGGACCCATGCACGTTCTGGTGACCGGGGCCAGCGGGTTCGTCGGCCGACGGCTCGTCGCTGCCCTTCGGGAAACCACCGATCACGACGTTACCGTCCTGGTCCGGGACGCCAGCACGTACGACCCGGCCCCCGGCGTGACCGTCGTCGAGGGCGACGTGCTCGAACCGGGCAGCTTCGAGCCGAGTCTCGACGGGGTCGACGTCGCGTACTACCTGATCCACGCCATGGACGACCGCGGCGATTTCGTCGATCGGGATCGGAGAGCGGCACGGAATTTCGAACGCGCGGCGAGTGCCGCCGGCGTCGATCGGATCGTCTATCTCAGCGGCCTCGGTGACGACGGCGACGACCTGTCGCCCCACCTCGCCTCGCGTCGTGCGGTCGAGTCGACCCTCGCCGACGGAACGGCCGACGTGACCGTCCTTCGTGCGGCCATCATCGTCGGGGCCGGGAGCGCGAGCTTCAGGATGATCTTCCAGCTCGCGACCCGGCTGCCGGTCATGGTGACGCCCCAGTGGGTCCGCGTCGCCTGCCAGCCGATCGCGATCGACGACGTGATCGCGTACCTGCTCGCGGTCCTCGACCTGCCGGAAACGGCCGGCGAGGTCTACGAAATCGGCGGCCCGGAGGCGCTCACGTATCGAGACCTCTTGACGCAGACCGCCGACGTGGCGACCGGTCGCGAACCGGTCATCGTTCCCGTTCCGGTCCTGAGCCCGCGGCTGTCGGCGTACTGGGTCGACCTCGTCACCGACGTGCCGGCGGACCTGGCCCATCCGCTGATCGAAGGCGTTCGGAACCCCGTCGTGGTGACCGACGATCGGTTCCAGCGACTCGTCGACCTCGAGTTGACGCCGTTCGAGACCGCCGTCCGCGACGCGATCGGGGCAGAGACGGGAGAGGAGGGAGTCGATCGGAAGCGAGTAGCGACGCGAGGCACCGAGTGACGGCCCGGTCACCGGAGTACGGCGAGACGTGGGTCTACGAGAGCCTCGTCGGCGCACTGCCGGGTCTCGATCTCTCCGATCGGGCCGCGATCGTCGTCCAGTTCTGCGCGTTCGAACTGGCGGTCCTCGCGGTCGCGGCCGGCTACGGCCTCTGGGAGGCAGTGGTGCCGGGGACGGTCGCCGTGATCGTCGCGACGGGTGGAAGCTGGCTCATGCTCCGGTTCAGCCGTACCGTTCGAGGGCTCCCGATGCCGGACGGCTACCGGCGGGCCCTGTTCGGTTCGAGCGTCGAGGTCGTGCTCGGCGTGATCGCGTTCGTCCTACTGGTTACGTACCTGTTCGTCACCGATCCGCGGACGACCGACCAGTCATTGCTGGTCGCGTGGCTCGGACCCGACCCGCCAGCGCCGGCGGTCGCGCTGGCGCTGCTCGTCTGCTGGGACGTGGTCTACCGGATCGGAACGTGCTGGTGGGCGAGCGTCGCCGGCCTCTGGCGGTCGCTCACCTACGAGTTCGACCCGGAAACGAGCCGTCGCTACGCGCGTGCCGACGGGATCAACGTGGCCTTCGCCGGCGGACAACTGCTGTTGGTCCCGTTCGTACTCGGCCATCCGCTCCTGTTCGGGGTGCTCGTCGGCCACGTGATCGCGGTCGCGACGGTCGCGACGCTCTCCGGACGACTCCAGCGTGGATCACGAACCCGAGAAGAGGAAGTCGCAGGAGGCGACCGGCACTAGTTCGACTTGATTTCCTCGAACTTGTTCAGCAGTGCTTCGGCCGAGTCGCCGGAGTCGTACTCGACCTCGCCGTGATAGATCGTCCGCTCGTCGTCGAAATCGGCGTCGACCTTCGAGGCTTGCTGTTCGCGGCGCTCGTGCTCGTCCTCGTCATAGGCACCCATTGACATGGTAAGTATACTCATGTTGGTAGCTGGCGTACATCAATGTAACGGTCGTTAACACCAAGCCAGCGCGTAAAACGTATGCACCCCGGAGCCGTAGGGAGGGTGTGGCACGGCCCCTTCGCTTTCGATACTCGCCCGAGACGTGGAGCGAGCAACGCGTTCGACACGACATTCTCCAGCCGCTCCGATCGAATATCGGGGCCACCGCCGTCGCGCCGCGACACGAGATCGGTGCCGACTGGACGACACACCGCTTCGAGATGCAAAACGGCGACGTCGCACTCTTCGCGCACAACGACGAGGACGGCGCCTACTGGATGGGCAACACCGAGACGCCGTCGTCGCTGTGGCGCACCGAAAAGTTCGACTGGCGCGAGGTTCCCTACCACGTCGCGCGGTGGACACAGCGGGAACTGCTCTCGACGCTCCACGAGGAGGACCCGTGGCTCGCGGACTATCCGCACATCTCGTGGTTCTTCCTCCCCGTCTTCATGTCCAAGGACGGCCGCGAATCGACGCGGGCGTTCTTCCGCGAACACGCCGCCGGCTTCCCCGACGCCGGCCGTCGCGAGACGACGCGCTTCTTCGAGGACTTCCTCGAGACGGGCGCGCTGGACGAGTACCGACACGTCATGTCAGGAAAGCTCGGCACCAGCGACCACGTCGATCGGGTCCGGATGAGCGCCGCGATGGCCGAGTTCATTGCCGCGAAGATCCTCGTCGACGCCGGCTACGACGTCGTCCCCGAGATCGAGGTGACGACGGGTCACTCGCTGGATTTCCGCGCCAGAGACGCCGAAACCAACGTCCTCGTCGAGGTCACCCGTCCGCAGCCCCCGAAGAACCGCGCCGCGTCCGGCCCCGTCGCCGCCGTCCGCGACACCGCCGAGACCAAGACCAACGGCCAACTCGCCGAACACGGCGGCGGCGCGACCCTGTTCGTCGACTGTTCGAGTTTCCGTGACGACGCATGGAACGCCGTTCGCGGGGAGCAACCCGACGTCCGCCACCGGCCGGCGGTCGTCTACCGCGCTCGCCCGGACGGCCACGTCGAGGGCTACCGGAAGGGATCGGTCCCGCTCGATCTGACGGACGCGATCGAGTTTTTGGACTAACCGAGTTCGAGACGGGAGTCAGGCGTACCGATCGCTTCGCAATCGGGCTTTCTCGTGAGTTCCGAAGGACCGAACGATGATTCGGGAGAACAAGCTCTCCCGGCGTTTTTCATCGAAGTTTTTTGACTGGGATTGAGCGACCAACCGAAGGCCGGTCGCGATGTCCACGGTGAAAAGTTCGTTCCTTAGAACGAGACGGCGTCCGGCGCGTACGGACTGCCGACCGGCGTCGGATCGCGATCGCTGTAGCCGACGCGACCGATCGCCTTGTCGCTCACTGCAGAGTAGACGGCGAAGCGGGCGTCCTCCGGATTTTCGAAGGTTTCGGACTCGAGACGGGCGAGTACCTCGGCGACCGTCTCGCTGCCGTTCGGGAGTTCGAGGGTGCGGTCGCCGTGTTCTGCGATCAGTTCCTCGGTGGTCGCGGGGTACTCGTAGTCGTCGATGACTTCGCCAGTGCCATTGAGCAGCATTACACGCGAACCTGCGTGAACGATAATTATAAACATTGTCCATATACATTCTCTAGCGTCCACCTATACCTAATACTGCTAGAGGGGCCTTCGAGACGTCCGGCGATCGGGCCCGATAGCGTCGATCGGCGGTGGTAACAGGCGGTCGCGTTGCGCGGCCAGTCGCTCGTATCGATAGCCCCGCACGCACGATCGGTGTGACTCGATTCGGACGACAGTATGAGAAACGTCTTTCCGACGGGCGTGACTCGGGTACGGTATGCCGTACGCCGATCTGCACGTCCACACGACGCGCTCCGACGGGCAACTCGAACTCGAAGCGGTCCCGGCCGCGGCCCGGGACGCCGGCGTGGACGTCGTCGCTCTCACCGACCACGACCGGTTACAGCCGTTCGACGACCCCGCCATCGAACGCGAGGGGGTAACGCTCGTCCACGGGATCGAACTGCGTGTCGAACTGGCGGACGCGACCGCGGCGACCGATCGGCACGGTGACGATACTCAGCGCGTCGATCTGCTGGGGTACGGGGTCGAACCGACCGACGAACTCGCGTCGCTCGTCGAGGACGTCCAGGAGAACCGCCGGGAGCGGGGCCGAGCGATCGTCGACTGCGTCGAGGATCGACTCGGCGTCGACCTCGGCGTGACGGTCCACGAGGGATTCGGCCGGCCCCACGTGGCTCGCGCGATCGCGGCTCATCCCGACGTCGAGTACGACTACCGGGACGCCTTCGACGGCCTCATCGGCGACGGCGATCCCTGTTACGTGCCACGGGAGATCCCGTCGTTCGATCGGGGACGGCGGGTTCTCGCCGACGCCTGTTCGATCGTGTCGCTGGCCCATCCCCTCCGGTACAACGACCCGGAGCGGGCGCTCGCCCGTGCAGCGGCCCTCGACGCCGTCGAGTTGCAGTATCCCTACGGCCGCGACGTCGACCTGCGTCCGGTCGAGCGGACGATCGAACGGGAGGGGCTCCTCGCGACCGGCGGGAGCGACGCCCACGACGATCAACTCGGCCTCGCGGGACTCGCCGCCGACGAGTATCGACGGCTCGGACTGGCAGATCCGTGACGGAATTGTGGGCCGATTGCGGAGGGTTCAATGCATCGTGGTTCCAATGGCCACCTATGAACTGCCACTACTGCGACCGCGAGGCCGCCTTCGCCGCCGAATCCGAAGGGCTCAAAGTCGGCCTCTGCGAGGAACACTTCCGCGAGCGGTTGCAGGAACTCGCCGAGGCCGACGGGCTCGAGACGCTCAAAGAGCAAGTCGACGTCGACCGCGCCGAATAACGAGGATTTTCGCGCCGATTCGATCGCGCCCACTGGGCAGACTGTCGACTGGAAGCCGTCGAACGAATTCGCCGAACCGTGTCGGCGAATCCACGGAAATCGGTACAGACGACAGTATCAGGCCGTCCGGCCAGCGTCGACGTCGATCGCGTCGACCGGACAGACGTCCACACAGAGCATGCAGTCGATACACTGGGCCTCGTTGGCCGGGTCGGCCTTCCGCTCGCTCTCGGGATGGCCCGGCGTGTCGACCCACTCGAAGACGTCGACCGGACAGTCCTCGAGACAGGCACCGTCCGCGATACAGAGGTCGAAGTCGACCGCGACGTGCGTGCCGTGGATGCCGAGTTCCTCGGGTTCGTCGACGGGTCCCCAGACCTCGTGGCCGTTGTGTTCGTCGACGTTCTCGCGATTTTCCGTAAATTGTGGATCTATGGCCATTGCTAGCAGGGTCAAACGGGAGACGCATACTTAAAGGTATGTGCCGAGATCCCCGCAGTGGCGGGGGTCGATGGAGCTAGGACGGCCTAAAACCGCCACGAGCGACCGGGAACGACCGTTGCGGTGACACGTCGACGAACGTGTACGACCGAGGTTTTATATACTCCTGCTGGCCGCCGTGAAGGTCGATCGCCCGCGGGGACGAGACGGGACTGACACGCGATCGATCGGTCAATCGGATGATCACGACTGGGCCTCGACTGGTCACGACTGGGCCCCGATCATCGATCCCCATCTCGAGCGTTCGCTCGATCCGTCTCTCGATCCGCCGTCCCGCCCTCGATCCGGTTGTCCAGCAGTTCGCGCGTCCAGACGGCGAACCCGTGATCGCGACCGTAGGTCCAGACCGCCGTCTCCCGGACGACGTCCGGAGGGTCGCGCTCTTTGATTCCCGTCGCGACGACCGATTCCCCGTCGACCAGCAGGAGCTTCGCCGGAAACTCGCCGTAGACCGAATTCGTCGTGCCGAGATCCGGCGCGGTGACGACGGTCGCACCCGGGAGTGCGTCTTCGAACTCGTCCCGGTGTTCGTCCGAGGGCACTTCGACGAACACGTTTACATCCCGATCGACGGCGTCGCGGAGGTGGTGGCGGACTCGGTCGCCGATCACCTCGTCGGCGGCGACGAGGAGGTGGATCGAGTCGGCGGCGTCATCGAGGAATGTGACGACCCGGTCGGTGACGTACTCGCTTCGCGAGATCGACCACATCCCCTCGTTCGCTACGGTGTCGGGACGATCGACCTGCTGGAGTGCGTTCTCGGCGGCGTCGATCCGCGAACTGTAATCGTCGCGAAGACGCTCACACGCCGCGTCGACCGAGACGGCCTGATACTGGCGCGGATTGGACTGCTGTACGCTGACGAGTCCCTTCCGTTCGAGGCGCTCGATCGTGTCGTAGACCCGCGACCGGGGAACGTCGGCGACCTCGCTGACCTCTCTCGCCGTCCCGGTGGAGATGCGTGTCAGTGCGACGAAACAGCGCGCCTCGTACTCCGTGAGCCCGAGATCGGATAACGTCCGGACCGCTTTCTCGATCTTTGACACACCACGTTCACGGCCCCGGACGGCTAAAGACCAGGGTTTTCAGGCGACGTGGAACCCTGGAGTCCGGCGCAGTGGGTCGATTTTCACGTTACGCGAGCACGCGAAACTCCGTTCCGCCACAGGGACAGCCGTCGGTACACCCGATCGAATGGACGGCGTCATCCGCCGAGAGCCAGACTGCCATCGCCCGGCCGCAGTCCGTACACCGCGCAGCCCCTCTCGGTCGTTGCTTCGTGGCCATCGCCGAGGGATACCCCGGTAGCGTACATAACGCGTTCGTGACTACGAGCGGAACACGCGGCCCGTTGTTCCAGTCGAAACAACGGCGTCAGAGTCGGGATCAGTAGCCGAGCGACAGCGCCCAGTTGACGGCGAGCGCACAGAACACGAGCGCGAGCAGTGCCGCGAGCACGGCGAAGGCGACGCCCCAGCCGAAGACGTCGGCCAGCACGCCGGTCACGACCGAGCCCAGTGCGCCGACGAAGCCGTAGACGCTCCTGACGAGGCCGAAGCCGGCACCCCGTTCGGCCTCCGAGAGCGCGTCCATGAACCGCGGCAGCAGGGCCGCACCCCAGCCGAGGCCGGTGCCGATCAGCAGGACCGCCGCGCCGAGCGCGATCGGTCCCGGGACGGCGACCAGCAGGGCGAACCCGGACGCGGCGAGGACCATACAGCCAGCCGTGGTGACGTCGCGCCCGTACCGATCGGAGGCCGCCCCGACGCCGACCTGCGTGATCGCCTGCACGACGAAGTAGCCCGCGAAAACCACGCCGGCGAGTTCGGTCGACTGGCCGCGGTGGGCGACCAGGAACGTCGGCAGGAACGAGGAGGTCGCCTGCCAGACGAACGCCCCGAGGGTCGCGAGCACGACGGGGAAGGCGATCTCCGGGCGGGAGAGCAACGCGACGACGGGCCCGAGTTCGAACCGGTCGCGCATGGGCTGGTCGGGCCGGCGCGGCTTCGTCGGGCGGATCCGCCACGCGAACAGCACGGCGACCGGAACGGCCATCACGGCACCGATCGCGACCGCCGGCCGCCAGCCGTACCGGACGCCGATCCAGGCCGCGATCGGCGGGGCGATCAGGCCGGCCGCGGGACCGCCGCTGTTGTGGACGCCGATCGCGGTTCCGAGTTCGTCGTAGGTCCGGGCCAGCAGCGTCGTCGCGACGCTGTAGTGGAGTCCGGCGACGCCGCCGAGGGCGATCGTGCCGACCACGAAGAGCGCGAACAGCGGCGCGCGCGAGAGGAAGAGGCTCGCGATCGCGGTCCCGCCGACGGCGACGAGGATCACCGGGCGCTCTCCGAAGCGATCCGCGAGGACGCCGCTCGGGAACTGGGCGGCGAAGTAGGCCATCCACATGCCCGTGAGCGCGACGCCGATCACCGAGTTCGAGACGCCGAACTCGTCGGTGATCAGCGGGACGACCGGACTGATCGACAGCCGACCGACCATCGTCGCGAAGAACGCGAGCGTACACAGCGTCAGGACGGTCTCGCGATATCGCCAGCGGATCATTCGCGTTCGAGTGCCCTCGTCTCGTCGTCACCTTCCAGTCGGTACACGCGTTCGTCTCTCAGTCACCGACGCCGACCAATGAGGGTATTGATTCGCCGGTCGCCCCTGAGTGGAGCCACTCCCCGGCGACAGCACCTACTCGAGTCGATTGCGAAGCGACTCGAGTTCGGACCGGGCCGCGCTGGCGAGGGATTCGGCCCGTCGATCGGCGGTCGCTCGCGTCGCCCACTGCTGCTGGCAGTACAGCGATCGCAGGTAGGTTACGGCAAGCACGGCCCGGTAGACGTCGCCGCGACGGGAGAATCCGTCCGGCAGCGAGCGAACTGATTCGTACCCCTCCCGGAAGGCACGGCGTGACCCCTCCGGTACCGTCCGGTCGGGATTCTCGAACGTCGGCATCGCGGTCGCCCAGTAGTCGTACTCGGCCGCACCGACGAGCGCGTGTTCGAAGTCGATCACGCAGGCGATCTCGCCCTCGCTCACGCCGACGTGTTCGGGCAGATAGTTGCCGTGGACGAGAACCGGGTCGCCAGCACCCGCGAGGGCGTCGGGTCGATCGCGAAGAAATCGCTGGACCTCGGTCGCGACGTCTGCGTATCCGTACGGGTCGAGGAACGCCCGACACTCCGCGAGTAGCGTACACAGGGTATCGGCCCAGCTACCGGACGCCTCGAGGTCGAGTCCGTCCGCGTCGGACCCGAAGACGCCGTGTGACGCGAACGCGGTTTCCGCGTGGAGCGTCGCGAGACCCTCGCCCATCGCTCGAGCAGTTGCCGGGTCGAGCGTCGGATCGGCGGGTTCGCCAGCCGCGCCGCCCGGCGCGCCGTCGTGCCACTCGGCGACGAAGTGACGAGGACCGTCGTCGATCACCGACGGGACGGGAATCGACGTCGCCCGGTCGACGTACTGGATGACGCGGGCCTCCGTCGCCGGATCCGCGTCAGGGCCGCGAGCGAGTTTGCAGACTGCTCGCCGTCCGTCGAGGGTGACCTCGTAAACTGCGTGTGGCGGGACGGCGTGTAGTTCACGAACGACGGCGTAGTCGTCAGCGATCGATTCGAGCGCGCGGTGAACGTCTCGTGTCATAGCAGTTCGCCGCGTGACGTGCGACGATCGGCCGGAGAACGGTGCCGCAGCTCCGGCCGGAGAAAGCGACGCGTCGAACCTACGGGGAGACGCGACAAAAATCCACGTGGTCCGCCCCATCGCGTAGCGACTTACTGCCTCGGGACGAGAGGAACGGGTATGCCACACGTTCGAGTCGTCAGCACGGGCGGAACGATCGCGAGCACCTCGAGCGGGGACGATACGGGGAAGACCCCCTCGGAGTCGGGAGACGACCTCGTCGAGGCCGTTCCGGAACTGGGCGACCACGCCACGATCGACGTCGACGACGTCTGTCAGGTCTCGGGCTTCCAGATGGGCTTCGAGAACGCCGGACGGATCGTCGACGCGGCCGAACGCGCCGCGGACGAGGGCGCGGACGGCGTCGTCGTCACCCACGGCACCGACACGATGGCCGAGTCGGCCTACTACTGCTCGCTGGTCGCCGAGACAGACGTCCCCGTCGTCTTCACGGGCGCACAGCGACCCTTCGATCGGCTGGGAACCGACGGCCCGACGAACCTCCTCGCGGCGGTTCGAGCCGCCGGTCACGATCGGTTTCGAGACGCTGGCGGGAGTTACCTCGCGTTCAACGACGCCGTCCACGCCGCCCGCTGGGTCGTGAAATCGCACACGAGCAAACTCGAGACCTTCCAGTCGCCCGACGCGGGCCCGGTTGCGGAACTCACCCCGGACGGGTTCCGGTTCCTCCGCGAGCCAGGACGCGACGTCGATCCGATCCCGGGCGCGCGAATCGACCCCGACGTCCGGGTCGAACTCGTCACGAACGCGATGGGCGTCGACGGACGACGGGTCGAGCGCGCGCTCGAGGACGGCGTCGACGCCGTCGTCGTCGCCGGAACCGGCCTCGGGAACGCGACCGGCGAACTCGGCTCGGCGCTCGAAGACGCGATCGGCGCGGGCGTTCCGGTCGTGCTCACGTCGCGCTGTCACGCCGGGGCGACGGCCGGGCTGTACGGCGGCCCCGGCGGCGCGAAGACCCTGCTCGAGGCGGGCGCGATCGCGGGCGGCGATCTCCCGCCGTGGAAGGCCCGAATCAGGGCTGCACTTGCGGTATCGACGACCGATACCGGGACGAGCGTCACCGAACGGGTCCGGGTGGCGTTCGAGGGCGTCGAGTCGATCGCCTGAGCCGCGACCCGGTAGACCCACCGTGACGCAAAGACACATCAATAGCCGTACATTCGTGGCGAACGAGAGGACAGCATGGCACTCGACACGGAGTCCACACCCGCCCTCCTCGCGGAGACCAGCCTCGCACCCGATCGGGTCGCGGCCCTCTCCGGGCGGGTTCGTTCCGACAGTACCGACGCGATCGCCGACGCCGCGGGCCACCGCGCCGTGTCGGTGCCCGGGACGAAACCGATCGCGAAGCGCCTGCTGGCGGCCGCCGCGACGCGGGGGATTCCGGCCGACCCGGCGACGATCGACTACCTCGATCACCCGACGCGCTACGCCTGTCCGAACACCCGTCGGGCGCTCGCGGGCACCGGGATCGAGTGTCCGACGTTCGAGTCCTACGTCGACGACCTGGTCGCGTTCGTCCGCGAGAATCCGAATATCGGCGACGAAGCGATGGTCTGACGGCGCGATTGCGATCGACGGGAGTCGATCGGTCGCGGATCTCGAACCGCCACGAACGCCACCCCTTCGTCGGTCGACGGACGGGCGGGAGTATCGCCCGTAGCTTTAGTAATCCACTCTCCATTTGTACCGACCGAATGGCCGCATTCAACACCCGGGAGCGGTTCTCGCTGACCAGAGCCGAGGTGGCGGTTTTCGTCTCCGGCGTCGCCAGCATGGGACTGGAGATCCTGGCCGGCCGCATCGTCGCGCCACAGTTCGGCAGCAGCATCTACACGTGGGGAACGATCATCGGCGTCTTCCTCGCCGCGCTCAGCCTGGGCTATCATCGCGGCGGGAAGCAGGCGGCCGTGAACGCGTCGAACGAGCGGCTGGCCGTGCTCATGCTCGGCACCGCCGCGTACGTCGCCGTGTTGATCTTCGCGGGCGACCTGCTGTTGCGATCGATGGCGGGGTACCCGCTGCCGAGTCGGCTCGCGTCCCTGCCGGCCGTCACGATCCTGTTCGGTCCGCCGACGTACCTGCTGGGGTTCATCAGCCCGTACGGCGCCGAACTCTCCCGGAAGGAGGATATCGGCGAGGCGTCGGGACACGTCTACGCCGTCGGCACCGTCGGCAGCATCCTCGGGGCCTTCGGGACGACGTACTTCCTGATCCCGACGCTGACGGTCGATCAGATCGGGCTCGTCTTCGGGCTCCTCCTGGTGGGCACGGCGCTGGCGCTTACGCTCCCCGAGATGGAGTGGCGGCCGGCGGTCGCCGTCGCCGGCGTCACCGTGCTGCTCGTCGGGGCCGTCGTCAGCGGTCCGGCCGGGATCGCCGTCGAGGGCCGGATCGTCCACCAGACCCAGACGCCCTACCAGGAGCTACAGGTCGTCGATCGGGGCGACACGCGGACGCTCTACCTCGACGGCCACCGCCACAGCGCGATGGATCTGGACGACCCCGACCGCCACGTCTTCGACTACACGCGGTACTTCCACCTCCCGTTCCTGGCGGCCGACGATCCCGACGACATCGATCGCGTGCTGTTCATCGGCGGCGGCGGGTTCACCGGCCCGAAGCACTTCGCCGACGAGTACGACGTGACCGTCGACGTCGTCGAGATCGACCCCGACGTGATCGACGCGGGCAAGGAGTACTTCGGCGTCGAGGAGTCCGAGAACCTGACCATCCACAACGGGGACGGCCGGCAGTTCCTCCGGAACACCGACGAGACCTACGATCTGATCGTCCTCGACGCCTACAAGAAGGACAAGGTCCCCTTCCAGATGACCACCGAGGAGTTCATGCAACTCGCCAGCGATCGGCTCTCGCCACAGGGTATGTTCCTCGCGAACGTCATCTCGGCGCCTCGCGGCCCCGCCTCCCGGTTCTACCGCGCCGAATACAAGACGATGAACCGGGTCTTTCCACAGGTCTACAGTTTCCCGACCTCGGGGTCGATCGTCGTCCAGAACATCGAGGTGCTCGCGACGAAAGACGAGACGCTTCTCACGGAGGACGAACTCCGCGAGCGCAACGAGCGCCGCGACATCGGCATCGACCTGCGCGACGAGGTCGGCAACTACGAACGCTCGGCCGAAACGGACGACGTCCCGCTCCTCCGCGACGACCACGCGCCGGTCGACAGTCTGCTCGATCCGATGGTCGGTCAGCGGTACGTCGTCGAGGAGACGCCGGACGACGGTGAGGCTGCCGACGAGGACGCCGAGGCCGCAGCAGGATGAACGACGAGGCGTTCCGTCCCACCGGTCCGCGTCCTCGCCGTTCGTCGAATACGTCGAAGCGTTCGAGAAGGCGCCGGCGAACCACGCTGAGACAGGCCGGGTTCGGGCCACGCCTGGGAGGCAGACCTGGGCGACGACGGAGTCGTTTACGCGGTCGACGAGACCGGCGTGACCGGAGTCGACTTCGACGAAGCACACGCCCTGGAGCGGGGCGAGTTCGAGTCTCGGGCGCCCGACCCGCTCGATCAGGGGGGAGTTTGGTTGCCACCTTCGAGTGAGTCCGCGAGCGAGGCGTTTTTGCGCCCACCGACGAATGCTCGCGTATGGATCTCACACATCGTCCCCGGCGGCTTCGACAGGACCGGGTTCGCGGCCTCGTCAGCGAGACGAGCGTCGATCCCTCGGATCTGATCGCACCGGTGTTCGTCGACGCGACGACCGACGAACGGGTCCCGATCGAGTCGATGCCCGGCCACGATCGGGTGCCGATCGAGGAGAGCGTCTCCCGCGTCGAGGAAGTCCGCGAGACGGGCGTGGAGGCGGTGATGCTCTTCGGCATCCCGGAGTCCAAGGATCCCGAAGGGACGCGTGCCTGGGCCGAAGACGGAGTCGTCCAGGAGGCGACGCGACGGATCAGCCGGGAGACGGACGCCTACGTGATCACGGACGCCTGTCTCTGCGAGTACACCGATCACGGCCACTGCGGACCGCTCGAGGAGGAACTTCGGGGCGAGGCCGTCGCGGAAGGCGGCCCCGCCTGCGAGCCGACGCTGACGGTCGACAACGACGCCACCCTCGCGTCCCTCGAGAAGATCGCCGTCTCCCACGCCGAGGCGGGTGCGGACATGATCGCGCCGAGCGGGATGATGGACGGGATGGTCGCCGCCATTCGCGCCGCCCTCGATCGCGAGGGGCACGAGCACGTGCCGATCATGAGCTACGCGGCCAAGTACGAGAGCGCCTTCTACGGCCCGTTCCGGGACGCCGCCGACGGCGCACCCGCCTTCGGGAACCGCCGACACTACCAGATGGACCCCGCGAACGCCCGCGAAGCGATGCGAGAGGTCCGACTCGACGCCGAACAGGGGGCGGACGTGCTGATGGTCAAACCCGCGCTGCCGTACCTCGATATCGTCGGCGCGGTCCGCCGCGAGTTCGATCACCCCGTGGCGGCGTACAACGTCTCCGGCGAGTACGCGATGCTCCACGCCGCCGCCGAGAAGGGGTGGCTCGACCTGGAAGAGGTGGCGATCGAATCGCTGCTGTCGATCAAACGCGCGGGTGCGGACCTGATTCTGACCTACTTCGCCGAGGACGTCGCCGAGCAACTGTCCTGACGGGGCGGCCATCGATCACCACTATCGTCCCGCCCGATCGGACCGAGTTCAGCCCTACAGGTGCTCGATGGTGAGGCCTACCGTCTACGAGGCCGCCGAAACTGTCGCCGATCTCTCCGTCAGCGACGCGGCCGGAGCCCTCTCGACGATCGATCGGCCGATCTCGGTCGGTGATCGGACCTCGTTCGATCGCTGATCGAGCACGACTCGATCGCGAATTCGGACGAACGTCCAGCGGCCGATCGGCGGTGCCTCGCGGGCGGCAACATCTACCGCGCGAGAGCCGAATCGCATCCTTTGAAACCAGATCGAGGCCGTTTCGTGGCAGTATACTCCGAAAATGGGTTTACAAACGAGGAATATATACCAACGAATCGAAAAATACACAAAATTCAACACCCTTATACACATTACACTACCTCTAGATCTGGTCGGTTGACCCTATTACATCGAGATAATTATGCGTTTGTCAACGCTAACCCTTATATTAGACAAGTTCATCGGAGCTATACGTGAATCAGAAGACATCCATGGAGTCGAGTAGCCCAGAGATGGACGTGCGTCTACAAACGTTCGATCGTTCTGCGATCGATCGCAGAACGGACACGACGGAGGTGAGCGGGTGATGGAGTCGACGCTCTTGCAGTCGGATCCGGAGATGCTGATCGAGGCGATCAACAACACGTGGATCCTGGTCGCCACGTTCCTGATCTTCTTCATGCACGCCGGCTTCGCCATGCTCGAGGCGGGGCAGGTGCGCTCGAAGAACGTGGCGAACCAGCTGACGAAGAACCTGCTGACCTGGAGCGTCGGCGTGACGGTGTTCTTCCTGATCGGCGTCGGGGTCGAGAGCGTCGTCGCCGGCGGTAGCTTCGAACCCGCGTTCACCGGTGACGCCAGCAGCTGGATCGGCTGGCTGTACGGTGCCGTCTTCGCCATGACTGCGGCGACGATCGTCTCCGGGGCGGTCGCCGGTCGCGCGAAGCTCCGCGCGTACGTCACCTACACCTTCCTGCTGGCCGCGGTCATCTACCCGGTCGTCACCGGGATCACGTGGGCCGGCGGACACATCGAGACGCTCACCGGGACGCCCTTCGCCGACTTCGCGGGCGGGATGATCGTCCACGGCATGGGCGGCATCGCCGGTCTCACCGCCGCGTGGGTGCTCGGCCCGCGCATGGACCGCTACAACGACGACGGCTCCGCGAACGTCATCCCCGGTCACTCGCTGACCTTCGCCGTCCTCGGCACGCTGATCCTCGCGTTCGGCTGGTATGGCTTCAACGTCGGCACCTCCGCCATCGTCGGCGAGGGCGCGTTCCTCGGCGACCAGCTCGGCCGCGTCGCCATGACCACCACGATTTCGATGGCCTGCGGTGCGATGGGGGCCGGATTCGTCGCCTGGCTCAAGACCGGCAAGGTCGACACGCTGTACGTCGCGAACGGACTGCTGGCCGGTCTCGTCGGCATCACCGCGATTCCCGACACCGCCGCCTGGTGGGGCGCGTTCGTCGTCGGCGGGCTCGCCGGTGCGCAACTCCCGATCGTCTTCGAGTTCGTCGAACAGAAACTGAAGATCGACGACGTCTGTGCGGTGTTCCCCGTCCACGGCTCGGCCGGGATTCTCGGGACGTTGCTGTTCCCGTTCGTCGCCGCACCCGGCGTCGTGGACAGCGTCGCGAACGCGTTCGTCGCGCAGGTCGCCGGCGTCCTCATCATCACCGCGTGGACGGTCGGTGCGACCGCTCTCATCTGGTTCGCCTTCAAAGCTGTCGGACAGGCTCGCGTCACGCCCGAACACGAACGCGACGGACTCGACGTCTCCGAACACGGCGTCGACACCTACCCCGAGTTCGGTAAGCCAGAGGTCGCGACCGACGGCGGGACGGCCGGAACCGAGGTGCTCCGTCCCGACGGCGGCAACCCGAACGGCGGCGAGATCAAGATGGTCACCGCCATCGTCCGTCCCGATCGCCTCGGCGCGATCAAGACGGCGCTGGCGGACGCCGGAGCCCCCTCGCTGACCGTCACGAACGTCTCCGGGCGCGGCTCCCAGCCCGCGAAAAAGGGGCAGTGGCGCGGCGAGGAGTACACGGTCGATCTCCACCAGAAGGTCAAGATCGAGTGCGTCGTCGCGGACATCCCCGCGGAGGACGTCGTCGACGCGATCAGCGAGGGCGCACACACCGGTGAGCCAGGCGACGGGAAAATCTTCGTCACGCCCGTCGAAAGCGCGTACCAGATCCGGACCGGCAAAACCGGCACGGACGCGGTCTGATCGAACGCGACGATCCTCGTCGCGAATCTACCGTCGCTCTTTTTCGCGCGTCACCGATCCACTTCGTGGCCCGCCCGCGGCCCCCTCGAGACGAGTCGCGCGAGCGCCCGCCGCTTGACCAGGGCGAAGCCGACGGCGACGACGACGAATCCGACGACCGTCGACGGCGCGAGCGGTTCTCGAAGGACGAGCCAGCCGACGATCGCGGCGAAGACCGGTAACAGGTACGTGACGAGGTTGATCTCGATCGAGCCGAGTCGATCGAGCAGGTCGAAGTACAGCAGGTAGCCGAGGCCGCCGGCGACGGGAACGAGGTAGACGAACGCGACCGCCGCGGCCGGCGTCCAGTCGATCGACTGCGGTTCCCCCAGTGAGACGCTCGCACCGTGCAGGACCGGTGCGCCGACGAGCATCATCCACCCCTGGAGGGAGGCGATCGGGAGTCCGGTCCGGGTTCGCTGGGTAACGACCGACCCGAGCGCGAACGCGATGGCGGCGGCGAAAACGAGGAGGACGCCGAGCGATTCGGCCGTGTACAGCGCCGCCGGGTCCGGATCGGACACGATCGCCGTCCCGAGGAAACCCAGCCCGAGACCGACGGTACCGACGACGCCGAGGCCGGTACTCGGGAGCAGCGCGCGCGAGAGCCCCGCGGTGAGGATCGGCACCGTCGCGACGACGACGGCGGCGACGGCGCTCGTGACGTACTGCTGGCCGGCGAACAGCAGCGCGTGATGGAGCGCGATCAGGAACACGCCGCCGGCGAGGACTCCGGCCCACTCCCCGCGACGGGGACGGATGCGATGGCCACGGACGGCGGCGTACCCCAGCACGAGGATCGCCACGGCGTCGAATCGAAGGGCAGCGAACAGGACCGGGGGAACGACGTCGACGGCGACGCGGACGGCCGGAAACGTCGATCCCCAGATCGCAGCGACGAGCAGGAACAGAACGGGCATTCGATAGCGCATACGGACAGTATCCTGCGGATCGGCGAAGCACGGGTTTAACCGCACTGATCGCGCGACGGCGATCGACCCTCGCGCCGCGATGTCGATCGGGCTCCGATCCCGCGACGGCGATCGAACCTCGGTACTACTTTGCCGTCCCATCGCAAAGGCCCGCGCATGAACGACGACAATTCACGTGACCTGTACGACCGGGCCCTCTCCGTGATGCCCGGCGGCGTCAACTCGGCCGTCCGTGCGGCGATCGAGCCGTACCCGTTCTTCGTCCAGAAGGGCGACGGTGGGCACGTCATCGACGCCGACGGGAACCGGTACGTCGACTGGGTGATGGGGCTCGGTCCGCTGCTGCTAGGCCACGACCTGCCGGAAGGCGTGCGGGCGGCTATTCAGCAGAAGTCCAGCGAGGGGCCGATGTACGGGACGCCCACGGAGATCGAGGTCGACCTCGCGGAGTTCGTCGTTCGACACGTCCCGAGCGTCGAGAAGATCCGGTTCGTCAACTCCGGGACCGAGGCGACCGTCTCCGCGGTCCGCCTGGCGCGGGGCTACACCGGCCGGAACAAGATCGTCGTCATGCAGGGCGGCTACCACGGGGCCCAGGAGTCGACGCTCGTCGAGGGTGACGCGGACGATCCCGCGCCCTCGTCGGCCGGCATCCCCCAGTCGTTCGCCGAACACACCCTCCCGGTACCGTTCAACGACGAGGACGCCGTGCGCGAGGTGTTCGAGGAGCACGGCGACGACATCGCGGCCGTTCTCGCCGAGCCGATCCTGGCCAACTACGGGGTCGTCTACCCCGAAGAAGGATACCACGAGTTCCTGCGCGAGATCACCGACGACCACGGCTCGCTGCTGATCTTCGACGAGGTGATCACCGGCTTCCGGGTCGGCGGCCTCGGCTGTGCCCAGAGCGAGTTCGGCGTCACCCCCGACCTGACGACGTTCGGCAAGATCATCGGCGGCGGCTTCCCCGTCGGCGCGATCGGCGGCCGTGCCGAGATCGTCGAGCACTTCACGCCGTCGGGCGACGTCTTCCAGGCCGGCACCTTCTCCGGACACCCCGTCACGATGGCCGCCGGCCTCGAGACCCTGCAGTTCGCCGCCGAGAACGACGTCTACGATCACGTGAACGGCCTCGGCGACGACCTCCGCAGCGGCCTCCGGGACATCGTGGCCGACCAGGCACCGAGCTACACGGTGACCGGCACCGCCAGCATGTTCAAGGTGATCTTCACTCGCGAGGGGCCCGGCGCGGGTTCGCTCGAAGAGCAGTGCGAAGCGGGCTGTCGGCAGGACCCGACCTGTCCGCGCTACGACTACTGCCCGAAAAACGCCGCGGACGTGAAACACGCCGAGACCGAGCGCTGGCGACGGGTCTTCTGGGGCCAGATGAGAGACCAAGGGATCTTCCTCTCACAGAACCAGTTCGAGTGCCAGTTCGTCAGTTACGGCCACACCGCCGAAGACGTCGAAGAAACCCTCGAAGCGTACAAAGAAGCACTGTAGCGGACGCCGTACGCGAACACGCGTAGCGATCGAGCCAGGGTCGACCCGCGATCGAACGGCCCGAATTGAAACGGGATCGCTGTGTCCGATACACGTAACCGACGGCGGTCGAAACGTCACGTCGGCTGATATTGCAATGACGACGAGCCTCGACGCGATCGACTGGGGGCGGGCCATCGAGCGACTCTGCTTTCTGTTCCCGCCGGTGGTCGGCGTCGGCCTGATCGGCGTCGTCCGGGAGGCCGATCCCGGCGTGCCGTTCCTCGAACGCGGACTGGTGCTGGTCAGTACGTTCGGCTACACGCTCCTGACGATCGCGCTCGTCGGCGCGCTCGTCGTCGACGCCCGCCGGATTCGTCGCCGGGGCGGCGTCAGCAGCCACTGGAAACCGAGCCCGTGGCTCAACGCCGCGTTCGCGGCCGTCTGGGCCCCGATCGCGGGCGTATTCTACCTCTACCGGCGGCACAAGCGGTTCGGGACGAAACCGGGGTGGTCGGGCTGGTGGCTCGTCGTGGCGGCCTCGTTCGGAGCGACGGTGATCGGGGCCGTGATCGCGATCGTCGCGTTCGTCTTCGCGCTTCCGGGACTGCTCTCGACCGCGGTCGGGCTGGCCGGCGCGATCGCCTTCGGCGCGTTTCCGGTCGCGATTCACCAGGACGCCGCCTACGTCTGTACCTACGGTGACGACTGGCGGCCGAATCCGGGACTGTACCTCGGGATCGCGTTCACGAGCCTCTCCGTCCCCCCGTTACAGCCGATCGTGGCGGGCTACTACCTCACCAGGCGACGCAAGGCGGTTGAAATCACCTAAAGACCCGGTCCCGGTGGGGACGCGGTGGACCGGCCGGGTCGTGGATCGGATGCGGGGCCGGCGGGAGACGACCGCCGTCAGTCGTCGTCGCTCACCGATTCGACGCCGTCGGCGACGAGCCGATCGGCGATGACGTGCGAGTGAGTGGTCGACTCCTCGCTCACGGTCGGCTTTCGCTGGAAGAGCAATTTCGCGACGACGTCCCAGGCGAAGACGATCGCCCCCAGGATCAACAGCGTGTCACCGGGCATGCGCAGCCAGAACAGGGTCTGGACGATCCCGCTGTCGTAGAACGCGAGGCTGCGCGAGGCGGCGTACCCCTCCGTGAACGCGACCTCGAGTTGGAGGAAGCCGACCGGGAGTAGGGAGAGGAACAACATGAGCGCGAGGCCGGCGTTGCACAGCCAGAACGACCAGCGCAGCCGTTTCGCGGACCACTTCTCGGGGCGGGTGGTCACCCGGAGGATGTAGACGGCCATCCCCATCGCGAGGAAGCCGAAGGCCCCGAACATCGCGCCGTGGGCGTGAGCGACGGTGAGGTAGGTCCCGCTCTCGAAGTAGCTGATGACCGGGAGGTTGATGAAGAAGCCGATGACGCCGGCCCCGAAGAAGTTCCAGACGGACGAGGCGACGATGAAGTAGAAGGCCGTCCGGTAGGGGAAGTCCGTCCCGGCGGCGGCCATCGCGCGGTACTGGCCCAGCGCCTCGTAGAGGATGAACAGCAGGGGAATGAACTCGAGGGTGGAAAAGACGCTGCCGATCGGCAGCCACACCTCGGGGAGGCCGGCCCACCAGTAGTGGTGGGAGACGCCGATGATGCCGCTCCCCATGACGAGTGCGGCCTGAAAGATGACGGCCTTCTCGGCGGACTTCTTTGTCAGGAGGTTCATCGAGACCAGCGTCAGCGCGATGACGACGAGGATGAAGAACTCGAAGACGCCCTCGACCCACATGTGGACGACCCACCAGCGCCAGAACTCGGTTATGACGAAGTTCGTGTCGGGCGTGTAGAGGAAGCCGGCCGTGAACAGCAGGCCGATCGAACCGCCCGCGTACACGATCATGTGGGCCAGCCCGTACCGGGGCTCGCGATCGAGCAAGGGCTTGAACCCGCGCGCCACGAGGGCGGTCCAGCCGAGGAAGCCGACCAGCAGGCCGGCCTGCCAGACGCGACCGATCTCGACGTACTCCAGCCCCTCGTTACCCAGGAGCCACCACCACTCGCCGCCGAAGAAGTTGTTGACGCCGAGCCAGATGCCGGCGAGGCCGCCGACGGCGACGACGAGCAACGCGCCGAGCAGCCCCTTCACGTACAGCGCCTGCTTGCGGGGTTCGCGGCCGGTCAACAGCGGGGCGAGGAAGAGTCCGGCTCCGAGCCACATCGTGGCGATCCAGAGGATCCCCAGGTCGACGTGCCAGGTTCGGACGATCGTCCACGGTAGGTACTCGAGGACGTCGAACCCGACGGCCTCGTGGAGGCCGAAGAAGTCGTCGCGCTCGACGTAGTAGTGGGCGAGCAAGCCGCCCAGGAACGTCTGGAAGACGAACAACAGCGCCCCGATGAGGATGAATCTGGTGCTCAGGAGCTGACTCGGGGTGAGATCGATCTCCTTCGGGTGGGGGATCGAGACGCCGTTCGCTTCGGGCTCGGGGAGTTCGACGGCCTGGTAGAGCCAGATCGCGACCCCGGCGCCGGCGACCAGTAACACCATCGCGATGACGCTCCACGTCATCACGGGCCCGCCGGCGTCGTTGCCCGCGGCGGGCGAGTACGGGAAGTCGTTGGTGAACGAGGCGTCGGAGCCGGGGCGATCGGTGTGGGAGATCCAGGCGGTCCACAGCGCGAAGTCGGCGAACTGCTCGGCTTCCTCCTCGGTCGGGATCAGTCCCTCCTGGATGCCGCGCTCGCGGTCGCCCTCGTGGTAGCGCTCGACGTACTCCTCGCGAACCTGCTGGTGGGCGTACGCTTCCGCGGCGGAGTACTCGACCCGTTCGCCGTGGCTGCTCGACTGGAGTTCCTGCCGGACCGTCTCGTCGATCGCGGCCTGTTCGGACGCCTCGAGGTCCTCGTAGGCCGTCTCGTACTCTTCTTGCGCGTAATAGTCGCGCATGTGGTCGGTCTTCGACTCGAGGGCGTCGGCAGTGTAGTCGACGTCGTAGTAACTACCACGGCCCAGGGCCGACCCCTGATTCATCAGGCCGTTCTCCTGGAAGACCGCCTTCCCCGACTGGACGTCGTCGCTCGTCGCGACGGTCTCGCCGTCCGGGCCGACGATCGTCTCGGGAATCTCCGGTTCGTTCTCGTAGGAAAGCCACGCCCCGCCGCCCATGACGACGAGGTTCACGAAGAAGATCACCGCGAGGAACGCGGCGAGTTGCTTTCTGTTTACCTTCATTACAGTCGGATGTCGACGTGCAAGACCCGTCAAACGGCCCGGCTTTTCCTACCGGCTGGAAAAGGACCCGAACGAGTTCGCGACAGGGATTAGGGGTGACCGGGGTGGAGTTTCGTCGGACCGGCGAGGGCGACGAACGGTTGCCGTCGACCCGATCGAGGAGGTCGATCGGACGCGTCGCTCTCCATTCCCACCTCGATCGTCCGATCGCGGAAGAATCAGTCGGCGGCGACGGTGACGACGTCGTCCTCGTAGCCGGCGACCGCCTCCATCACGGCCGCGCGATCGGCCTCCTCGACCTCGAACTCGACCAGCGTCTCCGCCAGATGCGTCGCGATCACGTCGAAGTCGGACGGCGTGATATCGAGGTGGTCGTGCGCAGACTGCATGTCCTCGCCGGAGTACTCCACCGGGCCGCCGGCGACCGAACTGAGAAACTGCGTCTGGTGGGCGCGCTGTCTCCGCATGTCGACGTCCTCGAAGAAGTGGGCGACGCGGTCGTCTTCGAGCAGCCGTTCGTAGAATCGATCGACGACAGCGGCGATTGCGTCCTCGCCGCCGAGCCGTTCGTAGATCGTTTCGCTCATCGAGCCCAGATATGGAATTAACGCGGATAAAAGCCGGGCCGGATTCCCGGAAGCTGGGAACGGACCCGTACCGGCGGCGAGATTCGACGTCGAAGATCCCTAGCGATCGCGTCGTCGGTCCGAACCGCTCGTTTCGACCGCGCGGGATCCCCGGCCCGCGAGTTCCGTTCGGATCGAGTCGCGCGTTATCAGGACGAATCCGCAGACGATGACGGCGAACCCGGCGACGGTACGCGCCGCGATCGGTTCGTCGAGAACCGCCCAGCCGCCGATCGCTGCGAAGACGGGTGCGGCGTACCCGATCAGATTGATCTCGATCGCCCCGATCCGGTCCAGCAGTTCGAAGTAGAGCAAGTACCCGAAGACGCCGGCGACGAGGGCGAGGTACGCGAGTCCGAGCAGCGCCGGCGTCGTCCACTCGATCGCACCGAATCCGGGAAGCGGGAGCGCGATCGCCGCGACGTGCAACAGCGGCGCCCCGACGACCATCATCCACGCCTGCATCGATCGCACGGGGAGGGCGGTTCGATAGCGACGCGTCAGGACGGCGCCCAGCGCGAACGCGGCGGCCGACAAGAAGACGAGCAGGACGCCGAGCATCGTCGCCGCGTCCGCGCCGTCGAACGTCGGATTCGCGACGATCACGACGCCGACCAGTCCCGTACAGAGGCCGAGAACGCCGACGAGATCGAGTCGCTCGTCGGCCAGCAGCGCCCACGCGAATCCGGCGGCGAGCACCGGGTCGAGGCTCATGACGACGCTCGCGACGGCGCTCGTGACGTGCTGCTGGCCCGCGAACAGCAGCGCGTGGTGGACGGCGACGAACAGCGTCCCGCCGAGAACGACGACGCGCCACTCGTCGATCGTTTCGGGATACCACCGATCGGTCGTGACGCTCGCGTACGCGAGCGTCGCCACGGCCACGATATCGAACCGGAGGGCTGCGAGCGGAACGGGCGGAATGTACGGCAGCGCGGCGCGCGCCGCGACGAACGACAGCCCCCAGACGGCTGCGAGCAGGACGAACAGTCCGGCGGTACCGTATCGCATACACTCCAGCAACGGGATGGGGTCCGATAATATTTATCATCGTGTTGATACGCATCAACACGATCCGCGGTTGCGCTCGCCGACGACGTCGTTCGTCGTCGTGGTCCGCCGCCGTGACCCCGATCGTCGGACCGCTGCCGCGATCCAGTCGTCGGACCGATCGTCCGGCGGGACGACAAGCGGGGCCCGGCGATCGATCCGTCGCCCGGCCCGGCGGACAAGCGTGCGCTTTTCATACTCGAGGCGACCACTACCGCCTATGAGAACGCGCGGGACGTTGCGACTGGCGACACGGGGCTCTGCACTCGCCCGGCGGCAGGCCTCACTCGTAAAGGAGGCCCTCGAAGACCGGCGGTACGAGGTCGAACTCGTGACCGTCGAGACGACGGGCGACCAGATCAGGGACGAGTTGATCCACCGACTGGGGAAGACGGGCGCGTTCGTCCGCGAACTCGACGAGCGCGTCCTCGAAGGGGACGTCGACGGCGCGATCCACTCGATGAAGGACATGCCGACCGAACAGCCCGAGGAACTCATCACGGCCGCGATCCCGGAACGCGGCCGACCGGGCGACGTCCTCGTCACGCCCGAGGGAACGACGCTCGATGATCTGCCGGACGGCGCGATCGTCGGCACGTCGAGCCTGCGCCGGCGCGCACAGTTGCTCTCGGAGCGGGCGGACCTGGAGGTCGAGCCGCTGCGCGGGAACGTGGACACGCGCCTCGAGAAGTTGCTCGCGCCCGCGCTCCAGGCGGAACACCAGGAGCGATCGGAGGCGGACAAGGAGCGCAAAGGAAACACCGGAAACGACGACTTCGAACCCGAGTACGACCGCACCGTCGACGAGTGGTTCGACGACCTCTCGGAACTCGAAAAGCAGGCCCTGGGTCGCGAGGTCGAGACCGCCTACGACGCGATCGTCCTCGCGGAGGCGGGCCTCGAACGCAGCGGCCTCGCGCACTACGTCGACTACCAGCAACTCCCGACGGGGACGTTCGTGCCCGCGCCGGGTCAGGGCGCGCTCGCGGTGACCGCGACGGACGGCGAGACCGCCCGCGAGATCCAGTCCGCGATCGACCACCCGCGAACCCGGGTCGAGACGACGGTCGAGCGCACCCTCCTCGCGGAACTCGGCGGCGGCTGTATCGCGCCGATCGGCATCTACGCCGTCGTCCAGGGGGAGTACGTCCACGCGTCCGTCCACGTCTCCGACCGGGAGGGCGAGGAGTCGGTGACCGCGAGCCGCGACCTCCCGGTCGAGACCCACGTCGAGGCCGCCCGCGAGTTCGCGAACGACCTCGCCGATCGCGGTGCCGCGGAACTGATCGAATCCGCGCGCGAGGACGCCGAGAGCGACGACGATCCGGCCCCGGAAGACCAGCCGGAGGGGAAGTAGATGGCGGGCGGGTCGACCGACTCGAACGGCCCACAGCCGGGCACCGTCTACCTCGTCGGCAGCGGCCCCGGCGATCCGGACCTGCTGACCGTCAGGGCGAAACGGCTGCTCGAGGACGCCGACGTCGTGCTCCACGACAAACTCCCCGGTCCCGAAATCATCGACCTGCTGCCGGAGGACCGCCGGGAGGACGTCGGCAAGCGCGCCGACGGCGATCGCACGCCCCAGTCCGAGATCAACGAGCGGCTGGTCGAACTCGCCCGCGAGGGGAAGTCCGTGGTTCGGCTCAAGGGCGGCGACTCGTTCGTCTTCGGCCGCGGTGGCGAGGAGGCCGAGTACCTCGCCGCCCACGAAGTGCCCTTCGAGGTCGTCCCCGCAGTTACGTCCGCGATCGCCGCGCCCGCCGTCGCTGGGATTCCGGTCACGCACCGCAATCACGCGTCCTCCGTCTCGTTCGTCACCGGCCACGAGGATCCCACCAAGGAGGAATCGGCGGTCGACTGGGAGGCCCTGGCCGCGACCGGCGGCACGATCGTCGTCCTCATGGGCGTCGGTCGGCTCCCGGACTACACGACGGCGCTGCGCGAGGCCGGAATGGACCCAGAGACGCCGGTCGCGCTCGTCGAACGCGGCACCTGGCCCGGCCAGCAGGTCGCGACCGGCACCCTCGAGACGATCGTCGACGCCCGCGACGAGGCCGACGTCTCGCCGCCCGCCGTGACGGTGATCGGCGACGTCGCCGGCACGCGCGACTCGGTCGTGGAGTTCCTGCAGAACGACTACGGCACTCCGAACGAGGAGGCGTGACGTACGATGAGTGACGACACCCCCACGGTCGCCGTCTTTCGCCCCGACGACGATCGGCTCGCGGACGCCGCCGACCTGCTCGAATCACTCGGTGCGGACCCCGTTCCGGACCCCATGCTCGCCGTCGAACCGACCGACGCCGCCCCACGGACCGACGCCGACTACGTGATTTTGACGAGCAAGACCGGCGCGGAACTCGCCGCCGACGCCGGCTGGGACCCCGGCGACGCGACCGTCTGTGCGATCGGGCCCGCGACGGCCGACGCCCTCCGCGACGTGGGCTACGAGGTCGATCTCGTCCCCGAGGAGTTCACGTCGAGCGGCCTCGTCGCGGCGCTCGACGGGAGCGCGGAGCGTGGCTCCGGGGAACGAGCGAGTAGCGCGGAACTCCGTTCCGCGGACAGTCGAGTAGCGAGGGACTCTCCGAGTCCCTCGGACCATGCGAGCGGTCCGTCAGACCGCGAGCAGACGGCGGAGCCGCGAGCCGGGGTCGACGGTGTCCGCATCGAGGTCGCCCGGAGCGATCACGGCAGCGACGTCCTGCTCGAGGGACTCGAGAGCGCGGGCGCGTACGTCCACGAGACGATCCTCTACCGGCTGGTCCGACCCGAGGGGAGCGGCGAGTCGGCCGAACTCGCGGCCGAGAACGAACTCGACGCCGCCTGTTTCACCTCGTCGCTGACGGTCGATCACTTCCTCGAGGCCGCCGACGTGCGCGGGGTCCGCGAATCGGCCCTCGCGGGCCTCCGGGGCGCGACCGTCGGCGCGATCGGCGACCCGACGAAGCGGACCGCCGAGTCGCGGGGGATAGACGTCGACGTGGTACCGGCGGAGGCGACGTTCGACGCGCTGGCCCGCGAGACGATCGCGGCCGTTCGAGAACCCCACGAATAACGATCACGTGAGTCGATCGAGCGGGGCTGAAACGCCGCGTGCGTTCGGGACGACCGGAATGAGCAAGGTCAATCGCTACCCCTCTCGGGCCGCTATTCGGGGGTACGATGACAGCAGCACGGACTCTCGAGAGCCACCTGGATCCGCCGGGCACCGTCGGGCTCCGACTCGCATTTGTCACGCTCTGGGGTATCGACATGGTCGCCGCGACGATGTTCTTCCTCGTTCCGTACGCGACCGAACTCAATCCCGTTACCGTCTTCTTTTACGGCATATTCGGATTACCCGGCGTCGCGCTCGCCGCGCTGTGTTACGCCGCAATCGTGGTTGCGATCGGCCACGTCCTCTCGGATCCGATCGACGGGCGGTTCGTGGCCACCGTGGTCGTCGTCTACCTCGCACTGGTAGCGAACAATCTCCTCTTGCTCCTCTTTCGCAACCCGGTGCCGGAACTGCTCGGGATATGAGAAGGGGGTCGATCCGAGTACCCGAGAATTACGCCCGCGGGTCGCTCGGCGAGGCCGTGGCGCCGCCCTCGAGCAGTCGGAGCGCGAGGACGGCCGGGAGGGCGAAGCCGAAGGCGTTGACGCTCCCGTGCCAGCGGATCATCGCCGGGATCGTGACGATCGGGGACGCGTCCGCGAGCGCGGAAGAGGCGAACGCGAGCGCCAGTGTCATCGTCCAGAAGAGCGACAGCGTGGCGATAGCGAGAAGCGTACCCGGGAGTCGCGGAACCGCCGGCACGACGTCGCGGAGCACGAGCGTCGCGAAGCCGGCGACGCCGGCCGTGAACAGCGCGACCGCGACGGCCTCGACCAGGGGAGAGAACGCGATCCCGATCGCGATCAGGAGGATCCCGAGGACGATCACGGCCGTCGTCCCGGCCGCCGCCGATCCCGTGATCGTCGGCGCGAACCTGCCGTCGGCGGCGGCCACGTGCCGACCGACCAGCCCCGCGACGAGCGGAAGGACGAATCCAGCGTAGAGCCGTACAGGGACGATCCACGGGTTTATGAACGAAGCCGTCCCACAGTTTCTCGATGGCAGGGCCGGTTCCCGAACTCGAGGATCGCGCGGTAGCATGCGCCCAGCGGCTGTGTGACGCCGATCGCGTGTTGCTCGCGTCACACATCGACGCCGACGGACTCACCAGCGCGGCGATCGCCGCGAGCGCACTCGAGCGGGCGGCGATTCCGTTCGAGACGGTCTTCGAGAAACAACTCGACGAGGACGCCGTCGCGGACATCGCGGCGACCGACTACGAAACGGTCCTGTTTACCGACTTCGGGAGCGGCCAGCTCGATTGCATCGGCGAGCACGAAGACGCGGGCGATTTCACGCCCGTCATCGCGGATCATCATCAGCCCGCCGATCGGGAGACCGAGTACCACCTCAACCCGCTCCTGGTCGGAATCGACGGGGCCGCAGAGCTGTCGGGGGCCGGTGCGAGTTACGTCCTCGCGCGAGCGCTCGCCGACGTTTCGAATGAAGACCCCTCCGTCGCAGCGGATGGAGGTGAACGAACCGTCGGACTGCGCTCCGACGGTGGCACCGTCGCCGCATCGACGGCCGCGAACGCCCGCGCCGACAACCGTGACCTCGCCGCCCTCGCCGTCGTCGGCGCCGTCGGCGACATGCAGGCCTCGGGCGGGGAACTTCACGGCGCGAATCAGGCGATCGTCGAGGAGGGTGTCGCGGCCGGCGTCGTCGAGACCGGAAAAGATCTCGCCCTCTACGGGAAACAGACTCGACCCCTCCCGAAACTGCTCGAGTACGCCACGGACGTCCACGTTCCCGGCATCTCGAACGACCAGCAGGGTGCGCTGCGCTTTCTCAGCGACCTCGACCTCGAGTTGAAACGGGACGGGGAGTGGCGGCGCTGGTCCGGGCTCACGAACGACGAGAAACGGACTGTCACCAGCGCACTCGTCAAACGAGCCGTTTCGAGTGGCGTCCCCGCGACGAAGATCGACGGGCTGGTCGGGACGGCGTACGTCCTTCCCGAGGAACCGATCGGTACCGAACTCCGGGACGCAAGCGAGTTCTCGACGCTGCTCAACGCGACCGCCCGGTACGAGCGGGCCGACGTCGGTCTCGCCGTCTGTCTCGGCGATCGCGACGGGGCCCTCGAACGCGCCCGGAAACTCCTGCGGAACCACCGCCGAAACCTCTCGAACGGGATCGATCTCGTCACCCGGGAAGGCGTCACTCACGAGGAACACGTCCAGTGGTTCCACGCCGGCGATCGCATCCGCGAGACGATCGTCGGTATCGTCGCCGGGATGGCGATGGGCAACGAGGGCATCAGCCGATCGAAGCCGATCGTCGCCTTTGCAGCCAAGAACGACGACGAGATCAAGGTCTCGGCGCGCGGCACTCACTCGCTCGTCCGGCAGGGACTCGATCTCTCGGTCGTCATGGGAGAGGCCTCCCGGGCCGTCGACGGCGACGGTGGGGGCCACGACGTCGCGGCGGGGGCGACGGTCCCGAAGGGACGCGAAGAAGCGTTCATCGCACACGCCGACGAGATCGTCGGCGAGCAACTGTCCTGACGAGTGCCACCGTCGACCTGACGAGCTATCCCGATCGATCCATCGACGCCGGTATCGTCGGCACCAGCGGCGCTCGCGACGTCAGCAGGTAGGTCGACTTGCGAACCGCCCCTTTCGCGTACTGGACGGTGCTCTTGTGGACCGGGGTCCGTTTGCCGTGGATCTGCGTTCGGCCCTCGAGGATCGCGTCGACGAGGTCGTCGCCGTTGATTTCCGCCTTCGTCGGGGTCTCGGCGCCGGGTTCTACGCGGATTTCGGTGTAGGCCTTACCGACGTTCGGCAGGTAGTGGGCGTCGCTCGCGCCGATCTCGGGGTAGCCGCGTCGACGGGCGAACGTTCGTGCACGGCGATTCCGGTAGCCAGTGAAGAGCATCGAGTTGTACGTCTCGATCGCGTCGGCGTCGTCGATGTGCCGTTTTCGGACGCCGTGGCGACTTCGCTGGAACGGGTGGGGAACGATCGCGATCCCGCCGAGTTCGCGGACGGCCTCGACGGTCTCCACGAACGGCTGTCCGGGGTCGGGCCGTTCCTCGACGCCGATCGCGAGCAGGTGACCGTGACGGGTCGACACCTCGACGCCGGGGATGCCGACCAGGCCGTACTCCGGCGCGAGGTCGGCGGCGCGCAGGGATTCATCGATCTCGTCGTGGTCGGTGATCACGATGCCGTCGAGTCCGATGTCGGCCGCGTGTTCCAGGACGAGTTCGATCGGTTCGTGCCCGTCGTAGGACTCGTCCGAGTGGACGTGAAAATCGATAGCGAAGGAGAGATGAGATGTCATCGGCGATCGACCCGTGCTGATACCTACCTACTTTCGTCGCCAGTATAAGTACTCCGAACCTGCCAGGAGCGGACGGCGGATCGAGTACCGGCATCGGCTGCGACTCGATCGATGAGAGCGGTGGCGAGCACGTCTGCGTCGAGAGTACTGTACACCGGGGCGGTTCGAGGGTCAGCCGGCCACCGAAACGCGACTATTTCATATCGTAACATAGGATTTATCGAGGGGAGTCGTTCGGGTTTGCGGACAGCGACTGGAACGGACGACGGGAATAGAATCGAGTCGGTCGGCTGACGGCGATCGGATTACTAGACGGACGGGTTGTCCGGGACCACGCCCGCGAGCGAGACCTCCTCGAGAACGGCCTGGATCTCGCTCACGTCGGCCGAATCCTCGATCTCGTCGTGAATCCGGCCCATACACTCCAACAGACCATCGACTGCGGCCCGACGCGTCGAGACGCGACCGATCGCCTCGGTGATCGATCGGTCGTTGAGCGTGTAGCTGTACCTGAGTTCCCAGCAGCGGCTCAGACCGAGCCCCGGGTG
This sequence comes from Halosolutus halophilus, assembly GCF_022869805.1. NCBI lineage: Archaea > Methanobacteriati > Methanobacteriota > Halobacteria > Halobacteriales > Natrialbaceae > Halosolutus > Halosolutus halophilus. The sequence goes on along the minus strand of NZ_CP094974.1, from coordinate 4,413,129 downwards.
CGACTGATCGGGGAGCGTGCGGTCCGCGATCAGTTCGAGCGGGGATTGCGTGTGACGATACGAAACGTAATCGTCACCCGACTCGGCGGGACCCCACCCCGGTGGCAACGCTTCGCGTGGGATAGGGTGCTGGTCGGTGGGCATGGTGCTTGATATCCACGACGGGAGTGGGTGTCGATTCCGCTTGCGTACGCCTCCTCCGTATGTAGGACACCCCTACCGCATCAATCGGGGGAACTGTCCGTTCGCAGTGAACCGCTGCGACCCGGTGATCGTCCCACTTTTGTCTTCGCTCGCGTTCGTATCCACCATGGCCGACTTCGATCCCGAGAAGTTCGAGGACAAGTACGCCAACTACTTCCCCGAACTCCAGCAGGCGTACAAGAACGCGTTCAACCGGATGAACGACCAGTACGACTCCCAACTCGTGCACGCGATCGACCAGCAGGTGTTAAACGAGAGCGAACCGTTCTACGAGGGTGACGGCGAGTTCCGCGTCGAACTGCCCGAGGACCCGTACGATCGGGTCACTGGCGTTCTCGTCGAAGAGGATCGGTTCGAGGAGGTCCTCGAGATCCACGTCGAAGAAATCGAGCGCGAACTCCAGCGCGTCTTCGGATTCGCGTAACTCCAAGGTCCACAGAAGGGACGGAAGGTTTAGGGTCTCCGATACCGAAAGGGCGTCTATGAGCACCGAGACCCAGGACGGGGACGACCTCGAAGACCGCGTCGCGAACTTCCTGCGACGGAACTTCCCGCAGATCCAGATGCACGGCGGCAGCGCGGCGATCCAGGACCTCGACCGTGAGACCGGCGAGGTCTCCATCGCCCTCGGCGGCGCCTGCAGCGGTTGCGGTATCTCGCCGATGACGATCCAGGCGATCAAGAGCCGCATGGTCAAGGAGATTCCCGAGATCGAGAAAGTCAACGCTACTACCGGAATGGACGGCGGCGACGACATGGGCGGCGGCATGAGCCCCTCCTTCCCCGGCGAAACCGTCGACGACGACGGCAGCGCCGACGAAGGCCCCGAAGCACCGTTCTAACCCGTCACCGTCACGGCGTCGTTCCGGACGTTTTTCCCGACCCCGAGTTGCCGGTCTCCGCCCGGAGGCCGCGACCCCGCTCCCACGTCCGCACCAGTCCCGTCAGCACCCGGTTCGTCGGCACGTCGATTCTCCGTTCGGCCGCCCGATCGACCACGTAGCCGTTGATGGCGTCGATCTCGGTGCGCCGATCGGCGCGAAGATCCTGGTGCATCGAGGAGGTGTTCGCCGCGGTCGCCGCGGCCACGTCGTCCATCGCAGCGAGTGCCGCCCGGTTCGAGAGACGAACGTCGGACGCCCGGGCGACCCGTGCCGTCTCCCGGGTCGCTGCCCGGGCGAGCGCGTTCGCGTCGGCGTCGAGGACGGCCCCGTTTTCGGTCCTCGTCAGGGCCGTCACGGCGTTGATTCCGGCGTTGACGGCGAGTTTCTCCCACAGCCGCAGGGGCATGTCCCCGGCGACGACCGTCTCGAGACCCGCCCGATCGAAGGCCTCGCCGACCCGATCGGCAATCCGGGACTCGCCGCCCTCACGCGGCCCGAGGACGATCTCTCCGATCCCCGTACACTCGACGACGGCTGAATCCCGCAGAATCGCGCCGTAGGAAGCAGTTCCAGCCAGAACCGGGCAGTCGAGCCGATCGGCGAGCGTCGTCTCGTTTCCCATCCCGTTTTGCAACGAGAGAACGGCATCGAACGATCCCGTCGAGAGCGTCTCGGCGGCCTCAACCGTGTCGAACGATTTGACCGTCACGATCACGAGGTCAGCGTCGAGATTCCGGCCGTCCGCCGTCGCCGCTGGCCGGACTCGATCGTCGAACTGACCGGTAAGCCGGAGCCCCGACTCGCGGACGGCACTGGCGTGAGCCGCCCGGGCGACCAGCGTGACGTCGTGCCGACGGGCGAGCGCCCCGCCGACGAGACTCCCGAGACTGCCGGCCCCGAAGACGACGATGTCCATATTTCACTCGTCGCGCCTGGACGTCAAAGGCAGTTCGGGTCCGATTTCAGGGGGACCAACACTGGATCGTCGATGATCCCACGAAAAGTCGCCGGAGCGGTGTCGGCCCACTCAGTCCTCGGTCCAGTAGTACAGGTCCTCCCGGTCGCTCCCACAGGACGGGCAGGTCTCCGGCAGATCCCGATCGAGACTCCCCATCTCGCCGCACTCGAGACACCGCCACATCAGTTCGGCTTCGCCGAACTCGTGACCCGATCGGACGTGTTCGACGCTCATCCCCTGGATCCCGTCCCGGAGGGTGACGTAGAACCCCTCCTCGTCGAAGCCGCGAATCCGGCCGATCCTGGCTCCGTCCTCGGTGTAAACTTCCGTTCCGAAGCCGAGTCGCGGTTGGTGCTGTTCGTTGGTCATATGAGATTTCACGCCGCGCACCCGTATAAAGGAGGGAGGGCGGCCAGCGCGGCAGAATCTTCAGGATCCGCGAATTTCGGTATCTTCGATCAAATTCGAGAGATAAACCAGATCTCGCTATATCAAATCGATCCGGATCGACTGTAGTAGCGGGACCCGACTCGGCACCGACGGCCGGTCGTCACGCCGGCATGAACGATGTAAATTGGACATAAAAATGACCACAAACATTATTTAGTAACCGTCCCGAGTAGGCAGGAATGAGAACTGGTATCACGGCATCGTCGGCCGGGATCGGGGCGACGATCGACGACCGCCCGACCAGCCCACGGGCCGGAAGAGGCGTCGTGGAAGGAAGCGCGACGGTATCGGTCTGCCCGGGCGAGCGACGCGGCGTCGTCACGGGTGGTAACTGGCCCACTTGCGATCGGCGGCGACCATGACCGGGACCGGCGTCGCCACCGTCGGGAACTGTCGCATCGCCTACCGGCGCGCGGGAACCGACGGACCGCCCGTCGTGTTACTCCACGGGGCAGGGATCGACGACGCGACGGTCTCGTGGCGTCACACCGTCGACGCCCTCGCGGAGGAGTACCGCGTCTACGCGCTCGACTGGCCCGAGTACGGGAACAGCACCGGCTCCGTCGAGCACACGATCGACGCGTACGTCGACGTCCTCGACGGCTTCCTCGCGACGCTGCCGTACGACAGCGTCTCGCTCGTCGGCATCTCCATGGGCGGCGGCGCAGCCCTCGGTTACGCGCTCGCCAGCCCCGGCCGCGTCGATCGACTGGCGCTCGTCAGCAGCTACGGGCTTGGTGAGCGACTGCCGGAGGCCCTGACGTGGAAGCACCTGTCACAGATCCCGGGGGCCGCGGAGTTCGGAAAGATCGCCGCGAGCGTGTCGAACCGGAGCGTTCGCGCCGTCCTGGACGGTCTCGTCGCGGATGCGGACAACCTCCCGCGCGAGTTCGTCGACGACGTCAGGGCGAAACTCAAGACGCCGCGATCGTTACAGGCGTTCAAACAGTTCCAGGGCAACGAACTCTCCTTCAGCGGCCGGGTCGCGACGAACTTCGTCGACGACCTCGACTCGCTCGCCGTGCCGACGGCGCTCATCCACGGGAAACAGGATCCGCTCGTCCCGGTCGAGTGGTCGATCCGTGCGGCACGGCGAATCCCGGACGCCGAAGTGGACCTCATCGAGGACTGCGGGCACTGGGCGCCACGGGAACGACCGCAGCGATTCAACGACGCCCTGCTGGAGCGGTTGCCGGGCCGGCGGTGCGCGCCGACGATCGAGTATCCGGACGCCGAGATGCCGGGACTGGGCAGCGTCGGTGACTGACCGGCGACGAGGACGCGTCCGCCGGACTCACCGCGAGAGAACACCGCAGGCGCTCTCGAGCGGGCCGACGACTGATGTGGAGTGACGCGAAGGGTCACGGAACGGAAGGAGGAGCCCTTTCGATCGACCTTTTGCCGAGCGACGAGGCGACGTGCGCAGCGCAAACGGTCGGTTCACATGAAATCCTCGATCCCCGACTGCTTGTTCTTGTCGTTCTCGAAAATGCTCTCGAGCGCCCGTTCGAGCACCTCTAACCGCTGTTTCGTGTAAGTCCGGCAGTCGTACTCCTCGGCGACCTCGATCGCCGTCTGCATGTACTTGTTCACGGAGCCCTTGTGGACGGTGAGGTTGACCCGGCCGCCACACTCCCGGCAGTCCTCGGTCAGCGGCATTCGGCGGAACTTCTCGCCGCAGTCGAGACAGCGCGTCTCCTGGCGGGAGAACGCCCGGAGGTTGCCGATCAGGTCCGGCAGGAAGTGGTACTCGATGACCCGCTCGGCGACGTCCGTCTCGTCGACGGCTTCGAGTTTCCGCGAGAGCTCGAGCTGGGCATCCATCTTGTCCATCATCGAGCCGAGCGTCTTGTACGCCGAGAGGTCGGGCCCCATCGCGATGTCCGTCGTGTCGTGGGTGTGCTCGAACCCGGTGTACTCCCCGTCGGTGCCGAGCGTGTCCTCGGCGATCTGGACGTCGACCTCGCCGGGGTCGGCCTGCTCGCGCGTGGCGAGGTAGAACTCGCGGGGGTACTGCGTGACGATGTCCATGTTGTGCGCCTCGTCGTCGATCTCGGAGGGGTCGATCCGGGAGGACATGACGAGGGGCGCGTCCATCTTCCCCCCGCGTTGATCTGGCAGGAATGTTTTACTAAAGTTCAATAGACCGTCCAGAAGGAGCATCACGCAATCTTCGTCTCCGTCGCAATTCCTTCGTTTCGCGGCGTGAAAGTACGGATGCGCGTATCCGACTGCGGCGCTCGTAAAACCGATCACCCTCCCGACAGTTGCCGCACTCGTGTGCGGTGCCATCCCGAAGACGAGTTCCCCCACGAGGGCCTGCCGATCGTCGAGTTCGTAGAACGGCTCGAGGCCGTAGTACTGCTCCAGCAGGTCGTCGATGAAGTCGGCGGTCTGGAGCATGTGCTCGGCCGCGCCGTCCGAGAGGACGACGTCCTGGACCTTGAGTTCGACCAGTTGGTCCTCGTGGGTCAGCGGTTCGCCGTGAACGTCCTCCTCGTAGCCGAGCGCCCGCAACTGGCCGACGTCGACGTCGAGTTCGCTCGCCCGGACGGACGTCACGGGGAGGTCGGTCATGTCGTACCGGACGGTGCCGTCCTTGAACGAGGAGACGTCGTGCTTCGCGCGCAGGACCCCCTTCTCGATCGGTTCGGGGATCTTGGTCGTCGAGGACAGCCCCTTGACGCCCTTGAGGATCTCGAAGGCGTTCTCGCGTTCGCCGACCGACTCCAGGGCGGCGCGGTACTCCTCGTTGATGTCGATCTCGCGGGTCTCGACGCAGGTCGCCTCGATCTCGCAGCGATCGCACTCGACGCGACCCGCCTCGTCGGGGTCGACCCGCTGGTCGCAGTCGGGACACCGGTAGTCGGGCGTCGTCCGCTCGTCGCAGTCGGGACAGCGGTTCGTGAACGTCTCCGTGCCGCAGTTCGCACAGCGCTTGCGGCCGACCTGCACTTCGACGACGCCGGGCGTGTCCGACATCGTCTCGGCGTGTTTGGCGGCCTTGGAGACGTCCCGCTGTGCGCCGCCGGCCTCCCCGATCGGGAACAGGGTGTGGACCGGCGGGCTCAGATCGCGGCGCTCCGATTTCTCGGGGCGACCCATCCGGTTCCCGATCCGGGTCGGGGCCCGTTCGCGGACGGCGAAGGGTGCCACCTCGTTGACGGCCTCGATGGCGTTCTCGCCGGCCTCTTCGTGGCCCCAGTTCCGGGCGCGCTCGGAGAGGTCGTCGTCGGACCAGGTCCGTTCGAGTTCGACGGCCCGCCCCTCGGGATCGCTCCCCTGGACGCTGGCCCCATCGGTCGCGGTGTGACGGATCTCACAGCCGAGCGTTCGGACGAACGGCTCCCAGTCGTCGATCTCGAGGCGGTCCTCGCGCTGGCGATGCTCGATGACGATCGTCTCGAGGGCGTCGCGAGCGACGTCGGTGTGGTCGATCACGAGCGTCTCGCCGTCGTTCGTGACTCGGCCGTCGGCGACGGTTTCGGCCAGCGAGCAGAACGAGTCGACCGAGAGGTCGTGCCAGAGATAGGTGTACTCGGGGTGGAGCGGCGCGTCGTACTCCGTGGCCCACTCGAGGGCCCGATCGGCGGTCGGGAACTCGAGGTCGACGTGGGGATCGTCCTCGAGAGCCTGGACGTCCGAGCCGGCCGCCTCGAGGTCCTGGACCCACCACTCGTAGGTGTAGGAGGCGGGGGCGAGCGGGTGGTTGTTCTCGACGAATTCGCCGTAGTTGACGAGGTACTCGCCGAGATCGAGGATCTTCTCGACGCCGTTTCTGATCTCGAGGGCGTCCTCGGGGTCGTCGATCCGCCGGACGTCGCCGTTGGCCAGTTTGACGGTCGGGCCCTCGATCGAGTCGACGGGGACGACGCCGGCGGCTTTGCCGGGGCGTTCGGTCTTGATCTGGGTTCCCGTCGCGAGGAAGTCGTCCACGAGGTGCATCGCGGCGGGGTGGACGCCGGCGGTCGCGAAGCCGTGGTTCCGCGCCCGGCCGTAGCGCAGGCGGAAACCGCCCTGCGCACAGGGATGGGAGAAGACCGGACGGCCGGCGATCAGGTCCCGCAGGAACTTCGTCGACTCGTCGACCCGCGGCGGACCCGCCGGTTCGTCGGCCGCGGGATCGTTGCCGTCTGCCGTCGCGTCTTCCTCGTCAGCGTCCTCGGCCGTCTCCCAGTCCTCGTCCTCCGACTCGTCGCCGCCGTCGCTTTCCTCGTCGTCGGTCGCGTCACCCTCGTCGCTCGCGTCGTAGTTGCCGTCGATCAGGTCCTGGAGCCACGGCCAGTCGACCTCGTCCAGATTCCGGGTGTAGCGCTGGATCTTCGGGGCCTTGAGGGCGATCCCCTCGGCCATGACCAGACACATCCCGCCGCGGGCGCTGTTGGTGTCGACCCGTTCCAGGTCGCGAAAGCCGGAGACCTCCTCGTCGCCCGTCGCTTCGCCGTCCAGCATGATCGGCATGTGCTTCGCGATGAACTTCGTCTCCTTTCCCTTCGGCGTGTACTGGAGGCCGGTCTCCTTGTCGTAGAGACCGATCTCCTCGGCGTAGCGCTCGACCTCCTCCTGGCGAGGCTCGTACTGCTCGATCCCCACCAGCGCGCGGGTGTAGTCCGCGACCAGCACCGAGAGCGCCTGTGCGGTCCCGCCCGCCGATCGGATCGGCCCGGCGTAGTAGACGTTGACGAACTCCGTTCCGTCGTCGTTCTGGAGGATCTCGACCCGGTCGATCCCCTCGATCGGCGCGGCGACGACGCCCTCCGTGAGGAGGGCGACGGCAGTCCGGACCGCTCCCTCGACCTTGCCGGCTTTCGTCTCGTAATCGCCGACCTCGCCCTCCGCGAAGTCCTTCGCGAGTTCCAACGCGGCCTCCTCGCGGCTCATCTCCCCCTCGAGTTCGCGCACGCGCTCGGCGACGCCGTCGATCCCGAGGATGTTCTCGACCCGATCGGCCATGTCCTTGGCGACGGGAATCTCGACCTCGGGACGGGGATCCGCGCTACCTTCCTTCGCCCGTTCGGCGACGTCGAACGCCTCGTCGAGCTGGGTTTCGAGCCGCTGGAAGTACTGCCGGTCTGCCTCGCGCATGTCAGAGCCAGAGATCGAGATCGGTCGTCTCGTCGTGTTCCCGTTCGAGCCCCTGCTCGAAGACCCGCATGTGGACTTCGCCAGCCCAGACCGTCGCCTCGTTCAGGTGGCCCGCGACGGCGTCACCGTCGGGGCCCGAGAGGACGACGTGCGTGTGCGCGAACCGTTCGTCGTCTAACCACGACACGTTCCCCACGCAACTCGCCACCTCGAGTGGCTCGTCGAACTCGATCGGACGGTACTCGCAGTCGTCCTGATCGTAGAACCACAGTTCGGCATCCTGTACCGCGCCGAGGGCCGTAAACCAGGCCGCGTCGGCTCCGACCTCGTCCGCGAGCGATTCGATCTCGGCCCGCCAGTCGGCACCGGTCTCGAGGCGGGCGACGTACTCACCCGCGGTTTCGACGGCTCGGTAGTTCATACGGAACACCTGTATCGGCCGATAGAAAAAGCTCTCCGTTTGTCTACCAGTGACTGCGCACGAACGAATGAATTCGCTGTTGTATTACTTCGGTTCAGAAAGAATTAATAATGATGGTTCTTCATTCTCGGAGTGTCCCTAGCTTGGCTGCTCCCGATATGTACCATATCTAATTGATTTGTTTTTTATATATTCCATTCGGATTTTGCGGCATATATCGCGACAGAACCAAAACTTATATGTGGTGCGTTACGGCATTTTTCATGGTATGTCACATCACGTGTCAGAACTGTCCCGACGGCGACTCCTCGCCTCGGGCGCTGCTGCCTCCGCAGTAACATTCGCAGGGTGCATCGGCGGGAGCAGTGACAGCGGCGATAACGAACTCTTGTTCACGCAGGAGAAAGGGTGGGCGTACGGCTTCGACCCCATCGTCGCGAACGGCGTCCCGACCGCGCAGGTCAACGAGCAGATCTACGAGGGTCTGTACACGTACAACGCGGACGCGACCGACTCCCTCGTCCCGGTGCTTGCGGACGGCGAGCCGGAAGTGAGCGACGACGGGACGACCTGGACGGCCGAGATCAAAGACGAAGCGACGTTCCAGAACGGCGACGGCGTCACCGCGGAGGACGTCAAGTACTCGTTCGAGGCGCCGGTCAACGAGGAGACGGAGAACGCCGCCGAGGTCAACATGATCGAAAGCATCGAGGTAGTCGACGACAAGACCGTCGAGTTCAACCTCGAATACCCCTACGCGGCGTTCAATACCACGATCGGCGCGTCGATCGTGCCGAAATCCGAACGCGAAGGAAACGAAGAAGAGTTCGGTCACGATCCGGTCGGTAGCGGCCCGTTCCAGTGGGTCGAGTGGGAGGACGGACAGTACGTTCTGCTCGAGCGCTGGGACGACTACTGGGGCGAACAGGACCCCAACATCTCGGGGGTCGAGTTCGACTTCGTCGAGGAACAGTCCACGCGCGTGACCGGACTCGAGACCGGCGAGAGCGACATCATCGAGACCGTCCCACCACAGCTGTGGGAGGACGTCAAGAACATGGACGGCGCGTCGATCGAATCGACCCTCGGCATCGGGTACTTCTACCTGGCGTTCAACTGTAACGAAGGGCCGACCGCCGATCCGCAGGTGCGCGAGGCCGTCGACTACGCGTTCTCGATGGACGACGCGATCGAGAGCTTCGTCGAGCCCGCCGGCGTCCGCCAGTACAGCCCGTTCCCGCAGTCGATCGTCGACGCCTGGGACTTCCCCCAGGACGAGTGGGCGGAGGTCCCGCACGACCGCGACATCGACCAGGCCACGCAGCTGTTCGAGGACGCGGGCGTCAGCATGGATTACGAGTGGAACATCATCGTTCCCCCGGACGACATGCGCGAAGCGATCGGCGAGTCCGTGAGTAACGGTCTCAAGGAGGTCGGCTTCAACAATGTCACGTTCGAGCGCCTCGAGTGGGGTACCTTCCTCGACCTGTACGCCACGGGGAGCGAGGACGACTACAACATGTACACCCTCGGGTGGTCCGGGTCGCCCGATCCGGAAGCGTTCACCTACTACCTGTTCGCGCAGGAACTCGAGGGCTCCACGAACGGAACGTACTACGGCAACGACGAGGTCGACCAGCTGATCATGGACGCGCGCGAAGAGCCCGACCAGGAGACGCGCCGCGAGATGTACGTCGAGGCGACGAACACGATCCTCGAGGACCGCGTGCACCTGCCCGCCTACAACATGAAAAACAGCTACGGCGTAGCGGATTACATCAGCGACTTCCAGTCGCATCCGGATTCCGCTATCATCCCGCTGTCGACGCACTTCAACAACATCGGCGTCGAGTAATCGGACAGAGACCGGAAAGAAACGTATTCGTCGACGGCGGAAGATTCCCCGGAATATTAAGGATTTGACTGTAGAATGACGGTAGAATTAGTACAGTATTACACGAGAGGGTGATTATTCATGAGTTTACTTCGGTACACAGCGTGGCGAATAGTGCAAGCGGTGCCGGTACTGCTCGGGATCTTAACGATCGTATTCTTCCTCGTTAACGCCATCCCCGGCGACCCGGTGAGTATCATGCTCGGTCCGTCACCGAGCGCACAACAGATCGCCGAGGTGCAGGCCAAGTACGGACTGGACAAGCCGGTCTACGAGCGATACCTCAATTACCTCGGGAGCGTCGCGCAGGGTGACCTCGGCGAGAGTATCAACGTCAACTCCGGAATGCCGGTGGCTGAACTCATCATGAATCGGCTTCCGATCACGCTGTTGCTGACCGTGTCGGCGTTCACGTTCGCGATCGCCACCGCCGTTCCGCTGGGGATCATCTCCGCCAAGCGACGAAACGAGTCCACCGATCACGTCGCACGGATCGTCTCGTTGATCGGCGTCTCCACACCGTCGTTCTGGATCGGGCTGATGTTGATCATCGTCTTCGCCACCCACCTCGACCTGTTCCCGTCACGGGGACTCGTCATGCCGTGGACCGAGCCGGGAACCGGCAGCCGGGTGACTCGCAGAACTGAGACCCAGCTACAGGTCATCGCTCTCTCGGTCAGGCATCTGATCCTGCCGATGATCACCCTGGGAACGCTGCAAATGGCACAGATAACGCGGATCGAACGATCGACGATGGTCGACACGTTACAGGACGAGTACATCAAACTCGCCCGGGCTTACGGCGTTCCAGAGCGTACGATCATCCGCAAACACGCGTTCAGACCCGCCCAGCTTCCGGTCATCACGATCATCGGGCTCGGTCTGAGCACGGCGCTCGGTGGGGCGGTGCTGACCGAGACTGTTTTCGAGATAAACGGTATGGGGCGGTTGATCATCCAAGCGATCCATCAACGGGACTACCCGGTCGTGATGGGAACGACTATCGTGTTCGGTCTCACGTACCTCGTCGGCGTCATCATTACCGACATCTCGTACGCGTACATCGATCCGCGAGTCAAATACGGTGGCCAAGAATGATGGCACGAATCAACGAAGGTGAGAAACGATGGCAGTAACGGAACACCAACGCGACGACACGTCCTCGGACGGGGAGTCCATCCAGGACGAGGGTGAAGAGGTCGAGGCGAACGTCGGGCTCTCGTATACGATCAAACAGGTCAAACAGGACACGACCGCTCGAATCGGCCTGTACATCATCGGTTTCATGACCGCCGTGACGGTCTTCACGACCGTCGATGCCGTCGTGTTCGACTACGGGTTCGCGAAGACGTTCCTCCACGATCCGGTGAGCGACCCGAACAATATCAACGAGTTACGGTTGCTCCCGCCGGTCGGCATGGGCGGCGAACTCCAGTATCCGCTCGGTACCGACGAACGCGGTCGGGACATCCTGACCCGTCTCATCTACGGCACGCGGATCGCGATGACCGCGGGCTTTTTTGCGACCGCCGTGGGGTTCGTCGGCGGGACGATCATCGGCGCCGTCTCCGGGTACTACGGGGGCTGGGTCGACGACGTGCTCCAGCGGATCACGGAGACGATGTACGCGATCCCGTTCCTCGTGCTCGTGATCGCGATCATGGCCGTTCTCGGAAACAATATCTGGTTCGCGATCGTCGGCGTGGGGGTCGCGTCCATCCCCGTGTTCAACCGCCTGATCCGGTCGCGCGTCGTGAGCGTCCGCGAAGAAGAGTACATCGAAGCCGCGAAAGCCGCGGGCGTCAAGGACCGAAACATCATCCTCAGACACGTCATCCCGAACAGCTTCGCGCCGGTGCTGGTCCAGTCGACGTTACAGATCGGCTACGCGATTTTGATCATCGCCGGACTGTCCTTCCTCGGCTTCGGCGCACAGCCGCCGACGCCGTCGTGGGGCCAGATGCTCGCCGGATCGCGCCACCACATGATCAACGCGCCGACGTTCAGTATCTGGCCCGGCCTCGCGATCCTAGTCACTGTCATCGGCTTCAACCTGTTCGGTGACGGCCTGCAAGACGCACTCGACCCACGGATTGATAACTGACAATGAGCACTGATCCACTACTCGAAGTTCGCGATCTCAAGACGCAGTTCTTCACAGAGTCAGGCACCGTTCGCGCCGTCGACGGCATCTCGTTCGACGTCTACGAGGGCGAGATCGTCGGCCTCGTCGGCGAAAGCGGCGCCGGCAAGAGCGTCGCCTCGATGAGCCTGCTGCGGCTCGTCGAGAGTCCCGGCGAGATCGTCGCCGGCGAGATTACCTACAAGGGCGAAACCATCTTCGGCCTCGAGGAGGGACCGGACGGCGAGCTTCGAGAACGCGACGACATGCTCTCGAAAGAGGAGATACGGACCCGAATCCGGGGCAACGAGATCGCGGTGATCTTCCAGGATCCGATGGAGTCGCTCAACCCCGTCTTCACCGTCGGGGGACAGATCCGAGAGTTCATCGAACTCAATCGCGGGCTCCCGGAAGACGAGGCACGCGAGGAGGCGATCGAAATGCTCCGAGAGGTGGGGATCCCCGACCCCGAACAGCGCTACGACGAGTACCCCCACCAGTTCTCGGGCGGGATGCGCCAGCGCGTCCTCATCGCGATGGCGTTGGCCTGCGAACCCAGCCTCATCATCGCCGACGAGCCGACGACGGCGCTCGACGTCACCGTCGAGGGCCAGATTATCGACCTCGTCGACGAACTCCAGGCGAAGTACGGGACGAGCTTCATCTGGGTTACCCACGACCTCGGCGTCGTCGCCGAGATCTGCGATCGCGTGAACGTGATGTATCTCGGCGAGATCGTCGAACAGGCCCCGGTGGACGACCTGTTCTACGACACCAAGCATCCCTACACCGAGGCCCTGCTGAACTCGATGCCCCGCCCCGATCGGGCCGCCGAACTCGAGCCGATCGAGGGCGTGATGCCCGAGGCGATCAACCCACCCTCGGGCTGTCGGTTCCACCCCCGCTGTCCCGACGCCCGGGAGATCTGTACGCAGGTCCACCCGGAGACGCTCGAGGTCGATCGGGCCGACGGCTACCCGCACCGGGCGGCCTGCGTGAAACACGACGTCTTCGACGTGGGCTACGACGAGAGCGTCCCGTTAGCGGAGAGCGAAGTGGAGCCCGACAGGATCGGCACCGTCGCGACGGGCACCGACTCGGAGTCAGAGACGACGGCAGAACCGCCCGCAGGGGACAGTCAGGCGTCGACGGATGGCGGTGAGGCGAGCGACGCGAGCCGATCCTCGTCAGACCGGGGGTCTGAAGGCGGTGAGGCGAGTCGACCGGCGACGGACGCCGATCCCGAGGGAGGTGATCGGCGTGAGTAAGCCAGACGACCCGATCGGCTTCGGCGACATGGATCTCGAACAGGGGGAGACGCTGCTCGAGGTCGACGGGCTGACGAAGTACTTCCAGTCCGACTCCGGGCTGTTCGCGTCGGTCAACTTCGAACCCGATCGGTTCCCGCCGGTGAGCTTCGGCGTCGACCACGTGAAAGCCGTCGACGACGTCTCGTTCGAGATCGAGATGGGCGAGACGCTGGGGCTCGTCGGCGAGTCCGGTTGCGGCAAGAGCACCCTCGGACGGACGATCCTGCGGCTGCTCGACCCGACGGACGGGACGATCCGGTTCAAGGGCGAGGACCTGGCCGAGATGAGCGGCGAGCAACTCCGGCAGAAGCGATCGGAGATCCAGATGATCTTCCAGGATCCGCAGTCGTCGCTCGACCCGCGGATGAAGGTCGGCCAGATCATCGAGGAGCCGATGCGGGCCCACGACATGTTCGACGACGAGGGCCGGGAGGCGCGGGCAAAGGAACTGCTCGAGAAGGTCGGCCTCGATCCCCACCACTACAACCGGTATCCCCACGCGTTCTCCGGGGGGCAGCGCCAGCGGATCAACCTCGCGCGGGCGCTGTCGGTCGACCCCGACTTCGTCGTCTGCGACGAACCCGTCTCCGCGCTCGACGTGTCCATCCAGGCACAGGTGCTGAACACGATGGAGGAACTGCAGGAGGAGTTCGGGCTCACGTACCTCTTCATCGCCCACGACCTCTCGGTCATTCGGCACATCTCCGATCGGGTCGCGGTGATGTACCTCGGGCACGTAGTCGAAGTCGCCGATAAGAAAGAGCTGTTCGAGAACCCCCAGCACCCCTACACGAAGGCACTACTCGATTCGATCCCCGTCCCCGATCCGCGAGAGACCGATGCCCGCGGGGTACTCGAGGGGGAGGTCCCGAGTCCGATCGATCCGCCATCGGGGTGTCGGTTCCGGACGCGGTGTCCCCGGTTGATCGCGCCCGACGCGTACGACTGGACCGGCGACGAGTGGACGCAGACGCGGGCGTTCATGCGTGCGGTCAAGCGCCGGACGTTCGAACCGATGCCGGCCGCGGAGATAGAAGCCGAGTTCTTCGGCGGCGACCTCCCGCGGGGCGAGCCAGGAGACGTCGTCCGGAACGCGATCGACCTGCTCGCGACCGATCGCGACGGCCCCGCGGACCGCGACGGGAGCGACGCTCCCCCCGAGAACACCGCGTGGGAGACGGCGACCGAGCGACTGCTCACGTCCTTCGCCGAGCGGAGTATCTGCGCGCGCGAGCGTCCCGCGTACGAAATCGAGTCGGAGCACGGGGACGGCGATCACATCTCGGCGTGTCACCTGCACCGCGACGACGGCCGGTGAGCGATCGGCGACCGCGGTGCAGGTCGTTCGATCGACCGGCCGAACCGTCTCCGCGCCGGTTCCGATTCGACGGTCGGTCTCGAGCCCATCGCATCAGGAACAATATGGGTTTTGAACGCGCGTGCTAGCGATTGACCAACCAATGAGGAACAATTACACAACGTGAAGAACCGTCGCAAAAATACTTAAGAGCGTAGGGGAACTATTTACTCGTGTATGAGTAAGATACTCGCAGTCCTTGCGACGTACACGAGCATCGGCGCGAAAGTACAGCGAACGATCGAGCACTCGCCCGAGTTCTCGGGCGTCCAGAAGAGCGATACCGGCCGCCCCGATCGGCAGGTGCCAGCGGGTGGCTTCCTGACGGGGTAAGCCCGTCGAGGTGGATCGAACACGAATGAGTCGCTCCCTCGACCCCGCCTCGAGCGGGGAATTTCACTTCTGATTCGGACCGATACCGCAGTTCGGCGTAGCGCCCGCTGTAGCCTCCCGAACGGTCGCTCCCGGAGCTACTCGATCGTGATCGTCGTCGAATCGGACGGCTGATACCGGTTCTCGTGGGTCGCGACGAACACCCGGACCTCGTACTCGCCGGGGTCGGGAACGATCGATTCGTTGTGAGCACCGGTCCTGACGCGCTCGAGGCGGCCGTTCCACGTGACCGAGACCTGTTTGCGCTCGCTGCCGCGGAAGCGAAACGCCGACGGCCGGGCGCGTGTGTACCGGCGTTCGTCGGTCGCCTCGAGTTCGCCGTCGATCGTCCACCCCCAGGGACGCTGTCGTGGCGTCGGGATCTCGACGGGAACGGGCAGCCGATTTTTGAAGTCGACGGTGATCTCGACCGGGTCGTCCCGCTCGTAGCGGTCTCGGTCCGTCTCGACGGACACCGCCACCGCCCGGCGAGCGAGCGTCGCGGGAACGAGCGCATCGAGAACCGTCGCGACGGTGTATCGGGAGTCGTCGGATTCGAACCCGAACTCGTCGTCCGCGTTCGTCTCCGTCTCCTCGCGGTTGCGTGGGTGAGGCCCGACCATCATCGGAAGATCACCGCTGGGATACTAAACGGTCCGTGCTCCGGCAGTCGCGATCGAAAAAGGCCGCGAGACGACTCCCCGCTCCCCGCACGTCCCCCCGAAGCGTCATCGCATCGCCGGCAGCGTCGGCGCGGCATCTGCCTCCATCGAGAGCCAGGCGCCGTCGGCAGAGATGTCTGCGATGACGTACTCGTCGCTCGATTCCGTCGAGTCGATCGAGCCGACGATCGTGTCGTCAGCGGACACGGTGTGGGAGTTCTGCACCATGTGTGTATGTGACTACCAACCACATATAAACTCGTCGAATCGGACTATCCAGATCGCAGACGGGTCGGCTCCCGGACCAGTTCGGCGGCCCGTGAAGCACTGGGTTTATACTCATTTTTGCCCTATCGTGGGGACATGAACGTAGCCGACGCGATGACGCCCCGTGAGGACGTCGTGACCGTGGACCTGCCGGGCACTCGATCGGACGTGCTCGAGTACCTGCAAGAACAGTCGTTCTCGTCCGTTCCGGTGATCAAATCGACCGACAACGGGCCCGAGTACCGGGGGCTGATCTCGCGGGACGCGCTGATCGAACAGCCCGACGAGGACCAGCTGGTGATGCTGATGGACGACGTCCCGACCACCACGGCCGGGACCGCGCTCGAAGACGTCGCGCGGATGATGGTCGAAGACGGCGCTCGCCGCGTCCCCGTGGTCGACGGCGAGTTCGAGGGGATCGTCACGGTGACGGACGTGATCCACGCGATCGCAGCGGGCGACCAGGAGACCGACGGCGACGTCGAGTCCCACGCCAGCGAGAACGTGAACACGACCTTCGAGGGTGCGCCGCTCCCGGTCGCCGAACGCGAACTGTACTACGCGAACGTCCCCTACACCGTCGCGCTGGACGACGACGGCCGGATGAGCGGCGTCCTCACGGAGGTCGACATCATCGAGGTCGCGCGCATCGTCGAGGGCGAAGAAGAGACGGGCGACAACTTCCCCGATCAGGACTCCGAGTGGTCGTGGGAGGGGATCAAGGGCGTCGGGAGTCGGTACCTCCCGACGCGGGACATCGAGATCCCGACCGGTCCCGTCAGCGAGTTCATGAGCGACGACGTGGTGACGGTCTCGGGTGGGGCGTCGATCCGGGAGACCGCACAGCGGATGATCAACAACGACATCGAACAGATCCCGATGGTCACGGGCGAGCAACTGGTGGGTATCGCCCGCGACGTCGATCTATTGGAGGCACTCTATGAGTGAACAGCGAGAGACACCGGCGGATACGAGCGAGGTGACGAGCGAGAAACTGGTCGAACTGGCCAAGCGGCGCGGCTACTTCTTCCAGTCGTCCGGCGCGTACGGCGGCGTCGGCGGCTTCTACACCTTCGGCCCGCAGGGGGCCGCGCTGAAGGGGAACGTCGAAGACGCCTGGCGCGATCGGTTCGCGGTCGCCGAGGGCAACATGGAGATCGACGCGCCGACGATCATGCCCGAACCCGTCTTCGAGGCGTCGGGCCACCTCGACGGCTTCGACGACATGCTCGTCGAGTGTCCCGAGTGTGGCGAGAGCCACCGCGCGGACCACGTCGTCGAGGACAACACGGAGTACGAGGACGCCGAGAGCCTCCCCATTCCGGAAGTCGAGGAGGTCATCGCCGAGTACGAACTCGTCTGCCCCGACTGCGGTGCGGGTCTCGCGGGCCAGGCCGTCGAGGCCTTCAACCTGATGTTCGAGACCAACATCGGCCCCGGCGACTCCCAACCCGGCTACCTGCGCCCCGAGACGGCCCAGGGCATCTTCGTCGAGTTCCCGCGACTCAAGGAGTACGCCCGCAACCAGTTGCCGTTCGGCGTCACCCAGATCGGCCGCGCCTACCGCAACGAGATCAGTCCGCGACGATCGATCATCCGCACGCGGGAGTTCACGCAGGCCGAACTCGAGTACTTCATCGACCCCGAGGAGGACGAACCGGACCTCGAGGCGGTCGAAGACGTGGAGATGACGCTCTACCCCGCCAGCGAGCAGAACGCCGAGGACGGCGAGGAACTCGAGACGACGATCGGCGAAGCCGTCGAGGAGGGCATCATCGCCAGCCCGTGGGTCGCGTACTTCCTCGGCGTCGCCAAGCCGTGGTACGACGCGGTCGGCGTCGACATGGACCGGTTCCGGTTCCGCCAGCACCTCTCGGGCGAGCGGGCCCACTACGCCGCGGACTGCTGGGACGCCGAGAGCGAGATCGACGGCAACTGGATCGAGATGGCCGGCTTCGCCTACCGGAGCGACTACGACCTCTCGAAACACGCCGAGCACTCCGGCGATCGGTTCACGATCTTCAAGCAGTACGACGAGCCGAAGACGGTCGAGCGCGCGACGGTCGACCCGGACATGAGCTACCTCGGTCCCGAGTTCGGCGGCGACGCGCAAGCGGTGGTGCAGGAACTCGAGGATCTCGCGGCCCGCGATCGATCCGCGTTCGGCGGCGACGCGGTCGAGATCACTCTCGAGGGCGAAACCCACGAACTCCCCGTCGAGAAGACCGGCTTTAGCGTCGAAGAGCAGACGGAAGCCGGCGAGCACATCGTCCCCCACGTCGTCGAACCCTCCTTCGGCGTCGATCGACTCGTCTACACCGTCCTCCACCACGCCTACCGCGAGGACGAGGTCGACGGCGAGGAGCGGACGTACCTCGCGCTCGATCCCGAGGTCGCGCCGACGTTCGTCGGCGTCTTCCCGCTCCAGAGCGAGGCGGAACTCGAAGCCGAGGCGCAGGAAATCGCGTCGGAACTTCGCGAAGCCGGGCTGGCGGTTACGTACGACGACTCGGGCAACATCGGTCGGCGCTACCGCCGCCAGGACGAGGTCGGCACGCCGTTCTGCGTGACCGTCGACTACGAGAGTCTCGACGACCGTGCCGTCACCGTCCGCGAGCGCGACTCGACCGACCAGAAGCGCCTGCCGATCGCGGACCTCCCCGAGACGCTGGCGGCACTGCGCGGCGGAGACGTCGAATTCGACGATCTCGAGGAGTGACGATCGAGCGGAGGTGCGGTCGGCCCCGTTCGAAGACAACCGACGAACTGAAGGTTCGCACCTCCGAGAGGTGAGATGATGGCCGACGAACTGAAGCGGCGACTCGTCCACGCCAGCGGCTCTGGACTGGTCGCCCTCTATCTACTCGCCAACTATCTCGGGCTCGGGCTGACGTGGGCCCGATTCAGGATCCTCATGGTCCTCCTCGCGACCGGTGCGCTCGTCCTCGAGTTCATCCGACTCCGGATCGGACTCGACTGGCGGCTCTACGAGGTCCTCACCCGCGAGTACGAACAGAACAATCCGGCCGGATACGCGCTGTACATGATCAGCATGGCCGTCGTGGTGGTGCTCTTCCAGCAGGACATCGCCCTCCCCGCGATGTTGATGCTCTCGCTTGGCGATCCGATCAGCGGGGCCGTCTCGGACAACAGCCTGCAGCGGATCAAGCCGCCGAAGGTCCTCATCACGATGTTCCTCGTCTCGACGGTTATCGCGATCCCGTTCCTGCCGCTCGTGGCGGCCCTGATCGCTGCCCTCGGCGCGACGCTCGCCGACGGCGTGACCCTCGAGATCCGCACCTACATCGTCGACGACAACCTGACGATCCCGATCTACGCCGCCGTGCTCGCGTGGTTCGCGATCGAATTCGTCCCGATCTGAGCCGCCGGGGACGACTGAACCATGGTTGAGAGGAACCGGTTCATCAGGCGTTCAGCCGCCAGAGTTCGAAATTGAGGACCGCCGCGAAGGTGATCCAGGCGAGATAGGGTACGAGGAGCGCCGCTGCACGACGATCGACCCGACGGAAGGCGGCGATCGTTCCGAGCACGAGTACCCAGAGGACGACGATGACGGCGAGGCCGAGCAGCGGTCTCTCGAGTCCGAAAAAGGCGGGCGTCCAGGCCACGTTGAACAGCATCTGGGCGACGAACAGGCCGAGCGCGAGTCCGCGGCCGTCGGCGTCGCTGCGCCAGACGAGCCACAGCGCGACGCCCAGCAAAGTGAAGAGGAGCGTCCACACGATCGGAAAGGCGATTCCGGGTGGGTAAAACGACGGCTTCTCGAGCGCGCGGAACCAGGGCGTGTCGGGCGAGGAGACCGTCGCCGGCAGCGCGCCGACGACGTTGATCAGGAGGACGAACCCGATCGCGGTGCCGATCGACTTTCCGTCCGGAAGACGGTGGCCGAGCGTGGGGGATTCCATACCTCCAATAGGCGGTGAAGCGTCTTGACAGTGGGGACGGTATCAGTCGAGAAAATCGACGTCGGCGACGTCAGCAAGTCCCGCAACGTCGAAATCCGAATCGGAGACGACGAGTCGATCACCGACTGCGCGTGCGGTGCCCGCGATGAACGCATCACGAGCGGCGAGCGGTTGCCCGCGTCGGTGCAGTTCGTCCTGCAGTTCGCCTGCAGCACGTGCGACGTCCGCCGTCTCGTCGACGACGGTCACCCACTCGAGCGCGCCCTCGACGGCGGCGAAATTCGTCGGTCCGCTCTTGAACACTTCTCCCTGGTAGATCTCGAACAGTACCAGCGGCGGTGCGACTGCCCGTTCGTCGAGGTGGTCGTCGACGTACGCGATCGCGTCGTCGACGCCGTCGAGATAGTCGATGAGAACGCTACTATCGTAGACTGTCACTGTTCCCCGACTCCCTTTTTCATCTCCGTCCGCATCGATCGCGCCTTCTCGGCCGCGTCGGTTCCCTCCCAGAGCCCTGCACCCTCTCTGATCGACTCTCGCCGCTCTCTGACCAGACGCGAGAGCAGATCGTCGAACGTCTCGTCGTCGCCTTTCAGCGCCGCGAGTGCCGCGTGAGTATCCTCGTCGACGCGGATGCTCTTGCTCATACGCGTTTGTATACGGGCCAGTATACAAGTTCGTTTCCCCGCGCTGTCGAACTAACACTTACGGCGGCAGTTCGAGTATCACCGAGACGCGATGCCCGAACTCGACGACCGGTACCTCGACGCGCTCGAAACGCTCTCGACGACGCTCGACGATCGGTCCGTGACGTGGGCGCTTACGGGAAGCACCAGTTTCGCCCTCCAGGGCGTTCCCCTGACGCCGAACGATATCGACGTGCAGACGACCGAAGAAGGCGCGTACGCGATCGAAGCGGCGTTCGCTGAGCAGGTCGTCGACCCGGTTTCGGTCGCCGAATCGGAGACGATCCGCTCGCACTTCGGGGCCGTCGAACTCGACGGCGTTCGGGTCGAGATCATGGGCGCGGTACAGAAGCGCCGGGACGACGGCACGTGGGAACCGCCGGTCGACGTGGCGGAGCATCGAACGTTCGTTGAGATAGGAAACGGCCGTATTCCCGTTCTCTCGCTCGACTACGAAGGACGGGCGTACGAGCGGTTGGGACGGACAGAACGGGCGACACTGCTATCGGAGTACAGCGATCCGTGATCGCGGACGGTCGGCGATCCACCAGCAACGGACGGACCCGAACGAGGGAGCAAACAGACGTCACCGAGAACGGGAATAATCGGCTCATCGGGGCCGCTGTGATCTGGATTCCCACCGTATCGGTATCCGCAGTATCACTTTCACCGCGGTACGGGAACCCTTATTCGCGGCGGCGATGAACGACCGCCAATGGCAGCGACGGACGAGGACGGGAGCCAGCCCACGATCGAGCATCCTCTCCTCAAGCCGAACTTCCTCGAACGACGACTCTACCAGTTACAACTCGCCGGAACGGCCGCGAACCACCACACGCTCGTCTGTCTCCCCACCGGACTGGGGAAGACGACCGTGAGCCTGCTCGTGACCGCACGGCGCCTCGACGAAGTCGGGGGGAAATCACTGATGCTCGCGCCGACGAAACCCCTCGTCCAGCAGCACGCGGAGTTCTACCGGGAGGCGCTGCAGATCCCGGACGACGAAATCGTCGTTTTCACGGGCGACGTCAGCCCGGAGGATCGGGCTGCACTCTGGGAGAAGTCGACGGTCGTGATGGCCACGCCGCAGGTGATCGAGAACGACCTCGTCGGCGGCCGAATTTCGCTTTCCGACGTGACCCACTGCACGTTCGACGAGTGCCACCGCGCGACCGGCGACTACGCCTACAACTACATCGCCGAGCGGTACCACGCGGACGCCAGCGACCCCCTCGTCACGGGGATGAGCGCCTCTCCCGGCGGCGACGAGGAGGCGATCCTCGACGTCTGCGAGAACCTCGGCATCCAGGAGATCGAGGTGATGACCGAGGACGACGCCGACGTCGACGAGTTCACCCACGACACCGACGTCGAGTGGGAGCGGATCGACCTCCCCGACGAGGTGCTCGAGATCCGGGACGCGCTGAACGAGGTCATCAAAGACCGCCTCGAGAAACTCAAGGAACTGGGCGTCGCGGACTCGACCCAGCCGGACCAGTCCCAGAAGGACCTCAATCGGATGCGGGCCGAACTCCAGCAACTGATCAACAACGACCAGTCGGAGGGGTTCGAGGGAATGTCCGTCCACGCGGAGGTGATGAAACTCCGGCAGGCCGTCACGCTCGTCGAGACCCAGAGCGTCGAGGCGCTGCGCCGGTACTTCGATCGCCAGCGCAACCAGGCACGATCGTCGGGCGCGTCGAAGGCGAGCCAGCGGATGGTCTCGGACCCACGCGTTCGGGAGGCCGTGCGCAAGGCCGAGAGCTTCGACGAGTTGCACCCGAAGTACCGGAAAACCCGGATGCTGCTCGCCGAGACGCTGGGACTCGACGACGGCGAGCGCGTGATCGTCTTCACGGAATCGCGCGACACGGCGGAGGCGCTGACCGACTTCCTCTCGGAGAGTTTCGACGCGAATCGGTTCGTCGGGCAGGGCGATCGCGAGGGATCGGACGGGATGACCCAGAACCAGCAAAAGGAGGTGTTAGACGAGTTCCGGGCGGGCGAGTTCGAGGTGCTCGTCTCCACCTCGGTCGCGGAGGAGGGACTCGACGTACCGGAGGTCGATCTCGTCCTCTTCTACGAACCCGTCCCGACCGCGATCCGCTCCATCCAGCGGAAGGGTCGAACGGGCCGCCAGTCCGAGGGGCGGGTCGTCGTCCTCATGGCGGAAGACACCCGCGACGAGGCCTACTTCTGGATCTCCCGCCGCCGCGAGAAGGAGATGGAACGGGAACTGCGCGAGTTGAAGGGGATGGCCGACGAGATCGAGGACGAACTCGACGCGGCCCAGCAGTCGCTCGCGGCGTTCGACACCGGAGCGAAAGTGGACGACGAGAGCGGCGAATCGAGGGACGGGAGCGGGAGTTCCACCGGAAGCGGAGGGGTTTCAGGCCGACCCGGCCTGCAAGAATTCGGGGATACTAACTCGGAATCGGGTACCGATGCGGAGGTCGAATCCGCGGACGAGGACGTCGACACGCCCGACCCGCACGCCGAGGGCGACGCGATCGAGATCGTCGCCGACCAGCGGGAGATGGACGCCAACATCGCCCGCGACCTCTCGCGACGGGAGGAGATCGAGGTCCGCCTCGAGACGCTCGACGTCGGCGACTACGTCGCCTCGGACCGCGTGGTCGTCGAGCGCAAGTCCGTGGCCGACTTCGTGGACTCGCTGGTCGGTGCCGATCGATCGGTTTTCGAGCAGGTCGGCGCGATGGCCCGCCACTACTCGCGGCCGATCGTGATCGTCGAGGGCGAGGGCCTGTACGAACAGCGGGACGTCCACCCGAACGCGGTTCGCGGGGCACTCTCGAGTCTCGCGGTCGACTTCGGCGCGAGCGTCCTCCGGACCGAAGACGAGACGGAGACGATGGAACTGCTGGCGGTGATCGCCGGCCGCGAGCAGGAGACCGCCGATCGCGAAGTGTCCGTCCACGGCGAGAAGCAGTCGAAGACCCTCGCGGAGCAACAGGAGTACGTCGTCTCCTCGATCGCCGAAATCGGCCCCGTCACGGCGCGATCGCTACTCTCCGAGTTCGGCACCGTCGAAGAAATCATGATCGCGAGCGAGGACGAATTACGGGAGGCGGAGGGGGTCGGCAAGGTGACGGCCGAGCGGATTCGCGAAGTGGTCGGCAGCGAGTATACGGGGTGAGGAGGACCCGATCCCTGCGGTCGAACCGATCGATACGAGTCTCAGGGCCGCCGCGAGCGGCCGTCGCGTCGTATTTCCACTCGGGTCCGGACACGATTATGCCAGACCGGAATCCCCCGGAGAGACCGGGCACCGTAACCGGAACCGTGAACTGCCGTCACCACTTACCACGATCTATCCGATGGGCGAGGACATTCCCGACGAGGACCCGATCGTCCTCTTCGACGGCGTCTGTAACCTCTGTACCGGATTCGTGCAGTTTCTCATTCCGCGCGATCCGGAGGGGCGCTTTCACTTCGCGTCGCTGCAATCCGACGTCGGCGAGGCGTTACTCGCCGACCACGGACTCGACGGACACGGCCTCGACTCGATCGTCCTGATCGAGGGCGACGACGCGTACGTGAAGGCCGCGGCGGTGATCCGGATCGCCAGCATTCTCGGCGGGATCTACGCGCTCGCCCGCCCGTTCGCGTACCTCCCGCGTCGAGTCCTGGACTGGGGGTACGACGTCGTCGCCGCCAACCGGTATCGCCTGTTCGGCAAGAAAGACCGGTGTATGATGCCGAGCGAGGACGTGCAGGATCGGTTCCTCGACTAGTCGGAACAGCGGCGAGTCGCCGTCATCGAAGGACGTCGAGCGTCTCGCTCGCTTCGCGAGCGGCCTCGAGGCACTCCGTCGCGTAGCGGGGGTCGTCCGTCTCGGCCGCCTCGGCCGCGAACTTCTCGAGGGCAGCGACGAGCGAGGCGTGTGCGGCGTCGAGGTCGCCGGTCGGCGACTCGCGCGTCGGTGCCGATCGCCGCGACGGTGCGGTCCCACCGCGCTCCGATCGATCCGTTCCGTCCCGTCGAGTCGAGTCACGCCGCGACGAAGTCGTCCGGGCGTCGCGATCCGGATCCGCCGACGATCGGACCTCCGACCCCTCGCCGTCGCTCGACTCGCCAGCGGCCTCCGCGTTCGAATCGAACTGCCGCGTCGCTTCCTCGGCCGGTGACGTGCCCGCCTGGGCCGGCGGTTCGGACCGATCGTCGGCAGCGGCGTCGGCAGTCGAATCGTCGCTGACGGCGTCACGATCGGTCGCTGCAGCGTTCTCCCGATCGGTCCCGGCGGCGTCGTCCTCGCCGGACGCCTCGGCCGGCTGGGCCTCGAGACCCGTCCCCTCGACGGCGTCGGGGTTGCCGTGACAGCTCGGGCAGAACGTCGTGCCGTCCTGCTGGAAGAGTGGATCGCCACAGGTGCCGCAGTGGGTGTTCGTCATCGTGGCCCCCTTGAGCAGGAGGTCGCTCATCCGCTGGGTAGCCTCCCGTTCGGCCTTGTCGCGCTCGTACTTCTCGCGAAGTTTCTCGCGCTCGGCTTCCTTGTCGAAGTCGCTCATGTGTGTCTAGAGACGCTGGAGTGTCGAAAAAGCTGCGAAGTGTGCAATCGCGACCGGTCACGGGTCGGGGGTCCCGATCGGGGGTCGGAGTTCTCGATTACGGGTCGTCGCGTCCTCGATCGCGGGTCGGTTCGCCCGCCGATCGGAGCCAGCGCTGCTTATACAGCCGACAGTGACCGTCTTACTCCATCCGGCGATACATCCCCTTCGATGCGGGTCGGGTCTCCTCGAAGCCGAACTGCTCGTAGAAGCCGTCGACGTCGGCCATGAGGTTGACGTACGCGCCCGGCGGAGCCGTCTCCTCGACGTACGCCGCGAGGTGCTCCATGATTCGGGTACCGAGGCCCTGTCGCTGGTGCTTCGGGTGGACCGCCATATCGGAAATCTGGTAGACGGTACCGTCGTCGCCGACGATCCGGCCCATGCCGACGACCTCGTCGGTCGGATCGTGGACCGCGATCACGCCGTAGAGCGAGTTCGGGAGGCCCCGTTCGAGCCCCTCGATCGATCGGGACGTCATCCCGGCAGCCTCGCGCAACGCGGCGAAGGTCTCGGGATCGGGGAGCTCCTCGCGGATCGTGTAGGGATCCTCTGGGTCGCGATCGCTCATATCGGACGGGGCGTGCGACGGGACAAGGTAGTGACGGTTCGAGGTTCGTCGCGGTCCTGCCTGCCGGTCGTCGCAGCGTCAGTTCCGCTGCCGACCGTCCCGCCGTCCTCAGTTCCGCCGATCGATCGCAGCCTCGACGGCGTCGACGGCTGCTGCGGGCGTCTCGACCGTCTCGACGCCGGGAACGTCGTGGGTTCCGAGGCTGACGACCGGTCGATCGTAGATGCCGGCGAAGCCGATCTCCGTGAGCGTCCCGTAGCCCCCGGAAAGCGCGACGACCGCGTCGCCGTTCAGCGGGACGAGTGCGTTGCGAGCGTGTCCGAGGCCGGTGGCGATCACCGTGTCGACGTACTCGTTGGCCTCGTCCCGGTGCTCGCCGGGGAGAATTCCGATCGTCGTTCCACCCGCCGCCGTGGCACCGCGACAGACCGCTTCCATCGTTCCGCCGCGACCGCCGCAGACGACCGTGTGACCGCGTGTACCGAGTTCGCGGCCGACCGCGACCGCGACGTCGGTCTCCTCGTCCGTGATCGTGCCGCCGCCGATAACACTGACGCGCATACTCGGGAACGGAGCGGCGAGCGCAAAGACGCGTTCGATCGCGAGCCGTGTACCCCTAGCTACGATCGTGCGAGGAGGACGCCCGCGAGGACGAGCCCGATCGTCGGGAACGTCGCGAGCGCGGCGAACAGCAGGACGGTCCCGCCGTAAGTGAGCGCGACCCCGGCGATCGAGGCCCCCGCGGCCCCGATCCCGAAGACGCCGAGGTAGGTGTAGCCGAAGGAGAGCCCCTGTACCTCCGCCGGAACGTACTCGCCGATGAGCGCCTGGTGGATCGGTGCCTCCATGAAGACGAAAAAGCCGAGCGCCGCGCAGACGGCTGCCGTCGCGAACAGCCCGTCCGTCGTGACGAGCGGGAACAGCGCCGTGACGGCCAGCAGCGCGGCGAACGCGCCGACGATGGCGCGCTCCGGCGATCGGCTGTCGCTCAACTTCCCGCCGACGAACTGGCCGGCAGCGCCGACCAGTAACAGTCCCGCGTAGACGTACTGGCTCGGGTCGAACGTCTCGCCCGCGACGTCGACCGGCTCGAAGACGGGGAGACCGGCGAGGACGTCCGGGAGGAACGTGAACAGGCCGCGATAGTACGTGCCCGCGAGGATCGCGATGCCGAACACGACGACGAATCCGCCGGCGAACAGCAGTCGGGTTCGTGCGACGACCGCGGAGAGCCGATCGCCGGCGGCCGTCGGTACCGGTTCGGTTCCGGGGTCGACGGCCGCCCGCTCGTCGAACTCGAGTCGATAGGCGGCGAGGATACCGACGACGGCCGGGAAGACGAACAGGCCGGCGACGAGTCGCCAGTCGAAGACCGTGAGCAGGAGCGCCGCGACCAGGGGCCCGATCGCCGTCCCGACGTTGCCCGCGACGCCGTGGTACGCGAGCACGGTTCCCTGTCGCTCCGAGCCGCGGGTGATGAGCGACAGCCCGGCGGGATGGTACAGACTCGCCGCAGCCCCCCAGATCACCAGCGCCAGTCCCAGCACCGGGACGGACGGGGCGAGACCGACGAGCACGAACCCGCCGCCCATCCCGACCATCGAGAGGACGACGAGCCGTTTCGATCCGTACGCGTCCGCGAGCGCGCCGCTCGGGAGGGCACCGATCCCGACGAGCGCGTACCCCGCGGCGACTACCGTTCCCAGGACGGCCGGCGAGACGTCGAAGGCGTCCAGCCAGACCACCACGAAGAGCGGGATCGTGAGTTCGTAACAGTGGAACGTCGCGTGCCCGATCATGGTGAAGCGGGCGATCGTGCGATCGTTCCGGTGCATACGAACCGCCAGTCGAACCGGCAAGAAAGGCGTTCTGGAACCGCACGGGGTCTCCCGACCGATCGCGAACGGGTTGTTCGACGATCGACGTATTAGGCATCGTCATTTTCAGGCGTGCGTGGTGAATCCGACGGATTTAACGCAGGGGCGGGTCCATTTTTACGTGGTATGACGAAAGTTAGCGTGGTCGGCGCGGCCGGCACGGTCGGGGCCGCCGCAGGCTACAACATCGCGCTTCGGGACGTTGCAGACGAACTCGTCTTCGTGGACATTCCGGACAAGGAAGACGACACGATCGGGCAGGCTGCCGACGCCAACCACGGGGCAGCGTACGACTCGAACACGACGATCCGGCAGGGCGGCTACGAGGACACCGCCGGCTCGGACGTCGTCGTCATCACGGCCGGCATCCCGCGCCAGCCGGGCCAGACCCGGATCGACCTCGCGGGCGACAACGCACCGATCATGGAGGACATCGGCTCCTCGATCGCCGAGCACAACGACGACTTCATCACCGTCACCACGTCGAACCCGGTCGACCTGTTGAACCGCCACCTCTACGAGACGGGCGATCGGGCCCGCGAGAAAGTAATCGGATTCGGCGGCCGGCTCGACTCCGCCCGGTTCCGCTACGTCATCTCCCAGCGCTTCGACGCGCCGGTCCAGAACGTCGACGCGACCATCCTCGGCGAACACGGTGACGCACAGGTCCCCGTGTTCTCGAAGGTCCGCGTCAACGGGCAGGACCTCGCGTTCGACGAGGACGAGAAGGAGGAACTCCTCGAGGAACTCCAGACCTCGGCGATGAACGTCATCGAGAAGAAGGGCGCGACCGAGTGGGGCCCGGCGACCGGTGTCGGTCACATGGTCGAGGCCATCCTGCGCGACACCGGCGAAGTCCTCCCCGGCAGCGTCAAACTCGAAGGCGAGTACGGCCACGAGGACACCGCCTTCGGCGTCCCCGTCAAGCTTGGCTCGAACGGCGTCGAGGAGATCGTCGAGTGGGACCTCACCGAGTTCGAGCGCAACCAACTCGGCGAGGCCGCCGAGAAGCTCTCGGAACAGTACGACAAGATTTCGTAGTCGCTGCCCACCGTCACCCGATTTTTCGCAGTCAGCCGTCGCGGGAACGGTTTCACACCCGCAGGTCGGCGGTCAATTTCGATCCTGACCGTTCCCGAACGCGAACGTCGACCGCTCCGGGATGAAGCGTGATTTCCACGGACGGTTCGATCGATCCGGTGATACGATCGAATTCGGCCCGTCGGGCGATCGTCGCGAGTTCGAGTTCGGTCACCGCAAAACGCATCCGCGACGGCGTCGTGACCCGCCGCCAAACGGGACGGAGACGTACTCGGGTCGATCGCCGTCGGGCCCGAGCGTTCGGCCATCGCTCCCGTTCGCGGGTCAGCGCCCGGGACAAATCGTCGTCGGGATCTGTAACATTGCGTCACTGAGGGTCGAGAGAGTTGGACCGCCGTCAGGGAATCAACTGCTCGCCGTCGTCGTCGTAGATCGTGATCGCGTCGACGGGACACGAGCGGGCGGCGAACTTCGCGTCGAGTTCGGCGTCATCGGGGACCTCGCGGACGAAGATGCCGTCCTCGACTTCCTCGCTGTCCTGGAGGACCGCCTTTCCTTTCGACTTGTCCTTCTCGAAGGCGTCCCACTCCGCGACGCACTGGAACATCCCGATGCAGGTGTCCTCGTCGAATTCCACTTTCATGCATGAACGTTCGGCTGACGATGGTAAAGCAGTGACGGGACCGCGCGAGTCCGAACTTTCCGGCTGTGCTCGCCGTCGAGCCGTACTTCTCACCAGCTGTGCCATATGTTACACGGAACCATATGTCATCGTGATTTTATTATCGGTCGCCGCATCGAACGGAGTATGGCAGCCGATCGCCCGCGACCGGTCGAATCGCACGAGACCGCCGATCCCCTCGGTCGAGCCGTGCTGGCGTTCCAGCGCGGCGCGTCCGGCACGCTGCGCTACCGCGACGGTGCCGACACGCAGGACGGCCGCGTCCGCGAGTTCTACTTCCGTCCTCCCGCGGAGTGGGACGACGAGACGATCGCCCTGCTGGAGCGACTGGCCGACCACGAGCCGATCCTCGACGTGGGCTGTGGCGCCGGCCAGCACGCGCTGTGGTGGCAGGAACGCGGCGTCGACGTGACGGCGATCGACGCGAGTCCGGGTGCCGTCGCGGCCGCGGGCGAGCGCGGCGTCGAGGACCTCCGGGAGATGGACATGTTCGACCTCGAGTTCGATCGGAACCGCTTCGGGGCCGTCCACTGCGTGGGGACACAACTCGGTCTCGGCGGGTCGCTGGCCGGGATCAGCGACCTGCTCGCCGAGTTCGCCCGCGTCACCGACGGATCGGCGCTGGCCGTCGTCGACAACTACGCTCCGACTCGGCTCGATCGGGAGTTCTTCGGCTACCGGCCGGATCCCCGCGAGGGAGTCGCTCGCCGGTGTTTTCACTTCGAGTTCGAACGGGAGACGGCGGACGGCGATCGAGTCCGGGAAGTCGGTTCGACGCTACAGTTCCTCCTGTGTTCGCCCGACCGACTCCGCGAGGCGACGATCGGAACGCCGTGGGGGCTGCGATCGGTACACCGGGACGACGACGGCGCGTACTACAGGGCGGTGCTCGACAAACGCGGATCCGGACCGAACGGGTAGCCGAGACCGGAGGTACCCTTTTACGTCACGTCGCCGAACTTCGGGGGACGAAATGGTCGCACTGTCGTTCGCGGTGCTCGTCGGAACCGCAATTCTGACCTGCCTGTTCATGGCGTGGGTACTGGGTGCGAACAGCAACTCGCCGCCGTTCGCGCCGGCGATCGGCGCGAACGCCATCTCGACGATGCAGGCCGCGTTCGTAATCGGCCTGCTCGCGGCCGCCGGCGCGCTCATGCAGGGCGGGAGCATCTCCGAGACCGTCGGTTCTGATCTGATCGACGGCGTCGCGATCACGCCGCTGGCGGCCACGGCGGGGCTGCTGACCGCGGCGTCGTTCATGGCGATCGGGATCTACACGCGGTACCCGATCCCCGCGGCGTTCGCGACCACGGGGGCGATGGTCGGCGTCGGCCTCTCGCTCGGCGGCGACCCCGCACTGGCGACCTACCGTCGCCTCGGCATCTTCTGGCTGCTCGTTCCGTTCATGTCCGGCGGACTGGCGTACGCGACCGCGGTCACCTTGCGCCGGGACGACGTTCCCGAATCGATCGGCGTCCCGCTGCTCGCGGGCGTCGTCGGCGCGATCGTCGCGAACGTCAGACTCGGGGTCATCCCGGACCCCGGCGCCGACCAGGGGACGCTGGCGCGGTTCGTCTCGCGTCAGTTCGGCGGCGGGCCGGAACTGGCCGCCGGGATCGACCTCGGGACGGTCCTCGTGACGATCGTCGTCGGTGCTCTCGCCTTCCACTGGATCCGCAGACGCGTCCTCGTCTCCGTCGAGCGGGGCATCCGCTCGTTCCTGCTCGTGCTCGGCGGCATCGTCGCGTTCTCGTCGGGCGGCTCGCAGGTCGGGCTCGCGACCGGCCCGCTCGAGAACCTCTTCCGGATCGAACTCGGGCTCCCGACGATCATCCTGCTCGCGATCGGCGCGACCGGCATCCTCGCCGGCGCGTGGATGGGCGCGCCGCGACTCCTGCAGGCGACCTCCCGGGAGTACGCCCAACTGGGCGCTCGCCGATCGATCGCGGCGCTCGTGCCCGGCTTCGTCATCGCACAGCTTGCGATCGCGCTCGGGATCCCGATCTCGCTCAACAACATCATCCTCTCGGGCGTCATCGGCGGCGGGCTGGCCGCGGGGTCGGCCGGCGTCTCCCGGCGCAAGATCGGATTCACGATCAGCTTCTGGCTGCTGACGCTCGGGAGTTCCACCGTCGTCAGCTACGGCCTCTACCGGGCGCTCGCACTCGCGCTCGGCGGCTGACTCCGGACACCGGCTTCCGTCGATCGCGAACTGACGGACCGTCGGTCGTCACTCGAGGACGGTTACCGGTCGTGGCGTCCGGTCGATGACCGTGGTCGCGACACTGCGACCGAGGAACCGCCGCACGAAGCCCATCGAACTGGCGTCGTGTCCGGACATGACGACGTGATCGACGTCTTCCTCGGACGCGTACTGGGGAACGACCGTGCCGGGCCGCCCCTCCACCGTCTCGATCCGGACCCGATCGATCGCCGCGTCGTCGACCGACGCTCGCAGTCGGGCGGCACGATCGCGTGCCGCCTCGGTCCGCTCGTCGCTTCGCTCGAGCACGCCACCCTCGCTGAGCGGTGCGTCCAGCGGCGTGACGACGGCGAGCAGCGTGACGTCGGCTTCTGGGAACGTCTCGAGGGCGTACGCGAGCGCCTCGTCCTCCTGCGGGCGGCCGAGCGTGGGGACGAGGACCCGATCGGGGTCGATCATAGGCGGGCTTCGGTCGCCACACCCATCGATCTATCGTCGCAGGTAGTAGACGACGATTCCCGGTGCAGTCAGCAGGATGAAGACCGCGAGCAACGAGAGCCGGTTACCGAAGACGACGTACACCTCGTGGAGTTTGCCCGTCGAGGCACCGATCGCCAGGAGCGTCGTCCCGTAGCCACCGGAGACGAGTCCGCGCGGCCCGCCGACGGCGGCGAGGGCGCGCTCCCAGCGGGAGGGGCCGATCCACGGGATCCGGACGTAGACCGTCGATCCGAGCCGGCGAGCGATGCCGCCGACGGCGGGGAGCGCGATCAGGCCCGGAAGGCCGATTCCGAGCCCGATCGAGCCGAGGAGGCCGTAGCCGGCGGCCCGCTTCAGCTTGCCCAGCAGGTACTGCCCGAACGCGACGACGACCGCAGCCCCGACGAGGAGGACGCCGAGTTCGAGCACCGACGGCTGCCACCCCGCAACGGCGACCCGACGGCCGAGCGTGTCGGTCGTCATTCCCAGCGTGAGTACGCCCAGTCCGGCCCCGACGAGGAGTTTGCCGCTACGACCGCGGGCCGTCCCCGACCGGAGCGGCGACGATCGAAGGGCACTGGCCAGCGTCGACATACCCGTCGGTTCCGGCGACAGTCGCAAAAAGGCACCTGACTCCAGCACGACGACTGAACCGAGATCGATCCCGCCGTCGTCGATCGCCGCCCACCGAGACGACAGTTTAAACCGCTGCACGTGCCAACTGCGGACAATGCATATCGAGGAGCTGTCGGGGCTCCCGCCCGGCGCGATCGACCACTTCGAGCGCGAGGGGATCGAGGAGCTGTACCCGCCACAGGCCGACGCGGTCGAGGCCGGCGCGACCGAGGGCGAGAACCTCGTCGCCGCCGTCCCCACCGCCAGCGGGAAGACCATGATCGCCGCGCTCTCGATGCTGTCGGCGGTCGAACGCGGTGGAAAAGCGCTCTACATCGTCCCCTTGCGAGCGCTCGCCAGCGAAAAAAAGGCCGAGTTCGAGGCCTACGAGAGGTTCGGCGTGACGGTGGGCGTCACGACGGGCAACTACGAGAGCACGGACGAGTGGCTCGCCGCGAAGGACATCATCGTGGCGACCAGCGAGAAGGTCGACTCACTCGTGCGCAACGGGGCCGACTGGCTCTCCGACCTCACCTGCGTCGTCAGCGACGAGGTCCACCTCATCGACGACTCGAACCGGGGGCCGACGCTCGAGGTCACCCTCGCCAAGTTGCGACAGCTGAATCCCGCGTTACAGGTCGTCGCGCTCTCGGCGACGGTCGGCAACGCCGACGAGATCGCCGACTGGCTCGACGCCTCGCTCGTCGACACGGACTGGCGTCCGATCGACCTCCGGATGGGGGTCCACTACGGCAACGCCCTGAACTTCGACGACGGTTCGACGCGCGAGGTACCCGTCGACGGGAGCGAAAAACAGGAGGCCGCGCTCGTCCGCGACATCCTGCAGGAGGGCGGCTCATCGCTCGTATTCGTCAACTCCCGCCGGAACGCGGAGGCGGCGGGCAGGCGACTCGGGCAGGTCGCGAGCCGCGAACTGACCGACGTCGAGCGGACGGACCTGGCCGACCTCGCCGAAGAAATCCGGGGGGATAGCGACACCGAGACGAGCGAGGAACTCGCGGAGTGCGTCGAAAACGGGTCGGCCTTCCACCACGCCGGTCTCTCGAGCACCCAGCGCAGCCTCGTCGAGGACGCCTTCCGCGATCGGTTGCTGAAGGTGATCTCGGCCACGCCGACCCTCGCGGCCGGGGTGAACACCCCCGCTCGTCGGGTCGTCGTCCGCGACTGGCGGCGCTTCGACCCCACCGCAGGCGGGATGGCACCGCTCGACGTCCTCGAGGTCCACCAGATGATGGGGCGGGCGGGTCGACCCGGCCTCGACCCCTACGGCGAGGCCGTCCTGCTCGCCAGGAGCCACGACGAGAGCGAGGAACTGTTCGATCGCTACGTCTGGGCCGATCCGGAGCCAGTTCGATCGAAACTCGCCGCCGAACCGGCCCTGCGAACGCACGTGCTCGCGACGATCGCCTCCGGTTTCGCCAGAACCCGCGAGGGCCTGCTCGACTTCCTCGCGGAGACGCTCTACGCGAGCCAGTCGACGGAACCGGGCCGACTCGAACGGGTGGCCGACGACGTGCTGTCGTATCTCGAGCGGAACGATTTCGTCGAACGGAACGGCGGTGAGACGGCGGAAACCGACGACAGCGGGGCGTTCACCTCGGCTGCCGATCTCGTCGACGGTGGCGGCCGAGACGAGGAACTCGAGGCGACCAGCCTCGGCCACACCGTCTCCCGGCTCTACCTCGATCCGATGAGCGCCGCCGAAATCGTCCACGGACTCGAGTCGGCCGACGCACGCCCCACCGCGCTCGGATGCTACCAGCTTATCTCGCGCACCCCCGACATGTACGAACTCTACCTGCGATCGGGCGAGGACGAGCGGTACGGCGAACTCTTCTACGAGCGCGAGGCCGAACTGCTCGGCGATCCGCCGAGCGAGTTCGAGGACGACCGCTTCGAGGACTGGCTGTCCGCCCTCAAGACGGGCCGGCTGCTCGAGGACTGGGCGGAGGAACTGGACGAGGACACGATCACGGAGCGGTACAAGATCGGCCCCGGAGACCTCCGCGGAAAGGTCGACACCGCCGAGTGGCTGCTCGGGGCAGCCGAGTCGCTGGCGGTCGAGATCGACAGCGAGTGGACCGTCGCCGTCCGCGAGGCGCGGGCTCGCGTCGAGCACGGCGTCGGCGAAGAACTGCTCGAACTCGTCTCGGTCGGCGACGTGGGCCGCAAACGCGCCCGGCGACTGTACGAGCGCGGGATCGAGGACCCCGCCGAGTTGCGAACCGCCGACAAGAGCGTGATCCTCGGCGCGCTGAAAGGCGAGAAGACGGCCGAGAACATCCTCGACAACGCCGGCCGCGAGGACCCCTCGATGGACGGCGTCGAACCGGCCCCGGCCACGTCGACTGCCAGCGCGACGGCTGGTGAAACGAGCGGCGATCGAGGCGACAGCGGCGAGGGACCCGATCGCGCCGAACCGGTACAGGACGAGGCCGACGACGCGGACGAGAGCCAGTCCAGCCTGGGTGATTTCTGATGGAACTGCTCGAATGCCGCCTCGAGATCGACGACCTCGATTCGTTCGTCGCCGACCTCGGCGCGATCGGCGATCGCCACGGCACGACGATCCAGGCGTTCGACGCGCGCTACGTCGCCGACCGGGCCCACCTCGAGCGAGCCGTCGAACTGGCCGACCGAGCGATCGATCGCGGCGAGAACGTCGCCCGGGATCGGGCGGTCGAGATCCTGCTGTACGCCGCCGGCCGCCGCCAGATCGACCGGGCACTCGAAATGGGGGTTGACGAGGGCGAGGGGCCGGCCGTGATACTCGTCGCCGCCACGGATGGGGCCGATGCCGACGCCGAAGCAGCCACCCTCGCGTCGCTCGACGACCTCGACGCAGTCGTCGGCGTCGAACCCACACTCGAGGTCGGCGAGTCAGCGACAATCTGTAACTTCTTCGAAATCACCGACGCCGAGCGATCGGCAACCGACGCCTCGATCGGCGCGCTAGTCCGGGAGCGAGTCGCACTGCTCGATGTCGAAAAGTAGGGTACACCGGTCCTACAGTGTCTATCCGACGACCGTCGATCGGTGCTGGCTCCAATCGGAGCCGAAAGATAGTACACGGGGCTGTCGTATTTCGTCACGTTCCGGCGAGTCCACGGAGCCCGGGGACGGAGACGGGGGGAGTAAACTACCGACGCTCCCGTCAGTGGCCGCCTGAATTGGGGTTCCTTCCGTCACGTGCCGGCACACGGAACCGATCGGCGGAGTGGCGGACCCCACCAGAAATTCTGTACTGTTCACCGTCTCTGATCACCGGGTCGCATACGTTTCAGCCGATCTGAGTATCGGGTCACATACTTTTTACAGCGACTGTGGACAGGTACCTATGGCCACAGATTGGGAGGTGTTACTCCCGATGCGGATCGATCCGTCGGGTCCGGAATCGATCGCGGATTTTGCGCGGTGTACTGGTATGGACGAGTACGGCAGTTACGAGGCCGCACTCGACGATATCGATCGGTACGATGCCGTCATCGTCAGAGTGGCCCCGCTCGGTGCCGATGTCATCGATCGGGCGGACCGGTTGCAGGTCATCGCGAAACACGGAAGCGGACTCGACAACGTAGACGTTCCGGCAGCATCGCGGCGGGATATCGTCGTCTGTAACACGCCCGGCGCGAACGCACGGTCGGTCGCAGAACACGCGATAGCGCTGCTGTTCGGCGTTCGTCGAAATCTCCACACGGCGGACAGACACGTCCGTGCGGGCAACTGGGAACGGGCCGCGTTCACTGGCGACGAACTCACCAGAGATACGTTCGGCGTGTACGGGTTTGGAAACATCGGGCGGAAGACGGCAGATCTCGCTACGGGACTAGGGATGACCGTCCTCGCGTTCGATCCAAAGAAACCCGACGACGCCTTCTTGGAAGGGGTCGAACGAGTCGAGTCGCTCGAGGCACTGTTCGAGCGATCGAACACGGTGAGCGCTCACGTCCCCTTGACCGATCGGACGCGCCACTCGGTTTCGACCGCGGAGCTGGCAGCGCTTGGCGAGACCGGCGTTCTGATCAACACCTCGCGGGGGGCAGTCGTCGAGGAGACGGCACTCCACGAGGCGCTCGAGAGCGGGACCGTAGCCGGGGCCGGCCTCGACACCTTCGAGACGGAACCGCCAGGAGACGACCACCCGCTCTACGCACGGGACGAGGTGCTCCTGACGCCCCACGTCGGCGGCGTGACCGAGCAGGCACTCAGCAGAATGAGTCAACAGGCGGCCGCAAACGTCCGCACGGTGTACGACGGTGGACTGCCGGACTCCACGAAAAACCGCGCCGATCTGAGCCGAGAGGTGGCCGGATGAGGTCCGAAAACGGGTTCCGACGTGCGCTCGAACACGGTGAGACGGTTCTCGGAGCGAGTTCGGAGACGTTCTCACCGACGGTGATCGAAACATTCGGTCGCCTCGGGCTGGATTACGTCTGGCTGGACTTCGAGCACGGGGGCCCGAGCCCGTACGACAGCACCGCCTTCGAGGAGTTCACTCGAGCAGCCGAAGCGGCCGACATCGAGTTGCTGGTTCGACTGCCGGCTCCGGAGCCTCCCCTCGTCAGGAAGGTCCTCGACGCCGGCGTCCGGACGGTTCTGCTCCCCCGAATCGAGACGGCGAGCGAACTCCGCCGAGGGATCGAAGCGGCCTACTTCGCTTACGACGGCGACGTCGGCAACAGAGGCGTCGGCGTCGGCCGATCGGGCGAGTGGGCCGGCTACGTCGACAGCTTCGTCGCCGGCGAGGACGACGAGGTCCTCGTAGGGACGATGATCGAGAACGAACGGGCAGTCGAAAACATCGAAGAGATCCTCGCCGTTCCGCAACTCGGGTTCGCGTTCGTCGGTCCGGCGGATCTCGAGATATCGATGTCGGCCGGCGATCCGACGGCGAAGAATCACGACGCCGTGACGGCCGCGATCGATCGAACGCTCGAGGCCTGCCTTGCCGCCGAGATCCCGATCGGTCGGATTCGAAACGATCCCGCCGACGCACAGGCGGCGATCGACGCCGGCTACCAGATCGTCCGGATCGGCGGGGATATCAGTTCGGTCCGTGAGGTGCTCGGCGATCGACTCGACGAAATCCGAGGATAGCCGTGTACGTGGGCGGACCGCAAACGACTGGAAACGGAGAAATTCGACGGCACCTGCGTACTCATACGGTCTGTTGTGATTCTTTACCGGTGATCGCCGCCCCGGGCGGGCGATCGCCGGTAACAAGTTACAACGATCCCTATCAGTCGTCGCCTGCCCCCTCGAAGCGGCGCTCCCTGGCCGCCTGTAACCCCTCACAGATTCCGCCCTGACTGGACATGTTGACCTGTGCGAGTCGCCCGCGGCGGTGGACAAGGTCGAACGAGTCGGCGTCGATCGGCTGCCCCTCCGGCGTCCGGAACAACACGTCGTCAGGTGCGGAGACGACGCCCGTCTCTCGGGCTTTCTCGAGATACCGATCGATCGGGGCTGCCGGAACCGAGACGGCGACCGCGCGGTTCTGGACGTAGATCGAAAGCTGCTCCCGCTCATCGTCGTCGGTGGGATCGCTCGCCGTCTCCGCGGACGCGGCCGACGGATTGGCCGCCGATCGCTCGAGGTCCGCGACGGTAAGCTCGACGATCGTCTCGGCATCGAGACCCGCGTCGAGCAACGTCTCGATCGCGTCGTACTGGCGTGCGACGCGGGCCTTCTCGTCGAGTTCCGCCCGGACGGCGGCGACGTCGCCGTCGGCGTCGGGAAACGCCTCGGCGAAGGAGCGTCCCTCATTCACGCCGCGGGTGATCTCCTGCTCGTGCATGTGCTCGTCCAGGATGATTCGCGCGTCCGCGACGCTCGGCAGGGTTTCGACTTCGTCGCGGGCGTCGATCGCCATCATCCACGCGAACGCCGGCGAGCACCACGCCGTCGGCAGGGTGAACCGGACGGTGACGCGGTCGCCGTCGATCTCGATCGCGTCGACGTAGTCGAGGGCGACGATCGAGCGATCGAGTTCGGGATCCGTGACGCGGTCGAGCCGATCGCGGACGGCCGCCCGATCGGGGCCGACGGTGTCGGAATCCGACCGGGAGCCGCGATCGGAATCGCCGTCGCTGGAGTCGGGAGTCGACATCAGTCGTCCGCCGCCGCCGGTTCCTCGCTCGCGTAGTGGTCGCCGAGATCGAACTGCTGGCTGATCTCGTCGTCCTGGAACGTCCGGCGTTTCTCCTCGATGTCGATGTCGTACAGGTCGGCCGCGTTCTCGCCCATCACTTTCCGTTTCGTCTCGAGATCCCACTCGACGCCGTACTCCGCGCGGTGTTCCGGGGTGAGTTCGGCCTCCATGACCTCCTCGACGAGCCAGTCGGGGTTCCAGATCGCGTAATCCGAGCCGAACAGCACACGGTCCTCGCCGAGCCACCAGAGCAGTTCCGAGAGGATCTCGGAGAACTTGCCGGGGCGGTTCTGGGCGAACGGGGCGGCGACTGCGAGTCCGCCGTAGACGTTCGGCTCCTGGGCGGCGATCCAGCAGAAGTCGTCGAGTCGGGGGAGGCCGACGTGTTCGACGACGAAGTTGAGTTCGGGGAACGACGACGCCGCGTCGTCGACGTCTTTCACGTCGAACGCGTCGCGGTTCAGCGGCCGGATCGTCGGCCCTTTGTGCGGATGGACGTTCTCGATACCGAGTTCCTGGCACTTCTCTAAGAACCGGAACGCCTCCTCGTCGTCGAGTCGCCACCCCTTCGAGTCGCCACGCCACTCGGCAGTGTAGAGCTTGACCCCCGAAATGTCGTACGTCTCGTGGAGTTCTTCGAGATACTCGATTCCCTCGTCACCGTCGCGCGGATCGAAGGTTCCGTTGAGCACGAACCGTTCGGGGTACTCGGTCGCCAGTTCGGCGTTCTGGTGGGTCGTGTTGAACCCCTCGTCGTAGAAGTCGGTCAGGTACGTGGGCTGGAAGATTCCCATGTCGGCAGCGGCGTTGCCGAACATGTCCTCGACCATCCGATCGGCCCCGTAGTGGCGATACTCCGACATGTCCCACTGGCGCTCGTCCGGCGTGAACGTCGTGTGATAGTCGTAGAAGCACTGGATGAACTCTTCGCCACCCTCGTGGACGATGTTGTCCTCCCTGGCGTCCCACAGATGGACGTGAGCGTCGATGACGAAGACATCCTCGCCGTTTTGCTGATACATCCCATCGTGTGAATCGGTAGCAACCCCCATTATTCTTTTTCAGACGAGTCTGACTTTCAGGTATCGAAGAACGACCGGTTCGATCGCGGTCCCAGCGACGTCGAGGATCACCTGACAGTCACAGCGAACGATAACTCGGGCGAACGTTTTCACCTAGTACGGTGATGTGCACGTTGTTACCATGGAAGCAGCCAGACTCCACGAGTACACCGACGACATGAGCGAGGCACTCTCGATCGACGAGATCGATCGACCCGAGATCGATCGATCGGACGGCGTCCTCGTCGAGGTCGAGGGCGCGGGCTGGTGCCAGACGGACAACCACATCATCGAGGGAATGTGGGAAGAGTACGCGCCACAGGATCTGCCGATGACGCTGGGCCACGAGAACGCCGGCGTCGTCGCCGAGGTCGGCGACGAGGTAACGCTGGTCGAGGAGGGCGATCCGGTGATCTGTCACCCCGTCCAGACCTGCGGCATCTGTCGGCCCTGCCGACTCGGCGAGGACATGTACTGCGAGAACAGCGCGTTCAACGGCCTCACAACCGACGGCGGCTTCGCCGAGTACCTCCAGACGAACGAGCGGGCGGTGATCCCGCTTCCCGAGGGCGTCGACCCGACCGAGATCGCACCCCACGCCGACGCTGGAATCACGGCCTACCACGCCGCGAAGAAGGCGGTCCGCGAACTCAATCCCGGCGACACCTGCGTCGTCATCGGCATCGGCGGCCTCGGCCACATCGGTCTCCAGTGTCTCGACGCGATGAGCGGCGCGAACATCGTCGCCGCCGACATCAAAGACGAGGCGCTCGAACTCGCAGAAGAGGTGGGGGCTCGCCACACGGTCAACTCCGCCGAGGAGGACCTCGCCGACGTCGTCGCGGACCTGACCGACGACGTGGGGGCCCAGCAGGTCGTCGACTTCGTCGGCGGGGACGAGACGACCGCACTGGCACCCGAAATCGTCGCCGCCGGCGGCGACCACCACGTCGTCGGCTACGGCGGGCACATCCACGAACCCAGTCAGGCCCTGGTCAACGGCGAGTTCGCCTTCAGGGGGACCCTGGTCGGCAAGTACGCCGAACTCCAGGAACTCGTCGCCCTCGTCGATCGCGACGAGGTCGAGTTGCGCACCGAACGAAACGATCTCGACGAGATCAACACGGTCGCGGAACGACTGGAACACAACGAGATCGAGGGGCGTGCGGTCGTGCTCCCGCCCTGACGCGGCCGCTCCGGGGGTTCCGATTCGGCTCACACCGCCGCCCGGACGTGACGTGAACAGGTCGTAGTCGCGAACGGGACAGAACGGGGGAAGGGAGCGATCGTGTCGTCGAGATACGTCCCGACTCCGAGGAGGGGAATCTCCGATCCCCGACCGGCACTACGCTCTTGTACGGCCGCGTGATACGCCCTGCATGGCCAGCCTCGAAGATCCGATCGAGATCGGCGGGCTGACGGTCCCGAACCGACTCTATCGCGCGCCCCTGCTCGAGTGCGCGGGCAACGGACCGGACGCCGTCGACACGCTGATCGACGATCTCGAACCCGCCGCCGCGTCCGGCGTCGGACTCGTCTGCCAGGGCGCGACCATCGTCCGCGGCGAGGGCGGCTGTGCCGCACCGGGGATGACCCGCGTCCACGACCCCGACTTCGTCTCGCGACTGTCGCGGCTGACCGATCGGATCCACGAGCACGGCGGCCGCATCTTCGTCCAGCTCGAACACGGCGGGCTGCGGAGCATGGAGACGTGGCACGCAGAGTACCGCCGGAAGCACCCGGACCTCGAGCAACTCGCGGTATCGAAACCGCCGTGGCAGTTACGGGCCCTCGATCGGCTCGGCTTCCTCTCGTACGACCCCCGCGTCCTGTCGACCGACGAGGTGTACGACCTCGCCGCGGACTTCGGCCGAGCGGCCGCCCGCGCCGTCGACGCGGGCTACGACGGGATTCACCTTGCGGGGGCGAACATGGGCATCGTCCAGCAGTTCCTGTCGCCCTTCTACAACCGCCGCGGCGACGAGTTCGGCGGCTCGCCGGACGCCAGACTCGAATTCCTCGCGCTCGTCCACGACGAGATCCGCGACCGGGCCGGCGACGTCCCCCTGATGACCAAGGTTCCCGCGGAGACGCCCGCGCCGCCCGCGCCGATCGTCCGGCGGAAGCTCTCGCTCGACGACGGAGTCGAGATCGCCCGTCGACTCGAGCGGATCGGCTACGACGCGGTGGTTCCGGTCCAGACGTCCGTCGTCTGGGACATGAGCATCGTCCGCGGGGCGTACCCCGATCGGGCCTGGTCGAACGAGGCCCTGCAGGAGGA
Organism: Halosolutus halophilus; assembly: GCF_022869805.1. Classification (NCBI taxonomy): domain Archaea; kingdom Methanobacteriati; phylum Methanobacteriota; class Halobacteria; order Halobacteriales; family Natrialbaceae; genus Halosolutus; species Halosolutus halophilus. The sequence continues at coordinate 4,370,979 of NZ_CP094974.1, read as the reverse complement.
GTACGACGTCGCCTTCGGCGGATCGGGCCGGAAGCGACTCGTCGCCTGGGGGAACCGCGTGCAATCCCTGCAGTACGACTTCCAACCCGCGTGGAACGAGGACTTCTGTCGACGGGTTCGCGAGCAGGTGGCGATCCCGGTCCTCGCGGAGGGCGGGATCCGCGAGCGCGGAACGATCGACCGGCTGCTCGGAGACGGCGGGAACGACGGGGGTGGCGAGGACAGCGGGGACGGCCCTACACCGGCCTGCGACGCGGTCGGAATGGCCCGACCGTTCTACGCCGAACCCCGGCTCGGCACCCGACTACTCGACGCCGGTGACGCGACGACGCGGGTGCTCTGTGAGAGCTGTAACAACTGTACGGTACCGCAGGTGACGGGCGCGCCGGGAATCTGCCGAACGCCGGACGTACTTCGAAAACGGGGCGAACTCGAGCGATCGGGTGCGTACGAATCTTCCGAATCGTAGCGTTCAGGCCGTAACTGACCCGTCAGGGATCAGGCCGTGACGGTGTCGCTCGTGAGATCCGCGAGCGTCCCCTCGACCGTGTAGTCGGGTGCCTCGACCCGGAATCGGGAGTCGGTCGAGCCCGCGTAGTGGAGTTGCAGCGTGTACGAACCGTCGTCGGCGATCGGTGCCGCTTCGCGCCGATCCGCGTCGACCTGCTCTAACATGACCATCTCGCCGGCGTAGGCGGCGTCGGACTGTCCCCGGATCTCGTAGGTCGCCCGGTCCTCCGAAACCTCCGACCCCGCGAGCGGATAGCCGCGCTCGATCCACGCGCCGAACCCCTCATCGAGTGCGTACACCTCTTCGTAGCCGTCGTCGATCAGCGACGCGGCACGCAACCCGGAGAGGTGATGCGGACAGCCACAGTAGGTGACGATCCGTTCGTCCGTGGCCCAGTCCTCGATCGGATCGTCCGACTCGCCGTCCGGGGCGGGGCTCAGCGGTGCACCGACGATGTGGGCCCGCTCGTACTGGGCCGATCCGCGCGCGTCGGCCACCCGCGCCTCCTGGCGCTGGTACCAGTAAAAGACGTCGTCGATCGGTGCCAGCGGCACCGCGACGCCGTTGAACGTCTGCGTCCGGTAGCTACTGGTGTCGATCGATCGCTCTTCGGGGACCGTCTCCGGTTCCGGACCGTAGCCGTCGGGTTCGCTGTCGTCGCTGCCGAGGCAACCGGCGACGCCGCCGAGCGTCGCCACACCCCCGATCGCCAGGAACGTCCGTCGATTCATACGTGATCGGTAGTAGAGACGGGGAAATATGGTTTCTGGTGCGGGGACGATCGGCGATAGACCCCTTCGTTTCGACTGGAGATCGATAGCAGTGACTGGGAAGAAGTTCCAGTCGAAAGAACGTGAGGAGTAGTCCATGCTGGATTCGAACCAGCGTCGAAGCCCCCAGAAGGCTTCAGGATTGGCCGCTACCCTAATGGACTTGACATGCTTCGCCGGTCTCGATTACCGACGACGTACCAGTCTGTAGTGGGTGTCCATATTAGAGTGTTACGAACTCGGCCGCGATTTAGCTCCGGTCGGATGGACAGGTAGCCGAGTCTGTAGCCTTGGCTTGGCCAGGTTTGGATTAGCGTTTCGGAGGTTCGGAGTGTTCCATTCGATGGCAGTTCGCGCAGAGGACCACACAGCGATCGATTTCCTCGCGAATGCTCTGCCTCGAATACCCGTCGACGACCATCTTCGAGATATCCAGGTCCTTCTCGGCGGGGTGGTGAAAATCGAGGCACGGGGGCCTGTCTTCGCTACATCGGGCACACTCACAGTACTGATCCTTGTACCCGTAGAGCCATCGACGGATTTTCTTCCGGCGACGGTCCTTGCGCTCGATTCGTTCCTCCCGATTCTTGTAGTACCAGCGCTGTTGACCGGTGGGTTCCTCCCACTCGACGCCGCCAGGAATGTCGACCCAGTCAGGTTTCGGTTGGATCGGCTAACCACCCGTCACGGCCCGATCGAACGTTTCCAATCCCGCACGCTCTTTGGCCGCGTTCCAGCCGCCCAACGTTTTCATGATCGTCGCAGAGGCAGGAGTTAATCCAGCTCCTCGTACTGTGCTTTCGCGGGCGACTCGCCGAGCCGATCGGCGGCCTCCCGTAACGCCTCGAGACAGTCCGTATCGGTCGTCACACCCCCGTTCACCGCGTGAGTTGGTATAAAGTCTCGGCCCCCCCGATCGGGCACGAGCCTCGCGTCATCGACACCCGATCGCGGACGCCGCCGAACCGACATCCCTTTTCCCTTCTCTCGCGCACCCCCGAGTATGTACGTTGGACGGTTCGTCGTCGTCGGCCCCGACGTCGGCGCGTACCGGGTGTCGTCCCGATCGTTCCCGAACCGCGAGATCACCGCCCGTGAGGACGCGCTCACCGTGGGTCCCACCGAGGACGCCCCGGAAACGGACAACCCGTACGTCTCCTACAATTGCCTGCGCGTCGTCGACACCCCGACGGGCGAGACGGCCGCGTTCGGCAACGGTTCGCACGTCGACCCGATCGCTGAGAAACTCGAACTCGGCTACCCGGCCCGGGACGCCGTCGCTGAGAGCCTGCTGGCGCTGGACTACGAGAAAGACGACTACGACACGCCCCGGATCGCGGCGACGATCGGTGCCGCCGGCGAGGCGCTGATCGGAACGGTCCGAAAGGACGCGCTGCTGGTCGAGACCGTCGACGAACCGACGCTCGTGGCGACGTACGAAAAGAACGCGCCCGAGACGATCGAGTTCGCGGCCGAGAGTGCCGACGACGCGGCCAGCGAGGCCTACGACCACGAGTTCGAACACGCGGTCTGTGCCGCCGGCGTCGCCCGGACCGGCGACGGGTTCGAGACCGCGATCGAGAACGGCGACTGAACGGCGGAACTACAAAGTCGATACCGGCACGTGGTTCGTCTATGCCAGCAGCACTCGTGACTGGATCCTCCAGGGGCATCGGCAGATCGACCGCGCTTCGCTTCGCTGCCGACGGGTACGACGTCGCCGTGAACTACCACACGAGCGAGGACGCCGCGGAGCGAGTCGCAGCCGAGATCCGCGACCGCGGACAGGAGGCGATCGTCGTCGGCGCGGACGTCTCGGATGCGAACGCCGCTGCCCGACTGGTCGATGCCGCCGCCGACGCGTTCGGGAGCGTCGACCACGTCGTCAACAACGCCGGGATCGATCAGCACGTCTACACGGAGACCCTCGATCCAGCCGACTTCGATCGGATCATGGACGTCAACGTCAACTCCGCGTTCAACGTCACGAAGGCGGCACTCCCGCATCTTCGAGCGTCCGACGCGGACCCCTCGGTGACGAACGTCTCCTCAATTCTCGCTCACACCGGCGCAGCGATCGAGTGTCACTACGCCTCCTCGAAAGGAGCACTCCTCTCGCTCACCCGGAGCCACGCACGGGATTTCGCACCCGACGTTCGTGTGAACGCGGTCGCTCCGGGCCACGTCGAGACGGCGATGACCGCCGATCGGACGGCCGACGAAAAACGCGAGGAACTGGCCCGGATCCCCGTCGACCGATACGGTCAGCCGGAGGATATCGCCGAGGCGATCGCATACCTCCGTGACGCCACGTTCGTCACGGGTGAGACGCTGAACGTGAACGGGGGCGAACTGATGCGTTGACGGGGCGCTCCGGTGGCCGATCCTCAGTACTCCCGTAGTCCGGCCTCGATCCGATCGAACCCCTCGTGGAGGCGGTCGACGGAGTTCGCGAACGAGAGTCGCAGCCGTCCCGGGGCCGTGTCGCCGAAGCCGTCCCCGGGGGCGAGCACGACGCCGTGTTCCTCCAGCAGGTATTTTGCGATCGTGAGGCTGTCGTCGTCGATCCCCGGGTCGAGAAACGCGTAGAACGCACCCTCCGGACGGGGGCAGGAGAGCCCGTCGATCTCCGCGACGCGGTCGACGACGAGGTCTCGACGACGTCGAAACTCGTCGTACATGTCCTCGAACGGCTCTCGTGGTCCCGTGAGTGCGGCGATAGCGGCGTGCTGGGCCACGCTCGACGCACAGGCCGTGGTCGCCTCGTGGACCTTGACCACCTCGTCGACGAGGTGGCCGTCGCCCGCGAGCCAGCCCAGCCGCCAGCCGGTCATCGCGTACGCCTTCGAGCAGGAACCGACCGTCAACACGTGATCGGGATGGTCTGTGTACGCCGCGATTCCCTCGGGCGCTCTATCGTAGGTGAGTCCGAGGTACACCTCGTCGGCGATCACGTACGCGTCGCGATCGGCGGCGGCCTCGACGATCGCACGACACTCGTCCGGATCGAACACGCGACCGGTCGGATTCGACGGCGTCGTGAGCACGACCGCTGCGGTGTCGTCATCCATCGCATCGACGATGCGATCGGCGTCGAGATCGAACCCCGACTCGGCCGGCATCGGCACCTCGCGGAACGACCCGTCCGCGAGGATCGCCTGCGTCTCGTAGTTCGGCCAGGTCGGCCCCGGAACGACGAGTTCCTCTCCGGGGGACACCGTCGCCAGGATCGCCAGGTGGAGCGCCTCCATTCCGCCCACGGTGACGACGATCTCGTCAGGGCCGTGTCGGACGCCGAACTCGGCGTCGAGCGTGTCGCTGATCGCACGCCGACACTCTGGAAGTCCCGCGTTCGAGGTGTAGTGTGTCGCACCCTCGCGAGCGGCGCGCGCAGCCGCGTCGACGACGTGTGCAGGCGTGTCGAAGTCGGGTTCGCCGACCTCGAGTCGAACGAGATCGTCCTCGTGGCGTTCCGCGAGATCGAACATGACGCGGATACTCGACCGCTCGGCTCGCCGAACTCGATCCGTCGGTGTAGGCATACACTAGGAACGTAGATCTGTCCAAAAAGGGATCGGATGCCGGAAATCGGTAGGACCACAGCCGCGATTATCGACGGATCCCGGATCGGAATCCCCGCGTCGGATATCGGGACTGCCGTCCGGGTTGTCCGGAGCGTTCCGGATGGTGTGGTGCTAACGCTTGTGACACCGACTGTGGGGCGCGTTCGACGGGGCGACATCGATCGCGGGCAACCTACAAATCGCTGGCACCTGTTAGCCGTCCGTATGAAGATCGGGCTTGTCTCCGACATTCACGGGAACCGGGTCGCCCTCGAGACCGTCCTCGACGCCATGCCGCCGGTGGACGGACTGGTCTGTGCGGGCGACGTGGTCGGCTACAACCCCTGGCCCGGGGAGTGCGTCGCCGAACTCCGCGAACGGGCGGTGCCGACGGTGATGGGAAACCACGACGCCGCCGTCGAGGGGTCCGCGTTCCGCTTCAACCGGATGGCCCAGGCGGGGGTCGAACACGCACGGGAGCAACTCTCGGACGACCAGCGCGCGTGGCTCGCCGACCTGCCCCTCGAGCGACGCGAGTACGACGGGCGGCTCAAAGTCGTCCACGGCCACCCCGACGACCCCGATCGGTACACGCGGTACACCCGGCCGCACGAGTTCTCGGCCCGGCTGCTCGGCGACGAGGACGTCCTCGTGCTCGGCCACACCCACGTCCAGCACGTCGAACGGTACGCCGACGGGATCGTGGTCAACCCCGGAAGCGTCGGGCAGCCACGCGACGGCGATCCGCGGGCGGCCTACGCCGTCGTCGACCTGGACGCCCTGACCGTCGAGACCCACCGCGTCGAGTACGATATCGACGCCGTCCGGAAAGCCGTCGCCGAGGCCGGCCTGCCCGATCGGATCGGGAGCCGACTCGCCCGCGGGCAGTAAGCGACCCTTTTTATGATATCCGTACCAGTACTGTCAATTATGGTACGATCCGGCCATTCCGCGTGCATCGACAGGAACCGATCCCGCCACGCTGTGGCCGGTTGTCGGCCGTCGGTGCTGGACCGGCGTTCGGTGGCAGTCACGCGGACCGATCGGACCCCGGCGGCCGGCCACGAACACCGATGATCGGACGGCTTCGCGAGGATATCGCGGCGATGCTCGATCGCGACCCGGCCGCGAAGGGGTGGCTCGAGGTCCTGCTGTGCTATCCCGGGCTTCACGCCGTCTGGAGCCACCGCATCGTACATCGGCTCTGGAACCGGGACTTCCGACTCACCGCACGGCTGCTCTCGCACGTCGTGCAATGGCTGACCGGCGTCGAGATTCACCCCGCCGCGTCGATCGGCCGGCGCGTGACGATCGATCACGGGATGGGCGTCGTCATCGGCGAGACGGCCGAGATCGGCGACGACGTACACATGTACCACGGCGTCACGCTCGGCGGCGACACGAACGAGCCGATCAAGCGCCACCCCACGATCGAGGACGGGGTCCAGATCGGTGCGAACGCGACGCTCCTGGGAGATATCACGATCGGCGAAGACGCGGTCGTCGGTGCGGGATCGGTCGTCAGCAAGGACGTCGAGGCAGGGGCGACGGTCGCCGGCGTCCCGGCGACGCGGGTCGACTGAGAAGACGGGGCGCTCGGCGGGGTTCGAGGGGACGTTTTACTGCTGTTCGTCGCTGACCGTCCCGTCCGTGCCCGGCGGCTGGTCAGACGCCGGGACGCCCTCGCCCGTCGTGACGCTCTCCGAAGACTGCTCGGCGTCCGACCCCGTCGCTGACGGGTCGGGATCGGAAGTGTAGCCGAGTTCGAACCAGAGTTTCGCCGTGCAGGTCATGTCTTCCTCGTCGAGTTCGGTCTCGTCCTCCTGCTGGTCGAGGTAGCCGTTACAGCGGCCGTGTTTGACGACGTTCATCAGCGTGGCCGCAGAGCCACACTCCGGACAGTCGATGTAGTAGTTGCCCTCGTCGTTCTGGTGCCACGAGTCGGGCGTCAGTTCGGTGTAGGCCGCGTCCTCGTTCCGTCCACTCATATCCGGATACTCGGGTCCGACGTGGGTAAAGGGGGGCCCGGAGTACGCAACCCGGGGCGAGTCGAGTGTGACGATCAGTCACACACCGGTCAGATCAGCGGTTCGACCAGTTCCTCGCCCGCATCGAGCAACCGCCGGACCCGCTCCTCGTCGGTCGCCTCGGCGTAGACCCGCAACACGGGTTCGGTGCCGCTGGGCCGGATGAGCACCCACGAGCCGTCCGCGAGCAGGAGTTTGAACCCGTCGGCCGTGTTCACGTCTTCGACGTCGGTCCCCGCCACGGCCTCGGGAATCTCGTCCTCGAGATCGGCGAGCACCCGCTCCTTCCGGTCGTCGGGACAGTCGACGCTGATCTTGTCCTGGACGACGGTCCCGTGCTCCGCGAGGAGCCGATCGACCCGATCGTCTACCGGCTCCGCGGCGTGCATGGTCGCCGCGAGCAGTGCGAGCAGGACGCCGTCCTTCTCGCGGACGTGGCCCCGGACGGTGAACCCGCCCGACTCCTCGCCGCCGATCAGCGCGTCGTGGTCGGCCATCGCCTGCGCGACCCACTTGAAGCCGACCGGCACCTCGTGAACGGCCTCCTCGTGGGCCTCGGCGACCCGATCGATCAGGTACGTCGTCGAGACCGATCGGACCGCGGGGCCGGACTCGCTCTCGAGCAGGTAGTCGTACAGCGCGGCGAAAAAGAGGTTCTCGTCGAGATATCCCCGATCGGGAGTGACGATGGCGATTCGATCGGCGTCGCCGTCGTTGGCGATTCCGAGGCCGATGTCGCCGGCCCCAGTCACGCGATCCCGGAGTGCTGTGAGGTTCTCGGGTGCGGGTTCGGGTGCCCCGCCGCCGAAGTCGGAGTCCCGGTCACAGCGCATCCGCTCGACGGTCGCGCCCGCGCGTTCGAGCAGCGCGTCCGTAGTGTCCCGGCCGCTGCCGTGCATGGCGTCGTAGGCGATCGTCAGGTCGGCGTCGGAGAGGTCGGCGTCCCCCGTGATCTCCGCGACGAGGTCGATCGCGGCGTCGGCGTGTGGGGTGACGAAGTCGACCGGCCGGGCCGTACCGTGCTCGTCCTCGGGGAGCGGGTCGGGATCAGCGAGTCGATCGGCGATCGCGTCGGTCACCTCGGGCAGCGCAGGTGCGCCGTCGTCGGGGATGAACTTCACGCCGTTGTACTCCGGCGGGTTGTGCGAGGCGGTGATCACGAGCGCGCCGGCCAGGTCGCGCTCGACGATGGCGTGGGCGAACAGCGGCGTCGGCCGATCGCGCTCCGGGAGGAGCACGTCGAACCCGTTCGCACAGAGCACGCGCGAGAGTTCCTCCGCGAAGCCGCGGGAACTCTCGCGGGCGTCGTACCCGATCGCCACGGGTCCATCGAGATCCTCGTCTCGCAGGTACGAGGCGACCGCTTGCCCGACCATGCGCACGCGCGGTGCGGTGAACGTTTCGAGAGGTGCCCGCCAGCCGTCGGTCCCGAACGAGATCACGTCCATACGCGTTCGTCATCGCCTGCCGCGAAAAAGGCGGCGCTGGTATGCTGGTATCCGCGACCGAAACCCGGACCTCGATCGCGGTCCCGACCGAGCACGGCCACCACGAGACGATCGAGCGCCGATCGAGACACCCGACGTACGGAGCCCGTGACGTTTTTCGGATAGCGGCCTCCATGACCGATATGAGCGACATCCCCTCCGTGCTCGCCGTCAGCGGGAGTCTCCGCGAGGAGAGTTACACTCGGACGGCCCTCCAGTACGTCCTCTCGGCCGCCGACGAGGCCGGTGCCGAAACGCAACTGCTCGACCTGCGCGAGTACGACCTCCCCGTCTACGATCCCGACGTCGACGAGCAGGGTGACGCCGGGACGGTCACCGGACTCGTTCGCGAGGCCGACGCGGTCGCGCTCGGGACGCCGGTCTACCACGGCTCGTACTCCGGCGCGCTGAAGAACTTCCACGACTATTGCGGATTCGACGAGTACGAGGACACGACCGTCGGCCTGCTGGCGACCGCCGGCGGCGGCAGCTACGGGTCGACGCTCGATCACCTGCGGATCACCGTTCGCGGCGTCCACGGCTGGGTCCTCCCCCACCAGGTCGGCCTCCGGAGCGCCCGCGAGAAGTTCGAGGCCGATCCCGCCGCGATCGACGGCCGCCGTTTTCGCGATCCGGTCCTCCGGGAGCGCGTCGAGGAACTCGGCCGGATGCTCGTCGAGTACGCGTTCATCGAACCGGACGTGAGTTCGCCGCGGACGGAAGCTGCAGTCGATGATTGAATCGCCGGCGGTTCACGGGCAGTTTTAGTCGCCGTCGACCAGCCGCTCTTTCGCCGCTCGCGTCAGCTGTTTGATCTCGTACTCGCGGGACATGGCCGCCGATCGCGTCTCGAAGGGCTCCGCGTGCCGGAGTTCGACCGGCGTCCGACCGCGGGTGTACTTCGCGCCCGCGCCGTCGTTGTGTTCGGCGAGCCGTCGATCGAGGTCGGTCGTGTAGCCGGTGTAGAAGGTACCGTCGGCACACTCGAGGACGTAGACGACGTGGTCGCCGTCGACGGGGCGCGTTGCCATCGGCCGTCGATACGAACGGGTGGACAAAAAGCGACTCGTCTGCGATGGGGGCGCGTGGTCTTTGAAGGCGGTTCGAAGGGGTTCAGGTCCCGCGTGCGCGCTCTTTGGCGACTTCTGCGATCCCTGCGTTGGCCGAGCAACTCGTACACGCGTGGATTTTCCCGCGTTCGTCGGCGAAGACGCGTGCGAACCGCTCGGAAACGTGCGCGCCGCAGTGGTCACATGTGGGCATGGGTATACCGGCACAAGCCGGTATGCGTACCTACCCAGTACGAATTTAAAAAGTCTTTCCCAAACGCCGTTTGGATTTTTGTGTACCACAACATATCTTTCTCGTCTCGACACTCTAGCCCCGTGCGTCGTCGATCGCTCGCGCGATCAGAACCGCCTGAGAGCCCGCGACGAAGCCGGCGTCGACGTTGACCACCGACAGCACCGTACACGACTGGAGCATCCCGGCCAGCGCGGCTTCGCCGTCGCTGCCGAAACCGTACCCGCTCGAGACGGGCACGCCGATGACCGGCGTATCGACGAGTCCGGCGACGACGGTAGGTAACGCCCCTTCACGGCCGGCACAGACGATCAGCACGTCCGCGTCCCGAAGCCGATCGAGCTGGTCCAGGATCCGGTCGAGCGCGGCGACGCCGACGTCGTCGACTCGGTCGACGGACGCGCCGGCGTCCTCACAGACGAGTTCGGCCTCGTCCGCGATCGGGCCGTCGACGGTGCCGCCGGTGGCGATCCCGATCGTCGCGTCGAGCGCCGGCGGTTCGTACGCCGGCGTCCGTACGTAGAGGGTCGAACTCCGCCGATCGATGGTGGCGTCCGGAAAGGAATCGTCGAGCGCCGACTCGAGCGCAGCGACCTGTCGATCGGTGACGCGAGTGACGAGCGCTCGCCCGGTCGTCTCGAGTGCGGTCTCGGCGAGTGCGACGACCTGTTCGGCCGACTTCCCCGCCGCGAAGATGCCCTCGGGAATACCCCGACGTTGCGGTCGGGCCGCGTCGAACCGGCCCGCGTCGCCGGTGACGTACCCGTTGAGCTCGGCTTCGGCCTCGGCCGGCGACAGCGAGCCGTCGGCGACGGCCTCGAGGAGTTCGCGCATACTCGGTGTCGGGGGTGCACGTACTCGAATCCGTCGACCCGATCGGCCACGGTTCGACCCGCGCGAGCGACGCAACCGAACCGCGCGCGACCGACCGTAGGACCGCGCGCGAGCCAGATTTCACCCGATCGGCGGGCCGATCGCGCGGATAGAAGCTCATCCGACATATACTTTCCGGTGGCCCCACGTTCCGAAACGGACGAATTGGGGGCTGCAGCCACCGTATTTCGGTGTGTAACCAAAGTTTTTATATGGGGGTAAGGGAAACGGGTAAATCGTATGGCAGACCTTATCGTCAAAGCCGCCGTGAAGGAAGCGCTCGATGACAAGAACGTCGCCTCGGATTTCTACGACGCACTCGACGAGGAAGTCGACGAGCTGCTCGAGGACGCCGCCCGCCGTGCCGAAGCGAACGACCGAAAGACGGTCCAGCCTCGCGACCTGTAAGGTACGCCACGTACACCATTTTTTCGGGCGCCACGCGACCAGCCGCGGCTGTGTCCGTGAGCCGTGAGTCCGGTCCGACGGGCACGTACACCAGTTCCGGGCACGCGCCAGCGACGGTACGTGGCGGCTGCCGGGCAAGTAGATCGCACAGTGACGGCAGAAATGGCGTCGTTCCAGTCGAGCGAGACAGAACCCGGGCGAACTACTCCCCGGTCGACTCGTCTGCCGGTTCTGATCTGTCGGGAGCCGCCGCGTCGTCGAGCAGCGAGGTCATCGCCGCCTCCGGATCGTCGGGCCGGATCGCCTCCACGGCGGTTCCGCTCGGCGACCGATCGCCGGCCCCGTTCGCGACGTCGTCCTGGCCGGACGACCCACCGGCAGGCGACCGCCGCGACGGCGACCTCCGAGCCGTCGCCGAATCGGCCGTCTCGCCGTCTCCGTCCGCGGTCGCCCGCCCGTCGTCGCCGGAGGCGAGCGCGAGAATGTCGTCGACGCTCTCGTCCGAGACCGTCTTCGCGGGCGGGCGACCGGACAGCGACCCGTACTCCCGCTTCAGTTCTTCGAAGTCCGGTTCTTCGGCGGCCGCGGCGAACGGTGAGGGCTCCCCGTCCTCGGGTCGCCGTTCGGTGGTCGCCGACGTCCCGATCGGCTCCTCGTCGCGGTCGTCGACTTCCGCCTCGAGTTTCTCGAACACCTCGTCGATTCCCTCCGAGGAGACGGTTCGCGTCGGTCCCCCGTCGAGGGTGAACGGATCCGGGTCGGTATCGCCGTCCTCGGTCGACCCGATCGAGTCGATAACGTCGTCGACGTTCGACTCCGAGACGTGATATCGGGTGCCGCTCTCACGGAGTTTCTCGACGACCGTTTCGGTGTCCTCCGCCGACTCCAGCACCGACTCGATCGAGTCCGCCTCGTCGGCCCGGGACCCCTCCGAGCCGTCCTCTCCATCGAGCGACTCCCTCATCTCTATCGTCTCGCACGAGGTAGTGCCGTATATTAAGTTCTTTTGTGGAACAAATAACCTTTCCGAGTGATAATGCCGGTCCGATCGCGGTCGAAAAAGCGTCGATCGCCGGAGCCCTACCGCGATCCGCGTTCGTCGAGGTACCGCCGGGTTCGACCCAGGACGACGGGGTCGACCGCCCGGAGGTCGGTAACCGACGCCGATCCCGTCACGAACATTGCGGTCCTGAGTTCGAGCGTGAGCGTCTCGATCAGGTCGACGACCGCGTCCGTTCCCTGGCCCGCTGGCCCGAGAAACGGCTTCGCGAGACCGCCCGCTCGCGCGCCGAGTGCGATCGCCTTCGCGACGTCGAGTCCCGATCGAACCCCGCCGCTCGCGATGACGCAATCGTGGACTGCGCCCGCCTCGAGCGTGCTGACCGCGGTCGGAATCCCCCACGCGCGGAATCGCCTGCCGACGTGTTCCTGTCTGTCGGCGCCGACGGCGGCCGCCCGGTAGGACTCGATCCCCGACCACGTCGTGCCGCCCTTGCCGGCGACGTCGATCGCGTCGACGCCGGCGTCGGCGAGTCGCTTCGCCGTCGACCGCGAGATGCCGTTGCCGGTCTCCTTGACGATCACGGGCACCGAGAGCGCGTCCGCGACCCGCTCGATTTCGGCCAGACAGCCGCGGGCGTCGACGTCGCCCTCCGGCTGGACCGCCTCCTGCAGGAAGTTGAGGTGGATCGCCATCGCGTCGGCGTCGATCATCTCGACAGCCTCCTCGACGTCGGCGACGTCGTACTCGAGGAGCTGGGCCGCGCCGACGTTGCCGTAGAGAAAGGCGTCGGGGGCGACGTCCCGGACGATCGTGTAGGACTCGAGGAGGTCCTCGTCGTCCAGTTCGAGGCCGGCCCGCTGGCTCCCGACGCCCATCGCGACGCCCGTCCGCTGGGCGGCTTCGGCGAGCGCCCGGTTGAGTTTCGTCGTGCTGGGGTGGCCGCCGGTCATGCTCTCGATGACGATCGGCGCGGCCAGTTCGTGGCCGAACAGGGTCGTCGTGGTGTCGATCTCGTCGCGATGGATCTCGGGAAGCGCCTCGTGGACGAGGTTGACGTCGGCGAAGCCGGTTCCCGACGTCTCGACGTCTTCTTCTTCGATGATGCGAATGTGGTCGTCTTTGCGATCGGCTGTCTCGGGCATCGAATCGCTCTACCGGAACGATCGGCTGAACCCGTTGAAAAGGTGTCCATTCGATCCGGCCGGAGACGCGATCGCTGGAACGGAGGATCGCGTTTTTGCCGATCGACGCCGTAGCTCGCGTATGCTGCGCCAACTGTTGATCGCCTTCGGGATCGTCGAGGTCGCGAAGCCCCGACCGGTCATCGACGCCTGCGAGCGGATCGGGCTCGCGAATCCGTCGGAAGCCCAGTTTCGCCCGTGGGCGCTCTGGGGGGCCCGCCTCGAGGGACTGGTGTTCGTCTGGCTGCTCGCTCGCGGTCGGCGGGGCTCGACGATCGTCAGCGTCCTGCTCGGGGTCACCGGGGTCGTGCTCGCGCTCCTGCCACGTCCGATCATCACGCTCAGCCAGCATCTCGTCTACGAGAACACCGACGACCTCGAGTTGAAGCCGTGGATCGAACCCGCGGCCCGGCTGCTGGGCGTGCTCTACCTGACCGTCGTCGCCCTCTCGCGGCGCGCCGACGCGCCCGAAGACGAGGAACGGACCGTCCGATCGACCCGGTGAACGCCGCCACGGGTCGGGCCCTCGCTCACCGACCGACGCGACCGCACGTCCACCGTCACCGACCGATCGAGACCCGCGACAGGCGCGTCGAAACTAGCTCCCGACCCGAGAATCGAGCCGGCTGTCACGACAGTACCCGGACAGAGACGGTTATCTCCGCCGCCGCCGTAGTCCACGTATGTCCCCACGTTCCACCCTCGGTTCGAAGCGACGCCACCAGCCATTGCTCGCGGAGGTCGCCGCGCTGACCGACCGGATCGAAGCACTCGAACAGCAACAGCAGCAGCTGAAACGGACGGTCGAGGCCGTAAGCCGCGAAGCAGGGGTCTCGATCGGCTGTCCGTGCGTTCGCTGTCAACGAAGCTATACGATCGTCAAAGGCGGGAGTATGTCCTGTCCGGCGTGTGGCTTCAGGGAATCGCTCTGAGGAGGTCGTAACGGGGTCCCGCGATCGGGACGGGCCGGGCTCGACGCCGTCGTCAGTATTGACGGCTCTCGACCCCGTCGTCGGTTCCCACGTAGGTCGTGTCCACCAGCCCGACGAACAGGCCGTGATCGACGACTCCCGGGAGCGCCGACAGCCGATCGGCGAGCGCCGCCGGCTCCTCGATTCCCCCGAACGCACAGTCGAGCACCAGGTTCCCGTTGTCGGTGACGACCGGGCCGTCCTTGTGTTCGGCGTCCCGAAGCGTCGGCTCGCCGCCGAGGTCGTGGACGCGATCGGCCACGACGGTGTGGGCGGCGGGGAGCACTTCGAGCGGAACCGACCGCTCGAGTCGCTCGGTCAGTTTCGACGGATCGGCGACGACGACGAACCGGTCGGCCGTCGCGTCGACGAGTTTCTCGCGGGTGTGGGCCGCGCCACCGCCCTTGACGAGCGTGCCGTGGGCGTCCGAACCGGGAGCGTCGACGACCGCGTCCGCACCGTCGATCGCGAGGTCGATCGACTCGACCGCGTCGAGCGTCGTGAGCGGGATGCCGACGTCGAGAGCGAGCTGGCGGGACTGGAACGAGGTCGGGATCCCCTGCACCGCGAGGCCGTCCGCGACCCGACGGCCGATCGCCTCGATCGCGAACGCGGTCGTCGACCCCGTCCCGAGCCCGACGACGAAGCCGTCCTCGACGTCTTCGGCCGCGCGTTCGCCCGCACGGCGCTTCGCTGCGTCCGATCCGCCCTCCGTCTTCATGCTTCGACGAGCGAGCGGCGACGGTAAAAACGTTGCACCTCCGAGGTGGTCGATCGATCGCGAGTCAATCGAACGAGACCAGGACGACTACGGCTGTTGGAAGAACCTTTTTCCATCCGGTTGTGGACCCACCCTCCATGGTGAAGTCGGAGACGGCGGTCTCCCTCTCGAACGTCCGCAAGACCTACCACGTCGGCCAGCCGGTCCACGCCCTCGACGGGGTTAGTCTCGAGATTTCGCGGGGCTCCTACACCGCGATCATGGGACCGAGCGGCTCCGGAAAGTCGACGCTGATGAACCTCGTGGGCTGTCTCGATACCGCGACCGAGGGCGAAGTCGTCGTCGACGGTCGCGAGGTCGGCGGACTCGACGATCGGGAGCGGACCAACCTCCGCGGGACCGAAGTCGGGTTCGTCTTCCAGACGTTCAACCTCATGCCCCGACTGAACGCACTGGAGAACGTCGCCCTCCCGCAACTGTTCCAGGGCGTCGATCGGACCGAACGCCGCGAGCGGGCCCGGACGCTGCTCGAACGCGTCGGCCTCGGGGACCGCGTCGACCACATGCCGAACGAACTCTCGGGCGGCCAGCGCCAGCGGGTGGCCCTCGCCCGCGCGCTCGTGAACGATCCCGCGATCGTGCTGGCCGACGAACCGTCGGGCAATCTGGACACCGACACCGAGGCGGAGATTCTCGATCTCTTCGCCGAGTTCCACGACGCCGGGACGACGATGGTCGTCGTCACGCACGAACGCCACGTCGCCGAGCGTGCCGAACGGATCGTCCACCTGCTCGACGGGCGGATCGAACGGATCGAGGAACTCGAGGCGGTCGGGCCGAGCGGTGACGCGACGCCGGCGGTCGAGAGCGACAGTACTGGCGAAAGCGAAACCAGCGGTACTGGAGAAAGCGGGGGCGATCGGTGATGAACCCCGTCGAGAGTCTCCGGCTCTCGTGGCGCTCGATCCGCGGCCACAAACTCCGATCGTCGCTGACGACGCTCGGGATCGTGATCGGGATTGCAGCGGTAATCGCCTTCGTGACGCTGGGGGCGAGCCTCCAGGCGGGGGTCATCGGCGACATCAGCCCCGACGACCAGCGCAACGTCTACGGCTGGGCGTCCGAACCCGACACCGAGGGCGGTCCGCTCGCCGGGGCCCAGCCGGTCTTCAGTCAGGACGACCTCGACACCCTGGAGGAGAGCGACGACATCGAGGCCGCCTACGGCTACATGCCGCTGTCGACGCAGGCGCTGGTGTACGAGGAGGAAATCTCACCCCAGAGCGAGGCGCTGGTCGCGGCCGGCCCGTCGTACATCAGGGAAAGTTCCCTCGACGAGGGCCGGCAGTTCGAGATGGGCGAACGCGAGGCGGTGGTCAACCCCGCCGTGGCGAACCAGTTCGAGGAAAACGTCTCCGTCGGCGACGAACTCACGATCGTCCTGCAGGGAGGGCAGCGGACCACCGTCACCGTCGTCGGAATCACCGAGTCCTCCGAGGGGTTGAGCCCGTTCGAGGGGTTCGAACCCTCGCCGCGGGTCTACGTGCCGACGGACCCGTTCTACACCGAGCAGGTCGGCGGTGCGATTGCAGGCCCGATCGCGGGGGACGGAGGCGGTCCCGGACTCGGACCCGGCACTGGAGCGAACGGGTCCACCGCGGCACCCGGCACCGGAGCGAACGGATCCACCGTGGCACCCGACACCGGCGCCGACGACGCGCTCTTCCTCGCGATCGTCGTCGAAGCCGAATCGGCCGACGACGCGGACGTCGAGCGGGCCCGCGAGCGCGCGACGACCTACCTCGAGAGCGACGAGTCCGACGCGGGGACGCTGATGGACGAGGCCGGACTCGAGGTCACCCTGCAGACGAGCGCGGAACTCCTCCAGCAACTCCAGGACGTCCTCGACCTGCTCCAGAACTTCATCGTCGGCATCGCCGCGATTTCGCTGCTGGTCGGCTCGATCGGCATCGCGAACATCATGCTCGTGAGCGTCACGGAACGCACCCGCGAGATCGGCATCATGAAGGCCGTCGGTGCGCAGAACCGGGCCGTCCTCGGACTCTTTCTCGCGGAAGCGGTGATCCTCGGCACGGTCGGGGCGATCCTCGGGACCGCGCTCGGACTCGTCGGGGGATATCTCGGCGCGTGGTACATCGGACTCCCGCTGGTCTACCCCTACGAGTACGTCGCCCTCGCGATCGTCGTCGGGATCCTCGTCGGCGTGCTCTCGGGACTGTATCCAGCCTGGCGCGCGGCGCGTACGGACCCGATCGACGCGCTCCGGTACGAGTGACGGTCACCGGTCCGTGACCGTCCGGAGGCCCGACCGTTGGTGATACCGAGAGAGTTATTTACTCGGAATCGAGTAAGCTGTTTTGATGATGTGGCAAGACCTCGTCTTCATGATCGGGAGCAGTCTTTCGATCGTCTTTCTCGCGCCGACGCTCCGCGATACGAGTGCGAACGTGCCGCTTGGGACGAGCCTGCCGTCGATGGCGATCGGATTCGTTTACGCGGCAACGTTCTTCACGCTCGGGATGACCTTCTCCGCCGCCGGTGCGCTCGCCGCGGGGTCGATGTGGACGCTGATCGCGACGTTCCGTTCGCCAAAGCGGCTCTTCCCGGTCGACAGTCCGGCGCTGTTCGTCCGTAACCTCCGGCGCGTGATCAGTCGCCGACGGGCCGATCGGCCGGTGACCGACTGGTACGTCTCGGGCGATCGGTCCACCGGTCGCTGAACCGTTCCAGGTAGTTCCACTGTTCTCACGGTCGCACTCGCGACCGACGACGGATCTACGAGAGAGCGAGAGCGCTGGTCGCCGATTTCGGCCGCGTAAAAGGGGTACCTGGCAGAGCACCACGGTTCTGTCACAGGTGATGACGTGGCGTCGAGTGAGCCGTGGCGTGGTGCCCTGCCGTACTCTTTCGTATCACCGCAACGAACATACGAGTGATCCCAAACTATGTGGGGTCCGCCCGGACTCGTCAGGTCCGTTCCCGATCGCTATCGCGATCGGGTTCGGACTCGCGAGACTGGTCCCGTTCGCTATCGCGATCCCACGGCGAGTCTCCCGACGGGCCTGGCGGCCGGGTCGGGTCGACGGACCCGGACCGAACCGGACGCGATCGATCGGCCGGCGACAGTCCGATCGTATCGCGGGTCCGGGTGCGCTGGTCCGGATACTCCTGTGCGAGGTACGCGCCCAGGTAGCCGCCCAGCAGCGACAGACCGACGGTGTAGAGGAACACGACGAACGCCAGCACGAGGACGACGAACGTCGCGACCACGAACCCCTCGATCGGGGCGGTTGCGACGCCCATCCCGAAGCCGAGCACGCCGAGCGCGATGACCGCGATTCCAGCGATCGGGAGGAACGTGATCACGCCGGCGAGTGCGCCGACGATGGCTCCCTCGCGCGGATTCGGCCCCTCGAGAAAGCCCGCGACGGCTCCGCCGACGACGGTCGAGAAGGGGATGAACGAGAGCACGACGCCGACGACGGCACCGATGATCGCGTTGATGACGGTTCGTTCGGTGGCCATGGTGGACGAAAGGACGGGCAGCGTGAAAAGTAACGGTGTTCCCACAGATTCGGGAGCACCAGCAGTCGTGCTCGCCAGCCGCCGAGTCAGTCGTCAGCGAACTGCGAGCCCGATTCCTCTGACTGGGTCGCGGGAGCCGCCTCACCGGCGTCGGCCGGCGGGTCGGGACCCCCGGTTTCGGCGAGTTCCGTGAACGTCACCTCGCCGTTGACCTCGTCGGCGAGCAGATCGACGGCTTCGACGAAGACGGCGACGATCAGTGGACCGACGACGATCCCGATCGGACCGAGGGTGAACAGGCCGCCGGTAAAGCCGACGAAGTAGAGGCTTCCCGGGAGGCCAGCGGAGCGACGGGCGAGCCGAGGGCGGACGGCGACGTCGGGGAGCCAGCCGACGAGCACGAGTCCGAAGACCCCGACGAGCGTCGCCGCGACCAGTTCGCCGGCGGTGACGTGATAGATCGCGATCGGGACGACGAGCAGGCTCGGCCCGATGATCGGGACGAACTGCAGGATCGCGGCGATGAGCGCGAGGCTGAACGCCATGTCGTAGCCGAGGGCGAAGAACACCGGATAGCCGACGACGAGCGTCGCGACCGACGACGCGAGCTGAAGGACGTAGATCGCGTACAGCGTCTCGCGGGCGCGTTTCGCCAGCGCGTAAACGACGTCGCGGTAGCCGTGTGGGACCGGAGCGACGGCGGCCCGCCCGGCGGCGTCACCTTTCAGCAACAGCGCGAACAGCAGGATGACGAACAGTGCGAACTTGATCGCGAGGACCGGCAGTGCCGACGCGAACGACACCGCAGCCCCGCTCAGGTTGTCGATCGCGAGCGTCTGGACCTGTCCGGCCTCGATCGTGTAGGTCGCGTCGAGAACCGTGATCGGGAGTTCCCGGGGGAGTTCGTCGACGACGGCGATGATCTCGTCGATCCGAAAGTACAGCGTCGCCGCGATCGGCGAAAAGACGGCGACGACGCCGACGAACCCGAGCAGGGTAGCCGCCACGGCAGCCGTCCACTCGGTGAGACCGCGCCTGACGAGCCACCCGTGGACCGGCATCAGGACGTACGCGACCGTCAGCGCGATCAGGATCGTCCCGAGCACTTCGAGGAGGATCACCCCGGTGACGAGTCCGAGCAGCGCGACGACGCCCGCCAGGACGTACCGGCGGGTCGCATCGGCACGTGCGTCGCCGCCCGCAGGGTCGGGATCACCGCCCGCAGGATCGATCGTATTCGCCGTCACACACGTGGGTCTCACCCGGCGAGTAAAACCCTTCGGACTCGGTGACCCATCAGTTCGAGTTGAGAACGGGGACGGTCGCTCGATCGGCTGGAACCGCTCCTCGATCGGTCACGACGGTGCTGTCGGCTCGTGGCCCGGAACGATCGGAACGGCTGCGACCGACCACGACGCTTAAGATCACACAGTGGAACAACCGAGTAATGAAACGGCGAACGGTCATCGGTTCTGTCGGTGCGGGAGCGGTCGCGAGCCTCGGCGGCTGTCTCACTCGCGACGACGAGGACGAGGAACGGCCGGGGAACGACACGGCGGACGGGGATCCGGAGCCCGACGATCCCGACCTCGAGGGGACGCTGCGGGTCGCAACCTACGAGTCGATGGTCGACGGCGAGAACCCCGCGGGCCCGTGGCTCAAAGAGCAGTTCGAGGCGGAGTTTCCCGACGCCGAACTCGAGTGGACGGTCCCCGAATCGGGGATCAATCACTACATCCAGCGCGAACGGCAGGAGGCGGATCTCGACGCCGACCTCTACCTCGGGATCAACGTCGACGATCTCGCTCGTATCGACGATAGCCTCTCGGCGGGCGGCCTCTTTCGCGAACTCAACGCCGATCGGATCGATCGATCGGATCGCATCCGCGACGGGCTCGACGTGGGGGACCCGCACGGCCGCGTGCTGGCCTACGACACGGGCTACATCAGCCTCGTGTACGACGAGACCGTGGTCGACGAACCGGGGACGTTCGACGACCTGATCGACCCCGAGTACGCGGACGCGCTGCTCGCCCAGAACGCCCAGACCTCCGATCCCGGGCAGGCGTTCCTGCTGTGGACGATCGACGCCTACGGCGCGGACGGCTACCTCGACTACTGGCGGGACCTCGCGGACAACGGCGTCCGCATCCTCGACGACTGGAGCGAATCCTACTACGGGGCCTACATGCAGGAAGAACGGCCGATGGTCGTCTCCTACTCGACCGACCAGGTGTTCGCCGCGGACGAGGGGTACGATATGAGTCGCCACCAGGTCGCGTTCCTGGACGATCAGGGGTACGCGAACCCCGAGACGATGGGGATCTTCGAGCGCGCTTCGAAGGTCGATCTCGCCTACGAGTTCCTCGATTTCGTCCTCTCGAACGACGCCCAGGCCGAGATCGCCCAGCGGAACGTCCAGTTCCCCGCCGTGGAGGACGAGTTCGTCGATCTCGACGAGGCGTTCGACCAGTACGCCCACGAGCCGCCGGAAGCGGTGACGCTCGGCTACGACCGCCTTCGGGGCAACCTCGACGGGTGGGTCGACGACTGGGCGCGGGAGTTCGCCAGCCAGTAGCGCCGTGTCACGATCGGGTCGACTCGCCGGGGGCCGCACCTGGCTCGCGCGACACGTGCTCTCGCTGGCGGCGATCGCGACGGCCGGCGTCCTCGGCGTCATGCTGTATCTCCCGGTCGGCGTCGTCTTCGTCGACGCCGTCGTCGACGACGGGGTGCCGACGCTCGCGGCGTTCCACGAGGTGCTGACCGATCCGTTCTACTTCGGGGTCCTCGCGGACGTCTTCGCCGACCCGCTCGCGATCGGGAGCCACCTCGGCGCGCTGCTCGGCTGGCTCGGGGCCGTCTCTATCTCCCTGTCGATCGAGTACCCGATCCCCGGCGTCGGACTGGGGGTCCCGTGGCTCCGGATCGACGCACCCGGCGTCCGCACGGGGCTGTTCGGCTTTACGGCCTACCAGGCGGCGCTCTCGACGATCGCGAGCGTCGCGCTCGGACTGCCCGCCGCGTACGTGCTCGCGAACTTCGAGTTCCGCGGCCGGCGTACCCTCCGATCGCTGACGATCCTCCCCTTCGTCCTTCCCGGGATTATGGTCGCGGTCGGCTTCTACGCGATGTTCGGCCGGACTGGGACGCTCAACTCCCTGGTCGGGCCGGCCGGCGTCGGCCCGTTCCCCTTCATCGAGTGGAATCCGCTCGCGATCGTGATCGTCGCTCACGCCTTCTACAACGCGCCGCTGGTCGCCCGGGTCACCGTCGCCGCCTGGGAGTCCGTCGACGTGCGAACGGTCGATACCGCCCGCAGCCTCGGGGCCAGCGAACGGCGCGCGTTCCTCGACGTGGTCGTCCCGCAGCTCCGGCCGGCCGTCCTCACCGGCGCGCTGCTCACGTTCATCTTCACGTTCATGACGTTCCCGATCGTGCTCGCGCTCGGCGGCCTCCAGCTCGCGACGGTCGAGGTCTGGATCTACGATCGGGTTCAGCGGCTGGCCTACACCGAGGCCGCCACGCTCGCGGTCCTCGAGACGATCCTCTCGCTGGGGCTGACCTACGCCTACCTCCGGTACGAGTCCGCCCAGTCCGGGCTGGCCCGGGCCGCGTCCCCGCCGCCGAAGGAGCCGCTCTTTCCGACCGTTCGGACGGCGCTCACTCCCCGCCGACTCGCGATCGTCGGCTACGGCGTCGTCGCCCTGATCGTCTTCGTCGGACCCATGGCGAGTCTCGTGATCGGGAGCATCACGGACGGGAGCGGGCTCACGCTTCGCCACTTCTCGTTCCTGCTCGAGCGCCAGCTCGAGGGCGAATCGTTCCAGACCAAGCCGCTGCCGGCCATCCGAAACTCGCTGCTGTTCGGGGTGGGCACGCTCGCGATCGCCGTCCCGATGGGTGTCGTGATCTCGGTGCTGACCGCGCGTGCGGGTCGCGCCGGGACGATCGTCGACACGCTCGCGATGGTTCCCCTCGCGGTCAGCGGGATCGTCTTCGGGATCGGGCTCCTGCAGGGGCTGGTCTTCGGAATCTCCCTGCCCGGCGGCTGGCGGCTCCAGGTGACCGGTGCGGTCGCCATCGTCGCCGCTCACGCCGTCGCGGCCTACCCCTTCGTCACGCGCAACGTCTCCCCGCTGCTCGCGAACCTCGATCCAGCGATGGTCGAATCCGCACGGGCGCTCGGTGCCTCGCGGTACCGAGCACTGCTGGACGTCGAACTCCCGCTCGTCGCGAGCGGGATCGTCGCCGGCGCCGCTTTCGCCTTCGCCATCTCGATCGGGGAGTTCTCTTCGACGGTGATTTTGGCCAGCGGGACCGACTCGTACACGATGCCGGTGGCCGTCGAACGCTATCTCGGACGCCGATCGGGGCCCGCGATCGCCATGGGGACCGTCCTGCTGGTCGTTACTGCCGCGAGCTTCGTCGTCGTCGATCGGGTCGGCGGGAGGTTCGAACGGTGACCGAACTCAGTCTCGAGGGGGTCTCGAAGCGGTACGGCGGCCGCGGAGCGACGGAGACGGTTGCGCTCCGGGAGGTCGACCTCACCGTCCGCGACGGGGAGTTCTTCACCCTCGTCGGCCCCTCCGGCTGCGGGAAGACGACGACGCTGCGGACGATCGCGGGGTTCGAGGAGCCCACGGCCGGGAGCGTCCGGTTCGACGGCGAGGAGATGACCGACGTCCCGCCCGAGGATCGAGACGTCGGCGTCGTCTTCCAGAGCTACGCGCTCTTCCCGCACATGAGCGTCGCCGAGAACGTGGGCTACGGCCTGCGCTTCCGGGAGCCACCCGCGGGAACGACCACCGACGAGCGCGTCGCCGAGTTGCTCGACCTCGTCGACCTCGCGGGCACGGGCGATCGCAGCCCGGACCAGCTCTCCGGCGGGCAGCGCCAGCGGATCGCGCTCGCCCGGGCGCTCGCACCGGCCCCCGACCTGCTCCTGCTCGACGAGCCGATGAGCGCGCTCGACGCGCAACTCCGGGAGTCGCTTCGCCGGCAGATCGTCCGGATCCAGTCCGAACTCGGGATCACTACCGTCTACGTCACCCACGACCAGGCGGAGGCACTGGCGATCTCCGATCGGGTCGCGGTGATGAACGACGGCCGGGTCGAACAGGTCGCGACCCCGCAGGAGCTCTATCGCGAACCCGCGACGCGGTTCGTCGCCGAGTTCGTCGGGGACAACAACGTCTTCGACGGCACGGTTCGGGACCGCGACGTGCAGGGTCGGGACGGCGACTACGCACGGATCGCCGTCGGGGGCGAGACGTTCACGCTGCCCGCCCTTCCCGACGGAACCGATCGGGCGACGTTCTGCGTGCGGCCGGGTGCACTCTCGCAGACGGCCGATCGGAACCGGATCGCCGTCACCGTCGGGACCAGCGAGTTCCTCGGCGAGACGGTCCGGGTCAACGGCCGGTGGAACGGCACCGAAATCGTCCTCCAGTTGCCGGACGTTCCGGAGCGCGACGAGTTGACGGTCGGGTTCGCACCCGAGGACGCACACGTCGTCGATCTGGAGTGAGGTGTCCAGCGTCGGCGCGACGTGCGGTCGAACCGGAGCCTGCAGGTGACGCCTTTTCCACGTTGGCGTGGTAGCAACCCGCATGCACGTTAGCCGTCAGCTCCGGCTCGAGGTCGAACGACGGGAACTAGCGGCTGGAACGCCGATCACGATTCGCGTCCGCGATTCCCAGGGACGGCCGATCGAGAACGCGCTCGTCGACACCGAAACGAAATCGGCGCGGACGGACAGCCGGGGGCTGTGCCAGCTCCGGTTCGACTCGCCCGGGTTCTGGAAGCTCACCGCGGCGAAAGCGCCGACCGATCGCGTGGCCTACAATCCGGTGTCGACGCTC
This sequence comes from Halosolutus halophilus, assembly GCF_022869805.1. Classification (NCBI taxonomy): domain Archaea; kingdom Methanobacteriati; phylum Methanobacteriota; class Halobacteria; order Halobacteriales; family Natrialbaceae; genus Halosolutus; species Halosolutus halophilus. Next base: position 4,346,752 of record NZ_CP094974.1, on the reverse strand, counting down.
GTTCGAGTGGTCCCGAACGAAGCGTCACTTCGGCCCCGCCGACGGATCGGCACCCGATAACGGCTCGTCGCGCGATCCAGAATTACGGAGTTTTCGGAGAGCGGACTCCCCGCGGCGGGCCCACCGCACCGATCGGCGACTATCTCACGAACACGTTCGGTCCAATTCCGTCGGCGTGGGAAATCGGAACGGTACTAAAGGACCACGGAGGAGGCCTAGTCAGTAGCACGATCGCTCGCTGGCGGCGTCGGAAGCCGCCGGGGAGGCACGGCGGAACGACGATCCATGAACGAATACACGCTCCTCATCGCAGCAGGGAACACGGCGACGCTCGTCACCGGTGGGGCCGTGGCGACGCTCGCTTACAGGGCCTTCCGGCGCACCGGCTCGCCCGCACTTCGCGCGCTCGCGCTCGGCTTCGCCTGCATCGTCCTCGGCTCGGTCGTCGGCGGTGCCATCCACTTGCTCGGCAACAACGTGGCCCTCGGCGTCGCCGCCCAGAGTTTGGCCACGGCGGGCGGGTTCGCGGTCCTGCTGTACTCGCTGTTCGTCGATCGATCGACCACGGAGACCGTCTCGATGCGGTGGTCGGGATGAGCCGGGACGCGACGCGGGTCGTCGCGATGGGGACCTTCGACCTGCTCCATCCCGGCCACGTCCACTATCTCGAGGAGGCGGCGTCGATGGGCGACGAACTCCACGTCGTCGTCGCCAATTCGGCGACCGTCACGCACAAACCGGCACCGATCGTCCCGGACGAGCAACGGCGAGACGTCGTCGAAGCGCTCGAGGCCGTCGATCACGCCCGCGTCGGTCACCCGGAAGACTTCTCGGTCCCGATTCGCGCGATCGATCCCGACGTGCTCGTGCTCGGTCACGACCAGCACCACGGCGAGGCGGAAGTCGAAGCGATGCTCGACTCGTGGGGGATCGACTGCCGGGTCGAGCGGGCGGGCGCTCGCGAGCCGACGGACGACGAACTGCTCTCGAGTAGCGCGATCAAAGAGCGGATTCGAAACCGTCGCGATCGGACAGCGGCGATCGGGGACGACGACTGAGCGAGCGATCGAGCCGCGATCTGATCCGAAAAGCGCCCGCGATCAGGAGAGCCGCGATCGGATTCGATTGAGCCCGTGCTCGAGCATATCGGGGCTCACGGCCTGGAACTCGTCGTCGTCGGGGAGATAGGGACGAACGGAGTCCCAGCCGTCGCGGGCGTAGCGCTCGTCGAGCAGGACCCGAACGCCGACGTCCTCGGGACTCCTGATGACGCGACCGATCGCCTGGCGCGCTTTTCGTACTGCGGGGATCGTCAGCGCGTAGGTGAAGCCGTCGCCGAACGCGTCGTCGTAGGCTCGGCGGACCGCCTCGGTTCGGGGACTCGAGGTGTTGACGATCGGGACGCCACAGACGACCGCGGCCGCGAGTCGATCGCCGCTGTAGTCGACGCCCTCGGTCAGGGTTCCCCGCAGACTCGTCACGAGGACCTTCCCGTCACCGGCGAAAAACGCCGTCTTGAGCGACTGGGTCGTCTCGTCGTCGCTGGAGGCGTCGAGCAGGACGGGTTTGTCGACGCGGTCCTCGAGGACACCCGCAGCCCAGTCCGCCTCCGCGTAGCTGGGCATCCCGACGAGAACGTTGCCGGGCAGGCGAGCGACTTTCGCGATCGCGTCTGCGTAGTGGGTACGGGTCGGCGTTGTTTCGCCCGGGCCACCCCGGTTGTCGTACGTGAACTTGGGAGCCGCGACGGCGAAACTCTCGCGGTTCTCTTCCGGGAAGTGCAATCCGTAGCGGCGCTCGACGACGGGCCTGTCGTCCTCGCGTTCGAGGTACCGGAGCCCCGTCACCTTGGTGAAGGCCTCGATCGGTTCGAGGGTCGCACTCATCAACACGCCGCCGCCGAACTGGCCGAGTCGCTCGCCGATCGCGTCGCTGGGGACGCAGTTGTGCAGGGCGAGTCTGGCGGTGTAGGCCCGCCGCCACGAGTCCGGCGGTTCGGTCTCGTCCCACGTGCGCTCGAGTTCGATCTCCCGGAAGTAGTCGGTGTGACCGCAGCGATACCACTCGCCGAGGACCCGGCCGACCGTAGGGGTAGCCCGCGTCCGCTCTTCCTCCTCCGCTTCGTTCAGGACGCGCGCGACGACGGCCCCGACGGCCTCGACGCGGACCCAGTCGACGTCGCTGTAGCCGGCTTCCTCCGCCCACACGGAAATCTCGTCTTCGGCCGGCTCTCCCGGATCCCGGAGCGGAATCTCCTCGTCGTCGAGATCGGTGAGGTCCGACTCCCAGCCCCGGTAATTCCGATCGAGGTAGGCCGTCACCCGCCGATCGAGTTCGGCCCGGAGGTCCCGGACGAACTCGAGGGTGCGCTCGAGTTCCTCGTAGGAGACGTCGCTGTCGTTCAGTTCCGCCCGGACGAGGTCGGCGTCGGCGGTCTTCGACCCGCCCTCGGCCCGGCGGCCCTCCCGTTCGAACCTGATCGGCTGGATGACCCGCGAGAGTTCGGTCTCGGCGTCGCGAAGCGTGGCGTCGGCGACCCCGTCGCTGACGAGGTCGCGCACGCGCGGTTCCAGCATGTGGGCCTCGTCGCAGACGACGAACGTCGAGTCGTCGAGCAATGCGCCGGTGAACGCCGTGGTCGTGGTCGGATCGAACGCGTGGTAGTAGTTCCCGATGACGACCTCGGCGTGGCCCAGCAGCGCGCCCATCACCGAGTGGGGACAGGTGCCCTGGCGGACCGATCTGGCGACGAGGTTGTCGGGCGTGACCATACCGGCCCCGGTGAAGTCGAACGGGACGGCCTCCGCGGCGTCACCCTCGTCGCCCTCGTCGGGCAGGTCCTCGAGGTACTGCGCGTAGAACGGACAGTACTCGGTTTCCGCACCGACCGCGCCGCCGTCCGAGTAGGTGGGCATCTCGAGCGGGTACGGGGCCGTTTCGTCCGCAGTCTCGAGGAATCGGGCGGTGGTCCCCGTCCGGCCGCTGTCTGCGAGCCCGGTCTGTTGCTGGCGGGCGCGCGCGGTCAGACTGCCGGCGGTCGTGTCGCCGCCCTCCCCCGTGAGGTCGCGCGTCCGATCGCGCAGCGTTTCACAGCGATCGTAAACGTTGCCGTCGTCGATCCCGCCGGCGTTCTCGCGGTTGTACGGACAGACGTCGGCCTTCCCGACGAGGGTGAGCCCGGAGACCGGAGTCCAGTCGTCGGGGAGAGTCTCGTTTATCGTCTCCAGGTCCGCTTCGAACTGGCGCAGTTGCTGTTTGACGCTCGTGAGCACGAACACGCGCTCGTAGTCGGTGTCCGGATCGCGCACGAGGTCGATCCCCGCGGTGAGTGCGATCATCGTCTTCCCGGTGCCACAGGCGCCCTCGATGACGGTGTAGCCACCGTCGCGAGCGGTGTCGATGGCGGTCTCGATGCCGTCGACCTGCGCGTCGTAGGGCTCGTCGTGGCCGAACACCGGCCGCCAGTTCGTCATGGATGCCGTACTCGGCGGTCGTCGTCCATAGCGTTGACGGACTGGACTGGTCGCCCCATCCGATTTAAAGTACGGCCGGGTCGCGATCGAGAGGGAGGCGAAACCGGTTCGATGAGGACACGAAACCGGTTCGATGAGGACACGAAACCAGTCGAGACCCCGCGACCAGAGCGCGATCGATCCCGGCAGGGATCCGACGGTCCCGCGGTCCGAGTCGGCCGGCCGAAACCTGTAGGGGTGTTGCTTTAACTGCGTGAGCGCCTACCGGAAGGTATGAAAGTCCCCAAGTCCCTCCAGAACGTCGATCGCAGCGGTGCGGTCGTCCGAACCATCGAGTACGATGATGGCAGCGTCATCGCGATCGACTTCGGCCACGCGGGCGACGACCTCATGGTCGACGTCGTCGGATCGACGGCGATCGTCGTCACTGACGACGAGCAGTTCGAGTTCGAACTGCCGCCCGAGGCCAGCGACGTGTCCGCGCAGAACGGCGTCCTGACGATCGAGGAGTAACGCTCGCTCGGGAGTTCGTCGATACCGACACGAGAGCCACGCTTCGTCCCCGAAACGCAAGCCATTCCCCTCCCCCCGCGTTACGTGGGGTATGACCGAGTCCGACGACGCCGTCGACGTCGATCGCTGGCGCGAGGACCTCGAATCGAAACGCGCCGAGAAAGACGAGTTCTTCGCCGAGCATCCACAGTCACCGATCCCGCCCGAAGAGCGCGAGGCGTTCTCCGGCCTCGACTACTTCAATCCGGACCCCGACTACCGCGTGACCGCGACCGCCGCGGTCCACGACGATCCCGAGGTCGTGTTGATGGACACGACTGCGGGCCGGGAGATGCGCTACCTCCGGACCGCGACGCTTGCGTTCAAGTTAACCCGTGACGATCCGGACCTCGAGGACGGCAGCTTCGAACTGGCGGCCTACCGGCTCGAGAGCCCGAACGACGAACCCTACTTCGTTCCGTTCCGGGACAAGACGACCGGACAGCAGACCTACCAGGGCGGACGGTACATGGAACTCGCGGCCGATCGGGACCTCGAAACGGGCGACGCGATCGTCCTCGACTTCAACCTCGCGTACACCCCGTTCTGTGCCTACAGCGAGACCTTCGACTGTCCGCTACCGCCCGAGGAGAACTGGCTCGAGATCGCCATCCCCGCGGGGGAGCGGTTCGAGTCGAACTGACGACCCGTGATCGATCGCGACAGCCGCCCGAACGCGCGAAAACTGCGCTTTCGTTTCGACTCGAGTGGAAACGAGGGGGTTGGAACGCCGGACCGGACGATCCCGAAGTACCCACGTGGATCCGGTCGGTGCAGTTGAAACGTAGGGGTTGCGCCGATCGCCGGACTCGAGAGTGGACGCCGATCGCGAATCGCCGAGTGACGCTCCGAGAATCAGGGCACGACCCCGACGGTAAGCAGCGTGCCGAATTCGCGGTACCGTTCGACCATGTCGTCCCGGGTGTCCCAGTCTTCGGTGGGGAACTCGGCCTCGCCCGGAATGGCGATCTCCCGATCGGGGATATTGTCCTGTTCGACGACGTACAGGCCCGCATCGCGGAAGGCCTCGCGATACTGCTCGCGGTTCCAGCGAGTCATATCGATGGCGATGAACTCCTGCCACTCGTGGGAGTGGACGTTCTCCTCGTAATAGTTCACCGCACAGTAGAACGTGCCGCCCGGTCGGAGGACTCGGGCGATCTCCTCTAGCGTCCGGGAGGGATCCGCGGCGTAGTAGAACGCTTCCATACTCCAGACGTGGTCGATCGAGTCGTCGGCGAAGGGCAGCGCGCCGAAGTCGCCGACGACGTAGCCGACCCGATCGTCGTCGGTGTACTCGCCCGCGTTGCGAGCCATTTCGGGTGCGCCGTCGAGTCCGTAGACCCGACCGGCATCGTTAGTGTCCCGGAGCGCGCGACCGGCGTAGCCGCTCCCACAACCGAGATCGAGGACGGTATCGCCCGGTTCGACGGGCATCCGTGCGAGGGCGTGTTTGGCGGTGTGCCAGTGACGCTCCTCCATGCCCTTGTCGCGACCGCTCGCGGCCCACTCGTCGAACTCCTCACGTACGCTCATACGTGGAGGATCAGCCCCGGGAGCCAAAATGGATTCGACTCGACGCCGATCGGCCACTGGCTACGCGATCGGTCGTCGGCTCCAGGAATGACCGACTTTCCGGAACCACTGACCTCGGGGGACTCCCACGAAGGGAGTCGACATCGACATATTTTTAGGTTTGCCTAAAAAACGTACGTCCGGAGAGGACCAGGCGGGCCACGATCCGTGGGCATCGGATGGAGGCCGATCGAACGCCGACCGTCGTTTCGTCCTCTCGTCCCCTTTACGATACGCTGACGGTGTCCGGACTCGATCTCGGGCTACGGATCGCACCGGCCACCGGACGTCCTCGCCCGGCCCCCGATCGCACAGGAGCAACGACGATCGCACACGAGAATCGATCGCACGATTGCGTCGGGACCCACATCCCCACTCTTAAGTCAGTGCCGAAAGTTGTTCTCTCCAATATGGAGTACACGCTCGAAATCGACGGCACTCCCGAGACGGTGCCAGGTGGGACTGGCGTCCTCCTTCTACATCCCAGCACCGGTGAGACCGATCGGATCGACACCGATTTCCTCAAGACGGACACGGACAACTTCCTCGTCGTCTCCACCCGAACCACTGCCCGCGAAGTCAAGCAGAAACTCGAGTACTACGACGTCGACGAAAAACGCGCCGAGATTCTCGACACGCTGAGCATCGAACGCGGCTACTCCCGGCGCACGAGCGATACGGTCCACTACGTCGCTGCGCCCGACGACGTCGACGGCATCGTCGACCACATCGACGGCTTTCTCGACGACCACGACGGCAAACTCCGAATCAGCTTCGATTCCGTCACCGAACTCGCCTACTACGCCGGCGACGAACGGGCACTGGAAGCCGTCGAGCGGATACTCGTCCTGCTCGAGGAGTACGACGCGATCGGTCTCTTCCATCTCTCCGAAGAACCCCACGACGAGGCGCTGGTCGACGAGTTCCGCGGTCTATTCGACGGCGTGATCGACCTCGACGAGGACGGGAACGTCGACGCCGAGTTCTGAGCGGCCGTTCCACCGGACTCGACCCCATGCCGGCCGAACACGACATTCCATGCCGACTGAATACGACAAACTCGTTCGCGATCGAATTCCGGAACTCATCGACGCAACCGACGAGCAGCCGGTGATCCATATCGCAGACGACGAGGAGTACGCCGACAGGCTCGCGGCGAAACTCACGGAAGAGGCCGTCGAGTACCAGGACTCGCGAGAACTCGAGGAACTGGCCGACGTGCTGGCGGTGCTTCACGCGATTCTCGAGGATCGGGGACGGACGATGGCCGACCTCGAGACGCGTCGCCGCGAGAAACGAGCCGAGCGAGGCGGGTTCGAGGACCGGATCGTCCTCGAGCGAGTCGAACCCGAGTAACGGATCGAACCCCAGCAACGGCGCGGTATCGACGAACCAGTATCGCCGAACGACAACGAACCGGTATCGCCGAACGGCACTGATCCGATACTGACGATCGACACCGATCACTCCGCCAGGGAGTCGAAGGTCTTCTCTGCCCACCGGATCGCGTAATCGGGTCCGTGATCCCGGTAGGCCTCGGTGTCGAGCGCAGCGAACGGGGCCGGTAACTCGATCGCGTGCTTGATCGCCGCACAGGCGAGTTCGGTCGCGTCGGCGAACTCGGTGTCGCCGCGAGCAACCGCCCGCGGGAGGTCGGCGACGCGATCCTCGAGCCGGGTTCCCGCGTCCTGCCACGCGGCGGCGAGTTCCGGGTGGTCGCCGTGCCAGTCGGCGAAGACGTCGCGGCTCTGGAGGCCAACCCAGCCGTCGAACAGCGCCGCGGCGACCTGGTAGGTGCCGCCGGGATCGAGTTCGACCGCTCGGGCGAGGGCGTGATTGTCGTCCTCGAAGAACCCGAGGAAGTGTTCGGGTACCCCGAGGGCCAGTTCGACGATCGCTTCCGCGATCAGGAACTCGACGAACAATTCGGGCGATCCCTCGACCCGCGGTTTGACGATGATCGTCGGGGGTTCGGTCTGGCGCGTCCAGACGACGCTCCCGTCGCCCGGCATCCCGATCGTGAAATCCGAACTCGCATAGCGGGACAGGAGCGTGGGCGCGTCGTCCGGAAGCCACTCGGCGGGATAGCTCGCGGGATCGAGCGCGTCCGCGAGCAACCCGAGGTCCTCTGCCTGCGCTGGCGGGAGGGTCTCGAAGTCTCTCGAACAGTCGACGACCTGCACATCGGGTGCGTGCTCCGCGCGGACCGCTTCGAGCCGATTCGAAAGCGGCCGGGTTTCGAACATCAGACGAAGACGGTCTGGAAGATGATCAGGACCGATAGCAGTGCCGATGCAGCCACCGTACCGAGGACGACCTTGGTTGCAGTGCTCATACTCGGTGGCTGTCGGCCACGTCGCTTAAATCCACCTGTCTCGGTCGAAATCGCCCCCTGCCCGGGAGACGACCGTGCCGTCCGATCGGCACTGGTCGGTAAGGGACCTGACTCCGTCGTTGCAGTAATCGGTCCGGCCGAGAGATGGGGCGGGCCGATCGAGGTGGATCAGGACCGGTCGACGTAAATTAGGGCCGCGCGCGAAGTGAGTTGTTCGGTCCAGTCGAGTCGATCGTTCGCGTCCGGTCGAGTCGATCGTTCGCGTCCGGTCGAGTCGATCGTTCGCGTCCGGTCGAGTCGATCGTTCGCGTCCGGTCGAGCCGAGACCAGTTGGGTCGAGTCACACGACGGCGTCAGGGACCGGACGTGGTCCGTCCCGCGACGGAACGTGATCCGATCCGCGGCGGAACGCGATCCACCGTTTCACCTGGAAGTGATATTCTACTGTAGTCGTTCGATTCTCCATAGGTAACGGTTGCTCCAGTCGAAACTGTGCGGTCGGAAAATTGCTGTGGCGGCGGTATCGGGCTGTGGCGGCGGCATCGGCTCCGCGGTGGGGCGTTCACTCGGAGTCGCCACCGCGCCACGAGTCCGGGACGTCGATGACGTATCGGCCGTCCTCCTGCAGCGAAATAATGTACTCCTCGCGGTTGTACAGTTCCATGAGATTGAGTTCGTACTGGCCGGGATTGAGGATCTTGATGCTCTCGAACTGTTCATTGAGTTCCTCGCGTAGGTCTTCGATCGACGGGCGATCGGCCGACGGTTCGCTGACGACGCGGCCGTGATCCGGCGGCGCGTCCTCGTCGTCCGCCGACCGGGATGGGCGGTCCGACTCGCCTCCTGACGTCCCGTTGCCCGAGTGGACCGAGTCCGACGGGAGGTCGTCCCGGCTGACGACTTCGCTTCGGGCGTCCGCCTGTGCCGTGTCTTCGTCGTCCGCAAACGAAGTCGACTCGGCGGACAGCGACGGATCCGCGGACGCTGAGCGATCGGCGGGCGCCGAGGGATCCGTGACCGACGAATCCGACGTTTCGGTACGGGACGATCGGTCTTCGGGCCGACGTGCCGTGTCCGGCCACTCCGAGAACTCTTCCGCGCCGGACGAATTGGTGTTCGGGTCGGTGTCACCGGCGACCGACGACCCGGTGTCCGTGGTGGGCCACGACCCGCTGGCGTCGGTGGGACCGTCCGTACGCTCCGTCCCCGATCGGGCGGCGTCCGACGAGTCGGAGGATACCAGATCACGAACTGTCTCCGCCGCCCGAGTCGCGACGCCGTCCGCGTCTTCGGAACCGGCGTCAGGTCCGGCCCGTTCGGTCGACCGGGGCCGATCGGTCGTACCGGCGTTTCCGGCCCGTTCGGACGATCCCCGTGCGGCCGTCGCGTTCGGTGCGAACTGGAACTTGTTCCCCCCGCAGTCGGGACAGCCGGAGAGCATCTCTTTCGAACCGTCGGGAAACATGTGGCCGCAGTTCGTGCATTCGTGTGGCATTAGTTTCGGGACACGAGCGCGCTGATGAGCGTTTCGTCCTTGTGTAGCGTTTTGATCTGGTTTGCCGGACCGATCACCGTCAGTTTCGCCGTCGATCCCCCCGAGCCAATGAGCCGCCCGAGCAGCGACGAGTCGCGGGTCTCCGATTTGGGGTACGTTTCGATTTCGATCCCGTTGAACTCGTCGGGGCTAATTTCGGACATCGTCACTTCGATGAGTCTGCTCTCCTCGTCGGGGGTCAACCCCTCCTCGAGGATGACGATGTTACCCTCGTGGACCCCGTCTAGGATCATTCGGATCTTCTCCATGGTCGCCATCCCGTCCATGCGCTCACTGCTGATGAGATCGATCTGGACGCCGTCGGGACCGTCCAGATCGTCCGTATTGGTTGCTTTTGGCATGCCTGCTCACCCGAAGTACTCCGCGATGCTGTCGTACACTTCGTCCATGTTGTCGCCCTCCTTCGCGGAGAGCGGGACGGTCGTGTGCTGCGGGAACGCGTCCTCGATCCGCTTGACGCTCGACTCGTCGAGGTCGATCTTGTTCGCGAAGATGAGGACCGGCAGATCGCGGGATTCGATGATCCCGATGAGCATCGTGTTGACCTGGGTGATCGGATCCACCGCGCTATCCAGGACGTAGATGACGCCATCGACGTCCTCGCGCAGCCAGTGCATCGCCTCGGCGACACCCTCGGTGGCCTCGCGCGATCGGCGGATGGCGTCGTCCTCCTCCATGTCGTCCATGAACTCCTCGTAGTCGACTTTCGTCGTCACACCCGGCGTGTCGACGATGTCGATCGTCACCGTCTTGCCGTCCCGTTCGATCTCGATGCCCTCCTTCCGACGTGCGCGCCGGGTTTCGTGTGGCACGCGACTTTCCGTCCCGATCGCGTCGCCTGTCCAGTCGCGTGCGATGCGGTTCGCGAGCGTCGTTTTGCCGGCATTTGGCGGTCCATAGATGCCGATTCGTTTCGGTTCCTGTTCGGAGAACAGGCGCTCCGTCACCCGAGAGATACTATCTTTGAGTTCTGTGAACAATCCCATCCTTGGGGACCTCCAGCACCGCGGGGTGCATCTGCGCGTACTACTGACTGAATTCACTTAAGCCTACGTCAGACATGTGTACTGTCTTACAGCAGTGAATGCGATTTAATAGAGAATTACAGGGTGAATGTAAGGTCTCGCAACGATCGGATCGTTAGCTTTCAGATCCCGCAACGATTGGATCGTCGGATTCCAGGCCACGCGCACTGAACCTCGGCTATCGCGACAGAACGAACCGATCGCTGGACGCGAGGAATGCGGTCGTCGGGGTGAGCACGGATCGTGAGTCACCGGGAGACTCGAGAACGGTGACCTTCGAGGGGTTCCAGAAACGCTTTCGGCGGGGAATCGATCCGAGAACGCACGTTGCAGGAGCCACGCGATCCCGGCGATCAGACTCTCTTGTAATTGCCCGAGTGGATGATTCGCTGTACCGAGTACGGTGCCGTGGTGAACGATCCCCATGATGAATGATACAGGGGTCGATCGATCCGGGTCGACCACTGCGGATCAGAACACCCCCACCCCTTCGTTTCAACTGGAGAGAGTCGAGTGGACCCCTCCCGACGAGCGGTTCTGCGTGGCCGGGACGAGTAGGACACCCTTCGTTTCGGCTCGAGTCCGTTCGCCAGACCCGCTACGGGGAGAATCGCGGTGAAGAGCAGGATCTAGTAACAGAAGCGGCTGGAAGACAGTAGATCTAGTAGAATCTAGCAATAAACCACCACTCTCCTAGTAAATATTTGTTTTTGCTAGGATTGCGGATGCTGTTTCTGGTCTACCATCATAAAGCTTCCCGTTCTAGATCCCCTCCCCCCACCACCCCTCCTTCGGAGCGTTCCACCTGAAACGAAGGGGTGGGGGGCTAGGTGACACGTTGTATTAGGATACTAGAATGAACAACACTAGCATTGCCGTGGCTTATCAGTGCGTCTTTTTCGTCGTACGTCTTCTTCGTCACTTCTTTCCCTCCGACCGGCCTCCCTTCTCCACTCGATCGGTTCCTCCTCACCATCCGATCGGTCGTCTCGCCGTGAGACAGGTCGAGAACTCTTTTCCCACAGGTCTCCCGAACGATACACCACTTCTGTATCGCGGTGGCCCCAGTCGTCGGCAGTCGTGAAATTCTCGTCGGCTCGATCGACGCCCCAGCTCGATCGATGCCCAGACTGAGATGGACTCCTGTGGCTCCACGTCGGTTACACAGTCTCCGATCGAGCATCCAGTCTGTTCAACTCCGTATCTGTTTCGTTCACATTCCCCTATCGCTGAACGAATTCGTCACGATGATCAGGGCACGACCGTCGCGATGTTGGAACACGAGTATCGATGTCAGACTGATATTCGAAGGCGGGAGTAACGAAACGGCGGACGGAATCGTCGACCCGAAACGGACCTCCGTGCGATCCCCTGCCGAGGTCGGTGAGTTCCTCGTCGGTCCCGTGGTCGTCATCGTCGTCGAACTGGGGCCCGGTACGGATCGATCACGACTGACGATGACGTCGACACGTTGAACTGAATGGAAGAATTTAATACTACGGTCTTCCACTGTTTCGTTTGCATCAACTGGACTCGGGCCGGGGACGCGGAATAGTAGATATGCCTCAAGTGGCCATCTACGTCCCGATATTCCTGTATCCGGGGTCCGCATTCCACTCGAAACAAGGGGGTACGTGTACGACGGATGTCAGACGATACTGAAACCACGAGGAACGACGTAGACGTTGACGACGTAACCGTCGAGGGCGAGCGGACGGCCGGGTTCTCGACGGACTTCGGGAGTTCCGACATTACCGAGGACGAGTCGAACCAGGGGCTGTTCGACGACCTTCTCAGCGGGGAACCGATCTTCGAGAACAAGGAAGTTCTCCGTCCGTCATATACGCCACACGAACTCCCTCACCGGAGCGATCAGATCAACAAGATGGCGACGATCCTCGTCGCCGCGCTCCGGGGCGAGACGCCGTCGAACATCCTCATCTACGGGAAAACCGGAACCGGAAAGACCGCGAGTGCAAAGTTCGTCAGCAAAGAACTCGAGAGCACCTCCAAGAAGTACAGCGTCCCGTGTGACGTCGAGTACATCAACTGCGAGGTGACCGATACCCAGTATCGGGTCCTCGCACAGCTGGCCAACAAGTTCATCGAAAAAAACGAAGCGCGCATCGACGAGCGGATCGAGACGCTCGAATCGGTGCGTGCTGACCTCGACGAGTACGAGGACGCGTCTCCTGTGCGATCGGCAGACGATCAGTCCGATCTCTTCGCGGACGTCGCGTCGGAGGAACCGGTCGAATCGGATACGAACGACCCCAGCGATCTGGTTTCAACTGGAACCGATACCGACGCCGTGTCTGGCGACTCTCCAGTCGAAACAGGGGGGTCGTCGATCGTCGACGCCGAAGCCAGCGATGGCGAATTCCCACCGGACCACCCGCTCGCCTCGACGCCGTTTACTTCGCGTGCGGAACTCGAGGGGCGGATCGACGAACTCGAAGCCGATCGGGACTCGTTCGAGGAGGTCCCGATGACCGGCTGGCCGACCGATCGGGTCTACAGCGTCTTCTTCGACGCCGTCGATTACGACGAGCGAGTAGTCGTGATCATGCTCGACGAGATCGACAAACTCGTCGAGAAGAGCGGCGACGATACGCTCTATAACCTCTCGCGGATGAACTCCGAACTCGAGAACTCCCGGGTTTCGATCATCGGGATCAGCAACGACCTGAAGTTCACGGATTTCCTCGACCCCCGCGTCAAATCCTCGCTCGGCGAGGAGGAGATCGTCTTCCCGCCGTACGACGCGAACCAGCTCCGGGACATTCTCCAGCACCGATCGGACGTCGCGTTCAAGCAGGGCGCACTCTCGGACGACGTGATTCCACTGTGTGCTGCCTTCGCTGCGCAGGAACACGGGGACGCTCGCCGCGCCCTCGATCTGCTCCGGACCGCGGGCGAACTCGCCGAGCGTGCACAGACGGAGACTATCGTCGAAGAACACGTCCGTCAGGCGCAGGACAAGATCGAACTCGATCGTGTCGTCGAGGTCGTCCGCACGCTCCCGACACAGAGCAAACTCGTCCTCTTCGCGATCATCCTCCTCGAGAAGAACGGCGTCCACAGCATCAACACGGGCGAGGTGTTCAACATCTACAAGCGCCTGTGCGAGGAGATCGACGCCGACGTACTGACCCAGCGGCGGGTGACGGACCTCATCAGCGAACTCGACATGCTGGGGATCGTGAACGCGGTCGTCGTCTCGAAGGGCCGGTACGGTCGAACCAAGGAGATCAGTCTCTCGGTTCCACTCGACGAGACGGAGGCCGTCCTGCTGTCCGACTCCCGGCTGAGCGACATCGACGACGTCCAGCCGTTCGTCCAGGCCCGGTTCGAGAACTGATCGAGATCGGTTCCCTACCGCGTTTCGGTTCGCCACCCAGGTTTCGGCTCGCTACCCGCGTTTCGGCTCGCTACTCGAATGTCGTGTTTCCGCCAGAAACGGCTTTGCTACCCGGATGTCGATCAGTCACCAGAAACGGGTGTGTTCGGTATCGTCGAGGATCGCCGTCAGAACCGTCGTCGGGTGACGGCGACGGCAGCGGTAACACCGGCTGCTGCGACGCCCGCCGTTCCGACGGCGTGTGCACCTATCGCGGCGGATCCCTGTCCGTCCGGACTGGCGCCGACGACCGTCGGTGACGTGGTGGCAGTCCCGCCGAAAATCGTGTCGAAGGTCAGTCGAACGTGGCCGAGCCACGGGATCCGGACCATCGCCTTCCCGGAGACCCAGTCGGGCCTGACGATGTTGGATTTCGGATTCATCCCGATCTGGTCGTAGTTGTAGTTCGCGTCGCCTTTCGTGACGAATCCGTCGTGCGGGGCCGGGCAGGTACTGATGTCGTCGCAGTCGTTCCCGTTGAGGTACGCTGGGTCGGCCTGGGTCGCGACCCAGTTCTCTCCGTCTTCGACCCAGAAATGAGCGCGGTGGATAATCGGCGTCCGGCGATCGCTCCCGTCGGGCTTGAAGACGATGACGTCGCCGGGGTTGCCGAACTTCTCGTGGTTACTCTCCTGTCCGTTCTCGAGCGTGACGACGCCGGTTCCGTCGGCGGGATCGTCGCCGACGAACCGATCGTCGTCGACGACGAAGATGAGGTCGCCGCGTTCCATGTTCGGTTCCATGCTCCCGCTCTCGACGGCGACGAGTGGTGGCCAGATCCCGCTGAGACCGAACAGCAGGAGGCCGACGATCGCGACGATCGCGACGCTGCTCGCCACGTCGCGGGCGAAGACGACGGTTCCGTCGTCGGTTTTCAGAAACCAGCGGATCACGCCGTCGTCCTCGATGGAGACCGCGTTCTCGTCGGACGACTCGCCGGTGCTTGTCGCGTCCGCGTTGGCGTCTCGATCGTCGTCACCGTGGCCGTCGTCGGCGGAGTCTCCGAAATCGGGACCGCTCATCGTTCCCCGTTTTGCAGGGGCCAGCAATCAACTTTCTGTTCGGCCGGGTCGTCGGTCGTCGGCCGTCGCTGTGGATCGATCGCGACCGTGCGCGCGATGTTCGGGGTCTCGAAGCGTCTCGACCGATCGTCGGATTCCGGCGTCTCGACCGATCGTCGGATTCCGGATTCACGCTCGAATTGGAATTCGGATCCCTCCTCGAAGGATAATCGCTACTCCACTCGATCGGGGATTCGCTACGTTTTTCCCCGCGGTCACGAATGCGAGGGGTGTGCCACTCGAGGGCCCTGCCCGGATCGTCAGCGAACTCACCAGTCACGGATACAACGCCGAACGCGAGGCGGTGACGCGGATCGCGTCCGCGGACGATTCGCAGGCCGTCCTCGAGCGCGTCATCGAGTCGCTTTCCGAGGAGGCCCTCGTCGTCACGACCGACCACGTCGAATCGGCCCTCGAAGCAGAGGTGCCATCCGAGTCCTCCTCCGATCGATCCGTCGAGGCGTCCGACACCGCGGGCCGATCCGTCGCGAGTGACCCGCCGGACGACCCCTCCGTTTCAACTGGAGATCCCTCGCCACATTCGAAGCACGGGGGCCGGTCGGCTCCAGTTGAAACAGGGGGGTCTCCCCCGACGGCCGACCGATCGGTCGATCCCGACCTCCGATCGCTCGAGATCAGCAACGACATGACCGGGGGGAGTACCGGGACCGGCGAGTACAGCGACTTCGTCTCGGTCTTCCGGGATCGTCTCGATCGACTCGGCTCGAAACTGCGGAGTCGGGTCAATCACCGCCCGGCGACGGCTATCGAGTCGATGCCGGGCGGCGAAGAGGTCGCGATGGTCGGACTGGTAAACGACATCCGATCGACGGCCAGCGGCCACTGGCTGATCGAACTCGAGGACGCGACGGGGTCGTTCCCGTGGCTCGTAATGAAAGACCGGGAGTACGTCGACCTCGTGGACGAACTGCTCTGTGACGAGGTGCTCGCGATGGAGGGGACGCTGGCGGACGATTCCGGCATTGCCTTCGTCGATTCGATGCAGTTCCCGGACATCCCTCGGACCCACGAACCCTCGACGGCCGATCGCCACGTACAGGCGGCGCTCATCAGCGACGTCCACGTCGGCAGTCAGGAGTTCATGGCGGGCGCGTGGAACCGCTTCGCCGACTGGCTCCACACCGAGGCGGGAGAACGCGTGGAGTACCTGTTGCTCGCGGGTGACATGGTCGAAGGCGTCGGGGTCTACCCCGACCAGGACGAGGAACTCGACATCGTCGACATCTACGAGCAGTACGAGACGTTCAACGAGCGGCTGAAACAGGTACCCGGTGACATCGAGATCGTTATGATTCCCGGCAACCACGACGCGGTGCGACTCGCCGAACCTCAGCCCGGATTCGACGAGGAACTCCGGGAGATCATGTCGGCCCACGATCCGCGCATCGTGAGCAACCCGTCGACGGTGACGATCGAGGGCGTCTCCGTGCTCATGTACCACGGCGTCAGCCTCGACGAGGTCATCGCGGAACTCCCCGAGGAGAAGGCGAGCTACGACGAGCCCCACAGGGCGATGTACCAGCTCCTGAAGAAACGCCACGTCGCACCGCAATTTGGCGGACACACCCGTCTCGCACCCGAAGAACGGGACTACCTCGTCATCGACGAGGTGCCCGACATCTTCCACACGGGCCACGTCCACAAACTCGGGTTCGGAAAGTACCACAACGTCCTCGCGATCAACTCCGGCTGCTGGCAGGCACAGACCGACTTCCAGAAGAGCGTCAACATCGACCCCGACGCCGGCTTCGCCCCGATCGTCGACCTCGATACGCTCGACGTGACGGTTCAGAAGTTCAGCTAGCGGGTCGCTGGTACGTCGATCGGTCCGCTGCCGGCGGTCGGACCGCTGCCAGCAGTATATCTGGTCGCTGCCAGCAGTATATCTGGTCGCTGCTAGCAGTACAGCTAATGCCCGCGACCTCGTTAGCAACTCCCGTCCGATCGATATGTCTCCCCCAGACCAACGAGACCCCTCCGAAGCACGCGAGACGTCTTTTCGTCCCGCGATCGACTCCCACACCCACCTGTTCCCCGGACGGCTCGCCGATGCGATCCAGCGCTCGCTCCGCGCCGAGGCCGGCTGGGAGTTCTCGACGCCGACCGGTCGGACCGGGATCGAAGCGGTCCTTCGTTCGGCGGGTGTCGCCGCCTACGTCGCCCTTCCGTACGCACACGAGGCCGGAATCGCGAGCGACCTGAACGAGTGGCTCGTAGAACAGGCCGACGCGTCGTCCTCTCTGGTCCCGTTCGCGACGGTCCATCCTGACGACGAGGACGTCGCGGGCGTCGTCCGCGAGGCGTTCGAGGAGGGCGCGAGAGGCCTGAAGTTCCACTGTCCGGTCCAGGAGTGCCGGCCCGCGGATTCGCGACTCGCCCCGGCGCTCGACGTCGCGGCGGCGTACGATCGCCCGATCACCTATCACGGCGGCACCGCGCCGATGTTCGAGGACAGTCCGTACGTCGGCGCGGACGTGTTCGCGGAACTGGTCGGTTCCTACCCGGAGCTTCGGATCTGCTGTGCGCACATGGGCACCTACGAGGTCGAGGCGTTCCTCGACCTCGCGCGGGACAACGAGCACGTCTACCTCGACACGACGGTCGCGATGTCGGCGTCGGCCGAGGAGACGGTGGGATTCGACCCGTCGACGATCGCCGACGAGACCCTCGTCGAACTCTCCGAGTCGATCATGTACGGGTCCGACTTTCCGAACATCCCGTACCCGTACCGCGAGGAGCGGGCCGGACTGCTGGCTCGCGACCTGCCCCGGAAGACGGCGCGGGACGTCTTCTACCGGACCGCGATCGATTACCTGGGACTCGAGGAGGGGCCTGCGCTCGAAACCGAGAGCGAGTAGTACACGCGTGAACGGACGAGAAGTGTCGTCCCGCTCCGTTCTCGCGGTTGTACCGGAAGCACGGACCGATCGGCTCGCGGAGAGAGGTCAGGCGGTTTCGCTCTCTTCTTCCGCCTCGTCCTGGAGCTCCGTTCGGCGGATCTTCCCCGTGACCGTCTTCGGGAGTTCGTCGCGGAACTCGATCTCGCGGGGGTACTCGTGGGCCGAGAGTTCGTCCCGGACGTGATTCCTGATCTCCTCTTTCAGATCTTCGGACGTCGTCGCCCCTTCGCTGGGAACGATGTAGGCTTTCACGATGTTGCCCCGTTCCCGGTGGGGTTTCGGAACGACGGCGGCCTCGGCGACGGCCTCGTGTTCGCCCAGCGAACTCTCGACCTCGAACGGGCCGATCCGGTACCCAGAGGAGAGGATGACGTCGTCGGCGCGACCCTCGAACCAGAAGTAGCCGTCTTCGTCCGTGTGGGCGAGGTCACCCGAGAGGTACCACTCGTCGCCAGACGCCGCGTCTGGCGTGGATCCCACCGCATCGCTCTGCTCACCCCCGTCCGGACCGTCGACGAAACACGACGCGGTCTTCTCGGGTTTCTCCCAGTACTCCGCGAAGAAGCAGGGGTAGTCCCCGCGCTGGGCGATCTCGCCCGTCTCGCCGGGTTCCAGAACTTCGCCGGTCTCCGGATCGACGACGGCGGCCTCGATCCCGGGCAGCGGCTTCCCCATCGACCCCGGCCGGACCTCCATCGTCGGGTAGTTGTTGATGATCATGTTCCCCGTCTCGGTCTGGCCGTAAGTGTCGTGGATCGTGACGCCGAGCGTCTCCTCGCCCCACTCGACGACGCCCGCCGAGAGCGGTTCGCCGATCGACAGCGCGTGCCGT
The DNA here is from genome assembly GCF_022869805.1 of Halosolutus halophilus. Classification (NCBI taxonomy): domain Archaea; kingdom Methanobacteriati; phylum Methanobacteriota; class Halobacteria; order Halobacteriales; family Natrialbaceae; genus Halosolutus; species Halosolutus halophilus. Next base: position 4,328,023 of record NZ_CP094974.1, on the reverse strand, counting down.
AGATCGAGCGATACTCCCTCGAGGACGTCCTCGTGCTCGCGGAGCATGCGGTAGGCCGTCGGAACGGAGAACAGCACGGTGATCGGGAACCGATCGAGGAGGTCGGCCCACTCCTCGGGGTCGAACTCGCTCTCGTAGGTGAACAGCGCGGTTCCCCAGAACCAGGCGCCGAGCGTGTTGATCGGTCCGGTCAGCCAGCCGAGGTCGCCCGTCGACCAGTAGCAATCGCCCTCCTGCAGGTCGACGGCGTACTTCTGGGTCGTGGCGACGCCGGTGACCCACCGGTGCTCGTGGAGGACGCCTTTCGCCAGCCCGGTCGTCCCGCTGGTGTAGTACAGCAGTGCATCGTCCTCGCCGCCGGTGTCGGCCGGTTCGTACTCGCGGCTCGCGGTCTCCATCTCGCTGTGGTAGCTGACGTCCCCGCGCCGGATACCCGTCCCGTCGTCGCTGACGACGATGACGTGTTCGACGGCGGGCGCGTCCTCGAGCGCGTCGGCGACGGTGTCGCGGTTCTCGGCGGTGGTGACGATCGCCTTCGCGTCGCAGTCGTCCAGGCGGTAGGAGATCCCGTCGGGACCGAACCGCTCGTTGATCCCGCCGAAGACGGCACCGCGCTTGAGCGTCCCCACCAGCGCGACGTAGTGCTCCGGGATTCGCGGCATGTACGAGAACACCCGATCGCCCCGCTCGATCCCCAGCGATTCGAGCACGTTCGCGAACCGGCTGGTTCGTTCGGCCAGTTCCCAGAACGTCAGCGTCGTCAACTCGCCCTCCTCGCCCACCTGGTAGAGCGCGACCTTCTCCTTGTTCTCTGCGTGACGATCACAGACCTCGTGCGCGATGTTGATCCGGTCCGGTGCGTCCCAGTCCGCCGCCCCGTAGATGTCCTCCCACGAGAACCCCTCGCGAACCTGCTCGTAGTCGGGCATGTTGTGGTTCGATGCCATACACGGCGGGAGGCACCGTTGTCAGCAATAATTGCTTCGGATGATTTCGAGTCCGATTCGGATACAAAATATCTGCCGTCGATCCGCGACGGATCGACGGTCGTCCAGGGCGACCGAGGCCCCTCTACGGTTCGAGGCGGAACCGGACCGTCTGCGACCCGTTGAATCGGGGACCGGTCCCGTGATTCTCGAACCCGAGTTCCTCGGCCGCCGTTTCGATCTGTTCGGACCCGGGTGTGACCAGCACCTCGACGGACATCGACTCCTGCTCGGCGAACCGGACCGGTTCGGCCAGCAGCCGCTTGCAGGCGTCGGTCGTGCCGTCTAGCTGGGTGACGTGGACGGTATCCTCCCGCGCGTCGAAACTGATGAACCCGAGGAGATCTTCCGGATCCGAACCGTCGTACTGAGAGTCGCCGACGTCGGCGTTCGGGTCGCGCGGGCCGTCCTCGGCGACGCGTACCGTCCGATCGTGAACCAGGTTCCGCATGACGTCCGTGGGGGAGTCCGCGATCGACGCCAGCGCGTCGGCATCGGCCTCGAGTGCGTCCCGTACGTTCATTTGTGTGTGGTAATGATACCCACAAACATAAATCCCGCCCGCAGTTCACGATCGCCGAACAGTCACGACGGCTGATGGATCGCCGCTCAGTAGGGCGGTTCGCAGATCGGTTCGTGTTGGACGCCCGGTAAAAATACGGGCGATGGGACACAGTTATCTGCTCGCTCTGGTTACGCATTGTCACATGAGCCACGCCACCGGTACGCGACCGAATCGAACCTGCGAGGTGTCAGTATGCGCGTCGTAGCCAAATTCGGGGGGACGAGTCTCGGGAGCGGCGATCGAATCAACCGTGCGGCGGATTCGATCGCGGCGGCCGTCGAGGACGGCCACGAGATCGCCGTCGTCGCGAGCGCGATGGGATCGACCACGGACGAGTTGCTCGACGAGATTACCTTCGAAACCGACGAGGCCGATCGGGCCCAGATCGTCAGCATGGGCGAACGGACCTCCGTCCGGATGCTCAAGGCGGCGCTGTCGGCCCGGGACATCGACGCGACGTTCCTGGAACCCGGCAGCGACGACTGGCCGGTCGTCACCGACGAGTACGGCGAGGTAAACGTCGAGGAGACCCAGCAGCGCGCCCAGGAGGTGGCCGCGGAGCTCGACGGGACGGTTCCGGTCATCACCGGCTTCCTCGCGGAAGGCCCGGACGGCTCGATCACGACGCTCGGCCGCGGTGGCAGCGACACGACCGCGGTCATGATGGGGAAATACATGGACGCCGACGAGGTCGTCATCGTCACCGACGTCGAGGGCGTCATGACCGGCGACCCGAACGTCGTCGAGGGTGCCCGCAACGTCGGCGAGATTTCGGTCGACGAACTCCGGAACCTCTCGTTCCGCGGCGCCGAGGTCGTCGCCCCGTCCGCCCTGTCGTACAAGGACGGCAACCTCGACGTCCGCGTCGTCCACTACCAGCACGGCGATCTGCTGTCGGGCGGGACCAGCATCGAGGGCGAGTTCCAGAACCTCGTCGACCTGCGCGAGCGCCCGCTGGCCTGTCTCACCGTCGCCGGCCGGGCGATCCGCAACCAGCCCGGCGTCTTCCATCACCTCTCGGAGGCGTTGAGCGAGAGCGACGTCAACATCGACGCCGTCGCGAGCGGCCTCGACACCGTCACGTTCTACATCGACGAGGAGGAGGCCGAACGCGCCGAGAACATCCTCCACCGCGAGGTCATCGCACGCGACGAACTCTCGAGCGTCACCGTCGACGAACCGATGGCCGTCGTTCGCGTGACGGGCGGTGAACTCCCCAACCAGCCCGGCGTCATCAGCGACATCGTCAACCCGCTGTCGGACGCGCGAATCAACGTCCAGGACATCATCACCAGCGCGACCAGCGTCGCCATCTTCGTCGACTGGGACGATCGCGAAGAGACGCTCGAGTTGACCCAAGACCTGTTCTAGACCCTCCTTTTACCGTACGGCGCGTTCGATCGGCGCCGAGATATCAATACGCCAAATTTTTCACCCGTTGCGGGATATCACCGTTCATGAGCCTTCGTGACTCGCTCACCGAACTGGGAGCGATACTCGACGGGGAGGAGATGACCGGCAGACAGGCGGCGATCATCGTCACCGTCTGGATGGGGGCTGTCGTCGCCTTTGGAGTGATCTCCTACCTCGTCGTGTTCGTGCTGATGGACTTCTGAGTCGATCGACGGTACCGGTACACGACGTAATTTCGCTGCTCCCGGTTCCAAAACGGATCCATTCGCCTACGTGGATTGAGTAGCCGTTTTTAGCGTATCGGTCAGGTCGGCCCGATACCGATCGACGAGTTCGCGAACGACGAGTCGATCGCGAGGATCGATACCGAGCACGTGGAGCGACACGATGTAGGCGACAACCCCAGCGACACTGCCGATTACGGGGGCGAGACTACTTGAAACGCTGACGCGGATCGCCCACATGACGAGCAGCGTGACGCCACCAGCCGCGATCGGCGTGAGGAGCGTTCGGTCGAACGGCCACAGGCCCTCGAACCGTCGGAGGAGGAGAACCTGAATTCCGTTCTGAATGGAGATCGCAAACGAAGTGCCGAGGGCGGCACCGACGAGGCCGAACTGTACGATGAACGTGTACGTCAACGCGATGTTGAGCGCGGCGAGGACCCAGTCGAGCAGCATTCGAGCGTACTGATGGTCGGTCATCATCAGTAGCCACCCGGTCGCCCCCACGGCACTGCCGACGAACACGCCGCCGAGATACACGACCAGTGGAACGTACCCCTGCGTGTACGTTGGGCCGAACAGCGCGAGGAGTTCCCGCCCGTACACGGTTAGTACGGCGAGAACGGGGACGACCGTGGTGACGATCAGCTGCGCGACGGACGTGTAAATCTCGTTGAGTACCTCGATCCGATCGTCGGCGTACAGTCCCGATGCGACCGGCGGTAACAGCTGGTTGAACGACTGCAGCGGGATCCACGCGATCGCTATCAACACGAGGAGGGCGTTGTACACGCCGGCCGAAACCGTCGTCAGCAACAGCCCCACCAGAAGCACGTCGACGCGGTTCTGGAACACTTTTCCGAGGCTACTCATCGCGACGGGAGCCGCATGATCGTAGAATCGTCGAAGCTCACTTCGCGCCTCGCGCAGGGACGGCACGATTCCCGTCACATGCGCCGCTATCGGGACGGCGAACGCCGCGAGTACGCCCGCGCTGATGACGATCGCGCCGGTGACTCCGACTACCGAGTATCCGAGGGCGAGTGCCGCGGTCGCACAGACGAGCCGAACCCCCGGGCGGAGCAACTTGTTGAACACGACTTCGCCGCGGGCGGAGCCGACTGCCCGGAAGCTTCCGGAGACGATCGTGACGACGCCGAGCAACAACACGAGGACTCCGAACCCGCGCATCGTCCGCACGAACGACGGCTGGTCGACGGTGAGTTCGTTGATCCGGGGGGCCAATCGCCAGACACTGACCGCCAGTACGACGCCAAATCCGACCGTCGTCGCGTACGCTAACCCGACGATGACCGACTGGCGCTTCGGCGTTCTTTCGTACGCGGGAACGTATCGCTGAAGCACGGGCACGCTCCCGAAGGTCACGATCCGGACGAGTATCTGTGCGATCCGCCATGCCATCGCGTACACGCCGTACGCCATCGGACCGAGGCCTCGCGCGAGGACGACCTCGACGGCCGTCGTCAATACTCGTTGTCCGGAAATGCCTCCGGACGTGACGACGGCACCGTGAGCGATAGTCAGGAGGGCTTCTCGCTCCTCGTCCGGAATCGTTTCTTCGTCGCCTCGACTCACTATTCGTACCCGTATCACTTCATCTGACGGTGAAAAGTCAATCGTTCCAGGGAATGTCGTATCGGTCGTTGCTCGATTCGTGCCGAATACGACGAAAGAGGCAACGAATCGAGCGATCCGATCGCCCTAAAGGCGGAGATCGCCGGAAAGCGGGAGAAGACTTCGTGTGCGAGACGCGCCGTAGACCCGACTTACTCGGCGTTCGGTTCTGATCAGTCCTCGAGCAGCGACTCGATCTCGTGTTGCTCGCGCAGCGTCTTCTTGTCGAACTTGCCCGTGGCGGTCTTCGGCACCTCGTCGATGTGAACGACGGCGTCAGGGGTCCACCAGTCCGGGTAGTCCTCCGCGAGGAACGCGTTGATCTCCTCGAGGAACGCGTCCTCGTCGATCGCGTCGTCGTCCGTCGGGACGACGAACGCGACCGGTCGTTCCTGCCACTTCTCGTGTGGCGCGCCGACGACGGTCGCCTCGCTGACGTCCTCGTGGGCCATGATGGCGTTCTCGAGTTCCTGCGAGGAGATCCACTCGCCGCCGCTCTTGATCACGTCTTTCGCGCGATCGACGATCTTGATGTAGCCGTCCTCGTCGACGGTGACGATGTCGCCGGTCTTGAGCCACGACCCCTCGAAGTCCTCCTCGTTGGCCTCGGGGCGCTTGAAGTAGGAGTCGGTCACCCACGGACCGCGAACGAGGAGTTCGCCGAAGTCCTCGCCGTTCCAGGGGATCTCGTTGCCGTCGTCGTCGACGACCTTGAACTCGAGGCCGGGGACGATCAGGCCTTGCTTGGCCTGCTTCGCGTACTGTTCTTCCTTCGGGATGTCCTCGAGGTCGGCCTTGAGGTGGGCGACCGACCCGATCGGGGACATCTCGGTCATCCCCCAGGCGTGGACGACCTCGACGCCCATGTCGTCGTACTGCCGGATGAGGCTCTCCGGGGCGGCGGAGCCGCCGATGACGATGCGATCGAGGCTCGAGAGGTCGGCGTCGTTCTCCGCTATGTACTCGAGGACGCCGAGCCAGACGGTCGGGACGCCGGCGGTCATCGTGACGCCTTCCTCCTCGATCAACTGGACCAGGTCGGCGGGATCGGGCGACGGCCCGGGGTAGACGTGTTTCGCGCCGGCGGCCGTGGTGGAGAACGGCAGCCCCCACGCGTTGACGTGGAACATCGGGACGACGGGCATGACGACGTCGTCCTCCTCGATGCCGAGGCCCTGCGGGGTCAGAGTTGCCATCGTGTGCGCCCAGAGCATCTGCTGGGTGTACTCGACCCCCTTCGGCTTGCCCGTGGTCCCCGAGGTGTAACACATCCCGGCGGGGTTCTCCTCGTCGAGTTCGGGCCAGTCGTACTCGTCGTCCTGATCGCCGACGAACGACTCGTAGTCGGTGACCGGTTCGAGACTGGTCTCGGGGACGTCCGAGCCCATGACGACGAACTGTTCGACGCTCTCGAAGGCCTCCTCGTCGTAGGCCGCCTCGAACGGCTCGAGCAGCGACTGGTCGACGAACAGCACCTTGTCCTCGGCGTTCTGGACGATGTACTGGACGTGTTCCGGCGGGAGCAGCGGGTTGATCGTGTGTAGCTGGCCGCCGATGTTCGGGGCCGCGAAGTAGACTTCGGCGTGCCGGTGGTGGTTCCAGCAGAACGTCCCGACCCGGTCGCCGTCCCCCACGCCCGCCTCCTCGAGGGCGTTCGCGAGCTGTCGCGTTCGATCGCCGTACTCGCTGTAGGTGTTGCGGACGATCCCCTCGTGGGTGCGCGAGACGACCTCCTGCTCGGGGTGGAGGCGCTCGGCACGCCACAGAAACGGCTTCAGTGTCTGGTCGTATCCTCCCATAATTTCGTACCAGTGGTTCCTAACGAATCGACTGTAATAATAGTAGGTGTCGGACCGCCGTTGGCCACCGAGTTCCACGTCTGGGATCGAGTGCGCCGATTCGCCGTTCCGGTCGCGAATCGGTACGTTGACGGCCAGGTTCGCTACACCGATCGACACCGCCGGTCACTCGAATTGAACTGCGTGGCCGTTCGACTGGTCGTATGGTCGCGTACCGGACGAAGATGGTCGAACGGATCAGGCTCCCGTCGCGGGAGCAACGTGAACGAACGCTCGCGGAGGCCGGCTACAACGTTTTCAACGTTCCCGCCGAGGACGTGTACATCGATCTGTTGACCGACAGCGGCACCGGCGCGATGAGCGACGAGCAGTGGGCCGCGCTCGTCCGGGCGGACGAGGCGTACGCCGGCTCGCGGAGCTTCGATCGGCTCGAGTCGGCCGTCGCGGACGTGATGGGCTTCGAGCACGTGATCCCGGCCCACCAGGGTCGGGGCGCGGAGAACGTCCTCTACGGCACGCTGCTCTCGACCGGGGACGTCGCCCTGAACAACACCCACTTCGACACCACGCGGGCCCACGTCGCGAACCAGGACGCCGACCCGATCGATTGCCCGGTCGACGAGGCCTACGACTTCGAGAGCGACGCCCCCTTCGGGGGGAACCTCTCGCTCGATCGGGCCCGGGAGGTCGTCGACGAAGTCGGTGCGGAACGGGTCCCGCTGGTCATCCAGACGATCACGAACAACTCGGCGGCGGGCCAGCCGGTCAGCGTCGAGAACACCCGTCGCGTGCGGGCGTTCGCGGACGAGATCGACGCGACGTTCGTCGTCGACGCCTGCCGGTTCGCGGAGAACGCCTACTTCGTCAAGCAGCGCGAAGACGAGTTCGCGAACGCTTCGGTGGCCGAGATCGCACGCGAACAGCTCTCGTACGCCGACGCCGTCGTGATGAGCGGCAAGAAAGACGGGCTGGTAAACGCCGGCGGGTTCGTCGCGACCGACGACCCCGACCTCTTCGAACGATGCAAACAGCGGGCGATCCTCTACGAGGGGTTCCTGACCTACGGCGGGATGGCCGGTCGCGACGTCGCGGCGATGGCCGTCGGACTGCGCGAGGCCGTCGAGGAGGCCTACGTGGCCGATCGGGTCGAACAGGTTCGCGAGTTCGGGTCGCTGCTCGGGGAGACCGGCGTCCCGGTCGCCACCGGCGGCCACGCGGTGTATCTCGACGCCGGGGCCGTCCTCTCGCACCTCTCGTCCGACGTGTTCCCCGGCCAGGCGCTCGTCTGCGAACTCTACCGCGAGGGCGGCATCCGCGGCGTCGAACTGGGGAGCTTCGCGTTCCCGGAGACCGATCGTCCCGAACTGGTCAGACTCGCGGTGCCGCGACGGACCTATCACCGGGAGCACTTCGACCACGTCGTCGAGACGGTCGAGACGGTCCTCGAGGCGCGATCGGAGGTCGGCGGGCTCCAGCTCGCGACCGAGCCGGCGATTCCCGAACTCAGACACTTCACCGCCGACCTCGAACCGGTGCCGTCGTAACGCCGGGCGTGGCTCGTCGAACGCGTGACCGTCGAAAAGCCGCGTTCCCGGCCCGCGACAGGGTCCCGTTATCGCCCCGCGATGACGTTCCTGGCGCGATCCGTGAGCGATGGCTCCGGGGCCGGTTCGGACTCGCTACCGAGACGTTGTTTCGCACGGGAGCGCAGTCCGGTCGACTGTCCACTCGTGCCGCCGGTGACCCAGTCGGGTAGCTGTGCCTCCAGTTCGGCCTGTTTTTCCGCCTTGATCTGGCTGTACTGTCGCAAGAGGAGTCCGACCCCGAGGAACAGGCCGGCGTCGACCAGTTCCCGTCGGAACCGCTCCGAGTCGTTCCGGACCGCGATCGCCTTCACGAGCGAGATGACGCCGATCGCGAGGTAGAGTTTCGAACTCCGCGAGGGGTCGCCGCTGAGCATCCGTTGTAGCGCCATGCGACCCGACGTACTACGTTCTCTCTGATAAAAGCCGCTGGCGATCGGACCGGTAACGAGAGCGTACTACACCCGTTCGCTCGTCTCCGCGACTCCCCGGTGGCGCTCGTCGTCGATCGGTTCGATCGCGAACCCGAGCGTCTCGTAGAACGGTCGGACGCCGTCGTCGAACCGCGCCGTCAGTCGGCCCTCGCGTTCGAGCGCGCGCTCGATCAGCGCGCGACCGATCCCGCGACCCCGGTGGCGACGGCGAACGCCGATCGCGGCGACGTGGCTGCCCCGATCGAGGGGTTCGAGGACGAGCGTGCCCAGGATCCGTTCGGCGTCGTCGCGGTCGTTCCCGTCCGTGCCGCCGCGTCGATCGCCGGCGACGAGAACGTCTCCCGCTGCGGTTCGGGACTCGACGTCGCCGGGTTCGAGCATCGCCGCGTCGAGGATGCGCCGGATCTCGAGGACGTCGTCGAGGGTTGCGGTGCGGACGTACATCTCGCTCGTTACGGTCGTCGATCGACGTCGGTCAACAACGCGTCGATTTCGGGCCGGTCCCGGATCGAGTCGTCCCGATCGGTCGCGACGACGGCGGTCCGTCTCATGGCTCGGGCTACGCCGCCCGTCCTCAAAACGGGTGGGCTTTCGTCGTCCGCGATCGTCTCGACGGGTTCCCCGTGCCGTATCCGACGGAACTGCGGTGGCGCGACAGCGTCACCGAGGACTGCCGCGTCCGTAACTGGTACCGGTTATCATTACGTCGTGTGCCGGAGGAAATGATTAAGGGATGGTGTGTGCTACTTCTTCGCAAGATGGGACACGAGCACGGTCGTATTCGATACCGCTCCGTAGACACCACCAGGTGCTCTGTCTCCGAACGATGGCCCGACCGGGGGGTGAGAGCCGATGAGCCTGATCGCGATCGTTGACATCGCGCATCCGGATCTCGCGCTGACGCCGACGATTCGCGAGCGTCCGGACGCGTCCATCGAGGTCATCCCACACTCGACGACGGATCCGGAGACGGGCCTGTTCTTTTTCCTCGTCGAAGGGACGGACGAGACGTTCGACGATGCGCTCGACCGGGATCACACGGTCGCGAACTGGACGCTCGTCGACGATCTCGGTTCGACGCGCATCTACCGGTTACAACACACCGACGAGACGAAACTCATCTCGCCGACGACGACCGAACTCGGGGGATTGATGCTGAAAGCGGAGAGCAACGATCGCGGCTGGACCGTTCGTCTCCACCTCCCCGATCGGGACGCGATCGCCACGCTGTGGGAGTTCTGCGAGGAGACGGACATCTCCTTCGAACTGCACCGAATGTTCCGCCAGAACGAGTGGTCGAACGGACTGACGCCGAAACTGACCGACGAACAACAGGCCGCGCTGGTGAGTGCCTACGAGGACGGGTACTTCGAGGAGCCTCGCGAAACCTCGCTCGAGGAACTCGCCGACCAGCTCGATATCTCGCCGACGGCCGTCGGCGGTCGCATCCGTCGCGGCACGGGCAAACTCGTCGAAATGACGCTGCTGGAGGACTAGCAACGACGGGTGCCGGCGTGGTCGACGGGGCGGAATTTCGAACGGCGCCGGTCGCAACCACCGCTCACACGGCGGTGAGGTGATCGTCACGAGGTTCGGCGAGCGCGCCGGTCAGTCGCACCTCGCGGATCGCGTCGAGCGTCTCGCCGACGGTGACCCCTTGCTCGCTTGCCGCCGCGACGACGATCCCGACGGGAACGCCGTCTTCGTACCGTGCGTCGAGGGCGTCGACGATCGCCAGCACGTCGTCGGTCGCCGGCACATCGAACGCGATGTCGGCGCGGGCGACCACGACGTCGTGTCCCGTGTGGCGGTGGTGACGGCGGTAGAAATCGACGATCTCGTTTGCCTCCGTGGCGTCGCTGGTGACCTCACAGTCCGGACACGTGGCGGCGAACGGGGCCTGCTGTTGGGGACTCATGTGTCGTGATCGTGGCGCGTCGGGCGGTTACGCATCGTACGTTTCGTAGGCCTCCTGTGCGAGTAGGTGGAGTCTGTGCACCGTGTGTTCGTTCGGGCCGAGCTGGGCCTGGGCGATCGCGCCGGATTGTAGCCCCCGCTGCTGGCGCTCGACCAGTTCGAAGTCCTCCTCCTGGAGCTGTCTGCTCGTCCGAACGAACTGCTCTTCCTCCTCGGTGAGTTCGGACTCTCTGAAGTAGTAGTCCGCGACGAGCTGGAACCGCCCCTCGTCGATCGGATCGATGATGTAGGTGCCGTACCCGTCGGCGGTCCCGTACATGTTGACCGCGAAGTTCGGCCAGAAGTAGTGGAACTGGGCTTCGTGCTCGTCGTGGATGCGCATCTCGTCGTCGACGTCTTCCTTGTGCTTGTAGTGGAGGACCCAGTGATAATCGTCGACCTCGAGTTCGGACTCGAGCAGTTCGAGGTTTTCGACCCAGTCCTGGTGGTTGGCCTGGCAGTGATCGCACTCCGAGTAGTTGCCGCCGAAGACCTTCCAGTTGCACTCGACTTCCGAGACGATTCGCCGGGCGAGCTGGTACTCCTCGAGCGGGAGCGACTCGAGCTCGGTCTCGAGCCGTCCGGCCTGTTCCGCGAGGGGCATCGGATCGTCGGCGAAGTTGACGAAGACGAACGGCCCGATGCGATCGCTGTGGACCTCCATGAGGGAGTTCTCTTCGGCGTCCAGCTCGGGGACGTCCTCGTCTTCGAGGTCCGGATTCAACGGTGCCTCCTCGAAACTCCGGGGCGTGCTCGCGAGGTCGCCGTCCAGGTCGTACGTCCAGAGGTGGTACGGACACTGGATCCGTCGCGCGTTGCCCGGATCGGTCATCGGCGTTTCCTCGACGATCGCGGACCCCCGGTGTGCGCAGACGTTGTAGAACGCCTGAACCTCGCCGTCGTGGTTCCGGAGGACGATGATCTCCCGATCGCCGATCGTCCGAGTGAAGTAATCCCCGGAGTCCGGGATGCAGTTCGCGTGGCCGGCGTACACCCAGTACTGGCCGAACACCGCGTCTTTCTCCATCTCGTGGACGTCCGGATCGGTAAAGTACCGCGCCGGGAGGGCGTTCGTCTCGTCGGTGATGTCGGGGCTCACTCGCTCTACCTCGTCGAGACCGTTGTTCCATCTGGTCATGCTCTGTGCCATGCCATGGCGTACCGTTCAATAAGGGTTGATCGCAGATGGTTCGGACGTATAAGTGGTGGCGGACGGTCGTGCCACCACGGCGGGCGGAGTCGGTCCGAAAGCGCCGCTCGAGACCGCTCCGCGCTCGACGGCCGACGTCAAAAAGGTGTGACGTGAGACAGCCGAACGCTATTGACCGTGTTCGTCGAAATGGACTGCAGTATGCCGACGACAGCAGAGCGGTACGACGTCATCGTCATCGGCGTCGGCGGGATGGGCAGCGCGACGACGTTTCACCTCGCCGGGCGCGGATACGACGTGCTGGGACTCGAGCGATACGACGTTCCCCACACGATGGGATCGTCGCACGGAATCACGCGGATCATCCGACGGGCCTACTACGAGCACCCGTCGTACATCCCCCTCATCGAGCGGGCGTACGAACTCTGGGACGACCTCGCGGACGAGACCGGCCGACCGGTGATCCACCGAACCGGCTCGATCGACGCTGGTCCCGAGGACAACGTCGTCTTCGAGGGCTCGCTGCGCTCGTGCCGGGAGTACGACATCCCTCACGAGGTCCTCACGAGCGAGGAGGTCAGCGAGCGGTTCCCCGGCTACCGACTCCCGGACAGACACCGGGCGCTGTACCAGCCCGACGGCGGGTTCGTCGTCCCCGAACAGTCGATCATCGGCCACGTCGAGGCGGCACAGGCTGCCGGTGCCGAGGTACGCGCCCGCGAACGGGTACGCGACTGGGAGCCGACCTCGGACGACGGCGTCCGCGTCGAGACCGATCGCGGCACGTACGAGGCCGAGAACCTGGTGCTCGCCGCCGGCGCGTGGAACTACAAGTTCACCGACGCGCTTGAGGGGCTCGCGGTCCCCGAACGACAGGTGCTGGGCTGGTTCCAGCCCGAGCGGCCGTCGGCGTTCGAACCCGAGAACTTCCCCGTCTGGAACCTGAAGGTGCCCGAGGGACGGTTCTACGGACTCCCGATCTACGACGTGCCCGGGTTCAAGATCGGCAAGTACCACCACCGCGACGAGCAGGTCGATCCCGACGACTACGCCACCGAGCCCGAACCCGAAGACGAACGGCTACTCCGCGAGGTCACGGCGAACTACTTCCCCGAGGCGAACGGTCCGACGATGCGGCTGGCGACCTGCATGTTCACGAACTCTCCCGACGAGCACTTCATCCTCGATACGCTCCCCGACCACCCGCAGGTGGCCGTCGGCGCGGGTTTCTCGGGTCACGGCTTCAAGTTCGCCAGCGTCATCGGCGAGATTCTCGCCGATTTCGCCGTCGACGGCGACACCGACCACCCGATCGACATGTTCCGACTCGATCGGTTCGACGAGGAGGAGTAACCCGTCGAGCGTCCGCCGGGGGAGTAGCGCGCCAGCGAGCGGTCGACCTATTCGCGGCGCGTCGCCTTTCCGGTCGATCGAGGGATGTCAGTTCCGTCGTCGTCTCCCGTCGTCCCGCGCTCAGTCCCGACCGTTGTTATACGCCACAGGTTATTCACCCGGATAGCTATGCCCGGTCGTCTGGCAGTAGCTATGTCATATGAGTACAGGGACCACACTTCCCGACACCGCGGGGACCGTCATCGTCGGCGCCGGTTGCGTCGGCTGTAGCGCCGCCTACCACCTGGCTCGTCTCGGTCGCGAGGACGTCGTCGTCGTCGACCAGGGGCCCCTGTTCGAGACCGGCGGTTCCACCTCGCACGCACCCGGGCTGGTGTTCCAGACGGCCGGAAACAGGCTGATGACCCGGATGGCATCGTACACGCGCGAGTTGTACGAGGACCTCGAGAGCTTCCGGACGTGTGGCGGCATCGAGGTCGCGTACACCGAGGACCGCTGGAACTACCTGAAACGAAAGCGCGAGCGGGGTCAGGCCCACGGTATCGAGGACGGCGAACTCCTCTCCCCCGGCGAGGTGGCCGAGCGCGTCCCACAGATCGACGAGGGAGTCATCCACGGCGGTTACTACGTCCCGACGGACGGCAAGGCCCACGCCGTCGACGCCTCGGCGACGATGGCCGAGCAGGCTCGCTCGGCGGGTGCCGAGTTCTACGGCGAGACGACCGTGACCGACCTCGAGACGAGCGACGGCGGGGTCGAGGCGGTCGTCACCGATCGCGGACGTATCGCGGCGGACGAGGTTCTCATCGCGACGAACATCTGGGGCCCGCTGTTCGGCGACATGGTCGACGTCGATATCCCGCTCGTTCCCTGCGCGCACCAGTATCTCGTCTCCGACGGTCTCGAGGCGCTTCGGGGCGCGAACCGCGAGATCGAACAGCCGCTGTTGCGCCACCAGGACCGATCGCTGTACTTCCGCCAGCACGGCGAATCCTACGGCGTCGGCTCGTACAACCACGAACCGCTGCTGGTCGACCCCGAGGACATCTACGGCCCGGAGAAACTCGAGGACCTGGGTCTGGAGTACCCGTCGCTGCGGGAGTTTACCGCGGAGCACTTCTACGAGAATACCCACCCGGATCACGACCAGACGGCCTACGACGCGGCCTGCGAACTCGTTCCCGAACTTCGGGACGCCGAGTTCGAGTCCGCGATCAACGGCATGTTCTGCTTTACTCCCGACGGGATGCCGATCCTGGGACCGACGGAATCGATCGACGGCCTCTGGTGGGCGCTAGCCATCTGGGTCACCCAGTCGGGCGGTGCCGGGAGTATCGTCGCTTACTGGATGGAAGACGGCGTTCCGCGACTCGACGGCGAGCGCGTCGACGCCACGCCGGCCCACCTCTCCCGGTTCCAGCCCCACGCCGGGTCGCGCGAGTATACCCGGGGTCGCGGCGCACAGCAGTACCAAGAAGTGTATCAGCTGATCCATCCGCGCGAACAGCCCGAAGTGCAGCGGTCGCTCCGCCGAAGCCCGTTCTACGAGCGCCAGGCCGAACTCGGTGCGGAGTTCTACGACGCCGGCGGCTGGGAGACGCCGCAGTGGTACGAGACCAACGAATCCCTGCTCGAGGAGTACGACGTTCCAGACAGGCCGGATTGGCTCGATCGGGGCTGGTCGAAGGCCCAGGGCGTCGAGCACCAGGCCGTCCGCGACCGCGTCGCGATGGTCGACATGACCACCTACACCGGGATCGAGGTGACGGGCGAGGGGGCCTGCGAGTTCCTCCAGAGCCTCCTGACGAACGACGTCGACGTCTCACCGGGCCGGATTCGCTACGCCGCGATGTGCAACGAGGACGGCGGCGTCCTCGCGGACGTGACGGCCGCCCGACTCGCGGCCGATCGGTACGTGCTGTTCACGGGCGGCGGCAACTCCGCGACCCTGCACTCCCGGTGGGTCCGCGAGCACGCGCCCGACGACGGCTCCGTGTCAGTGACGACCCGCGACTCGAGTCTCTGCGGCGTCGGCGTCTTCGGCCCCGACGCCCGCAACGTCCTGTCGCCGCTCGTCGAGGCCGATCTCTCGAACGACGCGTTCCCGTTCTACACCGCACGGGAGACCCACCTCGAGAGCCTTCCCGTCACGATGCTCCGGCTCTCCTACGCCGGCGAACTGGGCTGGGAACTCTACGCGCCGATGGAGTACGGCGCGCGGCTGTGGGAGACGATCGAAGACGCCGGGGACGAGTACGGCATCGTCCCGATGGGCTGGGCGGCCCTCGATTCGACGAGCATGGAGAAGGGGTTCCGGCTGTGGGGCACCGACGTCACTCCCGAGTACAATCCGTACGAGGCGGGCATCGGATTCGCGGTCGACCTCGAAACCGATTTCGTCGGCAAGGACGCGCTGGTCGCGGCGCGTGACGAGGGCATCGACCGAAAGATCGCTCCGATCACGCTCGACGAACCCGGGTCACTCGTCGACGCGGGCCACCCGGTGCTCGATCCGGACACCGACGGCGACGAGGTGCTCGGATACGTCGCTCGCGCGGACTACGGCTACACGATCGACGCGGGTATCGCCTACGCCTACCTGCCAGCCGACGTCGCCGAGGCGGGCCGTGCGGTCGAGATTCGCTACGAGAACGAGCGCCACGCCGCGACGGTACGGGACGGACCGCTGTTCGATCCCGACCGCGAACGAATGCTCCGGTGAGCCAATGAGCCGGGAGTCAAGGACCGTCGAATTCGCCGATATCGAGGCCGCTCGCGATCGACTCGACGACGAGTCGGTCGTCAAGCACACGCCGGTCGAGCGAAGCACGTCCCTCGACGAGCTAACGGGGGGCGAGGTCCACCTCAAGATGGAACACCTGCAGTGGACCGGCTCGTTCAAGACCCGCGGCGCGTACAACAAGATCGCGCAGTGCGCGGCCGACGGCGGGACCGAGCGGGTCGTCGCGGCCAGCGCCGGCAACCACGCGCAGGGCGTCGCCCTCGCGGCGACGAAACTCGGCGTCGACTCGACGATCGTCATGCCGAAAGGGGCACCTCAGGCGAAAGTCGACGCGACTCGAAGCTACGGCGCCGACGTCGAACTCGTCGGGACCGACTTCCGGGACGCGATGCGCCACGCGCGCGGACTCGTCGACGACGACGCGACGACGTTCGTCCACGCCTACGACGACCCTGCGATCGTCGCCGGCCAGGGAACGCTCGGCCTCGAGATGTACGAGGACCTGCCCGAGGTGGACACGATCGTCGTCCCGATCGGCGGTGGCGGGCTCATCTCCGGCATCGCGACTGCCTTCGCCGAACTGTCGCCGGAGACGCGCGTCGTCGGCGTCCAGGCCGCGGGGGCGGCGACCGTTCCAGAGAGCCTGCAGAAGGGCGATCCGGTCTCCCTCGAGTCGGTGACGACGATCGCCGACGGCATCGCCACGGGCGGGATCTCCCGGTTGACGCTCTCGCACATCGAGGAGCACGTCGACGAGGTGGTGACGGTGACCGACGGCGAGATCGCCCGTGCGATCCTGTTGCTGCTCGAGCGGGCGAAACAGGTCGTCGAAGGGGCGGGTGCGGCCTCGGTCGCGGCCGTCATCAGCGAGGAACTGGACGTCGCGGGCGAGACGGTGATGCCGCTTCTGTGTGGCGGCAACCTCGATATGACGATGCTCCAGACGGTGCTCGTCCACGCGTTGAGCGATCGGGAGCAACTGTTGCGCTTGCGCGTTCGGATCGACGACCAGCCGGGAAAGATGGAGGAGATTTCGGGGCTCATCGCCAGCCACAACGCCAACATCCAGACCGTCCGTCACGATCGATCGGCGCCGGAACTCGACGTCGGTGAGGCCCATCTGCTCTTTCAGATCGAGACCAGCGGTGCGGGGCAGTCTCGAGCGATCATCCGATCGATACGCGATCACGGATACGAGGTCAGACACGTCAACGCGTGACGCTACTGTGAGCGCGAGTCTCCTCCCGTCCGAGCGCTTAAAAGCATTGCTGGTAATTAAGATGAACACTGATGGGGGGGGCTTGTCAACAGGTGTCATGTCGTCCTGTGACATGAATGGCCGTCGTATGGCGGGTGGATGTGCCGCTCGACTGGCCGTCAGTCGCTCGAGTCTCGGGGCAACGACGCGACACGGTGACCAACAATGGATGATTCAGCCACACGCAGTACGGCAAGCCAGTTCTTCGACGAACTCGACACCGTCGTCTTCGGGATCGGGTTCGTCGTCGCGGCCGTCGCGGTACTCGGGTTCGTTCTCAGACCGGATACCGCGTACGGCTACATGGACAGTGTGAACAATTTCCTGTGGACGGCGCTCGGGTGGTGGTACCTGATCGCGATGTTCGCCCTCGTCGCGTTCGTCGCGTTCCTGATATTCGGGCCCTGGGGGAACATCAAACTCGGGGGCGACGACGAGGAACCCGAGTTTACGTTCCTCGCGTACTTCGCGATGCTGTATTCGGCGGGGATCGCCGCCGGGATCGTGTTCTGGGGGCCGGCCGAAGCGATCTTCCACTACGACGCCGTCTCGCCGTTCGTCGGTGCGGAGTCGCAGACGCCGGAGGCCGCCGTCGGTGCGATCCAGTACACGTTCTTCCACTGGGGCATCTCCGCATGGACCGCCTACGTGGTCATGGCCCTGCCGATCGCGTACTACGCCTACCGCCACGACGCGCCGTTGCGGATCTCGACGGTGCTCGCCCCCTGGGTCGGGATCGAGAACTTGGACGGACCGGTCGCGAAGTTCGTGGACGTGCTCGCAGTGTTCGCGACGATCGGCGGCGTCGCGACGACGCTCGGGCTGGTGGGGAACCAGTTCCTCGTCGGCGTCGAGTGGATGACCGGCGCGAGCGTCGGCGACGCCGGTACCGTGCTGGTGATCACCGGACTCACCGTCGCGTTCACCGTCTCGGTCGCACTCGGCGTGCGAAAGGGGATCCGTCGGCTCTCGTACTTCAACATGGCGCTGTTCGCCGTGATGACCGTCGCGACGTTCCTCCTCGGCCCCACGACGTACATCATGTCGATCGGGACCGAAGCGCTCGGCGCCTACCTCAACCAGTTCATCACGATGAGCTTCTACACCGGTGCCGGGGAGGCAACGGGGGGCGGCGTCGCCGGATGGGTCGGCGGTTGGACGGTCTTCTACTGGGCGTGGTGGTTCTCCTGGACGCCGTTCGTCGGGCTGTTCATCGCCCGCATCTCGCGCGGCCGCACGGTCAGACAGGTCGCGGTCACGGGCGTGGTCGCGTCCACTGGCGTGACCATCCCGTGGTTCGCCACGATGGGCGGGACGGCGATCTTCATGCAGGAGACCGGCCAGGCCGACATCCTCACCGTCATCAGCGAACTGGGCGAGGCCGGGTCCGGCTACCCGCTGTTCGAAGCGCTGCCGCTCGGCGGACTGCTGACGGTGCTGTTCCTCGTGCTCGTGACGACCTTCCTCGTCACGTCGGCCGATTCCTCGACGCTGGCACTCGGGATGCTCACCACCGGCGGTGTCGAACGGCCCTCGACCGTCAACCGGGTCATCTGGGGATTCCTCATCGGCGCGCTCGCGTCGCTACTGATGGTCACCGGCGGCGTCGACGCGCTGCAGGCGGCCGCGATTATCACCGGCGGACCGTTCTCGGTTATCGCCCTGATCGCCGTCGCCTCGATGGGGCTCTCGTTCGGGACCGAACGCCCGCTGTTCCTCCGGGACGAGGACGGCGTCGAGGTGCCCGGTTCGGGCGACGTCATCGGCGGCGCACAGGACGACGACTGAGGCGTCGCTGCCCGTCCGTCGCTGCCCGTTCGACGCTGGCTCCGAGTGATGCCGAGACGAACTCGTCGAAACGCCCACTGGACGACAGGAGCGGCGGCCCGAAGAATAGAGCCCGTGCTCAAACGACAGGGTTGATAGGCACAGTTCCGCCCGACAGTCTGGATCGTGCTGGTGACAATCCTCGTATTTCTCTGCCTCCGCCGGAAGGTCGACGGCGGTTACCTCGGGACCAGCGAGACGGGCTTAGTCGTCCCGATAGCGGGCGCCGTCTCGTGGGAAGAACCTCTCTTCGCCCCGATAGTGGGTGCCGTCTCGTAGCGAAAACCTCTCTTCGGTCAGATGCCGACGTGGACCGTCTGGTATCTCCTCGGGTCAACGGTATCCCGACAGATAGTACGGAACATATTCGACCCGCGGAACAGGACGTCCTCTACGGTTCGTTGATGGACGAAACCATTAATTTGCAGTCCACATACTCCATCGTATGGGACAGTACAGTTCCCCTGATTACGCATTCCTGACCAAAACCGGGTTCCTGATCGGACTCGGGCTGTTCGCACTCGGAGCGGGTGGTGAACTCATCGGCCACGCGTTCTTCGATCAACTCCCGACGTGGGAAGAGACGCTGTTTTTGTACTCCGAAATAGTCGGTCTTCTGATCGGCTTTTTCTCGCCGTTCGTCTTCGGAATCTTCCTTCCGCTCACGAAGTCGTAGGGATCATCGAGTGTCCGTAGCGACGCTTCATCGTACCGAAATAGACCGGCCTAGACGCCGTGAACGCGTAGCTACCGGGACGCGGAAAAATAAGTGATTCGCCGCTCGTCGGTCCGTTCGATGGACCTCACTCCTTCGGACTGATCTTCCCCGCAAACGTCTGGAAGGTGATCGTCTCGTCCGGGATGTGGAAGGTGTCCGTCGCGAACTCGTAGTCGTTCTCCGGCGTCTCGGCGGTCCAGATGATGTAGGCGAACTCGCCTTCGACGAGTTCTTCCTCCATAGTGATCGACGCGTCCGGATCGTCGAACTCGTCGAAGAGGTTCGTGAACAGTCCCTCGATCTCCTCGAGTCCGCGAAACGTTCCCATGTTGGTGACGACGGTCGATTCGTCGGTGTAATCCTCCATGACCGCCTCGAGATCCTGGTTTCCGAAGGCCTCGAGGTGGTGCTCTAGTACGGATTCGGTCGTTGTCATGCGTATCCCCTCCCGCCGGTCGGCCGCTCCGGCAAGGCTGTCGATAGTTCAACACAACCAGTATTAACGATTCCGTCGGTCTCGGCGACACGAGACTCGTCGGGGGGCCCGTATCGCGGCGCGATCGGTGAGTGCGACTACTCGTAGACGGGGAACGACTCGCAGAGGTCGTCGACCGTCCCGGAAACCCGTTCGAGCGTCGCGTCGTCTTCGGGAGCCTCGAGGACGTCGGCGATGAGGTGGGCGACCGTTTCGATCCCCTCGGCACCGAACCCGCGCGTCGTCAGTGCGGGCGTGCCGATCCGGATCCCGCTGGTGACGAACGGCGATCGCGTCTCGCCCGGGACCGTGTTCTTGTTGACGACGATGCCGACGGCCGACAGTGCAGCCTCGGCGTCCGCCCCGGTGAGGTCGGGGTGAGACTCGCGGAGGTCGACGAGCACGAGGTGTTTGTCGGTGCCGCCGGAGACCAGCGAAACCCCTCGATCCTGGAGGACGTCCGCGAGCGCCGTCGCGTTCGTGACGGTTCGCTCGGCGTACTCCTCGAACGCCGGCGTCGACGCCTCCTCGAAGCCGACGGCCTTGCCGGCGATGTTGTGCATGAGCGGACCGCCCTGGCTGCCCGGGAAGACCGCGCTGTCGACGTCGTCCGCGTACTCCTCGTCGCACATGATGATGCCGCCGCGACCGGACCGAATGGTCTTGTGCGTGCTCCCGGTGACGAACGCCGCGTGCCCGATCGGACTCGAGTGGACGCCCGCCGCGACGAGGCCCGTGATGTGGGCGATGTCAGCGAGGTGGTGTGCGTCGACCTCGGCGGCGATGTCGCCGATGCGCTCCCAGTCGAACTCGCGGGGATACGCCGAGGAGCCGCTGACGATCACGTCGGGGTCGACCTCGTGGGCCTGTTCGGCGAGCGCGTCGTAGTCGATGTACCCGGTCTCGGGGTCGACCTCGTACTGGTCGACCTCGTACAACTGACCGGAGAAGTTGACGTGGTGGCCGTGGCTGAGGTGGCCGCCGTGTGTCAGGTCCAGTGAGAGGATCGTGTCGCCCGGCTCGAGGGCGGCGAAGTAGACGCCCATGTTCGCCTGGGTCCCCGAGTGAGGCTGGACGTTGACGTGATCGGCTCCCCACAGCCCCTTCGCCCGTTCGATGGCCAGCCGCTCGACTTCGTCGACGTATTCGCAACCGCCGTAGTAGCGCGCCCCGGGATAGCCTTCGGCGTACTTGTTGGTCAGTACCGTTCCCTGGGCCGCCAGAACGGCCTCGGAAACGTGGTTCTCCGACGCGATCATTCCGAGCGTCGACTCCTGTCGCTCGCGTTCCCGCTCGACGGCGTCGGCGACCGCCGGATCGACTTCTTTGAGTGGGGATGGCATACCATAACCATCGAGCAATCCGTCCAAGTATCTTGCTCACAGGTGATCGACCCGTTGAAAAGTTCGCTCACCTTCGATCGGTGCGCACGGACGGACGACCGTCATCGGCGTTCGAGGTCGCCCCTCACCCGCCTTTGATCAGCCGCAACACCGTCACGTGGTCGTGTTCGACCGGCTGATCCTCGGGGACGGGGCGGCCGTCGACGAGGACGCTCACCTCGTGGGGGCTGAGGTCGACTTCGCGGAGCAGATCGGCGTAGGTCGGCCCGCGATCGCCGTCGGTCCCCACCGCGTCGAGATCGAACTCGTGGGTGTCCTCGCCCTTGACGTCGACGGTGACGTGCATACCCGTCCTTACGAGCGGGGGTTCTTGAGGTCGTTGTTTGCGCGGTTCGAGCCCCGGAGAGCCGAGAACCGCGGATACGCGATCGCCGCCGCCCTACTCCGCGGCGGGGCCCCCGGTCTGGGCCGGCGTCGGGGTCTCGCGGGTCTGGCGGCGGCGCGCGTAGAGCCCGATCGAGAGCGCGCCGAGGCCGAGCAGGAGGATCACGAAGTTGATGAGGTCGCCGAGAACGGGGATCAGCCCGAGGATCGCGCCGCCGAGCAGGCCGACGACGAGCGCGAGCCAGCGGTTCTCGACGCCGGCGGCGGCGAGGAGCCACGCGGCGACGGCGAACCGACCGTAGACGACGCCGATCCACACCAGGAGTCCGAACAGGAAGCCGCCGACGATGCTGACGGGGATGCCGACGATCGTGATCGCGATCGCGACCAGCAGGATCGGCACGCCGACGAGCACGCCGAGTCCTGCGAGGCCGGTCCTGACCGGGTCGGTCGCGACCCGACGGGCGACGTCGGCGGAGAACCGGGGGAACAGCGCGAGCAGGGCCGCGCCGAGCAAGAGGTTCATGACGAACGCGTAGGCCGCGAAGAGCCATTCGGTGATCGGCTGGAGCGTCGGTTCGGTCCCCACCCCGATCCGCGAATCCTCCGTGATCGTGCCCGCGACCGCGTCGGTGTTCCCCTCGAGCGTGCCGCCGTACCGGAGGTCGCCGTCGATCGCGGCGTTCTCGCCGAGTCGGATCGTCTCCGCGCCGATCGCGGCGTCGCCCTCGATCGTCCCGTCGATCTCGACCGTGCCGGCGCCCGCCTCGAGCGAGCCGCCGATCGTCGCCCCCTCGGCGACGACGAGGTTCCCGCCCGCGCCGCTGACGTCGCCGTCGACGGTGCCGCTGATCTCGACGTTGCCGGCCACCGCCTCGACGTTGCCGCCGACATCGCCCTCGATGTGGACGTTCCCGGCGAAGGCGCTCACGTCGCCGGTGACGGTGCCGCGGACGATCACGTTTCCGGCGAAGGTCTCTATCTCGTCGACCGTCTCGCCCTCCTCGACGACGACCGTGCCGCCGGCCCGCTCGTCCGACTGGGCGACGGCCGTCGGTATCGCGATCGTTCCGGCGACGATCCCGAGCAGGATCGCGACCGTCAGGACCCTCCGGAGCCGCGTCGTGCGTGTCACACAGCTAACTTCATCCTCGAACGGCAAAAACGGACACCGCTCTCGTCGGGAGTGATGAAAATACAAATTCGCTGTCGGTTCGGCGGGATCGGGCGTCGGTCCGCCCGTGACAGTTCTCGGGCCACCGTCGTTCGTACGCGGGACTGGCGGCCACTTGGGCTGCAGCCAGCACTCGGCGAGCACGGCCTTCGGGCGATTTATCTGCGGGCCGCCCTTTGCGATCGGTATGAGCGAGGCCGACGCCGAGGCGGCGGAGCCGACTCCCGGCAAGACCGAGGTCTGGATCGAGAAGTACCGGCCGGAACGGCTCGACGAGATCAAGGGCCACGAGAATATCATCCCGCGACTGCAGCGGTACGTCGAGCAGGACGACCTCCCCCACCTCATGTTTGCGGGGCCGGCCGGAACCGGAAAAACCACCGCGTCACAGGCTGTAGCCCGCGAAATATACGGTAACGACTGGCGCGAGAACTTCCTCGAACTCAACGCCTCCGACCAGCGCGGGATCGACGTCGTTCGCGATCGGATCAAGGACTTCGCGCGCTCCTCCTTCGGCGGCTACGACCACCGAATCATCTTCCTGGACGAGGCCGACGCGCTGACCAGCGACGCCCAATCCGCGCTGCGCCGAACGATGGAGCAGTTCTCGAACAACACCCGGTTCATCCTCTCGTGTAACTACTCGAGCCAGATCATCGACCCCATCCAGTCGCGGTGCGCAGTCTTCCGCTTTACCGAACTCTCCGGGGAGGCGATCGAGGCGCAGGTGCGCGAGATCGCCGAGACCGAGGCGATCGAGGTGACCGACGACGGCGTCGACGCGCTCGTCTACGCGGCCGACGGCGACATGCGCAAGGCGATCAACGCCCTGCAGGCCGCCGCAGTAATGGGCGAGACCGTCGACGAGGACACCGTCTTCGCGCTCACCTCGACGGCCCGCCCCGAGGAAGTCGAAGCGATGGTCGAGCACGCGATCGACGGCGACTTCACGGCCGCCCGTGCGGCGCTGGACGATCTGCTGACCGATCGCGGTCTCGCCGGCGGGGACGTCATCGACCAGCTTCACCGCTCCGCGTGGGAGTTCGACGTCCCCGAGCGGACGACGGTGCATCTGCTCGAGCGACTCGGCGAAGTGGACTACCGGATCACCGAGGGGGCCAACGAGCGGCTACAACTGGAAGCGCTGCTCGCGTCGCTGGCACTCGAGGAATAACCCGGTCGGCGTCCCGATCGATCACCGGTCGACGTCCCGATCGATCACCGGCTCCTGAAGCGAATCGGGAAAGACGTCCGTCGCGTCGGCTGCTGCCCCGCTGAACTCGACGCGCGTGCCGCCCGCGTCGCTCTCGTCGATCGCCACCGACCAGCCGTGGGCCTCGGCGATTCGTCGCACGATCGCCAGGGCGTAGCCCCGTCGATCGCCCGTCTCGGTATCCGGTTCGAGTAGCATCTCGCGCTGTTCCTCCGTGACGGTGGCGCCGTCGTCAGCGACGAAGAACCCGTCCGAACACGTGCCGACGCGGATCGTGACCGGCCCGCCGCTGTCGGGCTTGCCGGCAGCGTCGGACCCGGTCCCGACGTCCGGTTCGGCGGTCCGGAACAGGTACTCGAGAACGTCCGTCAGCCGTTCCTTGTCCGCCTCGAGCAGGCGATCGTCCTCGAGGTGGAGGTTCAGATCGGCCTCTCCGTCCAGTCGCGCCAACGCGCGGCGGGTGACGTCCTGCAGGGCGACGGGTTCGACGGTGGCGATCACGTCCCGCCGGCGCGCGAGTGTGGACAGGGTGTCGATCCACTCGACGAGTCGGTCGTGGGCCGTCTCGACCTCCGCGAAGTGGTCCGGATCGTCCGTCTCCTGTGCGACCATGAGATAGGCCTCCGCCACGTTGAGCAGGTCGCGGAGTTCTCCCTCGACGATCCGCTCGAACTTCTCGAATCGCTTCCGCTGGGCGGCGAGTTCCCGTTTGCGGCGCTTTCGTTCGGTGACGTCCCTCAACGTTGCGAGTCCGCCGGTCGACTCGTCCTCACGCTCGAGCGCGACGGCGGTGACGAGGAGGGTCCGGTGACCGTCCGTGGTCTCGCAGTGTTCGACGACGCGGAGCGGGTCGTCGGCCGCATGCTGCCCGACCGGCGGCGCGTCCGCGATGGAATCGAGGACGTAGTGGTCCGCGAGCGGCGTCCCGCGGAGCGTCGCACGATCGTCCCCGAACGCGTCCTCGAAGGCCGTGTTGACGTTTCGGACGACGGCGTCGCCGTCCGGGATCGCGTACCGAACGGCGGGGTCCGGAATAGCATCGAGAAGGGGTTCGAACCAGTCCTCGTCCGGTTCGCTCGAGGGTGTCTCGCCTGGCGGTTCGATCGGGATCGGTGCCTGCGCGGTCCCGCGTTCCGGTTCGTGGCACACCCAGCGGATTTCGTCGACGAGGTGTATGGTGGCTCGATCACCGTCGCGACGGACGTACCCATCGATCCCGTCGGTTGCTCGCGCGGTCGTCGGCGCGTACTCCGAATCGGTGTAGAGCACCAGCGGCGTCGCGTCGCAGGCCTCGATCACGTCCAGCAGGTGCGCACCGGCTGCGGTCGTCGGCGTCTCCGCGAAGACGACGCAGTCGGCCGCCGGCGCTCGCTCGCGGATCGTCTCGATCGAGACGGCCGGCACTACGGAGGGGCCGGCGGCGACGCGCTCGAGGTCGGCGGCCCCCGAGACGGCGTCGGATTCGGTTGCCGCGACGTACAGGACGATGTCGATCATGTGAGTGGGCCGATCGGTGCGTGCTGTGGGCAGGTCCTCGTCACAGACAGCGAGCGAACGGCACTAAATATGTACCGGTCACTCACCACGGCAGCTACCTGTAATCGGTTGGTGGGCTTATCGTTGCATCTCTGCCACAAGTTCGGTTTTTTCACCCCAACCGTCAACGACTGTTATTTCGGCTCGTTCGGGTGCCTCCATCGGACCGATGATGCGAACGAGAGCCGAGGGATAGGTAACCGCACTGCCGCCACCGCCGCCGCCGTTTTGCGGTCTTTTTGCTCTTGCTGTCCCGATAATAACGCCAGCATCGGTTTCGAGTTCCTCAACGGCAATTTCCGTGTATGACGTATCTGGGCCTCTTGAAGCGATGTACAGGAGGGCTTCGTCGTCGAACTCGGTTTCCTCGACGAAGGATTCGACCGCGTCCCGTCGCTCTTCCTCGACGTAGTTGAAGTCGAGGTTGGCAAATGCGACATCCGTCGAGCCATAGAATTCGAGATATCCCGACCGTTCTTCGTGACCGGCCCAGTCAGAGGTTCCGGTCGGGGCACTAAACTGCACGAGTTCGTACGTCTCAGTGCTACTCTCGTCCGGTTCGGTGTCGTTCGTCTCCTGTAGACACCCGACAACGAGGGAAGAAAGGCCGCTTCCAGTGCCCGCGAGGACCGTGCGGCGTTTCATACGGTCTATCTGGAATACTCACATAAAAACCGTTATCTGTGAGCCGCGGCGAGAGGCGGCGATGGTCGAATTCCGCGTGAGGTATAATACAAACAGAACGCCGGTTCGAGCGTCGGTTCACGGGCTGTATCGCCCGAACTCCCGTCGCGAGAACGACGTGGCATACCAGTTGCGGAACTGTTTTACCCGCTGCACGGTCAAACACGTACAATGAGCGAACTGGCGGAGGAATACCGCCTCGAGTACTTCGAGGAGGAAGGATTCGAGCGCAAGGAGTGTCCCGACTGCGGGGCTCACTTCTGGACGCGCGACCACGACCGCGAGACCTGTGGTGAGCCGCCGTGTGCGGAGTACGACTTCATCGGCGAGCCCGGATTCGCGGAGGAGCACAGTCTGTCGGAGATGCGCGAGGCGTTCCTCTCGTTCTTCGAGGACCACGGCCACGAGCGGATCGATCCGTACCCCGTCGCGGCCAACCGCTGGCGAGACGACGTCCTGCTCACGCAGGCGTCGATCTACGACTTCCAGCCGCTGGTCACGAGCGGCGAGACGCCGCCGCCGGCCAACCCGCTGACCATCTCCCAGCCCTGCATCCGGATGCAGGACATCGACAACGTCGGCAAGACGGGCCGGCACACGATGGCCTTCGAAATGATGGCCCACCACGCGTTCAACGTGCGCGAGGACGCCGACGAGGAGTACGCCTACGAGGGCGAGGTCTACTGGAAGGACCGCACCGTCGAACTCTGCGACGAACTCCTCGACTCGATGGGCGCGGACGTCACCGACGTCACCTACATCGAGGATCCGTGGGTCGGCGGCGGTAACGCGGGTCCCGCGATCGAGGTCATCTACAGGGGACTCGAACTCGCCACGCTGGTCTTCATGTGCATGGAGCAGGACCCCGAGGGCGAGTACGAACTCAAGGACGGGAACCGCTACTCCTACATGGACACCTACGTCGTCGACACGGGGTACGGACTCGAACGCTGGACCTGGATGAGCCAGGGGACCCCGACGGTCTACGAGGCGATCTACCCCGACATGATCGCGTTCCTGAGGGACAACGCGGCGATCGAGCACACCGACGAGGAGGCCGAACTCGTCAACCGCGCCGCCCGGCTCTCGGGACAGCTCGACATCGACGACGTCGACGACGTCGAGGCCGCCCGCGACGATATCGCCGCGCAACTGGACGTCTCCACGGACGAACTCCGCGATCTGGTCGAACCGCTCGAGGACATCTACGCGATCGCGGACCACTGCCGGACCCTCGCGTACATGCTGGGCGACGGTATCGTCCCCTCGAACGTCGGCACGGGCTATCTCGCGCGAATGGTGCTCCGGCGGACGAAGCGGCTGTGTGACAACGTCGGCGTCGACGCCCCGCTGGACGAACTCGTCGACATGCAGGCCGAGCGCCTCGAGTACGAGAACCGCGACACCATCCGCGACATCGTCCGGACCGAGGTCGAGAAGTACCGCGAGACGCTGGAACGCGGCGGTCGGCGAGTCGAGAGCCTCGCCGAGGAGTACGCGAAGAGGGGGAAGCCGATCCCGACCGACGAACTGATCGAACTCTACGACTCCCACGGCATCCAGCCCGACATGGTCGCGGAGATCGCCGAAGAGGCCGGCGCGGACGTCGACGTCCCCGACGACTTCTACAGCCTCGTCGCCCAGCGTCACGACACCCCCGAGGGCGTCGAGACGGTCGCCGAGGAGGGCGACGATCGCTTCGAGGACCTCCCGGAGACGGAGAAACTCTACTACGACGACCAGCAGCGAACCCAGTTCGAGGCAGTCGTCCTGGACATCTTCGAGCGCGAGGACGGCTACGACGTCGTCCTCGACCAGACGATGTTCTATCCCGAGGGCGGCGGCCAGCCCGCAGACACCGGGACGCTCTCGACCGACGACGTCACCGTCGAGGTCGAGGACGTCCAGATCGAGGACGGCGTGATCCTCCACCGCACCGACGAGAGCCCCGGCAAGGGCGAGTTCGTCAACGGGCAGGTCGACGGCGGCCGCCGTCGGCAGCTCATGCGCCACCACACGGCGACCCACATCGTCATCCACGCCGCACGACAGGTGCTCGGCGATCACGTCCGCCAGGCCGGGGCCCAGAAGGGCGTCGAGAGTTCCCGGATCGACCTGCGTCACTACGAGCGGATCGATCGCGCGGACGTCAAGCGAATCGAACGCCTCGCCAACGAGATCGTGATGGACAACACCACCGTGTCGCAGGAGTGGCCCGATCGCCACGACGCGGAGGCCGAACACGGCTTCGATCTCTACCAGGGCGGCATCCCGCCGGGCGAGCAGATCCGGCTGATCCACGTCGACGAGGACGTCCAGGCCTGCGGTGGCACGCACGTCGCCCGGACCGGCGACATCGGCGCGATCAAGATTCTGAACGCCGAGCGCGTCCAGGACGGCGTCGAGCGGATCACCTTCGCAGCCGGCGAGGCCGCAATCGAGGCGACCCAGGTGAAAGAAGACGCCCTCTACGAGGCCGCCGAAATTCTCGACGTCTCGCCCGAGGAGGTTCCCGACACCGCCGAGCGGTTCTTCGAGGAGTGGAAGGATCGGGGCAAGCAGATCGAGGACCTGAAAGAACAGCTCGCCGCCGCCCGCGCCGGCGGCGGAGGCGGCGGTGAGGAGGTCGCGGTCGGCGACACGACGGCCGTCGTGGATCGGATCGACGCCGATATGGACGAACTGCGCGCGACCGCGAACGCGATCGCCGGCGAGGGCAAGATCGCCGTCCTCGGCAGCGGCGAGAGCGGTGCCCAGTTCGTCGTCGCCGTCCCCGACGGCGTGGGCGTCAACGCCGGCGAGGTCGTCGGCGAACTCGCCGGCCGCGTCGGCGGCGGTGGCGGCGGTCCGCCGGACTTCGCACAGGGTGGCGGGCCCAACGTCGAGGACCTCGACGACGCGCTCGAGGACGCGCCGGACGTGTTGCGGCAGGTCCAGGACGCGTAGGAAGACTCAGTTCCTCGAGGTCGTCGACGACGCGTTCGAAGTCGATCTCGTCACTGTGTCTGAACAGGTTCGATACGAGTTTCTCATCCCGTTGGCATCGTTGCAGGTTCTACCAACCACCGTTCCGGATCGATCGAAGGCTCTGCTATTTCTACCGCTTGCCTCGTCATCAGGTGGTCGAAATAGTACTATCACCAGGTCATCGATCGTCATGATGTTCTGAATCGGGTCCGGAAGCAGGACCGACTCCCCGTCGGTTTCGAGTTCGTTATGGGTAAATTCGATATCTTCCATTTCTATTGCTTCGTATAGCCGAACTTGATATCAAAAAAATGACGATCGGCTACATCAAATCCTGTAATAGCGGAAGGCCGATGTGATCGGCGACAGCGCGGCAATCGGTGTCCCAGTCGAGCGGCTTGTCGTGACAGACGAGTATGATCGCGCCGCCATCGAGTTCTTCGATGCGATAGGCTGGTGCGGACAACAGCGTTTCACGACCATATGTTTCGACCATCGGTGGAGTGAAGACCGTCAGCCAACTCAGGCAGGCGTACTCGTCGTGAGTGAGCGACTCGGCCGTAACGGGCGGCTGTTTGACCTCGCCCTCGTAGAAGCGATGTTTCGGCGTTTCAACGTAGATCGCGATGGGACGATCGTCCGTGGCGGTATAGCCAGTACTGACACTTTCGATCAACGTATCGAGCGCTTCGTCGTCGAGCGAGTCGGTTATGCGATCATCTTTCTCATACAGAAACGAGGGTCTAACCGCATACGTAATCAGTGGAGAATACCACAAATTGACTGATGTATCATTGTCTTCGTATATATAATTATATTTGTAAGACATGTTAGTAATTCCTGAAACATAATCGGTGAGGATTTCGATATCTCCGTGATCTGTTGTGATGATCCCTCCTATAGTCCCAAACTCGCTGTGCTGGTCGAATGCAGCCCTGTGTGCGTTTTTTAGCGAATCGCGTTCGCCATCTTGATAGATGAAATAAATATAAATATCTTCTTCAGATGACAGATTATCGATCGTTCTTGCCATTGAATTTCACACTCCGACCGCAGTATGCGTTTACTATCATTCTCCATTCAGATAAAATTGTGTGCGGATAGCTGAATCGGTTCGAACACTCTATCGTTTCAGTCTTTCCATTCTATGATGGTACCGCTATAAATATCCAGATAGAAAGCTGCTGAGAGGGCGTTTATGGAGCCCCTTGTGCAGGAGTGCCGATGACACCCGGTCCGTATATCGATGTGGTACTGGGGGATGGTTCTCCGAGTGAATCGAGAGTTCCTTTGGTCACACCGTCAGTTTCCTCGATCAGCTTTCCGATCTTATTTAGCCCTCCATTTTGCTTGGTGAATGCTCCATCTGGAGCAACGACTTCCATCTGGGCAGATGGATCGATATTTCCTTTGGCCTGTTGCGCCTTGTACCGAATTATTTTCTCCCGAATGTCCCGGTACCGGACCGCACCTGTGCTCGACTTCGCTTCGAGATACTTACCGTTCGTTTTCACGACATCGAGCTCAGGGCCACCACCGAGAGCATTATCGATTATACGCAATCTTTCCGCTCTGGTGTCCGCATCTGCAAAGCTAATCTCGTCGATGATTCGATCGAACTGGTCGTCAGTGAGCTCAGTCGCGTCGATCCCGTCGTATTCTTTCCCAATATATCTGACGTTGTTTGGGTTGTCGACGTACTCGTTTGCGACACGGAATTCGTAGAGAGCGCCTCGAACGTTGTTCGTGCTGGACGGTGGAGCGATGTCCTTTGCAATCACGCCTTCGACGCCGTCCACGTTTCCGTGAAGGTCGTTCAGATTTCGCCCGAACGCATCGATTTGATCGTCCGTCACGGTGCCACTGCTGTAGTGTCTCGCGAGTGACTCCCGCATTCCTGCAGCGCTATCGCCGTCGTAATCTGTAAGACGTCGTATCGTATTCGCGTCGATTTCGTCGACGAATTTGACGCCCGCACCAGGTGCGTCGGCGATGAGTTCCTTCGTGCGCTGTCGGTGAACGCCGTCTAACTCGTCGACTTTTCGTACCGCCCGATCTATCTGACTATAGCTAACGGCGTCGTCGTCGGCCGCTCTGTAGACCGCCCGTCGGAACGACTCGTCGAGTTCGCCCGATCCATCCGCAACGATTCTGACGGTTTGCTCGTCGAGTTTGCCCGCGGTTTTTACATTATCGACCTGTTTCCCGGTGGATCGACCCGGGCCAAGAAGCCGACTCACGGCGTCGTCCCCCAGCGAGAAGGTTCCGGCGAGCGCCCGTGAGAGCTGATACCGACTGTACCGCACCGGCGCTTTCGCGGTGTGACTCGCTCGACCCGCCATCTGGGCCGCCCGGCGCATCTGGGGCGTGCTGATGGT
Organism: Halosolutus halophilus; assembly: GCF_022869805.1. Taxonomy (NCBI): domain Archaea; kingdom Methanobacteriati; phylum Methanobacteriota; class Halobacteria; order Halobacteriales; family Natrialbaceae; genus Halosolutus; species Halosolutus halophilus. Next base: position 4,296,225 of record NZ_CP094974.1, on the reverse strand, counting down.
GTCGACGGCCGACTGGACCCGCTTGGAACTCGAGAGGGCCTTACCTGCCTCGCCGGCCGGGATGACGGCCTCGACGACGAACCAGGAGAGGTAGCCGCCGTACCAGCCCTGGCGGTACGCTTCGTAGAGGTCCTCGTCTTCCTCGGGATCGTGGGGGTTGTTGCGCTCCTGCTGGGCGTCGATCGCGTCGGGCATCGACGCGATGATCTCGTCGAGGTTGAGGATGGCGTTGGGAATCTCCCGCAGCGCGGCGATGGTCTCGACGGGCTCGTTGTACAGCGCGCGCAGGCCGTCGATCGATTCGCCGGCCCCGGTCGTCATCCCCTGGAGGAAGCCGAGATCGCGTTCGATCGCGGTGTGCGTGATCCCCTGGGCCCGGATTGCGTCCGAAGCGGCGCTCCAGACGCCGCCCACTTCGACGGCGGCGACCTCGGCGGTGCCGTACCCGTCGACGGTCCCGTGGCGATCTTCGGCCTGGACCGTCACCCGCGAGCCCGCGAAGGCGTCGGTAAAGGTATCGACGGTTCCGATCTCGAACTCCACGTCGCCGTCGTCGCTCGTCCCGGACAGCGAGACGGTCTCTTCGACGTCGCCGTCGCGAACGACCCGCGCCTCGTCGAGGCCGGCCGGATCGTACACGAAGAACTCGACCTCGTAGCTCCCGGAGACCCGGACCGACCAGTCGCGGGGATCCCAGCCGGAGAGGTCCGCGTCCGGATCGTTGAACGTCGCATACGTGACGGTGATCTCGGGCGGGGCGATGTCGAACAGGGTCGGATCGTCCCCCCGGTCGAGCGCCTCGCCGTCCGAGATCCCGTCGCCGGTCGTGTCGCGCGATTCGGGGTTCGTGCCGAGCTGGACTTCGTCGACGTCCGACACGCCGTCGCCGTCGGTGTCGTTCACCAGCGGATCGGCGGTGACGCGATCGGTCTCGAGGAGGTCGTCCTCCAGTCCGTCCAGATCGTCGACGTCGTCGGCGCCCTCGAGTTCCGAGAGCAGGTCGAGCGAATCCTCGCGAGAGGCCGTGTACCTGATCTCGCGCTCCTCGAGCTGTTCGGCGTCGGTCAGTCCGTCGCCGGTCGTATCGATCCGCGCCGGGTGGTGTTCGGCGTACGCGACGGAGGCGTAGAGCTTCGTTTCGTTGTCCTCCTGGAAGACGCGGTAGTCGATGTCGACGGTCTCGTTGTCCCGAATGCCGTCACCGCTGGTGTCGAGCGCGATCGGATCGAGGTCCAGCGGTTCGCCGACGACGCCGGGCCCGCCGGTCGGCATCGAGAGGTTCATCTCGGCAACCAGATCCGGAATGCCGTCGCGGTTGGTGTCCTGCAGCTGGACCTGGGTTTCATTTTCGGCGACGCGTTCGAAGGTTTCGGGCAGGTCGTCGGCGTTTTCGACGTGGTAGAAGTCGCCGCCGGTGGTGGCGGCGATCTCGCGGAGTTCGTTCTCGTCGATCCCGTTGCCGACGCCGATGGTGCTGATCTCGATGCCGCGGTCGGCGGCGGTTTCGGCGACGCCGACGGGATCGGGGCCGCGGTTGGTGTGGCCGTCGGACAGGAGGATGATCGTCTGGGAGCGGTTCTCCCAGCCGTTGCGTTCGAATTCGTCGAGTGCCTCCTGAAGCCCGGCGCCGGTGTTGGTCGAGCCGCCGGCGTTCAGGTCGTCGATGCTCTGGTTGAGCGAGTCGTGGTCTCGCGTGAGGCGGTGTTTCAGACTGCCGCCGTAGGCGTAGCCGACGAGGCCGGCCTGTTCCTCGTCGGTCAGTGCGCCGACGAACCGCTTGGACGCCTCCCGGGCGTTGCGAATCCGGGAGCCGCCCATACTGCCGCTCTCGTCGACGACGAACATGACGTCGATCAGCTCGAACTCGGCACCACCGTTGCCGCCGTCGGTCGCGTTGTCGTCGAGCGTGATCGTGTCGCTGGTCTCGTCCTCCCACTCCTCGATCCAGAACACCGAGAAGAACGAGAAGTGGTCGACTTCGGCGGTCGCCGTGCCGTTATCGTGGTCGATCTCGGTCTCGACCGGCGTCCACGGCTCGTCGCTGTCGGGATCCCACGTGGCGATCGAGAGGTTGCCCTCGCGCTCGAGAGCCGTCTCGTCGAGGGGGATCTCGACCGTCGCCTCGTCGATGTCGCGCTGGCTCTCGATGCGAACCATCGGCCCCGCGCGGTAGGCGTCGTCGGTTTCCGGAGTCTCGTCGGTGATCGAGATATCGGTTTCGTGGAGGCCGTCGCCGCCCACATCGACGGAGACGCCAGACGACTCGTCCGACACCTCGACCTCCCGGTATTCGTCGGGAGCGGGTCGATCCGGAATGACGTCGTCTTCGTCGACGCGAATCTCGTGGGTCGCCTCGACCGTTCGATCGGCGTCGTGTGCCGCCGTCGCCGTCACCGTCACGGTGACGTTCTCGAGGTCCGGCCCGACGTCGACGAGGGTCGTTCCGCTCGCGATCGACCCGGCCGACTCGCCGGCCACGAGCGACAGCGGCTCGGCGTCGGCGTCACCGTCGACGGTCACGTTGGCCTCGTCGTAGGCGTACGGGCGGACGTCGGTGAGGGTCGCACCCAGTTGAACGAGGACCGTGCCGTTGCGCTCGAACGCCCGCCCCTGCGAGAGCGAGAGCGACGGTTCGCTGTTGGCCTCGACCGTGTCCAGCGCTCGCTCGGCGTGTTTCCAGGCGTTCTCGAGGTGGGTCAGTGCTTTCGCGCGGTCGTCGGGACTGATCGTTCGGTCCGGTCCCGTGGACTTGCCGTTCTTCTTCCCCTTCCCCCCGCCGGGGGCGTCCCGAGAGACGGTTTCGTCGGCCCGATCGAGCGCGTCGACGGCGTTTCCGAGCGCGCTCTCGGCCTTCTGTCGCTGACCGGGGTCGCGGAACCCGCCCTCGTTCGCCGCGACGACGACGTTCGCGTCGGACACGGCGAGCCGCGCGGTCGCGTTGCCCGCCGCGTACAGGTCGGCGCTGATCGCGTCGACGATCGCCTCGTCCTCGCCGTCGACTTCGCCTCGCAGCGTCGCGAGCGCTCGCTGGGCCTCGGCCAGGTGTTCGAACGCCGCTCGCGAATCGGCGTACCGGACCCGCCGGTACTCCTGCAGCGAGGCGTTGACCGCCTCGACGGTGTCGTTCGCCGGCGTCGTCGCGGCGTCGTCGCCGTCGATCTCGAGTTCACCGAGACGTTCGGTCGCGCTCACGATCGCCTCGAGGGTCGTGTTCGCCTCGAGGTCGGGAATCGTGACGTTCGCGTCGCCGCGATCGTGTCCGGGTGGGCCGCCATCTTGTCCGGGCGGTCCACCGCCGCTCCGCCCCGGCGGCCCGTCGTCCGCCCCGGGCGAGCCACCGGTCTGGGCCGCGAATGCGGTCGTTCGCTCGTCCGCCGCGCTCGCACTCGGCCCGCTGGCGAGTGCGGGCATGGCGACCAGCGAGGTCGCCATCAGCACGGCGAAGAGTACTGCCCCTAATCGCTCCTTGCTGAAACCCATACTCGGGATAAATAAATCTCTACACTTATAATTTATCTATACTTTATGGTATAACATCATGTCTGCCGAATCGAATCCAATATCGATACCGGCGTATTATTCGTCGCGGCGATCGCTGGCCGTCGACGCCGCGCGGAACCGAAACTGTCGCCTTGCTACGGCCGGACGATACGCGTATGCCGATTGCCTCGAACGGCTCCGTCTCGCTGTACTACGATCGCGAGGGGAGCGGCGAGCCCGTCGTCTTCGTCCCCGAAGCCGGCCTCGGCGGCTGGTCTTGGGGGTGGCAACACGCCGCTATCGCCGGCCCCTACGAGGCCGTCGTCTGGGACCTCCGGGGGACCGGCCGATCGGACGCGCCGCCGGGCCCGTACACGATGGAGACGCTCGTCGACGACCTCGAGGCGGTCCTGACCGACTGCGAGATCCGGACCGCTCACCTCGTCGGCTGCGGGCTCGGCGGCGCGATCGCGCTCGCCGCGGCCCGGTCCTCGAGTCGGGTCGAGAGCCTGACCCTGTTCGGAACCGCCGCCCGCGGAGACGAGTACGACCTCGACCCGCTGTTCGCCCCGCCGGACGATCGGGCGGCGCTCCGTGATTCGCTCGCCGCGGGTCTCTCCGACGACTTTCGAACCGCTCAGCCGGACGTCTGCGACGGAATCGTCGACTGGCGGGCCGACGGCGACGCGACCCGCGAGGGCTGGGACGCGCAGGTTGCCGCGCTCGAGGGCTTCGACGCGACCGACTGGCTCGTGGCGGTGACCCAGCCGACGCTGGTGCTTCACGGGGCCGGCGACGAACTCGTTTCTCTCGAAGCCGGCCGAGACCTTGCACGCGGCCTCCCGCGCGGGGAGTTCGTCGAACTCGACGAGGCAGGGCACCTGGCGTTTATCGAGCGCTCGCGGACGGTCAACGATCGACTCCTCGGCTTTCTCGAGGACCATACCGCCGCGGTCTGATCGAGCCGGGAGCTTCCGGCCAGTTCCGCGAGCGCACTGCTTGCCAGTGTGCCCCACCCTACTACGAGCCCGCGCGTGGAAACGCCGCTCGTGACCCTTTCGCTGGCTCGCCGGGCCGATCGGTTCCCGGACCGGTCCGCGGTCGTCGACGTCTCCGAGGAACGTCTGTACGCGTCCGCCGAGACCGTCCACGAGGACCGCGTCTCGTACGGGGAACTCTCGGCCATCGCCGGCAGAACTGCCGGTCGGCTCGCGTCGCTGGGAATCGAGGGCGGCGACACCGTCTGCTTCGTCTCGCGCAATCGGGTCGCCTCGCTCGCGCTCCTGTTCGCCTGCCGGCGGCTGGGTGCGACTTACGCTCCGATCTCCCACCGGTTGACGCCGGCCACGGTCGAGCGGCCGTTCGACGCGGTCGATCCCGACATCGTCGTCTCCGAGACCGCCCAGCGGGATCTCGTCCGCTCGATCCCGTTCGATCGGTCGGTGACGCTCGACGAACTCGCGGACGAGACCTCAGCCGGGATCGAACGCCGGGGTGACGACGCGAACGTGCCGCTGCTCGCACCCCACGGCGAGTCGGGTCGTCCGATCGTCGGATTCTCGGCGAGTACCGTCGAGTGGAACTGTATCGCGGCCGCCGTGACGTGGGGACTCTGCGGGACCGACTCGGCGATCGTGTGTACTCCGCTCTCGACGGTTGACGGGCTGTTCCGGGTCGCGCTCCCCGTGCTGTACGTCGGCGGGACCGTCCTGCTCGACCGGGCCTTCGATCCCGGCGACACGCTGACCGCCGTCGCCGACCACGGGGTGACGACGCTGTCCTGCCGATCGTCGGCTGTCCGCGAACTCGCGGCGGACGAGGGATTCGACGCTATCGAGGGGCTCGACCGGACGATCTGCGACGAGTCGACTCCGCCGGCGGCGCTGGAGCCGTACGGCGATCGCGGCGTTTCGGTCGCACGCGCCTACGGTCGCCTCGAGTGTCCCGTCGCCCTGAGTCAGTCGATCGAAACCGATCGCGACGGTGACGAGCCTGGTGACGGAACCAGTGTCGGCCGCCCGGTCCCGGACTGTCGGACCCGCCTCGTCGACGCCGACGGCACTGTTCTCGAGGGGGCAGCCGAGGGCACTCTCCAGTTGTCGGGACCCGTGCTCGCCGACGGCTACGTAACCGCTGCCGGAACCGACGACGAGGACTGGTTCGAGCCTGTCGCCGAGGAGACCGCCGGATCGGCCGAAGTCGTAGACGGCGACGATCGCGGCCGGTTCGCGGATGGCTGGTTCGATACCGGGGAGCCGTTCCGTCGTGACGCGGATGGAACCTATTATCTGCGGTAATTGACCCCCTCGATCAGGAGCGGCGGGTCGTCCCGGTCACGGACGCTCGAACTCGGTCGGCAGTCGCGGCAACGCCGGTACGCGACGGAAGGTCTATTTTTATCGAGTCGTCACTAGTCCCCAATGAGTCAGCTCCGTCTCGCCGTCCTGAACGCGGCCCATCAGGACGCGAACACGACGCGAAACTTTCGGCGCGAACTCGACGCCTCGCTGGCGGAGTTCGACGTCACCGACGGGACGCTCCCCGACGGCTTCGAGTTCGACGGGGCCGTCGTCACCGGGTCGCGCTCGTCGGTCTACTGGGACGAGGAGTGGATCGAGTCCACCAGAGAGTGGGTGGACTCGGCGATCGATCGCGGGATTCCGGCCCTCGGGGTCTGCTGGGGCCACCAGCTGCTCGCGGACGTGCTCGGCGGCACGGTCGCGGACATGGGCGCCTACGAGGTCGGCTACAGTACGATCGAGCAGGTCACCGACTCGCGGCTGTTCGACGGCATCGCCCGGGAGTTCACGGCCTTCACGAGCCACTCCGACGAGGTGGCCGACCTCCCGCCGGGGGCCGAACCCCTCGCGACGAACCGGTACTCGAACCACGGGTTCCGAAAGGATCGGGTCTTCGGCGTTCAGTTCCATCCCGAGTACGACGCGAAAACCGCACGCGAACTCGTCCACCGCAAAGAACTCTCCGACGATCGGCGCGAGTCCGTCCTCGACGAGATCACCGAGGCGAACTACCGGAACGCCTGCGAGGCGAAGCTGGTCTTCGACAACTTCGTCCAGTTCGTCCGCGAGGTGAACGCAACCGATGTGGCCGTCGAAGCGGACACCTCGGAACGCGCTGCGAACGTCGGGAGGTCTGACTAGCTTTCGGGCGGCGCTACTTCTGACGAAGCAGGAGTTGCTCGAACACATCGTAGGACGCCTACGAGTCGAAAGGTGCGGCAATCGAGATGTTCCGCGAGGATTCCGAGTCGTCAGCAAACGGTGCGTAAGCGACGACGAACAGGGGCCACACGAAGAACGACTCGGATGTCGGCCGATCAGTCGGCCGCCGCCGTGACCTTCGCCGTCTCTTCGGCGCCGATCGCCTCGACGATCAGTTCGGCGACGTCGACGATCTCGATCTCGTCCTCGTAGCCGCCGGTCTTGCGGCCGTCCTCGTACATCGTCATGCACATCGGGCAGGCGACGACGAACTTCTCGACGTCGCTCCCGGCGTCGGTGTCCTCGAGCGCCTCGCGGATACGCTCCTTGCTCGGTTTCGGCTCCTCTTCGAAGTCCATCCAGAGGCCGCCGCCGCCGCCGCCACAACAGAAGGAGTTGTCGCGGTTGCGGGGCATCTCGTCGAGTTCGCATCCCGTCGCCCGGATGAGTTCGCGCGGGGCCTCGTACTCGTCGTTGTACCGGCCCAGATGGCAGGGGTCGTGGTAGGTGACCGTGTAGTCGAGTTCCGTCCCGGTCAGGTCGAGTCGGCCATCCTGAACGATCTCCTCGACCGCCTGCGTCCAGTGGAGGACGTCGATCTCGCCGTCCGCGTTCCACTGCTCCTCGTAGTCGAACGGCATCATCGGGTCGTCGGCGAACTCCTCGAAGTCGACCTCCGGGTACTCGTTCTTGAAGGTGTTGTAGGAGTGTGGGTCCGTACAGACGATCGTGTCGAACTCGCAGTCTTCCCACGTCTCGACGTGGTGGCCGGCGAGTTCGACGTAGAGGAACTCCTCACCGACGCGGCGGATGTCGTTGCCGTCGTACTTCTCGTCGTCGAAGAGGATGCCGAAGCTGACGTCGGCCTCCTGTAAGATCGCCGCCAGCGATCGAGCGACCTTCTTGTTGCGCTCGTCGTAACTCGGGAAGTCGCCGACGTACCAGAGGTAGTCGACCTCCTCCTCGCGGGCGTCGGGGACGTCGAACTCGAGGTCGTCGGCCCAGTCGCCCCGGTTGCGCGGCGAGTCGCCGAACGTGTTGCCGTTCTGCATGACGTTCTGGAAGACGTCCTGCATGCTGGAGGAGACGTCGCCCTGGTCGGTCAACTGGCGGTTGAGCCGGGTAAAGGACTGGAGGTGCTCGATCTCGACCGGACAGGCGTCCATACAGGCCATACAGGCCATGCAGGACTCCATCGTCTCCGCGTCGATCACCGAGGTGCCGCCGTCGGCGATGATCGGCTGCTCCTCGCCGCCGGCGTCGAGGCTCTCGCGGTACGTCTTCAGGTCGAGGATGACGTTCCGCGGGTCGAGGGGGCGATCGGACGCTTTCGCGGGACAGACCGAGGAACAACGACCACACTTGGTACAGGCGTCCTGGTCGAGGATCTCCTTCCAGGTGAAGTCGTCGATGGATTCTGCGTTGGTCGCGTCCAGGTCGGAGGGAACGTTCGGGAGGCGCTTTCCGGCCTTCTCGTCGCGAGTGATGACGTTCGCGAACGAGGAGATCATGTGGAACGGCTTGGCGTAGGGGATCCACGCGATGAAGAAGAACGCGAGCAGCGAGTGCGACCACCAGGTCAGCCAGTGGAGCGTCTCGGCGTTGACCCCGAGCACGCTCACCGCGGTGTAGTTCGGATCGGTCGCCGTTCCCTCGATCGTCGGGAGTCCGATCGCGTCGAACACCATCGCGAGGCCGTAGCCGACGAAGCTGACGATTTCGTGTTCGGGCATGCCGGTCGCGTAGATGCGAAATCCTTCGAGCAGGAATCCGCCGAGGCCGAGGCCGAACAGCGTCCAGATGAAGATGTCGTCCTCGCTGGAGGTGTGGCGGTCCCAGAGGCGCTCGTTGCGAACCCAGTAGCGCCGGTAGATCGCCATGCCGATTCCGACGACGAACAGCAGGCCCATGGCGTCGACCATGAACTGGTAGCCGAGGTAGAAGTCACCCTGCCAGAAGTGGATGCCCAACAGCAGGTCGGTACCGTACTGGTTGAACGCGATGATCGACGTCGCGATGAACAGGGTCAGGAACCCCCAGAGAATAAACGAGTGCATCAGGCCGCCGTAGAGGTCCCGATTGAAGTTCTTCTCGTTCGAGAGCACGATTTTGGCCGCGCTGACGATTCGGTCCGGCAGGTCGTCGAGTCGGGCGAACGGATCGTCGTCCCCCTCGGCGTAGCGACTGAAACGCCGGTAGACGCCGTAGAGGAGGACGACGATCGTGATGGACGCGAGGAGATAGAACAGCGCGTACTCGGTACTGCTTATCCCCCAGTAGGTTTCCCGACTCACCTCCGACTGGGCTACGATGTTCATGTTCTATCACCCGGAGGGATGAGACTTAACTCTTGTCACACCGATCGGCCCGCTACACCGTCGCCTTCTTGCGAAAATAATTCTGGGATTGTGAGTTTATAAGCGTTGTCCGTGGTCTGTTCGCGGCCGACGCTATCTGGCAACAGGCTTAAATAGCCGCCCGTCGGGAGTGTCCACCCATGAACGACAAAACCGAGGAGCTCCGGGATATCTTCACCGACGTCACCGACGGTGAGGCGACCGTCACCGAATCACAGGAGGATACTCGCGGCTCCCTCGAGAAAGACGAACGGACCGTCGAGGACCGGCTCGAGAACGTCATCACGCAGATGCGAGAGCGATACGAGTTCGAGACGCCGCTGACCGACGCGCAACTCATCGCCCTCGCCAAGGCGTTCTACGACGACGAGAGCGACGCCGCGATCGCCGACGAACTGGACGTCGACGAGGACGTCGTCTTCGAGACCCGCCTGTCGCTGCACCTCGTGGCCGACGACGACGCCGACGAGGTCGATCTCGTCGCGATCCGCGATCGGGAGGAAGACGACGCCACGCTCGCCGCCGAGTACGACGTCAGCGAGGCTCAGATCCGCCGCTACCGGAAGGTTGCCGCAGCAAAAAACGAGTCGCGAGCGGCCAACGACCGCTACCGTGACGAGTTCGACAGCATCCTCGCCGACGCCGATCTGACCGATCGGATGGCCTCGGACGTCCGCGAGGACGGTCTCGAGGACGCTACGGAAGGGATGGAGACGGACGTGGAGTTCTAGAAACGAACTTTTTACCCGGATCCTCGCGCGCCAAAAGCGCGCTCGAACCCGGGCACAACCTTCGATGAAAAGCTGAGCGCGCCAGCGGCGCACTCGGTACAACTGCACACCGCGGATAGTGACAGTCATCGACGCCGATTTTCGGACGTACCTTTTTATACGATCGGGCGGCCAGACGTCCCGTGACTCGACACGTCGCGTTCAGCGATCTCCGAACGGTCGCCTACTGCCCGCGGAAGTGCTACTACCAGCGAACGCGGGACGATCACGATCGGGCGTCGCCGCCCGAGGTCGCCGCAATCAGGGGCCTCGCGACCCGGTACGACGAGTTGCTCGACGCGTGCCCCGACGAACTCGCGACCGAACCGATCGCCGTTCCGCCCGCCACGTACCGCGAGCGTCTGGCGACCGCGCGGGATCGTCTCGGTGGTGGAGACGGCGCGGACGGTGTGGACGGCGAGGACGGCGAGGACGACACGAACCACTGGGACAGACTCCGCGACCCGGCCGATCGCGACGTCCTCGCCACCGGGCGTGACTGTCGGGGCATCGTCCACAAGGTGCTGGCAGAGCCGGTCGAGCCCGCGATCGTCTCGGCCGGAAAACCGCCCGAACGGGGCGTCTGGCAGCCCCAGTCGGTCCACGCCGTCGCGGCGGCCAAGGCGCTCGCCTGGGAGCACGAGACGCCCGTCGAACGGGCGTGGCTGGAGTACCCTGCCTCCGGCGTGATCCGGCGGGTCGAACTCACGACGCGCCGGAAAGCCGAGTACCGGGCGGCGCTGCGGACGGTCCGGGAACTCGACGGGCCACCGCCGCGGATCGACAACCGATCGAAGTGCGCGGCCTGCGAGTTCGCCGACGAGTGTGGTGTCCGGACGCGGACGCTGCGATCCCTGCTCGGGTTCGGCTGATCGCGGTGCTCGCCGCGTCGGAAACTGGTAGCCTCGGCTGGTCAGTGCCGATCGAGCCAGTCCTCGATCTCGTCGGCCATCGCTCCCCGTCGATGGATCGTGGCGCTCGAGACGTCGACGACGGTACTCTCGGTGCCGGGCGTCTCCCCGTCGTCCAGCGCCACCGCGGCCGCCTCGCGGATCGCCGGATCGAGGTCGTCGAGACGCCGAACGCTCCCCTGCCCGCTGACGTTCGCGCTCGTCGCGGTGAGCGGCGTGTCGGCCCGTTCACAGAGCGCCAGCGCGAGGTCGTGGTCCGGGATCCGGACGCCGACCCGATCGCGCCCGGCCGTGAGTTCGTCCGGGACTGCCTCGCGCCGCCGACAGAGCACCGTCACGGGACCGGGCAGGAACCGGGCCATGAAGTGGCGCTCTCGATCGGTCGCCCGCACGTACTGGAACGCGGCCGGGACCGAGGGCACGGCCAGCGAGATCGGCTTCGAACGGTCCCGCCCCTTGGCGTCGAAGACGCGGCCGACGGCCTCGGGGTCGAGCGCGTCCGCACCCAGCCCGTAGACGGTCTCCGTGGGGTAGACGACGAGGTCCCCGTTCGTGATCGCGGCTGCCGCACGATCGATCTCACTCATTCGATCGACCATCGGGCCGTAACCGGCAAAAGCGTACCGCGTCGCTACGCGAGCCCGAGCCGTTCCTCGAGGTCGTCGTAGTCGGGGAAGTCGGGCCACTCGGTCGCGACCCACGCGGCCTCGACGGTGCGGTCCGCGTCGAGCGCGACGAAGGCGGGACGCGGTTCGCTGATCCCGGTCATCCCGTCGAGGTCGTGTGCGATGCCGTACGACTTCGCGACCTCGTTGCCGGGGTCGCTGAACAGCGAAAACGGGTACTCGTTCTCGTCGAGGAAGCGGGAGATCCCGTACGGCGTCGCGGCGCTAATGCCGACGACGCGTTCGTCGAGTTCGTCCCACCCTCGTTCGTCGAGTTCGTCCCAGACGTACTTGGCGAGGAACGAGCCGACCATCGGCGTGAACACGAGAATCGTCCGGCCCTCGCTCGCGAGGTCGGAGAGGGTCCGATCCTGCCAGAACTCGTCGGTGACGAGCGGGCGGGTGAAGTCGGGTGCGACGTCGCCGGGGTCGAGACCGTCGGCGGGGCCGAGGTCGACGACATCGAAGTCCGGCATCAGTCTTCACCTCCAGCGTCGACGGCGGCCGTCTCTGCGGGGCCGTCCGCGTCGGCGCGATCGCCGTAGGTCGACTCCAGGTAGTCGACGATGTTCGCGCTCTCTGCCATCGTGATGCCCGTGGTCTCGTCGACGACGACGGGCACGGTCCGGACGCCCGCGACGCGCTTGACGACGTCGCGCCGGGAGTGCATCGGTTCGACGAACCGCGACGTGTACGCGAGATCGTACTCCTCGAATAGTCGAGCCACGCGTTCGCAGTAGGGACATCCCTGCAGTCGGTAGAACGTGATCGGTGCGTCCGTCACTGCGCTGTCTGATGCGGTCATAGACGTTCGTTCGGGAAAGAGGCGGGTAAGCGTGTCGTCGGCGGTGGTTCCGACCGCAAAACAGTAAACGGTTAACCGATCCGGTAACAAGTCTCCACATCAATGGCGCTGTCTCCGCTGTTCGAGGTCGTGCTCGCCGCTTACGACGTCCCAGTCGTGGGTCTCGAGTTCGATCGGTCGACGGTGACGATCCTCGGTGTGCTGGCAGTCGTGATCCTCATCGGCCTCTCCGCGTTCTTTTCCTCGTCCGAGATCGCGATGTTCAATCTCCCCAAACACCGTCTCGAGGGGATGGTCGAGGAGGGAATCGATGGGGCGACGATGGTGAAGACGCTGAAGGACGATCCACACCGGTTGCTCGTGACGATCCTCGTCGGCAACAACATCGTCAACATCGCGATGTCCTCGATCGCGACGGCGATCCTGTCGATTTACTTCGGCGGACTGGTCGGCGTGTTGCTGGCGACGTTCGGAATCACCGCCCTCGTGTTGCTGTTCGGCGAGAGCGTCCCCAAGTCCTACGCGGTCGAGAACACCGAATCCTGGGCCGTCCGCATCTCGAAGCCGCTGAAGGCCACGGAGTACCTGCTGTTCCCGCTGATCGTCCTCTTCGACTACCTCACCCGGCAGGTCAACAGACTCACGGGATCGACGGGGGCGATCGAGTCGCCGTACGTCACCCGCGACGAGATCCAGGAGATGATCGAGTCGGGCGAGCGAGAGGGGGTCCTCGAAGAGGAGGAACACGAGATGCTGACGCGGATCTTCCGCTTCAACAACACGATCGTCAAGGAGGTAATGACGCCGCGACTGGACATGACCGCGGTGCCGAAAGACGCCGGCATCGACGAGGCGATCGAGACCTGTATCCAGAGCGGGCACGCTCGGATCCCCGTCTACGAGGGGAGCCTCGACAACGTCCTCGGCGTCGTCCACATTCGCGACCTCGTGCGCGACCTCAACTACGGTGAGACCGAGGCCGAGGCCCTCGAACTCGCGGACCTCATCCAGCCGACGCTGCACGTTCCCGAGTCGAAGAACGTCGACGAACTGCTGTCCGAGATGCGGGAAAACCGGATGCACATGGCCATCGTCATCGACGAGTTCGGCACCACCGAGGGGCTGGTGACGATGGAGGACATGGTCGAGGAAATCATCGGCGAGATTCTGGAGGGCGGCGAAGAACAGCCGATCGAGGAAATCGACGACGACACCGTCCTCGTCCGGGGCGAGGTCAACATCGAGGACGTCAACGAGGCCCTCGACATCGACCTCCCGGAGGGTGAGGAGTTCGAGACGATCGCCGGCTTCATCTTCAACCGTGCGGGCCGACTCGTCGAGGAGGGTGAGGAGACCGAGTTCGACGGCGTCCGGATCACCGTCGAAGACGTCGAGAACACCCGCATTATGAAAGCTCGGCTGCGGAAACTCGAGCAGGAACCGGACGAACCGGACGACCTCGAAGCGGAACGCGAGAACTGAGTTCGGTCGAACCCGCCGTCACACGGCACTCTGTCGGCCCTGTTACTGCGTCGCCGAGGTCCGGGACCGGGATCGAACCAGCGCCTGCACCTCGCGGGCGACCTCCGGCGGCATCGTCAGCCGGCGCGGCCCCTGGACGTACTGGCCGTCGGGCTGTGCGTACTCGAATTTCACGACCGCAGTGTCGCCGACGTGCCGGATCGACGCGTCCCGGATCACGTCGAGATCGATCGCCTGGTCGGGGTCGTAGAGGTAGATCGCTTCGTTCTCGGGATCGAAGGTTCCGACCGATTTGAGGAACACCGCCAGCGCGATGGCGACGAGTGCGAGCGGGATCGTCAGCGCGGCGAGACCCGTGAACGGGCCGGCACCGACCGCGAGGAGTTCGCGCTGGGAGACGACTCTGCCGATCGCCATCAGCGAGCCGATGATCGTCGCCATGACGATCGCGCCGATCGCGGCGTCCATCGCACGGTCGAGACTCTCGCCCGTCGGGGTGGTGATCGGCAGTCGTCGGCCGAGTGCCTCGACGTGCCGTTCGGTCCGATCGGAGACGGCGAGCGCGAGGATCGTCGCCACGAGTCCGGCGGCGACGGCGACGACGATCGACTGGCCGCCGATCTGGCCGGTCAGGTCGTAGAAACGCCAGAAGACGACGATCGCGACGGCAGCGAGGAAGGTACCGACGCCGAGCGACCACAGAACGCGGACCGTCCGGGAGGTCGTGGCGTCCCGTCGCCAGCTTATCGGTTCGGAGTCGTCCATACCGGATCTGGGTACCGTTCGTGTAAAGGCGGTTCGATATCTCGGAGCAGTGCCCTCAGCCGATCAGCGAGAAGACGACGACGAAGCCGACGTAGGAGACGACGATCGAGCCGGCGAGCGAGCCGATCCACGCGAGGACGGTGTAGCCCATCTTGCTGGCGCTGACGCCGCCACCGGCCCCGGCCGCGGCGTAGCCGCTGCCGATGATCGCGCTGACGATGATCTCGTTGAAGGAGACTGGGATGCCGTAGAGGACGGCGGTCTGGGCGATGATGAACGACGGGATGAGTGCGGCGATCGATCGCCGCGGTCCGAGCGAGGAGTAGTCCTGCGAGATCGCCTTGATCATCCGCGGCGCGCCGGTCCAGGAGCCAAGCAGGAGGCCGAACCCGCCGCCGAGCAGCAGGGCGGGAAGCGGGAGACCGACGTCGCCCGACAGCGGTATCAGCGGGCCGACTGCCAGCCCGACCTGGCTCCCGCCAGCGGAGAACGCGACCAGGCCACCGAGGACGAGCAGGAAGTGTCGCTCCCCGCGCTCGGTGCCCTGCCGGAGATCGAAGCCGATCGCGAGCGCCCAGGCGGCCGCGATCGCGATGGACGCGGCCGCGGTACCGGCGATCGTCGGGCCGGGGAGCCAGCCGCCGGCAACCTGGGCGATCGACGCGCCGCCGGCCTCCTCCGGGCCGAGGATCGCGAACTCGATGTTGGCGACGAGCGCGCCGACGAAGGCCGCGAGCACGACGATGAGCGTCTCCTCGGAGACCGGTTCGGCACGGAGCGTCCGGGCGATCGCGTAGGCGAGACCGCCCCCGACGAACGGCGTCAGGATCCACAGCGTGGCGATTTCGGTGTACTTCGGCCACGCGGGATCGCCGCCCATGGCCAGTCCGACGCCGATGACGGCGCCGGTGACCGTGAACGCCGTCGCTATCGGATACCCCGCGAAGACGCCGAGCGCAACCAGGACGGCCGCGATGAGGAGCGCGATCGTCGCTGCTTCGGCGTTGAGGGTCACTCCGCCGATCAACTCCGCTCCGACCGCTTCGGAGACGTTCGCTCCCTGCAGGACAGCGCCGGCGAACCCGAGCAGGCCGACGAGAAAGCCGGCTCGCATCACCGAGATCGCGTTTGCGCCGACAGCGGGTGCAAACGGTGTCGATCCACTCGATCCGGCGCCGATCGCCCAGGCCATAAAGAGGCTGGCGATCGCGGCGACCAGAAACGTCCCAATCGTCGCGATCTCGACCATCTACAGGGGCCTTACTGGCGATCCTACAAGTGTGTGCCGACCTGCGATCGCCTGCCAACGCGCGCCGGACCGAGCGATCGGCCCGAGTCGGCGTGATTCGACGGTCCCACGAGTGGAACGAAGGGATCTTAACGACTAAGGGGTACCCGTGGCAGTATTAACCATGAGCGAACGCTCGAACTCGATCGACAGGCGGAGTTACCTCAAGGTGACCGGTGCAGCGGGTCTCACGACGGTCGGACTGGCCGGCTGTCTCGAGGACAGCGGCAACGGTGGAGACGGCGGCGATGGCGGCGACGGCGGCGACGGCGGCGACGGCGGCGACGACGGTGGCGATGGCGGCGACGGTGAGGAGAACCAGATCGTCGCGGGAACGGCGCCCGGATTCCCGCCGTTCGAGATGAACGAGGGGGGCGAACTCGTCGGGTTCGACATCGACCTCCTCGAGGCCGTCGTCGCGGAGACCGAGTACGAACTGACGGGGTGGGAGGAACTGGAATTCGACTCGCTGATTCCCGCCCTCGACAACGGAAACATCGACGTCATCGCGGCCGCGATGACGATCACGGAGGAGCGCCAGGAATCCATCGCGTTCTCCGATCCGTACTACAGCGCCAACCAGTCGGTGCTCGTCCAGTCGGGTGGGGATTTCGAGGCGTCGTCCCTTGACGACCTCGAGGGGGCTGACGTCGGCGCCCAGTCCGGGACGACCGGCGAGGGCGTCGTCGAAGACGAACTCGAAGACGTCAATTACAGGTCCTACGACAACTACGTGCTGGCGGTCGAGGAACTCGAAAGCGGCCTGCTCGACGCGGTCGTCCTCGACGAACCGGTCGGCGAGACGTTCGCGGCGAACCGCGAGGTCGAGGTGGCGTTTACCTTCGAGACCGGCGAGGAGTACGGATTCGGTCTCCGGCAGGGCGAAGACGACCTACAGACCGCGCTCAACGACGGCATCGCGGCCGTCGAGGAGTCGGGCCAGTACGAGGAGATCACTCGCGAGTGGTTCGGCGAGTAACCTGATACAGAATGGATTTCGTCGCACCGATCGGCGGGCCTCTGACGACGCTGACGCTCCCGGTTACGGAGACGATCGCCGCGCTCGATCAGCTGCCGTTGCTCCAGGGCGTCGTGAGCGGCGCGCTCGGCGAGGACTGGGCGTTCGTCGCGGAGAACGCCGACTATCTACTGGGCGGAACGGTCATCACGATCGTCCTGACGATCGCCAGCCTTCTGCTCGGATTTTTAGCGGGCTTTCCGGCAGGGGCGATCGAGGTGTACGGCGACGGCTATCTCCGGTCGTTCGTCCGCAAGGTCGGCGTCTTGCTGCGGGGAACGCCGATCCTCGTCATCATCATCTTCACCTACTTCGTGTTGCCGATCGACGTCGTCCTGGGACCGACGGCAGCGGTCCTCGAAGCGATCGACTGGGTGCTCGGGCCGACGCCGTTTACCGTCCCGACCGCCGTTCCCGAGGCGTTCATGGCCGCGACGATCGCGCTCGGCTTCCGGAGCGCCAGTTACCAGTCCCAGATCTTCCGGGGTGCGCTCCAGAGCATCGACGAGGGACAAATGGAGGCCGCACGATCGATCGGCATGAGTCGCCTCGAGGCGATCCGCAACGTGATGGTGCCGCAGGCGCTGCGCCGGAGCGTCCCCGGGTTCCAGAACGAGTTTACGATCGTGCTGAAGGACACGTCGATCGCGTTCGCGATCGGACTGGGGGAACTGCTCAAACGCAGCTACGATCTGTTCACCCAGCAGACCACCGCGATTCTGGAGGTCATCCTCTTCGTCAGCCTGATCTACTTCGTGTTGACCTTCAGCACCAATCGCACGCTCGATTACGTGAGCAACTACTTCGCAATTCCAGGTGAGTCGTCGTGACCGACTATCGAACGGACGGCGCGGGCGGACGCACAGCACGGAATCGAACCGAGGCCGGCGGACGCGAGTCGATCGCGGGCGAACCGCTGTTACGGATCGAAGACCTCCGGAAGTCCTACGGCGACGAGGAGGTGCTTCGTGGCATCTCCCTCGAGATCGATCGCGGCGACGTCGAGGTGCTGGTCGGCCCCAGCGGGAGCGGCAAGTCGACGCTGCTGCGGTGTCTCAACCGGTTGACCGAGACCGACAGCGGGCACATCTACCTCGGCGACACCGAGGTGACCGGTCCGGACACCGATCCGAACGAGATTCGACAGCAGATCGGGATGGTGTTCCAGGACATCAATCTGTTCGCGCACCTGACCGCGCGCGAGAACGTCACGCTCGGCCTCCGAAAGGTCCGCGGAATGGACGCGGAGGCGGCTCGCGAGCGCGCGGACGCCGAACTCGAGCGGGTCGGACTCGCCGATCAGGTCGGCTCCTACCCGGCACAGCTGTCGGGCGGGCAGAAACAGCGCGTCGGGATCGCTCGCGCGCTCGCGATGGACCCCGAAGTCATGCTGTTCGACGAGCCGACGAGCGCGCTCGACCCGGAACTGAGCAACGAGGTGCTGGCCGTGATGGACGAACTCGTCGCCGAGGGGATGACGATGGTCGTCGTCACCCACGAGATGCGGTTCGCGCGCGGCGCGGCGAGCGGCATCACGTTCCTCGACGAGGGTCGGATCGTCGAACGCGGCCCGCCGGAGCAACTGTTCGACGACCCCGAAAACGAGCGAACTGCCCAGTTCTTCGAGAGCATTCGCCATGACTGAGCGGACGGAGGGAACCGAATCGATGGGCGAGACGCGGTCGATCGGCACGCGCCGGCTGCGGCCACCCCGAGACGTCGAGGCGCTGCTCGCCTTCGTCGCGGGCGTCGCCTTCTGGGGCTGGCTCGTCACGCGCTGGCTCTACGACTGGACGCTCGGCCGCTGGGGGATCGGCCCCGGTTCGGGCGAGAGTTTCCTCTCGCCGGCCCCGCTCGAACGCGCGGCCGAGACGTTCGCGAACACCAGAGCGGTGGTCGGACCGGTCGGCGTGTCGACCGAGTGGCTCGCGGGCGCACTCGACGGGGCCGCGCTCGCGATCGAGATCGCACCCGCGCTGGCGACCGGCGCCTGGTACACGATCGTTCTGACGGCGGTCAGCGTCGTCCTCGGCTTTTGCATCGCGGTCCCGCTCTCCGTCCTGCGCGTCTACGGCGGGCCGTTCCGGTGGGTCGCGATCGCGTACACCGAACTGATCCGGGGGACGCCGCTTCTGGCCCAGTTGTTCGTCCTCTATTACGGACTGCCGCTTTCGATCTGGCTCAACGACGTCGACGTCGTCGGTCGGGGCTTCGTCCCCGCGTACGCGTTCTGGATCGCCATCGTCGGCTTCACGATCAACGGCTCGGCCTACCAGGCCGAGTACATCCGGGGGGCCCTGGAGAGCGTCGACGAGGGGCAACTGACCGCGGCCCGCGCGATCGGCCTCTCCAAGATCGAGGGGATCCGGCACGTCGTCCTGCCACAGACGTTGCGCTACGCGATCCCGGCGTGGACGAACGAACTCGTCTACCTGATCAAGTACTCCTCGCTGGCCGGTTTCATCACGGTCCCGGAACTCTACTACCGGGCGAGCCGCATCGCGTCGACGAACCTCGAGTACACGACGATCTTCGGGCTGCTCGCGCTGGTGTACCTCGGACTGGTCCTGACGGCGACGAACCTGATGGACCGCCTCGAACACCGCGTCGCGGTCCCCGGTCTGGGACGGGCCGAGGGCCGCCAGCAGGGGACCGCCGAGGAGGCGGCGGGCGAGCGTCAGTAGCCAGTGGCGATCGTCCGCGCGGCGGCCGGCCGTCGGTCGTCCGTCAGTTGGTCGTCGACTTCGACTGCTCCTCCGGTTCAGGTTCCGGCGGCGGTTCGGCGCCTTCGATCGCTTCGGCGGCGTCCGTGTCCTTCTCGACCTCGACGTGCCACCGGTCGATCTCTTCGTCGAGTTCGGCGAGTCGATCGGAGACGTCGTCTTTCAGGCCGTCGTCGTTGACGTTGACCTCGAAGACGAACTGTTCGCCGTTGTCTCCGCTCCGGGTCGACTGCTGGACGTTGGCGCTGATGAGTTCGTTGTCGAAGTAGTACGGCGCGAGCTGGGTCATCACGTTCTGGTAGACCGTGTCTTCGACCCGACGCAGTGCCTTGCGGCTGGCGGAGTCGGCCGCTCGCGCGACGTAGTCGATCGACTCCTTCCAGTTGCCGACCGCGCCCTCCGCGTCGTCGTCTTCGAGTCGTTCGTACGACTCCGACAGCTTCTCACCGGCGGTCTTGATGTCCTCGTCGGGCTCTTTCCCGGCTTTCTCGCCTTTCCCCTCCTCGACGCTCGCCTGATCTGCGGTCTTCTCGCTGACGTCCGCGTCGAGCGTCTCGTGGGCGCGCGGTCGCCACTCTTCCCATTCCTCGAAGGCGCGGGCGAAGCGATCACCGTCGGACTGGTCGGGGTCGTGGACCCCTTCGTCCCGGAGCGCGCGCGTGATGCGTTCGCCGTGCTCGACGACGTCGCCCCAGTCACCGCGAACTTTGAATCCCGAGATGCTCTCTTCCATTCGGCTGGGCAGGTGGTAGGAGGTGGACCGGTATAAACTTCGTTGCTGCGTAGCAAAGGATGCCGGTACCGTTCGCGGTTAGTACTGCTGTCCAGTCGTCTCCTGATGACCCGTCGGTCCACCGCTCGTTCCCGGGCCGTGCTGTCCCCGTTCGCGCATTCCCTCTCTGTCCGTGTAGTGTCCGGTCTGTCGGCCGCCGCTCGTCCGGCCACGTCGTCCGCTCCCGCTCGTTCGGTGGCCGCCCGTCTGCTGGCCCCCCATCCGGGTATCCGACGTCTGACCGCCCATCTGGGACCCCTGTCCGATCTGCTGGAGGACGGACGCGCACGAGTCCATCGTCCGCTCGATCGTCGCGACCGTCTCGGCGACGTGCGAATGGCGCTGCTGGTACTGCTGGAGTTCCGGCAGCCCCTCGTTCGCGACGCGAATGAACATGTCCGCGGCTTCGGGACCGAACATCGAGTCGCGGGCGATCAGCATCTCGTTGAGTTCGGCGATCTCGGCGATGTCCTGGCAGACCCTGGCACAGGTCCCGAGTTCCGGCGGGCCGGCCGCACACTCCGTCGCACACCAGGCGGCGACGTGTGAGAGGTCGCTGAAGTCCTCGAGGACGATGCGAAGTTCGTCGGTCATGTGGTCCTCGAACGATCGAGCCTGAGTGCCGGTCTGCTGACCCCCCATCTGCTCGGTCAGTTGCTGCCCGCCGGTTCCGTGACCTCCCGGTTGCTGTCCGCCCGTCCGCTCGGTCATCTGCTGGCTCCCCATCTGCTGCCCGCTGGCCTGGTGACCGCCCGGCGGGTGTCCCCCCATCGAATCGGCGATCTGGGGACTGCTCGACCCCTGGCCCGCCATCTGACGCTGGGCCGTCCGCTGGCCGTGCATCCTCGATTCGGTCGGCTGCTCTCCCTGCCGTGGCTGGTGCTGATGGTGTGTCATAGATTTCGGGTCACCTGTCCGGTACCGGGTCAGTACATCGATCGCCGAGTAAAGCGACCGCACCGTTCCGATCGATTTCGCCTCCTAATCCGGACTTTCGAGGTGCGACTCGGGCCGCGCCGTCCCGCGATCCGATCGCTTCGAGACAGTAAGTTCGCGTTGACTCCGATCGGTGAGGGGTGGTCCGCAAGCCGGCCTGTAACTGCGGGGGATCTCGATCCAGGTCGCCGGTCTGCCAGCGCGGCATCGCCGTTCGCGCCGGACCGATACCATGAACTACCCGGCGGATCCGTATTCGGGTATGACGATCGAAGATCGGGACAACGCCTATCTCGTCACGCACGCACTGGCGAAGGATACGCTCTCGCGGATCCGAGACGTCGAAACAGAGCAGGTCAGTTTCCGGAAAGGCCTGGTCAAACTCGGACGGATCTGCGGCTACGAGATCATCGACGGCCGGATGGAGACGGAGTACGTCGAGATCGAGACGCCGCTGGAGCCGACGATGGGCGAGCGGGTCCGCGGACTGGACGACGTCGTCATCATCAACGTCTTGCGCGCGGCGACGCCGTTCGTCGAGGGGCTGCTGAAGGCGTTCCCGCGCGCCAGACAGGGCGTCATCAGTGCGAGCCGCGACGAGGAAGCCGGTCGCGACGAGGACGGCTCCTTCCCGATCACGGTCGACTACGTGAAACTGCCCGAGATCCACGAGGAGGATACGGTGATCGTCGCCGATCCGATGCTCGCGACCGGGAGTACGATGTGTACCGTCCTCGACCACGTCATCGAGGACGCCGCTGCCGAACCGGAGAACCTGATCGTGCTCTCGGCCGTCTCGGCTCCGGAGGGGCTGCTCCGGGTCGACGAGGCCGTCCCGCAGGCCGACCTCCTGACGGTCTCGATCGACGATCACCTCGACGACGACGGCTTCATCGTGCCCGGCCTGGGCGACGCCGGCGATCGGGCGTTCCGGACGACCTGAGCGGCGCTCAGGGGCAGGAGTCGGACGGCGATCCCTGTGGGATAGACGTGGGCTGGAGTCGAGCCGCGGTTTCTGCGGTGTGGATGCTGGAGACGGGCCGCGATCAGGAGTGCGAACAGGTGTCGATCCCGAAGAGCGCGTTCGCCGGACAGCGCTGGATCACCGCCGTCGCGACGACGTCACTCCCCGCGACGAACGCGAGGGTTCCGATCGTCCGCTCCCGGTTCCGGTAGCCGACCAGCAGGAGTACGATCCCGCCGACGACGCGAAGCGCTCGATCGAGACCGCAAACGTTCTCGTCCATACGAATTCGACGAGTCGGGGGTCCGTAGACGTGGTCCCTGCACTCGACGCGATCCCTTCGGTTCCGGTCGACCGGCGCCGTCACCGATCGGGAACGCCGCGATCCGACCGCTCCCGATCGGGGGCCCGATGCCGGTCGAGAGCACCGGTCACGTTACGAGTCGTCGTCGCCCCGGTCCTCGTCGTCGCTCCCGTTCGAGAGCCCGGCGTCCCGGTCGCGCTCGAGTGCGGGCGGAACGTCGCGGTAGTCGGAGTAGCCGTCGAACCAGCGGACGATGCGCTCGATGCGATCGACGACGTGGGCGGGTTCGCCGGACCGTGAGAGTTCGTGGCCCTCGCGGGGATACCGGACCATGCGGGTCTCGACGTCGTGTTTCTTCAATCCGAGGTAGAACAGTTCGGCGGTGTTCGCCGGCGTCCGGTAGTCCCGATCCGAGTGGACGACGAGCGTCGGCGTTTCGACCTGGGGGACGTGCGCGACGGGCGAGCGCTCCCAGAGGAACTGGGGCTCTTCCCACGGCGTCGCGCCGAAGTCACCCTCGACGAGCTTGAACGCGTCCGTCGAGCCGTAAAAGCCCGTGAGATCGTAGACGCCGCGCTGGGCGACGGCCCCGCGGAACCGATCGGTCTGCGTGACCGCCCACGCGGTCATGAAGCCGCCGAAGCTGCCGCCGGTGACGAACTGCTCGTCCGCGTCGACGTAGTCCCGCTCGCAGACGGCGTCGACGCCGGCGAGGACGTCGGCCAGCGTGGCGTCGCCCCAGTCGCGTTCGATCGCCATGGCGTGGTCCTCGCCGTATCCGGTCGAGCCCCGCGGATTGCACCAGAAGACGACGTAGCCCCGGGCGGCGAGGGTCTGGAACTCGTGCCACATCGTCCCGGCGGTCGACCACTGAACGTGCGGCCCGCCGTGAATCTCGACGACGAGCGGATACTGCTCGTCGGGGTCGAACTCCGGCGGTCTGAGGAGCCAGCCCTGGATCTCGGCTCCGTCGCGCTCGAACCACACCTCCTCGGGCTGGGCGACCGCTCGCTCGTTCAGGTAGTCGGCGTTGATGCGGGTCAACCGGGTGGCCTCGTTACCGCCGCGGGTCGTGACGAAGACGTCGCCGGGGTGGTCCCACTCGCTCTGGACGTACGCGATCGCGTTCCGACCGACGGAGAAATCCTCGACGATGACGCCGTCGCCGTACACCGTCGTCGGCTCGTCGCTCGCGTCGCCCGGGACCGAGTGAACGACGGTCGAGCCCTCGTCCGGCGTGGTGAAGTACAGCAGTTCCTCGTCGGGCCCCCACTCGAAGCTGCCCTTGTAGCCGAACGTCCTGTCCAGCGGCTCGGTGGGGATCACTTCCTCGCCGCGTTCGCGGTCGTAGACGGCGATCTCGGTCTGGCGGAGCGTGAACTTCTCTTCGGGCGTGTACAGGTAGGCCACGCGATCGTCCGCGGTCGCGTCGATCGAACCGGGGCCGAGTCCCCCCGTCGTCTGCGTGAACGGCTCGGCCGTCCCGCTCGCCAGATCGTGCGCGTAGAGGTCGTACGTGATCGAGTCGTCGGGTCGATCGCCGGCCTTGCTCGCGTAGTAGACGGTCTCGCTGTCGCCCCACGCGGGCGCGACGTAGTCGGCGTCTCCCTCCGTGAGCCGGGTCACGGCGGCGTTCTCGGGGTCAGTTGCGAGGTCGCCGTCGAGCGCCGAAGCGACGTCGAGGACGTAGACGTGGCTTCGGCGGCCGTCGAAATACTCCGTGTCGGCACGGTAGATCATGCGATCGATCACGCGCGGGTCCGGTTGCTCGGGTTCGAAGTCGGGATCGACCGCGCGGTCGCGACCGGCATTCCGATCGTCCGCGGTTACCGCCTGGGTGAACAGCAGCCGGGAGCCGTCCGGGTTCCACGCGAGGTCGCCGATGCCGCCGACGACGGACGTGACCCGTCGCGCCTCGCCGCCGTCGGTGGGGAGCAGGTGGAGTTGCTGGCGATCGTCGTCCTCGCCACGGGTGCTGACGAACGCGAGCCAGTCGCCGTCCGGGTGCCAGCGCGGGTGGCTATCGACCCCCTCGCTCGCGGTGTACTGCGTGGGTTCGTCGCCACCGAGCGGGACGACGAAGATCGTTGCCTCGTCGTCCCCGTCCTCGGACGCCCGTCGAACGAACGCGACGCGCTCGTCGTTGGGCGATAGCTGTGGATCCGCGACGCGGGCGATGTCGTGATAGTCGGCTGCCTCGATCCGGTTCATACCCACATTCTGCAACCCGTGACGGATTATTCTGCCGACTGGAGCCGGGCACGGGGTCGCCGAGATCGTCTGATAAATTCATCCCTATATTTTTTTATTTCTGGCATAATAATTCCGTTTACGGTTGAACATCGAAGCACCTATTAATTGATGTGCATTATATTGCAGGCATGGTTCGTCATATCAAGAGGCGTCAGTTTGTCGCGTTGAGTGGGGCTGCTGGAATCGCCGGTCTGGCCGGATGTATCGGCGAGGACGCCGTCGAAGACGGCGACGAGAACGGTGACGACGAAGGGGCCAATCCGGACGAGGGTGGCCAGACTCTCTCGTGGCACGCCGGCGGAACGGGCGGCACGTACTACCCGCTGTCGGGCGACTTCAAGAGCATCGTCGAAGAGAACACGCCGCACGGGCTGCAGGTCCAGTCGACCGGTGCGAGCGTCGCGAACGTCGGCAGTCTCGCCCGCGAGGAGGCCGATTTCGCGCTGATCCAGAACGACATCGCGTACTTCGCGGTCAACGGAACCGGCCTCGAGGAGTTCGAAGGGAACGCGATGGAGAACATCCGGGGCGTCGCCACGCTGTACCCCGAGACGATCCACGTCATCACCCAGGCCGACTCCGGGATCGAGACGGTCGAGGACCTCGAGGGCGCGTCGGTCAACACGGGCGACCTCGGGAGCGGGACGCAGGTCAACGCCCTGCAGATCCTCTCGACGGCCGGCCTTGAGGAGGGCGACTTCGACGAACAGAACTCCGACTTCGCGACGGCGGCCGATCAGATCCGCGACGGCGACGTCGACGCCGCCTTCGTCGTCGGCGGTTGGCCGGTCGGATCGATCGAAGAACTCGCGACGACCTCGGACATCTCGCTGGTGGAAGTCTCCGGGGACCTCCGCGAGAGCATCAAGGGCGACGCCGAGTGGTTCGCGGACGACACCATCCCGTCCGGCACCTACGGCGGCGTCGACGAAGACGTCGAGACCGTCTCCGTCCAGGCGATGATCGCCACGCACGAGGGGCTCGACGAGGGCATCGTCGAAGAAGTGACCGAGGCCATCTTCGAGAACACCGACGACATCACGCAGAAAGCGGACTTCATCGACGCCGAGTCGGCACAGGACGGCATGCCGATCGACCTTCACCCGGGTGCCGACGCGTACTTCAACTGACACCCGGACGTGCCTCATCTCTGGATCGTGTCCCGACCATCTCGCCGGCAGTTCGTCGTCGCCGTTCTCGCCCTTCTGGTAGCAACGGCAGCCACGGCGGCTGCGGTCGCGACCGTCTCGGCGGACCGGACCCTCGTCGTCGCCGACGCCGAGTCGGGAGATAGACTGCTCGAACGGCCCGTCGAAGACGGAACCGAAGTGACGCTGTCGTACACGCACAGCGTAGAGAAGACGACGGTCGAGGACGTCTACGTCGTCGACGGGACGGAACTTCGAATGGACCGGATGGTCTTTCACTCTCACGGGGCCGGTCTGCCGTCCGACGCACCGATCGAACATACCGACGAGGGGTTCGTCCTCCCGCTGAACGAATCGTACGCCGAAGTCCCCGTCGCACCGAGGCCGATCCCGGGTCACGAACTCGTCGTCGGCGACGACCGGTACGATCTGGTCGCACTTTCCGACGGTTCGGTGATCATCTCGGTGACCGAGCGAGGCCCGACCGATCGGCTCTCGGACCTGCTATCGATCGACCATCGGTCCGAACCGGTACTCACCACTGATTCGACTGTTATTCACTCCTGACAGACATGAGCGTAGATACGCCTGACACGGACGCACTCTCGGACGAAGAACAGGAAGAAATTCTACAGGAGGTCGAACGTCGCCGGTCGCACCGCGGGCTGACGGCCGGCCTCGTCGCCCTGATCGGTATCGCCTTCTCGGCGTTCCAGCTGTGGCTCGCCGCCCGCGGCCGCCAGTTCGGCGGGACGCTTCCGCTCGTCGGGGAGTTCCAGATCGTTTCGCTCCAGCAACTACAGATCAACGCGATCCACGTGACGTTCGCGCTGGTCCTCGCGTTCCTGCTGTTTCCGGGAAGCCGCGGAGACGGGTTCGTCGCCCGCCGACTCGGCGCGATCGAGCCCGAAGTTCGCCGACGGTTCGGGCCGGACAGCGCCGCGACGCGGGTCGTCGAACGACTCGGTGACGGCGCTCGCTGGGCGTTCGTCGATCCCGAACTCAGCCGCATCACTCCCGTCGACGTCGTCCTGATCTTTCTCTCGCTGCTTCCGCCGTACTACATGGTGACCGAATTCAACGAGGAAATCCGTCAGATTCCGATCTTCGGCATCGCGGCGGCCCGACCGATCCAGGAGGTCTATCCGTTCCTCGAGCCGATCGTGACGGCGCTCGCCGCGATCGGTATCCCGCTTTCCGAGGTGTCCTACGCCTTCTTGCTCGGCGTCCTCGGCATTCTGCTGGTGCTCGAGGCGACCCGACGAACGCTCGGCGTCCTGCTCATGTCGCTGGTCGCGTTCTTCATCGTCTACGCGAGGTGGGGGTATCTCGTCCCCCGCGATTCGGCGATCGGCGCGCTGGCGATTCAGCCTACGACCTGGGGGAACATCGTCTACAACCTCTGGTACACGGTCGAGGCGGGGGTCATGAGCACACCCGTCACCGTCAGCGTCCGGTTCATCTACATCTTCATCCTCTTCGGAGCCTTCCTGGAGATGAGCGGCGCCGGCAAGTGGTTCATCGACCTGGCGTACTCGCTGACCGGGACGAAGAAGGGCGGTCCCGCCAAGGCGAGCGTCGTCTCGAGCGGCTTCATGGGAATGCTCTCGGGGTCGTCGATCGCCAACACCGTCACGACGGGTGCGTTCACGATTCCGCTGATGAAGCGGTCCGGCTACACCCCCGAGTTCTCCGGTGCGGTCGAGTCCTCGGCCTCCTCGGGCGGCCAGATGCTCCCGCCGGTGATGGGTGCCGCCGCGTTCCTGATCGTCGAGTACCTCGGAGTTCCGTACGCGGACGTCATCATCGCCGCCACCCTGCCCGCGATCGCGTTCTTCTTCGGGATGTGGATCATGGTCCACTTCGAGGCGGTCCGGGGCGGCATCGGCGGCCTCCCGCGAGGACAGCTTCCCGACGCTCGCTCGCGGCTCCGCGAGGGCTGGTTCTACCTGATCCCGATCGTCCTCCTGCTGTACTTCCTCATCGTCGCCCGCCTCTCGATCGGCCGCGCGGGCTGGTACACCATCGTCGCCATTATCGCCCTGATCGCGGTCGTCGCAGCCTACGGCGAGCGCACTCGCGTTCCGCTGCTGGCGACGATCACGGCGGCCTTCCTCGCCCAAGCGGCGGCGTACGCGGTCGCCGGCACCGGCCTCGCGGGCGCGATACAGGCGGTGGGGGGCGTCGAGGTGGCGACCGAAACGTACTCGCTCGAGGCCGCCGTGGCCGCCGCAGCGTCGGACCTCGGGACGATCGTGATCCTCGTCAGCTTCGCGTTCCTGCTGATCCGTCCCGCTTCGGACACGTCCCTGCTCGAGTTCGAAGACGACGTCGACGAGAGCGCCGAACGGACCGCGGCGGCGCTCGGCCGGCCGCAGGCGGCGGACAACACGGCGTACCGGTTCGTCTCTTTCATCCTGAAGTCGATGGACTCCGGCGCGCGAACCGCGACGACGGTCGTCGTCGCCGTCGCCGCAGCCGGCGTCGTGCCGGGGGTCATTAGCGTCACCGGACTCGGACCGAACCTCGCGGCGCTCATCGACGCCGTCAGCGGTGGTTCGATGTTGATCCTGCTCTCGCTGACGGGCGTCGCCTCGATCATCTTCGGGATGGGGATGCCGACGACCGCCATGTACATCATCCTGATCGCGATGCTCGAGGCGCCGCTGGTCGAGGCGGGTATCGTGGCCCTCGCCGCTCACCTCTTCGTGCTCTACTTCGGGCTGATGGCTGACGTCACGCCACCCGTCGCCGTCGCCGCCTTCGCCGGCGCGGGGGTCGCCAAGGCCGACGAACTCAAGACCGCGTCGGTCGCGTTCCTGCTCTCGCTGAACAAGATCCTGGTGCCGTTCGCGTTCGTCTTCTCGCCCGGTATCCTCCTGATTCGCGGCGACGTCGACGACTGGTGGATCATCGGCTGGGCCGATATCACCGATCTCGGCTTCTTCCTCCCGGAGGTCGTGATCCCGGTGCTCGGAATGTTCCTCGGCGTCTACGCGCTGGGCGTGACGATCATCGGCTACCAGTACACGTCGGTCTCGACGGCCACGCGAGGGAGTTACTCGATCGCCTCGATCCTGCTGATGGTGCCGGAGATCCCCCTGCTCATCGTCGAGGGGATCCTCGCGCTGTTCGGCGTTCCCTCGGCGCTGACCGTCACCGCGATCACCGTCCCGCTGCGACTCGTCGGCCTGGCGATCCTCGTCAGCCTCTCCTATCGCAACCGATCGCGCGCGTCGATCGACGAGGCCGACACCGACGTCGGGACGGCGGTTCCCAGCGACGCCTGACCCGCACGCGAACGCGCTCGATCCAACGCCAACTCTCGAACGCGGGGTCTCCGACGCAGCCAGACACCTGGCGTCGGGGCGTCAGTCGAGGTCGACCCGCCCGCTCGTTGCACTGCGAAGCCGATCGCGGAGGTCGTCTGCTGCCGCGACGGGAACGCGGACGTCGAACGATACCACCTCCTCGTAGTCGGCCTCGAACTCGTAGCCCTCGCTCTCCAGGATTCCCCGTACCGTCCCGGAGTCGTCGTACGCGACGGTGATCGAGACGCGCTCGTGCGGACGTTCCTCGACGACGCCGGCCCCGTCGACGGCCTCCTTGACCGCCCGGGAGTACGCCCGGACGAGGCCGCCGACGCCGAGGTTCGTCCCGCCGTAGTAGCGCGTGACGACGACCGCGCAGTTCTCGATCTCCTGCTGGGTGAGCACGTTCAGCGCGGGTTTCCCGGCGGAACCGGACGGTTCGCCCGCGTCGCTCGCGTACTCCCGGAGCATGTCGCCGTCGGCCCGGACCCGGTAGGCGGGCACGTTGTGCGTGGCGTCGTCGTACTCCGCCGCGATGGCGTCGACGAACGCCTCCGCGGCCTCGACGGAGTCGACGGGTCGGACGTGGCCGATGAACTCCGAGCCCTGCACGACGAACTGCGCCGTCGCTGGTGCTGCGACGGTCCGATAGGTCTCGCTCACGGTCTCCCTCCGTCCGTCCCGTGGATCACCATGCCGGCGCTACTTCAGCCGGCGAAAAGAGCCCATCGGTCCCGCCGATACCCGGTTACGAGTCACTGCCGACACCCCTGACGCTATTAGCGAGGCTGTGGTGTCTACTCGCATGGACGGTAGCGAGATCGATCCCGAGTTCGCGGACGAGCTACGCAGCACCTGTCGAACGACGGTCGGCGACGAACTGCGAAGCATCACGTACTTCACCGAGGACGTGGTCGAACAGCTGTACCTCCGATCGGACCTGGAGCGGACCGCCGACCTCGTCGGCTTCGCCGATCACGAGCGACTCGGCTTTCGCTCCCAGTCGGCCTACCGCAACACGCAACTGGGCGACTACCGGGCGACGATCCGCCTGTTCGAGAACGGCTACCTGACGCGCGTCATCCGCGGCGATCACGGGGTCTGGGTGACGACGGATCCGATGTCGATCGACCGGTTCGAGGAACTCACGAGCGCGCTCGAAACCGTGCTCGTGAACCACGACGTGGCCATCGAAACCTGACGGCCGCTCGGCTTTCGCGGGGACGCGTCGCCGATCGACCCGCTACTGCAGTTCGATCTTCCGGACGAACTCGAGATCCCGAATCTGGGTGATGACCTCGCCCGGCAGATCCTCGTCGGTGACGAGGTAGAGCCGCGGTTCGTCCGTGAATTCGGGATCCTCGCTGATCGTCTGACGAATCGAGATGCCGTTGTCGGCCAGCGTTCCAGTAACTCCGGCGACGATCCCCTCCCGTTCGGCATCGTCGACCGCGATCGACAGCACGGTCAGGTCGAGCACCGGCGCGAGGTCCATCAGGCTCGGCACTTGCGAGATGTTCTGGAAGATCCGCCGCAGTTCGGGATCTTCGAGGATGGCGTCAGTCGTCGAGTCGACGACCCGTCGATCGACGTCGATCTCCCGGGCGATCCCCGTGTTCGGAATCTCGATACCCCCGGATACCACGCGCCCGTCGTCGTTGACGGAGAAGCCCCGCTCGAGGAGCAGGCGGATGACCGCCTGCTGGCTCGGCGACCCTTCGAACTTCTCCATGATCTCGTCGAACATTCGCTGGCGGATGTACGCGGGCCGGAATATAATGCCCGGTGGTTGACGGGCCACAGTCGTGGCCCGACACCGCTGCCGACGACCGGTCCGGTGTGACCGTCTGACGGAGCTTTTTAACATCGCCCCTGATATTTCTCGTCTATGCGCGCACTCCGGAGCTGTGACTTCTGTGACGCGGAGGCAGTCGGCACGTTCGAAGTCGTGCCGCCCGAACTCGAACCGACCGACGCCGAGCAACGACGCGTGGTCCTCTGTCGCGACTGCTCGAGACGACTCGACACGCTCCTCGAACCGCTGCTCGCTCGGCTCGGGGCCGACGGAACCGCCGCAACGGGATCTGGCCCCGTCGTCGCGACCACCGACGCGTCGACGGCGACCCGCACGCACTCGAGCAGTTCGAACGCGGCCGAGGGCGATGGCGGCGACGCCGATCGGTCCACCGTGGACGCCGACGACACCGTCAATGGCACCGGCGTCGCCGGGACGGCGACCGGCAGCGACGAGGGCGGATCGATCGACGGAATCACCGTCGAGCACGACGCACAGTCCGGTGAGACCGATCGCGACTCCGGTTTCGGCGGCAACGACTCGACCGCGAGTGAAGCCGGCGCCGACGCCACCGCCGAAACGGACGGTGACGAGACGACGGCTGCCGACACCGCTGACGCGGAAGCGAACGGCGACGAGGCGAGTGCCGATCGGGACGGGGAATCCGGGACCGACGCCGTCGCGGCGGCCACTGCGACGCGAGACCACCCCTCGAAAGCCTACGCCAAGGTCGTTCGCCTGCTGCGCAACCGCGAGTTCCCGATGGAACGCGACGCCGTCGAGTCGCTCGCCGCCGGCGCGTACGACCTCGAGAACCACGAGGTAGAAGCGATTATCGACCGGGCGATCGAGGACGGGGAGTTCACCGAGGACGGACGGCTTCTCCGCCGTCCCTAGTATCACTTCCGTCGTCGAACGAGGCGCCCATCCATCGTCGAACGCGGCCGAGAACTGACTCGAGACTATCGGTTCTCGCCATCGGTTCGGGACGGAGCCGACGCTAGAGCGTTCCTTTCGTACTGGGTGTCCCCTCCCGGCGGTCGTCGATCCGCGTCGCGTCGTCGAGGGTCCGGGAGAGGGCCTTGAACAGCGCCTCGACCTCGTGGTGGGCGTTCTCGCCCTCGACCGCGAGGTGCAGGGTCAGTCCGGCGTTCGTCGCGAGCGATTCGGCGAAGTGTCTCGCCATGTCGGTCGTGAACTCCCCGATTTGCTCCTGTGAGAACTCCCCGTCGAAGTAAAAGCGCGGGCGACTACTCACGTCGACCACCGCACTCGCCACCGCCTCGTCGAGGGGCACCCGCCGATCGGCGTAGCGGACGATGCCCGACCGATCGCCGAGCGCCTCGTCGATCGCCTCCCCGAGGACGATCGCGCAATCCTCGACCGTGTGGTGGTCGTCGATCTCGAGGTCGCCGTCGCACTCGATCTCGAGGTCGAACAGACCGTGCCTGGCGAAGGCCGTCAGCATGTGATCGAAGAAGCCGATGCCCGTCTCGACCGTGGCGGTCCCGCTCCCGTCGATCGTCACGGTACACTCGATCGCCGTCTCGGCGGTCTCGCGCATCACGGTCGCCGTTCGCTCGCTCATGCCGTATCGATACCGCCGACGGTACAAGGGGATTCCGCTCGCCCTGACCGCTCCGATGCCCGATATCACGACGCGACCGATCGTGGCCTCTCACTACCGGTCAACTACCGAAACGGGCTCAGATAGTTCGATAAAACGTCTAACTGTTCGTTAGCCGGTTTCGAAACGTCGGTTGGGGACCGGTTAACGAGGTGAAACGAGCCGAAACAGGTGCAATATTCAACCCGTTATATGACGTCTACGGTGAATGTCGTGAATACGACGAGGTGAATCGTCGATCAATGTCCAACCACTCCCCGCTCTCGAACGAATCGATCGCGCCGTCGAACCCTGAAGCGGAGCGACAGCACGAGGGGCGCCGGAGCCGGCTCGCCCGATCGGTCAAGGGCCCGGCCCAGTTCCTCTCGTTCTGGATCGCCATCGCCCTCCCGTTCGTCCACCTGCCGTTGCTCGCGCAGGGTCTCGACGACGCCACCGCCACGCTCACGTTCCTCGCCCTCCTCGGGCTCAACGTGGTAGCTCTCTACGTCGGCCACGGGTACAACCAGGAGACGTGAATCGATTCGCCGACGGTCCGTGTCGCTGGCTGCCCTCGCGGTGCCCTCCTGCCTCTTGTCCTTCTGTCCTCTCCTCGAGCAGCAGTTCGTCTCCGCGATGTCCAGAAGCGTTCGCTGACGGTGGATCGCACGACTTCGCGTCGCTCGCGCCGCGCTCCCGGTCGCGACGACGATCGGGATCGGCGAGGCTCAGCGCTCTTCGATCGCAGCCTGCGCCGCTTCGAGCGTGAACCGTCCTTCGTACAGCGCGCTGCCGACGACCACCGCGGCCGCACCGGCGTCCGCGAGCGCCCGAACGTCCTCGATCGTCGCGACGCCGCCGCTCGCGATCACTGGCATCTCGGTCGCGTCGACCAGTTCACGGACGGGCTCGGTCGCGACGCCCTCGAGTTGACCCTCGACGTCGACGTTCGTAAAGAGGATCGCGGCCGCGCCGAGGTCCTCGTACCGCTCGGCGGCCTCGACGGGTGAGACGCCGGCGCCCTCGGTCCAGCCCTCGACGACCACTTCGCCGCCCTTCGCGTCGAGACTGACGACCACGCCCTCGGGGTAGGTCTCGCTGATCTCGGCCACGATCTCGGGATTCTCGACCGCCGCCGTGCCGAGGATGACCCGATCGACGCCCCGATCGAGCAGATCGATCGCGTCCGCGGCGGTCCGGATCCCGCCCCCGAGCTGGGTCGGGACGTCGACGGCGTCGATCACGGCCTCGATCGCGTCGGCGTTCGCCCGGTCGCCCTCGAACGCGCCGTCCAGGTCGACGAGGTGGAGCGTCTCCGCGCCGGCGTCGATCCATCGGCGGGCGGCCTCGACGGGATCGCCGTAGGTCTTCTCCGTGCCCCGCTCGCCCTGGACGAGCTGGACGACCTCGCCGTCCTGGACGTCGACCGCCGGGATCACTTCGAACGCCCCGTCGCTGTCGGCGTCGCCTGCGTCGTCGGTGCTCATACCCGACTTCGGGGACCGGACGCGAGTAAAGCCGACGGTTTCGCCGAATCGCCATCGGTGCCACGCTGTTCGCGATCCAACCAGAATTATTACATTTCTGGTCGGCGTTGACCGTATCATGTCGGTTTCGGTCTGCCTGCCGCTCGTCCAGGAGCCTGCGATGCAGCCGGAACTGACGACGGACATCCTCGTCGTGCTGGGCGTCGTCGCGCTCGCGCTCGTCCTCTTTCTCACCGAGCGACTCCCGATCGACGTGACCGCGATCCTGCTGATCGTCGTCCTCGTCGTGCTGGAGCCGTGGACGGGGATCGATTCGAGCACCGGCATCTCCGGCTTCGCGAACGACGCGACGATCACCGTGCTGGCGATGCTCATCCTGAGCGGCGGGATCAGCCGGACGGGGCTGGTCCAGGAACTGGGCCGTCGGATGGCCGCCTATGCGGGCACGAGCCTCCGCAA
This sequence comes from Halosolutus halophilus, assembly GCF_022869805.1. Lineage (NCBI taxonomy): Archaea > Methanobacteriati > Methanobacteriota > Halobacteria > Halobacteriales > Natrialbaceae > Halosolutus > Halosolutus halophilus. The sequence goes on along the minus strand of NZ_CP094974.1, from coordinate 4,261,705 downwards.
ACAGCTGTTCGCGACCGTCCTCGCGACGAGTCCCGTCTCGGGCTTTCTGAACAATACGCCCGTCGTCGCGTTGCTGGTTCCCGTGGTCACCGACGTCGCCAACCGGGGGAACACCTCGCCGTCGAAGCTGCTCATCCCGCTGTCCTACGCCTCGCAGGTCGGGGGGATGCTCACCCTCATCGGCACCTCGACGAACATCCTCGCCAGCGACATCAGCGCCCGGCTGGGTGCCGATTACCCCGAACTCCACCGGTTCTCGATGTTCGAGTTCACGGGACTCGGTGCGATCGTCGTCCTCGTCGGGGCGCTCTACCTGATCTTCGTCGGCCACTACCTCCTGCCGGAACGCGTCCCGGCGCGGGCCGACTACGTCGAGGAGTACGCGGTCGGCGACTACATCGCGGACGTAGCCGTCGTCCCCGGGTCGCCGCTCGCCGGCGGGACGATCCGCGACGCGACCGCCGCGCTGGGTCCGGAGGTCGACGTCGTGCAGGTCGTCCGCGACGAGGACCGATCGGTCGCACCGCGCCAGGAGACGCGTCTCGAGGCGGGCGACGTGCTCGTGGTCCGGACGGACCGGGACGCGTTTACGACGCTCGAAGACGCCGAGGGCGTCGAACTCGTCGGCGATCCGCAGTCCGCGGCGGAAATCTCGGCGGCGGATTCCCAGGGCCTGCTCGCGGAACTGGTCGTCTCGCTCGACTCGCGACTCGTCGGGGAACGACTGGATCCCGAACGCTTCCGCGAGGAGTTCAACGCCGCGGTGCTCGGCCTCCGGCATCGCGGGACGGTCGTGGGCGAGCGCCTCGTCGGCCGTCGACTCGATGTCGGCGATACGCTCCTCGTGCAGGCACCTCCCGACACGCTCGATCGCCTCTCGCGGGGTAACGACGTGATCGTCGCCCGCGAACCGCCCCGGCCCGAGTACCGCTCCGATAAAGCGCCGATCGCCGTGGCGATCATGATCGGCGTCGTCGCGGTCGCGGCCCTCGAGGTATATCCGATCCTGCTCTCGGCACTCGCGGGCGTGGTCGCGATGGTCGTCACGGGGGTCCTCGATCCCAACGAACTGTACGACGCCGTCGAGTGGGACATCATCTTCCTGCTGGCGGGCGTGATCCCCCTTGGAATCGCCCTGGAACGGACGGGCGCGGCCGCCTACCTCGCGTTCCTGGTCGTCCAGACGGCCGGCTTCCTGCCGCCGCTCGTCGTGCTCTGGCTGTTCTACATCGTGACGGGCCTCATCACCGAGGTCATCAGCAACAACGCGAGCGTCGTCCTGCTGATCCCGGTTGCGGCGGCCGCGGCGGCGGGCATCGGCGCGAACCCGTTCGCGTTCGTCCTCGCGGTGACGTTCGCCGCGAGCACCGCCTTCCTGGGACCGATCGGCTACCAGACCAACCTGTTCGTCTACGGACCCGGCGGCTACCGGTTTAGCGACTACTTCCGGATCGGCGCGCCGCTGCAACTCCTGCTGTCGGTGGTCACCGTGCTCGGAATCGAGTTCTTCTGGGGCGTGTGATCGAACCGGCGAGAGGCGAGACGACTGCCGCGGGCCGCGGGCGGGATCCACCGTCGACCGAGACCGACCCGACGCGTTCGTGCCACGGCGCGATCGAGGGCGCCTATCCGTCGCGTAACGTGGCGATCGCTCCCAGTACTTATTTCACTAGTACACCTCTACTATCCACCGATGGTCGAAACCGTGCTGTTGGTCGGGGTCGTCGTCTCGATTTTCGTCGGCTTCAACATCGGTGGCTCGTCGACTGGGATCGCGTGGGGGCCGGCCGTGGGTGCCGGAATCCTGAGCAAGGTCACGGCTGCGGCGTTGATGACGTTTTTCGTCTTCCTCGGCGGGTGGACCGTCGGTCGAAACGTGATGGACACGCTATCGGGCGACATAATCACGATCGAAATCTCGCTCGCGGCGGGCGTCGCCGTCCTCTTTTTCATCGGGCTGGGGATTCTCGTCGCGAACGTTTTCGGCGTCCCCGTTCCGACGTCGATGACGACCGTTGGCGCGATCGTCGGCCTCGGTTTGGCGACCGAGACGACCAACTTCGCGACGATCGGCTGGATCATCTCGTGGTGGATCGTCACGCCGATTATCGGGCTCTGGATCGGCGCGACCGTCGGCCGATACGTCTACCCCGAACTCAACCGACGGTTCGAAATTAGCACCTCCGAGGGACCGCTGCTCGCCGTCGATCGCAGCGGTTCGGTCCCGACGCTGGCGCTCGGCCCGAACACGACCTACCAGGAACTCGGCGGAACGATCGTGGTCTTCGTCATCGGCTGTTACATGGCGTTCAGCGCCGGGGCGAGCAACGTCCCGAACGCCGTCGCACCGCTGGTCAGCGGCGGCGATCTCCAGGTCGACACCGCCATCATCATCGCGACGCTCGCGATCGGATTCGGCGGCTTTACCATCGCCCGCCGGACGATGGAATCCGTCGGCGGCGAACTCAGCGATATCCCGCTGCTCGCGGCCCTGATCGTCATGATCACCGCCTCGACGATCACGACGATCCTCTCGTGGGCCGGCATTCCGATCAGCCTCGTGATGGCGTCCGTGATGACGATCGTTGGCCTCGGCTGGGGGCGTGCGACCCGTCCCGTCACGGCCCAGGAGGCCATTCGCGGCGAGGTCGACACGGAGATGACGATGGGGGCGCTGAAGGCGGATCCGGACGCCCCGATCACGAAAATCGGTGAAGAAGAGCCCGAGGAAGTCCTGAAAGCGGGCGATCTGTTCAATCCGCGAGCGATCGTCAAGTACGTCTCGATGTGGATCATCGGGCCGTCGATGTCGACGCTGCTGGCCTACGGCTTCTTCACGGCGGTTCCGTTCGTCGGGTGAGTGTCCGTCGCCGTCCCCGGCGTTTATTCGCGCCGCCATCGTAGATCGGGTATGATTTCACACATTCTCGTTCCGATGGACGGCTCGGAGATGAGCGAACACGCACTCGAGTACGCCCTCGAGGCCTATCCGGACGCCCAGGTAACCGTCCTGACCGTCGTCGGCGAACCGTCGTCGATGTGGGGCGAGGCGTCGGGGCTCGCCCTCGCCGACGACCTCGAGGAAGCGGCCCAGGAACACGCGCAACCGGTGTTCGATCGGGCGCGGGAACTCGTCGACGTCGCCGACGGGGACGCGGACCTCGAGACGGTCGTCGAACTGGGACATCCCGTTCGCGCGATCATCAACTGCGCCGACGACTACGATACGGTCGTCGTCGGCAGTCACGGCGGGTCCATTTCGGACTACTTCTACGTCGGCAACGTCGCCAAGAAAGTCGTTCGTCAGTCGCCGACCCCGGTCGTCGTCGTCCGGTGACCGGCCGTCGACTTGGGGCCGATCAGGCGTCGGGCCGGTCGTCCTCGGTCGATTCCTCGATGAGTTCCTCGACTTCCTCCTCGCGAGGCCGCCGGTCGACTCGCTCGTCGACGGAATCGACCTGCGCCTGCACCTCGTCGAGTTGGTCGCCGACCGTCTGTTCGACGGTGTCACTGACGGTTCGTTCGACGCGTTCCTCGACGGTGTCGCCGACGGTCCGCTCGACCGACTCTTCGACGGTGTCGCCGACGGTCCGCTCGACCGACTCTTCGACGGTCTCGCTCATCGTCGCTTCGACCTGTTCCTCGACGGCGTCGCCGACGGTCTGCTCGACCGATTCCTGGACGGTCCGGGTCATCCAGTCGGGATCGAACCGGGCCATCTTCCAGACGACGTGCAGGATGTACGAGGCGAACACGCCCAGCCCGAACGTCAGCCCGATCCGGATGTCGAGCGTCGCGATCAGGACGATCGAGAGGAGGATCAACCCGCCGTACGCGAGGTCGATGATCGCATCGACACGTGCCGGTCTCATAGTCGACTGACGGGCGCGACCGAATCGATCAGCGCCGTCCGTGACTGCGACGAAACGCGTCCGCCCTGCGGACTGCCACTCCACCGAACCGATGGTGCGCGTGACGACATGATGTCCCGATGTAGGGTACGGTTCGGTGAAACGCTTTGGGATCGTCCACGGGATCCCCACTGGATCGGGTGTGCGGTCGCTGCACGGGCCGGATCGAGTCGTGGGGGCTAGCTCAGCCGTTTCCGTCGCCGATCGACCGCCGATCGCCGTCACCGGACCTGGATCGACGCCCGGAATCCGTCTGCCGACACCGGGGACAAATAGGCGCGTTTTTAGGGACGGCTCGTGTGGATATCATTGTGACAGAAGTACTGCTTATCGTGGGGCTTCTCGTGGCGGTCTTCGTCGGCTACAACATCGGCGGCGCGACGACGGGGCCCGCGTTCGGCCCCGCCGTCGGAGCCAACGTGATCACGAAACTCATGGCAGCGGCGCTGATGTCGATTTTCTTCTTTCTCGGCGCGATCACGATCGGGCCGAACGTCGTCACGACGCTCGGGGACGAACTCGTCCACACGACCGACATCTTCACCATGCGATCGAACGTCGCCGTCCTCTTTTTCATCGGCGGCGCGCTGTTCGTGGGTAACTACGCGGGCGTCCCCGCCTCGACGTCGATGACCGCCGTCGGTGCGATCGCCGCACTCGGTCTCGCGACCGGCGAACTCAACTGGGCGGTGATGGGTGAGATCGTCGTCTGGTGGATCGTGGCTCCGATCATCGGGTTCTGGGTCGCCGGCGTCGTCGGCCGCTACTTCTACCCCCGGATCAACGCGTGGGTCGCCATCGAGGGGGACCGCGAGGGTCGGGAGATGATCACCGTCGATCGATCGGGGACGGTCCCCCGACTCCAGTTCGGGATCGGCGCGAACCGACGGGAGATCACGGGCGCGTTCGTCGTCGTCGGGATCGGCTGCCTGATGGCGTTCTCCTCCGGGACGAGCAACATCGCGAACGCGATCGCACCGATCTACGGCACCGGGGAATTCGAGATGGTCCCGCTCATCCTGCTCGGGTCTGCGGCCGTCGCGGTGGGCTGTTTCACGATCGCCCGCCGGACGCTCGACACGCTCGGCAACGACATCACGAACCTCCCGCTGACGGCGGCGATCGTCGTCGCAGTCATCGCGTCGACGATCGTCATCATGCTGTCGGCGATCGGGATCCCCGCGAGTTTCGTCGTGGTCGCGACGATGTGCATCATCGGTCTCGGCTGGGGACGCGCGACCCGGACGACGACGCTCTCCGACGCTCGCAGGGGCGAGGAGACCCGCGTCTCCGTCGGTGCGCTCACGGCCGAGGAGGAGGGCGAGACGCCACCCGAGATCGGTGAGGAGGAACCCGAGGACATCCCCAGGGCGTCGGACCTGTTCGATCCGTCGACGACGGCGCGGGTCATCATCATGCAGAACGTCGTGCCGCTCATCGCGACGGTCGGCGCGTATCTCACGTTCCAGTTCGTTCCGATCTTCGGGTTCTGAGCCGATCGGTCCCGGAACCCACACGCCCGGGTCGACAACGTTCGACAACCGTCGAGACGTTCGTCCCGATTCCACCCGTCGAGGCGCTCGTCGCAATTCGGCCGGACATTTCCGGTTCGATCTCCCGGTTCGCCGCGAAATCCGTCAACTCGTGACGTTCTTTCGATCGGATTGCTCGGTTCTGGCTGAAAGACAATTTAGGTCCGAACAGCAAGCTATACCAGTACGGGACTCGAATCGCTGAGTGATGCCCACGGTAGAATACCTCAACTACGAAGTGCTGGACGACCAGGGCTGGGACATGGACGACGACGATCTCTTCGATCAGGCCGCTGACGCCGGTCTGGACGACGAGGATTACGGCACCCTCGACGTCGCCGAGGGCGAATACATCCTCGAAGCCGCCGAGGCACAGGGCTACGACTGGCCCTTCTCCTGTCGCGCAGGCGCCTGTGCGAACTGCGCGGCGATCGTCAAGGAGGGCGAGATCGAGATGGACATGCAGCAGATCCTCAGTGACGAGGAGGTCGAAGAGAAGGACGTTCGACTGACCTGCATCGGCTCCGCGGAGACCGACGAGGTCAAGATCGTGTACAACGCCAAACACCTCGACTACCTGCAGAACCGCGTCATCTAAGGGCCAGCCTCCGGCTGGAACCGATTTATCGAGTAGCACCGTCTGAGCTACGGGTATCGTCCGGGCGTCGATGCGACGACGAGCGCGTCGATCGGGTCCGCCGCGCCGTCGCTTTGCCTTCGGCTTACCAGTCGCCACGGGATCGTCGTGTCTGCCGAACCGGATTGCGCTCCCGTGCTCGATCGAGCCGAAAACGTAAGGAGATCGGGCTTCGCAGGGGGACCTGTGACACTCGCTGGCGCGTCGGCGACGGTCCCGGATCTCCTGCGACTCGTCGCCCTCCCCGTCTTCGCGTGGGCTGCTGTTCGTGACGTTCGTACCAGGCGGGTCTCAAGCGCCGTCTGGATTCCCCTCGCAATTGTCGGGGGCGGAACGCTCGTCTGGGACGGCTGGATCGCCCGGCAGGCCGGCGGTCCGGCGTGGACCTACGACTTTCTCGTCCCGGCGGCGATCAGCCTGGGTCTGGTCGTCCCGATCGCGTACCTGTTCTGGTGGCTCGGCGGCTTCGGCGGCGCGGACGCGAAGGCGTTGCTCGTCCTCGCGCTGCTGTTCCCGACCTTCCCGGAGTACACCGTCGGCCCGTGGACGCTCCCCGTCTCGGGCACGCCGATCGAGGCGTTCTCGTTTACGATCCTCTCCAACGCCGTCCTCGTCGGACTGGCGATCCCGATCGCCCTCGCGGTCCGTAACGCCGCCGCCGGTCGCGTCGCCCCCGTCATGTTCGTCGGCTGGCCAGTCTCCTGGGAGCGGGTCGCCGAGACCCACGGAACGCTGCTCTCGACGCCGACGGGGGTCTCCCGGACCGGACTCGATCTCGACGCGCTGCGGATGTACCTCCGCTGGCGCGGGCTGACCCTCGCCGAACTGCGCGACGCGCCCGATCGGTACCGGGATCCGGCGACGCTCCCCGACGAGCCGAACCCGCCGACCGACGGGGCGGTCGCGGCCGGCCCCGACGTTCGAAGCGACGGGGGGACGGCCGGGTCTGCGGCCGCGACCGCGGCCACCGACGCGCAGGACGCCGATCGAACGATGGCCGCCGCTGACGACCCGTGGGGTGCCGCGGCCTTCCTGGACGACATCGAGGGCACGGCCTACGGAACCACGGCGGACGAACTCCGGGAGGGGCTCGAGGTCCTCGCCGAGACGGAGACGGTCTGGATCTCGCCGGGCGCGCCGTTCCTCGTCCCGGTGTTCGCCGGGTTGGTGATCGCCCTGCTGTACGGCGATCTGCTCGTCGGCACGATCGTATAGCTGGTGGCGACGGGCCAGCGACTAGAGCGTCCGTTCGTACAGCGGCACGATCGCCGTCCAGAACAGGACGAACGCCGCACCGACGCCGACGATTGCGAGCCACGGCGTCGCCGACCGCGACGGCGGGACCGTCGCGAGCGCGACGAACGTCCCGAAAAACAGCAGGCAACAGACCAGCACGCTCCCGAGTTCGAGGGTCGTGGCGATCGGGTGGGAACGAAACTGGGCGGCGAAACTTGCCATACGCGTCGCTCACGCGCGATCGGCAAAACTGTCACGGCACCGGGCCGGGACCGGGCCGGTCCGGAGGACGTTGCAAACCGACAGCGGGTCGATCGGCTCAGGCGTTCGACTCGATCTCTCCGGCGATCTCGTCGAGTTCGTCGTCGTCCAGGTCGATCTGTTTCCCGATCATCGTGTGGGTGTTGCCGCCGCCGTCGCCCTCGAACCGGGGGACGATGTGACAGTGGACGTGGGGGACTTCCTGGCCTGCAGCTTCGCCGTTGTTGAACGCGACGCTCGTCGCGTCGGCGTCGACGGCGTCTTCGACGGCGGGCACGAGCCGGTGGATGGTCGCATAGAGGTCCTGGGCGACGTCGTCGGGGACGTCGTTCAGTCGTTCGTACTCCTCCTTGGGGACGACGAGCGTGTGGCCCGGTGCGAGCGGATTGGCGTCGAGAAACGCAGCCGTCGCCTCGTCTTCGTACACGATTCGTGCGGGAATCTCGCCCTCGACGATCTGGCTGAAGATCGTACTCATAGGCGAGTGTGTGACGCCCGCTTGTAAGAAGCTTACTCGCCGTGTTTCGTCTCGGTCGATCGGTGCACGAACGGTGTCACTGGGCCTCGGTCGGTCGAGAACGCGGGCGCGTTCCTCCCGTTCGTGGATCCGAGTTCTGTCCTCAAGAGTACTACAAACGTTATTACTCTGTCCGACCTGATTGTACGTACCGTTTCGTCCGTTCGGCGGAGCCGACAAGCTGATACGTTCCAGCGAACGGACCGACGGCGCTCGCCAAGGCGCCGTCGAGGAGTTTCACGCATGGTAGAGGTACTGTACGCCATCGAGCGACCGTTCATGCGAAAGACGTTCGAGGCGATCGACCGTCACGTGGACGTCGAGTCGGCGTTCGTCCCGGTCCGGGCGGATGCGCGCGGCTGTAGCGACCGCATCGACGAAATCGACGTGGACGATCCCGGGGCGGTCGACGACAACGTCAGCGCGATCGATCCCTCCGTCGTCGTCTACAACCACCGATTCGGCATCGAGCGGTTCACGTTCTACGAGGAGTATCCGCTCGTTCACCTGCGACACGGTGCGTCGATCGGTCGCGGCGAGGTCGCCGTGACGGCGGAGACGATCCTCGAGTACGTCGCCGCCGCGCTGGCACCCGGCGAACGGTGGGCGAAGGCGTACCGGGCCGCTGCGCCGTCCGACGTGACCGTGGCCGTCGTCGGCATCCCGGAAGCCGACGCGCTGGCCGATGCGCCACCGCCCCGCGAACGCCGGGTGCTGTACGCGCCGACCAACTACATGGTCGGCCGCGGCGCGTACGCGAACACCGCCCGCTCGGTCGTCGAGTGCTTCGCCCACACGGAGTACGAACTGCTCTTCCGTCCACACCCGACCGACAGACGCGAAGGGCCGGGGCTGGCTGTCACTCGCAACTGCAGGCGCCGGATCGACGGGGTGCCGAACGTCGTCTTCGATACGGCTACGACGCCCACCGAGAGCATGCGTCGATCGGACGTCCTTATTTCGGACTACTCGGGTTCGATCGCCGAGTGGCTCCACACCGGTCGGCCGCTCGTCCAATTGACGGACGTCGATGCGCCGGACCGCGACGTGCCGCGGATCGGCGTCACGACCGACGCGATCGATCTCGAACTCGTCGACGATCTGTACCACAACGGCGAACCCGACGCCGTGAAGCGACGACGAGCGTCCTGGATCGAGTACCTCGGCATCCCGATGGACGGCCGGGCCGGCGAGCGCGCCGCGAGGGAGGTGCTTCGATGCAGGGCGTGATCCCCGCTGCGAGGGAGGTGGACCGATGCGTGGCGTGATCCTCGCCGCGGGTCAGGGCCGACGAATGGGCCACTACACCGGCGACGTCCCGAAGGCCTTTCTCGAGTTCGACGGCCGGACGCTGTACGATCGACAGTGCGCGCTACTCGAGCCACACGTCGACGAAACGGCCGTCGTGCTGGGGTATCGTCACGAGACCGTCCTCGAACGGTTCGATCCCGAGAACCCGTTGATCCTCGAGGACTGGGACCGATACGAGAACGCCGCGTCGTTGCTCCTCGCGCTCGGACGAATCGACGACGATCTGCTGGTCCTGAACGGCGACGTACTCGTCGACATGCGCGAAATCGGGCGGCTGACGGGCCAGTTCGACGCCCTCGGCGGTCGGCTCAACCTCGTCGGGTGTATCCCCGGGCTACAGGACGTGGAGACGGCGATCCGCTGGGACGAGACGGGGCGCGTGACGGCCTACGGGCTCATCGAGGGCCACCAGCACGCCGGGTTCGGCGTCGTGAGCCGCGATCACCGGATGGCTGCGATCCGGGTCCTGCGAACGCGGCTCCACGACTGGTACCCCTGCGTCTACCCCCTGACGCCGACCCGGCCGCTGTTGATACCGGCCGATCGACACGTCGAGATCAATCGGCCGGCGGATCTCGATCGGGCCCGGACGTGGCTCGCGTCCGAGCGGATCCGCTGTGCGTGATCGGCGAACGGCGGGCGTCGCGGAAGGGATAGCTGTCCGCAGGGACGACACTCGATCTCGGGACATATTCTGAATGATTGGCCAAAAACGGGCGAGGAAATCACAATATTGATGACCACTGGCTGTTGGGTGACCGGTAGATGGAGATTATCGGCCACCGAGGCTGTGCAGCTCAGTTCCCGGAGAACACCCTCCTCGCTATCCGTGAAGCCGCCCGTCGGCTGCCCGCAGTCGAGGTCGACGTTCGGCGGTGCGGATCGGGCGAACTGGTGGCGTTTCACGACGAGACGCTCGAGCGCGTCACCGACGCGGACGGACGAGTCGCGGAGACGCCCTGGTCCGATCTCGGCGACCTGACCGTGCTCGAATCGGGCGAACCGATTCCCCGTCTCGAGTCGGTGCTGCAGGTGGTCCCGGACGACGTAACCGTTCAACTCGAACTGAAAGAACGGGGTATCGCGTTGGATACGTTACAGCTTGCGATGGCGGCCGACGCCGACGTCCGCGTTTCGTCGTTTCTCCCCGAGGCACTCGCGGAGATCGAGGCGGCCCCCCTCGACGTCCCGAACGGCCTCCTCTTCGGAGAGGAACCCGACGTCAACCTCTCGCGGGCGATCGACCTGGATTGTACGCACGTGTTTCCCCATTACGAACTCTGCCTCGAAACCGACGTGGTGTCCGCCGCCCGCGAGCACGGGTTCGACGTCATCGCGTGGAAGGCGGCACGGACGGTCGACGACGTGCGAGCCCTCCACGAGGCCGGCGTCGACGGCGTCACCGCGGATCGGTGGGACGTCGCTCCGGCGTCGCTCCTCGCATCTGGCGAGACACAACTGGTGTAGCGAGCCGTCCAGCAAGCGAGTCGCCCAGCAGGGACCTCGCCCGACGATGCAGCCCCTCCGGTCACGGTTTGCCCCGCCCTCTGAGAACCGGTCATCCGGTCCGTTCCGACGGTCCCGATCGCTCTCCGTCGGCTGTCCGTCCACAGAGCCCGTCCAGCGTCTCCCCGATCGCTGCGAGGTACGCTTCGGGTTCGTACCCCAGCCGGCCGACCCAGACGTCCTGGTACGACGGGTGCAGAATCGGAACGAGCCACACCCCGAGCCGATCGCACCGGATCGGATCGAGTACGCTGTCGAGAAACCCCTCGAGGTCCCGATCCTCGGCCGCCAGCACCGTCGTAGTCGCGTGTTTGCCGGTTGCGAGGACGACCGTGGGACCGACGAGTTCGAGTTCCGTCAGCAGGTGGGTTCGACAGTTCGAACGCTCCTCGGCGGTCGGCTCGCGGTTCGTGGTCGGGTCGTCCGGATCCGCAGGGAAGCACTTCACCGCGTTCGTGTAGTACGCGTCGTCGCCGTAGCCGACCTGCGCGAGCATGCGCCGGATCCGGCGGCCGGAGTGGCGCGAGGTGTAGGCCTTGCCGGTCCAGTTGCCGCCCCGCCACCGATCGGCTTCGGGGTTGCCGTAGCCGGGCGCTTCGCCGACGACGACGATACTCGCGTCGCGAGCGCCGGTGCCCCACGAGATGCACTCGCGGTGCTCGACGAGCGCCGGGCAGCGCCGGCAGTCGTCCTCGAGCACGTGGCGATCGTTCGGGACTGGAGGGTCGTCTCGGAATCCGGAGTCGGAGTCGGACGCGGGCACACGCGAGGATACGTCCGCAGGGATATATGCGGGCCGGTACGACGGCCGCCGCTCGCTATCGGCCGACGAACTCGGGATCGTCGTCGCCGAAGAACGCGTCGAGCCCCCGTGCGTAATCGTCCGTGTGCGTCGCGTTCGCGATGGCGTCCGTCTCCGCCGCGAGTTGCGCTTCGAGGTCCCGGTCGAAGCTCTCCGTCAACAGGCGGGTCGTCGTTCCGAACGCCGCCGTCGGCCCCGACGCCACTTCGCTTGCGAGTTCCGCGAGTCGATCGTCGAACGCGTCGCTCGGGACGACCTCGGTCGCGAGCCCCATCTCGACGGCCTCCTCGGGGTCGATCGGCTCGTCACGCAGGACGATCTCCTTCGCGGTCCGGAGGCCGACCAGTCGCGGCAGGTAGAACGTCGCCCCGCCGTCACCCGTCAGTCCGATCCCCGGGTACGCGAATTTCAGCGTCGTCTCGTCGCCGAGGACGACCAGATCGGGCATGAGCGCGAGGCTGAACCCGGCCCCGGCGGCGATGCCGTCGACGCCGCCGACGACTGGCGTCTCGGCCTGGTGAAACTGGACGATCGCCTCGTGGAGGCGGCCGGCCAGTTGCCGGAGCAGCGGGGCGTCGGATTCGCCGCCCGAAAACGCCGTGAGGTCGGCACCGCTCCCGAAAAAGTCCCCGTCGTGGGTCAGCACGATACACCTCGCGTCCGGGTCTTCTCCGAGTGAGGCGGCCACGGATACCAGTTCGTTCGCCATCTCCAGGTGCAAGGCGTTTCGGCCGGCCGTGCTCTGGAGCGTTACCGTCGCGACGCCGTCGTCGCGATCCACGGTGAGGTTCTCGTACTCGGGCATGCTGACCGAACGTTCCCGAGGCTGCGAGTTAACAGTTCCCGTGGAGCGACGGCCGATCGGGTGAGCGAACGCACGACGATCGCGTTTCGTTCGTGGGGACAGATTTACGTGCTCCCGGGAACTTTGACTCGACAATGACATCGGAACTCATCGCAGAATCGCTCTCACTGGTCGTCTATACCGCCATTGCAGGGATCCTCACGACGGGCGGAATCGCAGCGGAGTACGCGAGTTTCCAGCACCTCGGGGCGGGCGAAGCGACGGTCGCCATGTGGCTCGCCGCGATCGGCTGTGTCATGCTCTACGCCGGTGCCTACGGCCTCGGCTACCAGAAAATCCTCTCGCAAGTCGTCTGATCGGTCCGAGCGGGTCCGCGTTCTTCGTCCACCTGCTCGGCGATCGGCACCTCGAACGGCCACCCCGGGCGCCGTCGGTCCGATCGCCGGACCCTCGATATCGATTCCTCTTTACTGCACCAGCCAGTTACCTCTGGTATGAGCAGGTTCGGCGAGGTCGACGACCAGTACGATCCCCACGAACTCGAACAGCGGGTGTTCGAGTACTGGGACGAGGTCGACGCCTACGAACAGACGGTCGAGCATCGCTCGGACGGTGAATCCTTCTTCTTCGTGGACGGCCCGCCGTACACGTCCGGATCGGCGCACATGGGGACTACCTGGAACAAGTCTCTCAAGGACGTCTACCTCCGCTTCTTCCGGATGCAGGGGTACGACGTCACCGATCGGCCGGGGTACGACATGCACGGGTTGCCGATCGAGACCCGCGTCGAGGAACGACTCGGCTTCGAGAACAAGCAGGACATCGAGGAGTACGGCGAGGAGAACTTCATCCAGGAGTGCAAAGACTACGCCAACGAGCAACTCGAGGGCCTGCAGTCGGACTTCCAGGACTTCGGCGTCTGGATGGACTGGGAGAACCCCTACCGGACGGTCAGTCCGGAGTACATGGAGGCCGCCTGGTGGGGCTTCTCGAAGGCCGCCGAGCGCGGTCTCGTCGAAAAGGGCCACCGATCCATCTCGCAGTGTCCCCGCTGTGAGACCGCGATCGCGAACAACGAGGTCGAGTACGAGGACGTCGAGGACCCCTCGATCTACGTCAAATTCGACCTCACCGACCGCGAGGGCTCGATCGTCATCTGGACGACGACCCCGTGGACCATCCCCGCGAACACGTTCGTCGCGGTCGACGAGGAGGGCGACTACGTCGGCGTCCGCGCGAAGAAGAGCGCGGAGCAACGCTCCGCGGAGGATGACGAGGAAGAACTCCTCTACGTCGCCGAAGCGAAGTACGAGGACGTCCTGAAGGAGGGCCGGTACGAGGACTACGAGATCGTCGAGGAGTTGACCGGCGAGGAACTGATCGGCTGGTCGTACGAGCACCCGCTCGTCGAGGAGGTGCCGGACCACGTCGACGCCGAGGGCGCGTTCGAGGTCTACGCCGCGGACTACGTCGACACGCACGGCGACGGGACCGGCCTCGTCCACTCCGCGCCGGGCCACGGTGAGGAGGACTTCGAGCGCGGTCGCGAACTCGGCTTCCCGATCTTCTGTCCCGTCGACAGCGACGGCGTTTACGCCGAGGAAGGGGGCAAGTACGAGGGCCAGTTCGTCAAGGACGCCGACGAAGAGATCGTGGCGGACCTCGAGGCCAACGGCACATTGCTCGCGTCGGGTACCACCACCCACAGCTACGGGCACTGCTGGCGCTGTGACACGGGCATCATCCAGATCGTCACCGATCAGTGGTTCATCACGATCACGGACGTCAAGGACGAACTCCTCGAGAACATCGGGGACAGCGAGTGGCACCCCGAGTGGGCCCGCGACAACCGTTTCCGGGACTTCGTCGAGGAGGCCCCCGACTGGAACGTCTCCCGCCAGCGCTACTGGGGCATCCCGTTGCCGGTCTGGACGCCCGAAGACCGCGACGACGATCAGGACCGGATCGTCGTCGCCGATCGCGAGGAACTCGCCGATCGGGTCGACCAGGAGATCGATCCCGACGAGGTCGACCTCCACAAGGACACGGTCGACGACCTCACGATCACCGAGGACGGCACGACCTACACGCGCGTGCCCGACGTCTTCGACGTCTGGCTCGACTCCTCCGTGGCGTCGTGGGGGACGCTGAACTACCCCGAGGACGACAGCCGGTTCGACGAACTCTGGCCCGCGGACTTCATCCTCGAGGCCCACGACCAGACCCGGGGCTGGTTCTGGTCCCAGTTGGGCATGGGTACCGCCGCGCTCGGCGAGATTCCATACAGGGAGGTGCTGATGCACGGCCACGCGCTCATGCCCGACGGCCGCGCGATGTCGAAGTCCAAGGACATCCTGATCGATCCCCACGAGGCGATCGATCGCCACGGCCGGGACGTGATGCGGCTGTTCCTGCTGTCGAACAACCCGCAGGGCGACGACATGCGCTTCTCCTGGGACGGCATGCAGACGATGGAGAACCACTTGCGGACGCTGTGGAACGTCTTCCGGTTCCCGCTGCCGTACATGCGCCTGGACGATTTCGACCCGCAGCAGACGACCCTCGAGGACGTCGACGACGACCTCGAACTGATCGACGAGTGGATCCTCGCCCGGTTGCAGTCCACGAAGGCCGAGATGACCGCCCACTTCGAGGACTTCCGCCAGGACAAGGCGGTCGACGCCCTCGTCGAGTTCGTCGTCGACGACCTCTCGCGGTTCTACGTGCAGGCGGTCCGCGAACGCATGTGGGAGGAAGAGGACAGCGCCTCCAAACGGGCCGCTTACGCGACGATCTATCGGGTGCTACGGGAGATCGTCGCCCTGCTCGCCCCGTACGCGCCGTTCGTCAGCGACGAGATCTACGGTACCCTGACCGGCGACGCCGGACACGACACCGTCCACATGTGTGACTGGCCGGGCGTCGAGGAGTACTGGGAGGACGAGCAACTCGAGGACGACGTCGAACTCCTGCGGGCGATCGAGGAAGCCGGCGCGAACGCCCGTCAGCAGGCCGGTCGCAAACTCCGCTGGCCGGTCCCGCGGGTCGTCGTCGCCCCGAACGACGAGCGGGTGGTCGAAGCCGTCGAGCGCCACACGCCGCTGCTCGAGGATCGGCTCAACGCCCGCGATATCGAACTGGTCTCGCCCGACGATCGCTGGGGCGAACTCGAGTACAGCGCCGAGGCCGACATGAGCGAACTCGGCCCGGCGTTCGGCGATCGCGCCGAGACGGTCATGAACGCGCTCAACGAGGCCCGCGTCGAGGAGCCGAGCCTCGAGGCGATCGAGGCGGCCGTCGCGGACGTCCTCGAAGCCGACGAGGAACTCGAGGAATCGATGGTTTCGTTCGTCACTCAGACGCCCGAGGGCGTCGCCGGGAGCGCGTTCGGCCTGAACGGCGACGATCGCGGCGTCGTCTACGTCGACGCCTCGCTGACCGACGACATCGAGAGCGAGGGCTACGCCCGCGAGGTCATCCGCCGCGTCCAGGAGATGCGCAAGGACCTCGACCTCGACGTCGAAGAGCGGATCGCGCTGGACCTCGAGATCGACGACGATCGCGTCGCCGCCCTCGTCGACGAGCGGACGGACCTGATCCGCGAGGAGGTCCGCGCCGACGAGATCGGGACGGTCGAGGACGGCCACCGCAAGGAGTGGGAGGTCGAGGACGTCGACGTGACGATCGCGATCGAGCCGCTCGCGACCGCCGAAGCGTCGGACTGAGCTCGGGACCGGCCGACGTTCCCGAACGAGACTCGAGACTGGCGTGATCCCGGACGAGACTCGAGACTGGCGTGATCCCGGACGAGACTCGAGACTGGCGTGATCCCGGACGAGACAACGCTGAGCGATCCGGAGTCGATTTCAGACCGGCGGCGAGCCGATGGTTACGGAACAGGTCTCATCGATCGCTCTCAATTGTCGGCTCCGTCGTCGTCCTCATCAGTGCCGTTTTCCTCCGTCTCGGCGGCACCGTCCTCATCGCCGGCTCCTTTCTTCTTTTTCTCGTCACCTTTGTCCGCGTCGTCTTTCACCTCTTGGACGTCGATATCCTTGCCGTTGACACCACTCTTCGAAATCACGGGCTTCAGATTGTAGCCGTTGTCCGGCCCGCGCTTGACCACGTTGATGTCGAACACGAACTCGACGGAGTCGTCGCCACCGATCTCGAAGGATTTGTTGATCTGCAGTTTTTCGTTCGGGACGTTCACCTCCACCGCTTCGCCGTCGACGATCCCCTCGACGTCCGAGACGTAAAGTTCGATCTTCTGGTAGGTGCCTTCCGACAGGCCTCCCTCGAAGACGTTCGTCGCTTTGTCACCGACGACCTGCGTGAGATCCACCGTCGCACCGTCGAGGTCGAGGATGTAGAACCCGCGTTTTCGCTCGACGTTCTCGTTTTCTTCGTCGTCTTCTTTCTCGGATTCCTCCTCGTCTTCCTCGTCGTCGTCCGGATCGTCGGCACCGTCCCCGTCGTCCGCCTGTTCTTCTTCGTCTGCGGCTTCTTTGTCGTCGTCCGATTCGTCTTCGTCGTCCGCTTCCTCGTTCCCGCCGTCGAAGATACGAGCCCTGTCGAAGGTGACGTCCAGCCTGTCGAAATCTCCGATGTCGGCCGGCATGTCACTGATGAGCAGCCGGAAGTTTCCACTCTCGGTATCCGCGTCGTCCGTGGACCCCTCGGTGTTCTCATCGTCCGCCGGCGTACTATCTGCCGTGCACCCGGCGAGCAGCGTCGCACTGACACCACTGCCAGCGGCGATGAACGCGCGGCGCCCAACGATGGATTTGAACCGATCGTCGTTTCGGCTGCGATCGTGACTCGACTGCTTTTCTGGCATGGTCGTCCCGTCGAACGGCAGCGGGGTAAGTGGCGACGATCGTTCGTTCGGTTAGAATTGTTTAAAAACGTTTTTAGCGGACGTTCAGTAAATCCGACCCTCCAGTTTCGAAGATCGGTCCCGTCGGAGGGGTCGATCTCGCGGCCGGGAGCAGGTCGGTCCCGACTGTCGACCGACTGGCCGTCGATCGATCGACGTTCGGGGCGTAGTCGGCCCCGATCCGGGACGCCGGCGTACCGCTGCCGGCGTGAACGTCCGGGACCGTGAGCAGTCCGAAGCCCGCGACGCTGCCGAGCACCGTCCGTCGCGGAAGGTCGTCTCGATCGCTACTCATATGCACTCCGTCCTCCATCCCGGTCCGCCGCGCGGTTCGATCGCACGATCTCCGTGGGTGTCGTTCGCTCTCGTGTGGGATACTGGCACGCCACAAAATGTGACTCCATTTTACAACGCATATGAATCTCTCTGGTAGATCAAGGCTGATATTCCCCGTGCCGGTCAGGAGACTATCGCTGTCAGGGTATCGTCATAGCAAAATTCACAGACTGAGCCGTCGTGTGGACGATATTACCACAAAAGACTTGACTATCAGTTTCCAGTGTCTCTCTGTGACCTCCCGGGCCTGGCTCGTCTTCGTCACCTGTTTGCTCGTCGTCGCAGTTCCCGCGAGCGTCGGCGCTGTCGATACGCACGGGCCGCCCCGGCCGACGGCGGCTCCGGCCGACGCCACGTACGCCGGATTGTCCGCCGCTTCCGCGGAGGGCGGGACCACCACCGCCGCGACGGCGAACGACGTCCTCCACCGAACCACCGTCCTCCGTCACCTGCCCGATCGGCCGGGCGAGTTCGAGACCGAGATGACGTTCCGCGTGCCCGATCCGGTGACGGAACTCGAGGTCGAACTCGAACCTGCAGCGTCCGTCGAGTCGACCGACGGCTTCCAACGGACCGAGAAGGGAACCTACCGCTGGACCGGTGTGACCGACGAGCCGACGATCCGGTTCACGATGCCGGCCGATCGGACGGGAGACGACGGTCACGAGGACGCCGCGGACGAACGAGTCGGTCCCCCGTCACGCGACGGTGACGGCTACACCTTCGTCGATACGGGCGACTGGGGCGTCGTCCGGGTGCCGGGGGTCGGACTCTCCTTCCGGTGGACCGAACCCGTCGGCATCGAGGAGACGGTCACCGTCGACGGCCCCGGCGCGACCGGCGGCGATATCGCGTACTTCGGGCCGGTGACCGAGTACGAACGAACGGGCGACGGGGAGCGCATCAGGCTCGCCGTCGCCGACGACGCGACGCTCGCCGAGCCGCCCGGGGAGATTCTCGACGCGCTCGTCGGCGCGAGCGATCGGCTGGACGTCGGTGCGAGCCACGACGAGGTGTTCGTCGTCGCGGTGCCGACCGACGTCGAGTGGGCGGCCCGCGGGCTCCAGTACGGCGAGTCCGACGCGTGGGTCGTCGCCGACGCACCCCTCGACGAGGCGAACACCGTCTGGCTCCACGAGTACGTCCACACGCGGCAGGCGTTTGCCAACCCCGACGTCGGAACCACGACCGAGACGGCGTGGCTCGTCGAGGCCCAGGCGGAGTACTACGCGGGGCTGTTCGCGCTCGAACGGGGACTGGTCGACTTCGACGCGTTCGCCGACGACCTCGAGGCGGGCGAACGCGACCCCTACGCGGACGCCATCCTCGCGGACCCGACGACCTGGACGGACGATCGGACGGACTACGTGACCGGACCGCTCGTCTACGGCGAGATCGATCGCCAGCTCCGGCTCGCGACGGACGGCGATCGGACGCTCGCGGACGCGTTCCGGACGTTGAACCGGAACGACGGGGCCGTCTCCGAGGACGACTTCCTCGCGGCGATCGCGGCCGAGGGCGGCACGGACGTGCGATCGGTCGCCGAGCGGTACACCCGGACCGATCGGAGGCCCGAGACGTGGTCTCGGACGGCCCACGAGGCCGCCTTCGATCAGCCCGTCGCGCAGTTCGCCTACGAACTGGACGCAGCCCCGATCGAGGTCGGCGGCGAGCCGTGGAGCCCCGGCGAGCCGTCCGATGCGGACGCGGTGGCCGAGATCACGGTGCCCGCCGGCGAATCCGTCACGATCCCGGTTGTCATCAGTAACGTCGGCGATCGGGACGGCACTGCAGACGCGACGCTCGCAGTCGACGGCGACGTCGTCGATCACCGGCGGGTCGAACTCGCGGCCGGCGATCGGACGTCGGACGCCCTCACGTGGACGCCCCCGGAACCCGGCACGTACGACCTGCGGATCGGTTCGGATCGCCTGACGGTGTCCGTCCGATCGCCCGCGAGCGTGACCGTGACCGGGCTGGAGGTCCATCCGGACGTCGCCGAACCCGGCGAGGAAGTGTCGGTCACCGCGACGGTCGAAGCCGCGGCCGATCGGCCGGGAGCGGCCGTCCTCGCGTTCCGGACGCCGGCGGGAACCGTCGCCGAGGCGCTCGTCGTCGTCGCCCCGGGCGAGCGCGAGACGGTCACGGAGACGATGACGTTCGACGACAGCGGGCGGTTCGAGGTCGCCGTCGGCGACCAGTCGACGACGGTTACGGTCGGGCCGAATCCGATCGACAGGGTCGAAGCTCTACCCGGATTCGGCGCTCCAACTGCGCTGGCGGCGCTTGCGGGACTCGTCCTGGCGCTGGTCGCGGTGTTCGGCCGCCGGCCCTAGCGCTCACGCGAAGGCCACGCGGAACCGGCAAGCCTCGCTACCGTCGTCGACACAGGCCGTCTTCGTGACGGTCGCGTCGGCGTCGAACGCCGTCACGATCCCTTCGAGAATCCCGTGGGCCAGCGCACAGTAGTCGCGGTTCCGGTGGGTTCGGTAGGTGACGACGACGGCGTCCGCTTCCGGCGCCGGGCGACCGGTGACGTCCGGGAGCGACGGCTCTTCGGTCGCCGTCTCGATGTCGTCCAGGGTCGTCTCGATCGACGTAAGTACTCCCTCGAGTCCCCGATCGGTGTCGATGTGGGCATCGAACGTCTGTAACAGGTTCGGCGCGAGCATTCGCCCGAAGTCGCGTTCGATCGCTCGTCGATCCTGGACCGCCATCTCCGAGACGGTCGCGAGGATCGCCTCGGCCTCGTCGTCGTCGTAGTGTGACACGGGCAGATACAGCGTCTGCTCGACGCCGGCGTAATCGACGACTGTCGCCCAGGTCTCGTCGTCGGTTCTCGCGACGACGTACTCTTTGAGCGTCTTGTGGACGATTCCGTGCATCTGGACGTCTGTTAGACCGGGTCTCACCGCCGGTCGTGCGGTGCGAGTCCACACTGCGATCCGTTCGAATCGCTAATAACTAGGCGAGGGACGGGTGATCACTTAAGAGTTGAGATACATGTCATCGAACGGAACAGCTTCTGCGGGGGACGCCGTCGCTGTGAGGCCGACTACAGGCGTGCGGCGATCGCCGGCGCGACCGAGACGGCGCTGACCGCCCGTTCGATCGTGTCGGTGCCGTAGATCGACTCGACGCCCGCCCGCGAGAGCTTCGTCACGGCGTTGCTGACGAGCAGCGGGTGGACGCAGGTCACGAAGACCCGTCCGACGTTCCGGTCCTGCAGGACACCGACGGCCTCGCTCATCGTCGACCCCGTCGCGATGATGTCGTCGGTGACGACGACGTCCCGACTGGTGACGTCGACGTCGCTCGGGGTGATCTCGACCTCTGTGCCGGAGTGGCGAATCTTCTCGAAGTAGTCCGTCTCGCCCGTCCCGTAGGCGTCCCGGACCGTCTCGGCGAGTTCGATCGCCCCCGCGTCCGGCGAGAGGAAGACGGGATCCGCGAGGTCGTCCGGCAACGGCTCCGCCAGCCGGCCCCCCGCGTCGACCGAGGTCGCCGTCGGCTCGAAGAACTCGCAGATCGCCTCCTCGTGGGGGGTGACGGTGAGTACGCGGTCCGCGCCGGTCGAGATGGCGCGCGCGACCGCCCGTGCGGAGATGGGCTGTCCCGCCTCGAACGCTTTGTCCTGGCGACCGTAGCCCATGTACGGCAGGACCGTGACGACCTCGCCGACGCCCGCCTCCCGGACGGCGTCCTGCAACTGCAGGAGTTCGACGTGCGCGTCGCTCGAGACGGTCGAGGCGACGACCACCGCCCGATCGGTCTCGGGGTCCGGGTCGGGCACGGACGCGAGCAGTTCGCCATCGGGAAACCGATCGTACTCGACGGCCGCGAGCGGTTCCTCGAGTTCGCGTGCGAGTGCTGCGGCGAGGCCCT
Organism: Halosolutus halophilus; assembly: GCF_022869805.1. Taxonomy (NCBI): domain Archaea; kingdom Methanobacteriati; phylum Methanobacteriota; class Halobacteria; order Halobacteriales; family Natrialbaceae; genus Halosolutus; species Halosolutus halophilus. The sequence goes on along the minus strand of NZ_CP094974.1, from coordinate 4,240,087 downwards.
GCGACGTGGATCCGCTGACGATCATACTCGTGGCCACAGCGTGTGGGCTAAACCAGTTTTCGTTCTCGCGGTCGTCCGAACCGGTGGCGCTCACTCCGTCAGCGCCACGGCGATCCCCGTCACGTCGCCGACGCCGATCGTCTGCGATCGCCACGTCCCCGGGCCGTCGCCGTCGTTCGCAGCGCAGAACGTTCCCCGTTCGGTGACGGCGTAGACCGACTCGCCGTAGGCGATTCCGACGACGGTCTCCGGTGGCTCGTCCATCGCCCGCCACTCGTCGTCGGCCGGATCGTGCGCGTACACGGTCCGATCGGCCACTGCGTGTGCCCGACCGAGCCGACCCCGATCGCCGAGGGGGTCGGCCGCCACGACGTCGAACGGCTCGTCGCGGATCGCCATCCAGCCGTTGCCGAGTTTGTAGAGGCCGTCGGCGGTCGCGGCGAGGGGGATCCCCGCCGCGGAGACGTCGCGGACGTCCGTGAGCCCGGCGTGATCGAGCCCGTTCGCGTGGACGCGATAGACGCCCGTCCCGGTGCCGACGAGGTCGCCGTCGATCGCCGTAACCGTCTCGATGGCACCGTCCTCGAGCGTCTCCCAGTCGTCGCCCGTCCGGCGAGCGACCCGCCCGTCCGCATCGGCCGCCAGGAGCGCTCTCCCGTCGTAGCCGACGGCGACCGCCGGTCCGAAGCCGGTCCCGACGAACGTGGCGTCGTCGGCCCGCTCGCCTTCCGATTCGGACGCCGGCGTCCCGTCCAGCACCCGGACGTCTTCGTCGGTCGCGATCGCCACGGCGGCGTCGTCCCCCGTCCGCGTGGCGGCGACGTCGCGTGCGTCACAGCGATCGCAGAGTCCGAATTCGCCGACGGCGTCGCCGGCGACGCGCACGCGAACTACGCCGATCGAACTCGTGACGTAGGCGTCGACCGCACCCGATCGATCGCCGTAGACGCGCTTTTCCTCGATGGTGTGCATACCCCAATCGTCGGGACGGCGATCCGAAAGCGTTCTGTCTGACTCCGCTGTTCGCGTTCGTGGTGAGACGACGTACCGCCTTCGCGATCCGCGATCGCTGGGAGTCACAGATCGATCGAGCGTCGACACGGACACTCAAGACGGTGGTATGTCGGAATCCCTTTGAGGAGTCCGGTCGGACTAGCACCTGATGCAAGTCTTCGGATCGAGCGGGACGCGGGGCGTCGCCAACGAGGAACTGACGCCCGCCTTCGTCCTGCGCGTCGCGAAGGCGGCGGGAACGGCCTGGGGGGTCGATCGAGTCGCCGTCGCGCGTGATACGCGCCACACCGGGCGGATGCTGGCCGACGCGGCTGCGAGTGGACTGGCGAGCACGGGGACGGATATCGATCGCCTCGGGATCGTCCCGACGCCGGGTGCGCAGGCCTATGCCGAACGCGAATCGGTTCCCGTGATGGTGATCACGGCGTCACACAACCCGCCGCAGTACAACGGCGTCAAACTGGTCGGCAGCGACGGGGTCGAACTCGCGGTGTCGGACCTCGAGTCGATCGAGGAGACGCTGCTCGCCGAAACGTTCGCGGTCGCGCCGTGGGACGAAACGGGTCAGGTCCGCGAGATCGACGGCGTCGCGCGCCAGTACGTCACGGATCTGCTCGCGGCCGTCGACCGGAAGCCGATCGCCGACGCCGATCTGACGGTCGCGCTCGATCCGGGCCACGGCGCGGGGGCGCTGACCAGCCCCCAGTTCTTCCGGGAACTCGGCTGTCGCGTCGTCACCGTCAACGGCCAGCCCGACGGCCACTTCCCCGGCCGGCATCCGGAGCCGGTCCCGAACAACCTCGGCGATCTCGGCCGCCTCGTCCGGGCCACGGATGCGGACGTCGGCATCGCCCACGACGGCGACGCCGATCGGGCCATCTTCTTCGACGAGAACGGCGCGTACGTCGAGGGCGACGCCACCCTCGCGGCGCTCGCGGCGGCGGAACTCGAATCCGGCGACACCACCGTCTCGGCGGTCAACGTCTCCCAGCGTCTCGTCGACGTCGTGAACGAGGTCGACGCCGACCTCGAACTCACCCCGATCGGGTCGACGAACATCATCACCCGGATCGAGGAACTCCAGACGAAGAGCAAGCGGGTCCCGATCGCGGGCGAGGGCAACGGCGGGATCTTCTTCCCCGGCTACCGCCTCGCCCGAGACGGCGCGTTCACGGCGGCCCGGTTCCTCCGGCTGGTCGCCGAGCGGCCGGTCAGCGAGATCGTGGCCCCCTACGACGGCTACGCCAACGTCCGGCGCAACGTCGAGTACGAGTCGACGGCCGAGCGCGACGCGATGCTAGACGCCGCGGCCAACCACGCGCAGGCGGCCGACGCGGAACTCAACACCCGGGACGGCTACCGCCTCGATTACGGCGACGCGTGGGTGCTGGCCCGCCCCTCGGGCACCGAACCGCTCGTGCGGATCTACGCCGAAGCCCGCGACGAGGACCGGGCGATCGATCTCGCGGAGGACATGTACGAGACGCTCGTGGACGCGAAAGCCGACGCCTGACTGATTTTCGGCCGCCGATCGGTTCGACGCCCCGTCACGATCGGAGCGATTCACCGTACCGCGCCCCCCACCGCTCGGTCGCGAGCAGGAGTCGGTGGGCGACCACGAGCACGACGACGGCGAGGACGATCAGCGCGCCCTCGGGCACCGACGGCAGGAGACCGAGCGAGACGATCAGGGTCGTCGCGCACGCGGGCGGGTGCCGGGTGTCCGTCGCGAGCATCCCGCCCGCGGTGAGCGTCGTCGCGAGGACGCCGCTCGCGGCGAGTCGCAGCCCCTCGATCGATCCCGGAGCGGTCGTCGCCGTCATCGTGACCCCGCCGGCGAGCAGGTGGTAGGCCAGCAGGCCCGCCGCGACGCCGATCGCGTGGCCGCCGATCACCCGCTTGGGGGACGTCGCGTCGCTGTCCTGGAACAGCGCGAGAACGAACGCGGAGGGACCGAGACTCGGAAAGAGCATGGGCAGTCCGGACAGCCACGCGAGGCCGGCCGTCGTCGAGATGAGGAGGCCGGTGTGGAGCGTCGTCCCCGTCCGATCGTCCATGCTGATCGATCGTCGTGTGACCGTGAAAATGCCGCCGGTTTCGTCTCGCTCGCGCTGATCGGCCTCACCGTCACCGTCGATCCCGCTGCCCGTCAGGGAACGATCGTCACCGGCACGTCCGCCCGACGCGTAACCTGTTCGGCGACGCTCCCGAGTAACATCCGCGAGACGCCCGATCGCCCCTCGCTGCCCATGACGATCCCGTCGACGGCTTCCTCGTCGACGTACTCGAGGATCGCGTCGGCCGCCTGCCCCTCGATCACCCGGGACTCGATCGTCCTGTCGCGCTCGGCCGCGATGCGTTCGACCTCGTCGAAGAAGTCGGGGTCCCGATCGGCCCCCTCGCCGCCGACCGCGGGCGGGCGGCCGCCGTACCCCGCCTCGAGGTCGTCGACCGCGTGGACGACCGTGATCTCGTCCTCGGGAAACCGATCGAGGGCGTACTCGAGCGCCGATCGCGCGGGCCCGGAGTCGTCCATCGGGACGAGCAGGCGACTGGTCATACCGGACGTACGATTCCCGTCGCCTTCAGTCGTCGTCCCGTCGAGTCGCGTCAGACCGGATCGTCTTCCCCTAGCGCAGCCTCGAGTCGCTCCCGTTCGGCCCGAAGGGCCGCGAGTTCGTCCGCGATCCGGCCGTCGGCCAGCCGATCGCGTTCCGCGGGCGACAGCTGATCGACCGCCTGGGCCGCCGTCTGGAGCCGATCGTAGTCGGGGTCGCGCGTCCGCTGTCGGACCGCGCGCAGGGCCGCGACGGTTTCCTCGCCGGCGACCCGGGCGATGAACGGCTGGTACTCCCGCGTGCGCCGCCGGAGCACGCCGGCCGGACCCGGCGGCCACTCGATCGCGAGCGGGTCGGCGTCGATCCCCTCGAGGTAGGTCTGCTGGGTTGCCACCCGCCGCTTGAGCCGATCGGCGTCGTCGACGTAGTGGGAGAGCTTCGACCGGGAGTAGTCGGCGTACTCGAGGAGCGTCGGGATCGTCTCCTCGCCGGCGGGAGCGTCGTCGACGAACGCGCGCAGGTCCTCGGGGGGCTGTTCGTACTCGACGAAGGGGTACCACCGACTCCGATCGACCATCGCGAACACCTCCCGGGCCGACGCGGACTGGCGGTAGTCGACGAACGCCTCGCGGATCGCGTCGTTGTAGGTCTCGATCGGCTGGCGGAGGTCCTCGACCGGCGCGTCGAGGTCGGCGTCCGCGAGTTCCAGCAGGCGCTCGCGGTCGCCGATCGCGTCGCCGATCGCGCGGATCCGCCTGCCAGCCGCCTTGCGCGCCTCCGCGAGGGCCTCGCGGGCGGCCTCGCGTTCCTTGAGGAGGTCGGCGTACCGCTTCGCGGGCTCGAGGGCGTCGTGGGCCCGCTCGAAGTCGGACTCGCTCAACCGTCGTTTGTCGATCGCCTCGAGGGCGTCCTCGAACGCCGCCCGACTCGCGAGGTCCTCTGGTAGATCCTCGACGAGCGTGGCGAACTGCCCCTCGAGTTCGACGTAGGCCTTGAAGTTCTCCCGGCCGGTGCCGGTCGCTCGATCGACGTAGTCCTCGAGCAGGTCCGTCGCGTCCCGGTAGGCGTCGGCGGCGTCCGCGACGGTGTCGCCGCCCTCGTCGTCGATCGCGTCTTCGGCCCGGGCGAACCGCTCGCGGGCCGATTCGAGGCGCTCGAGCGCCGTGGAATCGCTCTCCTCGGCCGATCCGCGGTGGACGCGCTCGCTCATCCTACTCCTCGTAGACGGCGTCCGGGTCGAACACCCGCTCGCCGACGTGCTCGCCCTCGATCGTCCGGTAGAAACACGATCGGTGGCCCGTGTGGCACGCGCCGCCCTCCTGCTCGACCAGGTAGAGCAGGGTGTCGGCGTCGCAGTCGACTCTGACATCCTCGATTTCCTGCGTGTGGCCGCTCGTCGCGCCCTTCTCCCACAACTCGTCACGGCTCCGGGAGTAGTAGTGTGCGCGGCCGGTTTCGCGGGTCCGTTCGAGGGCCTCGGGGGAGACGTAGGCGAGCATCAGCACCTCGCCCGTCTCGGCGTCCTGTGCGATGGCGGGGACCAGGCCGTCCTCGCCGAACTCGACGGCGATGTCGTCCATGTTCGAACGCATGACCGTCCGGGCGATAGGTCTTTTGCCGGGCGGGTCGCCACACCGACGGCGTCTACTCGCCATCCGGTCCGGACGTGGGAACCGTCGACGCTTATCACGTATCGTGTGGGCAGGAGACCGTGATGTCCGCCTATACCAAAGCGAACTACCACGACGTCGACGATCGGAACGGGATGTACTTCCTCCGTGACGAACTGGACTGCGAGAACATGGGCGTGACCGTCGTCGAGTGCGAGCCCGGCTGGGAAGGCAAAGAACACGACCACGAGGAGGAAGACCACGAAGAGGTCTACCTGCTGATGGAGGGCGAAGCGACGGTCGCCGTCGAAGACGAGGAGATCGAGATGAACCCGGGCGACGCGATCCGGATCGCCCCGGACGCGACCCACCGGATCCACAACGGCGACACCGAGAGTCGGTTCGTGCTGATGGGCGCACCGTGATCGTCCCCGGCTCCGTGCCGGACGTTCCGATCGAGTCGAGGTGATCGCCGCCCTTGTGCTCGCGCTCGGAACCGATCGACGGACCGCCGATCGTCAGCGTCGACCGTCGCGAGCGGCTGCCCCTTCAGGGTCGTTCGTACGCGACGCCGTCGTCCGTCGCGAGCGCGAGCGTCACGCTGCGAGCCAGACGGCCGCCCGTTCTGACGTGGTGTTCGGGCAGTAACGGAAGCGACACCGGCCGGTAGGCGTTGGCGGTCATCGCGGCGATGCCGGCGTAGCGACCGACCTCGCGGTCTCGATCGAAGACGTGGATGCGCTTGTCCGCGCCGCGGCCGTACCGGTAGGGGAACGCGTCCGGTTCGGGGCCGGGGCAGGTCAGCGCGTCGGCTGCGAGGACGGCCTGGACCGTGTCGTCGGCCTCGAGCAGGAGCCGCGGCTCGTCGGTCCCCGTTCGGTCGCGGCCGTCCTCGATCGACGTTCCCGCACGGCCGTCCCCGATCGAGGTCGCCGCCGTCGACGAGTCTTCCCGCCACTGCGGTTCCGCGTCCGTTCGCACGCAGGCGTACCGCCCGTCGGTCAGCGCGATCCGGTCCGGAATCGAGTAGAACTGGCGGCGTCCGTCCGCACGGCCGCGGAGCAAGAACGGATCGCCGAGGACGGCCCTGGCGTCCTCGAGTCCCCACTCGTCGACGACGAGGACCGGCGCTCGACCGGCGTGAGCGGCGTCCGCAAGTCTGCTGGCGATCGTCAGCGGCGTGACCTCCCGGACGCGATCGACCGATAGCGGCGCGTCCGGACCGTTCGTCGGGTGGTCGCCACCGGTCGCCACGACCGGTTCCGCGTCGTCGATCGAGTCCGGACAGCGGTAGCCGCGATCGCGGAGATCCGTGAGGACGGCCGCGAGTCGCGACGTCTCGTGGGATTTCATCGCCGCCCCTACGAGCCCGAACGACAAGAGCCTACGGCCAACGCGGCCGATCGGATCGAATCCCGTCGGCGCACCCGTTTGGCACCAGCGCCATGCCGTCCGGGCCCGTCTCCCGCCCATGGACCGACAGGAACTCCGGCGGGCGTGGGATGCCGTCGCCGACGACTACGCCAGGAATCGCCGAGCCGACGGGGAAGACGCCGCGCTGATCGACGAACTGCTCGAGGCGCTCCCCGCGGACGCGACCGTCCTCGACGTCGGCTGTGGCGACGGGATGCGCACGCTCGCGAACCTCACCGGGGTCGAGCGGATCGGCCTCGACCTTTCTGGCCGTCAACTCGAGCTGGCTGCGGCGAACGTCCCCGGGGCCGGCCTCGTCCAGGGCGAGATGACGGCCCTCCCGCTCGCGGCGGACTCGATCGGCGGGATCACGGCGTACCACGCCGTCTTCCACGTGCCCAGGGCGGAGCACCCGGCGGTCTACGAGGAGTTCGCGCGCGTCCTCCAACCGGGCGGGCGACTCCTCACGACGGTCGGGTCGACGGGATACGAGACAGTTCGCCGCGACTGGCTCGGAAGTGGCCGAGCGATGTTCTTCAGCACGCCCGGCCGTCGCCGGACCCGAGCGGGGCTCGAGGCGGCCGGCTTCGAGATCGTCTGGGAGCGCCGCGTCGACGATCCGCTCGGGAGTTCGGTCCCGTTCGTGATGGCCGAATACCGGGAGTAACGCCACCGCGCGCATCCGAGTCCAGCGTCTCCGCGGGTTGGTCCCCGAGGGCGTGGTGACCCTCGACACGCGGTCGGTCGAAACCGTCGCTGCCGAGGGGCACAGCGGTGGATCCTCCGTCGTCGGTATGCCGGAGACCAGGCGAGAAACGAGGTGACGATCGCCGACTGAGCGACGCCGAGCGGGGAGTAGTCGTTTTCGAATCGCGATCCGGCAGATCTACGCCTGCCCGTTCAGCGTGATGTAGTCGACGCCGATGATCCGTTCGTCGGATTCGAGTTCGTCTTTCGCGGCGCTGGGGACCTCGCTATCGACGTTGTAGACGGTCAGTGCCTCGCCGCCGATCGTCTCGCGGGCGTTGAACATACCGGCGATGTTGACGCCGTGTTTGCCCATCACGGAGCCGATGAGGCCGATGACGCCGGGTTCGTCGGTGTTTCGCGTGACGACCATCTTCCCGTGGGGGATGGCGTCGACGCGGTAGCCGTCCACGCGGACGATCCGCGGGTCGTCGCCGGCGAAGAGGGTCCCGTCGACCGTAACCTCGTGATCGCCGTTGCTGACGGTCACCGAGACGAGGCTCTGGAAGTCCTCGGCCTGGCGGGTCTTGGATTCGGTGACGTCGACACCGCGGTCCTCGGCGATCTGAGGCGCGTTGACGGCGTTGACCTGCCACTCGAGCGGTTCGAAGACGCCCTTCAGCGCCGACGCGGTGACGAACTCGACGTCCTCGTCGGCGATGTCGCCCTCGTAGGTGACTTCGACTTCCTCGATGCGCCCCTTGAGCAACTGGGCGGCGACCTTGCCCGCGGTCTCGGCGATCTCGATGTACGGTTCGAGGCGGGGGAAGGCGCTCTCGTCGATCGACGGCGCGTTCAGCGCGTTCGCGACGGGTTCGCCGGCCAGCGCGGCGTTGACCTGGTCGGCCGTCGAGGTGGCGACGTTCTCCTGGGCCGCTTCGGTCGAGGCCCCGAGGTGGGGCGTGACGATGACGTCGTCGTGCTCCAGCAGCGGCGAGTCGGCCGGCAGCGGCTCCTCGGCGAAGACGTCCAGTGCCGCGCCGGCGAGGGTCCCGTCCTCGACTTTCGCCGCCAGCGCGTCCTCCTGGACGATGCCGCCGCGCCCGACGTTGACGAGGTGGCCCCCCTCCAGCAGGTCGAGTTCCTCCGCGCCGATCATCCCTTCCGTCTCGGGGGTCAGCGGCGTGTGGATCGTCAGGAAGTCGGCCCGCTCGAGGCACGGTTCGAAGTCGACGAGTTCGGCGCCGAGCCGATCGGCGCGTTCCTCGGAGATGTAGGGGTCGAACGCGACGATGTCCATCCCGAGCGAGTCGAGTTTCTTGGCGACCTCCTGGCCGACGCGGCCGAGGCCCACGATGCCCAGGGTCTTCCCGTCGAGTTCCGCGCCGAGGTAGTCGCTTTTCGCCCACTCGCCGTTCTTCAGGCGGATGTGCGCCTGCGGGATCGATCGGGCGGTCGCGAACGTCATCGCGACGGTGTGTTCGGCGGCCGCGCGCACGTTGCCCTCGGGGGCGTTGGCGACGATGACGCCCTCGTCGGTCGCGGCCTCGATGTCGATGTTGTCGACGCCGATGCCGGCCCGGCCGACGATGACGAGGTCCTCGCCGGCTTCGAGCACGTCGTCGGTGACTTCGGTTCCCGAGCGGACGATCAGCCCGTTCGCGTCCGATACCGCCGCGAGGAGTTCCTCGCCTTCCAGTTCGTAGCCTGTTTCGACCTCGTGGCCGGCGTCTCTGAGAACGTCCAGACCCGCGTCGGCGATCGGGTCCGTGACGAGTACCTTCATGCGCGAGACAATCGGGTGGAAGAGGTAAACCCTTCCGTTGTCGCTGGCGGTGGCAAAAACTACCTCCGACGGTCTCGTCCCCGTGCCCGCCCCGGATTCGATCGGGCGTGCAGTTTCCACGTCTGCCCCGGATTCGATCGGACGAACGACCCGGAACGATCGTTCGACTCGTCCAGCCACCCGTCCACAGGCAGCGATACGGTGGTCGGTTTTCGTACTCGCACGCCCTCGCAGGTCGCGTCGGACGGGGCGGTACTCCCGCGGCACCCACCTGCATCCACCCGAAATTATATATAATTAGAAATCATATCGGGTCTAAATGATTGGGGCACTTACCTCGGCGCTAGACGACGCGGACCCGCTCACGGTCACCAGTCCCGATTTCGAATACGGCACGCGACTCCCCGACTGGACCGGCTTCACCAACGAAAACGAGAATCCCGAACTCCGGATCGACGGCGTCCCTGACGCGGCCGAGTCCCTCCTCGTGACGATGATCCACCCCGAGGCGGCCGAGGTCGTCGATCACCCCTGGATTCACTGGCTGGCCTGGGGGATCGACCCCGATACGGAGGCGCTCCCGAGAAACGGGATCACCGACGACGCCATCGAGGGGTACAACGACTTCCTCCGGCAGGGGTGGGGTGGCCCGTCTCCACCGCCCGGGCGGACCGAAACCTACCGGTTCAGAGTCTACGCGCTCGATCTCGATCTCGACGTCCCACCCGAGACGAGACGGGCCCGAATCGCCTCGACGATCGGTCTCGAGGGGGCGGTCCTGGCCGCTGGCGAACTGACCGGACAGTACAGCGCCGAGCAGGGGTCCGTCTTCAACACCGAGGGACCGAGCGGGCTCCGTCCGTGACCGGCTGAAATCCGAGTTCCAGTCGGCTAGACCGTGATCAACGCGACGCCGACGACGACCAGCGTGGCACCCGCCACGACACCTTTCGTCACCCGTTCGAGGTCGCGCAACAGGACGGCCGCAAAGAGCAGCGTGAACAGCGGCGCGGTCGCGACCAGCGGATCGACGATCGCGATCCGACCCGCGTCGAGTCCCAGCGCCGCCATCAGCGAGAGCATCGCGACGGTGGTCAACAGCCCACTGCCGACGAAGTACTGGTAGGACTCCCGCGGTCGATCGAGGACGTCGAGGCCGTCGGTGGCTACCACGAAGGCGACGAGCGCGATCAGCCCTACCGTCTCGTTGATCGTGACCGCCTCGAGCGCCGAGAGCGGCGTCTCGGTCATTCCGTACCGACGGCTGACGTTCGCCACGGCGAACGTCGCGGCGGCGGCGATCGGCCACAGCAGATCGCGGGGCTGCCAGCCGCCGATGTCGCCGCCCTTCGAGACGGTGAGGATCGCCAGGCCGGCGACGAGCACGAGGATTCCGGCTCCCGTCACCGGGCCCAGCGGTTCGCCGAGGAAGACGAGCGCGATCAGCGTCGCGAACAGCGGGCGCGTGCTGAGGATCGCGCTGTTGAGACTCGCACCGACCTTGTCGACGCCGACGAAGATCGTGATCCGCCCGAGCGCGGTCCCGACGACGCCGGCGAACCCGAAGATCGCGATCGCCTCCGTCGTGAGTCCCGCAAACGCCGATCGGCCGTCGAGCGCAGCGATGACGAGCCAGTAGATCGCCGAGTCGACGACCACGACGACCAGCGACGCCTGGACGGAGCCACCGCCCGCGGCCATTCCGCGCTTGTCGAAAATCGGCGTGAATCCCCAGAGGAGAGCGGGGATCAGCGCGAGGGCGACGACCTCGGCGGTCGCGCTCGTCACGCCACCACCGGGAACGCGATCGGCGGGCGTTCCCGCGACAGGACTGTCATTGTCGCCACTGGTGACGCTCGAGCCAAAGACGTTGCGATGGCGGCGACTCTCGGCCGTCTTCGGGCGGCCCCGTTCCCAGCGGACGGGAGCGTGACGTGGCTTTATCGGGTTACTCGACGAACACGTTCGTATGTACGATCGGATCCTCCTGCCGACGGACGCGGAGAAGGGGACGGAACTGGCGACCGAACACGCGATCGCCCTCGCCGAACACGCGGACGCCGACCTTCACCTGCTGTACATCGTCGACAGCGACGTCTACAGTTCGTACACCGGGGACGAGTACGTCCACGAGTTCGAGGGCCTCGAGGCTGCGCTCGAACAGGTCGGCGAAGACGCGCTCGAGGCTGCGGCCGACGCCGCACGGGAGGCGGGACTCGAGCCGACGGTGGCCGTCAGGCACGGTCGGCCCCACGAGGAGATCCTCGACTACGCCGCCGACGAGGACGTCGACCTGCTTGTCATGGGATCGAAGGAGCGATCGGGCGAGTACCGTCGCCTCCTCGGCAGCGTCACCGATCGCGTCGCGCGGCTGGCCTCGCGGCCGGTGACGATCGTCAAGACGCCGGTCGAGGAGTGATTCGAGGGGTCCAGCGACGGAGCGTCGAAACGTCAGTCGCCGCTGTCCGCGTCACCGGCCGCCAGTCCGCTCTCGAGTAATCGCGGAAGCGCAGCGATCGCCGCGCCGAGCCCCGCGAAGACGAACACGGTGACGGCGAGCGTGAGGACCGTTCCGGCGTCGACCGGGACGGCGATCTGATTGGGGTCGCCGGTTGTGCCGACCCGTTCCTCTTCGGGAGTCCACCTGGCGATCTGTGCGAGCCCGGTCGCCAGCACGAGGTAGGCCAGCCCCATCGACCCGATCGCCTGTCCAGCGTCGGCGCGCGTCTCGAGTCGGGCGTACCGGACGAGGAGGTAGCCGGCCAGCGCCAGCACGACGACCGGAACCAGCGTGGTAACGTGGGACGTGAGTCCGGCGTACGTGGCGAACCCGGCCTGTACTTGCTCACCGCCCTGTTCGATCGTCGCGCCGTGACTGCCGAGCGTGGAGAGTCCGGCGATCGCCCACCGGTTGGGTTCCTGCTCCATGCGGGCGAACGTACCAGCAGCGAACATCGAACTGGTCAACTGGTAGATCACCGCGAAGACGACCACGAACGCACCCGCCCCCGAACACAGCCCCGCTACCCAGGGTGGGGCGGTCGCGGTCGGCTGCTGCGTCTCGCCGACGTCCGGCGGCTCCGGTTCGTCGTCCGTTCCGGTACGATCGCTTTCGTTCTCGGTTTCCGTTCCGTCGTCGAGGGGTGGTCCCTTGTCGTACTCGAGGTGGGGTTCAGATGACATATACTCGGCCAGTGCGTCTCGGGAAATAACCATTTCGATAAGGTGTTTCCCGCGGTCGTTCGCGTTCGCGGACGGGTGGGATCCCGCCCCCGTCGCCCCATCGTTTCGGGTCGAGGGGCGATCGCGCGCCGCGTCGACCGAAACCTGAACTGGTTTATTCGGGGCCCGACAAGCGGCGAGCGATGACAGTCGTCGCTTTCGACTTCGACGGGACGCTTTCCGACTCCGAGATGACCGTGTTGCTCGGCGATCGCTGCAACGTCGCCGACGACATGACCGAGATCACCGAGCGCGCGATGAACGACGAGATCGGCTACGCCGAGAGCCTCCGCGAGCGCGCCGCGCTGCTCGAGGGCCTCCCGGCGGACGACGCCGAGGCCGCATTCGACGAGGTCCAACTCCGGGCGGGTGCCGCCGACCTGATCGCGGAACTGAACGAGGCCGGCGTCACGACGGCCATCCTGACGGGCGGGTTCGAACGCGGCGTCGCGGCGGCCCTCGATCGCGAGGGGGTCGCCGTCGACCACATCGTCTCGAACCGGTTGCCGATGACCGACGACGGAACCGAACTGACCGGCGACGTCGAGGGGCCTCTGATCGAGGGAACCAAGGACGACGCACTCGCGAACCTGGCCGACGACGTGGGTGTCGTCATGGGCGAAACCGTCGCGATCGGCGATGGTGCTAACGACCTGCCGATGTTGCAGGTGGCGGGTCTCTCGATCGGGTTTCAGCCGAAACCGGCGGTCGAACCGAACTGTGAGGTCGTCGCGACGTCGATGGCCGAGGTTCGCGAGACGTTGCTCGAGCGGGGTGTTCTCGAACAGTCGTAATCCCACTGGACTGTCTTTCCCGGCTGTCTGTCCGGGATACGCTCCCATTTCGGGACCGAGGGAGTTATTAACTCGTGACCGAGTAAGTTGCTTCGATGATGTGGCAAGATTTCGTCTTCATGCTCGGAAGCGGGCTCTCGATCGTCTTTCTCGCACCGACGCTCCGTGACGCGACCGCGAACGTACCGCTGGGGACGAGCCTGCCGTCGATGGGGATCGGGTTCGTCTACGGACTGACCTTCCTGTCCCTCGGGATGGCCTTCTCCGCCGCCGGTGCGATCGCTGCCGGTTCGATGTGGGCCCTGATCGCGCTCGTCCGCTCACCGCAGGGACTCTCCGGCCGACTCGCCCGCGTCGAGAGCCCCGTCCTGTTCGCTCACGACCTCCGGCGCTGGCTCGCCCGCCGCCGATCCGGCGGCCTGCCCGTCGAGCAGTACGTGGCCGCCGATCGCGGCACCGGTTGCGACACGATTTATTGATCCGGTTTCGAATTCGACTCGACGCCGCCGTCCCCGTCCGTCTCGATCGACGCTCTCCGGAACGGAGTGGCGATCGAAAGCGGAGAGCGGGAACCTACCGCCAATAACGGGTCGGTCCCGTGCTATCGCTCCCTCACAACGGTATGAAAACAGCTCTCACTCCGAGAAGAGACTCGTGTGGACCGGTGCGAACGATTCCGACTCGTCGGTGTCGGAATCGGTGTCCGAAATCGTGCGACCGCCGAGGCCGGTCGAGAGCAGTTCCGAGAGCGGCGGCCCGACCTTCTCGGGTTCGACGAGGAAGGCGTCGTGGCCGTGATCGGACTCGACGACGTGGTGGGCGACGTCGACGCCGGTCTCCCGGCAGGCCTCGGCCAGCGTCTCGGCCTGCTCGACGGTGAAGTGCCAGTCACCGGTAAACGACAGCACGAGCAGTTCGCCCTCGAAGGCCGCCAGCGCGTCGGCGTCCGACTCGTAGCCGGCCGCGAGGTCGAAGTCGTCCATCGCCCGGGTCATGTAGAGGTAGCTGTTCGCGTCGAACCGATCGGTGAACTTGTCGGCCTGATAGTCGAGGTAGGACTCCACCTCGCGGTAGGGGAAGAAGGCGGCCGCCGGGTCCGGCGGTTCCTCGCGGACCGCCTCCCGCCCGGCGGAGCGGCGGCCGAACTTGCGGGCCATCGACTTCTTCGAGAGATACATGATGTGGCCGATCTGACGGGCACGGGCTAGCCCGTCCTCGGGTTCCGGGCCGCCGTAGTAGTGGCCGCCGTTCCAGTTCGGATCGCTCGTGATGGCCCGCCTGGCGACCGTATCGAGCGCGAGACACTGGGCGTCGAGTCGGACTGCGGCCGCGACGGCGGCCGCGCGCTCGACGTCGTCGGGATACCGGCGCAGCCAGTCCAGGACGTTCATCCCGCCGACGCTGCCGCCGACGACGGCGTGGATCCGTCCGACGCCGAGTTCGTCGAGCAGCCGTCGCTGGGCGCGCGTCCAGTCGCCGACCGTCACCGGGGGAAAGTCGGTGCCGTAGGGCTCGCCCGTCTCCGGGTTCTCGCTGGCGGGGCCCGTCGTCCCGTAACAGGAACCGGGGCTGTTCGCACAGACGACGTAGTACTCGCTCGTGTCGATCGCTTTCCCGGGGCCGACGACGTCGCCCCACCAGGCGCGGGCCTGTCCCGCCGTTTCGCCGCCCGCGTCCGGCCGGCGGGCGACGTGGGCGCTGCCGGTCAACGCGTGACAGACCAGCACCGCGTTGTCGCCGGTGAACTCGCCGTAGGTCTCGTAGGCGACTTCCAGCGAGGGGATCGACTCGCCGGACTCGAACTGGAACTCCCCGAGGTCGATCGCGTCTTTCGTCGTCATGGATCCCGTTCGTCCCCACTGCTCGCCTGTGTTGCGGCCTCGATCGCCTGTTCTAGATCCGCCAGGACGTCTTCGGGGTCCTCGATCCCGACCGACATCCGGATCAGATCGGCCGTGACGCCGGCTTCCTCCCGTTCTTCGGGGGTGAGCTGGCCGTGGGTCGTGCTCGCGGGGTGGATCACGAGCGTCTTCGCGTCGCCGATGTTCGCGAGGAACTGGGCGAGTTCGACGCTCTCGCAGAAGGTCTTCCCGGCCTCGAATCCCTCTTCGAGCCCGAACGCGACCATCCCGCCGTAGTCCTCGAGATATCGCTCGGCGTTGTCGTGGGTGGGGTGGTCCTCGAGCCCCGGATGCGTGACCCAGGCGACGTCTTCGTTGTCGTCGAGGTACTCCGCGACGATCGCCGCGTTCTCGCAGTGTTTCGCCATGCGAAGCGGCAGGGACTCGAGCCCCTGGAGGGTCTGCCAGGCGTCGAACGGCGATTGCTGGTTGCCGAGACTTCGGAGCGATCTGAACCGGGCCGCCGCGGCGAACGGTGCCTCGGGGAAGTCACGCGAGAAGTCGACGTCGTGGTAGGCGTGGTTCTGGCCGGCGATCTCGTCGTAGCCGTGCTCGCCCCACGGGAACGATCCGCCGTCGACGAGGACGCCGCCGACGGTCGTGCCGGAGCCGTGGAGCCACTTCGTCGTCGACTCCCAGACGACGTCCGCGCCGTGTTCCAGCGGGCGACAGAGCGCGGGCGTCGCGAAGGTGTTGTCGACCACGAGGGGAACGCCGTTGTCGTGGGCGATCTCGGCGACGCGCTCGAAGTCCGGCGTCACGAGCGACGGGTTCCCGATCGTCTCGACGTGGACGAAGGCGGTGTCCTCGTCGATCGCGTCGGCGTAGGCGTCGTACTCGAGGGTGGGGACGAACCGTGGCTCGATGTCTCGCCGACTCGCCGTCTTCGAGAAGTAGGCCGTGGTTCCGCCATAGGTGTCGGTCGAACAAACTACGTTGTCGCCGGCCTCCGCGAGGATCAATACCGCGGAGTCGAGCGCGGCCATCCCGCTGCCCGTCGCGACCGCGCCCGCACCGCCTTCCAGCGAGGCGAGGCGATCCTCGAGGGTCGTGACGGTCGGGTTGGCGATCCGGGAGTAAATGTAGCCGTCGTCCTCGAGCGCGTAGCGATCCGCGGCGGTGCCGGCGTCCTCGAACACGTAGGAAGTGGTCTGGTAGATCGGCGGTGCCATCGCGCCCGTCTCCGGATCGGGGGACTGTCCGGCGTGGACGCTTCGTGTGCCGATTCCCGGCTCCGGGGGGTTGGCGTCGGGCCCGTCGCTCGCGTCGTCGCTCATGTTTAGTATGCATACTTCTCCACGTTCATATGCGCCTCAGTAACGGCAAAAACCGCTGGTCGTGCGTGTCATTCTCTGTCGCGACGGTCTGTGCGCCGATCGGTCGTCCGGAACGCTCCCCAATCGAATCCGGATCGGCACGCTCAAACCGATCCCGTTCGATCCTCGACCCGTGTCCCGTCCCGTCCCGACCAGGGGTGCTCGTGCCGTCCTCGCGAGCGGCGTCTGTCTCGGCGTCGCCATGCTCGTCGCCATGGCCGCCGATCGATCGCACATGCTCGCGGCGAACTTCGAGGTCTACCGAGTCGCCGCCGAGGCCGCCATCGCCGGCGAGGACGTCTACGCCGTCGCACCCGAACGATTCCCCGACTTTTACTACCTCTACCCGCCAATCACGCTCGTTCCGTTCTTGCCGTTCGCGGTCGTCGGTCTCTGGCCCGGCTTCGTCGTCCACACCGCGATCGAGGTCGGCCTCGGGCTGACGTTCGCCGGACTGCTCGTCCGGCGGATCGAACGCCACCGTCCCCTCGCCAGGCTCGATCGGCTCCTTATCGCCGCCTTCGTCGTCGGTTCGATCCACACCGTCCCGTCGCTGGTGTACGGCCAGATCAACCTGCGGATGGCGCTGCTGGTCGGTCTCGGCCTGTATTTGCTCGAGGCCGCGACCGGTGACGTCGCGGACGCGAACCCGAGCGGCGGATCGGCGGACCGAACCGAAACGCTGGCGGGCGTCGCCCTCGGCGGGGCGGCGCTGCTGAAGGTGTTCCCCGCTGCGATCGGACTCTGGCTCCTGCGACTCCGGGCGTGGCGGGGGATCGCCGGTGCGATCGGGACCGGACTCGGCGGCCTCGCGCTCGGCGCGCTCCTGTTCGGGCGCGACCGCACGCGGGCTTTCTTTCTCGAGGCGCTGCTCCCGCGACGCGACGGCGAGGCGTTCGCCGGCGGCCTCGACCCGATGGCGACCTACGTGACGATCAGGCGGCCGCTCTCGCAGGTGCCGGCGATCGACCCGGCGTTGCTGTCCGTCCTCGCCGCCCTCGTCCTCGCGATTCCGCTCGGCTACGTCTACACGCGCGTGGAGACGCTGACCGATCGACTCGTCGCGGCCCACGCGACGCTGATCGCGGTCTTCGTCTACTTCCCGTCGTACCCGCTGTACTACGTGCTCCTGTTCGGCACGCTCGTCCCGGCGCTGTACCTCGTGGCCGATCGGGTCGCGCGCCGGCTTCTCGTCGCCGGGGCCCTGCTCGCGAACGTCGTTCTCATGGGGCCGACGCTCGCGTCGCTTTCGGCCGCGCTGCCGGCCGCGATCGGCGAGCCGGTGTTTGCCGTCGGAATCGCCCTGCTCTCGGTGGCCACGCCGGTGCTCGCGGGTAGTCTGGTGATGCTCGCGGGCTGTGTCGTTCACCGCTACCGTCGCGATCGGACGCCGGCCGCGGTCGCCACCGGCGAGGACCGAGAGCCGCCTACCGCGTCAGAGACGGCGGAACCGTGACCCACCGCCGTCGGCCGTCGTATGGCGGTCCGGGACGGACGGTTTGATAGGCTCGTAGCGCCAAGCCCCGTTCGTGCAGTCGAGTGACCGCGACCGGGTCGTACTCGCCGCCGTCGTCTTCGCGGTGCTGTTCTCGCAGGTGTTGCTCTACCCGGGCGTGGCGACGCTCGTCGAGACGCTGGGGGCGGACGCGACGACGTCGCCGTTCGCCGAGACGGCCCTCGACGCGAGCATGTGGTTCCTGGTCGCGGAGTTCGCCGCCTACGTCGCGTTCGTCGGCGTCTGGGGGCTCGCCAGCGACGTGACGGGCCGCCGGATGCCGTTCATCGTCACCGGATCGCTGGCCGGCGCGATCGGCTACGCCGGCTTGGCCGTCGCTCCCGCACTCGGCTCGGTTCCCTTCGAGGGCGTGCTGGTCCTGCGGGTCCTGCAGGGTGCGATGACGATCGGCGCGTTCTCGCTGACCATGACGATGCTGATGGACCTCGACGGAGGTCACGGCCGCAACATGGGGGCCGCCGGGATCGCGATCGGCCTCGGGGCGGCGCTCGGAGCCCCCGTCGGCGGGCGACTGACGCAATTCGACCCGATCGCGCCGCTGGTGATGGCCGGCGGCCTGCTCGTCTGCGTCGGCGGCCTGGTCTCCCTCGTCGACGATCGCGCCCCCGGCGAGCGCCGGACCGCTCGCGCACTCGTCGACGGCGTTCGACGACGGCCGACGCTGTCGCTCCCCTACGCGTTCGGGTTCGTCGATCGGTTGACGGCAGGCTTCTTCGCGCTCGTCGGGACCCTCTACTTCCAGGAGACGTTCGCCGTCGGCGCGGCCACGACCGGGCTGTTGCTCGCGTGCTTTTTCGCACCCTTCGCCCTCCTGCAGTACCCGATGGGCGCCCTCTCCGATCGGATCGGCCGGACGATCCCGATCGTCGTCGGATCGCTGTGCTACGGAGTCGGGATTCTGGCAGTCGGTGCCGCGCCGTCGATCGCGATCGCGGCCGTCGCCATGGTCGCCGTGGGCGTCCTCGGCGCGCTGGTCGCCCCGGCGACGATGGCGCTGGTCACCGATCTCGCCGACGAGAGCGAGCGCGGGGTCGCGATGGCGGGGTTCAACCTCGCCGGCAGTCTCGGTTTCCTCGGCGGGTTTCTCGTCGGCGGTACCGTCGCCGGCACCTACTCGTACGGACTCGCCTTCCTGGTCGTCGGCGGGTTGGAGATCGCGATCGCCGTCGTTGCGGTGCCGGCGTTCGTGCGACTCTCCCTGAACCGACCCGATGGGTTGGGCGCCGGCGGCAGAAATGACGTCTAGATGACAGCAACGGTTCGTTGGTCTACAGTTGAACCCGTAGAATGACGGGTTACTCACCGAAACCGGCGTCCTTCTGTGGTGTGTAAACACATCACTAAGCGGCGACAGAGCGTGTTAATTTTTATGTACTCGGTCCCAATCATCGGTTGATGACACGAGACAGCACTCTCTCGCGGCGAAAGACGATGAAGCTCGCGGGTGCGACGGCGGCGACCGCGCTCGTTGCAGGATGTTCCAGCGACGATAACAACGGGGGCGACGGCGACGGCGGTAACGGTGGCGACGACACCTACGAAATCGATCCGGACACCACGATCGAACTCGAGGCCAATATCGGCGGCTGGCAGGGCGTTGCACCGTCCGCAATCGAAGGGACCGAGAACCCGACCCTCGTCCTCGAGGCGGACGCGGACTACGAGATCGGCTGGAACGAAGGCGACGGCAACCAACACAACATCCAGCTTCGTAACGAAAGCGACGAGGTCGTCGACGACTACGAGACGGAACTGTCCGCAGAAGGCGGCGACGATCAGTTCATCTCGTTCACGGCCACCGAGGAAATCGTCAAGTACCGCTGCCAGCCCCACTCCGCGATGGAAGGCGAGATCCAGGTCCAATAACGAGTTTCCCGGTTCTTCTTTCATTTTCTTCCGGTCCTCACCAGCTACTGCTTCGCGGTGCTACCGTCGGCCTGTCGCGGGTGCGTTCAGCCGACGGGACGTCCGGTGGCCGATCGATCTCGGTCCCGCGATCGAACTCGCGAGGTATCGAGAGGCTGGACGACGCTGGTGACGTCGTCGTGCTCACCGAGCGGCCCGTCGCCGATTGCGACCGATCGACCGACGTCCGCCCGTCGTCGGTGCTGAACGCGTCTCGGTGAACTCAACCCTGCCCGCGTGGCCGACGTTCTGTTCTGTTTGCTCACTTACTACCACGGTTCCGAATGCCAGCGTTCCTTGTTAGCATACCTCTCCAAATTTGGCAACTAGAGGCACTCTACCGATCGAATAGCAACATACAAGTGTCCGAGTCCCATTTCGTGGTGAAATGACTGCACAGCGAGATCTCCTGCTCTTCGTCGCGCTCGCGATCGGCTGGGGCACCGCCTTCGGCGCGATCGAGGTCGGCCTGGCGACGTTGCCACCGATTCTCTTCGCCGCACTTCGACTCGACGTTGCGACCCTGCTGTTCGTGGGGGCCATCGCGGTCCTCGGCCTCGAGTGGCGCCCCCGGACCCGCGGTGACGTGACATCGATCGTCGTCGCGGGCGGGCTGATGGTCGGAGCCCACTACGGCCTGCTGTTCCTCGGCCAGTCGTACGTCTCGAGCGCGGTCGCCGCGATCGTCCTCAGCCTGACGCCGATCGTGACGCCGCCGCTCGCGATCGCTTTGCTCCCGCAGGAACGCCTCCGCGCACCCGCCGTCGTCGGCCTGTTTGTCGCCCTCGTCGGGGTCGTCGTCATCGCGGTTTCCGGCGGTTCGCTCGACGGACAGGTGGTCGGCGTCGCGCTGTTGTTCGGGGCCGCGTTCGTCTTCGCCCTCGGCTCGGTCCTGACCGAGCGGACCCAGGGGACGCTGTCGGTAATCTCGCTGCAGACGTGGGCGATGGCCGTCGGCGGGGGCATCCTGCACGGACTGAGTTACGCCCATCCCGGCGAAACCGTGCCCGCCACTGCGACGGCGTGGACGCCCGCGACGATCGCCGCACTGGCGTACCTGGCGGTCGTCGCCACCGCCGGTGGCTTCCTCGCATACTTCGTCCTGCTCCAGCGGGTCGGCGCGAGCCAGCTCAGCCTCGTCAACTACGCCACGCCCGTCGTCGCGTCGCTCGTCGGTTGGGCCCTGCTGGGCGAGTCGATCACGCTCGCGACGATCGGCGGGTTCGGGCTGATCGTCCTCGGTTTCGCCCTCTGTCAGCTCACGACGCTCTGGCGACTCGCGACCCCGATCGCCGGCTACGGTCCCCGGCGTCGATCGACTGCCGCAAACGGCGTCGTCGTCGGAGGTAACGTCTACGTGACCGGACGCGAGACCGGTCGATCGGCACCCGTCGCGCCCGCTGCGGACTGACGACTCCGTGACGTGGCATCGGACGGGCCGTTCTTGCTGCGGCATTCCAAAGTACCATACCGTCTCGCGACCCAGTAAGCCGTACTCAGGTGGTTTCCGTGACCAAGAAACGCGAATACAGAGACGACTATCCCGACAAGACGCTGTATATCCCGGGCCCGACCGAGGTGCGCGAGGACGTTATCGAGGCGATGTGCGAACCGATGTTCGGCCACCGGATGGACCGCATGACGGATCTGTACACGACCATCGTCGAGGACACGAAGGAGTTCCTCGGCACCGACAACGACGTCGTCGTTCTCACGGGGTCGGGGACCGAGTTCATGGAGAGTTCGATCCTCAACCTCGTCGACGAGAACGTCCTCTGTACGACCTGTGGCAGTTTCAGCGAGCGACAGGCCGACGTCGCCGAACGCCTCGGCAAGACCGTCGACACGCTCGAGTACGAATGGGGACGGGCGGTCAAACCCGAGGACGTGCGCGACGCGCTCGAACGCAGCGAGACCGAGTACGACGCCGTCACCTGCGTGATGAACGAGAGTTCGACCGGCGTCCGGAACCCGATCGAGGAGATCGGCGACGTCGTCGCCGAGTACCCGGACACCTACTTCATCGTCGACGCCGTCTCCGCCCTGGGCGGCGACTACGTCGACATCGACGCCCACGGCATCGACGTCATCTTCACGTCGGTCCAGAAGGCCTTCGCCATGCCGCCGGGTCTCGCCGTGTGCGTCGTCAGCGACGACGCCTACCAGCGCGAACTCGAGACGGACTCGGCGTCGTGGTACGGCGGCTTCCAGCGCACGCTCGACTACTACGATCGGAAGGGCCAGACCCACTCCACGCCGGCGATTCCGGTCATGCTGGCCTACCGACAGCAGATGAAACACATGCTCGAGGAAAGCCACGAGGGTCGGGCCCAGCGCCACCGGGAGATGGCCGAGTACACCCGCGAGTGGGCCCGCGACCACTTCGAGATGTTCCCCGAGGAGGGCTACGAGTCCCAGACGGTGGCCTGCATAGAGAACACGCAGGGCATCGACGTCGCCGAGACCATCGCGGCCGTCGACGAGGAGTACGACATGGTCTTCTCGAACGGGTACGGGTCGGCGCTCGGCGAGAAGACGTTCCGAATCGGCCACATGGGTGAACACACCGTCGAGAGCATCCAGGCCCTGACCGACGCCATCGAAGACGTCACCGGACTGTGAGTCGACGGTCGAGGACGCCGATCGAACTCCCGGCCAGGTTCTGTCTCTCGAGAACGAGACGGGAGTGAGAGACAGGGCCCGGTGTGAACTCGGCTCTATTCCCGCGGTTCTTTTGAAAACCACCGGACGGATCGATACCCGCTTCGGTGTCACCCTCCCCGCCGTGAGCGGCGAGGCTTTCGCGTCGAATCCCCTCCCTTTCGCTTCGGATCCCTTGGAGACGCACTCGTCCGTCCCGGGCGCGCGTAGTTTTGACGGCTTCCCCTTCGTCCCCGGTGACGGCGCCCCCTTTGGCCCCAGCCGACCGTAGTCGTTCGAACCCGGTTCGGGATCCGTCTGATTCCGGTTGTATAATTACGATGTTATTTTGAGAACGGATACCATGTCACTAATTGCGTGGCGGCTCTAGTCGTAACACATGCAATCTGTACTATGATATATGATATCACGTATCTATTCTTACCAAGAATATGAAATGTTATATGCGTCGAGATACTATTTCGATCCGAAACCAGTCGTCCGACGGCCGGACGGCAGTTCCCACCCATGATCTCTCGCCCACACCCACAGCACGATAGTCCCGCTCGCCAGCCACCGACCGGAGTCGAACCGATCACCGGAGGGATCGCGTTCGTCCTCGCAGCGCTGGCGCTCCTCGTCATCGCCAGCTATCCCGTTTACGCCGCGGCGTTCGGCGGCGCTCTCGCGGTCGCCGTCGCGCTCGTCAGGGTCGGCGGTCCGGCACTGGGTCGCCGACTCCACGGCCGGATGACGGAACTCGACGTTCCCGGTCTGGGAACCGTCCAGATTCGCGTCACTGCCCGATAACGACCCCTGTTTTCGGCCGTTCCGATCGATCGCTGCGATGCCCGTCAGGGCTCGACTGCGAACGCTCGCGTACTCGAGCACTCGACTCGACCACGCGCCACGAGTTCCCGGCGACGGATTGCCGGCTCCCGATGCTGTCTTCCGAGAAACGAACTCCAGAACGCCTCTTCCCGCTTCGAACGCGACTGGCTTCGGCTTCGGGCCGCTGTTGTCGTCGCGCTACTGGATGTGGCCTTCTTCGCGAAGCTGGTCGGCCTCGCTCTTCTCGTAGCGCCAGGTAATGTCCGCTTTCTCGTCCTGCCAGTCCCACGGCTCGACGAGTACGACGTCGTCCTCGCGGATCCAGATGCGTTTTTGCATCTTGCCGGGAATCCGAGCGGTGCGCTCTTTCCCGTCAGCACACCGTACTTTGACGCGATTCGCCCCGAGCATGTCCGTGACGGTCGCGAAGACCTCGTCGTCCTCTGGCATACGGAGGTTCTTGCGACCGCCCTCGTCGTCGCTCATGGCCCCACGTTGTCGTTCGATCGGTTTAACCCTTTACTGATCTTCGTGCTCTCAACCGCCACACGTCGCGGCGATCGGACTCGAACGGAAAAACCACGCCGTTTATTTCTGTCGGGTATCCAGACCTGACCATGCTACGGAATCTCGGTCCGCTCGGAATCGTCGGCCTCCTGATCGTCGCTGCTGGCATCGGCCTGATCGCCTGGGCGGATCCGGTCGTCGCGGTCGGAATGGCGCTCGTGCTCGCCGGACTCGGCCTCGTCGTGAAGGCGTTGATCTCGAACGTACTCGGCGCGTGGGGGATGATGTGACCGTCGCGATGAGCCGCTTTCGACCCGACACCGCCGAACCGTGCCGGTAGCTCGTCACCACGTTCTCGTCCGGTCTGTCCGCCAGGAGTGCGATCCGGAGGTCCCGGTATCGCCGTGGACCTCGGCCTCGGTGCGCTGCTCGGCTACGCGACGCCCGTCGGCTCTTCCTCGACCACGAGCCGTCGGGCCTGTCGCCGTCGAATCCCCGGAGTACGGCCAGGCCCTCCCGAACGGCCGAGTTACGCCTCGTTGTCGCCCGCGCGGTGTTCGCTGATGAGCCGATCGACCATCTCCAGTTTCCGATCGCGCCTGCGGGCGGCGGCCCGGTCGTGCCAGTCGTCGATGACGGCCTCGACGTCGTCCTCGCGGGCGACGGCGAGTTCGTCGACCTCCTGCATGGCGACGTCGCCCGCGGGACCGACCGGAATCTCCTCGTCGAAGAGGATCTCGTCGGCGATCTCGGAGAGACCGCCGTCTTTCAGGATGACGCGCGGTTCGAAGTCCGCGAGTAGTTCGGCCGTCGATCGGCCGGCGCCGCTGGCGTCGCGCAGGTAGACGACGTCGCCCGGCGCGATGCCGTACTGATCGTCGGCCTCGCGGATCGCGCCCTTCGTGAATTTCTCGACGACCTTGACGGGGACGAGTCCCTCCTTCTCGGCGGAGACGTCGCTGAAGTTCGAGTGATCCAGCTTCCACAGGGCCTTCATCCGATCGACTTTCTTCTCGAGGGTCTCGGCGTCCTCGCGGGCCTCGTCACGCTCGCGTTCCAGCCGGTTTGCCTTCCGCTCGAGGCGGTTCACCTCGCGGTCTCGGCGGACTTCCTTGCGCTCCTCGCGGCGGGCGGCGTCGAGTTCCCGTTCGAGTTCGTCGATCCGGTCGTCTCGCTTCTCGAGTCGTCCCTCGAGGGTCTCGACGTGGGACTGGAGCCGATCGACCTGCCGTTTCAGGTCCTTGATCCGCTTCTCCTCCTCGGTGAGTTCGCGGGGTTCGTGTTCGGATGTGTCCTCGTCGTCGGTGTCGTCGTCCTCGAGATCGGTGAGGACGGCCTCGACGCTCTCCTCGCCGGCGACGACCCGGGCCGTGACCTCGCCCCGATCGACGCCCGGCGGGAGTTTGGCCGCGATGCGATCGAACTGGTCCTCGTGATCGTCGACGGCGAACAGTGCGGCGGCCAGCGCGTCCCGCTGGTGATCGTCCTCGTAGGGATGCTCGCGCGTGCGATGCTGTTTCTCGTCGATCGGGAGGTCGCTCGCGGGCGTCCAGCCCGCGGCGTCGAAGCTCCGGCGGAACTTCTCGACCGTCTCGGGCATCGGCGTCACGTCGGCGGCGACGATGATCGGGCGACCCCGCTCGACGATCCACTCGATCACGTCCGCGGTGTCGCTCGTGCGCGAACTCCAGACGTCGAGGACCGTGCCCTCGAGGGAGACGATCGCGACCGCGGTCGTCGTCCCCGGATCGATCCCGACGACGACGTGGTCGCGACGCTTCGCCAGCGGACGGAACTCGATGCCGTCCCGGCGCTCGCGCTCGATCTCGACGCGAACGTCGCCCGATCGGCTCCGGGAGACGGGGATGTCGCTCGGCTTCGCCTCGACGGTGAAGACGGCGTTGGCGTAGCCGCCGTAGGCCTCCCGAACGTCCGCCTCGTATGCGAGGTTCGCGTCCTCGAGTTCGGATTCGACCTCGCGGGCGCGTTTCTTGACCGAGCCGTGGATGCGCCGGGTGTAGCGGTCCTCGCTCCAGCCGCCCTTGCCGGTCGATCGGCCCCTGGCGACCTTGACCTCGGTCGTGTCGGTGAAGGCGGAGACCTCCTGGCCGACGCTGTGGGCGGCCAGGCGAGCGGCGGCTTCGGCCTCCTGCATCGGCTCTTTCCCGTAGGGGATGCCGTGACGCTTCGCGACGCGCGAGAGTGGCTCGGGCTGTTCGGCACCCGTCACCTGGACGAGTTTCGTCCCGGTGGGGAGCGAGCCGAGGAAGTGTATCAACTGGTCCTTGTCGGCAGCCAGTTCGTACATGTTGTCCGTCGCGACGATCGCCGGCTCCTCGTCGTCGATCAGTCGCCGGAGTTTTCGGTGGGTGACGACGTCGCGGCTGACGTCCTCGCCGTCGTAAACGACCAGCGCGTAGGAGGGTGCGTCGCCGCGCACGTCACCGCTCTGGACGTCGACACCGAAGACGACTGCATCGAGCGCACTCGTTCGCGTACTCACGGGCGGGCATAGGGGCGAAGCAGGTATAAATCCGGCGCGGGTTCACACGATTTTGCGAGGTCCCGGTCGGGTGGATCGATTGCCGTCGACGCCGGGTATTAGGATCTCGTCGCCGTGGATGGCTCATGGAGTACACCACCCTCGGCTCGACCGGGATGGAGGTCAGCAAGATCTGTCTCGGCTGTATGAGCTTCGGGACCGGGCAGGACTGGATGCTCGACGAGGACGAGAGCCGCGAGTTGATCGAGCGCGCGATCGATCTCGGGATCACCTTCTTCGACACGGCGAACGTCTACTCGGCGGGCGAGAGCGAGGCGATCCTCGGCGACATCCTCGCGGACTACGATCGCGATCGGCTGGTCGTCGCCTCGAAGGTTCGGTTCACCGGCGCGTCCGACCACCGGAACGCCAGCGGCCTCTCCCGGAAGACGATCGAACAGGAACTCGAGCACTCGCTCGATCGGCTGGGGATGGACGCGCTCGACCTGTACCAGATCCACCGCTGGGACCCCGACACCCCGATCGAGACGACGATGCGCGCGCTCGACGACGCGGTCCGCCGGGGGCAGGTCCGCCACCTCGGGGCCTCCTCGATGTGGGCCCACCAGTTCCTCGAGGCGCGGCGGGTGAGCGAACGCGAGGGGCTCGCCCCCTTCGAGACGATGCAGAACCTCTACCACCTGGCGTACCGCGAGGAGGAGCGCGAGATGTACCCGGTCTGTCGAAAATACGACGTCGGCACGATCCCGTGGAGTCCGCTCGGCGCGGGCTATCTCGCCCGTCCGCACGAGGAGTTCCGGACGACGACGCGGGCCGACCACGAGGTCGAAAACGCCGGCGTCCCCTACCACGAGTTCCCCGCCAGCCGGGAGATCAACGAACGCGTACAGGAACTGGCCGACGAGTACGACGCGACGATGGCCCAGATCGCGCTGGCGTGGCACTTCGGGAACGAGAACGTCACCGCGCCGATCGTCGGCACGTCGAGCGTCGAACACCTCGAAGAGGCGGTCGAGGCGCTCGACATTTCGCTGTCGGAGTCGGACGTCGAGTACCTCGAGGAGCCGTACGAGCCGGTGCCGGTGTACGGGCACGAGTAGGCGGGGGCCGTCACACGGGCACCTTATTCAGTATCGGCTACGTGCGCTGGTTCGTACGTAGATATGTGATTTTATCTGAAACAGTTCACTGACGACGTACTTGAGGAGAACCATACAACGAGGTCGCCCGCGAGGTCCCGTGTTCGTCCTGTGAGGCTGACGCAGACTCGAGCGCAAGCGACTGCCGGGACACCGGATCAGAAGGCTCTGGCTGCACGTGTTGATCGGACCGAAGGCGACGACGAGGAAGTTAGTAAGGGACGGACACTGCCACCTTGTTCCCCTGTATGTGGAGTGCTCCATCTCACTAACAATATACTTATAAACAGGAAAATTTTAGCATATCGTATCGGTATTAATTTACAATGGTCTCGCGTAGACGACTTCTTGCCTCAGGTGGAGTATTTGCCAGCGCTGCCTTTGCCGGCTGTATCAACGAGCGAGACCCGAACGGAGTAACAGCAACGGTTAGAGAGAACCCCCCATTCTCTATCTCTGACAATGATTATATAATCGCCCGTCAACCAATCGATTCAACAAATAAGGCAGGAACGATTCAAGGGACTGCAACGGCTTACGATAATCTCGAATCTGAAAATATCACAGTTATCTGTGACTACCGCGTTTCGTCACAGCCACAAGAGTGGGCACATACAGCGTTCCACGAAATTCACGATTGGTCGCACTTTGATGAGGAACTATCTACTTGGGGTTCGAATTTGGTTCCGACATCGAGAGAAGACTCTCTTGCGAGTGTCGAAAAGCGATCAGCGACCTACGAAGGAAACTGGTATATCCACTTAACACCGCCACGTACAGGCCCCACGAACTATTTTTTCGATCGGTATATCCAGTAGGTGACCTGACCGACGGCGATTTGATCGTTGAGGTTCGCACTGAGGTGGAACACTCTGAGGTATCGGATTGGTTACCTGACGATCGGTCTATAGAAATACATACATCACTGGTGTATGATGATATCGATACAGACGGATAGAAATATATCCTGAGTATTCGATTATCCCTCGGTAACCACATTCCATCGATTTGATGTGGATTGTTCGGTTCTTTACCTGTACGGGACGGACGTTCCACGATCGAGTCCGGCTGACGAAGGTCGTCCTCCCTTCCGCTGTCAGCTATCCGGATACGGAATCTCGAGTTCGTCTCCGTCGTCCGGAACGAACGCTTCCCCGTCGAAGACCTCGCGGGCCTGTTTCTCGTGGTCCTCGGTCTGGCCGGCGTACCGCGAGGAGACGTGCATCAGCGCGAGCCGATCGGCGTTCGCCCGATTTGCGATCTCGGCGGCCTGGCGAGCGGTCGAGTGGGCGGTTTCGGCCGCTCGATCGGCTCGATCGTCCGCGAACGTCGCGTCGTGGATCAGCAGGTCGGGCTCGTCCGCGACCTCGATCGCCGCCGCGGTCGGTCGGGTATCGCCAGTGTAGACGATCGATCGGCCGGGGCGAGACTCGCCGACGACCTGCTCGGGGTCGACGACGGTTCCGTCCTCGAGTTCGACCGGTTCGCCCTCGTGGAGCGTGGAGAACTTGGGGCCGACCGGGACGCCGAGTTCTTCGGCCCGTTCGCGATCGAACCGGCCCTTGCGATCGTCCTCGACGAGGGCGTAGCCGACCGATCGGGTGTCGTGATCGGTCTCGAACGCTCGGACCTCGTACTCGTCGGCGCGGTACGCGACGTCGCCGTCGCCGATCTCGGAGATCCGCACGGGAAACGAAGGTCGGTTATCGAGGGCGTTCACGAACGACTTCAGCTGGCGGCGCGTGCCGCGTGGCGTGTGGATCGCGAGCGGTTCCTCGCGGTCGTTGAAGGCCATCGTCTGGAGCAGCCCCGGAATCCCGAGAACGTGATCGCCGTGGAGGTGCGTGACGAAGAGCTGGGAGATCGAGAACCCGGTACCAAAGCGCATCATCTGGCGCTGGGTTCCCTCGCCGGCGTCGAACAACAACTGCTCTCCCTCGCGGCTGACGAAGATCCCGCTCGGGTTCCGATCGGTCGTCGGAATCGCCCCGCTGGTACCCAGAAACGTCACGCGCAGTGGCATCGGTCTACAGTCTACGGGCTGTGGCTAAACCGCCTTCGGATTGGCTCGTGGGTCGGGTGCTCGCGGGTCGATTCGAACGAGCGCCAATCGCGCCGACCGCTGGCTTTCGGGCGAGGATGCGGCCGACCCGATCGGCGATCGTCGCAGGATCGGGACCGAGCGGGTGGCCCGGGAATCACGCGGAAGTGGGGCCGGGCTCGAGAGCCACCCGACGGGGGTTTCCGGTGCCGTTCTCACCCACTAGAATGGAAAGCGTCCTTTATTGCGGTGGCAGCCCAATGGTGGTGCAACGACGCGCGGCCATCCCCTCACAATGAGTTCGAGACTGCAGTTCGGCACGCTCAAGCGAATCGTCGCGATCCTGATCGCGATCGTGATCGTCGTCGCTGCGGGCATCGTGGTCGGACAGGCGCCTGCAATCTTCGGCGTCGACCAGGATCCAGAGGCCGCGATTACGCTCGAAGACCAGCAGGGCAACGGAACGGACGTAGAGATCGCTGAAGTCACGCTCTCGGAGGGCGGGTTCGTCGTCATCACGGGTGGGGGCGACGAACCGCTCGTCGTCTCGGACTACCTCGAGGCCGGCAGTCACGAGAACGTCACGCTGGAGCAGGAGGAGGGCGGAGCCGAACTCATCGGGCAGCTAACCGCGACGGTTCACCGGGATACCGACGACGACGAGACGTACACCTATGAGGAGACCAACGGCGAGGAGGATCTCCCGTACCTCGAGGACGGCTTCCCGGTGAGCGACACCGCGACGGTCACGTCGGCGGACGACGGGGACCCGTTCAGCGACTCGTTCGTCGTCGAATCGATCGACGCACCGTCCCAGGCGACGACGAACGAGACGATCGAAGTCGTCGCGGAGGTCCGTAACCCGACCGAGTTCACCACCCAGCAAAACGTCGAATTCCGACTCGACGGCCGGGTCCTGGAACGACAGGTGCTGGATCTCGACGCCGAAGAGAGCCGCGAGGTGACGTTCGAGATCGACACGACCGGGGCTACGCCAGGGACCCAGACGATCGGCGTCTACACCCAGGGCGACGGTGCGCTCACGGAGATTTCCCTCGAGTTCCACACCGACCCGAGCGTGACGATCGTCGACGCGGACGACGACGGCGTGACCGCCGACGTCGCGATCCCCGAACGGGGCTTCGTCGCGATCGAGGACGGCGACACGGTGATCGGAACCAGCGAGCAACTCGAACCCGGTGAACACGGGAACGTGACGGTCGAATTCGACGAGAACGCCACCGTCGACGAGAACGCCGACCTGGCGGCCGCCCTCTACGAGGGCGACCCCGCCGACGTCGACGCGGCGACCCCGATCGAGCACGAGAACGAGTCCGTCGAGACGACGTTTACGATCGCGGACGCGGGCGCCGACGCGGAGAGCGATGGGGACGACGAGTGATGCAGGTAACGGGCAGCGGGTGACTAGTGAGTCGACCGGACAGGTGACGGTGGCGCCCGCGACGACTAACCGACCGATTCTTACCCGTCCCGTTCGTATCCGCTGGCGATGGACGCGCCGCTGTGGACCGACACCTACGCCCCGGAGCTGGCCGAGTTGCCACAGGACGACGCTCGCGAGTACCTCGAGCGAGCCGTCGAGGAGCCGATCAATCTGGTTCTGCAGGGGCCGCCCGGGAGCGGCAAGACGGCGGCGGCGCGCGCACTGGGCCGCGAGGCCCACGAGGACCCCGACAACGACCTGATCGAGATCAACGTCGCCGACTTCTTCGGCCGGACCAAGACCGAGATCAAGAACGATCCGCGGTTCGCCTCGTTTCTCGTCGGCCGATCGTCGATGTCGAAGCGGGACATGATCAACCACGTTCTCAAGGAGTCCGCGAGCTACGCGCCCGTCTCGGGGACGTACAAGACGATCCTGCTGGACAACGCCGAGGACGTCCGCGAGGACTTCCAGCAGGCCCTGCGTCGGATCATGGAACAACACCACAAGACGACGCAGTTTATCATCGCGACCCGGCAGCCGACGAAGCTCATCCCGCCGATCCGATCGCGGTGTTTCCCCCTCTCGCTCCGGGCACCCTCGAGCGAGGAGACGGTCGCCGTGCTCGAACGGATCGTCGAGGCCGAGGACGTCGACTACGACGCGGACGGCCTCGAGTTCGTCGCGGGCTACGCGAACGGCAACCTCAGACGGGCGATCCTGGCCGCCCAGACGACCGTCGAGGACGCGGGCGAACTGACGATGAGCGCGGCCTACGAGACGATCGGTTCGGTCGGCCTCGACGAGGAGGTCGAGTCGATGCTCGACGACGCCGAGGCGGGCGAGTTCACGGACGCCAGAAAGACCCTCGACGACCTGCTCGTCGACGAGGGGCTGGACGGCGAGGAGGTGCTCGGGGCGATTCTGAAGGCCGCGCGCAAGCGCTACCAGGGCGACGACCTCGCGCGCATCCACCGACTGGCCGCCGACGTCGAGTTCGAGATGCACGAGGGAACGAGCGACCGAATCCACGTCTCGCACCTGCTGGCGGAACTCGGGCGGGACGCCTGAGGTCGACGACCCGCGGCCCGACGCGGCGCACACTTTTCGCCGTCGCCGTCCAACGACGTCCATGCCGACCGTCCTCGAGACCCGCATTCGAAACCGCTTTCGCGTCCAGCCGAACCACGCGAACAACAACGAAACGCTCCACGGGGGCACCCTGATGAAGTGGCTCGACGAGGTGGGCGCGATGTCCGCGATGCGCTTCGCGGGCGAGACCTGCGTCACCGCCCGGGTGAACGAACTCGACTTCGTCCGGCCGATCGGACTGGGCGACACCGCCCTCGTCGAGGCGTACGTCTACGACGCCGGCCGGACGAGCGTCCGCGTCGCGATCCGCGCCTGGCGCGAGGAGCCCCGGACCGGCGAGACCGAGGGGACGACCGAGTCTTCGTTCACGTTCGTCGCGATCGACGCGGACGGGACGCCGTCACCGGTCCCCGAACTCTCCGTCGAGAGCGAGGAGGGTCGGCAGTTGCGAGACCGCGCGCTCGGGAACGAATCGTGATCGCGTCTCGTTACGCCGACAGCACCAGCACGTACCGGGTCAGCGACCGGTGGACCCGCCGCTCGAACGCCGCCTCGATCCCCCAGCCGGCTTCGCGGGCCGCGCTCGCCCACGATCGATCGGCGATCACGACCGCTCGCGGGGCCACGCGACGGGCCTCGGACAGCGCGCCCGACACGAGGTCCTCGAGGCGGTGGGTCTCGATCTTCGACTGGCGGCCGTAGGGGGCGTCGAAGACGACGCCGTCCACGACGTCGTCGGCGAGTGGCAGACGGGTCGCGTCGCCGCGGCCTACGTGCCACGTCCCCCGGTCGACGCCGATCGGCGCCGATTCGTCGCGATCGAGGTAGTGGGTCAGGTTCTCTCGGGCGCCCCGGACCATCTTCGACTGTGCGTCGGTGCCGATCACGTCCGCGCCGACGAGGCCTGCCTCGACGAGCACGCCGCCCGTCCCACACATCGGGTCCAGGATCGTCGCTCCGGAACGGGCCCCCGCGATGTTCGTGACGGCCCGCGCGAGCAGCGGGTCCATGCTGCCGGGCTGGAAGAACGGCTTCTCCGTGGGGGCGCGGGTGCCGAAGTCCCGGACGCTCTCGGCCGCGAGCCAGCCGAGGGCGCAGACGGACCTTCGCTCATCCACGGGCTCGTCACCGCCGTCCAGGGGTTCGAGCACGCCGTCGTCCGGGTCCCGCTCGATCGTCCCGTCCGAAAACACGACCCGCAGGAGGTGGTCCGGCTCCTCGAGATCCACCGAAAACCCGCGGTCGACCAGGAGTTGGCCCAGTTCGCGTTCCGCGCGTTCGGTGCTGACGCCGGTCGAGCCGTGAACGTCGGTCGCCCGCACGGCGACCGTTCCTTCGCGATCGATCGACGCCGCTTCGAGCAGCGCGCGGGCGCTGTCGAGGGTGGCGTCGGTTCGGCCGAGAAGGTCGCTCGCGCGGTGCGTGTATGCGAGCCCCCGGACCCGGACCGGATCGATCGCGTTCGCGAGGGCGATCCCGGGCCCGATTCGGCGGACGCCGGTCGCGGCGCTGCGGGCCTCGCGGGCCGCGAACGCGTCGTCCTCGCCGCCGAGTTCGAGGAGGTACACGTCCATTCGTCGCCGCGGATCGGGTATGAGCCTACCGCTTTTCCGGACTGTGGTCGTCGTCCCGAGCGACGAACTTCTGCGTCAGCCCCTGAAACGCACGGCTCACGTCCGCCCGTCTCGGACGACCAGCCGTATGAACCGGATATATCAGGTGGCGGTACTAACCTTTATAAACCTTAAATACGTCTTTTTAAGCGACTTATGACGGACCCGAAGGACACCATAAACATCGAAAACGTGGTGGCGTCGACCGGTATCGGACAGGAACTCGACCTCCAGAGCGTCGCGATGGACCTCGAGGGGGCCGACTACGATCCCGAACAGTTCCCCGGGCTGGTCTACCGCACCCAGAACCCGAAATCCGCCGCGCTGATCTTCCGATCGGGAAAGATCGTCTGTACCGGTGCCAAGAGCACCGACGACGTCCACGAGAGCCTGCGAATCGTCTTCGACAAGCTCCGCGAACTCCAGATCCAGGTCAACGAGGACCCCGAGATCGTCGTCCAGAACATCGTCACCTCGGCCGATCTGGGGCGCAACCTCAACCTGAACGCGATTGCGATCGGGCTCGGACTGGAGAACATCGAGTACGAACCCGAGCAGTTCCCCGGCCTGGTCTACCGCCTCGACGAACCCGAAGTGGTGGCCCTGCTCTTCGGCTCCGGGAAACTCGTCATTACCGGCGGAAAGAAACCCGAAGACGCCGAACACGCCGTCGACAAGATCGTCTCCCGGCTCGAGGACCTCGGGTTGCTCGAATAACGACCGCTGTTTTCGGTCGCGACGAGCACCGAACCGCCGCCACCAGCGCGATCGCTCGCAGCGGGACCGTTCCCGTCGGTCGATCGACGTTCCGATCGTCCCGGGCCGGGACCCGATCCGTTCCGTCCTGACCGCGCCGGCAGAAACGGTTTTTCGACGCCGATTTCTCGCGAACGCTCGGCTCCAGCGGTACGGTTCGCGTCGCAACTCCGTTCGAAGCCGCGGCCACTGCGGCCGAGTTCCCGCCGTTTCTCACGGATTATGATCAGTTTAGAACGGTTCAATCCGGCTATACTGATCGAAACTGGTCGAGAACGTCGAAACGAGCGGCCCCGTTTATCGGGTTGAAAACGATGAGTCTCACCTGCCCATGACGATCCACTCCGACGAAACCCATCCCGGTTCGAATCAGCCGGTTTCCCGCCGTACCGGCCCGGTTCGACTCCGATCGCTCTCGCGGGACGATCTCCGGACCGTCCTGGACAGCGACCGGCGGCGCGCGATCATCGGGTGCGTGCTCGCCGCGGACGCGCCGATCACCGTCCAGCGGCTGGTCGCGTGTCTCGCCGACGCGGAGTACGACGCGACGGCCGTGACGACGCTGCACGAACTTCGCCAGCGCGTCCACATCTCCCTCCGCCGGACCCACCTGCCGTTGCTCGAGTCCCACGGGATCGTGACGTACGACCGGGGTGACGGCGTCGTCTCGTCGGGCGCGAACCTCGACCGCGTCGAGTCGATCCTCGACGGCGACGCGCTCCTCGAACTACCCACCGCCCGGACGGAGTAGTCGTCCCCGTCCCGGCGTCGCCGCGATCGAATCACTCGATCGGACTCGCCCGCTCTGACCTTTTCCGCGCACCGTTCGGTGTCGATGGTTTACTACCGGTTACTGGCTGATGTCTCGGCCGATCGATCGAGCGACGACGCGGCGGCAGGGAACGCTCACTCGACCAGCCGTTCGATCTCGGTCACGAGGATGCCGCTCGCACCGGCCTTCTTGACCTCGGTGATCGTCTCGAAGACGTCGCGTTCGTCGACGACGACGTGGACCGCCAGTTTCTCCTCGCCGCCGTTGGCGATGTCCATGATCGTCGGGCCGCCCAGCCCCGGGATGACCTCGCGCACTTCCTCGAGTCGGTCCTCGGGGACGTTCATCATCAGGTACCGCTTGCCTTCGGCGTGTTTGACCGAGGAGAGTGCGGTCCGGACCTCCCGGACTTTCGGCTCCTCGAGGACGTCTTCGCGAGCGAAGAGGCGGACCGAACTCGAGAGAACCTCCTCGACGACGGCCAGCCGGTTCATCTTCAGCGTCGTCCCCGTACTCGTGATGTCGACGATCGCGTCGGCCATCTCGACGTGGGGTGTCAGCTCCGTCGCGCCGGAGACCTCGACGACGTCGGGTTCGACGCCGGTATCCGCGAAGAAGTCGCGGGTGATGTTCGGGAACTCGGTCGCGACGGTCTTGCCCGCCAGATCGTCCACGCCGTCGATGGCTCCGTCCTCGGGCGCGGCGAGGACGAGTCGACAGCGGCCGAACTCGAGATCGAGCAGTTCCGCAACGTTGTCGACGCGGGCTTCCCGTACCTGATCGTAGCCGGTGATGCCCATGTCGGCCGCGCCGTCGGCGACGTACTCCGGGATGTCCGCCGCGCGGGCGAACAGCACCGAGACGTCGGGATCGACGGTGTCGGCGTAGAGTTTCCGATCGGCACCGTTCTCGAGGTGAAGTCCCGCCCGCTCTAACAGGTCGATCGTCGGCTCGTGCAGGCGGCCCTTGTTGGGAACGGCGATTCGCATTACTGGCCGTTCGGGGCCGGCCGGGATTTGTCTTTCCATCCGAACGGGACCGCTGCTCCCGTCAGCGTCGGTCCGCGATCGTGTGGGTGCCCCGTCTTCCACTGCCGCCCCACACGGGTATCGAATCAGTTCTCGGTCAGCGAGACGTCGGGTCGAACCCCGATCGTTATCCGGCCGGTGAATCCTGCCGCCCGCTCGAAAGCGCGACGCTCGTCCCCCGTTCGCGCCGCAGAATCCGTCACTGCTGGGGCTGGGATTCCTCGTACGGTTGCACGATGACGAACCCTTCGTCTCCCGAGAAGTCGAGCTGGTACCGCTCGTCGGAGGACTGTCCGATCATATCTCCGAGATTCGTATTCCGGCTCGCGCCGGGCGAGAGCGAGCCGCTCCACGCGACGGTCGCGTCGGGGTCGGTTTTGACCGGTGGCGTCAGGACGAGCGGGTCGCCGTGGGTCGTGATCGCCACGCTTCCGGGGCCTTCGAGGAAGACGTTCGTGAGCCCTCCGGACGACGCTGCCGAGATGCTACTGACCGTTCCGATACTGTAGTCGACCTGCGATTCGAAGGCGAGGATGTCGTTTCCGTTGACCGAAATTTTCTCTCCCGCGTCGAGATGGAGCAGCTGGATTTTCTTCCCCTGGTCCGCGACGTAGACGTGTCCCGTCCCTTCAGCCTCCATTACGGGCGTTCCCTCGTTCGTCACTTTCTCCTTCAGGAATCCGGAGATCCCGCCCTCGGCCGAGCTCTTGCCGGTGAACGAGACGTTCCCGGTGTAGGCGATCATCGATCCCGCCTTCATCATCGCCGTTCCGTCCAGGTCGATGTCGAGGAGCTTCTCGTTTTCCAGTTCGAACCGTTTTGCTCCCTCTTCTGGCGCGTTCGCCTGCACAAATTCGTCGAGATCCATCTTGTTGTTCTGTCAGGGCTGTTCACAGAGTGCCGTCTAAATTGTACCGGTAGCATAATTCCTTCAGTTACCGTCCGAGTCGCACGCTACTGCCGATCTCGCGAGTGTAGATTTCGCTACGAAACTCGGTCGCCCGTTTCGCTTTCTATTCGAAAATCCAGCGGGAAAATAGTCCCCGTATGCAAGTCACAATCCGCTTGAACGTGTAGCCCCTACGATCGCACAGACATGACTACCAGACGAGCGCACCTCGAGATCACGGGGATGTCCTGTGCGACGTGTTCGGGGTCCGTCGAGGACGCCCTGGACGATCTCGACGGTGTCGAGTCGGCGAGCGCGAACTACGCGACGGACGAGGGAACGGTCGAGTACGACCCCGAGGCGGTCTCGCTGGCCGAGATCTACGCGGCGATCGAGTCGGCCGGCTACGAGGCAGCCGCGGAGACGGAGACGATCACCGTCATGGGGATGTCGTGTGCGACCTGTTCGGAGTCGGTAGGCGAGGCCGTCGAAGCGTTGCCGGGCGTCCTCCGGGCGGACGTGAACTTCGCCTCGGACGAGGCCCGGGTCGAGTACAACCCGTCAGACGTCTCGCTGGCCGAGATCCACGATGCGATCGAGTCGGCCGGCTACGAACCCGTCCGCGAGGACGGCGAGGAGACCCAGGGGAGCCAGCGCGAGCGCGCCGTCGAGAAAGAACTGCGACGCCAGCGCCGACTGGTGATCGGCGGCGGTCTGCTGACGCTGCCGTTCGTGCCGATCATGCTCGCGATGTTCGGCCTGGTGACGCTCCCCGAAACCATCGCCGGCGTCGACCTCGGCTGGATCGAGTTCGTCATCGCGACGGTCCTGATGGCCACGCTCGGCAGGGAGTTCCTCGTCGGTGCCTACCGCGCGTTTTCCCACAACCGGCGGGCGAACATGGACACGCTGGTCGCGATGGGTTCCTCGGCGGGCTACGTCTACAGTACGGCGGTGCTCGTCGACCTCGTCGGCAGCGCCGGCCTCTACTTCGAGGCCGTCGCCTTCATCCTCTGGTTCATCACCCTCGGCAACTGGCTCGAGGTCCGATCGAAGGCCCGCGCGGGTAGCGCCCTGCGCGAACTCCTGCAGATGGAGGCCGACGAAGCTACCATCGTCGAGGATGGGGAAGAACGGGAGATTCCCATCGAGGACGTCGAGGTCGGCGACGTGATGAAGGTCCGGCCGGGCGAGAAGATCCCGACCGACGGCGTGGTCGTCGACGGCCAGAGCGCGGTCGACGAGTCCATGCTCACCGGCGAGTCCGTCCCCGTCGAGAAGGGCGAGGGCGACGAGGTCGTCGGCTCGACGATCAACGAGAACGGCGTGCTCCTCGTCGAGGCGACGAAGGTCGGCTCCGAGACCGCGATCCAGCAGATCGTCGAACGGGTCAAGGAGGCTCAATCGCGCCAGCCCGAGATCCAGCGGCTGGTCGATCGGGTGAGCGCGTACTTCGTCCCCGCGGTGATCGTCAACGCCGTGTTCTGGTCGATCCTGTGGTTCCTCTTCCCCGAGACGCTGTACGGCGTCTCCTCGGCGCTCGGCGCCTGGATCCCGCTGCTCGAACCCGTCCAGGGCGGCCCCGAAGTCGCCGTCGCCGGCGCGGGCGTCCCGGTTCTCGAGTTCTCGGTGATCGTGCTCGCCTCCGCCCTGCTGATCGCCTGTCCCTGCGCGCTCGGACTGGCGACGCCGGCCGCGACGATGGTCGGTTCGACGCTCGCCGCCACCAACGGCGTCCTGTTCAAGGGTGGCGACGTGCTGGAACAGGTCCGTGGGATCGACACGATCGTCTTCGACAAGACGGGGACGCTGACCCACGGCGAGATGACGCTGACGGACGTCGTGACGTTCGAACCCGACGCGGTCCCGGACGGCGGTGAGCCGAGTGGAACGAGCCGATCCGCGTCGGTTCGCGGGTCCGACAGCAGTGGCGAGCCGGCACCCGACGGCGGCGTCGATACCGATACTGCCGCGGACGCGGGCCTCCTCGCCGGTCGCGAGGAATCGCTCGAATCGCTCGTCCTCGGCGCTGCGGCGACGGCCGAGTCCGGCTCCGAGCACCCGATCGCGGCCGCGATCGTCGACGGGGCCGCGGAACGCGGGATCGAGGTGGGCGAGGTCAGCGAGTTCGAGAACGTCCCCGGCCACGGCATCCGCGCGGAGACCGATCGCGGCAGCGTGCTCGTGGGGCGCCGGAAGCTCCTCGAGGACGAGGGGATCGACACCGGGCCGGCCGAAGAGACCCTGACGCGGCTCGAGAGCGAAGGAAAGACGGCGATGCCGGTCGCCGTCGACGGCGAACTGCTGGGCGCGCTCGCGGTGGCAGACGAGGTTCGCGAGAGCGCGACGGAGACCGTCGCCGCGCTCCGGAAGCGGGGTACCGAGGTCGTGATGCTCACCGGCGACAACGAGCGCACGGCGCGCGCGGTCGCGAAACGGGTCGGGATCGACCCCGACAACGTCCGGGCGGAAGTGCTCCCGGAGGACAAGGCGGATCACGTCGAGGCCCTGCAGGACGACGGTTCGCGATCCTCGTCGGGCCGCGGATCCGACGGTGGGTCCCGCGTGATGATGGTCGGGGACGGCGTCAACGACGCGCCCGCGCTCACGGCCGCCCAGGTCGGCGTCGCGATCGGTTCCGGCACCGACGTCGCGATCGAGAGCGCCGACGTGACCCTGATGCGTGACGACCCCGCGGACGTGCTGAAGGCGATCCGGATCTCCGAGGCGACGCTCTCGAAGGTGCGCCAGAACCTGTTCTGGGCCTTCGTCTACAACACGACGCTGCTTCCGATCGCCTCGCTCGGGCTGTTGAACCCCGCGCTCGCGGGGCTGGCGATGGCGACCTCGAGCGTCAGCGTGATGACCAACAGTCTCGCGTTCGCGAACTACGACCCCCACGAGGAGTACCGACCCGCAGTCCTGAAGCCGTTCGATCGATTCCGGCGGTAGGCCTCGTTTTCCTCCCCGGGCCGTCGTCAGGCCTGTTCGGGGAAGAACAGTTCGGCGATCGGGACCGTCAGGTAGGCCTCGACGAACGCCGCGAGCGCGAGCAGGAGCCAGCCGAAGGCGACGAGTGTCCCGGTCCTGACGAGGTAGGCCCGCGTGAACAGCGCGTCGCGCGTGCCGGCGATCCGCTGGCCGGTCCGGTGGAGGAGCCGGAATCCCACGCCGGCGGCGACGAACAGCGCCGGCAGTTCGAAGATCCCGTGGGGGACGATCAGTGCGACGACGAGTCCGACGCCAGTCTCCGACCCGATTGCGAACACCAGGTTCCCGATGAGGACGCCGTTGAAGAGCATGATGGTCGCGGTCACGAATCCGAAGGTCAGCGCACCGACGATCGCGGCCAGGAACGGCGGCGTGTTGTTGGTGATGAAGAACGTCGCCGAGAGTTCGATCCCCCCGGCCAGTTCTTCCTCGCTGAACTCCTCCATCAGCATCTCGGCCAGCAGTTCCGTCAGGTCGACCCCGAACGCGACGAGGAGAGCACCGACGATCGTTCCGAATCCGAACAGGCCCGTCGCGAACCAGACGTACGGCCGGTGTTCGGCCCAGCCGTCGGCGAGAACCCCGACGGCGTCCGCGGCGTTCGTCCGGGAGACAGCGCCGATCGCCGCGAAGCCGATCCCGAGGGCGGTCGCGCCGAGTGCGGGCACCGCCGCGTCGTGAATCGCGACGATGGCGACGGCCGTGAGCACCGATACGAGGGCGAGGGCGGCCGTGAGGCCCGTCCAGTTGCGGATCGCGTTCGGTCCGCGACCGGGCCCGCGATCGGCAGCGTCCGATCCCGTCCTCGGGTCGGGCTCCGGTTCCGTGGGCGTGTCGATCGGGATCGATTCGGTCTCCGCTCCCGACTCGGCAGGCGATCGATCGTCGTGCGAACCCGGCGGTTCCGTCCGCGTCCCGGACTCCGACGACCGACGGTGCCCGTCCTTGACGTCGGTTCCACGATCGTCCATGGCTGGGTATTGACGGAATCGGGGCATAAGTCCGCCGACCGGGGCCTCGATCCCGTTCGATTTCGAGGCGGGTACTGGCGGTGCGAATCGCTGCGATCGAGACCCAGGCCGCTCTCACAATCGACAGTATAAGGAATTCCGGTGAGAACGCACAGGTAATGACGACGCTGGCAATCACTGGTGGAAAGGTACTGTTGCCCGATGCGACGGTGACGCGTGCGGACGTCCTGGTCGACGAAGCGGACGGCGTGATCCGGGCGATCGGCGAGGACCTCGGGGCCGACGCCGACGAAATCCTCGACGCCTCGGACTCGCTCGTGACGCCCGGGTTCGTCAACGGTCACTGTCACGTCGCGATGACGCTCCTGCGGGGCTACGCGGACGATAAACCGCTCGACGCCTGGCTCCGGGAGGACATCTGGCCCGTCGAGGCCGAGTTGACGGCCGACTCGGTCCGAGCCGGCACCGAACTCGGCGTCCTCGAGATGATCAAGTCGGGGACGACGGCCTTCGCGGACATGTACTTCTTCGTGCCGACGATCGCCGACGTCGTCGACGAGGCAGGGCTGCGCGCCCGCCTCGGTCACGGCGTGATCTCCGTCGCCAAGGACGAAGACGAGGCGCGCGAGGACGCCCGCGAGGGGCTCGCCGTCGCCGAGGAGATCGACGGGATGGCGGACGGCCGGATCTCGG
Source organism: Halosolutus halophilus (assembly GCF_022869805.1). Lineage (NCBI taxonomy): Archaea > Methanobacteriati > Methanobacteriota > Halobacteria > Halobacteriales > Natrialbaceae > Halosolutus > Halosolutus halophilus. Next base: position 4,198,455 of record NZ_CP094974.1, on the reverse strand, counting down.
CGGCGTTCATGCCCCACTCGCTGACGACGGTCGACGGGCAGTACCTCTCGGAGTTCGTCTCGGAGGCCCGCGAACTCGACGTCCCGCTCCACTACCACGCCAACGAGACCGAAGACGAGGTGACGCCGATCGTCGAGGAACACGGGGTTCGGCCGCTGGCCTACGCCGCCGAGAAGGGGATGCTCGAACCGGAGGATTTCATCGCCCACGGCGTCCACCTCGACGAGAGCGAGATCGGCCTGCTCGCCGAGGCGGGAACGAGCGTGATCCACTGTCCCGCCTCGAACATGAAACTGGCCAGCGGGATGGCACCGGTCGAGCGCATGCGCGAGGCCGGCGTGACCGTCGGCCTCGGAACGGACGGCGCGGCCTCGAACAACGACCTCTCGATGCTCGACGAGGCCCGCGACGCGGCCATGCTCGGGAAACTCGCCACCGGGGACGCCAGCGCAGTCCCCGCCGAGGCCGTCGTCGACATGCTCACCGGCGCGACGGCCGACGCGATCGGCATCGAGTCGGGCCGTCTCGAGGCGGGTGCGCCCGCCGACCTCGCGGTGATCGACCTCGAGAGGCCACACCTGACCCCGCCCCACGATCTCGTGAGCCACCTCGCCTACGCGGCCGCGGCCGCCGACGTCCGCCACACCGTCTGTGACGGGCAGGTGCTCATGCGCGATCGCGAGGTGCTGACGCTCGACGAAGCGGCGGTTCGCGATCGGGCCCGCGAGGAAGCCGAGGCACTGGTGACGCGAGCCGAGTCCTGATCCGCCGGATCCGTCAGCTGTGGTGAACGAAATCTGAACGCTCTGCGGGCTCGATAAACGTTATAAATCGTTCTCGAGTCGTTTTGTCGTATTGGAAACTCCCCGAACTGCCGTCAGGGTTTATTCGTGACTCCCTGAATGTCCCGATCGTGATGAACAGACATAGACTGCTCGTGACGGCGCTGGCCGCCGTCATGGTCCTGTCCGCGTTGGCCCCGCTGGGAACAGTGGCGGCGGATTCGGACGTCAAAGACGATCGAGATCTGACAGTGGACGTCGACGAGACCGTGGTGACGGTCGAACTGGATAACGATTCGGTCGAGACCCCAGTCGAGAACGCGACCGTCGAGGTCACGGTAACCGACGAGAACGCGTCGTACGATCCCGACGAGGAATACACGACCGACGAAAACGGCACGGTCGAACTCCCCGAACCCGAGGAACCCGTCAACGTGACGGTCAACGCGTCGTACGATAACCTCACGGACGAGGTGGACGCGACGCTCGAGCCCGTCGAAGATGAAGACGACGAGGAGGACGAAGACGAGGAGAACGAAGAGGACGAGGAAGATGAAGACGACGAGCGCGAGAACGAGGGAGAAACGGAGAACTTCGGCGCGCTCGTCTCCAACTTCGTCGAAGAGGAGAAGAGCGACTGGGAGGAGAGCGACGGCCCGTTCGGTCTCGCAGTCGCCGGCTTCATCTTCGAGTCCGAGCAGCACCCGGGTAACGCACCCGAGCACGCCGGCCCACCGGGCCACGCTGGTCCGCCGAGTGACGGCACCCAGAGTCCAGCACCCCACGCTGACTCGCCCGACGACGGGAACGAAACCGACGCGGGCAGCCCACCGGAACACGCCGGCAACGCGGACGATGGTGACGACGATGACGACGCCGAGAGCGAGGACGACGATGGCGGCCCACCGACCCAGGTCGGCGGTCAGGACTGACACCCACGCTCCACCGACCGTACAACTACTCGACCGATAGCGGACGACGGCACGTATCCACCACCCACCACATCAGAGGCACCCCATTCGAACGCGCCGCCGTCGCCGTTGTCGGACCATCACCGCGGCACTCGCGATCGACGACGGGTCGAACGCGAGTGTCCGCACAGTCGACGCAACTTTTTCGAGGCGAAGACTCGAGCGACGCCGAGCCACTGCCGTCGATCGCCGACGACCGGGATCGCTTCGGTAGTTCGGTAGGGTTTTGGCTCCGCTCCCACTCAGTCGACCCATGAGCGAGTATCCCCCGATCAGCGAGCAACTCGACGATCTCGAGGCCGCTCGAGAAGAGGGACGCCGAAAGATGGACTGGGCCGCCCAGCACATGCCGATTCTCGAGTCCGTCCGCGAGGAGTTCGTCGCGGACCGTCCCTTCGAGGGCGAACGGATCGCGATGGCGATGCACGTCGAAGCCAAGACCGCGATCCTCGTCGAGACGCTCGCGGAGGGCGGCGCGGACGTCGCCGTCACGGGCTGTAACCCGCTGTCGACCCACGACGACGTGAGCGCGGCACTCGACGCCCACGAAAACATCACCAGCTACGCGAAACGCGGCGTCGACGACGACGAGTACTACGCCGCGATCGAGGCGGTCATCGCCCACGAACCGACGATCACCGTCGACGACGGGATGGACCTCGTCGCCGCGATTCACGAGGATTACCCCGAATTGATCGAAGGCATCGTCGGCGGCGCGGAGGAGACGACGACCGGCGTCCACCGCCTGCGTGCGATGGACGACGACGGTGCGCTCGAGTACCCGGTCTTCGCCGTGAACGACACGCCAATGAAGCGCCTCTTCGACAACGTCCACGGCACCGGCGAGTCCTCGCTGGCCTCGATCGCGATGACCACGAACCTCTCGTGGGCCGGCAAGAACGTCGTCGTCGCGGGCTACGGCTACTGCGGCAAGGGCGTCGCGAAGAAGGCCGCCGGCCAGAACGCGAACGTGATCGTCACCGAGGTCGAGCCGCGGCGCGCGCTCGAGGCCCACATGGAGGGTTACGAGGTCATGCCGATGGACGAGGCCGCCGCGGTCGGGGACGTCTTCCTGACGACGACGGGCAACCGCGACGTGATCGTCGAGGAGCACTTCGAGAAGATGGACGACGGGGTCCTGCTCGCCAACGCCGGTCACTTCGACATCGAGATCGACCTCGACGCGCTCGACGACCTCGCGGTCGATCGGTACGAGGCCCGCGACGGCGTCGAGGCATACGAGATGGACGACGGCCGCCGGCTGAACGTGATCGCCGAAGGCCGCCTCGTGAACCTGGCCGCGCCGATTTCGCTCGGCCATCCCGTCGAAGTGATGGACCAGAGCTTCGGCATCCAGGCCGTCTGTGTTCGAGAACTGCTTGAGAACAGCGAGGAGTACGATGCTGGCGTCCACGACGTACCGGACGAACTGGACAAAGAGATCGCCGAGATCAAACTCGAGGCCGAAGGCGTCGACTTCGATTCGCTGACCGATACCCAGCGCGACTACATGGGAAGCTGGGATCACGGGACGTAGGTTCCGCCCTGCTGCGCCACACCCTCGTTTGCCGAATACGTCACGGACCTGCCACAACCTTCTCGCTGACGAAGATCGAGACCGCATCATCGACGCAGAACAGCCGGAGCGACGCCCGGAACGACCGCACTAGTACTGAACGTCAGCGTACACTCGATCGCACGACGGCCGTGTGATCGGTGTTATCGGAATCACCTGGTGCGCCTCAGCGTGCCGGTCTGTATCGCGAGTCAGGTGTCGGGCTTCCGTCCATCGGATTCGTTGACCACGAACACGAGGCTGCCGTCTTCGAGGCCGGTGACACCGGTCCGTGCGGTAAACGTCGTTCCGTTCGATCGCTGCCCGACGCAGCTACCGGTCCACCGCCAGCCGTCCTCGATCGTCGGCAGGACCTCCCGTTCGAGCCGGTCGACCTCGTCGTCCGCGTACACCGTCCGCCACTCGGCCCCGACCAGTGTCTGGGGGCTGTGCCCGAACTGCGTCGCGAACGACTGGTTGACGTACTCGAACGTCCCATCGGGGCCGACGATCGCGGTGCCGTCGTGGACGGTCTCGACGGCGGCGATACCCCGGTGGAGCAGCGTCACCAGCCGTCGATGTTCGACGAGTCGGCGGACGCGTCGTTCGAGCGCGGGCAGCGGGCCGCCGTCGTCGTCTCGACGGACGACCTCCGTCCACGGATCCGAGACGAGTGCCGGTCCGAACTCGTCCGGCCTCTCGCCGGTCACGAGCACGAACGGCAACTCGCGATCGCGTTCGCGAACGGTCTCGTAGAGGGCGGCCCCGTTCGTCGACCCGAACGCGGCGTAGCTGACGACGCAATCGACCGCCTCGATCGCCTCGAGACCGTCGCCGGGGTCCTGTACCGTTCGAACTTCCATCGCGTCGCTGCCGGCCAGCGCCGTGCGAACCGGTTGCTGGTCCGCCGGCTCCTCACCGACGTAACAGACGGTGATCGACGTCAGTGGGGGCGCTCGATCGGGGATCGTCGAGTTCCAGTCGGGACGTGCCATGTGTCGTTCCTGCGTACCGCGAGGGACGGTCGCCCGGGCTGACCCGGCCGGCGTCGGTGGGTCCTGCCCTCGTTCATCACGCGCGTCTTCGGGATCGGTGCGATCGGCCACGCCGATCCCGGATCGGTGTCGGTACGACCGCTGGAGCGGGGCGTACGGTGAATCGGCGCGGTTGCGGCTCGTTTACGGGCGGACCGGGATCGTCACATCGGACTGGATCCAGGCGTGTTCGTTCTCCGGATCGGCGATCATTCCGACCCGCATCGAGCCGACGTCGTACTCCTCGTAGGTCTCGCGAACGAACCCGTTTCGGGAGTCGGTGCTAATCGTCGTCGAGCGCCGGTCGCCGTCCGTCATAGTCAGTCGTATACGCTTCCGTCGACCGCGACGGTGCCGTCACCGCGGACCGTGACCGCGTGGCCCTGGTAGTCGAACTGGACGGTGACGGCTTCCGTTCCGGTGAACAGCTGGTCGAGCGCGCTCGGATCGATCGCGTCGTATAGCGGGGGCTTGAGGTCGAGTGCGTCCGTGTTCGTGGCGTCGGCGATGGCTTCGACGACGCGGACGCTGATCCGATTGCGCTGTTGGGTCATGGTGGAGCCGTTCATTACGACCCGATACGACCACGGGGGGTATTGGAGTGTCCATTATCTGTATAGCGACGGCCCGTGAGAAGGGGGCATATGTATAGAAGGTCGTGGCGATCGCCGGACGGCACCGTAATCGGCGGCCCGCTACCACATGTGTGCCGTGTATTACCATGGCATCCACGACTGTAATGAGCGTCCAGCCAGTAGACTCGGATGGCATGAGTGACACGATGGCACGGTGGCCGGTACGGACTGGCGCTCCCTCCCGGTCACTGTGGCTCGTGGCGATCGGCGTCGCGGTCGCCGTCGTCGCGAGTCAGTGGATCGGGTTCGAACCGCTCGGCGTCTCGGGTCTCCCGCTCGACGGACTGGAGTTGATCGGGATCGTCGGGCTCACGAGACAGGACGAGTCGGAGGGCCCGATCGCGGACCTTACGACGGCAGTCGAACGACTTGCGGCCGGCGAGGACGACGTGGACTTCTCGACCGATCGGTCCGGCGAGATCGGACGGCTCTCCGAGGCGATCGCGGACCTCGCGAGCACTCTCCGCGAGCGCGAGCAACAACTCGATCTGCAGCGGACGTACGCGGACGATCTCCTCGATGGCGTCGCCGACGTGTTCTGCGTCGTCGATCGCGACGGGAGCCTCCGGCACTGGAACGGCACGCTTTCCCGGGTAACCGGCTCCGCGGACGACGCCCTCGAATCGATGCCTATCGCCGAGTTCGTCCCCGACGACGAGCGCGATAGGCTCGACGACGCCGTCGAAACCGGGATCGAGACCGGGTCCGCCCGCGTCGAGGTTCCGATCGAAACTTCGGACGGCACGTCCGTCCCCTACGAGTTCGTCGTCCACGGGCTGGCGGATCCCGACGAGACCCCGGTCGCGGCGATCACCGGCCGGGACGTCACCGATCGGGCGGAACGCGAGCGGGAGATCACCGAAACCGAGGCCGCCCGACGGGAACTTTCGCGAATCATGTCCGACACGTCGCTGAGTCGGACGGCGAAGATCGACCGGTTGCTCGAACTCGGCTGTGATCGGTTCGGCGTGGACAACGGATTCACTACCCGAATCGACGACGCCACCGGCCGGTGCCGGGTCGAAACCGCCGTCGGCCCGGGGTTCGTCGAGGAAGGTTTCGAAATGGAGCTGTCGAAGACGTTCTGCCGACGGACGATCGACACCGACGACACGCTCGGGATCTCCCACGCGACCGAGGAGGGGTACGCCGACGACCCGGCCCACCGGGAGTGGGGAATCAGCTGTTATCTCGGCGGCCAGATCCGGGTCGACGGCGAACGCTACGGCACGCTCGGTTTCCTCGACCGAGAGCCCCGCGAAGAACCGTTCTCCCGGGCGGAGAAGACGTTCGCCGATCTCCTGACGCGGTGGGTGTCCCACGTCTACGAGCACCGCGAGCACGACCGCGAACTCCGGCGGACGGACAGGGCGATGGAGGCGGCCCCGATCGGAATCACGATGACGGATCCGACGCAGCCGGACAATCCGATCGTCTACGCCAACGACGCGTTCGAGCGGATCACCGGTTACTCGTCCGACGAGTATCTCGGTCGGAACTGCCGGTTCCTCCAGGGTGAGGGGACCGATCCGAAAGCGGTCGACCGACTGCACGCGGCCGTCGACGCGGAGGAACCGGCGTCGGCGAAACTCCGCAACTACCGGAAGGACGGCACGCCGTTCTGGAATCACGTCAACATCGCACCGGTGAAAAACGACGCGGACGAGGTGACACACTTCGTTGGGTTCCAGCAGGACGTCACCGAACGCACGGAGGCCGAGCGACAGCTTCGGGAGCGCGAACGACGACTCGAGCAGTACCGGACGTACACCGACGACGTGCTCGATGCGATCGACGACGTCTTCTACGTGCTCGACGGGAACGGCCATGTCCAGCGCTGGAACGAGACACTACTCGAGGCGACGGGCTACAGCGCGGACGAGGTCGAGTCGATGCACGCCACCGACTTCTTTGCCGAAGCGGACCAGGAGCGGGTCGTCGACGCCATCGAGACGGTCCGCGAAACCGGAAGCGATCGGATAGAACTGCCGTACCTGACCGCCGACGGCGAGTCGATCCCCTACGAGTTCACCGCGTCACTGCTCGAGGATCCGGAGGGAAATCCGGTCGTGGTCGGGATCGGCCGGGACGTCTCGGATCGCAAGGAGAAAGAGCGGAAACTCCACGAACGCGAGCAGCAACTCGAGCAGTACCGGGAGTACACGGACGACGTGCTGAACGCGCTCGACGACATTTTCTTCGTCATCGACGGCGCGGGGTACTTGCAACGCTGGAACGACCAGTTCGGCGAGGCGATGGGCTACTCGGACGCGGAGCTATCGTCCATGCACGCCGTCGAGTTCTTCGCCGATGAGGACCGGGAGGCGATCGCGTCCGCGATCGCGGAGGCACACCAGTCCGGAAGTACGCGCATCGAATGTGATGCGTTCACCAGCGATGGGGAACCGGTCCCCTACGAGTTCGTCGCGTCCGGGCTCGAGGATCCGGAGGGGGATCCCGTGATCGCGGGCATCGCCCGGGACATCAGTGATCGCAAGGCGCGCGAGCGCGAACTCCGCGAGCACGAACGCCAACTCTCGACGCTGATGAGCAACATTCCCGGCATGGTCTATCGCTGCCGAAACGATCCCGACTGGCCGTTCGAGTTCGTCAGCGAGGGCTGTTCCGAACTCACCGGATACGATCCCGAGTCGCTGGTCGACGGCGACGTGAACTGGGCCGCGGACGTCCTTCTCGACGGGCAGGACGACCTCTGGGAGACGGTCCAGCAGGCCCTCGCGAATCGAGAGCCGTTCCGGGTGACGTACCCGATCGAGACGGCGGACGGCGAGCGCCGCTGGATGAGCGAACAGGGTCGCGCCATGTACGCCGACGACGGCTCGTTCGAGTGTCTCGAGGGCGTTATCATCGATATCACCGATCGGATCGAGAGCGAACGCGAACTCGAGCGCACCCGACAACTGCTCACCCAGGCACAGCAACTGGCGAACGTGGGTGCGTGGGAACTCGACCTGACGGGCAACGCCGCCGAACTGGAGTGGTCCGACGAGGTCGCCCGTATTCACGGCGTCTCGACGGACGCCGACGTCGACTCGGGGGACGCGCTCGAGTTCTACGTTCCCGCGGACCGCGATCGGCTGGAACGTGCACTCGACCGCGCCGTCGAATCGGGCGAGAGTTACGAACTCGAACTACGCCTCGTCCGAACCGACGGCGAGCAACGGTGGGTACGAACGATCGGCGATCCGGTCACGGAAGACGGCGAGATCGTCGCCGTCCGCGGTTCGATCCAGGACATCACCGATCACAAGGAACGCGAACGCGAACTCGAGCGCTACGAGACGATCGTGCAGGCGCTCGGTGACCCGGTCTACACGCTCGACGAGGAGGGCTACTTCCGGTTCGTCAACGACGCTATCGAATCGCTGACGGGGTACGAGCCGGCCGATCTCGTCGGCGAGCACGTCTCGACGGTCATGACCCAGCCCGATCTCGGTAACGCCCGGGAACTGGTTCGCGACCTGCTCCGTACCGACACCCCGTACGGGACGTTCGAGATGGCGCTCCCGACGAACGACGGCGACTCGATCGAGACGGAGAACCACGTGGCGCTGTTGCCAACTGACGACGGCTCCTTCGCCGGAACTGCCGGCGTCGTCCGCGATATCACCGATCGCAAGGAGCGCGAGCGCGAAGTCGAGCGGACGACGGAACTGCTCGAACAGGCCCAGCAGATTGCGGGTGTCGGTGGGTGGGAACTCGACGTGACGACCGAACCGTACGACCTGACCGTCACGACCGAACTCAATCGGCTGTTCGGCGACCCGCCGGGAACGGAGACCGATCTGCGAGAGGCCCTCGGACGGTACCATCCCGACGATCGTCAGCGGGTCGTCTCGGCCATCGAGCGCACGATCGAAGACGGCGAGGGATACGACCTCGAGGTCCGAATGTACCGGGCCGACGGGACCGTGCGATGGATGCGAACGATGGCCCAACCGGTGTTCGAGGACGCCGAGGGCCGCCGGTCCACCGGTGACGGGATCGCGTCAGACGACGGCGAGATCGTCGCCGTCCGCGGTTCGATCCAGGACATTACCGATCGCAAGGAGCGCGAGCACGAACTCGAGCGAACGACGGACCTGCTCGAGCGCGTCCAACGGCTGGCGGAAGTCGGTGGCTGGGAAATGGACGTGCAGGCCGACCGGCGGACGGAGACCTGGACCGAGGAACTCTACCGTCTGCACGACGTGCCCCGTCACGTCACCCCCGACGTCGAACTGGCGATCGAGGGGTACCACCCGGACGACCGAGCGTTCGTTCGCGACCAGATCGAGACCGCGATCGCGACCGAGAGGGAGTACGATTTCGAAGCCCGCCTGCAAACCGACGCGGGCGAAAGCAGGTGGGTCCGGGCGATCGGTGAACCCATCTACGACGGCGATGGCAACCTCCTCAAGTACCGTGGCTCGGTGCAGGACATCTCCGACCGGAAGCGACGGGAACTCGCGCTCGAGTCGCTCCACGAGACGGCACGCGGACTGTTGCAGGCCGAGTCGGAGTCGGCAGTCGCAGACCTGGTCGTCGAGACGGCGGCGGAGGTGCTCGACGTCCACGGCGTCGGCGTCTACCTTCTCGACGCGGACGCGAACGCCTTCGAACCGGCAGCCTACACCGACGGGTTCGCCGAAGTCTGTGGCGGGACGCCACCGGTTCCCCTCGGTGACGACGATTCCGCGCTCTGGAACACCTTCGTGACCGACACCCAGACTGTCTTCGACGACGTTTCCGTCGTCGATCGCTCGCCGCTGTTCGGGAGCGACGTCCCGGGCGGCCTGCTGGTCCCGATCGGGGACTACGGCGTCTTCGTCTTCGTCGCGCCCCCGTCGACGATCGACGACGAGACGCGACGGCTGGTCGAGACGCTCGTCGCGACGACCGAGGCCGCGTTCGATCGTCTCGAGAGCGAGGCGAGTCTGCGCGAGCGCGACGTGGAACTCGAGGCCCAGAACCGCCGTCTCAAGCGCCAGATCGGAATCAACGAGATCATCCGCTCGATCGACCAGTCGCTCGTCCGTACGACCGAGCGGGCGGAGGTCGAGCGGACCGTCTGTGAACGGCTGGTCGATACCGAAGACATCGCGTTCGCGTGGATCGGGAGCGTCGACGCCAGCGAGACGGCGATCGAACCGCGCGCGTGGGACGGCGACGGGGAGGCGTACCTGGACGCGGTCTCGCTGTCGACCGACGCGGACCAACCCGAGCCAGCCGTTCGGGCGGCGCTCGCCGAGGAATCGACGGTCGTCTCGAACGTCGTCGCGGAGTTACAGTCCGAGCCGTGGCGCAAGACCGCACTCGCCAGCGACTTCGCTTCCTGTCTCTGCGTCCCGATCTCGTTCGACGAGTACTCCTATGGCGTGCTCGCGGTGTACGGCACTGAGCCGGACACGTTCGGCGACCTCGAACGGACGGTGTTCGAGGAACTCGGCGAGAACATCGCCAACTCGATCACCGCCGTCCAGACGCGCCACGCGTTACACGCCGACACCCTCCTCGAACTCACGCTCCGGTTCGACGACTCGGACGCCTTCCTCGCCCGGATCGCCCGGGAGACCGACGCGATCGTCGAGTACGAGGGCGTCGCGACCCACTCCGCCGACGAGACCCGCCTGTTCTTCACGACCGACGGGTCCGAGCCGGACGCCGTCGAGACGGTCCTCGACGATCTCGTCACCGTGATCGACTGGCGGCTGGTCTCCGATGCGGACGATCGTTGTCTCTTCGAGGCGACGGTCACCGGGACGGAACTCGTCTCGCGACTGCTCCGTCACGGCGCGAGTCCGCGATCGATCACGGCGACCGGGTCGGAATTCGAGGTCGTCGTCGACGTCTCTCCGTCGACCGACGTCCGCGAATTCGTCCAGATGCTCGCCCAGGGGTACCCGAGCGTCGAACTCGCCGGCCGTCACGACGTCGAGCGCGCGATGCACACCAGAGGAGAACTAGTGTCGTCGCTGTTCGAACCGCTGACCGATCGCCAACTCGAGGTGCTCAGGACGGCCTACTTCGCCGGCTTCTTCGAGTGGCCGCGCACGTCGACGGGCGAGGAGGTCGCGACGATGCTCGACGTCTCCCAGCCGACGGTCAACCGCCACCTCCGGGTCGGCCAGAAACGCCTGCTCGCCGGACTGTTCGGGAGCGAAGGACACTCGATCGTCGGCGATCAGGAAGCGGCGTAGGTCGATCCAGAGAGGAACGCACAAGGAGCCGGTGTCCATACCCCGTAACATGGAGACTCCTCCACAACAACGGACGGACGGACCGCTCCGTTCGACGCTCGTCGCGATCGGACTGGCGTCGCTTGGTATCCTCGCCTCCCAGTTTACGACGCTTCCTGCGTTCCTGCTCGATCCCGCCCTTCTCGAGTCGCCGGCGAACGCCTCGATCGAAGCCCGGACCGTCTTCATGATCCTGAACTTCCTCGGGTTCGTCCTCGCCGGTGGGCTCTATCTGGCGGCGACCGATCGGGGCTGGTCGTACGTGGACCTCCGGCTGCCGACGAAGCGAGGGTGGCTGTACGTCGCCGGTGGCATCGGCGGCAGTCTCCTCTACTACTTCGCCGTCGGACTGCTCGTCCAGGTACTCTCGCTGCCGGCCGCGGAGAGTCAGGTACTCGAGTTCATCGACGACGATCAGACGATGATCCTGATCATGATCCTCATCGTGGTCTTCTTCAACGCACCGGCGGAGGAATTCCTCTTCCGGAACATCGTCCAAAAGCGCCTGTACGCGGCCTTTACGCGACTTCAGGCGGTCGGGGTCGCGAGCGCGATCTTCGCGCTGGTTCACTTCCCCGTCTACGTCGTCCTGGCCGAGTCGGTGCTCGCGACCCTGGTCTCGCTCTCGATCGTCTTCGGCGGCTCCGTCATCTTCGGCTACGTCTACGCCAGAACCGACAACCTCATCGTGCCGATCGCCGCGCACGCGGCCTTCAACGCGTTCCAGTTCGGCGTGCTGTATCTGGCCCTCGAGTTCGACGTCGAGGGTGCCGAAACGGCTCCCTCGCTGCTCGGTGCAGTCGCCGGGATCGTCCCGCTGTAGTCGGGTCCGTTCCTTTATTATTCACCGGCGGTGAGGATCGGGTATGTCTCAGGCGAAGGGCGACCGCCGCGAGCGGGAACTCGTCAACGAACTCGACGGGGCCGGCTTCGCGGTGATGCGCGCGCCCGCGAGCGGTTCTGCGACCGACCGTGAACTTCCCGACGTGCTCGCCGGCGACGGCGAGCACTTCTACGCGATCGAAGCGAAATCGAGCGCCGGCGATCCGATCTACCTCACCGGCGAGGAGGTCGAGGCCCTGACCTACTTCGCCCGGAACTTCGGCGCGAAACCCCGGATCGGCGTCCGGTTCGATCGGGAGGACTGGTACTTCTTCCACCCCGCCGACCTCCACGTCACCGACGGGGGCAACTACCGGGTCAAGAAGGAGACCGCGATCGCGGAGGGGACGGACTTCCCCGAGTTCGTCGGCGAGAGCGAGAAGGTCACGCTCGCGGAGGTCGACGAGGACGATCCCGGGCCCGACGAGGAGATCGTCCGCGTCCTGAACGCGGTCGAGCAGGGCGTGATGGACGTCGAGGAGGCTGCAGGAATTCTCGAGTAATCCGGGTTCCGAATTCGGTACCGATCGGCACGACGTGCGGTCGGCGGTTCTCCGTGGGTGGCGGTCAGTCGAACCCTGTCACCATCCGGCCTCCGCTCGAGACGCCCGACGAAGCCATCGCCGAAATCGGTCGTTGCGCCGCGAGAGGGGCCGAACGTTCTTTACGATCCGGCCCTACCTGCGTGTGATGAGTTCCCACACCGGCCCGCCCGGTCCGCGCGGCGTCCCGATCGCCGGGTCCCTTCCCCGGTACGCCGACGACCCGTTCCGATTCGTGACGGAGTTGCGCGACGCCTACGGCGACGTCGCGGCTTTCGATCTCGGCCCGAACCGGACCTACCTGCTCACCACGCCAGCCGCCGTGGAACGCGTCCTGGTGACCGACGAGTCGGCGTTCTCGAAACCGACGTTCCAGACCGACGCACTCGGGGCTCTGCTCGGCGAGGGACTGTTGCTGAGCGAGGGGGAGACGTGGCGCGAGCGACGCGACATCGCGGGCCCGGCGTTCGCACCCGATCGGGTCTCCTCGCTGGCCCCGCTGATGGCCGAGCGAGCGACCGCGATGGTCGATCGCTGGGCCGACGGCGAGCAGCGCGATATCGAGTGGGAGATGACGCGGACGGCCCTCGAGATCATCGTCGATGCGATGTTCGGAATCGACCTCGATCCAGGCCGGACCCGCCAGATCCGCCGCCTCCTGGAACCGATCGGCCGCCGGTTCGAACCCGACCCGCGGCGGCTCCTGGTGCCGGACTGGGTGCCGACGACCGGGCAGCGCGAGTTCGATCGCTCGATCGCCGAACTCGAGCGGATCGTCGAGGGATTCGTCGATCGACGTCGTCGCCGGGGGATCGACGACGACCGCGACCTGCTCGCGCTCCTCCTGCGGGCCCGCGAGGCCGAGGGGATCGACGACGAGGGGATCCGCGACGAACTTCTGACGATGCTGCTCGCGGGCCACGACACGACGGCGCTGGTACTCACCTACGCGTGGGCGCTGCTGGCCGACCATCCCGCGGTCGAGCGGCGCGTCCACGAGGAGGTCGACGCGCTGTTCGAGGACCGCGACGATCCGACCGATCTGACCGCCGCCGACGTCCGAGGGCTCACGACGCTCCGGAACGTCCTCCGCGAGACGATGCGGCTCTACCCGCCGGTGTACGCGCTCTTCCGGCAGGTCGATCGGCCGATCGAGGTTTCGGGCTACCGGCTCCCCGAGGAGTCGCTGGTCCTGCTGTCCCAGTGGGCGACCCACCGCGATCCGCGCTACTTCGACCGCCCCGATCGGTTCGATCCCGATCGGTGGACCGATCCGAGCCACCCTACCTACGCCTACTTCCCGTTCGGTGCCGGTCCGCGAAGCTGTATCGGCACGGGGTTCACGATGCTCGAGGCGCCGATCATCGCGGCGGTCGTCGCCCGCGACTTTCGCCTCCAGCGGGTCGAGTCGGGTCCGATCGAACTCCGCGGCTCCCTGACGGCCCACCCGGCGGACGGGATGGCGATGGAACTCGTCCGACGGTCTCGATCGTGACCGGTCTCGCATCCTCGATCACGCTCGGACCCAACTGGTTGGGCCCAGTCGATATGTTGCGAACGATCCTTACGCCGATCGAGGCATGACTGACTCGACGGGTCACTCACGGCGGGTGGCCGCGTGTGACCACTGCGGGTCGATTTTCGCGGCCCGCGTGTGGGCCGACGGGCGGATCCAACCGATCGGACGACCGCGAAACTGCACCTGCGGTGAGGACGACTTTCGACTGATCGATTGAGCGCCGAAGATCGATCGAGAACGAGTGCGCTGGCCGTCGCCGTTCGAGCGTCCGCCTTGGCCGCTGGACCGATCCGCTGCCGGCGTCACCGTTCGACTCCGGGCCTAGTCGTCGGCCGTCACCGTCTCCGAGACCGCGTCCGGATCGACCGGCGCGTGGCGGACGATCGGCTCGAAGGCCTCGAGCGCGAACCGATCGCCGCTCGTGATCCCCCGCCCTTCCGGGGTTTCGAGTTCGTTCGCGACGAACCGCCGGGCGACGAGTGCCATCCGGCCGTTGCCGTCCTCGAGTTCCGACTGGGCCTCCTCGAGCAGCAGGGCACCGGTGAAGACGTCGAAGACGTAGTGTGCGAGACGCTTGGCCGAGAGCTGAGCGTACTCGCCGTCCTCGCCGGCCAGCGTCGCGAGCGCGTTCGCGAGGTCGTGATACTCGGACTCGACCGTCTCGGCGGCCTCGGCGAGCGCCGGGTGCGAGACCGTCTCGAGTCGATCCTCGATCGCTTCGCGCAGCGGTTCGTGTGCCCCCTCGCGCTCCAGGGCCCGGAGGACGTCCAGCGAGAGGATGTTCTCGGTGCCCTCCCAGATCGGCAGCACCTGTGCGTCCCGGAGCATCCGGTTGGTGACGAAGTCGTTCACGTAGCCGTTGCCGCCGTGGACCTCCATCCCGTAGGAGGCCGTGTCGACGGCCATTCGAGCGGTCCGCAGCTTCGCGATCGGGATCAGCAGGCGCATCAGCCTGTACGTGTCTTCGTCCTCCTCTCCCGCCCGCTCCGCGCGCTCGCGCTCGGAAAACAGCCGCGCGGCCTCGAAGACGTACGCCATCGCGGCCTCGTGGGTGACGGTCATGTCGACCAGGTCCTCGCGCATCAGCGGGTACTGGTCGATCGTATCGCCGAAGGCCTCGCGGTTGGCGGCGTAAATCTTGCTCTCCAGCAGCACGCGGCCCATGATGCCACAGGAAGCGGCTGCGTTCGACAGTCGCTCCAGGTTGAGCATCTCGGTCATCTGCTTGAAGCCGTTCTCCTCCTCGCCGACGAGGACGGCCTTCGCGCCGTCGAACTCGACCTCGCCGGTGGGAACGGCGATCGTCCCGAGTTTGTCCTTCAGCCGGCGGTAAAGCTGGTCGTTGACCTCGTCGGGCGAGAGCGGACCGTCCTCGACCCGATCGCCCTTGGTGACGGGACTTCCGGGGAGATCCCCGTGGGGGACGAGGAACATCGAGAGCCCGTCGGTCCCCTCCGGCGCGTCCCCGGTTCGGGCGAGCGCGAGCGTTCCCTCGGCGTCGATATTCGAGCAGAACCACTTCTCGCCGGTGAGCCGCCAGCATCCCTCGTCGTCGTCGTACTCCGCGCGGGTCTCGTTCGCACCGACGTCGCTGCCGCCCTGCTCCTCGGTGAGGAACATCGCGCCTTCGATCACGTCGTCGTACTCGCGGGCTGTCAGCCCCTCGTAATACTCCGCCAGCGAGCCGTCGTCGAACTTCTCGAGGACGAGCGCCGCGCCCGCGGTCATGGCGACCGGACAGTCGAAGCCGGGATCCGCGTAGCACAGCAGGTACTGCATCGCGAGGTTGTGCGAGAGGGGCATCGGCTCGTCGCGACCCGGCGGCGCTTCGAACGAATCGGCGACGATCCCCATCTCGTAGGTCAGCCGCTCGTTCTCGATCTGTTCGGCCGGATACCGCACGCGATTCTGGATCTCACCGTGCCTGTCGTACGGTTCGAGTTCCGGCCCGTGATCGTCGATGTAGTCGGCGTTGTCGGCGATCGTGTGGCCGACGATCTCGCCGAACTCGCTCAGTCGGGGTTCGGCCCACTCGAACTCCGCTGCGTAGTAGATTCGTCGCAGTTCGCGCTCGAGAGTCCGATCGAGTTCCCAGTAGTTGACCTCACGGCCCTCCTCGAACTGGCCGTAGTCGATCCCGGATGGCATACCGTGACAATTCCCGACGAGCGATAATAAAACGGGAGACACTCAACGGGTCGTCCGTTCTCGAGCGTTTAGCGGTTCGCGGACGGGCCTACGTCGCTTTTTCGAGTCGCGTCCGCGGGAAGACGTAGACTTTCAGCGACTCGGGGACGACGCCGTTCTTGGCCACGGTCGCGTGCGGGTAGATCGCACCGACGACGGGCACGTCCGAGTCGTAGCTCTCGTTCGTCCCGTACTCGGCGACGGTGGTCCCCTCCGGCCGAATCCGGACCGCGTCGGCCCGCAGCACGGAGACGTCGACGACGGTCAGCCGATCGCCCGTCTCGCGATCGACGACGGTATCGCCCGGCCGGATCGCGTGCTCGTCACAGTAGGCCGGGCCGGAGTGGTCCTCGTCGACGAACACCGCCGTCTCGCAGTCGTGACACGGGGCGGCGATCTGGCCCGGCGGCGGCGTCCGGCCCTCGTTGATCTCGATCGCGACGCGGCGGACGTGTTTGCACCGGGCGTTACGGAAGACGTGATCCGGGCAGGTACACCGGCCCGCCGGAAGATCGACGAGATAGGTGTGGTCGCTGGCCGAGTCGATCTCGTAGAGGCCGTCGCCGAGCGCCAGCACGGACATCGGTTCGGTGCGGGCGCGGCGCGATCGCTCTTCGAGGTGGTCGTCGGACGGAACTGGCAGTGGTGCTTTCGGTGACGCTGTTGTTTTCATAGGTGCGTCGTGAGGCTGGCCGGCACGGGGCCGATAGCTGCGTTGACGGCGGTGCTGCCGGCACTTGTGCGGTCGTGTGGCTATTCGAACCCAGTAGGGGTTCGACCGGCATAACGGCCGCGCCTGCACACTCCAGCCGCCTGTTTATATACTCGATCGGGCAGCGGATGCGTCGCGGCGGCGTTCGATCCGGTCGACGCGTCCGGATCCGGGGGCGTCAGTGGCCGTCGCGAACGGTTCCGGACCGATCGCTGCGAGCGCCCCTTCGAAGCGCTTTTGACCGGTCCGGCGAAATCGGACGTATAATGGTCGAGCGCGAGCAGCTCATCGAAATCGTCGTGGCAGTCTCTGCCGTCTTCCTGATGATCGGAGCCATGATCGGTATCGGGACGATCTACGGCGTGGATAACGGATCCCTCTCGAGCGACGGCGGCGAGATGCTCGTCGGCGCGATCGTCGGCTTCATTTTCCTGCTGACCGCCGTCGGGATCGGGTTGGCGTACGTCCTGAACGATCCCGACGACGACCTCGATTCGGACGAGGACGCCGACAGCCAGAGCGCGGTCTAGATTTCCGTTCCCGGGTTCCGACTCTCTCCCTCCACTGACTCCGATAGCGACCGGTGGATCCCGCTCGCTCCGCGATCGTCGCGATCGGGGCTCGACGGGTCCGATCGGGTCAGTCGCCGGCGGAGGCGCTATCGCCGTCGGTCTCGCGCCAGTCCTCGATCTCGTCGTCGTCGGCGTCGTCGATCCGCTCCTCGTAGTAGGCCATCGGGTGCGGAATCGTCTCGCAGAGGTCGTCCTTGTTCACGCAGTCGCCGTAGGACTGCATCGTCGCACAGGAGGGCGGCGAGTACTCCGTCGGCGAGGTGTCCCCACGGATGTGGTCGGTCTGGTAGCGCGTCATCTCCTCGCCGAACGAGGAGTTCACGCGGTAGAGGTCGACGATCTCGTCCGTGCTCATCCCGATACTCGTCAGGAAGGCGGTGATCGCGAACCGCGAGTGGTGGGGCAGGTGCTCGCCCTTCTGGATCCGGTCCAGTAACGCCTTCATACACGGCGGGAACAGGTCGGGAACGACGGTATCGATCTCGCGGGTCAACTCGAGGTCGGCGAGCACCTCGCGGATCTCGGCGGCCTCGTCTTCCAGTGCCGTCGCGATCGCGTCGGGAACGTCGAACGGGAGTCCACGGTCGATCCGATCGCGGATCGCTTCCCGGAGGAGGGTGAGCAGTTCCGATTCCGTGACCGGAACGTCGCCGTTGGCCAGCGCCCGGTTGACCAGTCGCCACTCGTCGTCCCAGAGGTCCGCCGCGAGCGGGACGTAGGTCCCGACGTCGATGCGGTAGCCGTCGGCCGTCTCCCTGACGGCGTCCTGGAGGTCGAACTCGGCCAGCAAGGAATCGACGTCCAGGCCCGTCGCGTCGACGCTTTTCAGTTCCGTCGTATCGGTCAGGTCGTCGGTGAAGCGATCGTATGCCGTCGCCGCCTCGGCGCGGGCGTACTTCCGGACGAGGACGCGTTCGTCGACCATCGAGACGAGCACCCGGGCGACCGGATAGGAGAGCAGTTCGACGCGCGCGTCCCGGCGCGGATCACCGGTCTCCCCGTCCTCGAGCGAGGCGACGACGCGCTCGCGGGCGCGGTCGACGACCGCCCGATCCTGCTCGACGACGGTGGCCAGATCGACAGCCTCCGTCGCCACGGCGTCGCGGGCGGCCTCGAGAAACGGATACCGGGCGTGCAGTCGCTGCATCGGTAACGAGATATTACTGCGGCAGGGTAAACGTGCTGGTTGCCCGGTCCCTCGATCGCCGCGACTGTCTTGTTATCCTGATCGACGGCCGCGAGTCGATCGAAGCCGGTGCCGTCGGTAACTCGGTGTTACCACCCCGGGACGGCGATCGATCGACGGCGCTCGTCCTGCGCTGGGTGCGTAATAGCCGATTGGCTCGCGCCGCGAGGGTCGATTTCAAGGGCACCCGACACGTCACTCCGGGTATGCCACGGGCGATTCGAGACGGCGTGTCGATATACTACGAACGCGACGACGGCGACGGCACGCCCGTCGTGTTCGTGCAGGGACTCGGCTACGGACGGTGGATGTGGCGCTGGCAGCGGGAGGCCGTCGCCGACGAGTACGGCGTGATCGCCCCGGACAACCGCGGGACGGGGCGATCGGACGCGGGCCTGCCGCCGATCGTCCCGCGACTCCCAGGCAAACTCCGGACCCCGCTCATCCTCAAACTCGCGGGCTACTCGATCGGCGGCCTGGCCGCCGACCTCGAGGCGGTGCTCGACGACGCGGGGATCTACGACGCCCACGTCGTCGGCGCGAGCATGGGTGGAATGATCGCCCAGCGCTACGCGCTCGAGTACTCGCGGGCGAAGACGCTGACGCTGCTGTGTACGAGCCACGGCGGGCCGGACGCGGTTCCGGTCCCTGAGGAGACCCAGGAACAGATCTTCGACGTGCCGTCCGGTGCGAGCGAGCGCGAGACGCTCCGCCACCGGATGCGCCCGGCCTTCAACGAGCGGTTCACGAACCGGAACCCGCACCTGATGGACCGGATCATCGAGTGGCGACTCGAACAGG
Source organism: Halosolutus halophilus (assembly GCF_022869805.1). Classification (NCBI taxonomy): domain Archaea; kingdom Methanobacteriati; phylum Methanobacteriota; class Halobacteria; order Halobacteriales; family Natrialbaceae; genus Halosolutus; species Halosolutus halophilus. Next base: position 4,178,838 of record NZ_CP094974.1, on the reverse strand, counting down.
ACGCGAGCGACCCCGCGCGCGAGGCCCAGACCGCCGCCGTCCTGAACTTCGACGTGAGCGATCGGCTGGACGGCATCCGCGTGCCGACGCTCGTCCTGCACGGGACGAACGATCGGGTGGTCCCGGTCGAGAACGGCGAACTCCTGGCCGAGAAGATCGCGGACGCGCGACTGGAACTCGTCGAGGGGGGGTCACACTGTTTCTTCATCGAAGACGCCGATCGGGTCAACGAGGCGCTGCTGTCGTTCCTCGCCGATCACGAGTGAGCAGTCAGCAGGCGACGTGGAGTCGCGCGCCGAGTCGCCGCGTGGGGTCACGCGCCGTTTGACCACGCGTTCGCGGTCGACGTCCGACTACGCGCTCGCGGTCGACGGCGTCTCGAGGATTCGAACCTCGCCGTCGCTGCGGACGCAGACGTCGACCCCTTCGTACGGGAACCACAGCCGGTGGACGGAATCGCTGCCGACTCGATCGGCGTGGTCACACAGGGCGTCGAGTGCGTCCGGTTCCACGACGTCGTACAGGGGTGAGAGATCGGCCGGTTCGTCGCCGGTTACCGCCGCGACTGCCGTCAAAACGGTTTCGCTCGCCCGATCGCCGGCACCGGGATCGAACGTCGTGACGAAGGCGGCGTCGCGTCGGCGGGGATCGTCGGCGGCGTCTCTGGAGGGCATAGTTCAGTTACAGCCGCGATACTGGTAGCAGCAATCCTTCCCATATACCGGCTTTATGTTCGATCGACGCTCGGTCGGCAATCGGGTGTCCCGAAGTCGCGAGCGCAGTCTCCCGGCGACTAGTCGCTCTGGATGCGGGGCGCCAGCATGTACGTGACCTGGCCCTGTCCGTCCCCGAAGCCGAAGTAGATCTTGACGGGGAACTCCTCGCCGAGGTGGAGCGTGACCTCGGTATCCGAGGGAATCGCCTTGTTCATGTCCTTGAGATAGTCCAGCGAGAACAGCGAGTGAGCGGGACCGACCTGCAGGTCGATCAGGTCCTCTCCGGTGAGTTCGAGGTGGACGTCGTCGGTGTCGCCCTCCGCGTCGACGTAGAAGTACTCCTCGCCCTCGTCGACGCCGAGCGCGATGTGATCGGAGACCATGTCCGCCGCCTTCACCGATCGGTTGACGTCCTTGCCTTCGAGGATGACCTCGGCGGGCAGGTCGAGATCCGGAATGTCCGGCTCCTGTCGGATGGAGTCCGGATCGATCAGCGCGAGCGTGTACTCGAGCCCGTCGATCTGGATGTGGAGTTTCCGGGTCTCCTCGTCGAGTTCGAGCTGGATCAGTTGGCCGGATTCGGCCATGCCCGCGATGTCTTCGAGCCGGGAGAGGTCGACGCCGATCAGCCCGCCGTCAGCTTCGTAGGATTCGAACGCAGCCGAATCGAGCGAGAGATCGACCATCCCGACGTTCGCGGGATCGACGGCCCGGATTTCGAGGCCGTCCTCCTCGAGGTGGATCTTGCACTCGTCGACCAGCACACTCACCGAGTCGAGCGCGCTGGTGAGCGTTTCCGCGCTCACGATGGCCTTGAACATATGCGTCGGGGTACGGACGGTTGCCATAAAAAGCCACCCTTTACGCGCGGGCGGAAGCCGGTTCCGCCGGACTCGGACGGCGAGTCGGAATCTGCGCCGATCAGCGCGCGAGCGATTCGATCAGCCGCTGGGGCAGGCCGAAGAGCAACTCGCGTAGCCCCATCGGTTCGTCGTCGGCCCGGAGTCGCGATCGGATCCGCTGGCTGAACAGTTCGACCGAGATGATCAGCAGGAAGATACACAGCAGCGTCGCCATCGCGTTGGTGAACTGGAACAGGCCCTGCTGGACGTCGAGGATCTCGCCGAGGCCGCCGGCCCCGATGATCCCCAGGGAGACGGCGATCCGGACGTTGATCTCGAAGATGTACAGCGTCCAGGCGATAAAGGAGGTCCGTACCTGACTCAGCATCCCGAACACGATGACCTGCGGACGGCTGGCCCCGGTGGTCTCCATTGCCTCGATCGGCCCGTCCTCGATCTCCTCGAGTTCGTCGGTGAACAGCCGCCCGAGGTTCCCGATCGTGTCGGTGCCGACGGCGAGCAGCGCGGCCAGCGGCGTCAACCCGGCCAGCGGAATGTAGATCAGCGCCCAGACGAGCGCCGGGATCGACCGGATCGCCGACATCGTGCTCCGGAACAGGAAGTTGAGGGGGAAGGGAGTCACCCGCTCGGAGCCGAGGATGCCGAACAGCAACGCGAGCGGGAAGCCGAGGATCGTCCCGGCGAACCCGATCGCCAGCGTGATCCCCGCCTCGCCGAAGATCGAGAAGATTCCGAGGCTGGTCCCGAAGACGAAGTTGATCGGATTCGCGACGAACTGCTCGAAACTCGCCGGATCGAAGAGGAGGTTCCGGTCGGAGATGAACGCCCAGTACTGCTGGACGTCGAGGAACGGGAGCCAGCCAGCGTACAGCGTGATCGGGAAGAAGTCACGGAGTGATTTGAAGAAGAAGCCCCACTGGTAGCTCTCGCTGAAGAAGCCGACCGCGCTGAGCGCCTGGACGAAGAGAAAGCCGACGACGGCGACGAGCGCGGCGGCTCCGGCGGCCTGAACGCGGCGGGAATGGCGGATTCGATCCAATCGATCGACGACGCGGCTGCCGGCGGTTTCGTCCACCGGCTCGGGTTCGGCTGCGGTGCTCCCGCTCATCAGACTGCCCCCTGGTTGTCGACGGCGGAGGACCCGTCGTCGTCCACCATCACCACCATCCCCTCGGTGTCGATATCGCCGTAGATCTCGTCGATCGCGTCGATCGTGAGTTCGTCGCGATAGCCGTCGAACACCTTCGTTCCGTCGCGGAGGCCGATGAACCGTTGGCCGAACTTCCGGGCGAGGTTGACCTGGTGGAGACTGACCATCGCGGTCAGGCCGCGATCGGCGGCAGCAGCCCGGAGATAGGTCATCACCTGCTGGGCGCTGCCCGGATCGAGGCTCGCGACCGGTTCGTCGGCGAGCAAGACGTTCGGTTGCTGGACGAGCGCCCGGGCGATCCCGACGCGCTGTTTCTGGCCGCCGCTCATCTGGCGGGCTTTCTGCTGGGCCTCGTCGAGGAGGCCGACGGTCTCGAGCGCCTCAAGCGCGCGGATCTTCTCGTCGCGGTTCTGGAGACGAAGGAGGCTTCGCAGGAAGCCGTTCCGGCTCAGCGAGCCGGTGAGCGCGTTCGAGTACGCGCTCATCTGGCCGATGATGTTGTGGCTCTGGAAGATCATCGCCACGTCGTCGCGCGGGCTCGTGATCCGATCGCCGTCGATAGTGACGGTGCCGTCGGTCGGGGTCGTGAGCCCGTTTATGCACCGCAACAGGGTGGACTTCCCCGACCCGGAGACGCCGAGAACGACGACGAACTCCCCCGCGTCGATCTCGAAAGAGACGTCGTCGAGTGCGACGGTGTCCCCGTACGCTTTCGTAAGCCCGTCCACTGTTATCTGGCTCATAGATAGTGAAAGCTAGCCCGGGACACGTTACGAAATATCTTCGAATTCGAGTCCGAGTTCGTCGAGGACCTCCTTGATGGGATCGTAGTCCTCGTGGCTGCCCTCGACGACGCTGGAGAACCAGAGTTCCTCACCTTCGTAATCATCGCCGTGACTGAGGTCCTCCGGCTCGGCGTTGAGGATGGCTTCTTCGACGTCCTCGCGAACCGGGTCGTCCCAGTTCGATCGGGCCATGATCGGAGCCCGTGGAAGCGGATCGGAAACGGCCAGCAACTGTAGTTCCTCGTCTTCGGTGCCCGCGTCCTCGTACTCCGTGGAGATCTCCGCGAAGTCGTCCGAGAGTTCGTCGAACTGCTCCTGTGGAACGTAGGGTGCGGTGGAGAACGCGCCGGTCGACGCCGCCGCGACGTCCGGGTTGTTGAGCAGTTGTTCGGCCGCCGTGCTGTGATCCGAGTGCTGGGCGGTGAAGTCGACGGGATCCCCATCCGGCGCGGAGCCGGTATCCAGTCCGGCTTTCTTCAGCATCGTCATCGGCACGAGCGTCCCCGAGACGGAGAGCGGTGACGCCATCGCGATCGTTTCCCCCTCGAGATCGGTCAGTTCCTCGATGCCGCTGTCGGGCGTGGTAGTGATCAGCGAGAAGTACTGTGCGGCACCGTACGCGACGCGGATTCCCACGACGTCGGCGACGCCGCGACCCGCGACGGCGGCCGACGGCGACGTGTCCGCGAGGTGCGCCCGATCGCTACGAATCGCCTGCAGCGTCGCCGCGTAACTGGCCGCCCGATCGAGACTGATCGTTACGTCGACTTCGGACTCGATGTGGTCGACCAGCGGTTGGTACTGCGATCGAATGTCGACGTCCGACTCCGCGGGATTGAGGATCATCGTGATCTCGTTGCTCCCATTGTCGCCGTTGCCGTCGGCTCCCCCCAGACAGCCGCCAGCCATCGCTGCGAGGCCGACAGCACCGCCCGACTGCAGCACGTTTCGTCGCGTCACGCGTCGTCCGCCTGTTGTGCGAGGCATACCGTGGAGATTCCATTTCAGATACAAATATCTTTGTAAGTCAGGTATCCGTGACTATATACGCCCGGTGACTCCGCCAGTTACAGCGAATTTTCCCAGTCGTTCCGTTTTCTTCATCCTGTATAGTATATCATTATGTACCGGAACGCGGTACATCTGTCGTGGCGGTACGATGCGGCCGATCGCGGCCGTCGCCGTGGGCGAACGCGCACTTCACTACACCTATTCGTCTCAGCCGCCTACGGACTGGCAGGAAATGGCCCGGAAAGACGACAACTACCCCTCCCGGTCTGTTGTAACTACTAACTGAACGCGTCTCCATCTGATCGAGGACTCTGATTCAGTCCCCCAGTTCTCGGAGCTTCTTCTGCACCTGCGTGTAGACTTTCGGGTGCAGATTCATTCCCTCATCCACGAGGTCGTACAGGAGATCGGTTGCCTCATCCGCCGTCAAGTCACCTTCTTTCGTACATCTGAGCAACAGCGTCGTCACCCACCAGCACTCGACGCCGTGACTTCGGGCAACCTCGATCAGCCCTTTGTCGTTAGCGAGAAGGATCTCCTCGTCAGCCTCTGCCAGCAGGATCACTGACGCGTCGGCCACCGCAATTCCCTCCATCGACGCCACTTCGTCGGCTGCGTCCGGTATTCCGTGAACAGCTACGTCCGCCAGAAACTCGTCGAGCGTCGCGGTACCACGCTTACCCTCAGTGAGGACTTCTTCCCGAACTCCTTCTGTCGTCCGAATATCATCGAAGGCGGTCGAGACGAGGTCGAGTCGCCCGACCCACGCGAGCGGAATCAGCGCGGAGGAATCGACGACAACCATTAGACGCGATCGAGATCGCGTTCGAGGTCGGCCGTCGTGTACCCGACGTCGATCCCCTCTTCGGAGGCGAGGGTCAACATCTCGACGTACGAGACGTCTGCCAGCTCTGCTGCCTTCCGCAGCGTAATGCGGTGGTCACGGAGCTGGTCGAGTGCCCGCTCCTTGCGCCAGTCGGAGAGGCCCTGTCGGATCAGACGGCGAAGCACCTCCGACCGATCAGCACTCAACTCCGTCTCGAGTTCGGCGAGGGCCTCCTCGTCGTCCTCCGGGATGCGCGTAGTGACCGTTTTCATCGTTACGATCCACTACGTTACGATACGCAATAGATGTAACGGAGAATCGTCCCCCGCTTCGAGTAGTGAATCGCCTCGGGGTCACGCCCCGAGGTATTCTCCTATGCCGCTGATAAATTGACGCACCGGGTGGACACCTCGATCCGAAAATCTACGGACGGAACGAGCCGAATGCCTCGGGATCGTTCGAAAATCGTCGATTTCGTGGTTCGGCGAGAGCGGAACTCTCGTCGAGTTCGCAGGATCTTCGCTCACGCTTGGTGATGAGACGCTTCTGCAGAGCCCGACGGCTGATCGATACTATCCGACGTGCCTTTCCGAGTCGGGGGCATCTCATTCCGTATGAACGCAGATCCACCGACCGTTCCTACGCAAAACGTGACACGGGGTTCGATGACGTACCTATGACACGACGCGACGACTACTACAACAGGGCGAAACAGGAGGGGTACCGCTCGCGGGCGGCCTACAAGCTCAAACAGCTCGACGAACTGGAGAACGTCATCTCGGGCGGCGACACCGTCGTCGACCTCGGTGCCGCACCCGGCGGCTGGCTACAGGTCGCCGCCGAGAAGGTCGGCCCGACCGGGACGGTCATCGGCGTCGACCTCCAGCGCATCAAAGACCTCGACGACCCCGACCTGAACGATCGGGTCGAGACGATTCGCGGCGACATGACCGAGAAGCGAACCCGCGAGCGCGTCGTGGACGCCGCCGGCGGAACGGTCGACGCGGTCGTCTCCGACATGGCACCCAACATGTCCGGCGAGTACTCGCTCGACCAGGCCCGATCGTTGCACCTCGCGCGACAGGCGTTCGAGACCGCACTCGAACTCCTCGACACTGGCGGGAACTTCGTCGTGAAGGTCTTCGAGGGTCCCGACGTCGACGACTTCCGGGCAGACGTCGAAGCGGAGTTCCAGTACGTCCGCGCGACGGCCCCGAAGGCGACCCGGGACGAGTCCTCCGAGATCTACCTCGTCGGGAAAGGCCGGCTCACGGCCCCGATCCGGGCGGGCGACGAACTCGAGGTCGAAATCGTCGACGTCGGCAGCGAGGGCGACGGGATCGCCTCCGTCGACGGCTACCGGCTGTTCGTCCCGGGGGCGGAGGACGGTGACACCGTCCGGGTTCGCGTCGAGGACGTCAAACCGAACTTCGGGTTCGCACAGCGACTCGATCGGGACTGAACGCCGATCGATCGACGGTCGCGTCGGCGTCGACGGTCGCCCGCGATCGCTATCCCGCTGCAGGCCAGTGACAGTCGCTATCCCGCTGCAAGTCGTCCGCGGTCGCTGTTCACCCCAGTCGTTCGCGTCACCCTCCTAGTCGGCCAGTTCGTACTTGATCTCGACGCTCGCGATCGATTCCTCGGCCGTTCCCACGTAGAGTTCCTCGATCCCCTCGAACACCTCGTCGGAGAGCTGTTCCGGTTCCACGGCCCCCGTTTCGGCGGCCGTCGCGAGTTCGTCGTAGAGGTAGCCGATCGCCTCGTGGAGCGCGCGCTGGGTCGCGTCGGTCGCCGGCAGTTCGATCGTCTCGGTAGCCGTGTGGTCACACTGGTCGCCGCTCGGTGCTGACATTACCACTGACATTCACCGGCGCTCATTTAGTTGCTTTCGCCGATCGCTAACACTAGTCCTCCGTCTCGAGTCGATCGTGGCGCTCGTCGATCTCGTCCAAGATGTCGAGGGTTTTCCGGATCGACGCACGGATGGCGTCGCTGCGGTTGACGAACTTCCCGTCGTCGCCGACGTGGTCGTCGAGATCGTCGAGCAACTCCTGTGGAATTTCGACGCTGATCTTGGGCATGTGCGGGGCGTTCGAAGGCGGACGCCTTAAGAGTCGCTGGTGCTGCGGCTCGCTTTCGTCGGAGCCCGCGTCGGGGCGGCCGCAGTCCGGACCGCAGACGGGTCGATATACCACGGCGTGGGTCTCCCCGCGAACGCGGGACCGCGTCGTCTTGCGCGGACAGGAATGCGGCGCGTCTCCCGATCGGGCTCTCGCCGACTCGAACGCGATCTGACTGCCGTCGAATAGCCGCTGTTCCGGTCCGAACGCGAGTCGACGCCGTTATTCGATCGCTGTGTTGGCGTCGGCGTCCGGATCGGGCGTCGCCTCGGAGCCGCCACCACCGCCGAAGAGGCGCCCGCCGGCGGTGAGCACGTAGAGGACTGCCAGACCGAGCAGGTATGTCAGCGCGATCGGGATCGCCACGAGCAGCATCGTCAGGATACCTTTCGGGCTGGCAAACGCGGCGACGGTGAAGACGCCGACGACGACCGGTCGCCACCGATCGAGCATCGTCCGGTAGCTGATGATGCCGCCGACGTGGAACAGCGCCATCGTGACGAGGATATTGAAGAGGAAGCCGACCCCGAGGGTCGTGTAAATCACGAGCCACGAGAAGCTGTTGACCCGGTAGGAGACGACCATTCCGTTCTCGAGCGCGTCGGTGATGAGATACGAGATGACGGCCGGTGCGATCCAGTAGAACCCGAGGAAGAGTCCCAGACCGAAGCCGGCGAACAGCGTCCCGCCCCAGACGAGGAAGACCCGTTGATCACCGCGGACGAGGCCGCGTTCCCTGGCCGCCGGCCATCCCCAGTAGAAGATCAGCGGCACGACGGCGATGAACGCGAGGATCGTACTCACCTTCACCATGAAGATCAGCACCTCGACGGGGTGGAGCGCGACGACGAGCCCCATCTCGTTTATCAGTTCGGTCAGTTGGGCCGGCGAATCCGCGGCGGCGATCTCCGCTGCGTCCATGTCCGTGACCTCGGCGAGGACCTCGTCGGGGACTCGATCGACGAACTTGGCGAGGATGACCCCGAACGCGCCCTGGTACATCGCGAGGAACGAACCGGCGAGGACGGCCATGAACACGCCCACGATGTAGATCGTCTTCGAGGTGAGGCTGTCGACGATGAACGCCAGGTCGTAGGCGTAGCCGCCGATATCTTCCTCGGTCGTCTCCTCTTCGGTGAACGGATCGAGCATCCCGGCAGCGGTACTCGAGAAGACGCTCTCCTCGTCGTCACCCCCGCTTCCTTCGGCGGCCGCGGCACCCCCGGACGCGGTCCCGGCCGTCCCGCCTGCACCGCTTCCCTCGCTCTCCGCCGCGTCCCGTTGTTCCTGAAGGCGATCGAACCGGTTGAGGATCGCCTCCGCCTTCGCCCGGTCGTCGTCGTACATCGCCTGTCGGGAGTACTCGAGGGCCTCCTCTTCTTCCATCGCGAGGAAGACCTGTGCCGGAACCTCCTCGACGTCGTCGGCCGCGAGCGTCTCGAAGTCGACGTCGTCGGGGTCGTCCGCGCTCCGGATGTCGCCTTCGCGGGGGTAGACCGGGGACTGCAACACCTTCACCGTGTAGCCGACGATCACGAGGAAGCCGACGACGGCGGCGACGATCGCACCGACCGCGGCGTCGCCCAGCAGGCCGTACTCGACTGCGATCGACTCGAGCCCGAACGCTCCCTCGGGCCGGTAGGGTGCCGGGAACAGCGGGTAGACCGACTCCTCGAGCTGATCGAATCCGTCCCGGTTGACGAAGACGCCCGTCGTGACGGCGACGATCGCCAGCGCGGTGACGAACTGGAGGAGCCGCCGTTTCACGAGTCCGGCTCCCGTATCGAGTTCGGCCGCACCGCGGCGACGAATGTTGGTGACGACCTTCGCGAGACCGAGGCTGAAGACGTAGAGGCCGACGAGCGGCAGTGCCCACATGACCAGCGTGAACGGGTCCGGCGGGGAGAACACCGCGCCGAAGACCGTGATGGCGACGATCGCGTGACGCCACTTGTCCCGGAACTGCTCGTAGGAGACGATCTCGGTGTAGGAAAGGACGCTCATGAGAAGCGGCAGTTGCGCCGCGAGACCGAACGAGAGGGTCAACAGGGCGATGAACTCCGTGAACTCCGTGATCCCCCAGCTCGGGGTGACGCCGGCGTCGTGGGCGACGGCACCGAGGAAGTCGAACGCGTAGGGGAAGAAGATCGCGTAGGCGTAGGTCACGCCGATCCAGAACAGGGTGAACGAGGTTATGACGAGCCCGGCCACGTACCACCGGGAAACGGGGACGGCCGACTGGACGCCGCGACGGCGGAGCGCGTCCCGGGAGAAGTAGAGCAGGGCCGGTATCGCCATGAGGACCCCGACCAACATCCCGATCTTCGCCTGTAACAGGATCACCTCGAACGGCGTCCGGGTGATGATGCTGGTCGCGTCCGCGACCTCCTGGCCCATCTCCGCTTTCGCCGTCGCCTCGAGGAAGTCCCAGATGAACACTCGCAGGGCGTAGAAGGAGCCGATGAAACCGATCACGAACACGATAAACACCTTCTGAAGATGCGTCTGCGCACTCGAGAACAGTGCGCCAAGCGTCTCCCGGCCGGAGTTGATGGCTCGGGCTGTGTCCTCGTCGACGGCAGAACTCATTGACTGGTGGTTGGTAACTGACATCCAGTTATCAACCTTTCGAGTAGGGCGAGCCACCGAGTGCGGGACGCGAGTCTTCCAGCGTCCCTTGTCAACTCTTCACAGTCTCTGTAAGAAAAAGGCCTATAACCGCCGGCCTATCTATATCCCGATAGATGTCGGACGAGCCGGAGGAGAGGACTGCCGCGGACGGGTCCGACGAGCCACGGGTAGACCCCGACGAACGATCGGTCGAGTCAGCCGAGCGCGACGACGAGTCCGACACCGAGTCGTTTTTCGGGGACGACGTTAGCTCCGTCTTCAGTGACGAACCGGGCGACGGCCCCGACGAGGAGAGCCCGTCGTTCACGGCGGACGCCGAGACGGACGATTCGATCTTCTCCGACGACGCCGCGGCGACCGACGATACTGAGCCGACCGCGACCGACGATACTGAGCCGACCGCGACCGACGAACCGGCCGAGGGCGAGCCGACTGCGGCCGACGACACCGCACCGGCCACACCCGACGATCCGACCGAGGCCAGGACCGACGGCGAAGGCGTCGTCAGTGATCATCCCGATCCCGGCTCCGGCGGGCCGGGATATCCGGAGGACGACGACATCGGCGGCATCTCGACGCCGCCGGACGACGAGGAGATGCCCCTGGCCGATCACATCGAGGAGATGGTGCTCCGGCTCGCGGTCGTGTTACTGGTCGGTGCGGCCGGGACCGCGATCGGGCTGCTGTGGGCCTCGGAGGCCATCGAACACATCTGGCTCAACGTCTTTCCGTACGCCATCGACGAGGTGCCGCCGCCGCACCTCTACCACCCGCTGGAACTGTGGCTGACCCGGATCAAGCTCTCGGCGCTGCTCGGCATCATGGTCGCCCTGCCGGCGTTCGTCTACGAGTGTTACCTGTTCATGCGACCGGGGCTGTATCCCCACGAGCGCAAGTACTATCTCGCGGCCGTGCCGACGAGCGTCGTGCTCGCCGGGCTGGGCATGCTGTTCTCGTACCTGCTCGTGCTGCCGGTCCTCTTCCAGTACTTCACCTACTACGCTGAGGGGAGCGCGAACATCGCCTACGCGCTCGGGGAGACCTTCAACCTGATCATCACGCTGACGGGCTTTCTGGCGATCGTTTTCCAGATTCCGCTGTTCATCATGCTCGCGATCATGATGGGCGTGACGACCCGTCGCTGGCTGGTCCAGAAGCGGCTGTACTTCTGGGCGGCGTTCGCGGGGCTCTCGTTCATGTTCACGCTCGATCCGACGATGATGGCGCCCGTCCTCGTCGCCGTCACGATGATCCTGCTGTTCGAGGGGACGCTGCTGGTGTTGAAGTGGGTCGGCCGGGAGTGACGGACCGTCGGCTCCGACGCCGGGCGGTGTCTCGGGTCGATTACCGATGCTCGCGAGTCCGATCGGTGGCGTACTCGAGCGCGTTTTCGAGCGAACCGGCCCCGTCGTAACTGGCCGAAAACAGGGTCATGAACTGGCGCCCGATCCGGATACAGCGTTCGAACCGGAGGACGGTCCTGACCCGGTTCGACTCGGAGAACTCGAGCCCGGGATAGCTCGTCACGGTGAGCGTGTAGCCGGGGTGCTCCTCGCCGTCGAGCGAGGCCGGGGCGACTTTCACCCGGAGGTCGCCCGACTCGTGACGGTAGATCCGATACTCCAGTTCTCGATCGCTGTTGGCGGCGGTATAGGTCCGACGCTCTTCGATCGTCCAGTCCGGCGGCAGGTCGGCGTCCATCGATCACCAGTACCCGTGGAAAGGCTACGTCCGTATCGCATTGTGCAATATTATCGGATAGTGATTCAGAAATACTTCTATTGGTTGGTTCACGACGCAAGATTGGGTTATATTCTGGACGAATGTCTCTCAGTGTCGGGGCGATTCGGACGATCGAGAACTCCGGGCCGGCGAGCGGGTCGTCGCGGGGCCATCGATCGAACCGGCCGCGCCGGCGGTCGTCAGTCGTCGGTTCCCGAGTCGGCCGCGAAGACGTCGGAGACGACGGGGTCGTCCGATCCACGTTCGGACCCCTGGTCGGTCCCGTGACCGCTTTCGTTCTCGTGGGCGTTTTCGTGCTCGATCTCGCCCTCGGGACTGACGCTCCCGGTCCGGTAGCCGTGCAGGTCGAGCGTGACGTGGTCGAAGCCCAGATCCGAGAGTTCCGCGCGGACGGTCTCGACGAACTCCAGTTCCAGCGCCCGATCGAGTTCGGCCGGCGAGACCTCGATGCGCGCGAGGCCGTCGTGGTCGCGGACGCGGAACTGGTCGAACCCCCACTGCCGGAGCAGCGCTTCGGCCCGCTCGACCCGTGTGAGCCGGTCTTCGGTGACGGACAGCCCCGTGGGAATGCGCGAGGAGAGACAGGCCATCGAGGGTTTGTCCGCGACCGAGAGGTCGTAGTGGTCGGCGATCGCCCGGACCTCCTCCTTCGTGACGTCGTGGGCCAGCAGCGGCGAGTAGACGTCCAGTTCCTCGACCGCCTGCAGGCCGGGCCGGTGACCCACACCCGGATCGTCGGCGTTGGTTCCGTCGCAGACGGTCTCGATACCGAGACCGCGGGCCGTCTCGAGCATCTCGCCCAGCCGCATCGTCCGGCAGTGGTAGCAGCGATCGTCGTCGTTCGCGACGAAGTCGTCGCTCTCGAGTTCGGAGAAGGCGACGATCTCGTGGCGGATACCGATCTCCTCGGCGACCCGTTTCGCGTCCGCGAGTTCCGCTTCGGGGAGGGTTTCGCTCTGTGCGGTGCAGGCGACCGCGTCCTCGCCGAGGGCGTCGTGGGCGAGCGCGGCCACCACGCTGGAGTCGACTCCGCCGGAGAAGGCGACCAGCACGCCGTCGTAGGTTGCGAGATCGTCGCGGGCGGCCTCGAGTTTCGCCTCGACCCGTGTCATGGCCCCCCGTTCGCACCGGACGGGCAAAAACGCGTTGTCGTCGACCCGATCGCTCGGACCGATAGAGGATCCAGAACAGCGACGGTTGGTCCCGGACACAGTGGTACAGCGGCGCGACCGATCGGCGGGGTCGACTGCATTAGACAGCGCGCCGGATGGTTAAGGAGCCGCCAGTGGTACACGTCCAGAACCGATGTCTCTACGAAATCGAGTCCGACGGCTGCGGTCGACGAGGGAACCCCGGGAAGGACCGCAGGCGACGTCCCAGCAATCGCGGGCGGAACACGCGATTTACGCGACGATTCGCGGGCTGCAGGCGGGGTTCGTCGCGACCGTCATCATGACGGCGTTCCGGCTGCCGATCATGCGATCGCTGCCGCCGTCGGCGAACTTCTGGTCCCAGTACGTCACCGGAGGCGATCCCGAGGAGCATCCGATCGCCGGACTCGTCTTGCACTTCGCCTACGGGATCCAGGCGGGCGCGCTCTTCGGCGGCCTGTTCGCGCTACAGGACGCGGAACGGTCGATCGAACCCGAACAGCGGGGCATCATCTGGGGCATGATCTACGGGATGGCGCTCTCCGCGTTCGGCACGCAGATCGTGCTGAAGGAACTGCTCGGGATTCGACTCGACAGCGACGAACTCGCGCTGTTTCACGCTGGACACCTCGTCTACGGGCTCTCGCTGGGCGCCTGGGTCGGGTCGCGAACCGAGGGCGTCGAGGATCCCGAGACGGAGTACGAGTACGACGACGGAAACTGAAATCTCTACGGTGACATCCCCCGCGGCTACAGCCCTGGGCTCTCACAGTGCTACCACTGGGCAGAGCAGTCGTGCGATCGGGGGTACGAAACTGAACGGCGATCAGGAAACGAGTAGCGCTGCATCAGTGACACTCCGTCTCGAGGATCAGCCCTCGTAGCCCGCGTGCACCATGAGATCCGCGAAAACGTCGGTATCCATCGCGTCGCGATAGACGATTCCGTTGACCATCCCGCCGGGATAGACGTTGCCGTTCATCGCGTGGTGGACCTTGTGACAGTGCATGAGGTAGATGCCGGGGTCGGCGTCGGCCTCGAATTCGACGGTATGGCGTTCCGCGGGGGCGATGTTGGTAACGTCCTGTTCGTACTGGGCCGCCTCCGGGATCTGGCCGCCGTCCTTCTCGACGAGACGGAATCGGTGGTTGTGCGTGTGCATGGGATGAGACATGTAACCCGCGTTGATCATGTGGAGGCGAACTGTATCGCCGTGATCGACGATGATCGGCGACCCGTCTTCAGGGTGGAGCGTTCGCGGGAGACTCTTCCCGTTGATCGTGAACACGTCCGGGTTGCGCTGACGCGGGCTGTAGTCTACATCTTCGCCGGCCAGCTGTCGGTTCACGCGCGAGTCCCAGTCCTTGAGGGTGAAGAAGTACTCCTTGTCGGCCGGTTCGTACCCCTTCGGATCGACCCGGAAGATACCGTACATCCCCATATCGATGTGGCGATGGGTCTGGTAGTGGCAGTGATAGAGGTGCGTTCCAGGGACGTTCGCGGGGATCGTGTAGGTGTGTTTTTCGCCGGGGTCGACCGTGATACCGGTCGTCGTCGGCACGCCGTCGTTCTCCCAGGTCTTCTTCGCCCCGTGGAAGTGCAGCGTGTGCGGCATGTCAGCGCCCGTGTTGTCGAGGGTCACTTCGATGTCGTTGCCCTCGGTCGTCCGGAGGATCGGCCCCGGCACGCTCGGCTTTCCGTCGTCTGCCTTGAACGCCCAGACCTGCGGGAGCTCCACCGGACCTCCCATCGAGTCCATGGGATGGACGGCGTGCTGGGCCGTCACCGACCGTAGCGTCACGCTACCGCCCTGCTCGTCGACCTGTACGACCTCCGGTGAACTCGTCCACGGCAAACCAGACTCGGACGAGTCGGCGGGCTCCTCGGTCGACTCCGCCGGCTCGGTGCCCTGCACGGCCCCCCGACTCGTACAGCCGGCCAGGCCGGCCAGCGTCGTTACGCCGCCGGTCGCAGCAACGAATTCGCGTCGCGAGAGACCCAATCCAGGTGCGCCAATACGATCACTCATACCAACTCGACGTAAGAAGAGCCGGCGTATAACGGGCCGAGCCCGTTCTTATCGATCGGGAAGTGACGTGAACATGTTCCCCGAGACTACGTAAACGACGGCTGCACGATCGGATGTGCGCTGACTTTCGGTGGCTACTGTCGACCTCTCGACTCGAACCGTTTCCGTCTGTAGAATCGCCCGGTACCGGGTTCAGGGTTCGATCGTACCCAGTAACGCGTCGACGTCGGCCTCGAGCGCGTTCGCGTACTCGAGTCGCAGGTCGCGGGCGTCGCCCCTGGTGACGTACTGTCGACCGTCGATCCGCGTCGCGATCGGGTGGTAGTCGCCGATCGAGAACCCCATGCGATCGAGATAGCCGGCGACGCGGTCGTCTTCGAGCCCGTCGTGGATGGCGGCCTCCGCGAGGTCACAGGTGGTGTCGAAGTCGGGGAGCGAGATGCCGTCGCTCGTGACGCGGCCGGGCGCGTCGCCGCTTCGGTCCTCGATCTGCACGTTGGTGTGATGGAGGCCGTCCATCACCGCCCGGAGTTCGCCGGTCAGTCGAAGGAGTTGACTCGGGAGCGCCGCGTCGGGCGATCGCCACTCGACGGTCGGCATCGACTCCCGCAGTCGGATCGGCGTCCAGACGACGTCGTCGGGCGAGAAGTGCTCCTCGACCGCCGCCTCGTCGACGCCCGCCCCGATCGCGGCCGACTTGAACTCCTCGAAGCGGTGCTCGAGGCGGCGGTGCCACTCGCCGACGTTCTCGACGTACGCCCAGAGCTGACCGTGTTTCGGGTACCGGTCGTACCCCTCCTTCCGGTACCAGTAGGCGCGTGCGCCGTTCGCGACCCGCTCACCCCGGACGTACGGCGACGAGTTGACGAGCGCGAGCGCCGGATCCAGTGCGATGAGCGTGTTGAGCTGGTCCGTGACGTTTCGCTTCTCGACGTGGACGTGGGTCCCCGCACAGTGCTTCGCACAGTCGAAGTCCGACCCGACGACCCGCTTCTGGATGCGGCCCCGTTCGCCGGGCCGACGCGTAATCCCGTCGCAGTTGATCGGCGTCCCCAGCGGGACGAGCCGTTTGTCCAGTTCCTCGGCACGCGAGAGGACGGCGTCGAGTTCCTCGAGGAACCGGTGGCGAAGCTCCTCGATCGACTCGCAGGGCGGCGTCTTCAGTTCGAACAGCGGTTCGACGAACTCCTCGACCGTCCGATCGGAGACGTCGGTGAGTTCGCCCGGCGACGTGAGGTCGCCGTCTCGATCGATCACCCAGTATTCGACCTCGATGCTCGTTTTCATTGCTCGCGTCCTTCGAACGGGAACTGCTCCGGCGGTTCGGTACCTGCTACGGCGATTCGATCGAGTCGGTCGGTGAAAATTGGCGTCCGTACTCCGTTATCACAGTTCGAACGTGTTTCTCCGAATCGATCGGGCCTGCAGCAGCCTGCTGTATTTGACGTGGCCGGAGCCGACGGTCGAGCGAGCGGTTGTCGATCCCTCTACATAACGGTCCGTCCCGTCGACTCTCGTTCGAGACGGGGCCGTTCCTCGCGAACCGCGAACGGCGCGTCACGGGCCGTCGTCGGGCCGATACGCGGCGTTCCCCGTCCGCGGGTGGTGTGTGGCGGAGCCACGCCAAGACGTTTTGCCGTGTTCGTGGAAGCGCCGCGCATGCCCACGACGCTCGAGATAGCACAGTTCGTTCGGGAGACCGACTCCGACGACCTCTCCGCCGACGTCCGGGACGCGCTCAAACGCCGGCTCCTCGACTCGATCGGCGTCGCGATCGCCGCGGAGGGTGCCGAACCGCCCCGGGCCGTCTATCGAACGGTGACGGACCTCGAGGACGACGGGCCGTGTACGCTCTGGGGTCGCGACGGCGGTGCGTCGCCGGTGCAGGCGGCGATGCACAACACCGCGCTCGTCCGGTACCTCGGTTACGTGGACTCGTTTCTCGCGCCGGGCGAGACCCCCCACCCGAGCGATGCCGTCGGCGCCGTCGTCGCCGCCGGGGAGTACGCCGATCGATCGGGATCGGACCTGCTCGCGGGGCTCGCGATCGCCTACGAGATTCAGGCCGAACTCGCGTGGAACACCCCGGTCCGTGAGAAGGGATTCGATCACGTGACCCACACCGTCATCTCGGCCGCCGCGGGCGCGTCGAAACTCCTCGGACTGGATCTCGAGGAAACCCGGAACGCCATCGCCATCGCCGGAACCGCACACAACGCCCTGCGGGTAACTCGCACCGGCGAGATCAACGAGTGGAAGGGACTCGCGTCGGCGAACGCGGCGCGCAACGCGGTCTACTCGGTGATGCTGGCCACGAACGGGATCGCTGGGCCGCGGAACCTCTTCGAGGGACAGCAGGGGTGGGAGGACGTGCTCTCGGGGCCGTTCGACGTCGACCTCTCGCCCGGCGAGCGCGTCCACGACGTGATGACGAAGCGCTACGTCGGCGAAACCTACGCCCAGTCCGCGGTCGAGGGGATCATCGAACTCGCCCGGCACCAGGACCTCGATCCGGCCGCCGTCGCGGGGATCAAACTCGAGACGTTCGCCGGCGCGAAGCGCATCATCGGCGGCGGCGAGGGCAACCGCTACGATGTCGAGACGCGGGCCCAGGCGGACCACTCGCTGCCGTACATGCTCGCCGCGGCGCTGATCGATCGCGACCTCTCGCTCGCACAGTACGACCCCGAGCGCATCCGGCGCGACGACGTGCAGGCGTTGCTCCGGATCGTCGACGTCAGCGCGGATCCCGAACTCACGGCGCGATTCGAGGCGGGCGAGATGCCCGCGATCATCGACGTCACGATGGACGACGGCACCACATACCGGGTCGAGAAGGACGCCTTCCGCGGCCACCCGACGAATCCGATCGGCTGGGACGGCCTCGAGGAGAAGGTCGACGCGATCGCGGGCGAACACCTCGCGGACGGCCGTCGCGACGATCTGGTCGAGACGATCCGGCGTCTCGAGGAACACGAGGTGGCTGACCTGACGGGGGTGCTGGCGTAGCGGTCCCGTCTGGAGCCGGGACCCGGTCAAGTCCACCTGACGGAGGCCCAACTGAAGACTCCGACCAATGAACTCACACAACTCACGGAACGATAGACTAGCTCTCTCCCGCCGTCGAGCACTGCGCGCCGCCGGGATCGCCGCCGTCACCACGACCACCGGCTGTCTCGGCTCGGTCCGCGAGGGCATCGCGTCGAGCGACGAGCCGCCACTGACCGAGCACGACGGCGAGGTGCCGACCCAGACGATTCCCGACGGCGCCGTCCAGTTCCGCGGTTCGGTCGAGCGCTGGGGGTACTACCCGGACGAGCGCGTCCCCGACGCGGTCGAACGCGAGTGGCGCTTCGACGAACTCAACCAGATCGACCACAACGCCGCGAAGGCGAGCGCCGTTCCGCTTCCCGACGGCGGGGTCGTCCTGCCCGGCGACACCGGCCACGTCAGGGCGTTCGAGCCAGATGGCGAGGTGCGCTGGACCGCCGAAACCGACCTCGAGGACCGCGGCGTCCACGGCACGCCCGCGGTCGTCGGCGACACCGTTTACGTCGGCGCGTACGACGGGATCTGTTACGCCTTCGACGCCGCCACGGGCGAGGAGGTGTGGCAGACCCGACTCGGCGACTACATCGGTTCCAGCCCGCTCTACTTCGACGATCGGCTCTTCGTCGCGGTCGAGTACTCCGGCTACGACGGCAGTATCTTCGCCGTCGATCCCGGGGACGGCGCGGTGCGCTGGGAAGACGCGGAGAGCCGCCCGGACGAGCACCCGCACTCGACGCCGGCGATCGACCCCGAGACCGGGACGCTCGTCGTCGGAGCGAACGACGGACTCCTCTACGGATGGGACACGTCAACGCTCGAACTGGCGTGGACGTTCGAGACCGACCCGCACAACGACACGGACGGGGAGATCAAGGGCCCCGTCGCGACGTACGACGGCGGCGCATTCTTCGGCTCCTGGGACGGGCGCATCTACCGCGTCGACCTCGAAGCCGGCACCGAGGACTGGTCGTTCGACACGGGACGATCGGCCATGACCGGCCCCGGGATCGATCCGACGCTGAACGCGGTGTTCGCCGGCAGCCACGACGGGAACATGTACGCGTTCGACGCCGACACCGGCGAGGAGGCGTGGCGCTTCGGGACGGACTGGCGGATCCTCAGTTCCCCGACGGTCTGTGCCGATCGGCTCGTCTTCGGGTCGGACGATCGCACCCTCTACGCGGTCGCGAAGCGATCCGGCGAGGAGGTCTGGCACGTCGACCTGGACGGCTACGTTTCAAGCACGCCGCTGGTCTACGACGGCGCGATCTACGTCGCCGAGCGCGCGCCCAACCCGCCGGACCCGGAGGAGGATCAGGACGAGTCGGAGATCGACACCGACGGCGGCGGCTACAAGTTCGTGGCCGCCGAGTGAGACGCCGTGAGCCGTTTCGGTGGGGCCGTCCGATCGCGGGTGGCGAGGGGTGATCGCGAGTGACGGGTGGACGTGTCCGATCGCGAGTGACGGGGTGAGGATTACCGGTCTCCGTCCCGTTGGATCGATCGATGACGGTCCGACCACACTCCGGGCAACGTCTCGCCCGTCTCGATCGGCCGACGGCGACCGAGCCGACCCGGCTCGCGATCCTCTCCGACGTCCACCTCGCGACGGACGCGACCGGGACGTGGAAGGTGTTTCACCGCACGGAACGGCACCTGCGCGGTGCCGTCGCGGCCGTGAACGATCGGGACGTCGACGGGGTGGTCGTCGCGGGCGACCTGACGCGCAACGGCGTGCCCGCGGAGTTCGACCTGTTCGACGACCTCGCCGCCTTCGATCCGCCGGCAGTCGCGGTGCCGGGCAACCACGACTTCCCGACGACGTTCGACGAGCACGACTCGCTTCCGATCAGGAAGTTCGAGGAGCGGTACACGCCCGGCGGGCTCCCGTTCCGGATTCGGTTCGGCGACCTCGCCGTGTTCGGACTCGACAGCCACGCCGCGACCCCCGGGTCGCCCGCGGAGACGTGGGACGGCCGGATCGACGCGGAACAGCTGATGTGGCTCGACGAGGTGTTGACCGACGCCGACGCCGACGCGTCGATCGTCGTGGTCCACCACAACCTCCCGGCGACGGGCGACCTCTACGAGCGATACCGCGCGGAGTTGCCAGTCGCCGGCGAGGTCCCCGGATTCTCGAACCCCGAACCGCTGGTCGACCTCCTCGTGAGCCACGACGTCGCGCTGGTCGTCACCGGCCACCTCCACTTCCCCGCGATCGAGCGCGCCGACGGCGTGACGGAACTCACCGTCCCGGCGGTCTCGTCGTTCCCGCACGGCCTCCTCGTGCTCGAGATCGACGATCGGGGAACGGTCGTTCGGTTCGTCCCGTTGACGAACGGCGACGGAATGGTCGAGTCTATCGCGCACGGCTACGAGAAGGATCGGGTGTTGCTCTCGGCGGCGCAGTTGGCGACGTTCCCGCTCGTCGACGACTTCGCGTAGGTGCCCGTCTGCACCGCTGTGCCGCGATTCGCCGTCCTGAATCTGCAAGGATAACGCCGATCGGTCGGCCGATCGTAGATTCGGCTATGACGGGCTACGAGATGCACGAACCCGAGTTCTCGGGGACGACCGCCGAGGAGTGGGACGACCCGCAACTCGAGGACTTCGACACCGATGACCTGGGGGAGGTGGCGGCCCACTTCGTCCTCTCGGCGTCGGGATTCCCGCCGGAGAACTTCACCGATCTCAAACTGCCCGTGGTCGATCCCGGGGGCGACCTGAACAAGAACGCGCTCAGCACGGCGAAAAGCGGCGGTCGCGGCGTCGGTGCGATCGAGGATCTGGACGACGAGAAAGCCGAGGAGACCGAGGACCTGATCGACGACCTGGCCAACGACCACTTCGAGGACGCGGACTTCGGCGACTAGCGGCGGTCCCTCGTTGAACCGTCGACTACGCCGGCTTCGAGGCCGACGAGCCGCCCCGTCCCGCCCGGAGCAGTTTGACGACGCCCTGTGCGGCGAGGCCGACCACCGTCCACTTCCAGGCGAGGACGGCGACGCCGAGTAACGCGATCGCGCGCGTCCGATTCCCGCGATCGAGCGCGGTCTTCGCGTCTCTCAGCACCGAGACGACGGTCAGCGATCGGGTCGCTTTCGAGTGGAGGAGTTTCGTGAGTCCCATACCCGTCCTTGCACCGCTGACGGGATAACGGGCCCGCCGGAGTCCGCAAGCCATCGCGTGGGCGTCTCGGTAACCGGAATGCCAGTCCGCGAGCAGGTGCCGGCCGCGTCTGTCCTCCCGAGCGGCCTCTGTCGGCTGGCCGGGGCTTTTTCCGGCTCTCCGTCGTCGGCTCTCGTATGGTGTCGTTCGACGAAGAGCAGGCCGAAGCCGAGGCGCTCGACCGGTTCCAGGAACTCGGACTCTCCCAGTACGAAGCCCAGACGCTGATCAATATCCTGCGACTCGGGACGGGAACCGCCCAGGACATCACCCGCGTCAACAACGTCCCCCGGACTCGCGTGTACGAAGCGGCCGATCGACTCCACGAACGGGGATTCATCGACATCCTGCACACGACGCCGCGAAAATTCACGGTGGTCTCGGAGGAGACGATCATCCGCACGCTCAACGTCGAACGTGAGAACACCATTACCGAACTCGCGGAGTGTCTGGAGACGATCGGGCCAGCCCAGCCCCAGCGCGAACAGTTCGGCGTCTGGACGGTCACCGGTCGGGAGGCGGTGTCCTCCCGCATCGACGAGTTCATCGCCGACGCCGAGGAACAGATCGTCTACATGACCGTCGACGAGTTGCTCACCGACGAGCACCTCGACCGGATCGAGGCGGCCGCCGATCGCGGGGTCGAGATCTATCTTGCGGGCATCTCCGACGACGTACAGAACCGTATCCAGGAGACGGTGCCGTCGGCCGAACTGTTCGACACGCTCTGGGAGTGGGAAGAGACACCTGCCGGAAGCCTGTTGATTACCGACGAAGAGACGGCGCTCGTCAGTGCGCTCGTGGACGGCTACGCGAACGAGACGGAGATCGAAGAGACGGCGATCTGGGGGGCGGGCGACCGAAACAGTCTCGTCGTCGTCCTTCGAGCGATCTTCACGTGGCGACTCGACGGCGATCGAGCGGAGTGAGTTTCTACGGGCGTTCTCTCGGCGAGGTGACCGGTTCGATCAAAATTCTGAACGACACAATTACCGCCAGACGCGCTGTCAGGCCGGTCGCCCGATCGTGTACAGGAACTGCGGCGTCTGGCCGGCCGCTCGCGGCGCGAAGAAGTCCGTGACCGCGTCGTCGTAGAACGTCAGCCCCGTCCCGCCGAGGTCGCGGTGGGCGTAGGTTCCCAGGTACAGGCGACCGGCAGTCAGCGACGCCTCCAGCTGGGCGACGCGGTAACCCCGATCGCCGAGCGCATCGACGATTTCGTCGAGATCGGTCACGAAATAGAGACAGACTGCGGCGTCGGCTCCCAGCCGCTGATCGAGCGCGAGGTGGCCCGCCTCGCTGCGGAACTCGCCCGCCCGTAGCCGCTCGAGGTTGCCCTCGTCGGGATGGTAGTGGTAGGCCCCCGATTCGAGGCCGTCGACCCCGTTGACGAGCAGGTAGGGATCGACGAACGACAGGGGCGGATCGGCCGCTCGCCCGTTCGAGGACGAACGAAGTGAGTCCTGACGCCGTACGTCCATTGGAACCCCGCGAACGGCCCGATCGAGCACGGTCGACAGCTTTCGAAAGCTGATCGGTTCGCGATTGTACTCGCGACAGGAACCGCGGCGCTGGATCGTCCGGTGCAGCGGCCGACTCGACGCCGTCTCGTGATCGACCGGATCGAGGGGGATCCGCTCGCCGTCGCCGGAGTCGCGCGTCCCGATCGGCCCCGCGGGCCGATCGGCGCGCCACGATGCGGCTTCGTCCCCGTCGGCGAGCGTGCCGGCGGCCCACGCCTCGTGGATCAGCGGAAACTCCCTCTCGGTCGGCGAGAGCGGTTCGGTCTCGGGATCGATCGGCTCCTGACCGGTCGCGCCGGCGGGGGACGAGTCTGCGCCGTCGCCGATCGGGACGATTTCGAGCGGCGCTTCACGCTCCGGGGCGACGCCGAGCAGGTCGGCCACGGGCCGGTCCGCGAATCCGGTGACGACCTCGGCCCGGTAGTCCAGCGCGTGGGCGACGGCGAGCAGGTTCGCGAGTGTCGTGCCGGAGTCCCAGAACGCGTGCCGGAAGGTCCGATCGCGGTACTTCCAGGCGTTGCGCCACCACGTCGAGGTCGTGACGATCGAGAGCGGTGCGTTCGCGACGCCGTCGTGGTCCGCTGCGTTCGCGAGAACTCCGCGGCAGTCCTTCTCCCGGAGCACGTCCAGCGACAGCGTCCCGGGATCGAAGTGGTAGACGCCGGCGTCGAGCGCGGGTTCGTCGCGGTTCGAGGACGACGTCGCCGCCCCGGCGAGGTCCCCACAGACCACGTACAGGTCGACGTGGTACAGCGCGCCGGTGGTCGCCGCGGCCCGGAACAGGAGGGTGCGATCGCGACGGTCGATCGACTTCGTGATCCCCGCCGCGTAGTAACAGAGGGCGGTGACGGTCTCGAGGTCCGGCTGTCGGTCCCGGTCGAGGTCGCGGTCGGGCGTCGACTCGGCGATCGCCGAAAGCGCCGGTTGCTGGGGCGGGCGGACGCGATCGGCGAGCGCCCGTTTCGGCACCCCCACGTACTCCTTGTACGGCCGCGGCTTGTTGTCGAAGTTCAGGCCGTGACTGCCCTCGCGAACGCTTCTCGGTGAGTGTTTCGTCCGTTCGTGGTACTCGCGGGCCCCGACTGGCATGGGTGTCGGTACCACGCCATCCCGGAAAAACGGGCGGGAGCTTTTTCTCGCTTCGATGGAATAGGCCGGTCGAGAACATGGACCTCGAGTCGATTCCGGGCGTCGGCGAGAAGACGGCCCGGGCGCTGTCGGAACTCGACGAACCCGAACGAGCGTTGCGGGCGGGTGACGTCGCGCGGATCGCCGAGGCACCCGGGATCACGCAGGGGCGGGCGGCCCGCATCGCACGCGGCGCGATTCGCCGCGAGCACGACGATCCCGGCGGCTTCCTCGCGACCGATCGCGCCCGCGAGGTCTACCGCGAGGTCCTCGGCCTGCTGAAAGGTCGCACCGTCACCGACTACGCGGCCCAGCGCCTCGAGACGGTCTATCCGAGTCCGAGTCGATCGCGCATCGAGGAGGTGCAGGCCTTCGCGGCCGACGCGATCGATCGGGACTACGACGCTACCGTGCTGGACGCGCTCGAAGGGGTCGAACCGCTCGCGACGCCGGGCGACGTCCGGGTCCGGGAACGCTGTCTGGCGACGACCGACGCCGAGCGCTACGCCGAGGCGCGCGAGGCGATCCCGGAACTCTCCGTCGAGGTCGTCGAGGACGCACAGGGGCTGGCCGAACTCGCGCGCGGCTACTCGACGGTCATCGCCCTCGACGAGTCGTTCGCCGGCGTCACCGTCGACGGGGAGGTGCAGGTCCGGCCCGACGCCCTCGAGACCCCTGCGGAGGTCGTCCCCGAACGCCCGCTCGCGTTCTTCGCGCGGAACCGGGACCGCCTGCAGGCGGCGATCGCGGTCCACCGCGCGGCCGACCTCGACCCGGCCTGCGACCTCGACGCGCTGGCGGACGGCCTCTCGCGGCTCGACGAGGACGGGACGGTCGCGGGCGACGACGAACTCGATCGGCTGACGACGGCGGTCGACGACCTGGACGCGGCGACGGGGACGGCCGAGAGCATCGCCAACGATCGGCTCCGGGAGGCGATCCGCGAGAAGGACGTCACGATCGAGGGTTCCGACCTCCTCTCGCTGGTCGAACGGGGCGCGGGCGTCGACTCGCTGCTGTCGCGGGAACTGGCCGACGAGTACGCCGCGGCGGTCGAGTCCGCCCGCCAGCACCTGATCGAGGCGCTCGACCTCGATCAGGGCGAAGCCGAGATTGCCCGGCGCGCATTCGGCGACGAACCGACGTTTCCGGTCGAGCGCGACGAGGACGCGATCGGTCGGCTCCGCGAGGAACTTACCGCCACGAAGGAGCGCCGCGCGGGCCGGCTCAAGCGCGACCTCGCGGCCGATCTGGCCGATCAGCGCGACGGGGCGCGCCGGCTAGTCCGGGACGCCCTCGAACTCGACGTCGAACTCGCAATCGCCCGCTTCGCCCGCGAGTACGAGTGTACGATGCCCGAGTTCGTGTGGGAACCCAGCGGGACCGAGGGAGAGCCCGCGGGCTTCGCGATCGAGGGCGGCCGGTCGCCGCTGCTGGACGAACCGCTTGCGGCGATCGATCCCGTCGACTACGCGGTCTCGGGGGTCGCGCTCCTCTCGGGAGTCAACAGCGGTGGCAAGACCTCGACGCTGGACCTCGTCGCGAGCGTCGTCGTGCTGGCACACATGGGACTGCCGGTGCCCGCCGAGGACGTTTGCCTCCGGCGGTTCGACGACTTCCACTACCACGCCAAGACCCAGGGGACCCTGGACGCGGGGGCCTTCGAATCGACGGTCCGGGAGTTCGCCGACCTCGCGCAGGGCGGCGAGGGGTCGCTCGTCCTCGTGGACGAACTCGAGAGCATCACGGAACCCGGAGCCAGCGCGAAGATCATCGCTGGCATCCTCGAGGCGCTCTCGGAGAACGGCGCGACCGCGGTGTTCGTCTCGCACCTCGCGGGTGAGATCCGCGAGATGGCCGACTACGACGTCACCGTCGACGGGATCGAAGCCGTCGGCCTGGTCGACGGCGAACTCGAGGTAAACCGATCGCCGGTGAAAGACCACCTCGCCCGATCGACGCCCGAGTTGATCGTCGAGAAACTCGCCGGCGAGCGCGAGGCGCGGTTCTACGATCGGCTGCTCGAGAAGTTCGAGTAGCGTTCGCGTCCCGGTTCCGCGTCCCTCTGTCTCCGGGCTCCGGGCGCTCCCGCTGGGTTCGAGCGCGTGCTCGTTCCCGATCGACGCCCGATCGGCCGATTCGGTCGCGAACGTCCGGGAACGCCGTCACTTCGGTCGCGGCCCCTCCAGTGGATGTTGACTCCCCTCGATTACGTCGAGCGCCCGCTCGAAGGCGGCCTCGACGTCTCCGAACTCGCCTTCCTGTGTCCACTCCCCGTCGGGAGTGGCGGTGTAGACGTCGAACCCGCCTCCGCGGTACTCGTGGGACTCGACGTACAGTTCTTCGTCGACCGTGCCGTCGTCGTCGACGAGGAGCCAGACGCCCAGTTCCTTCCCGCCCTCGAGGTCGCGTCGCCGTTTCCAGTGCATAGTTCGAGCTACGATTCCGAGAGACGTATAGCTGGTCCGGGGCCTCCACTCCCGTCCCTGATCCGAATCTTCGACGACGGTGGGGCCGGTATTCGAGTGTCCACGCTCGCGCTGAGCAACCGATCGTCTCCGGACTGCGCCGAATCGTACGCCGGCGTCGACCGCGTGGCCGTTCGGTCCGCTACGCCGACGCCGGCCATCGGGCGAGGACGTCTAGCTGGTGGGCGAGGTAGACGAGTTCCGCGTCCGCGACCTGTTCGTGGCGACTCTCCGCCCACGCGCGCAACCGCTCGGGGTCGATCGTCCCGTCGGCCGCGAGCGCGGACTCGACGGTGTCGACGATATGATGGAGGAAGTACGCCTCGTCAGCTTCGTATCCGCCGTCGGTCGGCCGCACCACCCAGTCGGAGCCGCCGGCCGCGACGATCCGTCCGCCGGTCGCCGGAACCGCGGTGAGGAGGCGGCGGCCGGCGTTGCTGTCACCCGTCTCGCCGCCGACCTTCTCGGTCGTGTCCATCCGACGGTGAAACCGCCGCTCGATCCGGTCCTCCAGTTCGGGGTCGACCGGCGGCACCAGCGCCGTCACCCCGTCGAACGTGATGGGGAAGTAGGCGACCCCGCCGGATCGGAGCCCGTCCGCGATCGCCGAAAGCGCCGTCTGGACGTCCGTGAGGTCGAGGAAGGCCTGGGCGACGACGGCGTCGTAGGTCCCGTCGCGGTCCGCGAGGTGGGCGAGCGCGTCTTCGGCGCGGAACTCGACCTCGAACGTCGCCCCGTCGCGGTCGACGCGTACCGTTCCATCAGACCGATCCGGACCGTGGCCCCGATCCGACGCGCGGTCGACGACGCTGTCCGCGGCGGCCTCGACCAGGGCCGGGTCGGCGTCGATGGCCGTGTACCGGACCTCGGTGCCGGCCGTCCACTCGAGGATCGTCTCGACCATTGCGCCCGTCCCGGCCCCAATCTCGCAGAGTTCGACGGACTCGTCGAACCTCTCGAGCGTCCGGCGAAACGCGTCCGCGACGCGCCGGTTCCTGGCGCGCCGGTCGACGGTCCGCTTGGCATCGAGGTATCGACGGAACGAGTAGTGATCGGGTTCGGTCACGTCTCTATCGGCCCGTCAACTCGTGGCGGGTTAAGTCCGGTCGTCACGGCGACGGCCCCGCGGCCTCGCGGAGTCGAGTCGTGAACGACGCGACGCGATCGACGGTGTCGCTCCAGGTGGGATGGGCGTCGTAAGCGTCCCGGGCGGCGACTCCCATCTCGGTGAGGCGCTCGCGATCGGCCGCGAGCGAGCCCACCGCCTCGGCCACGGCCCGCGGTTCGCCCGGCGGAACCAACACCCCCGTCTCCCCGTCGTCGACGACCTCGCTGGCGCCGCCGGCGGTCGACGCGAGCGCCGGCATTCCGAACCCCATTCCCTCGAGGTAGACGATGCCGAACCCCTCGTAGCCGGATGGAACGGCGAGAAGGTGCCCCTCCCGGAGGGTCGATGACAGCGCCGAATCGGACACTCGGCCCGCGACCGTCACCGACTCCTCGACGCCCAGCGCGTCGATCAGGCGGTCGATCCGACGGGCGTACCGCGGATCGATCGTCGGGTCGCCGACGACGGTCAGGGTCCACTCGTCGGCCGGGCGGGCGGCCAGCCCCCGGAGCAGCGTGTGGAGCCCCTTCCGTTCGACGAGCGTCCCCACGAAGACGATTCTGAGCGGCCCTGGCTCGTGGGCACGTGCGCGGATCCGCGCCCGCGTGACTCCCGGGTCGACGTGGTCGCCGCCTGGCGGCGCGACGACGCCCGTCGTCGGGCCGACGAGCGTCTCGACGGTCTCCCGGGTGGTCTCGCTGTTGTACACGAAGGCGTCGACGGTGTCGAGGTAGCGCCGCTCGATCGCCCTGACGAGCGCGTTCCGCCACGCCGCCCGCGGCTCCCGACACCGGAGGTGGTGGACGATAGAGACGATCGGCGTGGCGTCGTCGCGCCGGCGGTTGTGCCGGACGAGCGACGGGTGACAGAGTTCGTCTTGCAACAGCACGTCGACGTCGAGACCGGTCAGGTCGGCGGCGACCTCCCGGGAGACGTTGTCGAGCACGTTCGTCCCGTATCCGCCCTTCGGGAGCGCGACGACCACGACCTCGTGGCCCCGTTCGCGGAGCCCCGCGACGAGCCGTCGATCGTAGCGATAGCCGCCGGACGTGCGCTCGAGGCCGTCGTAGACGACTAGCCCCAGCCGCATCGAATCAGACGGTCGTGGCGTACGAAGCGGCTGCCCCGTCCTCTTCCCACATCGTCACCTCGACGGCGTCGAGTCGGTCGGTCTCGATCCCGTCCGCGACTCGATCGGCGAAGAACCGCGAGAAGTGCTCCACGCTCGGGTTGAGCCCCTCGAACTCCGGGAGGTCGTTGAGCGTCGCGTCCCGGTACCGGTCTACCAGCCCGTCCACGACCGCCTTGAGGTCGTCGATGTCGACGAGGTAGCCGTACTCCCCGAGTTGCTCGCCCTCCACCTCGACCTCCACCGTCAGGTGGTGGGAGTGGAGGTCTCCCTCGGGTCCGGGGTCGGGGACCGTGAGCCAGTGTTGGGCGACGAAGTCGCGAGTGACTGTCACCGTGTACATACCCCGTCGGACCACGCGCGTGAACTAAAACCCAGGTGGCGCGCGACCCGACGCCGGACCGACGGACCACAGTCGAACCGGGCCGCGGCGGACCAGTCAGTACGTCAACAGCACCTGGACAGTCTCGTCCGGCCGATCGTCCAGCAGTTCGTAGGCCTCCGGGGCGTCCGTGACCGGGACGCGGTGGGTTACCAGACGGTCGGTCGCGACGTCCTCGAGTCGCCGCCACGCGGTCGCCAGCCGACGGGCCACGGTCCAGCGTCCCCGCCGTGCCGGCGCGATGGTGCTCACCTGGCTGCTGATCAGGCGGATTCGGCTCCGGTGGAATCGCCCGTCGAGCGACAGTTCGGCCGTCCTGGTCCCGTACCACGATCCGACGACGACGCGACCCCCGTACCCGGTCGCGTCGACGGCGGCGTCGAGCGCCGCCGGATTCCCCGAGAGTTCGTAGGTCAGGTCCGCCCGACGCGGGGGCGCTTCCCGTTCGGTCCGTCCGGACGGCGATTCCGGACGCTCGGGCGGTCCCGACGGCTCGCTGACCGCCGCGGCCGGGTCGTCGTCGGGATCGAGGCACCGGTCGGCCCCGAACGCCTTCGAGAGCCGTCGTCGCTTCTCGTAGTAGTCCACGGTCACGAGCGACGAAAGCGGCGTTTCGGCCAGCAGTGCCGTCGTCAACAGCCCCACGACGCCCTGGCCGAACACGATCGCCCGCTCGCCGATGCGGGGCTCCCCGTCGAGGACCAGGTTGACCGCCGTTTCGACGTTCGGGAGGAACGCCGCCTCCGCTGGCGAAACTCCGGACGGCACGACGCTCACCTCGTCGACTCCGACGACGAACTCGCTGGCGTGGGGGTGGAACGCCAGCACCGTCTCGTCGCGCCACGCCGGGTCCACGTCCGCGCCGACGGCGGTCACCGTCCCGACGACCGCGTACCCGTAGGGAAACGGGTAGGAGAACGATCCGGAGAGTGCCTCCAGCGTCTCGTCCGCGGCGATCTCGGGGTTCATTTCACCCCGGTAGAGTAACAGTTCCGTCCCGGAGCTGATGGCGGATACCGTCGCAGCCACCTTGAGTTCGTCCGGGCCAGGGTCGGGAACCGCCGTTTCTCGGACCTCGACCTCGCGGGGACCCGTGAAGTACACCGACTGGGCCGGCATCGGGTTACGTCCCCCTCGTTCTCTCACCGGCACCGATCTCGACGCGGGTTCCGTTCTCCCGGCAGCGTTCGAGCGCCTCTTTGGCCACCATTCCGGCGTCGCCAGCCGTCCGATCGCGACCGACGCCGACCTTGAGGTCGATCCCCGCGGCCTCCTCGACGTGATCGATCGCCCCGTCGAACGCCGTTCGATCGAGCCCGGCGGTCACCGAGATGACGTTGTCGCCACCGATGAAAAACGACAGCGAGTCGTGACTGTCGTACATGTGCTCCAGAAGTGTCGTGTACCCCCGATCGATGCGCCGGAACACTTCGAAGGCGTCGAGTTCGTCAGTATATCGCCCGGTCGCGTCGTTGACGTCGAAGTGGGCGATCTGGACGGTCCCTTGCTCGCCCAGCGGATCGCCGCGCAGGATCTCGGTTCGCGCGCCGTCCTGGGCGCTCCCGGCCGCCTGGAGGTTCGCGGTCGCCTCGCCGACCGCTTCCCGGGGCGAGGTCCCCGTGGCGACGCCGAGGCTGACCGTCACGGGATAGCGGTTGCGGACGGCGTCCTGGATGCGCCGGTGTCCCGCCAGGTCGAGCCCGTTCGTGACGGCGATCATGTTGTCGAATCGCGTGGAGAACACGTAGCCGTCGTGATGACCGACGAGTTGTGAGAGGTCCGCGTACAGGCGGGACTGGAGCATCTGCAGGTCGACCTCCCGTTTCGGTGACGGTGCTACCGTCCACGGCCCGTAGTTGTCGATCTGGATCACCGTAACCTGTGTTTCGGTCACAGTCACTTCCCCCCGTACCACGTCTAACGGTATAATTTGTGGGCGATAGTGAACGGGAAACGGGGACCGGAGAACGGCCGTCCCCAGGTATATGCTACTCCTTCCCGTAGGGTTCAGCCGGAGTATCGGCTCGTGTCTCGAACGCACGCCGCGAGCGGCACCGGATCGCCCGCGATCGCCGCCGGGGAAACGGATGTCTGAACGGGTCTCCGAGGAGCGTGTGCTCCGGGACTGGCTCGCACGGGAGGCCGACTGCGGCGCGGCTGACGTCGATCCGGAGACGGTCCCGACGAACTCGGCGGCCGTGCTCGACGCGCTCCTCACGGCGAAGCCGGGCGCGGCTGCGTTCGTCTGGCGCGAGCGGCCGGTCCGGTGGTACCGGCTCACGCTCGATCGGGAACGATTCGTCGACCTCCGTCCGGTGGACGGGCCGGACGATCTCCTGTGGCGCGCCGCCTCGACGGACGGCACCCTGTTCGGCGTGGCCGAGCGGATCCACGAGGAGGGGGTCGCCCCGCTCGAATCGGCGGGAATCGACGCCGAGGCGATCCGAACGTACCGCGACGACCTCGCTTCCGGGACGCCGTTCGACCCGCTGGTCGTCCGGACCAGATGCGGCGCGACCCCGTGGTTCGTCGCCGACGGGAACCACCGGGTGACCGCGGCGGCGCTGCACTACCTCGAAACCGGTCGGTACGTCCCCCTGTCGGCCTACGTAGCCGTGACCGCGAACCCGGTCCTCGGGCCGACTATCACCCGGATCCGAGGCCTGCTCCAGCGACTGGCTGGACGAACGATCGCCCATCGCGGCAGTCGGGAGCCGTAACTACGTCCGGCGAACGGGGTGAATGCGAGTACGACGCTTTTGCACGTGCTTCGGGTCTCGCCTGCACGAGAACTGCGACCGAGATCGCGATCGCGTCCTCGATCGCCGTGGGCGGTGCTCGCGACCTGACGCCGTATGACCGACAGGATTGTGCAAGTACAACGCCTACCACGGCTCTCGACCTCTGGTATGGTATGGCTTACCGATTCGAGTGTCCGCTGGGAAGTTGCCAGTTCGCGCTCCGATCGAGCAGCAGCGACGAGGTCGAACGGCTGGTCCGGGCCCACGCTCGGGTGAGTCACCGCGGGCGGATCGATCCGGCCGATATCGATCGCGGGATGGAGCGGGTCGAAGCGGCCTGAGCGTGAGCGTGGCCGAGCGGACGAGACTGCGAACTCCCGACCTGCGACCCGTAATCCTGCGAACAACTAAGTAGCTTCGACAGCGTGGTGAAAGTAATGGCAGACGGCCCCGACGAGGGGATGTTGTCGTGGGACGAGTCCGTGTTCAGGAACGAGCACGTCTTCGAAATCGACTACGTTCCCGAGACGTTCAAACACCGCGAGGAGCAGACCCGGAGCCTGACGTACGCGCTCCGGCCCGCGGTGCGCGGGTCGCGTCCGCTGAACGTCGTGGTCCGCGGCCCGCCGGGGACGGGGAAGACGACGGCGATTCAGAAACTGTTCGACGAGGTCGGTGCCCAGACCAGCGACGTCCGGACGATCCGGGTCAACTGTCAGGTCAACGCGACCCGATACTCGGTGTTCTCGCGGCTGTTCGAGGGGACCTTCGACTACGAACCGCCGTCCTCGGGGATCTCGTTCAAGAAGCTGTTCGGCCAGATCGCGGAGAAACTCGTCGAGGAGAACCGCGTCATGGTGGTCGCGCTCGACGACGTCAACTACCTCTTCTACGAGAACGAGGCCTCGGACACGCTGTACTCGCTGCTCCGGGCCCACGAGGAGTACCCCGGTGCGAAGATCGGCGTCATCGTCGTCTCCTCGGACCCCGCGCTCGAGGTCATCGAGGAACTGGATTCGCGCGTCCAGAGCGTCTTCCGGCCGGAAGACGTCTACTTCCCGGTCTACGACCAGCCCGAGATCGTCGACATCCTCGACGAACGCGTGAAACGGGGCTTCCACGACGGCGTCATCTCCCGCGAAACGCTCGATCGCGTGGCCGAGTTGACCGCCGAGAGCGGCGACCTCCGGGTCGGGATCGATCTCCTGCGACGGGCGGGACTCAACGCCGAGATGCGTGCGAGCCGCACCGTCGAGATGGAGGACGTCGAAGAAGCCTACGAGAAGTCGAAGTACATCTCCCTCTCGCGGAGCCTCTCGAACCTGACCGACACCGAACAGGCCTTGCTCGAGGTGATCGCCCACAACGACGGGGAACAGGCCGGCGACGTCTACGAGGCCTTTCACGAGCGGACCGACCTCGGCTACACGCGCTACTCCGAGATCGTCAACAAACTCGATCGACTGGGCCTGATCGACGCCGACTACGCGGACGTCGACGGTCGCGGCCGCTCGCGATCGCTCACCCTCTCGTACGACAGGGACGCGATTTTGAACCGACTGGAGTGAGCGCGGCTGGCGGGCACGCCGATCGCACGACAGCCGTTCGATCGGGGGCGCACTACCGGTCGCGACTGTCGCGCGATAACCGCGCGTTTCA
The DNA here is from genome assembly GCF_022869805.1 of Halosolutus halophilus. Taxonomy (NCBI): domain Archaea; kingdom Methanobacteriati; phylum Methanobacteriota; class Halobacteria; order Halobacteriales; family Natrialbaceae; genus Halosolutus; species Halosolutus halophilus. The sequence continues at coordinate 4,145,453 of NZ_CP094974.1, read as the reverse complement.
GGCCTGATCGATCGTCTCGCGGTAGTTCTCGAGCGTCTCGATGGCCGACTCGACCTTGGTCTCGGTGTTGCCGTCCGCCTGCTGGCTGACCTGCCGGAGGGTATTGAGCCGTTCGTCGAGGAGGGCGTGATCCGGCTGAGTGTCGCTCATCACGTAGTCGGAGAACGCGTCGGTGGTCTCGCGGATATCGTCGCGCACGTCGTCGTCGGCGCTCTTGGCGGCCTCTTCGAGGTCGTCGCGGGCCTGCTGGAGGTGGTCCGTCATGCGCCGCGCTACCCCGTCGCCGCCCATAACGGTTGGCCGGGCACCAGCCACGTCCGATCGATCGGCCCGTGGAATTCGGCACTTACACGATCGTACTATCGGGATACCGGTACGTCGACGTCGCCGTACAGGCGTCCTTCCGATCACAGGGGCGTGATATCTCGAAATCGCCGGACGGAAACGCCGGAACTAGTCGCGCTACTGACTGTCGGCTATTTGTCTTCCCGATCCTCCATCACGATCGCATCATGCCAGTATCACGCCGCGCGGCGCTCAAGGCGATGGGGATCGCCGGTGGACTGACTGCGGCGAGCGGTACCGTCCTCGCCGTCGGTGAACACGAACACGACGATCGGCCGAAACCCGACGAGAAGCGCAAGGGGGACGGAAAACCGGTCGATACACCCGGAGCCGCCGTCCGGGTCGCGCACTTCTCCCCGGACGCACCGAACGTCGACGTCTACGTCGACGGGAATCGCGTGCTCGCTGACGTCGCCTACGGTGACGTCTCGCCGTACCTCGAGATCGAACCGGGAACGTACCGGATCAAAATCACGGCGTCCGGCGATCCGGGAACGGTCGCGTTCGACGGTGACGTGGCGTTCGGCGCGGCGTTCTACACGGTCGCCGCGATCGGTGAACTCGGTTCCGGGACGTTCCAGCCCGCAGTCCTGCTGGACGCCGGCTCCGCACTCGTCAGACTCGTCCACGCCGCTCCCGACGCGCCGGCCGTCGACGTCTACGCCGACGACCAGCCCGTGTTCGAGGACGTCGAGTTTACCGACTCGAGCGACTACGTCCCGGTCCCCGCCGGCGCGTACACCGTGACGGTCCGGCCGGCCGGCGATCCTGACACGATCGTCGCCTCGTTCGACGTCACGCTCGAACGAGGGACGGCATACACGGCCTACGCGATCGGCTACCTGGAGCCGCCCCAGGACGTGATGGATCGCGACTTCACGGTCAAACTGACGGTCGACGGACCGATGGCTGACGCGGACTGATTCCGTCCCGGATCCGCTCTCGAGGCCAGCGCCGATCAGCCGTCGGACGCCGCCCCGACGAGCGAGACGAAGTTGTCGAAGACGCGGTGGGCGGTCACGTTCTCGTAGGAGTGGGCCGTCTCCGTCCACCCGAAATCGGCCTCGATCTCCTCGTGAAAGTCGCTCGTAAACTCCGGGTGAAACTGAACCGTCCACAGCGGGGCCACACGGTGTTTCGTCCCGAAATGGGGGTAGTAATCGGTCGTCGCGATGACGTCCATGTCGTCGCCGGGCTCCAGTACGACGTCACCGTGTACCGCCGGGACGATCGGTTCGACGCCGTCGAACAGCGGGTCGTCCGCGAGTTCGATCCCGACCAGCCGGTGTGTCGTCCCGACGCGTTCGACTCGACCGCCGAGCGCAGCGTTCGCGATCTGGTGGCCGAAACAGACGCCCAGCGTCGGGATCCGGCGCTCGACGAGTTCGTGTACTAGCTCCCCCTGGTCCGCGATCCAGGGCTCGTCCTCCACCTCGTAGACGCCCGCCGTGCTTCCCGTCAGGACGACGCCGTCGACCCCTTCGAGGTCGGGCCGCTCGCCGGCGGGGAAGTCACACTCGAGACAGCCCGGAAAGTGGTCGGCGAGCGCGAGGGCGTGGTAGTCGTAGTCGTCGTCGATCTCGTTGTGAACGACGAGGATCGTCGGCGGTGTCATCGGGATAGTCGACGCGTCCCGGATCGATAATGCTGTGGGCAGCGCGACAAGCGTGCCGGTCAAGTGGCTCCAGTTCCTTATCGAACTCACTGTGAGTGATACGCGAGGTCCCCTCCAGCCGGACCGTCCGGACGTCGACCGACCGTTCGAGGTCGACGCCCCGTTCGACCCCGCGGGCGACCAGCCCGAGGCGATCGAAGGGTTGGCCGACGGGTTCCGATCGGGGATGGACAAACAGACTCTGCTCGGCGTGACGGGATCGGGCAAGACCAACACCGTCTCGTGGCTGATCGAAGAGATCCAGAAGCCGACGCTGGTGATCGCCCACAACAAGACGCTGGCAGCACAGCTGTACGAGGAGTTCCGGACCCTCTTTCCCGAAAACGCCGTCGAGTACTTCGTCTCCTACTACGATTATTACCAGCCCGAAGCCTACGTCGAGCAGACCGACACCTACATCGACAAGGACGCCTCGATCAACGACGAGATCGATCGGCTCCGCCACTCCGCGACGCGCTCGTTGCTCACCCGCGAGGACGTCATCGTCGTCGCGAGCGTCTCGGCGATCTACGGGCTCGGTGACCCGCGCAACTACGTCGACATGTCGCTTCGTCTCGAGGTCGGAGAGGAGATCGGCCGCGACGACCTGCTCGCGCAACTCGTGGACCTGAACTACGAGCGCAACGACGTCGACTTTACGCAGGGCACCTTCCGGGTCCGTGGCGACACGATCGAGATCTATCCGATGTACGGCCGCTACGCGGTCCGCGTCGAACTCTGGGGCGACGAGATCGACCGGATGGTCAAGGTCGATCCGCTCGAGGGGAAAACGCAGGGCGAGCAACAGGCCGTGCTCATTCACCCCGCAGAGCACTACTCGATCCCGGAGACGAAACTCCAACAGGCGATGGACGAGATCCGCGACGATCTGGACTCTCGCATCTCGTACTTCGAGCGCAAGGGCGACATGATCGCCGCCCAGCGCATCGAGGAGCGGACCACCTTCGACCTCGAGATGATGCAGGAGACGGGCTACTGTTCGGGGATCGAGAACTATTCGCTGTACCTCTCCGATCGCGAATCGGGCGAGGCTCCCTACACCCTGCTCGATTACTTCCCGGACGACTTCCTCACCGTAGTCGACGAGTCTCACGTGACCCTGCCCCAGGTACGCGGGCAGTACGCCGGCGACAAGTCCCGCAAGGACTCGCTGGTCGAGAACGGGTTCCGGCTCCCGACCGCCTACGACAACCGGCCGCTCACCTTCGAGGAGTTCGAGGCGAAGACCGACCAGACTCTCTACGTCAGCGCCACGCCGGGCGACTACGAGTACGACCACAGCGACCAGGTCGTCGAACAGATCGTCCGGCCCACCCACCTCGTCGACCCGAAGGTCGAGGTCTCGCCCGCTACGGGGCAGGTCGACGACCTCATGGACCGCATCGACGAGCGGATCGATCGCGACGAGCGAACCCTCGTGACGACGCTGACGAAGCGGATGGCCGAGGACCTCACCGAGTACCTGGAGGAGTCGGGCGTCGACGTCGAGTACATGCACGACGAGACCGACACCCTGGAGCGCCACGAGATCATCCGCTCGCTCCGCCTGGGCGAGATCGACGTCCTCGTGGGCATCAATCTCCTGCGGGAGGGCCTGGACATCCCGGAGGTGTCGCTCGTCGCGATTCTCGACGCCGACCAGGAGGGCTTCTTGCGGAGCGAAACCACGCTCGTCCAGACGATGGGCCGGGCCGCGCGGAACGTCAACGGCGAGGTGATCCTCTACGCCGACGAGCCCTCGAACGCGATGGAGTCGGCGATCGAGGAGACCCAGCGGCGCCGCGAGATCCAGCAGGCGTACAACGAGGAGCGTGGCCTCGAACCCACGACGATCGAGAAGGAGGTCGGCGAGACCAACCTTCCCGGGTCCAAGACCGACACCAGCGAGGTCTCCGGCCGCTCGCTCGCTGACGAGGACGAAGCTGCGCGGTACGTCGATGAACTCGAGGAGCGGATGCAGGAAGCGGCGAGCAATCTCGAGTTCGAACTCGCGGCGGACATCCGCGATCGCATCCGCGAGGTCAGCGAGGAGTTCGACCTCGCGGGCGGCGAGGACGAGGGGATCGCGCCGCCTGCCGAGGAGTTCTGAGCCGGGATCGGGCGGTCGTCGGGGTGGCGGTGCTCGAGTAGCACGCGTTTCGTTGGTTTCTTCAGTATTCCGTTTCGACGTGCATCACCTCGAGTGTACTATCGTTTGTGCCATCTACAATCGGTACCGAAGGTCGTTCCGATGGCTCTGACCGGAGCGCCCGGGCCGACATCTCCGAGGAGGCCGACGGCTGGATCGACTCCACCGTCGCAAACGATGGACATCTCGACGGCGGCTTCGGCTGTTTCCTCGGCGAGGAATCGGATGCTCACTGGAGCGTCTGTCTCACGTTCGGTGAGGCGACCGGCGGCGCCGTGGAGAACGCGCGGCTGACACTTGACGAGGGTACGCTACCGAGCGGTCCACGTACACGAACCCCTGGCCGAGGGACGGCGAAACCAGTTAGGTAGATCGCCTTCGTGAGCCGACCGCTCTCAAACTCCGTTTACAACTGCTTCAGCCCTCACGCGAGGCCAATTGTGATACACCGGCCTCGTCAGCAGTTCGCTCGAGCGCCCGCTCGACAAATGTCGCGACTTTCTCGTTTGAATCCGTCCGATAGGTCGCGAGGTCGTCGCGATACGGCCGGACTGCACCCGGAACTTCGTCTGCGATTCTCGAGATCGTTACCGCAAGATTTCCACGCGCGGTTTCCGATAGCTCACTGTCGGTAAGCGCCTCGAGTACTGTCTCGACGTGCGTGGACACTAACTCCGGGTCAGCTTTCGCGAGTCGGCCGATGACTTGCGATGCAACGAGACGAAGGTCCGTAGATTCGGCAGTGAGCGCGTCGATACTAACGTCACGAAGTAGCTCGCGATCGGTATCCGGAATAGCTCCAACGCTGATACTGTAGAGCAACTTGACCCGAACCGAATCGACGGATTCGGCGACCGCTCGTTCGACCAGACGGTCCGTCCACGATCTGAGACGGCCGTGGTCTTCCCAGGCGAATGTGGCGAGGGCGGACGCCGACTGATAGCGGACCTCCCAATGACTGTGATCGAGGTGGTCCACCAGGAACGCGATAGTCTCGTCGGTGAGTGATTCGTCGGCTTCGATCCGCCGTTGGAGAGCCAGTATTCGCCCGAGAACGACGGGTGTCAACTCGAGGAACGAGCGACCAGGGTTTGTCAACCGACTCCGAAGAATTCCGACGAACCCGCGCCGTTCAACCGTTAGCGTGACGATAACCGAAACGAAGACATATCCGACGAAATCGTAGCGGACGGCAACGAGCGCTTCTCTCCCACCCAGTCCGACGGCTGTGAGCGCGACTGCGTACAGGAGTCCAAAGCCAAATGCGCTGCCGGCTAGGAGGAAGAGGACGACTGACGGACCGTAAACGAGGCGTCGTTCGAGTTCTTCCGATTCGAGTGAGACAACGATCGTATTGAGCGCGTCTCGGGTGCTCGGCATCGCCGTCACGGCCAACGAAATCCCAACCCAGAGCCCAAGCAATCCCAGTAGTTGCGTCTGCGGTCCCGTTTCGACTGCGAGGATGTCCCAGTAGAGTCGAACGAGGCCGGACACCTTGTTCGGATAGGTGATGATTTCAACGGGAAGGAGGGACCTCGTTACTGCGGTGAAGACAGACAGCGCCGCCACCGTGTTGACGAACAGTGGGGCGATCGCGATCAGGAACGCCTTCCACGCGGAACTTGGCCGTTCGTGACGCACCCATCCCAGCGCCGGTTTCGTCAAACCGGCCGGAATCACAGGCAGCCCCACGAGTCTCATCTGAGTGAGTTCGACACCAAGGAGACGACATGCCCCCGCGTGGGCCAGTTCGTGGACGACGATCCCTGGCGCGAATAGCAACCCGATGAACGCCCAGGGTGAATGGGGTCTGCGGCCCCATCGTCGACGAACGTCCCGTAGAAACATGATACTACAGCCGAATTACATCTTAGTATATCTATCGTCTGTATCACATTTTGCTCGTACTCGTGTACGTATCTGCGACTTCTAGCCCAACAGCGGTATCACTACCATTGATGCTACGTCCAGAACGCGATGAAGCTGCCGTCGCTCAGAGCACGCCGAATCCGAACTCCGGCATGCCGAAGACGGGTCCCCAGAGCAGGTTGAGCGCGACGCCGACGACGACGGCGGGCAGGAAGTTGTAGATCGTCGCGACGATCGCCGCTCTGGCGTCGACGGCCAGCAGCGGGAACAGCGCGTCGCCGTCCTGCGCGATCGCGTTGGCAGTCAGCGCCGAGAAGGGCAGGCCGCCTTCGGCGTAGACGCTCGCCAGCAGGATCTGCGGGCCGCAACCGGGGATCAGGCCGACGGCCGCGCCGCCGATCGGGGCGAGGACGCCCGCGGCCGCGGCGACGGTGGCGACGTTTAGCCCCGTGAGGAGGACGGCGTACTCGTAGATGAGGAAGGCCACGAGCACCCAGACGGTGACGAAACTGGTCTCCATCGCCGCGTGGGTGAGCGTGTCGTAGACCGACCCGAAGGAGTCTCGAGCGCGTGCGATCTCTCCCTCGCCGACGTAGTGGCGACCGATCGCGTAGAGGTACAGCGACAGCACCGCGCCGGCGATCCCGACGACCGTGAACAGGCCGTCGAAGCCGATCCCGGGTGCGAGCGCGACTTCGGGACCGCCGCGGAGCAGGTAGATCGTCCCGAGGACGAGCCCCGCGACGGCGGCCACCCACCACGCGACGTGGGCGAAGTGGGAGAGTGGAGTGAGCACCCGAGAGCGGCGGTCCGGCCCCGATTCGTGGGCGTGGGTGGGTGCCGGACAGCCGTAGTCGTGGGCGGGATTGGACCCGACGCCACTGTTGACAACGGTGCCGCCGTCGGCCATCGCGGGCGAGAGCTGTGCGACGGCCGCGTCGATGCGGGAGACGCCGAGGCCAACTGAATCGACGAGGTAGCCGGTGGCGACCGATGCCGCGAAGGCGATCGCGTAGGCGTAAATCGCGGCTTCCGGGGCGAGCGCGAGGATGACGAACGCCGAGTCGCCAGCGGTCGCGCCGAGCGTCGCGACGACGGTCCCGAAGCTGACCGTTCCGCGAACGTACAGCGGCATGACGACGATCGCGCCGCCACAGCCGGGGGTCAACCCGAGGAGGCCGCCGAACAGCACCTGCAGGCGCTCGTTGTCCTCGATCGCGGCGAGGAGCGCGCCGTCGGTCCGGTACTGGGCCAGTCCGAACGCCAGGACCGTCACCGCGACGAACGCGCTCACCTGGACGTAGCTATCCCGGAGCGATTCGAGGAGAACGACGAGCAGTTCGTTCATCGACGCTCACTCGGAGCGTCCCCTCGTCCGAGCAAAGGATTAGACATATCTAAATCTGGATTTAGCAGGGGAGAATAAATAGTTGCTGGTACACGCAGTCTTCGATCGGACCGACGGTTATCGTTCGATCACCCCCAGAAGTATCGGCGAGACGCTGCTGTCGGCTCCCGTCTCGTCTGGTGTACCCCGAAACCGTCCGGACGGAGCAAGCGGTGGATCGCTCGAGGTGACGGTCGTCGCTACTCGTGGTCGTCCCGCAGGTGTTCGATCGCGTGCAGTTCCACTACGGGGACGACTTTCGCGACGAGGAGGAAGATCAACGCCACCATGGCGATCGTCCCGACGAGCGACATGATCTCGATGAGACTCGGGACGTACGTGCCGGGCGTCGCTTCGTAGATGTCGAAAGTCGGATGCAGGAAGCCCTCGACGACGAAGAGGACCTTCTCCATGACCGTCGCGGTGAGCACCATGATGCCCGATGCGACGGCTCGCTTCTTGGTGAAGAGGCTCGGCCGGATCGTCTGCGCGAAGATGTACGCGAGCACCGTAAAGACCAGCAACATCGAGGTCTGATAGATGGGGTTTCCGAGCCGCGCCTCTGCGGCGTGGGTCACGTCGACCGGGGCCTTGAAGAGGCCGGTGACGTTCTGCTGAAGCTGGAGCCAGAGGAACAGCAGGCAGAAGAATCCGAGCCACAGCAGTAATCCGCGGAAGATGTCGTCGGTGATGATGTGATCCCAGTCGTAACCCCAGCGGAAGCCGTAGGAGAGGAGGATCACGCCGCTGATCGCCGAGGTCAGCGCGATCGTGAGGAACTGCGGTCCCTGCACGCCGCCGTACCACGTCGGGTACGTCGGGAGCACCGCGAACAGCCACGGGATGACGCCCCCGTGGAGCAGGAGCGGGGCCATGATGATGATCGCCAGCGCGAGCCACCAGACCATCCGCTGGACGATTTCGTCCTCCCGCTCCGTGTAGCCGATCGTCAGCCCCCTGTAGATCGGATCCAGCCGATCCGGCAACTCGTCGCGAAGACGCGTGACGTCGTAGCGGACCGTCAACGCCAGATACGTCGCGGTCAACACGAAGTAGGCCGTAATGACGGTCACGTCCCATACCAGCGGCGAGGCGTGCACCGTAATGTGGTAGTGTCCCAGGACGCTGGTGACCATCCGATCGGGTCGGCCCAGGTGAATGATGATGTAAAAGCCCGCGGCGGAGAGCCCGGCGATCGTCAGCAGTTCGGCCAATCGAGCGACCGGCATGTATCGGTCCATTCCGAGGAGCCGAACGGCCGCCGAGAGGATGATCCCGCCGTGAGCGATGCCGACCCACCAGATGAACGCGCCGATGTACAGTCCCCAGGTCACGCCACCACCGCTACCCCAGTCCGAAAGGCCGGTCACCACCAGCCCTTCTGCGAGCTGGTACCCCCAGCCGATCAGGAAGAGCACGAACGCCAGACCAGCGACGGCGACTAGCGCGTAATACGTCGTCGATGTGTGCTTAATCGGACGGAGAATGTCCGCCTCACTCGGCGATTTCGTGGCCATGGTGGGAGTTCTTCACTAACAGATGGTGGCGAATCACTTGCTTCCGACCGGTGAATTTGCAAGCCCCTTCTTGTAGCGGGGTCGACGATCGGCGTTCCGCGCTTTCGATCACGGTTTTCGGCCCTCTCGACTACGGCCTCCCGGTCCGGCCGCGGCGCCACCGGTTCCGGCTACAATTCGAGGGTGTAGACCACTTCCCGGCGCTGTTCGCCGCCCATCTCGACCTCGCCCTCTCCGGTCCGCTCGAACCCCTGTTGCTCGTAGAACCGCTGTCCGACCTCGTTCGACGCGAGGTCGATCGCCCGCATCCGTTCCATGTTGAAATCCTGCAGGTCCTCCCGGAGCCGTTCGTGTAACTCGGTCCCGATACCCTCTCCCTGGTGGTCCGGGTGGACGGCCATCCGGAGGACGTCGCCCTCGTCGTTCTGGACGACGCCGTGGGTGAAGCCGACGACCTCCCCGTCTTTCTCCGCGACGAGGAACGCGGTCCCGGCCTGTTCCAGGGCCAGTTTCAGGGTCTCGTCGCCGTACCAGTCGTCGATCGTCTCGTCGATCGTCTCGACGTCGAGTTCGTCGTAGGTGTCGTGCCAGGTGGCTCGCGCGACCTCCCTGATCGCCTCGCGATCGTCCATCGTGGCTGGTCGGAGTTCCATACCCGTCCCTACGGTATCGAATACCAAAGTGATTCCACCATACCCGGTATGTGGGTCAGACGCGCTTCGGTAGGTGAGCCACGCGGCGACGAGTCGGGCCAACGAGCCCACGATCGGCACCTAGAGTTCGAGCGTGTAGACTGCTTCTGGGTAGAACTCGCCGTCGATCTCGACTTCGCCCTCGCCGGTCTGCTCGAAGCCGAGTCCCTCGTAGAACGCTCGGCTGACGTCGTTGAACGCGAAGTCGAGCGACCGGACGCGATCGACGTCGTACCGCTCGATCTCCGCGAGCAACCGCTCGTGAAGGTCGGTCCCGACGCCCTCGCCCTGGTGGTCGGGATGGACGTACATCCGGAGGATGTCCGCCTGCTCGCCCTGAGCGACGGCGTGTGTGAAGCCGACGATGTCACCATCGCGTTCAGCGACGAGAACGACCGTTCCAGGTGCCTCGAGCGGCATCGAGTCGTCGGTGTACCAGCTCACGACGGTGTACTCGATCGTCTCGGCGTCGAGTTCCTCGTAGGTGTCGTGCCAGGTCTCGCGTGCGACCGCCTTGATCGCCTCGAAGTCGTCGGCAGTCGCCGATCGGATGCTCATATCGACTCATTGATAGTGAGGGTACAAAGTAATTCGTCACCGGCGACCTTCTCACGACCAGTTGGTTCCGGGGCGCTCTCCGGTCGATACCGTCGGTCGTCGTCACTCGCGGACGTCGAATCCTCGCTCGCGAAGCAGGTCCGGGACGCGGTCCCGGTGATCGCCCTGGAGTTCGATCCGCCCCTCGTCGACCGTGCCGCCGGTTCCCATCGAGGACTTCAGGTCCGACGCGATCGACTGTATCTCGTCCGTCGGGAGGTCGAACCCCTCGACGATCGTCACCGGCTTGTCGTACCGGCGGCTCTCGGTCCGGATCGACAGGACCTGCTGGGACGTCTCGAGATCACCCTGGGTGTCGAGTTCGTCGAGCAAGTCGTCGAGTTCGTCGTCGTCGTTTGCCATGGTATACCATCGTCCGGTCCAGGGGATATCCCTGTCCCTGCTCTCGCAACGGTCCTTCCCCGATCGAGTTGTCGACCTACAGCCTCGACTTGATCGTCTCGGCCGTCTTCTCGCCGACGCCGGGGACGCTCCGGAGGTCCTCGATCGACGCCTCACGGACGTTCTCGACGCTGCCGAACCGGCCGAGCAGTTGCGTGCGCGTCTCGGGGCCGACGCCAGGCACGTCGTCTAACACCGTTTTCACCTCGTCTCGGACCGTCTGGTGGTACTGGACCGCGAAGCGGTGGGCCTCGTCGCGCACGCGCTGGAGGAGGTGGAGGTGCGGCGCGTCCGACGGCCACGAGAACTCCCGATCGGGGGTGATCACGCGCTCCTCGGCCTTCGCCAGCGCGATCGCCGGGACGTCCCACCCCGCGTCGGCCAGCGCGTCGCGGGCGGCCTGGAGTTGTCCCGCGCCGCCGTCGATCACGAGCAGGTCGGGATCCGGCCGATCGTCGCGCCCCTCGACGGCCCGGCTGGCGCGCCACCCGAGGAGCGCGCGCATGTTGTCGTAGTCGTCGTTCTGATCGGTCAGCTTCTTCCGGCGATAGTCCGCTTTCTCGGCGCTGCCCTCGACGAACGTGACGTTGCTCCCGACCGCCGACGTGCCCTGGGCGTGGCTCACGTCGAACCCCTCGATCCGCCGGGCGGCGTCGATCCCGATCGCGTCCGCGAGCATGCCACACTCGTCGCGGCCGCCGACGTTGCGGCGGGCGTTCTTGAGCGCGAGTTCGACCAGTTTCGCTTCGCGGCCCGCGCCCGGAACCCGGACGGCGACGCCCTCGGCGTCGAGCCACGCCGCGACCTCTTCGTCGCCGTGGCGCTCGGGGAGGAGCAGCGCGTCCGGCAGGTCGCGCTCGGCGTAGTACTGGACGACGAAGGCCGCGAGCACGGCGGGGACGCCCTCGCCGGCCCCGTCGGCACTCCCTGCTGGGGCTTCGCCGGCTCCCGGCGCGTCCATGGTGTGGCGATCCCGATCGACCAGTTTGCCGTCCTCGGCGCGCAGGCGGGCGACGGTCGCGTCCGCGCCCTCGATCGCGACCCCGAGTACGTCGACGGCCCGTTCGTCGCCGACCGACTGGACCGCCTCGCCGCCCTCGCCGTGGAACGCCTCGACGGTCTCGAGTCGATCGCGCAGGTTCGCCGCGCGTTCGAAGTTCCGCTCCTCGGCGGCGGCCTCCATCTCACGGCGCAGCGGATCGGCGAGGATGCCCGTCTCGCCCTCGAAGAACCGTTCGACGGCGGTGACGTCCTCGCCGTAGCTCTCGAGGTCGATCTCGCGGGTGCAGGGCGCGGTACACAGCCCCATCTCGTAATCGAGACAGGGCCGATCGCGTCCCGCGTACTTGTGGTCGGAACACCCTCGGACGCCGTACGTTTCGCGCAGCGCCTTCACGACGGTCTCGACCTGCCCCTTGTTCGTGTACGGGCCGAAGACGGTCGCCGATTCCGCCGGATCGCGAGTGATCTCGATCCGCGGAGCCTCGTGGTTCGTCAACTGCACCATCGGGTACGACTTGTCGTCCTTGAGCCGGACGTTGTACCGCGGCTGGTGGCGTTTGATGAGGTTCGCCTCGAGCAACAGCGCCTGCGTCTCGGTGTCCGTGACCGCGATCTCGATCCCGTCGGCCCGATCGACCATCCGGCGGATGCGTGCGCTTCGCGGGTCGGCGTAGGAGCCGACCCGACTCCGGAGGTCGACGGCCTTCCCGACGTACAGCGTCGTATCCCCCTCCTGAAACTGGTAGACGCCGGGCTCACGCGGTACCGATCGCGCCCGCTCGCGAACCCCGTCAGCGTTCATCGGCGGTCCTATGCAGTGAGCGGGTTTCAGCCTGACGTCACCGATCCGGTCCGTCACCGCGGCTGGGCCCGCCGCTGCGCTCGGTCCCGTTATCGGAAGTAGCCCAGTCGCTGCGATCGAGGTCGCGCGTCCTCTCACCCTCCGACGGTGGGTCTTCGAGGGCGCCGTCAGCTGATACGGGGGCCGGCTCCGGCCCGATCGCCTCCTCGAGGGAGGGGACCGCACCGGCCTCGAGATCGGCGTCCGTGACGGGCAGGTCGAGGTCGTCGTCGCCGGCGATCCGGAGCACCAGCCGGCGCGATCGCGAGTGGCCGTATCGCAGGCCGAAGAGCAGGCTGAGGGCGAGCAGGACGAACCCGGTGCCGAGGAGCGCGAGTTCGAACGCCGCGAGCAACGTCTCGACGGCCCGGAGCGCGCCGTCGATGACGCCCGCGACGGGCCCCGGGCCGTCAGCGTCGATATTGTCGACCACGCCGGTCGGGTCGACGAGCGTGGCCGTCACGAGCAATCCGATACCGAGCACGCCGGAGGCGAGCGTCCAGCCGGCGGCCCGGCGGTTCTCGTCGCCGTCGACCGTCACGTTCCGGACGTTCGGTCGATCGACGGCCCGGAAGTCCGCCCCGTCGACGTCGGGTGTGAACGCGAAGACGCGGTGGGACGTGACGACGACGGTCGCCGATTCGAGTTCGATCCGCTCGACCTCACGCTCTCCGTCGAGGAGTAACTGATCGACGTGGTCCGTCCACTCCATCGTGCCGACGTCTCTCGCATATCCTCAAAGTATGGCGGTGCTTTCTCGGGGATCGCGGAGCCGACACGGTACATTCTCGGTCCTCGATCCGCAAGGCCCGCGTATGAGTGCCCCGACGGTACGGTGCTGGCTCGTCGAACGAACCTTCGGCGACCGCGACTTCGTGACGATCGTCTACGCGACGCCGGATGGCTCGCGATACCAGCAACGCCAACGGTCCTCGACGTCGTTACAGACCGGCCCGACGGTCACGGCGGCGACCGAGATCCCCGAGGACGACCTCGAACCCGTTCCGGACGAGGAGACCCGCGAACGGTACGCTGCGGAGGTCGAACGGACCGCCGAGCGATACGACCCCGACGATCCGATATGAAAGCTGAACACAAATTCCTCCGTAATTCCAGGGTATATCATTACCTGCAAGTGACAAACCTTATCGGCAAACGGTGTGTCAACACAGACAGCTATGCCCGCAATCACAGTCGACAACCTGACCAAATCCTACGGTCAGACCCTCGCCCTCGACGACCTCTCGTTCGACGTCGAGGAGGGTGAGGTATTCGGCTTCCTTGGTCCCAACGGGGCTGGAAAGTCGACGACGATAAACGTCCTGCTGGATTTCGTCCGTCCGACCGCCGGGCAGGTCCAGGTCCTCGGACTCGATGCGCAGGCACACAGCCGCGAGATCCGCTCGCGGACCGGCGTCCTCCCCGAAGGTTACCAGACCTACGATCGGCTCACCGCCCGCCAGCACCTCGAGTTCGCGATCGAGTCGAAAGGCGTCGACGACGACCCCGAAGCCCTCCTCGAACGGGTCGACCTGGCCGACGCGATCGACAAGAAGGCCGGCGGCTACTCGAAAGGGATGTCCCAGCGGCTCATGCTGGCGATGGCGCTCGTCGGCGAGCCGGAACTGCTGATCTTGGACGAACCCTCCACCGGCCTCGACCCCAACGGGGCCCGCGAGATGCGCGAGATCGTCCGCGAGGAGAACGCCCGCGGCGCGACGGTCTTCTTCTCGAGTCACATCATGGAACAGGTCGAGGCGGTCTGTGACCGCGTCGGCATCCTCCGCGAGGGCGAGATGGTCGCCGTCGACTCCGTCGAAGGGTTGCGCGACTCCGTCGAGGGCGGGACGGCCCTGCGGGTCACCGTCGACCGGATCGACGACGACGCCCTGCAAGCGGTGCGTTCGCTACCCGACGTTGGCGACGCCGCCGTCGAGAACGGAACCCCGCCGACGGTCGTCGTCCAGGTCGACGGCTCGAAGACGACCGTCCTCTCGACGCTCGAGGATCACGGGATCGACGTCCAGGACTTCTCGACGACCGAGGCGTCGCTCGACGACGTCTTCAGGTCCTACACCACGGGGGTGCAAGCATGAGCACGGAGACCGGAACGAGCGCCGGTGCGGGGACGACCGCTCCGTCCAGTTCGGTCAACCCCGAGAGCGTCCGCGCGGTCGCGAAGAAGGACTTCCAGGACTCGGTCCGCTCCTGGATGTTCTGGGGCCTGAGCATCTTCTTCTTTACGCTGCTCGTCACCGTGACGGGCGTCATCTCGTACTTCAACGAAGACATCGCGGTGCAGGGTGCGACGACCGAGGCGCTCGTCCTCTTCGTCAGCCAGATCACCCGTTTGGTCATCCCGCTGATCGCGCTGGTGCTCGGCTGGAAGGCCATCGCCGGCGAACGCGAAACCGGGAGCATCAAGATCCTGCTCTCGCTGCCCCACTCCCGGAAGGACGTCCTCCTCGGGAAACTGATCGGTCGATCGGCCGTGCTCTCGCTCTCGCTCGTCATCGGGTTCGCACTCGCCGCCGTCGTCGTCGCCGCCCTGCTCGGGAGCTTCGATATCGTCGACTACGCGAGCCTGCTCGTGATGGCGATCATCTACGGCGTCGCCTACACGAGCATCGCCGTCTCGCTCTCGTCGGTGACGCGATCGACGACGATCGCCGGGGCCGCGATGTTCGGCGTGTTCATTCTGTTCTACGTCGTCTGGAACGCGATCCAGACCGTTTTCCAGCTACTGATGAACCGCGGGACGATCGAGGGCGTGAGCTACACGACTGAATTCCCGACCGCGGACGGCTCCGTTCAGGAAGTGACGCGGGACCGGCTGCCCGACTGGGCGCTGTTCGTCGACACGATCGATCCCGGCAACGCGTTCCAGAACGCGATCACGGTCCTCAGTTCGACCGGCGGGGGCGAACTCGGGACGGCCTATCCCGACGCCTACTTCGCCGACGGCGTTCCGTTCTACCTCCAGGACTGGTTCTCCTTCATCATCTTGCTGGCCTGGATCGTCGTCCCGATCGCCGTCGCGCTCTACCGGTTCGACAAGGTCGACCTCTGAGGACCGACGACGGGATTTTTTACTGCCCGGGCCGCGGTCTCGGACCGATCCGGCGCGGACGCGTTCGATCGATCGCGACGGACACGTGGTTCTCCCGACGAGACGTTTAGGTACGGGCCCGTGGTACTGGGTCTGTGACCGACTGCATCTTCTACGGCGGGAAAGGCGGCGTCGGGAAGACGACCTGCGCGGCGGCGACCGGACTCCGACTCGCCGACGCCGGCCGGGACATGCTGATCGTCTCGACCGACCCGGCCCACTCGCTGGCGGACTCGCTCGAGACCGCGATCGGGCCGGAGCCGACGGCGCTCGACGGCGTAGGCGATGGGTCCGACGAGTCGGTTGGGCCGGGCGAACTCTGGGCGGTCGAGATCGACCCCGATACCCGCAAAGAGCGGTACGAAAAACTGGCGCGGGCGCTCGCGGCCGACCTGCGAAGCGCCGGCATCAGGCTCGACGAGGAGGAGGTCGAACGGATCTTCGCCGCGGGCGCGCCCGCCGGGAGCGACGAACTCGCCGCGCTCGACCTGCTCGTGGAGTACGTCGACGAAGGCGAGTGGGACGTCGTCGTCTTCGACACGGCGCCGACGGGCCACACGTTACGGCTGTTCGACACGCCCGAGGTGATGGGGCTGGCCCTCGAGACGACCCGATCGCTTCGCGGGCAGGTCCGCCGGATCGGGACCGCGGCCCGCAGCGCAGTGCTCGGCCCGATGTCGATGATGACCGGCACCGATCGCGACGAGGACGACCTCGTCCGGTTTCAGGAACGCCTCGAGCGGGCGCGCGACGTCCTCGTCGATCCCGAGCGCACGGCGTTTCGCGTCGTCACCCATCCCGAACGGATGGCGATCGCCGAATCGGAGCGACTCGTCGAACGACTCCGCGAGGCCGGCGTTCCGATCGATCGCCTCGTCGTCAACCGGGTCTTCGAGGGCCCGGCGGAGGGGTGTTCGCGCTGTCGGGCCCGGCAGGAGCGTCACGAACGCCGCGTCGACGAGATCCGGGAGACCTTCCCCGATCTCGAGGTTACGACCGTGCCCGAACTCGAGGGTGAGGTGCAGGGTCGCGAGACCCTCTCGGCGATCGCCGATCGGCTGCCGGAGTAGCAAAACCGGAATCCGAACGCCGGCCTGCCGTCGTCACGCACGCCGGCCTGACGTTGTTGCACCACACAAAATAACCTCGTGCCACGACCGATCGCGCCTCGATCGGTCTCGCCGTGGCGATCAGCCGACTCGGCTGCCGCCACCGGCCTCGGGACCGATCGCCGCTACTCGAGTTCGATCCCGCGTCCCGCGAGTAGCTCCCGGAACGCGTCCTCGTCGACGATCGGGACGTCGTTCGCCGCGGCGTCCTCGCGCTTCGTCGCGCCCGGGTTTTCCCCCACGACGAGGTAGTCCGTGTTGCCCGAGACGCTTCCCGTCGCGTTGCCCCCGTGGGCTTCGACGGTCTCTTGGGCCTCGCTGCGCGTGACGCCCTCGAGCGACCCGGTGAAGACGAAGGTCAGCCCGTCGAGTTCGTCGCCGCCCGCTTCGATATCGGTCTCCCGGGGCGAGACGTGTTCGAGTAAGGCGTCGACCGCCTCGGCGTTGGCCTCGCTGGTGAAGAAGTCGTGTATCTGTCGGGAGACCGTCGCGCCGATTTCGTCGACCCCCTCGAGCCGATCGGGGTCGGTCTCGGCGGCCTCGCGGAACGCCTCGAACGTCCCGAACTCGCGCGCGAGTTCGCGGGCCGTCGCCGGCCCGACGTGGGGGATGCCCAGCGCGGAGAGGAAGTCGGGCAGCGGCGGTTCGCGGCTCGCCTCGATCTCGGCGAGCAGGTTCTCGGTGCTCGTCTCTCCCCACCCCTCGAGCGCGGTGAGGGCCTCGCGATCGAGTTCGTAGAGGTCCGCGATCGATTCGACGAGGCCGGCGTCGACCAGCTGGCGGACGCTCTTCTCGCCCAGTCCCTCCAGGTCGAGGCCGTCGTCGCTCGCGTAGTACTCGATCGATCGTCGTAACTGGGCGTCGCAGGCGAGGCCGCCGGTGCAAAACGCCATCGGGCCGTCGCGCTCGATCGGGCTGTCACAGACGGGACAGCGGTCGGGGAGTTCGTAGTGGCCGTCGCTCCCCTTTTCGACCACCTCTTCGACGTAGGGGATCACGTCGCCCGCGCGCTGGACCCGGACGGTATCGCCGACGCCGACGTTCTTCGCGGCGATTTCCTCGGGGTTGTGGAGGCTCGCCCGCGAGACGGTGACGCCGCCGACGTCGACCGGGTCGAGCAACGCGACCGGCGTCACCCGTCCCGTCCGGCCGATCTGGACCGCCACGTCGGCGATCGTCGTCACCTCCGATCGGGCGGGGAACTTGTACGCGTAGGCCCAGCGATCGTGGCGAGCCGTCCGCCCGAGTTCCTCGCGCGCCTCGCGGTCGTCGACCTTGATCACGACGCCGTCGATCTCGTAGGGGAGGTCGTCGCGCTCCTCGAGCAGCCGATCGCGGTAGTCGATGGCTCCCTCGACGTCGGCTACGATCTCGACGCGATCGTTCACCCGCAGTCCCCAGTCGGGGAAACGGTCGAGTTCCGCGCGGTGGCTGTCCTGGAGGTCGCTCGCGTCGAGCACGTCGAAGAAGAAGACGTCGAGCGGCCGCTCGGCGACGATCGAGGGATCGAGCTGGCGGATCGTCCCCGCCGTAGCGTTGCGCGGGTTCGCGAATGGCTCCTCGCCGCGTTCGATCCGCTCGCGGTTGTAGTCCTGGAACGCGTCTTTCGGCATGTAGACCTCCCCGCGAACGGCGAGGAAGTCGGGGTAGTCGCCGTGGAGCCGCTGGGGAACGGAGCCGATCGTCCGCGCGTTGTGTGTCACGTCGTCGCCCTCGCGACCGTCTCCGCGCGTGACGGCGCGCTGGAGGCTCCCGTCCTCGTAGACGAACTCCATCGAGACGCCGTCGAACTTGGGCTCGCAGACGTAGTCGTAGTCGACGTCGCCCGCGCGCTCGTCGGCACGCGCGCTCCCGCTTTCGCGCAACTCGCGCCGGACGCGGTCGTCGAACTCCCGGACGTCTTCGACCGCGCCGCTCGCATCGATCGACAGCATCGGCGCGACGTGTTCGACGGTCTCGAACTCCTCGATCGGCTCGCCGCCGACGCTTCTGGTCGGGCTGTCCGGATGCGCGAGGTCGAATTCGTCCTCGAGTTCCTGCAAGCGGCCGAAGAGCGCGTCGTACGTCCGATCGGCGATTATCGGGTCGTTCTCGACGTAGTACCGGCGATCGTGTTCGCGGATGGCCTCGCGGAGTTGCTCGACCTGCTCGCGGGCCTGCTCCTCGGTGAGGTCCTCGATCGGTTCGAAGTCGGTCGGCGGATCGCGGAGATACGGGTTCGCTTCGTCCGCGTTCTCGTCGGCGAGAGACATTCGTTGTCCGAGGGTTACGCTGCTGCCCCGTTAACGTTACTGCAGTCGTCCGACCGCCGAAGTGCAGCCGTCTCGGCCGCTGAAACGGCGCCCAACGGGGAGGTCTCGTGAACCCGGTTCGGAGGCCCGGCGTTCGGACGACGCGGGGAGCGCTACCCCCACGGGCTGTCGCCGATTTCGGCGCGAACCCGCGGACCGACCGCCACGCGACAGTCGGCCCGCGCCGTGGCGATACACAGCAGGGCGTAGCCCTCCGCCCGCTCTCGCTCCGTCAGCGCCTCGGGCGGGCGACGGTAGTCGAACGCCGCCGCGGCGTCGATCGATCGGCTCTCGCCGGACGCCCCGGCGTCGGAACCGTCGCCGTCGACGGCGAGCAGCCGGCCCACGCAGGCCGTGCAGGTCCCCTTCCGGCAGTCGTACGGCAACCGAACTCCCTCCCGCAGGGCCGCCTCGAGTACCGTCTCCCGACGATCGACCGTCACGATATCGCGCTGACCGTCCGGCCACTCGAGCGTCACGTCGTGGGACGTCATCGTTCGGTCCTCGTCCGCCGTCGTCTGTACGGGTTCTTCACAGCCAGTCTCTAGGACGGACAGCGAGAAAAGATTGCACGCGTCGGCCGTCGGTACCGCGAGCGGCGTCGCGCCGTCGGATTCGGGCGAACGAAACGCCGGCGTGCGCGTACCCGGACCGATCGCCGCCCGCTCCACACGCTTCCGCTGCTACTTCCAGGGGTTGTCGACCAGTTCGGACTGTACCTGCGAGCCGACGGCGACCCGACAGTCTGCTCGCGGGGTAGCGATGCACAGGAGCACGTACCCGCCGGTGCGGTGTCGGGGTTTCAGCGCCCGCGGCTCGCGCCGGTACGCGAACGCGTCCGCGACGTCGATCGGTTCTGTGTCACCCGCATCGCCGATCGGTTCCCGATCGGCTGCGTCGCCGCCTCCTCCCGTCCCGTCGATCGCGAGCAGCCGTCCCACGCAGGTCCCGCAGGCACCCGTCCGACAGCCGAACGGCAGTCCGACGCCGTCGCGCTCGCCCCCCTCGAGAACCGACTCGTCCTCGCGAACCGCGATCGTCCGCGTCCGGCCGTCAGGCCACTCGAGGGTCACGTCGTGGCTCGTCATGTGCTCGGCCGAGTACCGGTTTCGCGGCCGATCACTGCCAGACGTCGCTCGTACAGTCGCCGTCGGGCCACCGGATCTCGTGGGCGCGGGCCGGTCCCGCAGGGCACTCGCCCCAGTCGACGAGGAAGTCCTCGTCGAGTTCGAGGGTCCCGTTCCGCGGATCGACGTCGGCTTTCAGCATGACCGATCCCCGCTCGGCTTCCTCGGGGTAGAACTGGTCGTCCCACGAGGAGAACAGCGAGGTGGTCCAGTAGAGCCGCTCGCCGTCGAGCGAGAGCTGGATCATCTGCGGGCCGGCGGCCAGTTCGCGGCCCTGGACCTCCTGGACCTCGCCGAAGGTGCCGCCGACCGAGAGCGAGTCGGCCCGCCGCGGGTTCGCGGGGTCCGAGACGTCGTACATCCAGACCTCGCCGTGAAGCCAGTTCGAGCCGAACAGGTACCGATCGTCCATCGAGATGAGGATGTCCGTCGGGAGCGCCGGGACGGGCATGTCCCAGTCGGGATGTTCGCGGCTCTCGAAGTCGATCACCTTCTCCGCGCGGTACTCGCCGGCTGCTTCGTCTCTCCAGAAGTGGAAGATATTCGACGACAGGGCGGCCCCGACGAACCCGTGGGTCGACTCGGGGGTGTGGAGGAACCGCACCTCGAGCGGGATCAGTCCCTCCTCGCCGAGGTCGATCGTCTGTTCCACGGTGCCGTTCTCCCAGTCCCAGAAGTGGAGCTTCTGGCCGTACTTGCCCGCCTCGACGTCCTCGAGGTCGAACCCCGGATAGTAGGTCTTCGGCGCGGCCCACTCGCTCGAGACCATCACGTTCTGGCGGGGCTGGTACCAGTAGTCGTAGTTCATCTCGATTTCGCCCGGCGGCTCCCACCGACCCTCGATTTCGAAGTCGTCGTTCAACTCGAGGAACCCGCCGGGAAGGTCGCCGTCGGCGTCCCCGAGCATGCTGATGATGATCTTTCCGTCCGGAACGCAGTGGACCGTGTGCGGTGCCGAGAGGTCGTACTCGAAGACCTCCTCGGGTTCGATCACCTCGACCAGTTCCGGATTTCGTCGGTCTTTCGTGTCGATCACGTGGAGCCGCGAGGAGCGCTGGCCGGGAACGATCAAGTGCCGCCGCTCCAGCCCCTCGACGTGACACGACGAGGAACAGGCGTTCCACCCGAAGTGGTGGAGTTCGTCGCCCCGGTTCGGCATCTCGATGCGATCGACGATCTCGCCGTAGGTCTCCGAGTCGGGATCGAGGTCGACCACTGCCACGAAGTCCGGTTCGTCGACGTCGGTGCCGACGTAGAGGCTCATCACGTACGCCAGTTGCTCCCGATCGCTCTCCTCGATGGCGGCCTGGGGCGTCGAGTAGCCGGGCCCTTCGTGGTGGTGGTCGTGATCGTGGTCCGGTTCGACGTCGCTACTAGTGCTAGCATCACTCATGATATTCCTCGACCACGAACACGTAGATAAATCTATGCGGGTGTCGCAGCGATCGAACCCGATTCGTCGCTCACTCGTTCGGTGATGGGTCTCGAAAGCGATCGCCGAACGAACGTGGCAGGGTAATCGAGACCCAGTACTTTACCCGCCGGAGACCCTACGTCGTTGTAGATGGAACGGGGAACGGAGTACGGACTGGTCGATCTCGACGAGGCCGAAACGCCGGGCGACGAGTGGGAGGAGATCGACGTCTCGGACACCGAGGCCGATCGGATCGCCCGCAAGCGCGATCGGGAGTTCGAACAGTTCGAGGAACGGATCAAGGACGCCGACCAGTTCAAGGTCGAGCAGTCGGTGTTCGACGACGCGACGTTCGCGGCGCTGTACAAGCTGGTCCAGGACGGCTACGTCGAGGCCTTCGGCGGTCCCCTCTCGACGGGCAAAGAAGCCAACGTCTACCACGCGCTGGGCGACGACCGCGAGGTAGCGGTCAAGGTGTACCGGATCAACGCCTCGAACTTCCGGCAGATGCGCGACTACCTCGAGGGCGACCCGCGCTTCGAGGGCCTGGGCGGCAAGAAGAAAGACGTCGTCCTCGCCTGGACCAAGAAGGAACTGGCGAACTTAGAGCGGGCCAGACAGGCCGGAGTTCGGGTTCCCGAACCGATCGCCTCGGAGCGCAACGTCCTGGTCATGGAGTACATCGGGAACGAGGAGGGCCGCGCGAAGCGACTCGGCGAGGTCCACATCGAGAACCCCGAAACGGCCTACGAGGTCATGCGGGAGTACATGCGCCGGCTCTACGCGGCGGGGCTGATCCACGGCGACCTGAGCGAGTACAACGTCGTCTTCGACGAGGGACAACTCGTGGTCATCGATCTCGGACAGGCCGTCACCGTCCACCACCCCAACAGCCGGGGCTTTCTCGAACGCGACTGCCGGAACGTCGCGAGTTTCTTCTCGCGGCAGGGGCTCGACACCGACGCCGACGAACTACTCGAGTTCGTGACGAGTCCCGAGCCGGATCCGTCGCGCGAGTGACGATGAAGGAGTATCCCGACATTCCGCCGGTCGACGCTGCTCCGGACGACCTCTTCGAAGGGCATCTGTGGCTCCTCGAGAAGATCGACGGGGCACACCTCCGCTTCCAACTTCAGGAGTCGGGACTCGTCCGGTTCGGCGATCGAACCCGCGTCTACGACGACGACGTGCCCGAGCCGTACCAGCACGCCGTCCGCCACGTTCGAGAAAACCTCGACCGCGAGGCGCTCCGGAACGCCGTCGACGACGTCGAGGACGTCGTCTTCTTCGGGGCGGCGACTCACTACCAGACGATCGCCTACGAGTGGGATCGCATCCCGTCGTTTCTCGGCTTCGACGTCTGGTCGGCCGACGCGGAGGCGTTCCGCCCGCCAGACGCCGTCGACGCGATTTTCGACGGGATCGGCCTCGAGTCGGTGAACGTTTTTGAACGCGAACGCCGCGCGCGGGACTTCGACCCCGACTCGTTCGCGATCCCGCAGTCGGCGTGGTACCACGGCCCCGCCGAAGGCGTCGTGATCCGAAACAAACGGGGCCAGCGCGCGAAACTCCTCCACCCCGATGTCGGGGACGAGGAGCCGACGCCGATCGACGCATCGGCCGAGGAACTGGCAGCGAGGTACGCGACCCGTGATCGGCTTGAGAAACTCGCAGCGGAACTCGAGGACGAGAGCCGGCCCGTAACGTTCGAGACGCTCTACGATCGCGTCCTCGAGAACGTCCTTCGAGAGACTCACGGACGGCTCCACCACGGCGAGACCAGCGTCGAGATGAGCGGCGTTCGCTCCGAAATCGGCGCGCTCACGCGGGCGTTTCTCGACGATCGAACCGACGGGACGTAGGCGACCGCGCGACTCGAGCGGGCAGAACGTTTTTTATCGATCCGAACCGACAGCTAATCGATGACGCCCGCTCTCGAGTGGCGCTGGCGCTGGCAGGGTCCCTCGAGAGCGGACAGTGTCGCTGCGACGGGCGACGCGGCCTAACCCGACGCTCGCGGCGGCGATCGCTCCCTCCGCTCGTTTTCGCGCTCGTACCGCGTGCTAGCCGCTGCAGTCGCCCCATCGACACGAATGAGAGAGCCGACCGACATGACCGATAGCACAGCCACGCCAGAGACGACTTCCGACGCCGATTCCGGCGACGGAGGGTTCACCGTCACGCCCTACGCCGTCGACGGCCAAATCGACTACGACAAGCTACTCGATCGGTTCGGTGCCGATCCCCTGACGGACGAGCAGATCGATTGCTTCCCGCCCCATCCGATGCTCCGCCGGCGGATCTTCTACGCCGGCCGGGACGTCGATCGCTACCTCGAGGCCCCCGAGTCGGGCGCATCCCACGCGATCGTCACCGGGCGCGGACCGTCGGGACCGATGCACCTCGGGCACGTCCTGCCGCTGTATCTCGCGAAGCGGTTCCAGCAGGAGACGGGTGCGACGGTCTACGTTCCGCTTTCGGACGACGAGAAGTACCTCGCGAAAGACCAGTCCTTCGAGTCGATCGGCGAACACACACGCGAGAACCTGCGAGACATCCTCGCCGTCGGCTTCGACCCCGAACGGACGCGGATCGTGATTGACACGGCCGATGCAGACGTGATCTACCCGATCGCGGTTCGACTCGCCAGGTTCCTCACGCCGGCGACCGTCGAGGCCGTCTACGGGGAGCAGGACACCGTGGGCCTGCAGTTCTACCCGGCTGTACAGGCGACGCACCTCCTGTTGCCGCAACTCGTCGACGGCCGCCAGTCAACGCTTGTCCCGATCGCCGTCGATCAGGACCCGCACGTCCGGGTCTGTCGTGACGTCGCCGCGAAGGAGGCGCTTCCCGTCCGGAAGCCCGGAGCCCTCCTCGGCCGATTTCTCCCCAGCCTCGACGGGCCGGGGAAGATGAGTTCTTCCGGCGACGCGCCGTCGATCGAACTCACGGCCGATTCCGAGACCGTCGCAAAGACGATCCGTACCCACGCGTACACGGGTGGCCGGGCGACGGTCGCGGCGCACCGCGAGCACGGCGGCGATCCGACCGTCGACGTTCCCTTCCAGTACCTGCGATTCTTCTTCGAACCCGACGACGAGCGTCTCGCACGCATCGCGGCCGACTACCGCGCGGGGGAGCTTCTCAGTGGCGAGATGAAGGAACTGACGATCGATCGGATTACGGCCTTCCTCGCCGCCCACCAGCGGCGGCGCACGGCACTGGATTCTCTCGAGACCGAACTCGAGCCCTATCGGCTCACCGACGGGGAGCGACGACGAGCGCTCGATCGAGCCGGCATTCCGGTATCTGTCGCGGAATTGAGCGATCGAAACCGGCGCTTACAGTCGGGGAGCGACGGCTAATCTTCTATTAGCACCAGCGGTGGACTGTTACGGAGCGATTTTCGAGATTAGCTTGAAATACGACGTCGGTGACGGTTGCGAACGAGGCAGGTCGTATGGGTACAAATAGCACGGCTCCGACAGACGAGTTCGACACCGAACCGGACGAGACTGAACTCCTGTTCTACGGCGGTCGCGGGATGAGCGCGTTCCCGATCGTGTTCTTCGTCGTCTGGGCGATCATCCAGACGGCGCTGTTGCGCATCTCGAGCGAAGAGGGTCTCGTTCTCGGGATCCTCCTGGGGCTCATCCTCGGGATGTTCTTCGCGAAGGGGTCCTGGAAGGGGTACGCGAACACGATTTTCGAGGGGATGACCCAGCCAGTCGCTGTGACGGCAATCGTCGCCTGGGTCTGGGCGGGGATGTTCGCCCAGACGATGCAGACCGGCGGCTTCGTCGAGGGACTGGTCTGGCTGGCCGACCTCACCGGCGTCGGCGCGGCGCTGTTCCCGGCGATCACGTTCGTGCTGGCGGCACTGCTGGCGACCGGCATCGGGACGGGCTACGGGACGACGATCGCCTTCGTCGCCCTGTTCTTCCCGGCTGGCGTGCTCCTGGGAGCCAATCCCGTGTTGCTGTTCGGCGCGATCCTCTCGGGCGCGATCTTCGGCGACAACCTCGCGCCCGTCAGCGACACGACGATCGTCAGCGCCGTCACGCAGGACTCGGACATCGGGGGCGTCGTCGCCTCCCGGTTCAAGTACGCGATCATCGCTGCGTTGCTCGCGTTCCTCGGCTACGTCGTCGCTAGCTCGGTCCTTCCCGGCGCGGAGATCACGAACGGTGCCGAAGCCAGGCAGCTCTTCGTCGCGGAAAGCGATCCGCTCGGACTCGTTCACCTGCTCTCGATGGGGGTCGTCATCGTGACGGCGGTCGCCGGACGGCACATCGTCGAGGCGATCTCGTGGGGAATCGTCGTCGCCGTCGTGGCGAACCTCGTCCTCGGACTCGCGCCCGCAAGCGCCATCGTCCGCTTCGAGGCGCCCGCGGACGCCCCCGCGGCGGACCTGCTCGGTGGGCTGCCGATCGTCGAAATCGTTTCCGAGGATCCGACGGTGACCGGAAGCCTGGTCGAGGGCGCCGCCGGTTTCTTCACGCTGTCCATCCTCGTGTTGTTCATCATCGGGGCCGCCCAGATCATGATCCGCGGCGGGGCGTTCCAGGCGGTGCTCGACTGGTCGCTCGACAACCTCGCGACGAACGTCCGCAACGCCGAACTCACGATGGTCGGCTCGACGGCGCTGATCAACGCGACGATCACGATCAACACCGCCGCCGAGGTAGCGATCGGGCCCTACATCTCGAAGGTCGGCGAGCGGTTCAACATCAACGGCTACCGGCGCGCGAACATTCTGGACGCCCAGACGGCCGCGCTCGGCTACATCTTCCCGTGGTCCGGCGGGGTGCTGGTGGGCTTCTCCGAGATGCAGAACCTGCCGGAGACGTACGACTGGTTCGACGCCTCGCTGGTGGTCAATCCGGTCGACGTCGTTCCGTTCGTCTTCCACGGCTGGCTGCTGGTGGCGGTGTTCGTCTTCGCGGCGCTCACCGGTTTCGGCCGCGAGTACCTCATCGATCGCGAATCCGAAGAGGTGGCCCGGGTATGAGCCTGCTCGGGAAGTACTTCCGCGGATGGTCGTTCCGATCGACAACACCCTCCCTGGTGCCCGGGAGCGAGGTAAACATCTTCGTCAGCGAGTACGATGGCGACGGCGTCGGGATCGCGAACGTCGGCGATACGCGACTCTACGTCGAGGGCGTCGACCCCGACGACGTCGGCAGGCGGGTCCGGGTCGCGGTGACGTCGTTCGACGAGACCGACGCGACGGGTCGCGGCGAGTTCCGCGAGGTCGTCGGCGAGAGTTCCTACGCCGGCTGAGCGGGCCGACCGATCGGCCCAATACTCTTTACGATCCCCCTCGCGCACACCTGTATGAACATCGGTGTCATCTCCGACACGCACGACAACGTCGAGGCGATCGAGCGAGCCGCCGACGTCTTCGCTGCGGAGGGCGTCGAGATCGTCATCCACTGTGGCGACTTCGTCGCGCCGCTGATGATCCCGTACTTCGGCCAGTTCGAACTCCACGGCGTGCTCGGGAACAACGACGGCGACGTCGCCAACCTGCAGGCCGCGTTCGACGGGCTGGGCGGCGAGAGCGAACTCCACGGCCGGTTCGCGAGCCTCGAGTTCGACGGCCTCTCCGTTGCCGTCCTGCACGGCGAGCACCGCGAGGAGGTCGACGCGATCGCTGCCGGCGAGACGTACGATTTCGTCTGTTTCGGCCACCACCACGAGCGCGAACTCTTCGAAGAAGGGCGAACGACGGTGCTCAATCCCGGCGCACACGTCTTGCCGGGTTCCGAGGACGATCGGACGGTCGCAGTCATCGACACGCTCTCGGAGTCGGTGCGGTTCCGATCGCTGGTCGACGAGCGGAGCAACTGAACGTCAGTACACACCCGATCGCAATGCCGTCGTGTGAGCGGTGTGGGACAGTTTCGGTGACTGCGGTGGGCTGGCCGTCCGTCGGGTGATCCGGTGGCCCTTGTAAGCGCCTAACCCGGTGACTGCCCACACGCGGGTCAGGTCGGGCCGTCACCGGTCCGGGGACTCCTCGCCCGGACGTGCGAGCCACCCGCACCCGTTGCTCGCGGACCAAGCCCTTAACCTCGGTGAGATAATACTGCAGTGTATGCAGCACGTGAAGATTCCGCAGGACCGCATCGGCGTTCTCATCGGCGAGGGCGGCGAGACGATGCGCGAAATCGAGTCGGCAGCCGAAGTCCGCCTCGACATCGACTCGGAGAACGGCTCCGTCGCCGTCGAAACCGTCGGTGATCCGGTTCGCGCCCTCAAGGGCCCCGAGATCGTCCGTGCGATCGGACGCGGCTTCGCACCCGAGGAGGCGCTCCGGCTGCTCGAGGACGACATGATGCTGTTCGACGTCGTCGACATCGACGCTGCCTCGCGCAACAAGAACGACATGAAGCGCCAGAAGGGCCGACTCATCGGGGAAGGTGGCCGTACTCGCGAACTCATGGAAGAGCTCTCCGGGGCCTCGGTCGTCATCTACGGCTCGACGCTCGGGATCATCGGCACGCCGCCGCAGGTCGACGCCGTCCGCAGCGCCGCCGAGATGCTGCTGGACGGTGCGCCACACGGCGCGGTGTACTCGTTCCTCGAAGAGAAGCACAACGAGATGAAACACCAGGGGATGGAGTATCACCGATTCCCCGGTTCGTCCGGTTCGACCTGAGCGGATGCCTGGCCCCTGCCGATCGCTGCGAGTGCCGTGCCTTTCCCGCAGGAATCCGTGCCCGTCGTCGTTCGCCGCGGGTACCGACGTTCGTGGGTCCCGCCCTGGTTCGGCGGCCCCGTTCACCCGATCGAAGCGTGCGGGCGAATCGAGTAACGTTCACGACCAACGATATGTTTTTCTACTAACTGGTGCCGTACTAGAACGATGACCGAATGCGATCGACGACGATTTCTCGCTGGACTTACGGGCGGTGGACTGCTCGCCGCCGGTAGTGGCTCGGTGACGGCGAGCCCCGCCGCCGTCGCGCAGACGACGGACGACGGCACTGTGTGGACGTTCGACACCGGTGACGTGATCGAAGCCGCACCGGCAGTCGCCGACGGCACCGTTTACGTTCCGAGTAACGACGGACTCATCTACGCGCTCGACGCCGAGGACGGCGAGGGAGCGTGGTCGTTCGAAACCGGAACGAAGAACGGGTCCTCGCCGACGGTGGCCGACGGGACGGTGTTCGTCGGCTGCAACGACGGCACCGTCTACGCGATCGACGCCGACGGCGGCGACGAACGGTGGTCCTATTCGACCGGGCTGGCCGTCCGATCGTCGCCGACGGTGGCCGACGGGACCGTCTACGTCGGCAGCCGCGACGACAATCTGTACGCGCTCGACGCCTCGACGGGCGACGAGGTGTGGGCGTTCGAGACCGGTGACTCGGTGCGCGGGTCGCCGGTCGTGGCCGCCGGGATCGTGTATTTCGGGAGCCGTGACGGGACGATATACGCGATCGACGCCGTGGAAGGCGGCGAGGTGTGGACCGTCGACACCGACGTTTCGATCGGGACGACCCCGGCAGTTCGCGACGGCGTCGTCTACGTCGGCGGCGCGGACGAGACGCTGTACGCCCTCGAGTCCGGGACCGGCGACGAGGTGTGGACGTTCGCGGCCGACAATTCGGTCGGATCCCCCACCGTCGCCGGAGACGCCGTCTACGCGGGCACCTCCAGCGATACCGTCTACGCACTCGACGTGGTGGGCGGGGAGAAGAAGTGGACCGTCGACACCGGCGGCTCCGTGTTGACCGCGCCGGCACTGATCGACGAGACCGTGATCGTGAGCAGCGGCGACTCCCTGTACGCGATCGACGCCGTGGAGGGCGACGTGACGTGGACGTTCGAGACCGGGGACACGGTTCGATCGTCGCCGGCGACGGCGAACGGGATCGTGTACGCCGGGAGCTGGGACGAGACAGTGTACGCCATCGATCCCGAAGCGCTTCTCGAGACGAACGACGACACAACCGGCGGGCCCGAGGATTCGGACGGAATCTCGGGTCTGGGGATGCTCGGAGCCCTCGCGAGTCTCGGCGGCATCTTCTACCTGCTGTTTCGGATCACGGACGAGACCGATCGATAGTCCCGAAGCCCGATCGAAACCGGCGTTCACAGGAATCCTTTCATAAATAACCGTCGGTCAGTCTCGTTCGAACGCATACCCCCGGTCGATTCAACCGATCTGAGAGGTGCGATACCGCAGCATTTATATAGAATAACAATCAATCCTTCAGCTGACTATGGCACAACAGCAGATGGGCAACCAGCCGCTTATCGTCCTCTCGGAGGAAAGCCAGCGGACATCCGGCAAAGACGCGCAGTCGATGAACATTCAGGCCGGGAAGGCCGTCGCCGAGTCCGTACGGACCACGCTGGGTCCGAAGGGGATGGACAAGATGCTCGTCGACTCGACGGGCAACGTCGTCGTCACGAACGACGGCGTCACGCTCCTCTCGGAGATGGACATCGACCACCCGGCGGCAGACATGATCGTCGAAGTCGCCGAGACCCAGGAGGACGAGGTCGGCGACGGGACCACCAGCGCCGTCGTCGTCGCTGGTGAACTCCTCAGCCAGGCCGAGGACCTCCTCGAGCAGGACATTCACGCGACCACCCTCGCCCAGGGGTACCGACAGGCCGCCGAAGAGGCCACCGAGGCCCTCGAAGAGATCGCGATCGAGGTCGAGGAAGACGACACCGAGGTCCTCGAACAGATCGCCGCCACCGCGATGACCGGCAAGGGCGCGGAGAGCTCCCGCGATCTGCTGGCCGGCCTCGTCGTCGAGGCCGTCCAGTCCGTCGCGGACGACGAGGGCGTCGACACGGACAACGTCAAGGTCGAGAAGGTGGTCGGCGGCTCGATCGAGAACTCCGAACTCGTCGAGGGCGTCATCGTCGACAAGGAGCGCGTCTCGGAGAACATGCCGTACTTCGTCGAGGACGCCAACGTCGCGATCGTCGACGGCGACCTCGAGATCAAGGAGACGGAGATCGACGCCGAGGTCAACGTCACCGATCCCGACCAGCTCGAGCAGTTCCTCGAACAGGAGGAACGCCAGCTCCGCGAGATGGTCGACCAGGTCGCCGACGCCGGCGCGGACGTCGTCTTCGTCGACGGCGGCATCGACGACATGGCCCAGCACTACCTCGCACAGGAGGGAATCATCGCCGTCCGTCGCGTCAAGTCCAGCGACCAGTCCCAGCTCGCCCGCGCGACCGGCGCTCGTCCCGTCTCGAACGTCGACGACCTGAGCGAGGACGACCTCGGCTTCGCCGGTAGCGTCGCCCAGAAGGAGATCGCCGGCGACCAGCGCATCTTCGTCGAGGACGTCGACGACGCCAAGGCCGTCACCCTCATCCTGCGGGGCGGTACCGAACACGTCATCGACGAAGTCGATCGCGCGATCGAGGACTCCCTCGGCGTCGTCCGGACGACCCTCGAGGACGGCAAGGTGGTCGCGGGCGGCGGCGCTCCGGAGGTCAACCTCTCGCTGGCCCTGCGCGACTACGCCGACTCCGTCGGCGGCCGCGAACAGCTGGCCGTCGAGGCCTTCGCGGACGCGCTCGAGGTCATCCCCCGCACGCTGGCCGAGAACGCCGGGCTGGACCCCATCGACTCCCTCGTGGAACTGCGCAGCGCCCACGACGCCGGCGACTCGGGTGCCGGCCTCGACGCCTTCACCGGCGACACGATCGACATGGACGCCGAGGGCGTCTACGAGCCGCTGCGCGTGAAGACCCAGGCGATCGAGTCCGCCACCGAGGCGGCCGTCATGCTGTTGCGCATCGACGACGTCATCGCTGCCGGTGACCTCGCCGTCGCCGACGACGACGAAGACGAAGACATGCCCGCCGGCGGCCCCGGCGGCATGGGCGGCGGCATGGGCGGTATGGGCGGCGGCATGGGCGGCATGATGTAAGCGAGGGTCGGACCGCACAGCGAACGAACCCGTCGTTTCGCTCCGTCGTTCGAGAGAGCCCCTCTCTCGTGAACCTCGAACGAACGCCCCGCGCTCTGTTGGACCACGGCGGCGCTCGAACCGCCGTCGTTTCCGTTCCGGACAGCCCCTATCTTCGCGTTTCGATTCGTCGGAATTCCCGTTTTCTCACGTACCGTCCGTCGGAGCATCCGTGCTTTTTCACGTGCCGGTTTTTCGGAGTCCCGTTCTCGCAGCCAGTCGAACGTTCGGATGAGGGTATCGCGCCCGTACGACCGATTCACGCGTATTAAGTAGTCGCCCGCAATATTCGCCAGTATGAACACGCTTCTCCTGGACAGCGACGACGCCGACGAGCACGCACGACTCGACGATGTCATCGGCGCGGTCGAACGGGCCTTCGGGGCCTACGAACGCGGCAACGCACAGATGCCGGCCAAATCCTACATCGATCTCCCGCAGTACAACGGGGACTTCCGTTCGATGCCCGCCTACCTCGACACGGGCGAGTGGGACGCGGCCGGGCTGAAGTGGGTCAACGTCCACCCGGACAACCCCGAAGACCACGGCCTCCCGACGGTCCTCGGGACGATGATTTACTCCGATCCCGAAACGGCGTTCCCGCTCGCGATCATCGACGGAACGACGCTCACGATGAAACGGACCGGTGCCGCGGCCGCCGTCGCCACGGACTACCTCGCCGTCGACGACGCCACGAGCCTCGGCATCGTCGGCGCTGGCGTCCAGTCGTACACCCAGCTCGAGGCGATCAGCGAGGTCCGTCCGATCGAGGAGGTCGTCGTCGCGGACAAAGACGAGGGCCGGATCCAGCGGTTCGTCGACACCTACGGGGACGCGTTCGACGTTCGCGCCGGCTCCATCGCCGAGGCGGGCCACTGCGACGTGCTCTCGACGGTGACGCCCGTCGAGGAGCCGATCGTCGGGCGCGAGGACGTCGGCGAGTACACGCACGTCAACGCGATCGGGGCCGACGCCGAGGGGAAGCACGAACTCGCGGACGACCTCCTGCTCGACGCGAGAGTCGTCATCGACGACCACGAGCAGTGTACCCACTCGGGCGAGGTCAACGTCCCCTACGGCGAGGGCGTGCTGACCGACGACGACATCTACGGCGAAATCGGCCAGCTGGTCGTGGGGGACCTGTCGGGCCGCGACGCCGAAACGGGCGTCACGGTCTTCGATTCGACGGGGCTCGCGATCCAGGACGTTGCCGCCGCCCGGGTGGCATACGAGAACGCCCGCGAGAGCGACGCCGGATACGCGTTCGGGATGATCGATACCGACGCACGGTAGTGCGGTCCGATCCGCTGCGGACCGGCCAGAACCACCGAAGTCCAGCTAGAACCACTGCAGTCTGGCAGAACCACTCCACTCCAGCGAGAGTTACCTCAGTTCAGCTAGAGCCACCTCAATCCAGCCCCAGCCACCGCACTACGGCCGCCGTTCGACGGGACGATCGGCGGCCGCCATCAGTCCGATCGGAGTCGGCGCAGGATCGAGCCGGTCATGCGGTGGTCGTCACAGAAGTAGGCCCGGGGCTCGGCCGTCGGCCTCGGCAGGTCGTTCGCCGCGAACATCGTGTTCTCGTGGATCGTCACGTCGGCCGGCTGGAGCGGCCACGGATCGTGGTCGATCTCGCCCGTCAGTGTGCCGCCGTCGCGCGGGGCGTAGAAGCGACGCCGTTCCGAGAGCCAGTACTCGAGCGTTCCCTCATCGGCGGTGAAGACGGGCCCCTCAGGGCGGTACGTCGCCGAGAAGCGGGCCGGCGGTTCGCCTCCTGTCGGTGTGCCGAGGTCGGGAGTGCCCTCGTTTCGGGTGCTCGCGAACACGACTTCGTCGACGCCGCTGGCCCCGCTGCTCACCTGCATCCGTGCGTAGTAAACGGGGAGCCTGGTCGCCCGTCCAACGACCGTCGCGACGAATGCGCTCCCGACGTCGATACTGAAGAAGTACAGGCCCGGATCGCCCCGGTATCTGACGTAGGTCCGGACGTTGAGTTCGGGAAACGCCAGCCGAGCGATCGGTGGCGTCCCGCGGATGCCGGCGTTCGTGAGCACGAACGGGATGACGCTGAGCCACGCCTCTCCCTCTCTGGTCTCGAGCGTCAACTGGTCGGGGACGCGGGGTCGAACGTCGTCGGGGTCGACCGGCCAGTGGATGAACAGGCCGTCACGCCAGGTCATCGAGGCGACGTGTGGTGTTGTCGGCGGCACATCTCGGTCCGAGAACGTCCATCGAAGTGGGTCCGTCCGTGTTCGTTGGAGAGTCATCTCGTGCGATCGGGGGTGAGTTCCGTCGTACGACGGGGAGCAGGATAAAGCACTACGACGACTGTCGAGGCCGATGACTCTCTTCCGGACGGTGACGAATCGGGACGATCGGCGGACGGCGACGCGATGACGGGTGGAACAATTTCCCGACAGGAGGACGATAGCATCAGTGCGACAGAAACGCAACTCGATCTCCCGATGGGTAGTCGCCGTCACTTCTGGCCACTGCACCGACCGTAATTCGATCGCCCTCGACTCGAAGAGGGGTATTTCCGCTCGTTCGTGGCAGTGCTACCGCCGGTTTCGGCGGCAGGCGAGACGGTGATCCCGTCGGTTGCGTCCGCCGCGAATCCGCGCGTCGTTTCGTCGGTCGTCTCCAGCCGCGCGGCCGCGCCGTCGCTTCGGTCGTCCATGCGATCGCTGAACGTCTGTTCCGCTGTGGATCCACCGTGCTCGACGCGTGCGCGAAGAAGAGAATTCTCCACATCGGAACGATAGGGAACTCACACGACGGCGTCGATCACCCGGTCGGGATGGCAGCGTCCACGAACCGCCCGTGACCGGCTCAGTCTTCGATCTCGATCGCCGGCCGTCCGGGTTCGGCGTTTTTCAGCACCGAATCGTCGACCTGGTCGGCGTGGACGACCCGGACCGGCGCGTCGAACTCGCGCTCGAGCAGCCACGCCGCCGACTCCAGCGTCGCGTGCTCTTCGTCCGGGTCGAGGGTCATCGAGAGCGCCTCGCGCTCAGCCTGGAGGCCCTGGCCGTAGTCGGCCGCGGCGTCGCCCTGTTCGCGGATGTGTGACTCCCCCATGAGTTCGCCGATCAGGTTGTCGGCGTCGCTTTCGATCGCGATCTCGAGGGCGTCGTACTTCCACTCGGGGGCGACGACGACGTCGATCCCCTTCGGA
Source organism: Halosolutus halophilus (assembly GCF_022869805.1). Lineage (NCBI taxonomy): Archaea > Methanobacteriati > Methanobacteriota > Halobacteria > Halobacteriales > Natrialbaceae > Halosolutus > Halosolutus halophilus. The sequence continues at coordinate 4,110,811 of NZ_CP094974.1, read as the reverse complement.
TCGTCGATGCCGGCCACCTCGACGATGTCGCGGACGTCCTCGCGGGTGTTCGCGACCAGCCGGCGGCGCTTCTCGACGCGATCGCGATCGACCTGGGCGGTCGGCCACGCGGCGTCGACGACGAACTCGTCGTGGCCGAGCGTCTCGGACAGTTCCTCGGCGACGTGCGGGGCGACGGGCGCCAGCAGCCGGACGACCGCCGTCAGCCCGCGCTCGAACGTCTCGGCGTGGGGCTCGGCGTGCTCGGCGTACTGCCGGAGCGTCCGAGCCAGCTCCTGGGTTTCGCGCAGCGCCTTGTTGAACGTCAGGTCGTCGTACTCGTCGGTGGCGATCGCGATCGTCGCGTCGATCTCGCTCGCGACGTAGCTGGCGACGGCGTCGTCCGCGCCGTCGGGTTCGTCGGCGGCGTAGTCCTCGACCATCTCCTTCAGGCGGCCGAGGAAGGCGTTCGTCGATCGGACGCCCTCCTCGCTCCAGTCGAAGTCGCGCTCGGGCTGGGCCGCCTGCATCATGAACAGCCGGGCGGTGTCGGCACCGTACTCCTCGACGATCCGCTGGGGCGAGACGACGTTTCCTTTCGACTTGGACATCTTCTCGCCCTCGAGTTGGACCATCCCCTGTGCGAGCAGGTTCGTGAACGGCTCGCGGTGCTCGAGGCCCTCGTGGTCGGCCAGCACCTTCGTGAAGAACCGGGAGTACAGCAGGTGCATCACGGCGTGTTCGATGCCGCCGACGTACTGGTCGACCGGCATCCAGTCGTTCGCCCGTTCGCGATCGAACGGGGCGTCCTCGAGGTCGGGCGAGACGTACCGCAGGAAGTACCACGAGGAGTCGACGAAGGTGTCCATCGTGTCGGTCTCGCGGGTGGCCTCGCCGCCACAGTCGGGACACGTGGTCTCCTTCCACTCCTCGGCGGCGTCCAGCGGGTTGCCGGTAGTGTTGATGAACTCGGGGAGTTCGACCGGCAGGTCTTCTTCGGGGACCGTGACGGGGCCGCAGTCGTCGCAGTGAACGACCGGGATCGGGGTCCCCCAGTAGCGCTGGCGGGAGATCCCCCAGTCGCGAAGCTGGTACTGCGTGGCCTCCTCGGCGCTCTCGATCGCGTCGGTGAGACGATCTCGGGCCGTCTCGCTGTCGAAGCCCGAATAGTCGCCGGAGTTGACGAGCACGCCGTCCTCGGTGTAGGCCCCCTCGCTCACGTCAGGTGCGTCGGGGATCGTCTCGCCGTCCCAGTCGTCGGGTTCCGGCGCGATGACTGGCTCGATGTCGACGCCCATCTTCCGTGCGAAGGCGTGGTCCCGATCGTCGTGACCGGGAACGCCCATCAGCGCGCCGGTCCCGACGTCCGAGAGGACGAAGTCGGCGACGAAGACGGGGAGTTCGTCGCCCGTCGCGGGATTCGTGGCGGTCAGATCCGTCTCGATCCCGTTCGGTTCGTCGCCCTCGGGATCGGCCTCGTGTTCGATGAAGTGGCGGATCTCCTCGTCCTGTGCCGCGAGTTCCTCGCTGATCGGGTGATCGGGCGCGAGCGCGAAGAACGTCGCGCCGTAGATGGTGTCGACGCGGGTGGTGAAGGCCTGGACCGACCCGTATCCTTCGATACGGAACTCGAGTTCCGTCCCGTACTGGCGGCCGATCCAGTTGCGCTGCATCTGGCGCACCGAGTTCGGCCACCCCTCGAGGTCGTCGATCGCCTCCAGCAACTCGTCCGCGTACTCGGTGATCTTCAGGAACCACTGTTCGAGTTCGCGCTGTTCGACCGGCGTCTCGCAGCGCCAGCAGAGTTCGCCTTCGCCTTCGACCTGTTCGTCGGCGAGGACGGTTTCACACTCGGGACACCAGTTGACCTCGGCGTCGCGGCGTTCGACCAGCCCCTCGTCCTGGAACCGCGAGAAGAGCCACTGGTTCCACCGGTAGTACTCGGGTTTGCAGGTGGTGATCTCGCGCTCCCAGTCGTAGCCAAAGCCCATCGCGTCCATCTGCTCGCGCATCGTTTCGATGCAGTCGAACGTCCAGTCTCGCGGGTTCGTGTCGCGCTCTTTGGCCGCGTTCTCCGCGGGAAGGCCGAACGCGTCCCACCCCATCGGGTGGAGCACCTCGTCGCCGCGCATCCGGCGGTAGCGGGCGTAGGCGTCCGTAATCGTGTAGTTGCGGACGTGGCCCATGTGGAGTTTGCCCGACGGGTACGGGTACATCCCGAGGACGTACGTCGGGTCGTCGACGTCGTCGGGCGTCCGGTAGACGTTCGCCTCGTCCCACGCCTCCTGCCAGCGCCGTTCGACCGCCGCGTGGTCGTATCCCGCGTCGCTCATTCGTAGCTATCGATGTGCCCGTCGGCACCCTATACCTTCCCATTCGCGTCGAACGGCCCGCCCGGGTCGGCGGTCGAAGCGGACCGCGGCGACGCGGCTACTCGAGGTGGATCGCCGGCCGCAACGGCTGGGCCTGCCCCGCCTTGTCGTCGGGGTCGACGGGAGCGCCGTCCTCGGCGTAAATCTCGACGTCCGCGTCGAACTCGCGGGCGAGGAAGTCGGTCGCTTCCTCGTAGACGCTTCGCTCGTCGATCGCGGCCAGCGTCTCTACGGTCTCGTCGTCGCGCTCGCGGACGAACGAGACGAGGTCGCCGACGAGGCGGTTGACGGCGTCGCCCTTCTCGCGCAGGTCGTCGTCTCCCATCACTTCGCCCATAACCTGCCCCTGGTTCGGACCGACGTCGATTACGGTGTCGAGGACGTCCCGCTTCCAGTCGGCGGCGACGTAGAGCCGGATCGTCTCGGGATCGGTGTCGGTCACCTCGACGATATCGCGGACGTCCTCGAGGACGTCTTCGATCAGGTCCTCTTCGGCGACGACGGTCGGATCGTCGAACCCCGGTACCGGCTCCGGCCACGGGACGTCCTCCGCGGGCTCGCCGGTCAGTCGTTCGTGGAGTTCGTTCGCCAGGAACGGAACGAACGGCGCGAGCAGGCGCAGCCGCGTCTCGAGGACGGTCCGCAGCGTCCAGCGCGCCCCGGGACGATCGAGGTCGGCCCGGCGACGGTACCACTTGAGGTGTTCCTCGAACCGGTAGAAGGCGGTCTGGCTGGCCGATCGCGTCTCGAACCGCTCCATCGATTCCGTCACGTCGCGGACCGTCTCCTGGAGCTTGGCGAGCAGCCACCGATCGGGGCGCTCGAGGTCGCGCTCACCCGCCGGCGCCTCGATCGTCTCGATCGCGCGGTTCCATAACCGCTCGAGCTGGTCCCGCGTCGAGCCGACCTCCTCGGCCCGCCAGTCGAAGTCTTGCCACGGCTCGGAGCTATTCAGCAGGAAGAACCGGACGGTGTCGGCCCCGTATTCCTCGATGGCCTCGTCGGGGAGGACGACGTGGCCCTTCGAGGAACTCATCTTCTGGCCCTCGAGCAGCCCCATCCCCAGGCTCGTGATTCCCTGTGGCCACTTCTCCTCCCCGAACAGCTCCGCGTGGTGATAGAGGAAGAACGTGAGGTGATTCGAGATCAGGTCGTTCGCGGAACACCGGTAATCGACCGGGTACCAGTAGTCCCACTCCTCGCGGAGGTCGAGGGCGCGTTCGTTCGGCTCGTCGACCGCGCCTTCGCCGTAGAACAGCGTGTCGAAGAACTCGCGGTCCATCTCCTCCGGCGGAACGTCCTCGAGCCGGTGGGCGAACGTGTAGTACGCCATGTAGATCGTCGAGTCCGACAGCGGCTCGATGACGAAGTCGTCGTCCCACGGGAGCCGCGTTCCGAGTCCGTAGTTTCGGATACAGGGCCACTCCTCGAGCCAGCCGATCGTGTGCTCGTACTGCTCGCGGGTGTTCTCCGGGATCGCGTCCAGGTTGGCCACGGCTCGGCGAGCTTTCTCCCGCCAGTCGTCGTCGTTGTACCGCAGGAACCACGTCTCCTGTTCGGAGACCTCGACGTCGCCGCCGCAGCGACAGATGACCTCCTCGGCGAAGTCGTACATCGCATCGAAGGCCCCCTGTTGCTGGTAGTGCGCGTTGAGGTCGTCGCGGACGTCCTCGATCACCGCCCCGGCGAACTCGCCGTACTCGTCGACGAGTTCGCCCTGGTGGAACTCCCGGTTGTAGAGCTGTTGCGTGGCCTCCTCGAGGGCCGGATCGTGCTGCGATTCGACGCCGTGTTCCTCGACGGCCTCTTTCGCGGGGAACTCGCCGTACCCCTCGATCGTCAGGATCGCCCGCGGTTCGATCGCGCGCACGGCCTCCGGATCGATACCGTACCCGGTCAACTCGTCGGCGCGATCCTTGGCGTCCTGGAGGGCGACCCAGTCGTCCGGCGAGTGAGCGGGAACGGACATCACGACGCCGGTCGCGCTGTCGGTGTCGACGAACTCGGCGGGAGTGACGAGGATCTCTTCGTCCGTAACTGGGTTGGTGACGCGTTTCCCGACCAGATCGGCTCCAGCGAACGTCTCCTCGACCTCGACGTCGCGGGCCTGCAAGTCGAACTTCTCCGTCGCCTCCGCGGACACGATCCACCCCTCGCCGTCGACGATCGCCCGGGCGTACTCGGCCTCGGGATCGACGTACGCGTTCGTCACCCCGCGAACGGTTTCCGGTCGGAGCGTCGCCATCGGATAGACCGTCCCGTCGTCGTCGGTGAACTTGATCAGGGTGTACTCCTGATACTCGGCGTCCTCCCCCTCGAGCAGGTCGTGGGTCGTGACCGGTTGCTCTTCGTTCGTACAGTAGTTGACCGGGTGCAGCCCCTTCTCGAGCAGTCCGCGCTCTTTGAGCGTCTCGTACTGCCAGGTGATGAACTTCGAGTAACGCTCGTCGTTCGTGGTGAACTCGCGGCGCCAGTCGATCGACAGCCCGAGTTGCTTCATCCCCTGCTTGTAGTGTTCTTCGATGAAATGCCGGGCGAAGCCCATCGGGGTCTCGAGGTCCGCGAGGGTGTCTTCCGGGACGTTGTAGGTGTCCCGCAGGACCGACAGCTGGTCCTCCTCGCCTTTCTTGAGCCGTTCGACGGCGCCGATGATCGGCGTGCCGGTGACGTGCCAGGCGATCGGGAAGAGGACGTTGTCGCCCTGTTGGCGGCGGTACCGGGCGTACACGTCCGGGACGGTGTACGTGCGGGCGTGTCCGATGTGCATGCCGCCGCTCGGATACGGGTACGGCACCGTCACGAACGTCGCGTCCGCTCGCTGGTCGGGATCAGCTTCGTACTGACCCGACTCGGCCCAGCGATCGCGCCACTCGGCCTCGAGTTCCTGCGGGTCGTAGTTCATAGCCGCTCATTGTGCGGGATGGGGTAAAAGCACTACCACATCGGGGCGCGAACCGATCGTCGCGCGTTCGATTCGAACCGGAGAGCCCAGCCGTCGATCCGGACGCCGATCCGCGGTAGCGGCGATCAGTGCGCGCCACCGGTACAGTTGATATCTTCGGAAACCTATTCCCGCTCACATGACTCCTGCATCGTTCACCACCGATATCGCCGACGACCTGGCTGACAACCTCGTCAGCACGTCCCGGACGAGTCTCGGCGATACGCTCCGATCGGTCGTCTACTTCACCCCGTCGGAGTTCGACGTCCTGTACGTCCGCCAGGACCTCTACGACTCGACCACGGACAGCCGCGACGTCAAATCACAGCTCGTCGATTTCGAACTGGTCGGCTTCGCGGAAGCGCCGGTTCGCTCGGCGCTCTCGATCGCGGACGGCGACAGGGGCATCGGCACGTACGAGTTCACCGTCCGGTTCCACGACGACGGCTTCGTGGTCAGAAAACTCGTCGGGAACGCCGGCGTCCTCCTCACGACCGACAGTATGGACGTCAACGCGTTCGAAGACGCTGCACACGCGATCGAACGGCTCCTTTCGGGACGATAACCGAGCACCGTCCGGCTTCGGGCCCGTGTCACTCGATGTCGATCGCTTTCGAGTGCTCGCCGCCGCCGACCTTCGGCAGTCGAACCGTCAGCACCCCGTCCTCGTAGCCGGCCGACACCGCGTCCTCCTCGACCGGTTCGGGGAGCCGGATCCGTCGACTCGCCGACGCGTGGGTCCGTTCGCGCCGGAGGTATCGTCCCTCCGCGTACTCTTCCTCGTCGGTTCGATTCGCCTCGAGCCGTAGCGTTCCGTCCGAGAGCGTCAGGTCGATGTCCTCGGTATCGTAGCCGGGCAGGTCCGCCGTCACGACGTACTCCTCGTCGGTGTCGGCGACATCGACCGGGACGGAGCCCGGGACCTGGAGGCCGCCGCTGGTCATTCCCTCCTCTACCTGTCGACTGACGCGGTCGAGCATCTCTTCGATTTCGTCGAACGGATTTCCTCGCATACCTCCCGGTACGCCCTCGAGTGGGATAAATTCTGCCCGCGACTGGACAACAGAACGACGGTTCTCGCGATCGGTTATTCCGGCAGGGTGACGAGTCCGTCCTCGAGTGCGTCCATGAGCACGTCGCGTGCGTGTCCGTCGGGATCGACGCCCTCGTAGACCGCCTTGACCTCGCCGTCGGCGAGGACGAAGGTCGTCCGCGCGGTCCGCCCGTCTCGCAGTTCGACGTCGAACGCGTCGGCGATTTCGCCGTCGGGATCGGCCAGCAGGTCGAACTCGAGTCCCTCGGACTCGCAGAACGACTGGTGGGAGCCGACGTCGTCCGTCGAGACGCCGTACACCTCCACGCCGGCGTCGCGGTAGGTTTCGCGTTCACGCTGGAACTGGTTCGCCTCGATCGTACAGCCCGGCGTGTCGTCCTTCGGGTAGAAGTACAGCACCGTCGGCTCCTCGAACGCCAGTTCGATCACCTCGCCGTCCTGGTTCGGTGCCGTCACGGGCGGTGTCGCCGCGCCTTCCTCGAGTGCCATACGCGTCCCTCCCGCGTGGACGCGGAAAACTGTTTGTGGTAACCCGGTACCTGGTGGACTACCCAACCTGTACCCGTCAGGCTGCCACGAAAGCCCCGCCTGCTTTCGTGGTGTTCGAAGTCCTTTCGAGACGTTCGAAGCGGGATTTCCCGTCGTTCGACCGCTCTGTTCTTTATTCGACGACGTGTTCCGTATCGTAGGAACCGAGTTTCCGCACCCAGCCGTTTTCGGCGATCGCTTCGATGTCCGCGATCGCCTCGTTCGTCCGGGCCTCGTACAGCCCCGCTTCGATGTCGATGTGGAACACGTAATCGCCCAGTCGCTGGCCGCTGGGTCGCGATTCGACGCGGGTCAGGTTGATGTCCCGGTCGGCGAACGGTTCGAGGAGTTCGAGCAGGAGTCCGGGGTAGTTCGCGTTCGGATAGACGACCAGCGAGGTCTTGCCGCCGCCCTTCGATCGTTCCTCTGCGGGTGCGAGCGCGAAGAAGCGGGTCGCGTTCGAGTCCTGATCCTGGATGTCCTCGGCCAGCACCTCGAGGGTGGTTCCGTTCTCCGCGTTCGCCGGGTGGCCGATCCCCGCCACGGAGTGGTCCTCGCGGGCGTACTCGACGCCCTGGGCGGTACTGGCGACGGCTTCTAGCGTGGCGTCGGGGTACTCCCGTTCGAGGTAGGTTCGACACTGGGCCAGCGCCTGGGAGTGGCTCGCGATCGTGTCGAATTCGGGCCCCTGGGCGAGCAGGGCGTGGCGAATCGGGGTGACAATCTCCCGGACGACGGCGACGTCGTACTCGGCGAGGGCGTCCAGGCTTTCCGTGACGCTGCCCTCGATGCTGTTTTCGATCGGGATCACGCCCCGATCGTGTTCCTCGCTCGCGACGGCGTCGACGATCGCGGTCACCGACTGGCGGAAGTCGATCGCGTCCCGGTCGGCGAGCGCACTCGCCGCCCGGTGTGAGTAGGTCCCTTCGGGGCCAAGCGTGACTACAGTCATCGGGTGTGGGTAGCAGGGACGGGGGCAAAAGACCGTCGAGTCGTTGACCTGTTCGCGCTCGAGGTCGCGTCACGGCGTCACTGGCGGCGGAGATCCGATCGATCGCGGTTCGATTCCGCGTGGAGCCGTCGCTCGGTGTGAGGACAGGTACGCGTCGCCGCCTCACTTGCCAGTCGTTTCGAGAGAGGCTGCCGATCGGGAGAAAGCGCCGTCACTGCCCGTTACTCGTCCAGGTGTTCGATCCCCTTCTTCGAGACGTTAGCCTCCGTGATCTCGTTTGGCATCCAGTCTGGCTTGTCGTCGGGCGCGGTTTCTTCCCACGCCCAGCCGTCGTAGATGTGTACCTTGTCCGTGCCCTTCTCCCGCAGCCGGAGTTCGACCCGTTCGGCGGCCGATTCGCTGGAACCGGGTTCGAGTCGCCGGGCCGCCTTGAGGGCGGCCTGTCGTGGTGTGTTTCCGGAAAAGACGCTCGACTCTTCGCCGTCCGACTCGCGCAGTGCAAAGTTTCGTTTACCGTCTTCACGTACCATGGTTTCGCCTCCATGCCAATTCAGCACACGGTCCGACATAAAGATATCCCCCAAAACCGGCCGACTGCGCCGGTATCTTTAAGTGGATACGACCCACCAGTTCTCCGCAGTAACTCCGCAGAGCGGGGCCTCGTTCACTTCTCAGTCCGATCGATCTCGCTCGTTCCCCGAGCGATCGGTCTCCATAAAACGAATGCGGTCGTCGCGCCGTCGAAAACACTTAAGTACATCCTACGGCGAAGTTCGTCATAGAATCCCGCGATGGTACGGAAAAAGAAGCTGAGTCCAAGCGGTGCGAAAGACGAAGACGGAAACTATCACAACGTGCACCTGAACCTCCACGAGGACGAACTCGCAGTCGCGGGCATGGATATCGGCGACGAGGTCTTCGTCCGGGTCCGAGACGGCAAAATCATCATCCAGAAGGCCGACGAGGAAGACGTCGAACACGAGTTCTAGAACTCACCTTTTTACGCTTCGGGATTCGCTCGCTCCGCGAGCGACCCGCTCTCTGCTCACGGGTGCTTCGCGCCCGTTCGCCGGCTCGAGGGACGCAAAGCGGCCCTCGCTCAGCGCAAAAATCTGGATCAAATAGAGCCGCTCGTACGTTTCACTCGCTCGCGGTACTGTACAGCGAATAGTGACCGCCGGTCGAATCCGAAACTCGCGTCCGATCGATCGGCTGCCGGTCAGCGCAGCGCCTCGAGATCGAACTCGAACGCCGCGACCGGCACCTCGAGGTCGTGTTCGACGAGCACCTTCGGGTGGACCTCACCGATGAGTCCCACGTCCTCGCCGTCGACGACGATCGACGCGGTTCGACCCGAAATGAAGGCCGGGTGGTCGGTCGCGGGCGTCTCGAGGTCCACGTCGAAGTTCCTGGCGAGCGCCTGCAGGCGCGCCTTGGCGTCTTCGTAGCCGGCGTCGTGGCTCGCGAGGACCGCGCTCACGTGCCGCCCCTCGGCGACCCCGGTGTTCTCCCGATCGTCGACCTCGGCGGTGAAGCCGATCTCCGCGAGGTCCTGCGGGTAGGCCCGGTGGGTGTTGTTCTCCAGCACCATCAGCAGCGAGGGGAGCACCCACGTCCGCAGCATGGTGTAATCCTCGCTGTAGGGTTCCTTGATCGTCGCGGGGTCGCCGGCCCCGTAGACGTCGTCGCCGGGCGAAATCTCGAGTCGATCGTAGTTCTCGTCCGCGCTGATCATGTGGAAGTTCAACAGGTCCTCGAAGCCGAGGCCGACGAGTTGCGTGCGGGCGGCGTCTTCGAGTCGGGACCGCTCGTGGCGGCCGCCGACGGTCCCGACGTCGGGGTACTTCGGTTCGAGTTCGTTGAAGCCGTAGGCCCGGCCGAGGTCGTCGATGACGTCCAGCGGGTGGAGCACGTCGACGCGGTACGGCGGGATCGTCACTTCGTAGCCGAGGCCGCCGTCGCTACCGTCGTCCCGTTCGGCCTCCAGGCCCGATCGCTCCGCCAGATCGATCACCTCGTCGGGATCGAGGTCGATCCCGAGGATGGTCTCGATGCGATCGTGGGCGACGGTCTTGGTCTTCGTCGAGAGGTCCGGCCGCACTAACTCGCGTCCGCCGGACTGCGTTCGGCTCCCCTCCGAGTCCGCGTTCGCGGACTCGCTATCGGGATACTCGACGCGAACGTCCTCGATCGTCGCCCCGCGGGCCGCGAGCGCGTAGCAGACGATGGTGCACATCTTGTCGATCGTCCACTGGTCGGTGCCGGTCATCTCGACGAACAGGTCGCGGGAGTCGGTCGAGACCTCCGTCCGGCGGCCGTTGATCACCGGCGGGAACGAGAACAGTCCGAGATCGTCGTAGATCGCGGGGTAGCGATCGTACTCGCTCACGAGATCGGCGTACGTTTTCCCGGTCTGGTGCTCTTCTAGCACCTGTGCCGGCGTCATCTCCCGATCCGCGTCGAGCGGGACGAACGTGTCTTCTTCGGGCTCGATGCCGACGTACTGGATGGTCGGGTTCCCGTCGGTCGCCGAGGCCCCTTTCAGCATCGTCAGATCGTGGATTCCGATCGCGCCCTTCGCGCGCTTGCGCCCCATCGTCGCGTGGAGTTTCTCCTGCAACTGGATCAGGGAGTCCAGCCCGTCCTCGTCGAGGTCGATGTCGCGGATCACCGCACCCGTCACGTACGGTCGCTCGTCCGGGACGGATTCGTCGACCTCGATCGTCCACTCCGCCGCGTTCGTCGAGGGGACGTGGACGCCGCGGGCGTCGCCGTAGTGGTAGCGCATCGACCGGGCCACGCCCTCGACGGAGAGCCGATCGAGTCGATCGGGCGCGAACTCGAGTTCGAACGCGCCGTCCTCGGTGCGCCCCTCGAACTCCAGGCCGAGGCCGAACAGGTCGTCTTTCAGTTCGTCGTCGCTCTTGTCCTCGCGGCCGGTCAGGTCGCGCAGTTCGTCGGGGTCGATGTCGACGGTTGGCATCAGTAGGTCACCTCCGTATCCCGCAGCAGTTCGAGGTCACACAGCGTCCCGTGGATGTCCCGGATGTCCTCGAAGCCGTACATCAGCATGAGCAGGCGCTCGAGGGCCAGTCCCCAGGCCATCACGTCGCACTCCACGCCGAGCGGTTCGAGCATCTCCTCGCGGAAGATTCCCGAGTTCCCGATCTCGACGAGTTCGCCCGTCGTGGGATGCGTGCCGAACAGTTCGAAGCTCGGCTCCGTGTAGGGATTGTAGTGGGGCTTGAACTCGATGTCCGTGATCCCGAACTGGGCGTAGAACTCCTCGAAGGTGCCCATCAGGTCCCGAACCGAGAGGTCCTCGGCCATCACCCACCCCTCGATCTGGAAGAACTCCAGCAGGTGGGTCGGGTCGAGCGTGTCGTTCCGGTAGACCTTCTCGACGCTGAAGAACCGCGCGGGCGGCTCGATCTCGCCGATCTGCTCGCCCGAGAGGTACCGCGTCGAGAGCGAGGTCGTGTGCCCGCGTAGCGCGAGCGCTCGCGCGAAGTCTTCGTCCCACGGCGAGTGGTACCCCTCGCCGTCGTCGCCGACGCCCTCCCGGTGGGCTCGCTCCACCCGATCGACGAGGTCCGCGGGCAACTCGTCGATGTGCGTGGGCTGTTCGAGGGCGAACCGATCCCAGTGGGTCCGCGCGGGGTGGTCCTGGGGCATGAACAGGCAGTCGTTGATCCAGAAGTCCGCGTCGACGTGTGGCCCCTCCATCTCCTGGAACCCCATGCCGACGAGGACGTCCTTGACGCGTTCGGCCGTCTGGCGGAGGATGTGGACCCGGCCGCCCTCGAACCGCTCGGCGTCGGCCTCGACGTTGTACTCGGCGAACTCCACGTCCGTCCACTCGCCGCTCGTGAGCAGTTCCGGGGTGACCTGGCCGACCGTCTCCGCGGTCTCGATGCCGGCCATCAGTTCCGTGATGGCCCGTTCGGTGAGCGTCGCCTCGCGGATCGTCGTCTCCGATCGAACGAGCAGGCCGCGGCGTTCGAGCTGGTCGAGCGTGTCCGAATCCACGTCGACGGTATCGATCGGGGCTTCGCCCGCGTCGGCGAGCGCGTCGAGCGCGTTCGCCTCGGCGTCCGCTGCGGGGTCGGCGTCGGGGTCGGCGGTGAGTTCGCCGCTGTCGATCGCGCCGTACCCCTTCCGGGCGTAGTTCGAGAGCGCGATGTCGACGCCGTCGCCCTCGAGTCCGGACGCGCCGATGACCCGCCCCATCGAGACGGGATCGGCGTCGGCACCGGCCTCGAGTGCGGCCTCGTACAGCCGGATCTCCGGCAGTTGTGAGTCTGCGTACGCTGCGCCTTCGTCGGTCAGTGCGATCGTTTCGTCGACTCGCTCGTCGACGGCGACCAGCCCCTCGTCTTCCAGTTCGAAGACCGCCCCGGTGACGGTCTCCGGAGGGAGCTCGGTCGCCGCAGCGAGGGCGTCGACGGACGTTGCCTCGTCTGCGCTCGCGGCCTCGAGGACCGCGACCTGTGGTTCGGGAAGTTGCATTCGCTTGTTCGTATGGCTGCGTGTCGGTCAGTTAGCGGTTCCGATACTGCCCGGTCCGCGATCGTCTCCCGGTCGGTTTCGCCGCGCGCGCCCGGTGTGGGGTGCGCGGGTCCACCGCCTCGATCACCGGGCGAAGAAGAAGCCGAACCCTGGGCGCGTACGCTGTGGTGTGCGGGCGACGCCGGCACGAACGTGGGGTTCGGGTGCCATACGCGAGTCGTGTTCCGGCCGGAGCAAAAGCGTTGCGGTGGTCCACCACCCCGATCTGGTCGCCGCGACGTCAAGTACTCTCGAACCGGAAGGTTTCTCCCGCTGTCGTGAGAGGGGACGCGCATGGAAAGCACCGAATCGGACGTCGACTCCGACTCCACGGACGATCACACCACCGATCGCTCCGTCGACGACCACGACGACTCCGATCATCCCGCTCCCGATCCCAGTGACGACCACCGCACTGACGATCCCAGTGACGACCACCGCACTGACGATCCCAGTGACGAACACCCGACCGCCGTCCCCGATCGGCGGCCGACGGTCGTCAACGGGCTGGTCGGTGGTCTCCTCGCGCTGTTTCTGCTCTCGCTCGTCTCGTTCGCGCCGCTGTTCGGCGGCCTCTTTTCGGGCTATCTCGAGGGGTCCGACCTCAAGGAGGGCGCCGTTGCTGGCGCGTACGCTGGCGCGATCGCGGCCGCCGTGGTGGCGGTCGGCCTGGTCGTCACTAACGGAATCGTCGCGGGATTCTTCCCCGAATCAGTGCTGTTCGGCCCGCTCTACGTCGTCGTGTTCGCGATAGGCGGCGGCGCGATCGGGTCGTACCTCAACGACGAACTCGGCGACGAGATCGGTCGGTACTGATCCGCTTCGGTCGCGTCTCTCGTTCCATTCTCGTCCGATCGCTCGGGCCGTTCTCGCCTGCTACCTCGCGCGCGGCGACTCGAGTTCGACGTCCGCGTCCTCGAGTAGCTCCTCGACCTCCTCGCGTTTCTCCTGGTGCTCTTCGAGGAACTCCCGCATCAGCTGGGCGGCCTGTTCCTTGCAGTCGCCACAGAGCCGCTCGCCGCCGACGCACTCGTCGTAGACGCGTTTCGCGAACTCGTCGTCGTCGCCGGACAGCAGGTAGGCGTACAGTTCGTAGACGGGACACTCGTCGGCGCGGCCCCCTTTCTCGCGTTGCTCTTCGGCGGTTTCGCGGCCGCCGGTCGTCGCCGCCTTGACCTTGTCGTAGCCGTCTTCGGGATCGTCCAGCAGCGAGATGTGGCTCGCCGGGATCGACGAGGACATCTTCCCGCCCGTGAGCCCGGTCATGAACCGGTGGTAGATCGAGGACGGCGGACGGAACCCGTAGCCGTCGTTCTCGACTTCGACCTCGCGGGCGAGTTCCTCCGCCTCCGCCGCGTCCAGTTCGAACGCGTCGACGTGGCTCTCGTAGACGCGCTTCTCGCCCTCGATCGCGTCGACGAGCGCGTCGAACGCCTCGTCGGTCGCCCGGCGATCGAAGAAGCGGGTCCGGGGCCGGATCGGCTCCATGCCGGCTTCTTCGAGTTTCGTCAGGACCGACCCCAGAACGTCCGCACCGATGTCGAGTTCCTCGAGGGGCGTCTCCTCGATCGCCTCGGCGACGTGGACGCAGCGCAGGGTGTCGTCGTCGAACGCCGCGGGGTCGAGTCGCTCGTAGACGTCGGCGACCAGCGCGCGCTCCTCGGGTTCGAGCTCGAAGCTCGCGTAGGCCTCGCTCACCTTGAAGAAGCGCATCCGCTCGGCGAGGTCGCGAGCCAGTCGGACGTGGGGATCCTGGTCCGGTCCGACGGGGATCACCGTGGGTTTGGGCTCGTCGAGTTGCGGATAGAGGATGTCGGCCATCTGCGTGACGACCGACTGCATGTGTGAGACGTCGGTCTCGCCGTCGAAGCCGTAGATCGACTCGAGTTCCGAGAAGTTGGCCTCCGCACCGAGTTCGAAGGCCAGGTCCTGTAGCTCGCGATTGGTCGACTGGCGGTAGAGCGTGCCCTCCTCGGGGTCGAAGCCGAGCGCGAGCAGGGAGAGCAGGTAGTCGCGGGCGTGCTCGTCGATCTCGTTCCAGCTCATCCCGCGGGCGGAGTTGGCCTCGAGGTCGGCGATCAGCGCGTAGGCGTCGGCCCCCTGTTGCTGGTGCCAGATGATCTCGTCGAAGACGAGTTTGTGGCCGATGTGCGGATCCCCGGTGGGCATAAAGCCCGAGAGGACGGCGGCGGGCTCGTCGTTCTGTAGGGCTCTCGCGACGGGTCGATAGTCCCGGTGGCCGAAGATCACGCCCCGTCGCATCAGGTAGTGCGGGTTCGGCACCTCCTCGAGAACCTCGTCGAACTCCTCGATGCCGAACTCCTCGAAGAGTTTGCGGTAGTCGGAGACGCTCGAGGAACCCCACGGATCGAGGGCGACGTCGTCGGCACCTGCAGCTCCGCCGTCGGTCATCGGTTCCCCTGACTCGGACTCCTCGAGTGGGTCGTCTCCGGTCATTACCACGGTTTTGGCGCGCCGGAGCGCAAAAGCCTTCGCCTTCGCCCGCGGTTCCGATCCGTCGTGGGGAGCGGGAATCCTCAAGCGCCCCCGCGACGAACGATCGTCGATGCGCGTTCGCATATTCGATGCCGAACTGGACGTCGACGAGTCGCGGATCGCCGAAGCGCCGGCCGCCGTCCGCGAGCAACTACGGGAGTACGAGGCCGGCGAGCGAAGGGCGTTCGACCTCGCGATCGAGTACCCCGACGACTTCACGGGAACCGTGATGCGCGCGATGGCGCGCATCCCGCCCGGCGAGACGCGAACCTACGGCGACCTCGCGGCGGACCTCGAGACGGCCCCGGTCGCCGTCGGGCAGGCCTGCGGTCGGAACCCGCTTCCCGTCGTCGTCCCCTGTCACCGCGTGGTCGGCGCGGAGTCGCTCACCGGCTACGCCGGCGGACTGGCCCTGAAACGGCGGCTGCTCGAGCACGAAGGCGCCCCGATTCCGGGCGACGAGCCGTCCGGGTCGGCCGAGTGACCCCTGAACCGATCGGATCGCACTCGGGAAGCGATTCTACGAGCAGGTCGCCGCTCGGCCGCGAAATTACGCGTTCCGGTCGGCTACTGCCCGTAACGACGCGAGCCGATCGGCGTCGACGTCGGCGAGGACGACGGCGACGAAGACCGACTCGCCGTCGGGTCGCGGCGCGTCGCCGCCGAGGACGCCGTTGCCGCCGACGATCGACTGGAGCGTGCGCCGCCCCTCGGCGATCGCCTGCCGGTCGAGCCACGCCGGCGGGCCGCCGACGATCAGTAACGCGCGTTCGGCGCTTTCGGGCTCACACTCGAGGGTGAGTTTGCCGCGGATCCCCTTGCGGACGACGGTCTCGATGGCGCTGACCGCCTTGGTCGTCTCGACGTCCGGTTCCGACGAGACGAGTCCGAGGCCGAACCGCGAGCCGCCCGTTTCGACGTCCTGCTCGCCGTAGCCGAGCGTGACGATGGCCGACTCGTTGCCGACGATCCGATTGACGTCGCTCGCGTCCACGACGTTCTGAGTAACTGTCCCGTCCGACCCGGCGCCACCGCCGGCGAACACGGACGCGATCCGCGTCGCCAGTTCCCGGTTGCACCGATCGCGAGCGTCGGCGAGCGTCTCGCCGGGACGGAGCCACGCGTCGTTGTCGAACAGGATGATCGCGTTCGCGAGTCCGTCCAGTCGCTCGAGCGTCCGGATCGCGTTCGATGGCGCGTTCGGCCGCGATGGCTGTTCGGCTCCCGGCGTCGTCCTCACGTGGGATCCGGATCCGGACGCGTCGGCGTCGGGATCGAACTCCCGATCGGCCGGTAGCGTCGCGAGGGCGTACACCGGCGCGTCGTACCGCCGCTGGAGTGCGGAGATGAGCGCTGGCGCGGTTATGCCGCCCGTCACGCCGCCGAGGCCGACCGTGACGAGAAACGCGTCGGCAGCCGCCGGCGTCCCGCGGTCAAGCACCTCGAGCAGTTCCTCGGCGGCCGCCGGGCCCATCTCGAACCCCCGTTCGAGGTTCCCTTCGAGGCCGGTCGTGTCGTCGAGTCCGGTCCCCTGTCCGTACTGGTGGCGATGCGACTCGGGAATGACCGCACGTTGCAGATCGGGTTCGTCGGTATCGAACGCGAACGCGTCCGTGAGAAACGACTGCGTCGCTGGCTCCGCGGCCCGGATCGCTTCGGTGATCCGGCAGCCCGCACCACCGACACCGATTACCTCGAGTTGCATGAGACGATACTGGTCCGATGGGGTTTTCATGGTTCCGCTCGCCCCATCGTCTCCGCGGGATCGATCCCGCCGACGAACGCCCCGAGTACGATTCGATCAGGGCGTCAGCCGCTCTACCGACCACCAGTCGATCCCGCCGTCCTCGTCGACGAGCGCGAATACCATCGTCTTGCGGACGCCGTGAGCGAGGCGGACGTCCAGTGCCAGATCTCGGGGCTCGAAGACGTCACCGTCGGGGTGGACCCGGATCAGCAACTCGGAGTGGCCCAGGTTATCGACCGAGTCCACGTTCGCGTAGGTCCGGAAGTCCGCGCCGAACTTGTACCCCGTCTTGGGAACGACGCCGCGCTCGCGGAGGGCGGTGTAGACGCGAAGGCGGCGCTCGAACCGTTCGCCCTCGACCTCGCGGCCCCGATCGCGCACCGTCGCCGGGTCGAGATCGATCGCCCCGCGCTCGGCGAGGTAGGCCGCCTCGAGCAGCGAACACTGGAGCGTGGGTCGATCGTACTCCCGCCCCTCCAGCGGCTGGCCGTAGAAGGTCTCCTCGTACAGTTCCAGCGGCGGCTCCCAGACGACGACGCGATCGGCGAGCAGGTCGGCCCCGCAGCCCTCGGGGAGCAACGTCGCGGAGGACCCCGCGGGCTCACGGCGGTCCACCTGGAAGTAGGTGATCTCGCTCTCCTCGTCGACGACGGCGAGGACGCCCGCCGAGAGTGCGCTTGCGGGCACGTCGGTCCGTTCGCCGATCACCTGCAGCGGGTACTCCACGTCGCCGTCGGCCGGTCCTTTCCCGCGCGGGAAGACGGCGAAGTCGGCGTCCGGCGGATCGTCGACCCACGGCTCCGCCGCCGGCGAGAGGTAGAACCCCCGCGATCGCAGATCCGCGTAGACCAGAAAGCGAACGCCGAAGTCCGTCCCGGGTTCGCGGGCGACGAACGACCGGAAGTCCAGCCGATCGCCGTCGGCGACGACCCCCTCGAGATCGCCGCGAAAGAGCAGGTGGGCCGCTTCGACGGGCGCGAGGGCGATTTCGTTGCCCTCGAGCGGGTAACCGTAGCCCCGTGAATCGTAATATCGCTGGCGTGCGTTGCCGCCCACGCGGATGACGCCGGCATCCTCGTCGAACCGCCCCTCGAGTGACATACCAGTGGCTTTGCCGTCGGACACTAAGTGGCTGCGGATCGATTCCCACGCAGTTTCTCAGCACACGAATCGGTGTCCAACGCCTCGAAGGCCTCTGGTGCGCTCCAGTCGCAGGACTCGCTGCGGTCCTCACCCCACTTCGTTCGGCTGCGGTCCTTGCGTCGTCTGGCTTCCCGGAGCGCCAGCCCCTTTCAGTCCCACCCGCGGCGGTCAGTCGGGGCCTCCAGTCGGGCGGTCCGGCCAGTCTGGAGTCAGTCGTCACCTGCAGCCCCGATCGATTCCTCGACCAGTCGCTCGCAGGTGGCGTCGAGACAGCGGGTCCCGCTGGGGCTCTCGAACGTCGGGAGGCCGCAGGCGCACTCGCCGTCGACGACGCCGGCGGGAATCGCGAACCCGGTGTCGCAGTCGGGATAGTGCTCGCAGCCGGCGATCAGGCCGCCCCGGCGGAGGATCCGGAGGTCGCCGTCACAGCCCGATTCGGGACAGTTCCACTCCCGATCGAACGCCTCGCGGACGACCTCGTCCAGCGACTCGCAGTTCCGATCGAGGCAGACGGTGAAGGCGAGGCCGCGCTCGACGCGCATCTGCGGGAGGCCACAGTCGCAGTCACAGCGTTCGTCCCGAATCATCGCGTCGGACGGAACGCCATAGCGGTCGCCACAGCCGACGCAGTGGACGCCGGACGATCGAACGAGTGCGCCGTCACACGACGGACAGGTCCCGACGGGGGTGCCGGCGGCCGAACTCGGGTAGTGGGCGAACCCCTCCTGCTCGTGAGCGGCGATCCGGAGGGTCTGGGTGTCCTTCGTCGCGACGAGCGAGAACCCGTCTGCGCGATCGCTGGAGACGGTGTCGGCGCGGGTGAGCCACGCGACGGGCTGGTAGCCGTCGACGTCGTGGACCAGCACGGTGTTGTCCGGTTTGACGATCGTCGTCACCCGACCGCGGTACTCCTCGCGGTCCGTTCCGTCCGTGATCACGGTGCAGTCGCCGGCGAGCACGCGAATCGCGTCGTCGATCATGGGATCGTTGGCCGCGGATTCGTACTTAAACTCACGGACGAATGCGCGATCCAGTGGCGATCGATCTGGTGACCTTTCGGTGCCGACGACGGAACACATTTATTGAGTGTCTCCGCTGACGACCAGTATGGTCGATCCGGACGACGACACCGGAGCCATCTCTCGGCGTCTCGGTGCCCTCCAGGACGAACTGGGGGCGCTGCGGCAGGAACTCCGTTCGGCCGACGGGACCGACCACGAGTTTCGGGGCCGGGTCGAATCCGTCGCGGGGGAGTTACAGAACCTCCTCGCTGCGACGAACGGCGGTCACGGTGCGATCGATACGATATCGGGCGAGACCATCACTCCGCTCGACCCCGATCCGGCGGCGATCGAATTGGACGACGTCGCCCACGCGCTGTCGAATCTCAGTCGCTTCACGGGCCAGGGAATACGCTTCTACAGCGTCGCGCGCCACTCGGTGCACGTGAGCCGCGAGGTCGAGGCTCGCGGGGGCAGTCGGGCCGCCCAGCGCTGGGGCTTGCTCCACGACGCGCCGGAAGCGTACCTCTCGGACGTGCCCGCGCCGGTGAAACGGAGCCTCCCCGGCTACACCCACGCCGAGAAGCGACTCGCCCGGGCAGTCCGGGACGCGCTCGACGTCCAGGTGACGGCCGCGGACGTGACGGTGGTCGACGCGGCCGATTCGGCCGTCGGCCGGCACGAGCTATCGGTTCACCTGCCTGAAAGCGACCGCGAGCCACCCACCCTCGAGTACGATCCGGACGCCCTCGAGTCGGACGTGGCCGATTCGGACCTGTTCTGCCGACGAGCGCGGGAGCTGGGACTCCGGTGACGACGCGGCTCCAGTACCGACGGCGCTCCGGTGACCACGGCAGACCGGCGAGAACGGGCTCCGGAACCGGTTCGATTTAGTACCGGTCCCCGCCATGAGAGACCGTGCACCGTCCAACGCTGATCGTCTACTGTGGGCTGCCGGGGGTGGGCAAATCCGCAGCGTCCGCTTACACCGCAGAGCGGCTGCCGGCGGAACGATACCGCAGCGACGAGGTTCGAAAACGGCTGTTCCCGGACCCGAGCTACACGCCCGAGGAGACCGTCGCGACCTACGAGGAACTGCTCGCGTGCGCTCGGGACGCCCTCGAATCGGACTCGGACGTCGTCCTCGACGCGACGTTCCGCTCGAAACGGTTTCGCGATCGGGCGGCCGCGACTGCACGCGAAGCGGACGCCGCGCCGCAGTTCGTGCGCGTGACCTGCGACGTCGACGTCGTCAGGGAACGCATCGAAAAGCGGACGGAATCCGTCAGCGACGCCGCGTTCGACGAACACCTGAAACTCCGGCGGGCGTTCGACCCGATCGAGCGCGACCACGTCGTGATCGACAACTCGGGATCGCTCGAGGCCACCTACGAGCAGATCGATCGCTCGGTGCTGTAGCTGTCGGCGATACCGTGTGCCGTCGGCCCGCGTGCTTGCGCTCGCCGGAGACCACCGCGGCTAAGGCCCCGCTCGCGAGTGTACTGCCCATGACGACGATCAAGGACAGCGTCCACGACTACATCGAACTCGGCCCCGTCGCGGAGGCGCTGCTGGACACCGCGCCGATGCAGCGGCTCCGCTACGTCCGGCAGTTGAGCACCGTCCAGCTCGTCTATCCCTCCGCGAACCACACCCGGTTCGAACACAGCCTCGGCGTCTACCACCTCGCCTCGAACGCGGTCGACCAGCTCGATCTCGAGTCGTCGCTCGCCGATCGTCTCCGGGCCGCGGCGCTGGTTCACGACGTCGGTCACGGCCCGTTCGGTCACCAGACCGAACCCGCGATCGAGCGCCACCTGGGTCGCCACCACGACGAGATCGAGTGGCTGCTCGCCGAGACGGAACTCGGGACGGCCCTCGAAGAGCAGGGGCTCGATCCCGCGGCCGTCGCGGCGACCGTCGACGGCCGCGGTCCGCTCGGCGACCTCGTCTCCGGCGCGCTCGACGTCGATCGAATGGACTACCTGGTGCGTGACGCCCATCACACCGGCGTCCCCTACGGGACGATCGACCACGCGCGACTGGTGCGGGCGTTCCGGATCGTCGACGGCGAACTCGCCCTCGCCGACGGCAACGTCGCGACCGCCGAGAGCGCGCTGATCGCCCGGACGCTGATGAACGCGACCGTCTACCGCCACCACGTCTCGCGGATCGCCGGCTCGATGCTCGATCGGGCGAGCGAGCGCCTCCTCGCGGACGGCGTCCTCGCCCCCGAGTCGTTCGCGCGGCTGACCGACGACGAACTGCTCGCGACGCTCGCCGACCACGAGCCGACGGCCGACCTGGCCCGCCGGCTCCGCGAACGGTCCCTCTACAAGCGGGCGCTGTGGGCCAGGCGCGACGCCGTCCCCGATCGGTTCGTCGAGATCGAGTACGATCGGACGCGCGACCTCGAGCGAGAGATCGCGAGCGAGGCGGGCGTCGCCCCGTCGGCCGTGATCCTCGACAGTCCGGGCGATCCCTCCTCGCCCGAGTCGAAAGCGAGGGTCGTCGTCGACGGGGAGCCGCGTCGGCTCGAGACGCGTTCGTCGCTCGTCGCCGGGCTCGACGCCTGTGCACGCGAGATCTGGCGACTCGGGGTGTACGCCCCGCCGGTCGACCTCGACGCCGTTCGCGAGGCGGCGGCGACGGTGCTCGACGTCGACGGCGATCCGGCACCGTAATCCCGCGCGTATCCGCTACCTGCCGTCAGGCCCCCGACCCCGGAGAGCCGCCCTCGTCCATTCTGGCGTCGTACTTCGCTATGGCCGTCTCGAGTGCCTCCTCGGCGTCGATATCGAGCGACTCGGCGACGGCCAGCAGGGCGAACAGCGCGTCGCCGATCTCGTCCGATTCGATCGCGACGGTCTCGGGGGTCGTCCCGTAACCGGTCGACTCGTTCGCGTCTTTCGCGAGCTCGCCGACCTCCGAGACGAGATCGAGGAGCCGGTACGCGGGGGGCGTTTCGAGTCCGTGCGCCTCGACGAAGTCGGCGACCTGTCGCTGTTTCTCGTCCATACCCGGTCAAAGACAGGTTGCCCGAAGAATGATACGAATCCTACCTGTCGGAGAGGACAACACTCAAGTCGGAGGATCGACGAACTACCCGACTCATGAACGCTTCGCTCTCCGAGATCGAGTCGGTCGCGATCGAGGCCTGTACTGCAGGCGGGCGGTACTTGCGCGACACCTATCGAGCCGGGGGGACGGACGTCGACCGCCGCGAACACGACGTGAAATCGAGCGCGGACACGGGTGCGGAACGCCGCATGCTGGACGTCGTCAGGTCGCGGTTCCCGGAGCACCCGATCCGCGCGGAAGAGTCCGGCTACCACGAGGGGAGCGGGGCCTGCGAGTGGCTCGTCGATCCGCTCGACGGCACGAACAACTTCGAGTCGGGACTCCCGTCGTTCGCCTCGGCGGTGACGGTGCTCGCCGACGGCGACCCAGTACTCGGGATCGTCTACGTCCCGTTGCTCGACGACCTGTACGTGGGACGGCGAGACGAGGGCGTCAGGTACAACGGCCACCCCGTCAGGGTCGATAGCGACGCCGAAACCGACGTCGGACCCTCGACCGCGACGGTGGTTTCGGTCATCGGCCACGACGTGAAACGCCAGCCCGACCGGCGGTCGGTTTCCGAGACGATCAATCGCGCCATCGAGGACCGCTGCAAGCGCCGCCTCGAGAGCTGGAGTCCGACGGTTCACTGGGGGCTGCTCGCCCGGGGGCGACTGGACGGTATCGTCTGCTACCGGCCCGATCGGGAAGAGCAACTGCTCGGGGAACTGTTCGCGGCGGAGAGCGGCCTCCGGACGGCGAGCGGGGATACCTGGTTCGTCGGTGCCGGGACCGGCGAACTTCGCGACGCGCTCGTGGACGTCGTCCCGGACCGTGTCGACTGACGACGTCGCGGAGACCCGGTCGCCGATCGACCGGTTCCAGCAGGCACAATATCCTTGGTCCGATCGATTCACACGCTCACTATGACAGAGATCGACGCCGAAATCGTGCTGTTCGACGGCTTCGACGAACTCGACGCGATCGGTCCCTACGAGGTCCTCGAGAACGGCGCGCACGCCGGCGCGTCGATCGAGACCCGACTGGTCACGCTCGAGGAGACCGCCCTCGTGACGGCGAGCCACGAACTGCGGGTGGAACCGGACGGCACGCTCGGGGACCCGGACCTGCTGATCGTGCCGGGCGGCGGGTGGACGACTGCGAACGAGGGCGTCCGGGCCATCGTCGATGACGGCGTCCTGCCGGACGTCGTCGACGAGCGCTACGCGGACGGGGCGACCGTCGCCTCGGTCTGTACCGGCGCGATGATCCTCGCGGAGGCGAATCTCCTCGACGGCCGGCCGGCGACGACACACCAGGTTGCCGTCGACGACCTCGAAGCGCACGCGACGAACGTGGTCGACGCGCGGGTCGTGGACGACGGCGACGTGCTCACTGCAGGCGGCGTCACCGCCGGGATCGACCTGGCGCTGTGGCTCCTCGAGCGGGAGTTCGGCGAGGACGTGGCCAGCGACGTCGAACGAGAGATGGAGCACGAGCGCCGCGGCGAGATCTTCGGATAGGGTCGCCCGTAGGGAGGACCGACCGCAGATCGAATCGTCGCGTGCCGCCGACCTAACGGCTATCCGATCGCGGAGAATAGTCGTGACCACATGACTGCCGTGTTGTTCGATATGGACGGCGTCCTCGTCGACAGCGAGGACTACTGGGTCGAGTTCGAACGCGAGGAACTGCTTCCGACGGCTGTTCCGGACGCGGACGTCGATCTCGCCGAAGTGAGCGGGATGAACTTCCGCGAAATCTACGACTACCTCGACGACGAGTACGAGACGGCCATCTCTCGCGAGGACTGGATCGATCGGTTCGAAGCCACCGCAGAGTCGCTCTACACCGAGCGCGTCGAGTCGCTCGACGGCCTCCACGATCTGCTCGAGACCCTGGACGACCGCGGCGTCTCCACCGCACTCGTCTCCTCGTCGCCCCACGACTGGATCGGACTGGTGATCGATCGGTTCGACCTCGCGGGCGAGTTCGACGAGGTCATCAGCGCCGACGAGATCGACGCTGCGAGCAAACCCGCGCCCGACGTCTTCGAGTACGCCGCCGCCGAGGTCGGGGTGCCAGCCGAGGAGTGCGTCGTCGTCGAAGACTCCGAAAACGGCGTCGAAGCGGCCGCGCGAGCGGGGACGACGGTCGTCGCCTACCGGATCGACGCCCACGGTGACATCGATCTCTCACCGGCGGACGTCGTCGTCGACGACGCGGCGACACTCCGCGAAGAAGTACTTCGGCTGGCCGAGTGAGGCGGGATCCTCGGTCGTGTTGGATTCCGGCGGCCCCGTCAGTCCTCGGTCGTGTCGATTCCGGCGGCCTCGTTGATGGGACACTTCTGGGTCGTTCCGGTCACGAAGAGGATGCCGCCGACGACGAGCGCCAGTATACCGATGACGGCTCCGACGGCCCAGTAGCCTGCGAGTGCAGCGATCCCGGCGATTGCGACCACCACACCGATGACGATGCGCCCGATCCGATCGATACCGCCGACGTTCCGTTCCATTTTCGCACCCGGTTCGGACGTACGAAGACGGACGACAAAATTGTTCACGTTCGGTTCCGATCGGGACGGCGGTCGGCCGACTCACTCGACCCGGACCGTTCGCGTCTCCTCGATCGGGAGGAGAGGCTCCTCGGGGAAGGCGACGCTCACCGTAAACTCGAGTTCGTCCGCGTCGGCCCCGAAGACGCCGATGGGGACCGTTTCAGCGTCTCGAAGGTAGGTGTTCGTACTCGTCATCTCGACCCCGTCATCGGGACCGTCGGTTCCCGATCGGTTCGAGGGAGCGTCGCTCCCCCGGTCGTTGACCGTCACGCGGATCCCGGCCCGGGCGGGTTCGCCGACGTTCCGGACCGTCACCTCGCAGACCTCGTTCTCGCCGATTCCGATCGCGTCGGGGAACTGGCCCCACTCGAGTTCGATCGCAGGGAGCGACTGCGCACCCTCGATGACGCCTTCGGCAACCCCTTCCGAGAGGCCGGCGTCGACGAGTCCCTCGACGCCCGCGGCCACGACGTCGCCGGGGGTCGACAGCCCCTCTTTCGAGAGTTTGCTCGCCCGACCCGACGCGACGCCGTCGATCGCCACCAGGCCGACCGCGTCTTCGGCGACGCCGTTCTCGATGCGCGCCTCGGTCCGCCGGGCGAGGTTCGCCGCGTGCGGGCCCGCGAACCGATCGAGGAACGCGCCGAGCGCCGAGACGAGTCGCGTCGCGTTCTGGCGGATCACCCACGCGTCGCTGCGCAGTTCCGAGGGGATCGAGCCGTTGGCCGCACTCCGGAGAATCGCGAGCACCTTCCGATCGCCAGCGTCGAGGTCTCCGGTGTCACGGCCGACGAGCACCGCGTTGATCGCGTCGCGTTCGGACTGGCGGGCGGAGACGGAGTCGAACTCCTGGGCAGCCGCGACCGCCTCGAGGACGTCTCCGGTCCGGAGTTTCGCGTCCCCGTCCGCGACTCGATTGCACAGTTCGGCGAACCGGGCCGCCGTCTCGAGGCGCAGGTAATACTTCGAGGCCAGCATCCCCCGCGCCGTGGCCTCGATCGAGAGGTCGGCGTCGTCCATCTCGACGAAGCCGCGATCGACGAGGTCCTCGAGACAGTCACGCACGCGTCCGCGGAGGTTCGGGAACTCGTACTCGTCGGGCCTGGACTGGCCGCGGACGTAGTAGAAGGTCGTCTCGAGCCAGTCCATCACGTCCTCGAGGTCGGTGATGGTTCCCATCGCGATTTCCGCATTCAGGTGGGTCTCGAGACTCTCCGCGAGGCGGGACTCGATCTCCTTGCCGTCCCGGAGCAGACGGCGGTACTTGTCGGCCTCTGCCGTATCGCAGACGACCCAGCCGTAGCCGACGTCGTCGTAGCCCGGTCGACCTGCCCGTCCGAGCATCTGGAGCACGTCCAGCGGGCTCATGTCGACCTCGCCCTCGAGCGGATCGTGGATCTTCGTGTCGCGAATCACGACGCAGCGCGCGGGGAGGTTGACGCCCCACGCGAGCGTCGAGGTCGAGAACAACAGTTCGATGCGGCCCTCCTTGAACCACTCCTCGACGAGGTCGCGATCGTTCTTCGAGAGGCCCGCGTGGTGGAACGCGACCCCGTCGAGGACGGACTTCCGGAGCGTGTCGTTCTCGAGCGCCGCCTTGGACTCGGCGTGAAAGTCGTAGTCGCCGCGCGGGCCGATCGCGAGGTCGCGCTCGGCGATCTCGTCTCTGGCTTTCTTGGCCGCCTGCACAGTGTCCTGTCGCGAGGAGACGAACACGAGCGTCTGGCCGTCCTCGCGGAGGTGTGGCTCCGCGAGGTCGAGCGCCCTGTAGAGCCGCCGGTACTTGTCGGCAAAGGTGTTCTCGCCGTGCGTGTAGGTCCTGACACCCGCGTTGAGGTCGACGGGGCGGTACTCGTCGCCGAACTCGAAGGTCGTCTCCTCGGGGGCGTCGAGCCACGCCGCCACGTCGTCCACGTTCGGCATCGTCGCCGACAGCGCGACGATCCGGGGATCGCAGAGCCGCCGGAGGCGAGAGATCGTCACCTCGAGGACCGAACCCCGCCGATCGGCGTCGAGCAGGTGAACCTCGTCGATGACGCAGACGTCGACGTCGGTGACGAAGTCGTACCGGCGGGAGTCGTGTTTGCGCGTCGCCGAGTCGAGTTTCTCGGGCGTCATCACGAGGATGTCCGCGTGGCGCGCGCGTCGCGGGTTCAGGTCGCGTTCGCCGGTGACGACGTAGACGGAGTAGTCCAGTTCCTCGAAGCGGTCCCAGTCGTCCTCTTTCTCGTTGGTCAGGGCTCGCAACGGCGCGATAAAGAGCGCGGTGCCGCCGTCGGCGAGCGCCTTGCAGATCGCCAGTTCCGCGAGCGCGGTCTTGCCCGAGGCCGTCGGCGCGCTCGCGACCACGTTCTCCTCGCTCTCGAGCAAGGCGGGCAGGGCCTCGCGTTGCATCCGGTTGAACTCCTCGAAGGCGAAGGCGTCGGCGAATTCGGGGAGAACCTCGGCGACCTCCATCATACGGACACGAGAAGCGCCCGGTCAAAGGCGTTTCCTTCGAGTCGTGAGCTAGCCGTGCGAGGTCCTCGTGAACTCGATCACCGGGATCGTACGATAGTCACCAGAACGGCACCCGCGGTCGCGAAGACGAGCGGGTAGAGGAGTCCGGCGAGTACGATCGCGGGCACGAGTTCGGGAGCCATCGATCCGCTCGCTTCGATCCCGAAGAACGTCCGTTCGGCGCTCGACTCGGCGACGATCGCCCCGAGGCCCACGACGACGGCGTAGCCGATCGTGACCGGTGCGCCGGCCACGACGGCCTCGCCGACGTCGCGTACGTCCCACTGGAACGCGAGGATCGCACCGACGAGCAGGAGGACGAGCGGCGGCACCAGGTACAGCAACTCGGCGTTCGTGCTGCCCGACTGGGCGATGAAGTCGACGGTATCCGTCCCGCCGATCCCGCCGATCGCGCCGCGTGCCTCCACGTCGACCATGTGCGCGTTGTAGAAGTACCAGGCGACGGCTTTCCACTCGGCGACGCCGTCGCCGAACTCGTCGCCGACTTCGCTCCCGATCAGCGCGTACGTGACGAGATAGCCGATCGCGGCGGCGAGTACGCCGATCCCGGCGCTCGCCGCGACGCTCGTGGTTCCCGATCGAGTGCGACCCGTCGACGTCAGTGACTGTTGTGCCATCGTGTCGGGTACGGACCATACTGGCTGCAATGGATCTTGTGTTCTCGATCGGGCGATCGGTGCGGGATTCCGGATCGGGGATCGAAATCAGACGGCCGTGTAATCCCTGTCCGCCGGCGGCTGGCCGAGTTGCTCGTTGAGATGGCTCGCGGCCCGATCGGGATCCGGGACCCGTTCGAACGTCAACTCCGGTTCGCCGGAGCCGGCGGTGTAGACCGTCAGGTCGCCGTAGCCCAGCAGGCGACCGATCGGGGGCTGCTGGAGGCTGGTGTTCTGGACCCGATCGAGGCGAAACTGGGTGACGTCGCGCGAGACGACGCCGCGTTTCTTGTACAGTTCGTCGGACGTGATGACGTAGCGCGTGTTCGTCCAGACGAGATAGCGAGCGAAGACCAGCGCGGTGCCGACAAGCACGAGGAGCACGCCGAACAGGGTCAGGAGGTCGATCCCGTCGACCGCGCCCCAGCCGACCAGGAGAAATCCGAGCACCGCGAGTCCGACCCCGATCGGCAGGCCGGTCCCCATCGCGATCGGGTGCGGCCGGCGTTCCCAGACCACCTCCTCGTCGTCCGAGAGGTGAAGCCAGTCCGACGTCACCGGGGCCATAACCCCCTGCTATTCCGTTCGTCGCCGTAAAACTGTTGCAGCGCGTCAGTTACCGACGATCGGGCGGGCGAGTGGACGAGCAGACGATCGGACGATGGGTCAGTCCGCGGCTTCGGCTCTCCCCGCGCCCTCTGCGGCCGCGGTCTCCGCGGCGCGCTCGTTCATCCCGGCCGTCGTCTCGAACCAGTAGTAGCCCCCGAGGCCGATCGCGGCGACGACGTTCGAGACGGTGACGCCCCAGAAGACGCCGGTCACGCCCATGCTCAGGAGGAACGCCGCGCCCGCGGCGACCGGAATCCGGACGAGCCAGTACTGCAACAGCGTGGCGATCAGACTCGTCCGCGTCCGCCGCGCCCCGTTGAATCCCGCCTGCAGGAGGTACGTCGCGCCGATCGCCCAGTAGCCGTACGCGAGGATCCGCAGGTACTCCGCGGCGACCGCGAGTTCCGCCGCCGTCGCGTCGGGGACGAACGCGGCCGACAGCGCGCCGGGGATCGCCCACTGGATCGCGCCGACGACCGTGAGCGCCCCGCTCGCGATGGCGACGCCGGTCCACGTCGTTCGCCGGGCCCGGGCGGGGTATTCCGCCCCGAGGTTCTGACCGATCATGCTCTGGGCGGCCTGCTGGAGCCCGATCGCCGGGACGAACGAGACGGTCGCGACGCGAGCCCCGATCGTGTACGCGGCGAGGCCCGTCGCGCCCCCGACGAGAGCGACCAGCCAGACCATCCCGACGCGCGCCGACTGGCTCGAGACGTACTGGCCGGCGGTCGGCCAACCGACGTCGACGATTTCGCGACAGTCACCGGGATGGAGTTCGAAGTCCGTCCGCGAGACGACGAATCCGCCGCGGCCGCGCAGCGCCATGCCGATCCCGAGCGCGACGCCGACGCCGTAGCCGATCCCCGTCGCCAGCGCGGCTCCAGCGACGCCGAGTTCGGGGAACTTCCACCAGCCGAAGATCAGGAACGGATCGAGTACGAGATTCACCGCGATCGCCAGGGCGTTGATGTACAGGGCCGCCCGGGTGTCGCCCCAGCCGATGAAACTCGACTCGATCGCCTCGCTCGCGCTCAACACGGGGACCGCGAGCGCGAACGTCGCGAGGTAGGCGGTCGCGTACTCGGTGACGACCGCGGACGCCCCGAAGACGCCGACGATCCGTCCTGCGAGCAGCCCGACCGCGAGGCCGACGATCGAGCCGCCGACGAGGCCGACGACGGCGCCGTTGACCGCGGCCCGCCGGCCGAGTGCGAGTTCGTCGGCGCCGACTCGCTGGGAGACGAGGACCTGGGTGCCGACGCCGGCGCCGACGGCCACCGCGGCCACCAGTCCCACGACCGGGAACGTCACCCCGACCGCGGCGACCCCCTCCAGGCTGTGGCGACCGAGCCAGAGCGTGTCGATCACCTGCTGGAGGACCTGGACGAGGTTCTGTACGAGCAACGGGACGGCCAGGATCACGAGCGTCTTCGGAATGGGCCCGCTCGTGATCTCGTCGCGATCGAGATCGAACATTCTCTTCGGACTGAAGAATAATGCGTAAAATAAATATTTTTATTGTTTGATCTGTTCAGGAACGGGCCCGCGACCACAACGGTTTTTCTTCCGTGGCCGCCACGTACCGGTATGAGCACCGCTCGCAAGCCCGACTGGCTGAAGATGCGGCCGCCGTCGGGGCGGGAGTTCACCGACATCCGCGAAACGCTCCGGGAGCGGAACCTCCACACCGTCTGCGAGGAGGCGAACTGTCCGAACCTCGGCGAGTGCTGGTCGGGCGGAGCAGGGACCGGCAACGGCGAAGGCGGGACGGCCACGTTCATGCTGATGGGCGATCGCTGTTCGCGCGCCTGTAACTTCTGTGACGTCGAGACCGGTGGCATGGAACCGCTCGATCCCGACGAACCCGAGAACGTCGCCGCGGCCATCGCCGAGATCGGTCTCGACTACGTGGTCCTGACGAGCGTCGATCGGGACGACCTGCCCGACCAGGGTGCGGGTCACTTCGCGGAGACGATTCGGGAGATCAAGGACCGTCACCCCGGGATCCTCGTGGAAGTCCTCATTCCGGACTTCCAGGGCGAGGAGCGCCTCGTGCGGAAGATCATCGAGGCCGATCCGGACGTGATCGCACACAACGTCGAGACCGTCGAGCGGTTGCAGTTCCCCGTCCGCGATCGACGCGCGGGCTACGAGCAGTCGTTGTCGGTGTTAGAGCAGGTCGATCGCGAATCGGACACCTACACCAAGACCTCCATCATGCTCGGCCACGGCGAGTACGACCACGAGATCTACCAGACGCTCGCGGATTGTCGCGAGCGAGGGGTCGACATCGTCACGCTCGGCCAGTACCTCCGCCCGTCGCGAAGCCACCTCGAGGTGCAGCGCTACGACCACCCGGACAAGTACGAGACGTGGCGACGGGTCGCCGAGGAGGAGCTAGGGTTCCTGTACTGTGCGAGCGGCCCGATGGTCCGATCGTCGTACAAGGCGGGCGAACTGTTCGTCGACGCCGTTCTGCGCGAGGGGAAATCGGTCGACGAGGCGCGGCGAGGGGCGCGGACGGCGGCGCTCGAGTGACGAATCGACCCTGTCACCGTCGTTGATCGAACGCCGCGACTGCAGACGTTCCCTGCGGGTCTCGTTTCGGGGCGCCGTCGACGTTCGGTTCCAGTGCGGGGCGTACAACAGCCGTTCGGTAGCGATCGGAACCGATCGCTTCTCACAACTGTACGGACGATCTAAGTCGGATAATGCGATACGATGAGCGAGAGCGCGTGTACGGTCGTGAGGAGTACTACTGGGGGACGAAACCGAACGAACTGGCCAGGGAAACGGTCGAAGCCGCACCGGACGCGGAAGACACGCTCACGGCGATCGATATCGGGGCCGGAGAGGGACGAGATGCGGTGTTTTTCGCCGAACAGGGGTGGAACGTGTATGCGATGGACGTTTCACCGAACGGACTGGCCAAGGCGGAGCGACTCGCCGAGAGTCGGGGGGTGACGCTCAGCACGATCGAGGCCGATGCAAACGACGCCACCCTCCCCGACTCGGTCGACGTGGTCTACTCGACCGGGGCGATCCAGTATATTCGTCCCGAGAATCGCGAACGCCAGTTCGACCGATTCAAAAACGAGACGACTGCCGACGGGATTCACGCGATGTTCGCGTTCGTTGACCACCCCGAGGTTCCGACGCCGCCGGACTGGACGGAAAACGAGCACTTCTACGCCCAGGGGGAGTTGGCGGAATATTACGAGGAGTGGGAGATCGTGCGAGTCGAAACTTTCGTTTTTGACGACGATTCGGGTGACGAACCGCACCGACACGCGGCGGAGATACTGTTCGCACGGAACCCGAGTTAGACCGATACAGGGCTCCGTCTTCTCGACCCAGCGCCTCCCGAGAGTCGACTCGTTTCCACGGACACGAAACGCGGTGACGGGGGCGTAACGGCTGGTTATCCGCTCGATCGGCCGCGAGTAAGCCCTCGTATCCACACGTCGGCTGACGATTCCGTCGGTGTTGTGGATCCGTACTCCCGCGGTGAGCGACCGTGCGTCCACTATTCCGACAATTAGTTCACAAACATTTCGAGAACTCGCGTCCGGTGCCCTCGATTCCTGACGAACGATCGATTCGAGGTCGGATCACCGGACACCTCCCGGTATGCGTCGCAAGAATCTCTTTGATAGTAAACTATTTACGAAAATCCTTTAACGCGAGCGATAATTCGTTTGGGTATGCGCAGGTGGGTAAACCCGTGAGTACGATACAGCGCGACCCCCGAGAGCGAGTACAGATCCTCGACGACACCGGTCGAGTCCTCGAAGGTGCCGACGTGCCGGAACTGGCCGACGACGAACTCGTCGAAATGTACGAGCAGATGCGCCTGGCGCGACACTTCGACGAACGAGCGGTCAGCCTCCAGCGACAGGGCCGGATGGGAACGTATCCGCCGCTGTCGGGTCAGGAAGGGTCCCAGATCGGAAGCGCCCACGCGCTGGATCAGGAGGACTGGCTCTTCCCCAGTTACCGCGAGCACGGCGTCTCGCTCGTTCGCGGCATGTCGCTCAAACGCACCCTGCTGTACTGGATGGGCCACGAGCAGGGTAACCAGATCCCCCCGGACGCCAACATCTTCACCGTCGCCGTCCCGATCGCGACCCAGATCCCCCACGCCACGGGTACGGCCTGGGCCTCGAAACTCCGGGACGAAGAGAAGGCGTTCATCTGTTACTTCGGCGACGGCGCGACCTCGGAAGGTGACTTCCACGAGGGGCTGAACTTCGCGGGCGTCTTCGACACGCCGAACGTGTTCTTCTGTAACAACAACCAGTGGGCCATCTCGGTGCCCCGCGAACGCCAGACGGCCAGCGAGACGATCGCCCAGAAGGCGACCGCCTACGGGTTCGAGGGCGTCCAGGTCGACGGGATGGATCCGCTCGCGGTGTACAAGGTCACCCGCGACGCCGTCAAGAAGGCCAAGAATCCGGACGCGGTCGAGGACGAGTCTCCCGGGAGTGCGACCCGGCCGACGCTGATCGAGGCCGTCCAGTACCGCTTCGGCGCGCACACGACGGCGGACGACCCCTCCGTCTACCGCGACGACGAGGAGGTCGAACGCTGGAAGCAGAAGGATCCGATCCCGCGGATGGAGATGTTCCTGCGGAACCACGGGCTGCTGGACGACGAACGCGTCGACGCGATCGAGGAGCGGATCAGCGACGAGGTCGCCGCGGCGATCGACGAGGCGGAGTCCGTCGAACGCCCCGACCCCGAAGAAATCTTCGCGCACGTCTACGACGGCATGCCCAAACGATTACAGGAACAGCTCGAATGGTTCGAATCGGTACGCGAACGCCACGGCGACGACGCGTTACTGGAGGGCTAACATGGCTGCAGAATCGGAAAATCTCACCCTGGTACAGGCGGTACGCGACGGATTGCACAGCGAGATGGAACGCGACGACGACGTCGTCGTCATGGGCGAGGACGTCGGGAAGAACGGCGGCGTCTTCCGCGCGACGGAGGGGCTGTACGACGAGTTCGGCGAGAACCGCGTGATCGACACGCCCCTCGCCGAGTCGGGTATCGTCGGGACCGCGATCGGAATGGCCGCCTACGGGATGCGGCCGGTGCCCGAGATCCAGTTCCTGGGCTTTATCTACCCGGCGTTCGACCAGATCGTCTCCCACGCCGCGCGCCTGCGAACGCGCTCGCGCGGGCGATACACGTGTCCGCTGGTCGTCCGGGCCCCCTACGGCGGCGGGATCCGCGCGCCCGAACACCACTCCGAGTCGACGGAGGCGATGTTCGTCCACCAGCCCGGGCTCAAGGTCGTCATCCCCTCGACGCCGTACGACACGAAGGGGCTGCTGACGAGCGCGATCCGATCGCCGGACCCGGTGGTCTTCCTCGAACCGAAGCTCATCTACCGCGCCTTCCGCGAGGAGGTCCCGGACGAACCGTACGAGGTGCCGCTCGGCGAGGCGGCGGTTCGCCGCGAGGGCTCGGACATCTCGGTGTTCACGTGGGGTGCGATGACCCGGCCGACCCTCGAGGCGGCGGAGAACCTCGAGGGCGAGATCGACGTCGAGGTCGTCGACCTGCGAACCCTGTCGCCCCTGGACGAGGACACCATCGTCGAGTCGTTCAAGAAGACCGGTCGCGCCGCGGTCGTCCACGAGGCCCCGAAGACGGGCGGGCTGGCCGGGGAGATCACCGCGACGATCCAGGAGAAGGCCCTGCTCTACCAGGAAGCGCCGATCGAGCGCATTACCGGCTTCGACACGCCGTTCCCGCTGTACGCGCTCGAGGACTACTACCTGCCCGAGGCCGCACGGGTCGAGGACGGCATCCGGAACGCCGTGGAGTTCTAACATGGTTCGCGAGTTCAAACTCCCCGACGTCGGCGAGGGGGTCGCCGAGGGCGAACTGGTCTCGTGGCTCGTCGCGCCGGGCGACGAGGTCAGCGAGGATCAGCCGGTCGCCGAGGTCGAGACCGACAAGGCCCTCGTGGAGGTACCCGCGCCAGTAAACGGGGCCGTGCGGGAACTGCACTACGAGGAGGGCGACGTGATCCCCGTCGGCGAGGTGTTCATCACGTTCGACGTGGCGGGCGAGGCGGCCGAAGCCGCGGCCGAACCTGCCGCCGACGAGGAAGCCGAGGTCGCCGACGAAGGCGAACCCGCCGGCGATCCCGGCGCGACCGGGACCGAGACCGGCGAGGTCGAGACGCCGGACGATCGCGTCTTCGCTCCCCCGCGCGTGCGCCGGATGGCCCGCGAGGAGGGGATCGACCTCTCGACGATCGAGGGGAGCGGTCCCGGCGGTCGGATCACCGCGGCGGACGTCGAGGCTGCAGCGAGCGGCGGGGCAGTCGAGGCCGACGCGGAGACCGACGAGTCGGGAGCCGCCGCGACGGCCGAACCCGAACCGACCGCCGACGCGTCCACGGCGGAGTCCGGCGGTGCAGCGACCGGGACTGCGGGTGGCGGTCAGCAGATCCAGGCCCGGTCGACATCGGTCGAGTCGGCCGATCGGGACAGAACGCTCGCAGCGCCCGCGACTCGTCGACTCGCCGAGGAGGAGGGCGTCGACATCGACGCCGTCCCGACGGACGAGGAACGCGACGGCGAGGCGTTCGTCACGCCCGACGCGGTCCGGGAGTACGCCGAGGCACAGCGGCAGGCCCAAGAAGCGGATCGGGAGGTGATCGAGGCCGGCGAACCGGTCGGCGAAGCCGAGAAAGGAACGGAGTTCGCACCCGGCGAGCGCGAACGGCGCGAACCGTTCCGCGGCGTCCGCAAGACGATCGCGGACGCGATGGTCGAGTCGAAGTACACCGCGCCCCACGTCACCCACCACGACGAGGTCGACGTGACGGCCCTCGTCGAGGCTCGCGATCGGCTCAAGTCCCGCGCCGAGGACCAGGGCATCCGGCTGACCTACATGCCCTTCATCATGAAGGCCGTCGTCGCGGCGCTGAAGGAGTACCCCGAGATGAACGCGGTCATCGACGACGAGAACGAGGAGGTCGTCTACCGCGACTACTACAACATCGGGGTCGCCACCGCGACCGACGTCGGACTGATGGTGCCGGTCCTCGAGGACGCCGATCGGAAGGGCCTGTTGCAACTGTCCTCGGAGATGAACGAACTCGTCACGAAGGCCCGCGAGCGATCGATCAGCCCCGGCGAACTGCAGGGATCGACGTTCACGATCACGAACGTCGGCGGGATCGGCGGCGAGTACGCCACGCCGATCCTGAACTATCCCGAATCGGGCATCCTCGCGATCGGCGAGATCAAGCGCAAACCGCGCGTGGTGACCGACGAGGACGGGACGGAGTCGATCGAACCGCGATCGGTGATGACCCTGTCGCTGTCGTTCGATCACCGTCTGATCGACGGCGCGGTCGGCGCACAGTTTACGAACACCGTGATGGAGTACCTCGAGAACCCCGAACTGCTATTGCTCGAGTGATCGAATACCAACCTACGACTACGAATATGACTACGACTACGAAGAGTACGAGAGCGGGGGCGAACTGATGGTCGTCGGAGACGTTACCACCGGAACGGACGTGCTGGTCGTCGGGGCCGGACCCGCCGGCTACGTGGCCGCGATCCGCGCCGGACAGCTCGATCTGGACGTAACGCTCGTCGAAAAGGACGCCTACGGCGGGACCTGTCTGAACCACGGCTGTATCCCCTCGAAGGCGCTGATCACCGCGACCGACGTCGCCCACGAGGCCGGCAACGCCGAGGAGATGGGGATCCACGCCGATCCCGCCGTCGACCTCGCGAAGATGGTC
This sequence comes from Halosolutus halophilus, assembly GCF_022869805.1. Taxonomy (NCBI): domain Archaea; kingdom Methanobacteriati; phylum Methanobacteriota; class Halobacteria; order Halobacteriales; family Natrialbaceae; genus Halosolutus; species Halosolutus halophilus. Next base: position 4,074,865 of record NZ_CP094974.1, on the reverse strand, counting down.
GACTGGAAAGACGGCGTCGTCGACCAGCTGACGGGCGGGGTCGAGAAGCTCTGCAAGGCAAACGGCGTCAACCTGCTGGAGGGAACGGCCACGTTCGACGGCGAGAACACCGCCCGCATCTCCCACAGCGGCGAGGGCCAGGGCTCGGAGAGCATCGAGTTCGAACACGCGATCGTCGCGACCGGTTCGCGCCCGATCGAGATTCCCGGCTTCGACTACGGCGACGAACCCGTGCTCGACTCGAAACAGGCGCTCGCGCTCGACTCGGTCCCCGACTCGCTGGTCGTCGTCGGTGCCGGCTACATCGGGATGGAACTGGCGAGCGTCTTCGCCAAACTCGGGACCGACGTGACGGTCATCGAGATGCTCGACGGCATCCTGCCCGGCTACGACGACGATCTCAAACGACCAGTCAAACAGCGGGCGAACGATATCGGGATCGAGTTCCACTTCGGCTACACCGCCTCGACGTGGTACGACCACGGCGATGGCATCCGCGTCGAAGCGGAGCCCGCCGAGCAGGCCGCGACGGATGGTGGCCAGGCGGAAGCCGTCGAAGCGGAGGCGCTCGACCTCGACGCCGAGAAAGTCCTCGTCGCCGTCGGCCGCGAACCCGTCTCGGACACGCTCGACCTCGACGCCGTCGGCGTCGAGACCGACGATCGGGGCTTCATCGAAACCGATTCGCGCGCGCGAACGAACGTCGACCACGTCTTCGCGGTCGGCGACGTCGCGGGCGAACCGATGCTCGCCCACAAGGGCAGCATGGAGGGACAGGTCGCCGCGGAGGTGATCGCCGGCGAACCCGCGGCGATCGACTATCAGGCGATGCCCGCCGCGATCTTCACCGATCCCGAGATCGGCACCGTCGGGATGACGGAGTCCGAGGCCGAAGAGGCCGGCTTCGAGACGATCGTCGGGACGTTCCCGTTCCGGGCCAGCGGCCGCGCGCTGACGACCGGCGAGACCGACGGCTTCGTCAAGATCGTCGCCGACGAGTCCGAGGGGTACGTCCTCGGGGCCCAGATCGTCGGTCCCGAGGCCTCGGAACTGATCGCCGAACTCGGCCTCGCGATCGAACTCGGCGCGACCGTCGAGGACGTCGCGTCGACGGTCCACACTCACCCGACGCTGTCGGAGTCGGTGATGGAGGCCGCCGAGAACGCGCTCGGGCACGCAATCCACACGCTGAACCGTTGAACCGCTGAGTCGCTGAGTCGATCGGGTCGCTACGGCCCCGATCCCGGAGACGGTCCGATACGAGTGAGGACGTCGTCGGCATCGGCCCCGCCGAACCGGTCACGCTCGAGTTCGAGGCCGACGTCGGCTACGAGGGCTCCCCTACTGGACGTACAGCGAATAGGCGATCACGAGGAAGCCGATCAGGACGAGGAGACTCTCCAGCAGAACGCCCATCGGAAGGGGGACGCCGAGGACTTCGTAGAGCATCCCCGCCAGGACCAGGCCGAGTGTCACGATACCGAACCCGGCTGCGAGATAGCCGAGCGCCCGCTGGCGCGTGCGCCGGTAGGCCTTGAACGCGAAGAAGGTGATGACGCTACCGACCACGAGCACCAGCGTTTTGACGACTGCTAGCGCGAGCGCGATTTCGGTCGTCCCGCTCGGCTGTGGGCTCATGTTTCCTTGCGCACCTCCGACCACAGTTCGGCGAGGCGCTCGTCGGCCGTCCGGGCGGGGCGTTCGATCTGGACCCCCAGCGATCGGTCTTCCTCGAGCACCAGCGTAATCTCGTCGAACGCGACCGCGTACTTGCTCGCGTGGTGGCCGTCGCGCCTGATCTCGGTCGATTCTTCGAGCAACGTCGCATCGGTCAGCAACTCGAGCTTACGATACAGCGTCGATTGCGGAATGTCACACCGGGAGGTCAGCTCTGAAGCCGTCATTGGTTCCTCGAGATTCCGGATAATCTCACGGCAGTCGGGATCGTCGAGCGCAGCGCAGATCTCTTCCGCCGACGGCATCGACTCCGCACTGATCGGGTCCCGGACCATTCGTCTGCCCCTTGTGACGCACACGGTTTATCGGCATCGATGCGAAGTGCCGGTTGCCGGTGTCTCGGGCCGTTCCCGAACCGGTTCGGGTCGATCGGCTCTCGGCTCGCTATCGACCACGCCGGCTTCTCTCGTTCCCCTCGTTCGACACGAAGCCTTCTTGCGCGTGCACGCCCGAGTGCGAACGCGCGGGTCTCATTCGGCCCGACCGTGTCTGCGAGGGCGGAATGACCGGCCGACCTCCGCCCGCGTGATACTCCTGTACCTGAGCGTCGATTCCGTCGCGGGCCGATCGGCTCGAGCTACTGGTGCGTTTATTAGTGTCGTCCCAGTGATTGACCACTGCAAAACCGTCCCATGGTATCGGGTTCCGATACGGATCTCGTTCGACGGCCTTATATGTGAACCCGGCGTTCGAAACTAATGCGAACGACGTGGCGCACGCCGCCACGTTCCCTCCGGCTGTATTCCAGCGCGGAGGCAGGCACTGCATCCACCCTCGTCCCGATCGTCGGTTCGATCCGACGGTCTTATCCGTGTACGGGCATTCGATTCGGGTCGTGTTCGTGACCGGCGCGGCCGGTTACGACGATCCGCTGCCCTTATACGTGTCTGGGCACTCAGATCGGATCGCGAACTCCCCCGCCGGCTGTGATTTCCGGCGCGGGATCGATCCGTTGCCCTTAAGTGTACGAGGGGATTCGGATGTGATGTGATCGGCGGGACGCATCGGGCGTCTCGTCGCTCGGATCGAACGAGGTCCGAAGGGGTTATGTACCCCAGACGGCCTACGTTTAGATCCGAAGGAAATGAGGATTCCACCCCTGCGGTCCGCCGTACAGATGGGATCTGATGTTAGCCTCGACAGTTCGGTGACGCCCGATCGGTCCGCGATCGCGTCATCGAACGTGTGGACCCAAATTGTGTGAGTGTGTACAACATTCACCGCCAACAGACCCTCCCCTCACGGGGAGTAATATAGCATTCCGGTTGATCCTGCCGGAGGTCATTGCTATTGGAGTCCGATTTAGCCATGCTAGTTGCACGAGTTTAGACTCGTAGCAGATAGCTCAGTAACACGTGGCCAAACTACCCTACAGAGCACGATAACCTCGGGAAACTGAGGCTAATAGTGCATACGGCTCGCTACCTGGAAATGGTACGAGCTCGAAACGCCCCGGCGCTGTAGGATGTGGCTGCGGCCGATTAGGTAGACGGTGGGGTAACGGCCCACCGTGCCAGTAATCGGTACGGGTTGTGAGAGCAAGAGCCCGGAGACGGTATCTGAGACAAGATACCGGGCCCTACGGGGCGCAGCAGGCGCGAAACCTTTACACTGCACGCCAGTGCGATAAGGGGACTCCAGGTGCGAGGGCATATAGTCCTCGCTTTTGTACACCGTAAGGTGGTGTACGAATAAGTGCTGGGCAAGACCGGTGCCAGCCGCCGCGGTAATACCGGCAGCACGAGTGATGACCGCTATTATTGGGCCTAAAGCGTCCGTAGCTGGCCAGTCAAGTCCATCGGGAAATCTCTCCGCCCAACGGAGAGGCGTCCGGTGGAAACTGTCTGGCTTGGGACCGGAAGACCAGAGGGGTACGTCCGGGGTAGGAGTGAAATCCCGTAATCCTGGACGGACCACCGGTGGCGAAAGCGCCTCTGGAGGACGGATCCGACGGTGAGGGACGAAAGCTCGGGTCACGAACCGGATTAGATACCCGGGTAGTCCGAGCTGTAAACGATGTCTGCTAGGTGTGACACAGGCTACGAGCCTGTGTTGTGCCGTAGGGAAGCCGTGAAGCAGACCGCCTGGGAAGTACGTCCGCAAGGATGAAACTTAAAGGAATTGGCGGGGGAGCACTACAACCGGAGGAGCCTGCGGTTTAATTGGACTCAACGCCGGACATCTCACCAGCACCGACAGTGTGCAGTGAAGGTCAGTTTGATGAGCTTACTGGAGCCACTGAGAGGAGGTGCATGGCCGCCGTCAGCTCGTACCGTGAGGCGTCCTGTTAAGTCAGGCAACGAGCGAGACCCGCACTCCTAATTGCCAGCATGACCCTTGTGGTCGATGGGTACATTAGGAGGACTGCCAGTGCCAAACTGGAGGAAGGAACGGGCAACGGTAGGTCAGTATGCCCCGAATGTGCTGGGCGACACGCGGGCTACAATGGCCGAGACAGTGGGACGCAACCCCGAGAGGGGGCGCTAATCTCCGAAACTCGGTCGTAGTTCGGATTGTGGGCTGAAACTCGCCCACATGAAGCTGGATTCGGTAGTAATCGCGCCTCAGAAGGGCGCGGTGAATACGTCCCTGCTCCTTGCACACACCGCCCGTCAAAGCACCCGAGTGGGGTCCGGATGAGGCCGGCGTAACGCCGGTCGAATCTGGGCTCCGCAAGGGGGCTTAAGTCGTAACAAGGTAGCCGTAGGGGAATCTGCGGCTGGATCACCTCCACAGACCGAGACCGGGGCGACGCCCCGGCTCACCTTTGCGATTCGCGGCCACAACCTGTGGCCACACGTTCGATCGACCACGCACGGCCGATCGGGCACCTTTGAACTGTCGAGGCTAACACTTGCTCCCTGCTGGTCACTCCAGCAGGGGTGGGCCCATAGCTCAGTGGTAGAGTGCCTCCTTTGCAAGGAGGATGCCCAGGGTTCGAATCCCTGTGGGTCCATGTCTCGGAGGAAATCTCGGATCGTATCCCTTAAGTGGGAGACGGCCCGACGATTGAATCCGAACACAACCGATGCACCACCCCGCGCAAGCGTGGGTGGGAAGGGTTAATGCACGCTTGCAGTCTACAAGCGTGCGGATGAGACCGTGTGTACGTGTAGTCCAGGCGTCCACTGGACCCGTTCCCGGGTCACTACGTGATTGCATTGTGCAATCGCCGATCCGATGAACGTGGCTACTGTGCCAGCTGGTGGATCGCTCGGCTCGAGAGCTGAAGAAGGACGTGCCAAGCTGCGAAAAGCCTGAGGGAGCCGCACGGAGGCGAAGAACTCAGGATCTCCGAATGGGAATCCCCACCGCAATTGCTTCGCGCAATGGGGAACGTCGAGAATTGAAACATCTTAGTATCGACAGGAATAGAAAGCAAACGCGATGTCGTTAGTAATGGCGAATGAACGCGACGCAGTCCAAACCGAAGCCCTTACGGGCAATGTGGTGTTCGGACTGACGATCACTCCGCGAAACTCGACACGAAGTCTCTTGGAACAGAGCACGAAACAGGGTGACAGTCCCGTACTGTCGACGAGTAACGGACGAGTCAGCTCCAGAGTATCGGGGGTTGGATATCCCTCGAGAATTCCGCGGGCATCGACCGCGAAGACTAAACACTCCTCGAGACCGATAGCGAACAAGTAGCGTGAGCGAACGCTGAAAAGCACCCCAAGAAGGGAGGTGCAATAGGGCGTGAAATCAGTTGGCGATGGAGCGACGGGGCACGAAAGGTCCCGAACAAAACGACCGAGACGCGAGTCTCCTGTAGGAAGTTCGGGAAGCCGGTGTTCCGTCGTACGTTTTGAAAAACGAACCAGGGAGTATGCCTGATTGACGAGTCTAACCCGATTATCGGGGAAGGCGCAGGGAAACCGACATGGCCGCAGTCTTACGACGAGGGCCGCCGTGTTCAAGCGCGGGGAGTCAATCGGGCATTACCCGAAACCGGACGATCTAGGCGTGGACAAGGTGAAGCGTGCCGAAAGGCACGTGGAGGCCTGTTAGAGTTGGTGTCCTACAATACCCTCTCGTGATCTACGTCTAGGGGTGAAAGGCCCATCGAGTCCGGAAACAGCTGGTTCCAACCGAAACATGTCGAAGCATGACCTCCGCCGAGGTAGTTCGTGAGGTAGAGCGACGGATTGGGGGACCGCACTCCGAGAGGAGTGCGCCCCCCTGTCCAACTCCGAACTTACGAACGCCGTTCGACGCGGGGAGTCCGGTGCGCGGGGTAAGCCTGTGTACCGTGAGGGAGACAACCCAGAGCTGGGTTAAGGTCCCCAAGTGTGGACTAAGTGCGATCGAAAGTGGTGCCGAGCCCTAGACAGCCGGGAGGTGAGCTTAGAAGCAGCTACCCTCTAAGAAAAGCGTAACAGCTTACCGGCCGAGGTTCGGCGCGCTGAAAATGATCGGGGCTCAAGTCCACCACCGAGACCTAGCAGTGCGGATCACACCGCAATCTTGTAGGTTGGCGTTCTGTTCGGGTGGAAGCACGGCCGAGAGGTCGTGTGGACCGTTCAGTAACGAAAATCCTGGTCATAGTAGCAGCGTTAGTCGGGTTAGAACCCCGACGGCCGAACGAGTAAGGGTTCCTCAGCAATGCTGATCAGCTGAGGGTTAGCCGGTCCTAAGTCGTACCGCAATTCGAGTACGACAACAGGGAAATAGGTTAATATTCCTATGCCAGTGTGCACTCAAAGCCGACGCTTTGGGGCCGCCTGAGCCGGGTTTTCGCCCGGTCGAACTGTCGAACTTCGTGGAAGCCGTAATGGCACGAAGCGAACGAATGGCAGGATAGCGCAAGTCAGGTCAACCTAGAGCCCGTGAAAAGGCGAGCACACTGTCCGTACCGAGATCCGACACAGGTACTCGTGGCGGCGAAAGCCAAGGTCTGTCGGGAATAACCGACGTTAGGGAATTCGGCAAGTTAGTCCCGTACGTTCGCAATAAGGGATGCCTGCCCCGCAAAGGGGCAGGTCGCAGTGACTCGGGCGCTCCGACTGTCTAGTAACAACATAGGTGACCGCAAATCCGTAAGGACTCGTACGGTCACTGAATCCTGCCCAGTGCGGGTATCTGAACACCCCTTACAAGGGGACGAAGGACCCGTTAACGGCGGGGGTAACTATGACCCTCTTAAGGTAGCGTAGTACCTTGCCGCTTCAGTAGCGGCTTGCATGAATGGATCAACGAGAGCGCCACTGTCCCAACGTTGGGCCCGGTGAACTGTACGTTCCAGTGCGGAGTCTGGAGACCCCCAAGGGGAAGCGAAGACCCTATAGAGCTTTACTGCAGGCTGTCACTGAGACGTGGTCGCCATTGTGCAGCATAGGTAGGAGGCGTTACACAGGTACCCGCGCTAGCGGGCCACCGAGCCAGCATTGAAATACTACCCGATGGTGACTGCGACTCTCACTCCTGGCGGAGGACACTGGTAGCCGGGCAGTTTGACTGGGGCGGTACGCGCCTGAAAAGATATCGGGCGCGCCCCAAGATTTCCTCACCCGGGTCGGAGATCCGGGACAGAGCGCAAGAGCATAAGGAAGTCTGACAGTGTCCGGCACAACGACGGACGCTGACGCGAAAGCGTGGTCTAGCGAACCAATTAGGCTGCTTGATGCGGCCAATTGCTGACAGAAAAGCTACCTTAGGGATAACAGAGTCGTCACCCGCAAGAGCACATATCGACCGGGTGGCTTGCTACCTCGATGTCGGTTCCCTCCATCCTGCCCGTGCAGAAGCGGGCAAGGGTGAGGTTGTTCGCCTATTAAAGGAGGTCGTGAGCTGGGTTTAGACCGTCGTGAGACAGGTCGGCTGCTATCTATTGGGGGTGTTACGGTTCCTGACGGGAACGTTCGTATAGTACGAGAGGAACTACGAATGGGTGCCACTGGTGTACCGGCTGTTCGAAAGAGCACGTGCCGGGCAGCTACGCACCACGGGGTAAGAGCTGAACGCATCTAAGCTCGAAACCCACCTGGAAAAGAGGAACCACCGAGGCCACTCGTAGAAGACGAGTTCGATAGACTCGGGGTGTACGCACCAAGGCAACGAGGTGTTGAGCCCGCGAGCACTAACCGGCCAAGCCACACATTCATAACTATCGCATTGGATCCGTGACGCGGTGAACGGGTCCGGGCGCTAACTGGACTACACGTACATGACGGTCACATCAGAAGCCACCGATATTGGCATGATCACGGTTCGATTCCGTGAATCGGCGTTACGGCGGCCACAGCGGCGGGGTTCCTCCCGTACCCATCCCGAACACGGAAGATAAGCCCGCCTGCGTTCCGGCGAGTACTGGAGTGGGAGACCCTCTGGGAAATCCGGTTCGCCGCCGACCACTCATACTCACCTTTCGAGCCTCGCACAGCCACGGCTGTACGGGGCTTTCTACATGTATGGACGGCGCTTCGGCTGCGCCGTACCGCTATGCTTAAACGACCGCAGTGACAACCACGTACTGCGCCAAGGTGGCAGAGTCCGGCCGAACGCAGCGGCCTGCAGAGCCGCCCATCGCCGGTTCAAATCCGGCCCTTGGCTTATACCAAATTCCTTACAATCCAACTTGGTTGGAGGATCCAGACGCACCCAATCGCGTCTGGAACACGCTTTTCCGATACTTCCGAAAAGCGTCATGAACCCCATCTCGCGATAGCGACCGCTGGGTCTTCAGCGGAAACACGGGGGTGTTCGGCATGATCTCCGCGAGCGACAGGTTCGGCCCGTTCTGCGGCGCCCTCGGCTGCACCGAAGACGCCGACATCGTCATCCGCCACCCCGAGCGTGGCGAACTCGTCGTCTGCAACGACTGTACTGGCGGCTACGCGGTGATTCGCCATGTCTGAGCCAGACGTCTGTCCAGAGGACGCCCTCCAGGTTGCCCAGCGTGCTCTCGCGAAGGTGAACGATCTCGAGCAGGAACTGGCAGATCTTCGGAAGAGCCACGACGAAGCCCTCGATGATATCGCCGCCCTCGAACTCCGTCTCTCGGAGTTAGACGACAACACCGACTACCGAGATCTCTCCCAGGATCGGAAGGTAGGAATGGTCCGAGAGCACGCCTTCAAGAAAGCCGTCGACGGCCACGGGAGAGCATCGCTCACCTACGATGACGTGAAGTGGGGCGTTTTCGAGGGCCAGCCCGGGAACAGTCAGTGCTACCGGTTACTCCGACGGGCAGCGGGCTACGACAACGACGGAAACTGCGTCCAGGACGTCCCCGGTTTCGACCTCGACGAGAGCAGCCGGCCGATGAAACTGACCGTGAACGCCGAAGCGGCGAAACGAGGAGCCGCGTTTTCTTCCCGGAATAAAACGGGATCGGGGGAGGTGCTCTGAAGATGCGTTTATTCCACAGAGGCATTCCACCTCCACTTTCAGACAGTGAAAGTTGTCTGTAGTACTGCCTGTAAGCAACTGTCCGCTACCGCCGGGTACGCCGAATCCGACGCCGTCCGACGCCGTCGTTCGCGATCGGAACGCTCCGATTCGGAATTATTCCGGCAAGAAAACGCGACCGATCACATGTCACAACCACAATCCGAAGGCGGAACACTCACCGATCGTCTCGCGACGAAGTTCTATCGTCGCTACTCCAAAGAGGCGATCGGCCAGCTGGTGCAACGCTACCCGAACGAACAGCGCTCGCTCGAGATCGACTGGCGCGACATCTACCAGTTCGATCCTGACGTCGCGGACGACTATCTCTCGCAGCCGGAACAGATGCGCCGGTACTTCGAGGAAGCGCTCCGCATGTTCGACCTCTCGATCGACATCGAACTGAACGCGCACGTACGTGTCGGGAACCTCCCGGAGGAGTTCACCTTCTACCCAGGTGAGTTCTCCCCGTCGAAGCACCTCAGCGACTACCGGGGCATTTGCGGCGAGATCACGAAGACATCCGATGTCTACCCGAAGATCGAGGAAGCGGCGTTCGAGTGCAAACTCTGCGGCACGCTCACCCGCGTCCCGCAGTCGAGCGGTGACTTCCAGGAGCCCCACGAGTGCCAGGGCTGTGAGCGCCAGGGGCCATTCAGAGTGAACTTCGACCAATCAGAGTTCGTCGATGCGCAGAAACTCCGGATCAAGGTGCCGCCGGAGCTTGCTGAGGGCGCCGGCCAGAAGATCGACGCGTTCGTCGAGGACGATATCGCCGGCGACGTCACCGTCGGTGACCGCGTCGTGATCACGGGGATCATCCACTTCGAACAGGAAACCAAGAACTCGAAGAAGCAGCCGACGTTCGATCCCTATCTTGAAGGCCACCACATCGAGATCGAGCAGACCGATCAGCAAGATCTCGACGTCACGAACGAAGAGCGCACGCGGATCCGCGAGCTCACCAACGGCGCCGAAGGCGATCCGTTCGACGTGGGTGCGCAGTCACTCTCGACGAAGGTTTTCGGCTACGACCTCGAGAAGAAGGCGCTCATCCTCGCGATGGTTTCCGGTGGCCAGATCCAGTACGACGACGGCGACACCGACCGATCGACACTGAATGTCTTCCTGATAGGTGATCCGGGAACCGGGAAGTCGAAGCTCATCGATCGCGCCGAAGAGGTCGGCTGGCGGACTGTCGGCGTCACGAGCCGGCGAGCCACCGGGCCCGGTCTCACCGTGACAGCTGAACAGGACGATTTCGGCGATGGCGAGTGGTCGCTGAAAGCAGGCGCGTTCGTGAAGGCAAACGGCGGGACGGTCTGCATCGACGAACTGGACGACATGGACCGCGAGACGCGGGCCTATATGCTGGAGCCAATGTCGAAGCAGAAGATCAACGCGACGATCGCAGGTGAGCGGGCGACGTTCGAGACCAAAGCGTCGGTGATCGCCGCAGGCAACCCGAAGCACGGCCGGTTCGATCAGTACGAACCCATCCCGGAGCAGTTCGATTTTCGCTCAGATCTGCTCTCGCGGTTCGACCTGATCTTCACGGTCCAAGACAAACCGAACGAAGACGACGATCGAGAACTGGCCGATCACGTTCTCGACGTCCGTGACGCCGCGAAGCGAGACGATGTCGATCGTGACGAGGACGATACCGAGGTCGAGCCGATCGTTGAAGCCGACCTCTTCCGGAAGTGGATCGCCGTCGCGAAGCAGCAACCGAACCCGCCGTTCGAGAGCGAAGCGGTCAAAGAGCAACTGCGGGATAGCTTCCTCGAGATCCGCCGGCTATACGACGTCGACGATAACTCGCCGGTCCCGGTCACTTTCCGTGACCTCGAGGCACTGGTCCGGATCGCAGAGGCTGCGGCGAAGTTCGAACTCTCGGAGGTCATCACCGAGCGCCACGCTCGGATCGCGACGGAGATGGCCGGCCGATCGATCCGAGACGTCGGCATGAACGAAGACGGCGAGTACGATGCCGACGTCGTCGAGGTGGGCACGTCGACGAGCCAGAAGAAGCGGATGAAACTGCTCGCAAGTGCGATCAACGAACTCGAAGACGAGTATGACGACGGTGTTCCCCGCGATCGCGTGATCGAGGTCATGATCGAGGATGACGATCGGTGGAGCGCTGATCGGCTGCACTCGGATATGGACAACATGCTGGAGGACGGCGTCGCGATCGAGCCAAAGACCGACCATATCCGGTACCTGGGGAGGGCGTAACCATGTCGGTGCAAAAACAGCGCGACCAGACGGAAGTAGAACGGCGCAAACGCACGAAGCAGGTCTACGAGGCCGTTCTCCGCGCCGTCGACTACAACAGCGGCCACAGGCAGCCACCACTCGCGAAGCAATCGTCGGTCATTCAGACGCTCCACGCAGCGGGTTACGGTCACTACGGACTCGAAGAACTCCATCGGGCGATCACAGCCGCTCTCTCGAACGGCGATCTGTTCCGTGCGAGGGACGACAAAGACGATGTCCGGTTGGGGATCAACGACGCAGAGAAACTGCTCGAAAAGATCGAAACGAATCGCTCGCGCTGCGAGAGCCTGCAACGGGACGTGATCGGACTGGCGAATCAGCGGATTCAGAAGCTCCGGGGTGATCGAGATGACTGACCGGAACGATACCTGCACGGACAGAACTGATCACCAGCCCTCTCAGTATAGTTCGCGAAGAAAGGGGGTGCCTGTACTGGGTGAGTACGGTACCGGTCACCGAAGTGGCCGAAATGTCTTGGATCCACAGGTACAGGATTTGGATCCTATCGGGCGGATCCATCCATCCGAGGACTCTCTCGCTGCGTATACTGCCTCACAGCGTTCGCAGACGGCCACAATGCGATTATGGTCGCCCAAAGTGATCACCCCGAGAAGTATCCCCCGACCCAGCACCATCAATCCCTATCAGAAATCCTGTGTAGATCACTGTCAAGAGAACTTCAATAGGAAGCGACCACTTCGCACGGCTACTGGACACTCAGGGTCTGAGAACTCCACGGGAAACGACGGGGGTGATCGCTGATGCAGACGACGAACATCAGCTGGGCCGACTATACCTGGAATCCGGTCACCGGCTGTAGCCACGCTGGTCCGGAGTGCTGGAACTGCTACGCCGAATCGTTCTCACTCCGCCAGGGGCGAACAGAGAGCGAATGGACGCAGGAAAACGCCTCGGAGAACGTCACGATGCATCGCGTTCGTCTCGAGGAGGACCTCGACGGCTACACCTTCCCCGAGGGACCGGGCCGCGTCTTCGTCGGCTCGATGACCGACATGTTCCACCGCGAGGTGGATCCCGAGTTCGTCCAAGAGGTCCTCGATCGCGTTCGCGAGCATCCCCAGCACGTCTGGATCTTCCTGACGAAACGGCCACATCACGCGTCGGAGTGGCGGCTCGGCTGGCCAGAAAACGTCTGGCTCGGGACGTCCGTCGGCTCGGGCCCTGGGGGTAAGTTCCCGTCGACGACCCACCGGATCGAGCAATTACGTGACGTCGACGTCGCGACGAAGTGGGTCAGCTTCGAGCCACTGATCGAGCCGATCGGCGAGGTCGCTCTGGACCACATCGACTGGGCGGTCGTCGGCGGCGAGAGTGGGGCGGCCGACGATCGGCGGGAGATGGATCACGCGTGGGCTCGCGAGATCCTCGAACAGTGTCGCGAGCAGGACGTCGCGTTCTACTTCAAACAGAGCTCCGGGCCTCGGCCGGAGATAGGGACACGGCTGACGGTCAAGAACGACGACTGGGGAGTGTACGAACAGCGACGGATCCGCGAGTTCCCACCGCTTCCGGACGTCACGAAGCGCGCCCGAGGTGATGAGTCGAACCGATGAGTGTCTTCGAAGACACCTACGAGCTCTGGGACAACGCCCTCGAGCACGACGACGTCACGACGGTCGAAGATCCGGCCTCGATCGAGACGCTCCTGGAGGCGCGTGACAGCTGGGAGCAGCTGGGTAACGAGCGTCGCGACGGGACGCTCGTCATCTCGATCGAGATGGCTCGCAAGATTCCGCGTGGCTGGGTCGAGATTGAGGGGCCGGCAGTTCCGCCAGGCCACGAGGAGTTCCGGCCGTTCGACGACATGATCTCGATCATCGACGGCACAGATCGTAGCGCGTTCATCTGCCGATCGGATGCCGTCCGACTCGATATGACGATCCTGGATCCCGACGGCGTCGTCGCGATCGACTTCGATGGAGGTGACTAGACCGATGTCTAAGCAACAAGGACGGGACCTTGAGGCCCTCCCACCGAGTGCGAAGTTCGTGTACAAAGTCCTCGAATACGAGGCGCCACTCACACAGAAGGAGATCATTGAGGAGACACAGCTGACTCAGCGGACCGTCTACAATGCGCTCCAAAATCTCGAAAAGGTCGATGTCATCGACAGCCATCCTCTCCGGACAGATCTTCGTCAAGACGTTTACTATCTAAAGTAAGCCTTGTCGTTTCTGGATGATCGCTCAATACAGGTGAAGGCGTTACCGAAGTAATGATCTACCTCTCCGATAGCTATCAGAAACCGCGTGCGAGATACAGAGGATGGATGCAGCAAACCGACATCGTTCATTCCAAGCAATTCATACTGAACCAGTCGGTCAATAGACCTGCGAGCTCAACAGCCTATTCACTTGAAGAGAATCCGGAATTATCTGCACAGCAGTGCTCACTTCATTTCTCGAAACTCCCCACACCCACAAGAACACTCGGATCTTCCTATTGGACCGATGTCGCCCGACAATAGCTCTCTCGCAGCGTACACCCTCCCGCACTGGCAACAAATTGCCGCGAACCGATTTTGTTGAGCCATTGCATTCACCCAAATTCTCAAAACAATTCCTAACCCCTTCAGACTCTACCCATTGTGTTTAGGTCGTTCACTACACGTGTACTGAGCGATCACCGCCTTCGCAGATTAAGCTAAATGTCGGGCAACATTTGCGCCCTGTATCTTGCACGCGCCGAATCATCTACCGAGAATCTGTCAGAGAGAGCCTGCTGAATACAGAGGATTAGTGCAGCACGACGACTTCGTTTGTTTCACGTCGAAGCCAATGAATCGGCTGTTCAGTAGATATGCGAACCTAACGCGGTTACTTCTATCAGCTACCGTTGGTGTTGGTAGAGCCGTGTCCAGTTAGTCAATCCAGCAAAAGAGAAGAGTTTACTTTCTCTCAGCTGAATTTTCAGTTGCCCGTATCGCCTCGACTCCAAACTGAACTACGTTAGGAGGAAGTTCACTTTCCTGTAGCTCTGTTGTCGTATACCATTGCCATGCATCTGCTCCTACTTCATCAGGTTCGGGGGATATGTCACGATTTGGAACAGTAGCGTAGTATACGTGGTCGATATGCTGATGTCCGACATCCCCATCGTGAACATTTATATCGTACAGCATTTGGTGGCGGGGGTGCGGGAGTACCCGACCTCCAGGAGTGTCAACTGATTGTGTGTTATCAAGAAGCGTTGGATCGAGTCCTGTCTCTTCCCGTACTTCCCGAAGGCCAGCTTCATGAGGTAGTTCATCTCGATCAACGTGGCCTGTTGGAGGGATCGTTTTTCCGATATGTTCGTGTTCGTGTAGTGCTGTTGCCCCATTGTTTACCACGTAAACGGTGGCTGTGAAATGGCGAGTTGTCTCCATGATATGGACAGAAAACTATTGCTACATGTATTCTCCGTATTTAACACGCTATTCTTGACAGCTATCGAGAGGATCAATTGTCTCTTCAGTACCTGCTTAACCTGTACTGAGCAAACACTGCCTTCGTAAATTGAGCCAGATTTCGTGCCACATTCGCGCTATCTATTCAGCAGAAGTTGAATGTTCTGTTCGAATTATGTCAGGAGATGCCTGCTGAATTCAGAGGATTAGTGCAGCATGACGACTCCGCTTGTTTCACTCCGAGGTTGATGAACCATATGTTCACTACACGTGTGAACCGAGTGTCCCTCAGGAACGTTATGAAGTGAATGGCGTGATCGCCGCGATCTCTTGTGCGACCGTTGCGATTCGAAGGACAAACGCTATCAAGACCGCAAGCGGTAGCAGTCCAAACACTACCGTAAGGACACTGAGAAGGAACAACTCAGACGTGGGGGGCGACGATCCAGTATAGGTGGTGAGTTGAACCAGTAATGCAATGGGTACCGATATGGCAAATATGCCGATATAGAGGAGCGATTGAGACAGCGTTGCGAGTTCTTCTTTCATAAACGTGGTTGTAAAGTATTGTCGAGCAACGTCGATGTTCTCCAAATCTGATGTGAGCCGATCAAGAGTCATGTGGAGCCGTTCATGGTCGTCTTCATCGAATTTCGCCTGTAGCAGATGGCAATCGTGGATATAGTCGCTGTAGGTGATGCCGAGGATTGGAACGATTACAGCAGACAGATCATCAGATGTCGATTCCATCTGATCGCTAACCTGTTTGCAGTGGCTTGGAAGATCCGTTAAGAGCGGGTCACTCACTTCATCGGTAGTTTTGGGAAGAAAATCTTCAAGTGAGAGCGCGTGTTGGCGCGTCTGCTGAAGAAGTTGGTAAAGAAAGTCCGATGGGTGGGTTGGGATCATCTCTTGGTTAAGCGCGGTCTGGCGATACTCCGCAGTTCGTTCGATTTCATCTCGCAGTGCGCCGGGCGATTCCAGTTCTTGGGAGAGAATCACCTGATTGATCGCCACGACGACAGTGATGAGCGTGACATTCCCTGTAACCAATGCACTCGCCATATACGTTAGCGGAGTTGTATTTTGGATTATGAATCGAGTAAGGTCGGGGATTAGTACCACCCCTGTCATAAGAAGGAGTATTCCGGTGGCAACGAGATACCGATTACCGGAAAGAAGAACCCATCTTTCGATTTGTGATCTCATTTTCTCAACTCCTAATTCAGTACTACTACAAATAAGACCACGGAGAGACCTATTGCTGGCAGTTCCCAAGGGTTTCACCATAGCCACTGAAAAAGAATGCTATGTGAACTCTCTACATTGACCAATCTTCACTGTCACAAATTAAGCCGGATCTCGTGCGACATTCGCGCTATGTATTCAGCACGACCCAGCGAACACCATCGGCACCTGATAGAAATTCCGGCGTTCAGTTTGCACATGTAGTGAACGGTTATTTCCTACCAAAGTATACATATATTATAGAAGTTCAACAGAGATGGTAGAACAATCTGCTTCTTTCTCACAATTTAAGACTCACAATCGCCATTACTGACAGCAACGGCCTTGTCGCCCACGATCCCGGTCCGAGGCAGCGATGACGTCCGGGGTTGGCCGACAGCCAACGGTCTCTCCTCCACCCATGTCCACCACAGCCCACGCCCTCGGCGAAGTCCAGGGTCGCGACGATCCCGATCGGATCTTCCAGCGCTACGTGTTCGAGGACCCCGACTGCTGTTCGTCGTGCTTCCGTCGGATCAAGAGCGATCATGTCCGGATCACGTGGGGGTCGACCGGCCACGACGTCGAACCCAAGGCGACGCGCGCCGAGCCGATCCGACGTCACGAGACCGAAGATGACGAGATCGGGCCTGAAGGGATCTGCATTGGCTCCCGACAGGTCGACAACACGGCGATCGCCAGGTACCCAGTCCGCACTGTCTGCGAGGACTGCGGTGCCATCGCTGGCCGTGCCGATGATGATCCACTCTCTCGGCGAGAGGCGCTCCGTCGAACAGAGAATCTGGCCGATCGACTACACGAGCTCGGCGAGCCGGTGGACGTAGACACCCTCAAACACGCCGTCGGCCACCTGAAGTCCCTCGAGGCGTTCGCCAGCTACGATACAGAGGTCTTCGAGGCCGCGACGACGGTCTGTGTCCGACGGGCCCGGAGGCGAGCATGACAGTCCACTCGATCGACGAAGGCCAACCCGTCGAAGTCCGCTTCGCCGGTCGCGACGTCCAGGGCGTCGTCGACGAAGTCCGCTGGCGGCCGTCCTGGAACCAGCCGATCGAGGAGATCGTCGTCGTTGCCGAGGGCACACGGATCGCGGCTGGCCGTGCAAACGTTTACCCAAAGTAAGCGCCCCCCATGTGGCCACGGTCTGGCACCTACCGTGGCTGAAGGGGATCACCCCCGCTGGATCGCTTCGGGACGGAGGACACACCCCGACTGATAGACTCCAACGGGCCGCCCCAACTTGCGCTGGGATTCGGCACAAGCCTCCCGGAAGGGGCCCGGCGCACCCATTTTCATGCACTGATCAAAATGTTCGAGAACACACCCGATGACGTCGTCTACGTCGGCGGCGTCGCGATCGTATCGCTTCTGGTGATCGGCCGACTCTATGTCGGCGAATACTACTTCAACGACCGAACCCGGTTCTGGAACCCGCTTCGTCGGCACGTCATCCCGCTACTCCACCGGCTGTTTCAGCGACAGGACAGCGACCTCTACGCCGAGACTCGCGTCCGCGAGTCTGAACTCGTCGACGTCGTCGACCGCCGGCCCGAAGCAGTCCTGAAGGACCTTGCGGCCGCCGGCTACGAACCAAACCCACTGGCATCGCTCGCGAAAGACTGGACTGGTAAGTCGGAGATCGCAAGTTGGGCACACTACGAAGGCCCGCGACCGTTCCATGGTGCCCCACACTTCCTGAAACCCCGACAAGTCCATGTCAGACTCTTTCCTCGCGAAGAGGGGACGGCGATTACCGCCCACGAAGAGGCGAATCCCTGGCGGCCAGACCAGTGGCAGGACCACTATCGCGGCGAAACACTGGATGTCGAGCACGGCGTCGCTGTGGCTGCGTTCGATCTCGGCCTCGATCACATCTTCGACGAACATGCGAACGCACACGCGGAGGCCTGACGAGTGATGGTGGCCACGAGCACACTCCGGGTTGTCCTCTGGGGTACCAGCCTCCTGACGGCCGGCGCGGCGTTCGGGATGGACTGGGCGATTCAGACAGTACAGATCCCGCTGTGGGCCTTGCTCGTCGTGACGTTCGTCCCGACGCGAGACCTCGTCGACGCCGTGACCGACGTGCTCGATGCAACCGTTCGAAAGGTGACACAGGGAGAAGGGAGTAAGGAATAACGGAGGGCAATTCTGTTAGAGACGTGAGTATATGATAGGTTTCGCCCCTGCTGTTCAGTGCAAGTGAAGGACTGAGCAGAGACCGGCATTCACGTACATGTTCGGATTTCTGTTTAACTGCGTGCACCGCCAACAAAAATCATGGATAGTATAGACACGACGAGTAGATCGGTCCAAACTCAATACGACTGGGGGACCGCTAAACCGAGTATCGCCATCATCGATGCCATTGCTACCCTCGAAAACGTAGAACCCATTGAGCTGTCGACGGTGCTTGATACCACTCTATTCGATCACGTTGATCCTGAGTCACTCGATACACTTCTCACAGCTGACGGTAACATTTCAATTTCATTTACTATCGGCGAATACACAGTACAGATTGACGGAAACACACTGGTTGTCCACTATTCCTGACGATTCCGGCTTGCTTTCGGTTTCGTAATCAGCCCGCCCCTGTAGTGAACGGTTGTTTCATATCAAAATTCATCTACTGAATAGGATTTCAACTGAGTCCTGAGGATCCCGTCGTAATCGATCCGGCCCCGTTGAACACGCCATGACACAGGGGTCAGTAACGATCACGCCATGACAGACAACACCCTCGAGATCTCGGAGGAGACACCCACCGACGAGGTCGGCCACCCCATCCATCCGGATTCCGACAAGGACTATCGAATCTGTGCCGCCCAAAAGTCGGATCGGACGACGTCAACCGATCATGGCCGTGAACGAGACGACATCTCCTACTGCACACTCGCTGCTGGCTGGGGTGTTGACGGCAAATCCGAGGGTCCGTGCAAGCACCACGCCGGTGGGATCGAGAATCGCGGCGAGAACAACCCCAACTACAAGCACGGCGCTTACTCGGAATTCGTCGACTTCGTGCAGCAGTCGCTGACCACCGACGAGCAGGCGGCGATGGACGCACTCGATCTCGAGGCGAGTGGCGATGAATTCGCGGCAGACGTCGTCAAAGAGGTCTACCTCAAGTACCTCCGAACCGGTGACGATCGGTTCCTTCGCGAGGCCCGACAGTGGGCCAGCGAATTCGGCGTGATCGAGAAGCCGGCCGAGAAACTTGAAGCGACCGTCGACGCGGACGTCGACCAGACGACCACGCAGGAACTCGGCGAGGATGAGAAAGAGATCGCCCGAGAACTGATCAGACAGCAGCAACAGCAGGATGCGGGTGATCCCGATGAGTAGTCTTCTCGAACCCGACGCCGTCGACGCCGGCGCCGAGCAACTGCTCGAGATCGTTTCCGATCCTGAGCTCAAACGCGATCTGCTCAACCCGTTCGAAACGGGCGACTGGATTACGTACGCGAACGAGCTGACGCGCAACTACATGGCCGAGGAGATGGAGGAAGACCAGTACCACCTCCTCGGTGATCACCACGAGCGCTGGCTCGAGTCATTCGACGGCGGCGACCGCGTCCTTCTCTGTCACCGAGACGGCCTGAAGACGACGATCACGCTGGCGTACCTGATCGCCTCCCTCGAGTACAAGGACGGATTCCGCGCAATCTGGGCGATGAACAATCAGGGTTCGGTCAAGAAGAAAGCCGACACCGAGTTCTGGAAGATGGTCGAGCGCAACCCGTGGCTCACGAACCTCAATGGGCCACGAAAGAAAGACACGATCGAGACGAAAGAGTTCGCCAACGGCTCGATCCTGAACTCGGGCTGGCTGTTCGGCGGGATCGAGGGCGATCGCGCCCACCTGCTCGTCCTGGACGACATCATCAAAGAGAAAGGCGACGGAGACACCGCGGACGTCCTCGACTGGATCCAAGCAGTCTCTGTGCCGATGGTCAAGGAGGGTGGGCGCACGGTGATGATCGGGACGCGAAAGCGCCCGGATGACATCTACAACGACTACCGATCGCTCGAGGGCTACGAGTTCGATGAGTACCCCGCGATCCTCGACTACTGGGACCAGCAGTTCGGCGCCGACGATGACTGGGAAGATCGTCGGCCCGACGAGGACCTCTACACTGAGGTCCCCGACCCCTGGAACGACGGCGAGACGCTACAGATCCTCTGGCCAGAGGCCCGCGGGCCCGAGTGGCTCGCGAACAAGCGCGCCCAGATGTCCGATCACCGATTCTGGCGGGAGTACTGCCTCGTCATCATGGGCTCGTCAGGAAACCTGATCGAGGCGACGGACGTTCGAGCACCTGCTCAGGATGGTGGCTGTTCGATCGACGATCGCGATCCGCCGCCGAAGTACCGCGCCGGTCCGGGCGAGGCCATCATTCTCGGCCACGACCCGGCGAACTCACCGACTGGCGACGACGCAGCCTTCTCGGTCTGGCTGCTCCAGCGTGATGGTCGACGTCGCCTCCTGGATGCTCATGCCGAAGCAGGGATGCAGCCCAGTCAGGTGAAAAACCAGCTCGTCGAGTTCGACCGTCGGTACGACCCAGCGATGATCGTGATCGAGGACAACGGGATGCAGAGCTACGTGGCCGAAGACGCGATCGAGTTCGACTCACAGCTTGCTGCGAAGGTGACTGGGCTCTCGACGTCCGGCCAGAAACACAGCTGGGAGAACGGCATCCCGCGGCTGCGGACGCTCGTTGAGAATGGCTACATCCTGTTTCATCGGGGCCACCGGCCGACGGAGGACTTCGTCACCGCGATGCAGTCCCTCGAGCGACGTGACGGGAAATTGCACGGCCACACGCCGGACCTAATCGTCAGCTGGTACATGGCCGAGAAGGGCTTCCGCCGGCTCGAGTCGATGGGTGCGATCGACGACGTCGACGATCATGACCCCGGCGATGCCGAGGATGAAGATGATGACGACGGCAGCGGTGTAAGTTACCTTTAATTTCGAGATACAACCATGAGTGAGGACGAGACACAGGAGACGAGCGTCGAGCTATCAGTCTCGACACTCGGTAACGGAGAGACGATGTCGAAGGCCCGCGAGACGACGCAACTCGACGAGCGTCGGATCGCGACCGATGTCGGCCATGGGATCCAACCGCCGTACAACCCCGAGACGTTGGCGGCCTTCCAGGAGTTGAACGAAACGCATCAAGCGTGCGTTCGGAAGAAATCGCGGTACGAGGTCGGCTACGGTTTCGATATCGTGCCCCATCCCCAGACCGACGATCCAGACCCAGACGGGGATGCCTACGACGCCGTCGAAACCTTCTGGCGTAGCGCCGATTCGCGCTGGCAGATCGGGCCCGAAGGGACGGCCGCCTCGACGCCGGAAGAGGTACTCGAACTCGCCCGTCAGGACTACCACGGCATCGGCTGGGCCGCACTCGAGATTCTCGTCGAGGGCGATGGTACGCCGATCGGACTGGCGCACGTCCCTGCGACGACAGTCCGGGTGCGGAAGACGACCACCACGATCGAGACCGAAGACGGCGAGGAAAAGGAGGTTATCCAGAGCGGTCACGGCTACGTCCAGGTCCGACAGGGTCGACGTCGATACTTCGGCGAGGCAGGCGATCGGTACCGCGACCAGGGCGAAGACGACGACCGCGAACCGATCTTCGTCGACAAGGAGACTGGCCAAGTTGCCAGCAGCGCTGAGGAACTTCCGAACGCCCCAGCGAACGAACTCATATTCATCCCAAACCCGTCGCCACTCTCACTGTACTACGGCATCCCCGACTGGGTCGCGGCCATGCAGACGATGGGGGCCGATCAGGCGGCGAAGGAATGGAACCACGACACCTTCGAGCACCTCGGCATCCCCTACTACGTCGTCAAGGTCACAGGCGGCACGCTCACTGAGGACTCGAAGGACGAACTCCGGGAGTTGATGGACAACCTCAAAGGAACCAGGTATCGGACGGCGATCCTCGAGGTCGAGGAGTTCCAGCAAGAGCGTGATCTCACTGGCGAGGACGGCACCGACATTGAAATCGAACTCGTCCCGGTCGGCTCGCGTGAGGATCTCGACATGGAGTTCCAGGCGTTCCGCGAGCGTAACGAGCACGAGATCGCGAAGGTCCACGAGGTTCCGCCGATCCTCATCAACGTCACGTCGACGTCGAACCGATCGAACTCGAAAGAGCAGGTCCGAGAGTTCGCCGAAGACGTCGTCGCTCCCGAACAGGCAAAGTTCGAGGCCCGGCTGTATCACATCCTCCACCAGACTGCCCTCGGCGTCGACGACTGGACGATCCAATTCGAGCTTCGCGGCGCCGACCGGCCGGAGAAGAACGCTCGTGTCGCCCGTAACCGCGTCGACGCCGCAGGACAGGCCGTCACGGTAGACGAAGCTCGAGAGGCAGCCGGCTGGGACCCGCTCCCAGAGGATCATCCCATCGATGGCGACACGCTACTCATCAACCTTGGCAACAGTGCCAGCGAACCTGAAGACGAACCACCGCTTGAGGACCAGCTCCCGCCGGAGGACAACAAGATCGGCGAGCGCGACTGGGCCGACGTTGAGGCCGACCTCGCGACGAAAGAGATCGAGACGATGCAGTTCGACTCGTCGAACCTTGATGAGGGCCTGTACGATTTTGACGAGCAGGAGCTCTACCTCTCGTTCCAGCGTGATGAGGGCCAGAGCAGCCTCTACGCCTACGTCGACGTCCCGGCGACGGAGTGGTCGGCGCTCACGAGCGCCTCGAGTCACGGGAGCTACCACTACGACTCGATCCGCCTCGAGTATCCGTACATCGAGATCACGAACTTCCATTCCAGGCTGCCGGAGGGGCCGGCACCCGATCCCGGCGAGGAACCCGACGATATCCCGATGTGACGCGATCGCCGATCGCGAACGCCGATGACCCAGGGAGCGACCCGACTCCCCTGCGCGAGGCTCGACCGGGCGCACGTTCTGACCATGACCAACAAGAACCAGGAGCGCGGCGAGAAGCGTGGCGTCCTCTCCACCGGTCGAGCCCGGAAACTCGAGGACGCCGACGCGGACGCCGACGACGATGACGCGGAGGACTGACGCGTGCCTCCAGTAAGCAAAGCCGGAGGGTCGGCCTTCCGTAAGGACGTCGAGTTCGTCGCGAAGGACGACGACGAGCAGATCGCGGCCGGCATCGTGATGGTGCCGGACAAGGTCGACCTCCAGAACGACTTCGCTCGCGAGGAGACCATCCGCGAGTTCGCCGACCAGTTCGAGGCGTTCGTCGAGGCCGGCCAGGCTGGCGGCGGCGTCATGCACGCCGTCTGGCCGGACGACTGGATGGCCCTCGAGCGCAACGAGGTCCTCGACGAAGCCGAGGAAATCGGCGGGACCGAGGCCCCTGCTGGCGCGTGGGTCCAGGAGTGGGCGATCAACAACGACGATCTCTGGTCGGTCATCACAGACGGAATCCTCGAGGGGTACTCGATCGGGGCCATCCAGGTCGACTGGGATGGCCCGTTCGAGCAGGACGCCGACGCGGTCGACGACGTCGCCGTCCCCGACGCGATCGACGACGAGGCGCTCGTCTGGGAGCTCGTCGACGGGATCATCCGCGAGGTCTCGGCGGTTGATATCCCCGCGGTGCCTGACGCCCAGATCCTCGACACGAAGGCCGACACCGAGAAGCGTCTCGGTGACTACCTCGGCGATCGCGACGGCTTCATCGACGAAGCCCTCGAACGCGGCCACTCCGAAGCCGAAGCCGAGCGCCTCTGGGAGCTACTGAACGACGCGGTCGAGACCGAGGGATCGGCCGAACCGGGCAAGCAGTCGATGTTCGCCCGGGCTGGCAAAGCGTTTCTCTCGGCCCTTTCTGGATCTGGTTCCGGGTCCGATGACGACACCGAGGCGAAGACGTCCGAGGCCCCGGATCGCGGCCGCGATCGCGACCGTGAGAGCAATAAAGAGGGTCGCACACTCTCGACGGCAAACCGCAACTCGCTGTTCGCGACGATCGACGCCTCGCTGGACGTCCTCGAGGACGCCGGCGTCGATCACGGCATGACCCGGTTCACCGATCGCGACGACGTCGGCTTCGATCTCTCCGAACACAGCGCTCGCGAGTGGCCCAACCCCGACAACGATGACGAGGAGGACGAAGACGAAGAGAGCGCGGGAACGACTGGACCGCCTTTCGAATCCGCTGCCGGCGGCGAGACGCCGGACGACAACACGACCATGAGTGACAATGATGATCCGTGGGAAGATGCCCCCGAGTGGGCCAAAGACCTGCGGGACAATCAGGAGGAGAACAGCAAGCGAATCGACGAGATCGCCACTACCGACGACGAGGGCGAGGAGAAAGACGCCTGGGAGGACGCCCCGGTGTGGGCGAAGGACCTCAAAGACCAGCAGGAGAAAAACGCCGATCGTATCGACACGATCTCGAAGCAGACCGGCACCAACTCGCAGCAAATCGGGAAGGTCGAGAACGAAGAGAGCGAGAAGGGCACCGGCTTCACGCTGGACCCGCGGAAGGCAGGGAGGTAACCACCAATGACGATCAGTTCCACCCGCACGCAGAACGAAAAGGCACTCGAGAAACTCGACACGACGGACATGGCCGGCGGCGTCCTGCCGCGGGACCTCTTCGAGGAGTGGTACCAGAAGGTCGTCGACTCGGCGGCCATGCTCCAGGGCGCTCGCACGGAGGACCTCCCGCGGCCGCAGATGGACCTGCCGCGGATCAGCGTCGGTGAGCGGATGCGCCGGGGCTCGGCCGAGAACTCTGGGAACGACGGCCAAGGCGTGGTCAACACCGATGCGGTCAGCCTCGACGTCGAGAAGGGCACCCTCGCGTACGACCTCTCGCGGGAGTCCGTCGACGATACGCTCGACAACGTCGACGAGATCGTCCTGGACATGCTGGCCCGACAGTTCGCGGTCGACACGCAGGACCTCGCGATCAACGGTGACGAGTCCGATGCGGACGCGTTCCTCAACCAGAACGATGGCTGGCTGAAGATCCTCTCGACCTCGACTGACACGAACACCTACGACCATACGGACGCCAACGGCAACGCACAGCCGGTCGACACCAGCCTCTTCAACGAGGCGATCCAGACGATGCCGAACAAGTACCTGCGATCGGATCGCTTCGAGCCCGTGGTCTACATGAACGAGAATCAGGTCCAGTCCTATCGGATGGCCCTGACCGAACGTGAGGATCCACTGGGCTCAGCGGTCATCTTCGGTGACGAAGACATCACGCCGTTCTCCTACGACGTCGTCGGCGTCGCGGCCTGGCCCGAGGATCAGGCCGTATTCACGCACCCGCAGAATTTCGTCTACGGGCTCTACGACGAGGTAGAGATCCGTGTCCTCACCGAGACGGACAAAGTCGCCGAGAACGACCTCTTCGCGCGCTACTTCATGCGCGTTCGCGACGACTTCGCGATCGAAGACGAAGAAGCCGCGGTCCACATCACGGGCATCCAGACCTGAGAGGGCCGACAATGACGACTACTAACGAGAAGGTCCGCGAGTCCTACGAGGAGTATCGTATCGTCCGCCAGCTGTCGTCGGATCCCGCTGTAGCCAACCTCGAAGGTGGCGAGATGTGGTACAACACGACAGCAGACGAGTACCGCGGCTACGAGGCTGGGACTGGCATCGTCTCGCTCAGCACGACGGCCGTCTGAGGTGATCGGAGATGCCAACTATTCGGTACACTGGTGACGGCGGCCGCTATCGCGCCGGCGGCGTGACCTTCGAACCTGGCGACGAGGGCGAGGTCTCTCCAGGGCTGGCCGAGCATCTGGTCGATACCGTCGGCGACTTCGAGTACGTGACACTCGAGAATGCTGACGCGGATAAGACCACGAATGGAGACGATGCGTCGGAAGACAGTCTGGCTGGCGAGGACGAGAGTCCGGAAGATGACGATCTCGTCGACGAACTCCAGGAGCTAACCATCCCCGAGATCGGGGCGGAACTGGAGAGCGGCCGCTTCGACGATCGCCTCGACGCTGTCGCAGAGGCAGAACGCGAGGGCAAGGATCGCGCGGGCGTTCACGACGCGATCGGCGTTCGCCGGGCCGAGATCGAGGGCTAACTCATGACCGCTTGGAACGAGACCGTTGTTCTCGCGAACTCCGAGAGCCTCGCAGCTGGGGCGGAGACGAACGCACTGACCGATGGCCTCCGAGACCCGGTCGTCTGTGTCGCTCTCGAGGACCTCGAGGGATCGGCCGACGATACGCTCACGATCGAGTTCGATGGTGCGGCTGGGACCTACGAAGCCGACGAGCGGACGCTCTCGGAGACACAGTCCTACACGGTCGATATCCCGCAATGCGAGAGCGTCTCGGTGACTAGCTCGAACGGCGTCACGTACAGTATCGAAGTGCGATCGAATCCAGACTAACTCAATGGCAACGGGATACTGTACCGTCGAGGACGTCCGTCGAGCGCTGCAAGAGTCCGGCTTCAGCGGCGCGACGGTCGAGGACAACAACCAAGTCGTCGTCGACGCGATCACGAGTCATCAGGAGTGGCTCGAGAAGACGACGAAACGCCACTGGTACGAACCCAACGGGATCACCGAGGATGATCACGGCATCATCCCGACGTCGCCAAAGTCCCGCGACGACGAGGAAGATATCCCGACCGGCGGCGCGGTTGTTGCCGGCGAGCCTGCAACGCCAAAGACCTGGCAGGGCTCGTACACGCGGATCCGGCTGGCCCGTCGCGACGCCGAATCGGTCTCGGAGTTGCTCGTCCGCACACCAGACGGCTACGAAGACTGGACTACTGAGTACAGTGGTGGGACGTGGCCCAACGCGCTTGGCGACGACTACTACTTGCGGGTGAACAACGGCGGCTGGACTGAGTTGTATCTCGACGCCAAGAACCTCCTCGACGATGACGACGAACCGCTGCTCGAGTCGTATGCGAACGCGGTCTACGTGTCGTATACGTACGGTCACGAGGGGATTCCGCAGACGGTCCGCCGTGCGGTCGCAATGAAGACTGCGGCGCAACTGCTCGCGCCCGACGACGACAGTGCCCTCGGAATCCCCGAGAACGCGAGCCTCCAATCGGTCGAGAGCAAGGTCCAGGCACTCGAGCGTCAAGCCGAGGAACTGTTGGAGGTCTACCTGTGAACCTCACATCCAGCTTTGAGGACAATCTTCGCGAGGCGCTCCTGGACGATGTCGAGCAGCGGGCCCGATCGGAGATCGCGCCGGAGGTCCAGGCCCACGCCCACGAGATTCTCGAGAGTTACGGCACCCGCCACGACTACGACGTCTCGACGCTGATCGAGGCCGGCGAGACGTGGGTCGAACGGACCGATCGTGATGTCCGCGTCCGCTGGGGGTGGCCAGAGCCAGCGATCTACTTCGATCGTGGGACGGCCGATCACCAGATCGAGGCGACGAACGCCGAGGTCCTCTCGTTCGTCTGGGAAGACAGGCACGATCCGCCGGCGTGGGTTCGCGAGGAGTTCGATCGCGAGGGCAACGGCTACCGCGTGTTCTTACCCGAGGTCAACGTCGAGGGACTCCCCGAGTCGCGGTTCATCCGTGACGCGCTGCACTTCGTCCGGAGGTGGCTCGAACGATGAGCGCCGAAATGGACTGGATTCTCGACCAACTCGGGAGCGTCGTCGACGGCGTCGGCACCGACTACACGCTGCGGAACGGCGACCCTGTGACGATCAAGCGGATCAACCGGGACGATAGCGGGGTCTACGAGGGGGCGAGCGGCGTCGACATGACCGAGCCGATCCACACGCGCAAAGAGGACCTCGAAAGCGGCATCTTCATCGGGGCTACACTGGCCGATCGGGATACCAATCCGGTCGGCACCGAGTACGACCACCAGATCGAGGCCATCGTCGGACTCACGATCGAGGGGCTGACGACTCGCGGCGGGAACTACGGCCACGTCGATCCGGACGGCCAAAACGGCGTCCCGTTCGACGAGTTGACGCGGCGAGTCCGGCGGACACTCCTGGAGGGTCGCGGCTACCCGGATCCCAGCATGCCCTACACGTCGTACACGGACCTGCTGGTCACGAATGACGACCCGCAGTCGGCCGAATACCGCGACTTCTACCGGTACCAGGTCGACTGCGTCTTTCGCGGCTACGAGGAGCTACCAAGCCAATGATAGACAATACTCGAACTAACGGAGGTATCGCCAGATGACCGGTGCTGGATCGGCACTCCCGGTCGCGTTCGCGATCGAGGAGACGTTCATGGGGGCGATCGTCGACGACGACTCCGACGGCATCCCCGAGTTCTACGTCCCGGGATACAACCCGACGGTCGAAGAACTCGACCTGCAGCGCGAACTCCAGCGGATCCGCGAGCCCGACAGTGCGTTTCCGCTGACGTCGCTCACCCAGACGATCGAGGGTGCGGTGTCGGTCTCGTTCGATCTCGCGACCGACACCTGGCACGAACTCGTCTTCACGAACAGCACGATCGAACCGGGTCTGCGCCCCTCTGGGCGCTGGTACTTCGGCGTCGATCTTGCCAGTGAGACGCCCCAGCGGGTCACGCTCGGGACGATCGTCACGCAAGTCCAGATCCAGTACCAGCAGGGCCAGAACGTCCGCGTCTCGCTGACGATGCTGTACGCCGACGAGGCTGACGAGACGTCCACGGAAGCGGGCGAGTTCTCGGCGACCGACGTCCAGAAACCGAATGCTTCCGACGTCTACGCTCACCACGGCACGACGCTCACGATCGACACCTCGACCGTCGAGACCTATCTGCAGTCGGCCGACCTCACGATCTCGAACATCGCGCGCTTCCGCGAGGGCGCCAGCGTTCGGCCCGTCGACGCCGTGACGGACGCGGTCGAGCCGTCGCTGTCGACGAACGCGACGTTTACCGAGACCAGTCGGCGTGACCTCGCCTACGGCGGGTCGACGCCGGCGTCGCAGTTGAGTGAGGTCACCGCGACCCTCGACTTCACCAACGACGCTGGTACGACGATCGGCTACTCGCTGTCGCTCAAACCGGAGAACTACGCCTGGAACGATCTGGTCGAAGCCGAGACGGACCTGAGCGACGACGTCAACTGGCACGTCTCGGACGTCCAGGTGGTCTAACATGGCCCGAGAGACGGAGTTCTTCGAGTTCGAGACAGAACTCGAGCGGATCCGAGAACAGAAAGAGGAGGTCACCGACAGCATGGTCGAGGTTTCGCGAGACAACCCTGCGTTCGACGATCTCTCGCGGACCTGCAACGACCTCGATACCTACGACGACGCGATGGTGTGGGCCCGCAATGCCCACGAGGACGACGCTCAACCGGAGTGGGACGAGGACGTCGACGGCGTCACGCTCGGCGGGCTCACTGGCGGCGAGGAGGCCGAAGCGATCGATCGCCTCCGATCGACCGGCGGTGGTGGGAAAGCCCGGCGCAACTACTACGTCGCCGCCGGGACAGTCGAGGCGCCCTACTGCAAAGCGCTCGACAACTGGGAGACCGCAAGCGTCGACGAGCGCGTCGCGATCGTCGCTCAACTCCCACCAGCTTATCTCGAGTGGGCGGACGCGAAGGTTGACGAGATGACGTCGGTGGGTGAGGGAAACGAGAACAGCTCCTGGCGGTTGTACGTGGAGAAACTTCGGGCCAAATCGACGGCCGAGTGATGCTCGACTATCTGGTCGGCGTCGCGATGGTCCACGGCCACGACCCTCGCGAGGCCCGTCAGTACAGTCGGCGTGATCTCGAGATCCTCGCGCTGATGCATAACGAACAGACCTTGTAGAACCCTATTGGCGATGATAGGTTTCAACAGTTGTGCTGAATACAGAGGATATCTTCAGCATGACACCGCCGTTTATTTCAAAACTAAACGTCTGAACTACCCGGAAGAGGACGTGCGAACGTATCGGCTACGGCACGGTCTACTCTTCGTTGGCAAGCGTATTAAGCGCGAGCGGGGCGCGTTTGGGGAGTATCGGCCTTGTTGTTCGCATAGGCGCTGTATGCCGAGAGGGCAGCGATGAGCAGGCCGCCGGCGGCGGTGCTCATTGCGAGTTCG
This sequence comes from Halosolutus halophilus, assembly GCF_022869805.1. Classification (NCBI taxonomy): domain Archaea; kingdom Methanobacteriati; phylum Methanobacteriota; class Halobacteria; order Halobacteriales; family Natrialbaceae; genus Halosolutus; species Halosolutus halophilus. The sequence continues at coordinate 4,044,757 of NZ_CP094974.1, read as the reverse complement.
CTGCTCCCCATCTCGATCACCGCAGGGGAGACGAGCGCCCACAGCCCGAGCAGCGTGGTCAGCGACGCGATGGCGACGTTCGCCAGGTGATCCCGCGTTAACCGGTAGAAGTTGTACCCGGCGAGTAGGAAGATCGCCGTCCCGGTCATGGTGTCGTTCCAGATCGCCGCCTCCGTCGCCTCGAACACGAACGGGTAGGCCACGAGCCCCAGTCCCGCCAGGGCGACGATCGCGCTCACCCACTGCATCGTGTCCGTGTTGAGGGCATCACGATCGGCTTCGGTACTGCGGGTCGGTTCGGTATCAGTTGGTGTGTCGCTCATGAAGGCATCCTCTGTAGCCGTCGCGGGAAGAAAACGAGGGTGCCTGCACTTGTCGAGTGGCCGTGTGCTGTCCGGTTTGCTCATTTGTTCTGCCTCTTCTACCGCATTCCCCGTTCCGGGATACTCGGCTTGAACATGATGGTATGTATTCCGCCTGTACTGAGCGTTCGTCCCTTCGCGCTGAACGCACTATGAATTCAACAGAGCTAACCACCACTCACAATGAGCGAATTCGAATCTGAAGCCTCGTTAGACATCGTCGTCGAGCAGCAATCGCTCCGCACGGCTCGCCAGCAGGTCGAACAGGAGTTTACACAGACGCCGATCACCGTCGATGTCCAGACGGACGCCAACCGATCGTCCCAAGCTCGACAGACGTCGTCGCCGGATAACACGCGTGCGGAATCGCGAGAGATGGCTGCTCGCGATCGGGCCCGAACGCGACAACTGCTGACCGACCAGACGGCCGTCCTCGAGGACATCGCCGCGCAGGTAGAGACACTCGCCCCCGAGGAGTCTCAAGATCCCCTCGATCTCGCGGAGCCGACACCGGATCCTGTCGAGGAACCGGACCCAGCAGAGAGTGAGCCACCGGGGGACCTCGCGCTCTCGCTGCCCAGTGGTTCCAGTCCGGAGTTCCCAGAGCAGCCACCCCAGCAGACGGACGGGGGTCGTAACGAGGGTCGCCGACGCCGTCGGGAGCGCCGACAGTATCGGTGGGATCGGCAACGGACAGAGAGCCTCGAGGCGGCCGTCGAACTTCTCGCTGGCCTCGAGGGAGACGACGGCGGCGGGGCTGGAGGGATCCTCGACGAACTGCTTGGCGTCGGTGCCGGCGCCGGCGCTGGCCTACTGAGTGGGGCGATCGGGCCGGCACTCGGTTCCGGGATTGGCTCGGCTGTCGGCACGGCCGTCGGCGACGTCCTCTCCGACGAGGAGGTCGCGCTCAACACCGAGGACGTCGAGGAGATCGGCGTCGATGTCCCCGACGATCCGCTGGCCGTCGATCACCCCGAGGACCCATACGCGGTCGACCACCCAGAGGACCCGTACGCGATCGATCACCCGGACGACCCCTACGCCGTCGATCACCCCGAAGACCCGTACGACGTCGACCATCCGGAGGAACCGTACGCGCTCGATCATCCCGACGAGCCATACGCCGTCGAGGACCCCAGCCCGCTCGAGGTCGAAGACGTCGATCCGATCGAGGTCGAGGCCGTCGACCCGATCGAGATCTCGGTTAGTGGGGGAAGAAGCGGTGGAGATCTCGACACCTCATCTGACGAAGATGTGTCGGTGTTCGATCTGGCCGAGACGTTCATCCGCGAATTGCCAGGCGGTGAAACGGCTGCCGTCGCTGGCGAAGGTGTTGGCACCAAACCTCGGACGACCCGCTCGACGGCCACCGACCCGGCGCCAGGTCTTCCCGATGACTGGCAACCGCCGGACGGGGGCGCCACTGGCACGAACGTCACCGTCGAACCCCAACAGGACGTCACAGTGAACCTCGGTGACGTCAGCGTCGACACTGACCTTGACTCGTTCCGTGACGACATCCTCGACGAGACTGAGCGCATGATCGACGACGCGATCCGTGACCTCGAACGTCAACTTTCACAGTGATCTTTATACATGAATAACCAAACGGGCGGCCATGGACCAACCACGCAGTTCCGAGAGTGCTCTGGAGAGAAACGTCCGCGCGCTTATCCTGTTATTCTTCGGCCCCGTGGTTGTGATCGTTCCTCTCATGGTGCTCAATATGTTCCCTGGCAACTCCTGGATCCCAGTGTTTGGCATTGCCGCCCTCGCCACGCTGAGCTACGGCGCCGTCAAGATGGGGCCACCCGACGACTACCCCGAATAGCCTACGGACCACCGTCGTCGCACGGTCACCGCGACGCTGTTTTCGATACACATGCCCGGACTGAGTGACAAAGCCGTCCTCGAGATCGACCTGGACAACCGGACCGGCGTCTTCGAGTTCCGCGGCGGCCTCGGCGAGAGTGGCGAGGTCACCCGCGAGTTCATCCTCTCCAACCGGGGACAGTATCTCCGGCAGGCGTTCGACCTCGCGTCGGGGGCGATCGACGACATCCAGGACGCCGACTTCGAACGGCGGCGCGGATACCACGTCGACGGTGGCGCCGGCGAGCATTCGTTCTCGATTTCGTTCGAAGCCGGCTTCAACGACGGTCGGTGGGGCGACGGCTCGACCGATCCGACCAACCCCGACGACGTCACGCAGTACGACGCCGCCGGCTGCGGCCCGCTGGACCAGAAACAGATCCTCGAACACTACCTCGCCGAGGCTCGGACCGACTCCGGCGGGCGAGCTCGTCTCTACCACGGTCAGTTTACCGACGGCACCTACGCCACTACGGCGGGGGCCTTCGGCGAGCCGCTGGTCGTCGCGATCAGCGAGGCGCGGATCGAGTGGGACGGCGGCGACAGTCCCTCGTCGATCGAGGGGACGATCGAGTTGACGCGGACGGCGCTGCTCCCGGAGATCGAGGAGGCGCTCAACGGCGTCCAGGAGGCGATCGACGACGCCGTCGACGAACTCGCGGATTACGTCCCGGACGTGTGACCTACCATGAAACTGCTCTACAAGATCCCGCTCGAGGAAGCGTCGCACACTAACCAACGCGATGTACGCCGATCGCAACTCGCGGAGGCTGGCGTCCTCGGTGAGAGTGCGGTCGTCGAGCAGGTATCGAGCGGCGCCGCCGATCTCACCCTCGAGGGCCAGTGGCGGACTGGCACGTGGCACGCCGAACTGTTCGCGACGGAACTCCAGGAACTCGCCAACTCGACGATCGAGGCGACCCCGCTCTTTCGCAAGAACGGGACCATCGCGGAGGCGGGCTACTACGAGGTCGAGAGCGCCAACGTCGAACCGGCACACGCCAACGCTCAGGACGTCTACGCGTGGGAACTCGGACTGAAAAAGAAGGGGACGACGCGGGAGAGTTACCGGCAACTGGCGATCAACCGGCGCCAGGTCGATCACGATTTCGGCAGTGATCTGACGGCGCTGATCGGCGTGCCGGCGGCAGCGCAAAAGGTCCAGTGGTACAACCCGACCGACGGCTCGCGATCCCCGGCGTCGGCGTCCCAGACGCGGTCGGCCGAGTTCGCCGACGTCGAGATGTACGACCTCGACGCCGGCGAGACCGCGGTCGGCAGTGACCCGACGCTGATCTACGAGATCGACTACGGCGACGAGCGCTGGCCGGACTGTCGCGTCTACGACACGCTCGGCGAGGCCGAGAAGTACGTCGAGAACGCCGACGGTCGCGTCCGGGTCTGGGAAAGCGTCTTCGATCCGGCCCACGACCCCGAGGGCAACGTCATCCTCGACACCGGGCGGCTGCGCGTGACGCTCGACGAGGCCAACGGGACGCTTTCGGCCGAGCGCTGGGACGCGACGAACACGGTCTGGAGTTCGGTCTCGCTGTCAAAGCCGTCGACGACGGACCTCTACGACGTCGACCTCACGGAGATCGGCATGGTCCGGGTCGTCGCGCAGTTGACGTTCGACGTCGACGGCACGCTCTACGCCCTCGACGCGATCGCCAAGCGCGGTGGTGAGGATGTCCTCTGGCACATCCCCGATAACGAGTCGGGGCCGATCCCGACCGAACTCCAGAACTGGCTCTCGCCGATCGCCGCGACGACGATCGTCGATCCGCAGGGGACGAAGACGCTCGCCTCCAGGACGGAGGTGCGTCGATAGATGGCCGACGAGACGTACTCATACACCGGATCGGTCCAGACCCTCACCGTACCCGATACGACGAGCGGGGGAGATACGGTCGGCGGGATGATCGTCGATATGTACGGCGCAGAGGGCGGTATCGGGTACGCTCGGAATGAAGCGGGCGGGAACGGCGGATACCTGCGTGCCGAGATACGAGACGGGGTCGAACCGGGAGCACAGTTCGACGTATACGTCGGTGGGCAAGGTGGCGAAGGGTCAAACGGGTCCGGAGGTAGTGGCGGATTTAACGGGGGTGGCGCCGGTGGCGACAGTTACAGCGGCGCTGGTGGTGGCGGTGGTGGCGCGAGCGATATTCGACCGACCGGCGGTGCCATCAGTGACCGTCTCGCAGTCGCCGCGGGAGGCGGAGGAGGTGGCGACGCGACCTCCGACTCGGGGTATGACAGTTACAGGGGGAGTTCCGCTGGTGCTGACGGGGGTGGATTGCAAGGTAATGACGCCTCGAACGCGTCGGCGAATAGCGCGAGCGCCACCGGCGGTTCCGGCGGTACTCAGACGAGCGGTGGATCTGGCGGAAACTCGGCCGGTTCCGGTTCGTCAGGGACAGGTGGCGCTGGAGATGGGGCCGGTTCTCTTAGTCCCGACAATGCGAGCGCCGGCGGTGGCGGTGGAGGTGGCGGTTTGTACGGCGGTGGTGGCGGGGGTGCCGATACTTACGAGGGGTCGTCATCGACATGGGCCGCAGGTGCCGGCGGTGGCGGAGGATCGAGCGGCGTCGCGTCGAACGTCGAGCAATTAAACACGACGATCGGAAGTCAAACCGGCGACGGCGTCGTCGAGGTGACGTACGTCGCCGTCAATCCGCCGAATGCGCCGAGCAACCTGACGGTCGACGCGACTCGCGATACCGAGGCCGACCTCTCGTGGACACTCGCGACCGATGGTGCCGACGAGAATCAGGTAAATATCTATCGCGACACGTCGTCGGGGATCGACCCGTCGACGGACACTCCGGTCGACACTCTCCCGGCAGGAACCGAGACGTACACGGACACGGGCCTCAATAACGGCACGACGTACTATTACGTCGTCACGGCGGAGAACGACGGTGGCGAGTCGAACGCGTCGAACGAAGCCTCGGGGACAACGACGGTCCCGGACGTCACCGGCTTCACTCTCGATGGCACTGTCCAGGGCGAGATGCTGGCCGAGGACTTCGATTCCGGATTGAACACGGGCCAATACCGGATCCAGTGGAAGCGATCGACGAACTCGTCGTACAGTGACGAGGCGACGGTCGCGTACAACGCCGATCCACTGGAGTACAACATCACGGGCGTCCTCGACGGCGAGCAGTACGACGTCAGGATCCGGTCTGAGGGTCCAGACGCGGTCGGCACCTACCACACAGCCAGCGAGATCACCAAGCTCCACGCACCGGACGGCGTCACGAAATGCGATGAGTACGCCCTCGAGTTTGATGAAAGTGGAGAGGAGGTAACCGCGTCGAACGACCCGCTCGCGACCGCGTGGAACAGCTCACGGCAGCTCACGATTGCCGTCGATATACGGATCGACGCAATAAACACCACAACGACATATGCGAACGTCGCGGATTACGCGACCTCAGCAGACGGTTCGGCCCGGTTAGAGCGGGCGAATGACAACAACTACATCCGGTGGACCTTCCCGAAGAGCGACGGGAACACGAATTATGCACCGGCCATCTTCTCCTCGATGGAGGTCGGCGAGTGGCACACCCTGACGCTCGTCGTCGACTATCCAAACGAGAGTCAGTCGTTCGGGTACGTCGACGGCGACCTCGACAGTACCAAAGACGATCCCGGGACGTCGACCGACTGGAATACGGCCGAATCGTTCCGGTATTTCTTCGAGGGGTGGGCCAACTACACGCTCGGCCGTGTCGCGGCGTGGGACCGGCCACTATCGGCGAAAGAGGTTGAGGCGCAGGCGAACGGCGCGCTCCCCCGAGACGGGTTGATCGCTGCGCACGTCTTCAACGAGGGCTCCGGGACGACCTCCGACGACCTCTCGTCGAACAGCAACGACGCGACGATCTCCGGGTCGCCGACATGGGTAGCCGGCGACTCCGACCTTAAGCATTTCAGCCTCCGTGTCGGGTGGAACGACAACTCCAATTTCGACGGCTCGTACCAGATCTGGCGCGACCGTCTCGACGGCAAACGCGATAGCGTCTACGACGATCCTGACCTCGGCGAGCTCATCGCGACCGTCAGCGACACGACGGCCGAGTACTACGACGGCGAGTCCCCCGCGATCGACCCGGACAAGGACTACACCTACACCATCCGGGCTCAGACACAGTACGTCTATGCCGACGGCGTCGGGACGCTCACCCCTGATAGCGCCGGCCTCGCCCAGTACCCGGCCGGGCCGCGGGGCTGGCACGTCGAGATCGACCTGCCGTCGGGGCGGGTCGTTCGGCCGCAGATCCTCGACGACGTCCGGATCGAGCCACGGGTCAACGACCTCCCACGGGTTCGGGTGCCGGTCCCCCGAGACGAGGCCTACACCCTCCAAGACTACGAGGGTGCTGCGATGCGCGTGTTCCGCGACGGCGAGCGCCAACCGATCGACGAACTCGAGGACGTCGTCATCGAACCGGGCAAGTCGGAACTCGTCGGCCTCGGCGGCACCCAACTCGAGCGCCGCGTCCAGCGTGACGTCATCCAGGAGGCGGCGCACACGCTCGCGGACGATCTCGTCACGACCGAGACGGACTACGCGACGGTCGTCGACACGCCCGACGTCGACTCGGTGACGGGCGAACTCCTGCGGTCGGTCGACACCGAGTCCGAGTTCGTCGACGAACTCTCGCCGGCGAGTACCGAGCCGTGGGTGACCGACAGCGGCGGGATCCGCCCCGCGCAGACCTGCTACTACGAGTTCGCCCAGCGAGAGGACTTCGGCAACTACAGCGGGATCGGGTCGGCCGATACGATGGAGGGCTACATCGACGACGCCGTCCGGACGTTTACCTCGAACGGCGACTACATCGAGTTCTATTCCTTCTCGCCAGAGTACACGATCCCGGCCGATAGCGTCGGCTTCGCGATCCGGTGGGGCGGCGACTCGTCGCCAAACGACATGGCCGTCATCGTCAAGGACGCCTCGGACGACACGGAGGTCGGCCGGATCGAGTACCAGTCGGGGAGTCAGTCGTTCGGCCCGTACGTCGATTTCGACGACACGTCGTTCGGGACGACATGGAACGGCAGCGACCTCAAGGCCGGCACGGACTACTACATCCGGCTGGAGTGTACCCAGAGCAACTCCGAGACCTACGTCGGGGCGATCATGCTCCACGACAAGCGGTACTACGATCAATCCCGAGCCGGGCCCGACTTCTACAGTTCCGTCGATACGACGAGTGACCAGGCGAACGCGCCGGCACTGTACCCGCCTCGAGGGACGTCGATCACCTCTGCCGACGCCGAGACAATCTACTCGATCGACGTCGGCTACGTGACCTCGACGTGGTCCGAGACCAGCGGCCCGCAGGCGATCGCGCTGTCGAACGATAACGGGCTGACGTGGACCGAGTCCTCGAACACGACGAGCCTCACGGCCGATTTCGCCGACCTCTCCTCGACGGTCCGGATCCGGCTGACGGCCGGCGCGTACTCGCCGGACGGCACTCGGGATACCGACACGCCACGCGACGGCTACGACGCCCAGCGGATCGACGACTACGAGATCACGTTCGACGGCGACGACACGCCGCTGATCCTCAACGACAGCTGGGACGAGGACCTGCTCGACATCCTTGTCGACATCGCCGAGCGATCAGACTCGCTGTTCGAGGTCCGCCAGGCCGGTGAGACGACCGAGGTCCACTGGGCGCAAGCCGGCCAGCGTGCGAGCACGCAGGATCTCGACCTCGCCTCCTACAGCGTCACGAAGCGCGGCGAGCAGACGCTTCGGGCGACGATCAAGGGCGGCGGGCGGACGACGCGCGAGACGATCGACGCCGGCCACGACACCGCGGTCGCCCTCGAGCAGAGTACCCTCGTCCCCGGCACCGAGACGGTGCGCGATGCGTCGACGGGCGAGAACTACCAGTACCTCCGGGACTACACGATCAGCAACTCGACCGGCGAGCTCACGGTCCAGTCGGGCGGCGAGATCGCCGACGGCCAGACGCTCGAGGTCGAGTACGACTACAAGGTCACGGGGACGTTCGAGGCCGACTCCTACGCCGGCGACCCGCGGACCGATCGGACAAAGACGATCAACGGGCTCACGACCGAGCGCGGCTGCGAGCTCGCCGCGAAACTGATCGTCGACACGGCCTCGACGCCGCGCTGGGAGGCCGACGTCGAGATCCCGGCCGCCGAGTACGTCAACGGTCTCCTGGAGGCGATCGACGTCGACGGGATCGCCGGCGAGGCGATGAGCGTCTACGACCTGGAGATCACGCCGGAGCGGCTCTCGCTGCGGCTGGGGTCGCGCAAGCGCGCCGAGGACTCAATCGAGCAGATTCGGTCGACAGTCGATGCGACGAGCGATCGGGTTTGAGTCATGACATGCTTATCGATAGTCGCCGGCCTCGTCGAATTGTTCGTCGAGACCAGCAGTTCGAACACTGGCCCTTGCTGGGCAGCATCAGGATATTAATTTCGGAGTAGTCTGGCATATTTAGCGCTGACAACGTCTCCTTGACCGGTTGGAGGACATGAACCTCGCAATCGGTGCACCCTCGACCAATGACTCAATTATTCACACTCAAAGAATATGACGCTGCGGCCGTAAGCGAAAAACAATGTCGGAACAGCCTATCTCTCCGTTCAAGTACCTCTGGCAATTCTACTATCCGTTCCGGTACTGGGACAATAGACTTGAGAAGATCAATCAGTATAACGAGGCTGATAAATTAGAGGCGCTTTACAGTCTCGTTCAACTCACCGACATCTACGCCCACGTTTTTGCTGCATATGCTCAGAACCCCGAGATGCCGTGGTTCTTCGTTGCAGAAGAAACGTATCGGGGGGATATAGACCATGTCCTTGAGGCGCTTCGAACCGACGGGATAGCGACCGTTGGAACGCTTTCTGAAGACCTTGACGGGCTAGCTACTGTCGAGTCAAATGAGGAGTTCGACATTCACGAACTGGATGCTTTAGCGGCCGGACTTCTCGGCTGCCCCCACGAAATCGACCCTGAAAACAAAGAGGTCGAGTTCATTGAGGATCCCGATCTCCACAGAGGTGCGAGTAACGCCATCCTCGACTTTGCAGAGAATAATGTAGCCCTGCTCAACGACTTCAAGCACGGCTTCCGCATCCTTCCTGTAACTCCTTCTCACCTGAGAGGGATGCTGGGAAACCAGTTCCAACTCCCTGAAGAACAGAGAGAAGACTTTGAGACCCAGATCAGTGAATTAGAGGAGAGACTCGGAGAAGATAAGTGGGGGTTCAGCTTCATTCGACTCACCTCCGAATCGACCGATTACGGTTACGACTGCAGCATTGACCTCTATCACGTTGACGCATGGGCTTGCTACAAATTTGCGGAACTGACCCTTGACGCGCTTTACAATCTGATAACTCCCCAAGGTGGAATGCCTCTCGAAGAATCCCTGTCTGAAGTACCAGTTCCGGTACTTGAAGGAGAGGACGTAATGTTCGATCACATCTTCGGACTTGCATTTCCGCTTCGTGATGATCCAGAGACGGTTGTTCCTGAGGAAGAATTCAGGGGGTGAAAACCAGTACAACCAGAGGAATCAAAACTATGTCAGATGAACGCGAAATAGACCTCAAAGATCATAAGAAACGCCGGATAGACGACCCCCATCATCCCGACCATCCGCACCGCAGGAACGAACAGGTCGCGTCCCATTGAGACCGAGAAGAAGCCGTAATTTGGTTCTCTAACGTCAGGATCCATCTCCTCAGGGAGGTAACCTGGCACGTTCTTCGCGTGGCTATTGCCCATGACTGCTACGACGCGACCGCCGTCCGCTGCGGCTTCCTCAATCTTCTTGGCGATCTTCTTGTCCCGGTTATTCCCGGACTTCTTCGTCTCGTAGATTCGGAGGATAATGATCGGCCCGAGTCCAGCCATCAGGAGAGTCACGGCACCATACACGTGATGTCCAAGAAACCCCAGCAACGCCGAGAGAAAGATGAGAGAGTAGAACAGGACGAATGCTGTCCCGACCACGATCTTGTGGGAGTTTTTGATGAGAACTGCATCAGTCTCACGGGTGTAGACCACGTTAGCCTCTTGCCCCTTTGCGATGTCGACCAGAGTCTGGTGATCCGTGTAGAGAAAGCTGGCAAACAGATACTCAAAGATCATCATTGCCACTCCGAACCAGCCGTGAAGCCAACTGAGTTCCGTTTCCTCCTTGCTGCCTTCGATGACCAGTATGTCGACCCCTTCTGCCAGTATGTCTCGCTCTTCCCGGAAATCCCCTCTACTGGAATGTACCTCACCCTTGATGATAACTTCGGACATTATTCATCCACGGATATGATAATTAAGCAATTAAATATTTCTCCGGGATCGGGGCGAATTGATTCAGATTACCCCACCTTGTCGTGCAACACTTCCCCCCGCGGAGGGACCGACTGCCACTTCGCACGAGCAATCAGCGTACGCAGCTCACAGTCCTCGCCGACGCCCGTGTAAATAATCTCCCACCGTAATCGCGACGGTCACACATGGCGTGAACGACAGGCATTATTATCTCACCGGACGGAACACTCAAGCGCCTTCCCTGAAATGAACTGTGTGTGAACCGAACGATCCTCGTGGTCTTCGTGGCCCTTCTCGTCGTTCTTTCGGGATGTGCGAGCGGCACTGAAGGAACCGAGGATGCGATCGACGACCCGCAGGCGGTTGGGGACGCCCTCGAGGTCGTCGACCTGAATGTCCAGGACGTCTCGCCCGATGAGGAGTTCATCGCCCTGGAGAACACTGCCGATGAACCCGTCGATCTCTCTGGGTTCGAACTCCGTGATCGAGAAGGTGGGCAGGTCGATGGCGGCCTCTCACCGTTTTCCTTCCCAGATGAGTTCGTCCTCGAGCCCGGGGAGACGGTGAAGGTAACGACCGGTGAAGGCGACGCAACAGAGACCGAACTGTACTGGGGGTACAACGTGAATATCTGGCGGGGCGAGGGCGACGTGGTCCGGCTCGTCGACGCCAACGACCAGATCGTGCTCGAGCACGCCTACGGCGATATCGATCTCAATGAGTCGGACGACGATTCAGGTGTCGATAACGGCGACGAGAGCGATGGAGACGGTGCGAGTACTGTCGAAGGCGAACTCGAGATTCATCACATCGACGTTGGGCAAGGCGACTCGACTCTCATCATCACGCCAGCTGATGAGACGATCCTGATCGACAGTGGGGACTGGCGACAGGATGGCAGTGAGGTAATCGCCTACCTCGAAGCACAGGGGATCGATCGGATCGACCACCTGGTCGCGACACACGCCGATGCCGATCACATCGGCGGCCACGCCGCCGTGATCGAACACTTCGAGACGAACGGTGAGGGTGTCGGGGCCGCGTACGATTCGGGCGTCCCATCGGATTCCGCTACCTACGGGAACTACCTTGATGCTGTCGACAAATATGGTGTCGATCTTCTCATCGTCGAAAGCGGTGATGAACTGCCGATCGAGGGCGACGTCTCCGCCCAGGTGATGAACCCACCCGCCGGGGATTCCGGGGGCGATGTCAACGACAACAGTGTGGTGCTGGCGTTCGAATTCGGCGACTTCCAGTATATGATGACCGGCGATGTCGACACCGGAGTCGAACAGGATCTGATCGACGAGTGGGGGAGTGATCTCGAGAGCGACGTCTACAAAGCCGGCCATCACGGGTCAGCGACCTCGTCGAGCGAAGCCTTCGTAGATACCGTCGATCCGGAGACGGCCATCATCTCGAGTGCCTACGACTCACAGTACGGCCACCCGAGTGACGAAGTGCTCGAACGGTTTGCCGAGCGGGATATCGAAACGTACTGGACGGGAGTCCACGGCGATATTATGGTGCGGACCGATGGCACGTCGATCGATGTGGAGACGTGCGAGTCGTTCTCGACGGACGCCGAGGACATCCTCGCGGAAACGCCCGAATCCGACGACGAGACGACTGCACTGGCATCACGTCCGCGTGTCGCAGGTGGGGTGGCCAGTGGGATTGATGGAGCTGTCGCCCCTGTGATGGGGTGAGAACGATGGATGGGACCTACACCGGCGTTGTTGACCGGATTGAGGACGGCGAGATCGCCGTGATCTTGCTCGAGGAGGACGAGCAGGTGATCGAGCAAGTGAATGTCCCTGTTGATCAGCTGCCCGAGCCCGCTCAAACGGGCGGTGGCGTGCTTTCGGTGACGATCGAGGATGGCGAGGTGGTGTCAATGGAGTACCGGCCGGACGCGACGCGCGACCGCCGTGAATCTGCGCAGGAGAAACTGGATCGGTTGTCGGAGAAGTTGTCCGATCGGGAGGAATGAGCCGGTTCTGGAGTTAGCAAAGAGAGAATCTCAAGGAAGGACCAGCTATGGTACACGAGTGGACCTGTTCCAGAATTCTCGTCCGATAAGAGGTGAATCTTGGACGGTCAAATGCTCAGTACAGACGAAGTAGTTATAAGCGTACCATCGCCCTCTCCGCTACCTGTTAAAATCCACGCGCTGCGTTCAAGCGATGTATCTCGAACTGCGTTTCTGGAAGTTATCGACTTAGACTGTATCACACAATAAAATAGCCATCTTACCTTTCCTTCTAAATTTATTTTATCACAATATTCCAAGATATTGCCGACCTACACCGAATATTTTTCCGTTTCTTTTCCGTAATAGCCATATGGACCCGAATATCAAATACGCACGAAGGCAAATTTCGAAAGCTGAAAACAAACTCGATTATTGTAAAGAAATATGGGTGATAGAAAGAGAAGAGATTGAAGATGAGATTGAAGACGATACCTCTGTTGCACTTAAGGTCTTGGCCAGAGGGTTTATTGAAGCCGGAAAGAAATTTCAAATAGCAGATGTTGTGATTGATTCTCAGTTTTGTATAGAACAATCTGCAAAAGCAATATTCAAACTCGAAGATAAGGATCCTCCAGGAACACATGCTATTGAGTTAGATGACGACCGGGCTATAGGCCTTCTAAATGAATTGCCTGATGAATTAGACATAACAGAAGATGTTAAGAGAGTTATATTTTTAACAAAAGTTTGGAAACCTTACTACGAGGTTGCTAAATACGGGTACCCTAAAGCGAATGTTCCGTCTCATTCATTTATGGAAGCGGAAGACGCGGACAGGGCAATATCTGATGCTGAATTTTGCTTAGAAACAGCTCAGAAATTACTGGATTATTATAACTAACATCTAAATTATATACTTAACTCCAGAAATTTTATGATCTCTCACCGATCTCCAAGTTGTCGACAGCCTCTCTCGGCGTGACGTCCCACGAAACGAGTCGATCGGCGGCCAACTGCCACGCGTGATCGGCAAGTTTGGGATCGACGTCCTCGGTTTCGTAGCTGAACTCTGCGAGTGCGATCGCAATCAGAAGATCTTCCTGTCGAACGGAGAGCATCACCGGCGTTGGCCGCGGCTTTCGATAAAAAGTATCGGAAGAAACGGAAACCACTCGGTGATGGTTAACTGACAAGCCATCCATCTGAGCAGTATGGCCGCACACGCTGAACACGCCGTTCCCGAGCTTCCGTCTCTCGACCCCGAAGTGACACTCCTCGAGTCGACTGCGCCGGGCCCGCTGCACGCGCTCGTCGTCGATCACGTGCTGATGGAGCGATCCACGGCCTGGTGGATCGACACACACGGCTACGCCCAGACCGAGCCGCTCGTCAGGATCTCGCCCAGTCAGCGCATCCTCGATCGGATCCAAGTGGCGCGGGCATTCACCGCTTACCAGCACTACACGCTCTGCGAGCGGTTGCTAGGTGACGAGAGGTTCGCAGCGCCCGGCGTCGACGAGGACGACGTCGGCCTGGTCATCGTGCCAGCGATCGACGCGTTCTATCGCGACGACGACCTCCAGGAGTGCGAGGGGCACGAGATGCTTGTCCACGCGCTCGCGCGCTTGGCAGGTGCGGCTCGACGGTACGACTGTCCGGTGTTGGTCTCGCGAACGGACGACGACGCGTTTGCCGAGCCGGTCGCCTCGTGTGCTACGGATCGCCTCGAGTGCGAGGAGACGTCGGAGGGGCCGCGGTTCAGCGGTGAGAACTTCGAGACGCTAGTCTACTCGTTGGGGGACGGGTGGGTCCAGACGACGCTCGCGTTCTGGGCGACCGTCCTCGAGCAGCGGGAGGCTGTCTATCCGACGGCGATCACTGCGGGTTCGATCAGTGAGGTGGCCTGATGGGACGCACGAACCCAACCTATCGCGATCGGTTGCGTCGCCTCGAAGAGGACTGGCAGCCGTTCCGCCGCGCGCTTCGGCAGGAGTTCCAGGAGGAGTTCGACCAGTTGTTCGATCACGGGCGCGGCTTTGCCGACGCGGCTGGGATCCAGAACGAGATGACGGTGATGGAACCGTTCCTTATCTCGGTCTGCCTCGCACAGGAATTCCGGATTGAGGAACTCGAGTCAGAGATCAAGGAACTTCGCGCTGAATTCGATTAATCCATGGGACAGGCAAGCACACGAATCACGAGTAACGCGAACGAGAATTACTGTCACGTCTATTTTCTCTGAAAGTGTAATCCCCAGTATGAACGCTTCAGATACGGGTATACAAGACTCTCCGAATCTCAAACTGGTACACTTTCAATCATACCATCATATTTATCAGGGTCTGGCTAGTAGCTACTACTACCGATAAAGCCGTGAGAGGTCGATGACCTCGCAGAGGTGCTAAAAGCACCTCGTCTGCTGGGTCCTCGGGTCTGGATTGAAGGTTCGGCGATCCAGCAGGCCAGCGGGTGGGAGGCCGACCACGGTCCGGCACTAACTTCTCTGAGAGGCATCACCGGTCGTAGTTATCGAGATCGTTCTCTAACTTGACAAGAGATGTCTCGCTACAGGAGGTGATACGGTCGTTATCGATTGCGTCTATCCAATTCGTATCGCGTTTGTGATCTTCTGCTACCGCCCCGGCAAAACAGTCGGCAGCTTGGATTCCAGAACTGCTGTGCGAACTATTGTATTTCGGATCCGAATTGGGAACGAATTCTTCGATGTGGCTAGCGATGTCTGCTGAGTCCGATTGTGAGGCGACGTGATCAAATTCGAAAATCACACGACGTGCATCGCGAGCTCTCTGCTCAAAAAGCAGCTCGCCATAGGCGTACCCAGTGAGAGCGAGGTCCCAATCGGGTGGAAAACTGACGTCCTGATACAGGAGATACTGATCGGTTAATGTTTGGAGCTGCTCACGAGTGAACTTGGCGTACCCGAGTTCAGTATCGTCGTTCTCTGCGAGACAGTCGATGAACCGCCGCTTCTGGATCTCGGTGAGATCTGACCATTTCGCTTCCTCAACGTCCGAAACGTTACGGACAGTCTGTTTTGGACATTGCCCTGCCTGGATAATATCGCCGAAGACAACCGCAACGACGACAACATCGCAATGGCCGTTAATCAGACTTCGAAAATGGCCAGACACGTCGCCGAATCCCTGCATTTAGCCGAGCGAATAATCGCATCGGTTTGATATAAGTCTGGCGAGAAAAATAGCCTCTCGGTTACCGTTCGGACCACTGATCCTTGACCGACTAGATGCGCTTGTACTTCTCGACACAGAGGTCGAAGACATCTTGCTCAACAGCCTCCAGTGTCTCGTGCTACAGGACGCGGAACCGATCGTAACTAACACGGTCACCGTCGACCTACAGCCGCTCAAGCTCGATATCGAGCATCTGCTCTTTCGCCTCCTGGATCCGCTTGTATTCCTCGACGTCGGGATCATCGCCATCCGAGTGGACGTTCGCCAGCTTCCGACGCGCCACCGCCTCGACTATCTCTTCGCGGGCGAGAATATCTTCTAATCTGTTATTGGCCACTGTGCCAACCAGTTCAGAACAGTCTGTTCGGCATCGTCGGGATTTGTAATCGAGTTCGTTCCACCAAGCAGGTCTTTCATTCCGTCACTTGTCGCTGCTGGCTCCACTACAGTCGCCTGTTTCGCTTCAGACACACGACGAAGTCGAGTGACCGACGACCCACTCTCTCCACACCGACCGCAGACGAACTCCAGGCTATCCACTTCCTCTGGAGTTGCTTCGCTGACGAGCACCTGAAACAGCGGATCTCCCGGTAGAAGCATTCGAATCGACGGGAACCCCTCAGCAATCTCTGGCTTAAACGACACTACAACACCACTGTCACTTCCGAGTTCTGCCTGTGCAGTCTCACCCCGTGACTCCGGCATCGCTACCGCGCCACCATCTGGCAACTCCAGCACGTACGCGTCATCAACGACTTCGTCGAAGTCATCGGCGCGAGTATGATTTCGGAGAGCAGTAAACGTCCACTCAGCCTCTTCAAGCCGGTCACTCTGCGTCAATAGTGTCTCGATCGTTTCCAAGCTCACCAACGGCTCATACGAACGATCACCGGTACCGATTTCTTCAAACGCCGGGTAGCAATACGGTTCCCACCCATCAAGCCCAGAACTCTCGATAATCGACTCTCGCGTCGATGCGTCACCAGCCTTACTTGTCAGGCCGGTCTCTTCAGCTTTCTTCCGTACACGCTTCGCCCGCGAGTCCGCCTCTTCAACAACTTGCTCGCTAGGCTCTCCAGTGTCCTTCCCGTCGGAACCACCCATTACGGCGTCTTTAATATCTTGCTCGATACTGTTCAGGACGGGACGCATCGGCCCGACCACGTTCTCGAACAACTGCAAACGCCCTTCCAGCTCCTCGTAGATATCGCCGTCAATGCTGTCCTTGTACGCGTAGTTGATGATCTTCACGATCTCGTTCTTCTGACCAATACGGTCAATTCGACCGATGCGTTGTTCGACTCGCATCGGATTCCACGGCAAATCAAAGTTGATCAGCGCATCCGCAGTCTGGAGGTTCAACCCTTCACTCGCGCTGTCTGTGCAGATCAAGATGTTAGTGTCTCCATCGGTGAAATCACGCTTGATCGCTTCTTTACCGACGTTAACCCACTCGCCTGCTGTTTCGTCGTACTGCATCCCGCCCCCACCACTGTACGTACCGACGTTCGGATGCGTATCAGTCAGGGTCTCACGGATGTGCTCGAGTGTGTCGTGGTACTGCGTGAAGATGATGATGTTATCTCGGGCGCTCTGACGGAGCGAGCGAATATCTCGGCGCAGTTGAGCGACTTTCGGGTCTGTATGCGCCTGCTTGAGATCGTCTACGAACTCTTGGAGGGCTGCCCGTTCAGCCTGAACTACATCCGCTGCGCCACGACTGCTTGGCTGATAGGCGTCAAGAGATGCTTGGCCGATCGCCTCGTCGATTGTTGCCTCCGTTACCCCGGCATCCCTGCTAAGTTCGGAGACCTCCTCGGTCATATCCTCGACCTTCTCGTCCAGCTTCTCCATCCGGCGCTGGAGACTCTGCTTAATGGCATGCAGACTGCTCGTCAGGCGCTGGCGGTAAGTGGTCATCACGAAGCCCAACGCGAGCTTCTCCTTCCCGGTCAGCACCTTCTGCGACTGCTTGTACGTCTCATCAATATACTGCTCAACCTGATCGTACAGCGGCTCTGCGCCCCCCAACTCAATGCGTTTCGTCTCGACGTCTCGTGTTGGGACGGTGTCGTCGAGTAATCCGATGTCCTGGCACTTCTCCAGAACCGCACGAGTATTCCGGAAGATGCGGGACTGAACCGGTGTAGCCCACTGGGACGCCTCAACTAGCGCAGCCCATTCCGTTGGGCCACCGTCGAATATTAGTGAGCGTGGATCGTCGAATCGAGACGAGGTCTCTCGCACGCCGACGAGTTTCTCGAGGGCTTTGCGTTGTTGGATTGATTCTGTATCTGTCAAATCGACTAGCTCGTTTGCTTGGTCATCATAGCCGGGATTCGACGTGAGGTGTTCGTGGAGGAGCTGCCCGAAGCGTTCGATTCTGGGCCGTCCTTCGCCCTCTTCGAGATCCAGTTCCTTCTGGAACTGCTGGAGGACTTGTTCCTGTCCATCCGCGACGTTCTGATAGCGAGACCCGATGGTGTCGAGACTATCCTTGAGCGCTTGTCGTGTCTCGAAGAATTCGACGAATCGTTCCTTGTCGTCCCAGCCTTGGGGGAGATCACACAGCCTAAGGAGATCGTAGAGCTCGCCGACATTCAGCTGCATCGGCGTCGCTGTGAGTGCGTAGAGGCATTGAGAGTCATCTTTAACCCGTCCAAGGAGATCGTAGAGCTTCGTCTCTTCGCGAGCGCTGTGTGCCTCGTCCACTACCGTCAGGTCCCATACATTCCCATCGACTAATGGGGCGACATGTTCCTGGTTGTTCTCACGGCGGGCGGTATGCCATGACTCGATTACGACGGTCGGCTCGTCTCTCTCGGTAATGAACGATCCAATCGGCGTGTTTTCCCAAGTGTCGGCGTCGATGGTTCCGGTCGTGGGGATGCGGTTATTTTCCGAGCTCCCGAGAGGACCGATCATATAGTCGCCGTCGTAGGACCGCTCGTGGTAGTAGGCGTGAATGTTGAACCGGTCAAGGAGTTCGTTCTGCCACTGCTGGACCAGCCCCGCAGGAACTAGAAACATGGCGTTCTCCACCTCCCCCACCTGTATCAATCGTGAGAGCGTTAGGCCAGCTTCAATGGTTTTGCCAAGACCGACTTCGTCGCAGAACAAGAGGTTATTCGGGTAGATACTGACTGCCGTATCGGAGATTGTGCGTTGGTGGGGCCAGGGAGTGACAGTGCTGATTTCCTCCGCAAGATGTATCCCACCGGGCGTACGCCCGGCAAGTGAGACCACGCCGGCGGTATCGTCTTCAGGAACTGTCGTTTGTGGATCGTGGTTTTTGACGCGTTCGACGTGTTCGTCGAGCGAGCCGTCGGTGTCTTTCCAGTCGATGATGCCCTGGCGTGCGGCTTCGTCGAGCTGGTAGACATCGACGGAGGGGTGGAAACCGTTCCAGAGGGCGTTGAACGTCGAGACGTCTTCTTCGACGTACTTTGCTTCGCCGCGACTCCATGAGCGATGGACTTTGAAGCGTTCGTAGTTGTACTGCCACGCACTGAGTGTCTCGTTGATGCTCCCCTCGAAGCTGATCTTATTGCCGTCGCGATCCACACCGATGCCGAGCTTTGGATGAAAGAGCCCGTCACCGGCTTTCGGGTCGCCGACCTTGATTTGGAGGTCACCGCGATCTAAGAGGGTGGCGATAATGGCGAGTTGGGATTCAACCCACGGTTCGAGGGGTTCATCCGCGTCAGGGAACATCGCACCTTTTTCGCGTTTCTGGAGGTCGGCACCAGCGATGACACGGACAGTCCCGTCGGTTTCGAGGAGGGAGTCAACGCCTTCAAGGGCGTGCACCAAGCTGCGCAGACTGAGATAACCGGCGAGTCGATCATACCGGATGACTTCGTCGAGGAATGGCCGATAGAACGTCTCCATGAGCGTTCGGTTGGTCCGGAACTCGCTCTCGTACACCGGTTCCCATGAGACGTCCTGTAGCGACATTACTGATGGTCACCGAGTTCGGTTTGCCTGTTTTCACCGGACATATCGATGTGATCAAGGTTGATGTCTAGGTAGTCACCCGTTTCACCAGAGACTAGATTCACCAGAGTTTCCCGCATATCTGATTCCGTCGGGAGAACCTCTAAAAGAGCTGTAATGGTTGCTTCAAACTCTTGGTTCGACTTGAAATCTCTGTCCGAGAGCCAATCCCAAGCAGCACGGGGTCCTTCCCGCTCGTACACGTGAATCGCTGCGTGAACTGCATCGATTGTGTAGGTAAACCGCATATCAGTCGGATTCACGGGATACTTTCGAGAAGAGGGGTTGTCGGCGCTATCACTTTTCAGGAGAACGATGTCCTGCACTCGGTCATCCTGGTCTTTCAGGACGATGTCCTTCTTGCTCTTTCCCCAGATTTTCGTTGTGCGCTTGATGTTGTCAATGTCCACGTTCGCTGCGACACCGAGCTGTCGAGCTTCGTCATAGGGGATGGTATCGTTTTCGTAGATCAGCCAAGAGAGGATGTACCATCGCGTGAGTGAATCGAGTTGCTCGAGACCTTCGGTCTTGAGGAAGCGTTCAGCAAGAACACCAGTTACTGCTTCTCGTGCCTGACCAAGCGCTTCTCGTGGGCGAATTTCTTCGCCCTTCTTATTCACCACTGGGAATGCTTCTGCGTATTTCTGAAGCGTCGGACCGTATGCAGCAATCGCCGTGTCTGTCTTGGAGATGTTATAGCCTGAGTCGAGAATTTCCTCAGCACGTTCACGAGCAGCTTGCCGAATCCCCTCTTGAACATCCTCCCAAAGTGTCCGTTCTGGTGAATTAGTTACCTGCTTGCGAGCAACAAGGAAAATAGAACTATCCGCGCTCGCTTTGCCCTGCATACCGATCCTGTCTGACATCTCTGTCTTGATTGGGTGTGTTGCAGTAATAGTGAATCCAGCACTAATGAGAGCGGAAGTTAGAGTGTCCCAAGCGTCCATTTCCCGATGAGTGAACATCACGGTCATAACGCCGCCAGGACTGAGGAGTTTTTGGACTTCTGAAAAGATCTCTTGCATCTTACTCTCGTAATGTTCATCTGCAAGCTCTTTCTTCGATTGCTCGTCGTCCGCGATCTCCTCGAATCGATACGGGTTTGCTACCGCTTCGTTATCCTTGTCTGTCAGATTCGAACTGTAGATCTCTGGGTGAATATCTTCCATATACTCCTTCTGGATGACATAGAATACATCCGAAAGCTCTGCATACATAATACTGCTATAATACGGCGGATCAACGATTGCTGCGTCAACCGAACCGGGATCAAACTCAGTCGTCAACTGACCTGCATCCGTAGATACAACTTCCGCACTTTCTGTGTCCGGGAGATACGAAACTAGCTTCTCATATGCATCGAACACGTGCTCTGAATGCTTCTGATATCCTCTCCGGGGGGCAGATAGATTGTTGTCAACCGTCATCCGCTTCAGACTAAGGTTATTATCAGTGAAGATATGGCTCCCATAGCCTCTTGAATCTCGCCACTGATTGAGCCTCGTATTATAATTCATAGCCCGACTTCCAGCTAAAGCAAGTATCGTCAGAATTGCATTCGCACGTTTCGTATCGTACTTGCTCTGGATTTCGGGCTTCTGCTTACGGAACGCATTTACAAATTCATATTGTACGACCAGCTGGCGAGGGGTGAATATGTCTCGCCACTCATCCATCCCGTAGCTGGTCGGGTCATTGGTACGGCTACTCACGTCTATTGGTTCACTTAGAAAAGTGAGGAGATCGAAATCGCTCTCGACTCGTTCAGCAGCTTTCGCTATCCCTTTCTGGTCAACTTCCCCGCCAGCACGATAGACACGGTCTCCACTTTCGGTCTCGTAATTCACTCCGTAGATGCTGTACTCAAATTCACCGTCGTGAATCTTCTTCCGAACGTCCTCTTTCTCGTTCACGACATCACAGTGGGGACACTCGGCACTCCGTCCCCTCAGTGGTGCCTCTTTTGGGTCATATTCCGGTTCGTTCTCAACGCGAACGTGGGTATATTCTACTGTGCCATCCTCGTAAATCGGCTTAATCGCATCCCCACCGTCCGATTCCTTATTCAGCCACCACTTGGAGACGAGCGGTATCTCCCCACTACATGATTCACACTGAATGATATACGTCATCGCCGAATTGAGGATCTGGCGACCAGGCTCTTCCGTGGGGTAGTAGGGTTCGATGTTCTCTCTGGCGGTCTCGAGGATTTTGTCTCGCCATTCGCGGATATCTGGATCAAGTGACCCAATCTCGGGCGCGTACTCCAAGCCGGCCTTCAGAATAAGTGAAGGAACGGGATTCAGCTCGTTCGCTTTTGCTGGAATTCCATACCGAATAGTCTCGAAGGGAATAATTCCCCGCCCTGCGGTTGGATCCAGAATTGTTGGGAGTTCTCCGCCCCACGCTTCACGGAGTTTTGACTGAAGCTGCTCGATCTCGGCCTCCGTCGGGGACTGTGTGTTGGGGTTCGGGTACCCGTAATGATCGTCAAGAGTTCCACTCCCTTTCTTTTCGGTGAATTTCTTCTCGACATAGTCAGTAATACCGGTGTCCAGTTCCTTCGGCCCAATTTTCATAAGCCGGAGGAGTTCGTCAGAGTCGAACTCGCCGGGGTACACCGAGGCCAGCACAGCTAGCCGGACCGCTGGAGTAGGTCGTGCAGCAAACCATTTGTGTAGGCTCCGGAGCGCGTGATAACGGCCGGATTCCATATCTTTCTGACTCTCAATATCGATTGCATTGAGAGGAAGTTTCGACTCGATTGCGACGTTCTCGGGAACCTCTGTTTCGTCGAGGAATGATTTCTCAGACATTGTTGGCTATTAGATGTGGTCGGTGAGTAGGACGCGAAGTGCTTTCGTACCGCTGGGGGAGGATGGCGAGCGAGCCTTGGCGTGCCAGTAGTAGCACTCACCCAGACTCATCTGGTCGATTCCCTTCGCAACTTCTCGGAGACGGTCCCGGCGTCGCATCGGCTTCATCGCACGGAACGCGATCGAAAGCCGAACACCAGCAGCCTCCGGGAGACTGACGCTTGCTGGGCCTCCTGTACAGACGGTCTCGGGATCAAGACTCAGCTCACGAAAGGTGGATTCGATGAGGTAACTCACCTCGTTGAACGCTCCGCCACGCAACGTAGCGATACGAATCGTACACCAGTCATCCCAGTCGTATGCTGTATCGTCTGCTCCCGGGAGTTCAGACGGAGAGCTTTCGCCGATGATTGCCTCATTCAGTTCGCATACTGAGACGCTCACTGACTTTTGCGCTCTCTCGAACCGTTCCCGGCGAGCGGTCGCGATATCACGGGGAGCCAGCTCGTACAGTGAGATTTCGTGCTGGTCGTCGACCCGATCGCGCGTCAACACGAACGTGGGTCGATTTCCGTACGCACCGGTGGTGAAGGCGAACGAATTCCCCTCTGCTATCCCCCGGCTCATACTTGAGCTACTTCGCTGGACTCGATTACACGAATTTGCGTGTGCATTGTGACGGTGAACGCGTTGTCGACCGCGAGGAGTCCGTCGAGTGCGTCGAACGTATCCCCATAAAGACGGTCATCGCCTTCGTCGAACTCGATGGCGAACTCGGCCTCTGCGGTACGACCGCCATCAGGGTTCGCGAGATCCTCCGGCTCCATATTGAACCGGAGATGGCTCGCGAAGACGTCCGGGCGTCCCTCGAAATCGACTTCAAACTCCGATTTCGAGTCTGCACCGTCGTTGGCCTCATAATCGAAGTCCATTATCGTGTCCTCCGCGAAGTCCTCATCGTTGCTGAGTTTGTTTGCGGTGAACCACGCACCTTTCCACGCATCAGCTCCGTCGATATGAATCCACACACCTTCGACAATCGGCGTCAGTTCGTCAGGGTGTCCGTTATATTCCTCGCGAGCGCTGGTGAGTTCATCGGCGATGTCAGCCCGCATCTCCTGAAGTGCACGGGAAACGTGTGCCGGTTCGGAGGTGCGAACCTCGATGAGTTTACTGAACGGCTCAGGCTCGTCATCACCACCACCTGAACCACCACCTGAACCACCACCGCTACCGCCGCTAGCCCCCTTATCATCGCCATCCGTTGTCTCATCCTCTATCTCTTCGTCTTCGTCAGGGTCCTCCCACTCGGTCTCACTCCCTACGTCGTCAACCAGCTCGTCGAGAGAGGTATAGAGTGTGTGCGACTGTGAGAGTTTAACGTCCTGGTAGCTGAGATCTGCGTGGAGATTCTTCGCGTCGTCGATCTCGTGGTCGTCCGCCATGAGCGTCGTTCCAGATGTGTAGTACCCGATCTTCTGCTCATCGTCCCAGTATGCGTACCCGTCTTCACGAACGAGTTGGGCAATCGTCTTTCGCAGGGGAATCGGTGACAGTAGGATCTCCGCGTCCTGACGCTTGCCGAACTGTTCTTCGATTGCCCGCGTCGTCATCGAGGCCGCACCGACGTTCCAGATCGTCGCCTCGAACCAATCAACACCGTAGGCGTCCTCACCTTCGGGGATGATAGCGCCTGCCTCATCGAGTTTTTCGATGACACTCTGATGGATGGTGCTGTCGGTCGTGACGTTCCGATGAGCAAGCCCATCCCCAGTAGGGAAGTAGAGGTGCGTGTACGCCTTCTTGATGTCTTGATCCAGCGTACCTTTCGCGCTATCTAGTCGTTCACCGAGCTTGTCCTGCTGTTCGGTGTTAAGTTCGTGCTGATCGCCGAGGTTGTTCTGGATGTGTTTGATGGCGGCGACGCGTTCTGCAGTCCGCTTCGCGTCTGTCACGTCGTTCGCGCTCGCCGCGAGGAAGACGACGTTGTTTTTGAATACCCGTGGCGTCTTCTGCCCACCACTCGACGATGCCGTGTTCTTGAACAGCGTTTGGATTGCCTCTGGGACTGTCTCATAGTCCGTGATGGTAACTGTATCGAAGTCCATCACGCACAGATGTGCTTCGTCAGCCGTATCCGGAATCTCGTGTGGTTCCTCCGGCCCGACAATTATATTGAGGCTACCCTGACCGAGCGCCTCGTCGAGAGCTTCTTCGAGGTGCCGTCGGGCGAGCCCGTCTTGCAGCTGCTCGACGACGGAATCGATGAGTTTCGTCAAATTCGGCTCGGACTTGAACTGGATCTTCTCACCGTTGTCTCCGTGCAGGTAGAAACACGCAGACCGGCGACCTTCTCCAAGGAGGTTATTGAGCGCGTCATCGTAGTGCGCCAACTCAACCTCGGTATTGGCGATTGCGTGGCGAAGTGGACGGCGTGTGGTGCCACGCCCGTCGGCCCCTTTGACGATGCTTTTCCAGAGGATCGCTGTCGTAAGGTGTGTTCCAAGCGGTGGGTGGCCGTTCTTGACCCAGTTCCGATCTTCCTCTTCTGCGTTCGCCGTCCCGTCTTCCGAGTAGATGTCGGCTTTGATTGCGGCTTCGAAGTCCATATCCACCGACGAGAACAGTCGGAGGAGCGTCGAACGAACGTCCCCATCGGAGGGATGCAGATCGAACAATCGAACGAAGTGGCGTTCTTGGTTGTCGTTCTGGTGCTGCCAGAGTCGGTATACTGCGCGAGAGAGTAGCTTAAGCGCTCCGCGAGTACGCTGGAACGACGGAAGTGAGTCGAGTTCCTCTGTGAGTGTATCGATGACCGTAGGGTGAATTGGATAGCTGTCTTCGAGGCGGTCTCGATGTTCCGGACTTGCCGCACTATCTGGGAAGGAATCTTGATCCCCCGCGTAGAACGATGCGTAGGCATCTACAGTAGCGTCGCGACCATCTCCTTCGACGCTTTCGAACAGACGATGTCGAAGGACAGCAGCAATTTCGTTGTCTTCGGTTGGGGTGATGGAGCCTTCGACTCGGTCGCTGATGCTGTTGAACTCTGAGATGGTCTCGGAGACGAGCCCGCGAACGTCCTCAGCTTGATCCGCAAAGGCGGTATCCGCGATGCTCAGAACGACGGTAACCTTGTCGTTGTTCTGTGTCGCGGACAGCAGCGACATCAGGAAGGTATTCGTTTGCTTTGCGAGCGTCGAATCCCCGATTTCGACAGCGGCAGCTTGTTCGAGATATGCCGCGATCTCGTCGATGAGGATGAGCGAGGGGTTGTCGTTCCGCTCGAAGAGTCGTTCGAGTTTGGTAGTTCCTGGAGGGGTTCGGTTCTCGTCGTTTTCGCGCAGGAACTCATGGCCTTCACGGCCGAAGAGCTGGTATGCTATTTCCCCCCACATCGTCTTCGTTGCCGGAGCATCAGGATCATCGTAGTTCGAACGGGCGTCCTCGGCATCAACGTGAGTTCCGACGAAAACCGCTGTGTTTGCATCGAGACCGAGTGCGGCGGCGTCGGTATACTCGTCAGCGATGTCCTGATCGAGGATGAAGTCAGAAAGATCGGGAACAGCACTCGGTGATTCTGCGAGATGATAAGCGGCGATCTGGTTGTGGGTTTTCCCACCACCGAAGCTGGTGTCGAGCCGGAGAATGCCGTTGGTGCCGGTGTAGTCGTCGTTATGCGCGCCGACGAAACGAGTTGCGAGACGCGTGAGCAGTTCCTGAAGACCGCTAGTGGGGTAGGTTTTCTCGAAGAAGAGACGTGGGTCAGCGTAGACGCCGGGTGCGTCGTTGCTATGGGCGACGTCTGCGAGACTGGCCGCGAATTGGTCTTCGGCGAGTTCACCGGTTAGAACGTCTTGGCGAGGTACACATGTGTCGAAGATACTCGGCGGTCGATTCGTCTTACCGGCGATTGTGGGCGTGTCGCTCATTCTTTTGTAGAGGTAGTACCATTGGTGCGTTCCTTGAGGAGCGTCTTGATGACGGAATCAAGAGACGTATGCTCCTCTTCGTCTTTTATTTCCTCCAGTTGTTCTTTCGTCCAGCCCTTTACTCGTATCATTGGCATGACCATACCCTAAAGTATCTACTGTCCTGTATTTCCAACATAGTCGGTAATCGCTGTGTAAACAGACAGTTGTCTTAGTTGTTTGGTATTTCAGATATCAGTGTGAAGCAATAGGTGTGGATCCGGTCGTCCAAATCACGCGCTTCAAATTAACGGAACACAAGAAGGTACCACCCCGAAGCGCTCGGTCAACCGCATTCGGTGAGCATAGAGTGCAATCTTCCGGCCGTTCTAGCATTGAGTTTGGCGGACTCTGATCGCACGCAATGACGTACTTCTTGTCGGCAGCCTCTCCTTCAGTTCGAAAGTTCACTATGTCGCCGGCGTCGTCGGGTTTGTCGTACTGATAGGGATGTTCGGTCGGTCGGCGTAGTGATGACTCGCCATCTCGATTGAGACGGCCGTCGCGCCCCAGCGCTTGAGCTCGTCGACGACGCTCTGGAACGACTCCTTTCGCGTCAGCGAGAGATCACTCGGATAGGATTTACGCTCTGCAGGCGGGGTCCGATCGAGGTGGACGGGCCAGTCGACGCTTCGGTCGTCGGTCTGCTGGGTACTACTCATCGTTCACCTCTTCGCGTGGATCCTCAACGAGTTCGTAGATACCCGTGTCGTAGAGGTCGCGGATGTGATCGTGTTCAGCCAATCGCGTAAATCGGCTTGAGACCCACTGTCTCGAGGTGTCGATGTCCTCCGCGCGCATGAACAACGTCGGTGACGCACGGCCCTCTGTGGCGAGGTACTCGACAATTTGTTTATCGAGATCGTTCAGGTCGTCGGGTGTGAGGGTCACACTACTATGGTTTCTCACCGCCATTTACAAGTGCAACGTTTGGGCGGACCGCTGATATAGTTTCGGACATCTATAGACTAACGCTATTTACATTCGCAACCTTTACAAGCGCAAGTGTTCTACTATAGAGTGAGCACGGAAGTCGGCCTCAGAAGATGGCCGCGGGCGTTCCAGCGCCCTCGACCGTGCTGGTGCAACCAGCGTATGAGTGTTCACACGCAGACCGACGAAACGATTTCGGAAGAATCGGCAGAAACGGAACCCACCCGGATCGACATAAGTACGATCGCGGCCCAGACAACGTCGACGGTCGACGCGCTCCCGGACTGGGGCGTCCACAACGCGGCGTGTCACGCAGTCCGCGATACGCTTGAGCGCGTCGTCGAAACGGAGGGGATCTGAAATGCAGGTCAACACGCGCCCGAAACCGGACTGGGAGGCAGCCTATCAGCAGTACCGGGGCCCCGAACCGTCGATCGACGAAGCCGAGGCAGTCGCCGGTCCCGAAGGCCTGCTCACCGACGGCGGCGAGGATAGCCACACCGAACCCACCGAGACTCCGCTGCCCATGGCCGACGGTGCAGGCGACGACGATCGCGATCCGCTGCACGTCGGCGATCACGTCCAAGACGTCACCGAGGACGACGACGAGAAGACGATGATCGTCGTCGAAACGACGCCGTACATCGCCGACGAGTACCGACTCGAGGGTACGAACAAGACCGTCGCGGACGTCAACCCCGAGTTCGATCCGACCGACATCGTCTACGGGATCGTCTACCCCGATCGGACGACCAAGTCGATCGAGACGCTGAAGAGCTATGCGTTCCCCCGGGGCCGGCTCGAACGCGTCGCAGCTGTCCACGACGTCGGAGGTGAGGAGTGATGGCGATCGAGGCTAGTAGCGCCGACGTCGCAGGGGCGCTCGAAGGTGAGCAGGTGACGCCACTCCCACGATCGTTCCTCGTCGAGGCCAGCGGGCCGGCGACGATCATCCGGGAGCACGGCGACGTGACCGAGCGGACTGAAGGCGAGGTCGAGATTTCCTACCGGATCGAGACCCTCGAGGAGTTCGGCGAGTTCTGGGCCCTGCGGAACAAGCGCCATCCGAAGCAGGAGGCGATCAACAGGCTACTCGGGCGGCAGGAAGACGACCAGGTCCGGTACGACGAACAGGCTGCTGAGTGGGATGTCCAGATTGACGTCCACGTCCAGGCCTACTTCGGCCTCGCCGAGACGATCGTCGAGTTCGACGGCGACCTCGACGTCTTCGACACGCCGGATCGACGGTTCTTCCAGCGCATCGCGAACAATATCGGCAAGAACGTCGACGAGTTCGTCGCGGACTTCGCCCACGACCTGAAACCGTCCTCACTGTGGGGACCTGGCACGCGGATCGCAGAACTCGCTGTCAAGCACGGCAACCGGGAAGACCTCGATGGAGCCGTCGAGGCACTTTGTGAGGCGCTCGAAGAGGATGATTGACGAACTCGGCTTCGAGTACACGACCGTCGACGGCTGCCGCCGCATTCAGATCGTTCCCGATACGTCGGGGCGCGACGGGTGACAGATCGAAGAGGAACACACTGGGGTCACGTGACGCGAAGTCGGTCGAGAGCCAATTTCCGGTGTTGAGATTGAAACAGCGGGTATCACGATCGGCGAATAGTTATTTTGACCCTGTTGAAACTCTCTGTTGTTGATGGGGACTCGGCGGTCGTGTTACGTATAGGTGGACGATGTAACGCGACTGATTGGAATTCACCCAACTCCTGTCAAGAATCGCGTGCTGGATAGAGAGGATGGATGCAGCAAACCGACATCGTTTATTCCAAGCGGTTCGTGCTGAAGCTGCCGATCAGTAGACCTGCGAATATATCAGTGAGGGTTGAAGCAGCCTTCATGCAACGGTGAAGCCGGAGTAGGCGGATATCTCGGTGAATGAGGCCTGGAAGCACGTCGTCGAGTTGATGGCTATTCTTCGATCTCGAATTGTGGATTCCAGACTACTTCCCACAGATGGTCGTCTGGGTCAAGGAAGTGACCTGAATATCCGCCCCATTCACGGTCACGTGGTGGGTCAGTGATTTCTGCGCCTGCTTCGTCCGCTGTCTTCAGTACGGCATCGACCGCTTCTTTCGACGCAACGTTGTGGCCGAGGGTAAATTCTGTAGAACTGGGTGCTACCTCCTCAACGTTCGCGTCTTCCGCGATTTGCTGTTTCGGGTAAAGTGCAAGCTGCAAGCCGTTATTCAACGGGAAGAAAGCAACAGCTCCACCTTCAAATTCAGTTCCGACTATACCCTCCGTCGGCCAACCCAAACCTTCGTGGTAAAAGTCGAGTGACGTTTCGAGGTCGCTGACTCCCAACGTGATGACGGTAATTCGTGGTTCCATAAGTGGGCTCGCCTGTTCTGGACTGACGGTTTCCAGCATCGTAGAGAATGGACTGGTGGGGAGATATACCTAACCCTGGCAACACGACGGCGAGCCACAGTGTCAAGAGAGCTATCGATCGTGTTCGATGTGCAAAACGATTCATAATTCACCTGTACTGAGCGATCACGTTCCTGTTGATCAAGTCTGGCTCGTGATACACTCCGCCCTGTATCTTGCACGTCTCGGATCAACCTCTCCAGAAACTGTCGAACCGGTGTACGAGATACAGAGGCTGTGTGCAACATTTCTCTACAATTTGGTATCGATGCGTGCCGCATTTGAGCCCTCTATTCAGCACACCAGCTAAAACCTATCATCACTTGCGGATTTCAACAGAGCCGTGAAGACCTGAGATCCCCTACGCAGTTTGGGTATATGATTGTTATTATTGACTCGTCGGTGAGTCTTTCGGAAACGAGGCGCGGAACTCCTTTTACATCTGTCCGTGAACTATACTGTTATGATTTCGAGAACAGATGTCTTCACAGATTCGTGGCCGCCCACCGAGCTCCCGAATCGAAATGACGAACTCGAACATCTCTCGCGACGGCTCGGGCCGACTACACACGGATATGAAGGCGAGGACGTCCTAATCTATGGCTCTAGCGGCGTAGGGAAAACCGCTACAACTCGCCATTTTCTCACCCGGAAGTTACCGGCCTATTCCGAAGCCGCGTGGGCGGAAATACACTGTGGTGATAAGACTCGGAACATGCTCCTCAAAGAGGCCGCTGCGAAACACCCCGACGATGTCACCGTTCATCTGAACTGGAAACCACGTCGATTGAAAGCGGCGCTCGAACGCGTTGTCGACGGCAAGCCGTATATTCTCGTCCTCGATGAGGCAGATTCGATCGCAGACCACGAAATTCTCGCCGATTTAGCGGATGTTGAGGGCGTCTCCGTTATCGTTATCGTTCACGATAGCACCGAGTGGCTGGGCAATCTCAACAACGCCGTTATCGGCAACTTCGGTATCGATTCGACGATTCGATTCGCCCCCTACAGTACAGACGAACTCGTCGAGATTCTCGAACCACGGATCAGAAAGGGGCTGAATTATGACGCGTTCAGCAACGACCAACTCAAGCGGATCGGAGACGAGACCAACGGGGTTGCGCGCTACGGGATCAAAGCGGTGTGGGCAGCCGCGGAGATCGCGACGAAACGTGGCAACGACACGGTCACGGATGCCGACATTGACGACTGCTTCAAGCGCGCGAAGGTGAAAATGCGTGAAGCAAATCTGAAGAGTCTGTCATACAGTCACCGTGTGATCTACGAGTTAGCACGTCGACTGGGGCCGACGGTCGACAAATCGGTGTTGGAAAGCGCGTATAATACCCACTGTGAGGAGATCTACGCCGATCGCCACCGAGATCCCGTGGGCTGGCGTCAAGTGAGGAATTACTTGGAAAAACTCGAAAAATACGATCTGATCGAACGGAAGGGGATGACGAGAGACCGACGATACAAGGTGACCGATCCCGGCCTCAAGGCGAGTATTGATCTCGATTTCGTCTTTTTGACCGCGTAGCAGTTAATCAGCCGTCATTGTCGCCGTCGCTCTCACCGAACTGTTCGAGTTTCCCTCGAGATATTGTCGAAGTGCAGCCCGAACAATCTCAGAGTCGTTGGGTGGGAACTCGTGTTTCTCCTTTTCCAGTTCCATTGCTTCCTCGAGATCGTCTCCGATCCGGACGCTGAGTTGTTTTGCCATGTTGCCCCTGTTGGAATGCAACACAAATAAGACTAGGGTAAGTGTTTGTTGCATGTGGTGCAACCAGTGCACCACAAGCATTATATTGCAATACACGTAACACAGAGTTATGTCGAGTCGAACAGACGACGGAGAAACAGTGATTCACGTCAGATGTGATCCGGATTTGAAGACTGATGTCAGAGTCGCTGCTGCCGAGCAGGACAAGTCGATGAGTCAGTACGTCCGCGACACTCTCCGGTCGTCAGTAGACGAAGACATGTCAGACGTATAGCTCACCAATTAAATTGCAGGAGTCGGGTGTCCTCAGTATCCGACTCGCCAGCCAAAGTCCACGGTACGCATGACCTCAAACGCGAACCGGCGATATCGTAATTCGGCGGCTACAGCGGCTATCGCTACCGGTAGATGGCGATTACCGATACTTGCCCTTTCGGAAATGAGGCAGGATACTTTTAGTGCGTATTGGGACCAACAGCAGAACCAGACACTCGCGGCGACTTCCGGAGCGCGCCAAGTACCAGCTCAACCACGCTCCGGTTGTCCGCGGGCTACAGAACACAGACCACCCGGAGCCCATAGACGCTCCGGATACACTGCAGCCATGACTACGAACACAGACCACGACGAAAACGCTAACGGATCAGACAGTACTGAAAGTACCTACCTCCAGGCCGTCCTCGAGCGCGCCGAAACGCGTAATGGCGTCTTCTTCCACGGAGGCGGGCTACGATGACGGGCTGGAACGCTACGCTCGTCACTCCTGACGGCGAGGAGATCGAACCATCGACGAAGCTCGCTGGCACCCACGGGCCTGTCCGAGAACAGCCCTCGAAAGCCAGCGATATTCACGCAGCGAAACTCGAGAAGAGTCTCACCAAGACGGGGTCAACTGGCGAGTCGTTCCAGTGTCCGGACTGCGGACGCGAGCATAATGATCGCGAAGCCGAGGCCGACTGCCTTCGGTCGCACGTTCGCGAGCGGGCTGACAAACTCCAGCGCTGGGCCAACGATGGCCACGACGACCTCCCGGGGGTGGGAGCATGATCGCTGGCCAACTGGCGCTCCTCCAGGACCCTGCAGCTGAGCCGCTGGCGAACTACCACAACTCGGGCTACCGGGCCCTCGAAGTCGAGGAAACCCAGACCTACCTCGACGACGAGCTCACGATCCAGTCGGGGATGGTCGCCGGACGTGTCCCCAGCCAGCGCGAGAAGGTGGTCACCGACGGCCACGCGATCGAGGTCGAGCAGGTCACCACGAGCGAGAAGGTCGCTACCGAGTTCGTCGCCGACGTCGACGGCGAGGGCTGGATCCTCGCCGAGCGTACCCACTCTAGCGAGGAGGATCACGAACCGGACTGGCCGTTCAACGACCTCTCGACGCGCGTCGGTCAGGAGATCGACCCGATGCAGCTCAAACCCTACGAGTTCGTCCGGAACCAGCGCGACGCCGATCGCGACTACACCGTCGAGATGGCCTCGCGCGAGTACAACATGGATGATGTCTCGATCGAGTGGGGCCAGGGCGCGCTCAAGAAGGACGCGATCAAGTCCGACGTCGGCGTCGCGCTGACGACCCACTGGCGTGACCAGTTCGTCCGCCTGGTCATCTACGGCAGTGGCTACCTCGCGATCTGGGAGCCCGCCGAAATGAAGCCCGAACTGCTCGGTCGGTTCATCCACGAGGAGGTCGTCCCAATCGCACACTACGGCGAAGATGAAGTCGAGGAGGATGTCGAGGAAACCGACCAGGAGACGCTCGACAACGAGCGGGTGACAGCATGAGCGTCTACGAGACGAAGACCGTCCGCGTCCACGAGCCCGATCGCGGCCAGTACATGTATTTCATGCTGACCCGGTTCGACGGCGAGGACCACATCCTCGGCGAGATCGGCTACACTGGAGAGTACATCGACATCGCGATCGTGGGGATGAACAAAACCAGTCAGGTTCACGACACCGACGCCTACGCGCTCGCCGAGAAGTATCCCGGCGACCTCCACGGAACGACCTGGTTCAAGTTCGCCTACAACGTCGAACACGGCGGGATCTTCGACGACCTCGAGGACGGCGATCACCTCACCCCCGACGACGTCGAGAACCTGATTGGTGAGGAGGTGACGGCATGACGCCACGCTACGAGGTCGTCGGTGCACTCGACCGCTCGGTTGCGGAGTCGGTCGGCCACCTCGGCGGCGGGGCGATCCTCGTCGACGACGGCGACGGCGATCTCCTGGTCGCGAGACCCGCGGGTGATGACGATGAGTAAGTGCGCAGAGTGCGGGATGCGAACGTCTCCCTCCCGTCGCGTTTGTAAATCCTGCGCACTCGAAGATTGCTGGGGAACGCCATCGGACCACTTCGATTCGGGCGGTGACGGCGTCCGCTGCTGGGTCCAGGACATCGCCGAGACGTGGCACGCGTCGATGTACTTCGAGGGGTCACGCCACGTCGCGGCCTGCGGAGAGATCCTCGAGACGCCCGTCGCTGACCTCAAGGGAGATCCGCGGTTTTTCGACCAGACCCACACCTGCGAGGACTGCAAGCGGGCCCTCGAGGACGACGAGGCTGAGACGACAATCCCCGACGGTGGCGAGTTCGAACGAGCGAACGAGATTGCGACCGACGGCGGCGAGATTGACGTCTACCAGTGGGTGCTCGACACCGTTCACGAGTACCCCGCACAGACAGACTCGAGGTGGGGCTGCAGGGGTAACCTCGTCCATCAGGGACGGAAACTCGACGGCGTCACGAAAGACGACGTTCGGGAGGCGATCACCCGTGCGGTCGACAACGAGGACCTCATCTCGTGGCATGGACTGCTGGCCCGAGCCGATATCGAGACGCTTCGGGAGATCGTCCGCGTCGAGACCGAAGAGCACGAGATCACCCGCCAGATCCTCGTCGGGAAGTGCAACAAGCTGATCGCGGCGAAAAAACAGGAGCAGGCCGACGAGAATATCGATCAGGAGGTCGCAACCGACGGCGGCCTCGAGGAGGTGTTCCGTCGTGAGACGATCGTCGCGACAGACGATGGGATCGCGATCGGCAAGAGCGCTGCACCGAGTGAGGTGATGCCCGATGAGTAACGCCGTCAGTACGGCCGAAATCGACCCGTTCGTACTCGAAGACGCCGATAGGGCACACCTCGAGACAAACTACTATGAGTGGTCGGATCCGCTCGACGTGCTTGCGACCGGTACTGTCGAGTGGGATGTTCCGCTCGGTGACAACTGGCTGTTCGCGACGGTCGTACTCGAAACGAGTCAAGGAACCGAGTACACCGTTAGGATCGGACCCGACGAGACGGAGATCTTCCACGACGGAGACGCGAAAGGCCGAGTGAAACGACTCGAGCCAGCCTCAGATGGTCCGATCGCGAGTGACGAGGTCTGGCACTGCAGCAAATGCGGATTCGGGCCCGCAACGCAGCGCGGTGTCAAGATCCATGACGGCTGCTCCCATGAGGGTGATCCCGAGGTTCTGTCAGAGGCACCGGACACGAACACCCTCGAGGAGGAGGCCACGGACGACGCGCCGGCGGGCACCGGCGACGACGTCCAGAACACGATCGACGCCGAAGACGTCTCCGTTGACAGTGTCGACGAACCCGACCACGACGAGAGTGAGATCACGCTCCCCGATGGAGTAACCGTTGACGACGTCGAGACTGCTGTCGAAGAGAACGAAACGCTCGGCGACGTGGCCCACGAGATCGGTGTCACGCGCGGCCGGGCCCGGACGATTACGGTCACGATCGGCTGCTACGGTGACGTGAAGGACCTCCCCAGGGGTGGTCGCTGATGATCCATAAGCGCCCAGCCGATCGTACTGTCGACTGGGAGACTATCCAACGGCACCGTCGCGGTCCGGACGCCTCGATCGAGGAAGCCGAGGCAGTGGCCGGTCCCGAGGACGAGTCCGCTCAGGTGACGGTGATCAGCTGGCTCGCGTTCGTCGCGATCTGCCTGCTGGTCCTCGGTACCGCGTTCGCGATCGCCAACGGAGTGATCGTGCCATGAGCACAGTCACCGGGTCGCCCCGATACACCGAGGTCAGTGTCTCGAGTCACGCCTACGAGCGCTGGGCCGAACGGTCCAACCGTCCGAAGCTGAACCCGCGCGTCGCCTGGCTCGAGGCCGTCCCGATCGACTACCCGAGCATAAAGCCACCAGCAGAGTTTGCTCGGCTCCACGAGGTGACAGGCCTGATCCTGTTGGCCGAGAGTGATGGCACGTTACGAACGTGCATCCCGCTGTCGAACCGCCCGCGAGACGAACAGCAGTACATCCGGTCACAGGTGAGTCCCGAATGAGCCAAACCACTACGCCGAACTCCAACGATTGCGCCGACGAACTGACTGATGAAGAACGGGATCTGTTCGAGCGGATAGCCGAGAAGCACCAGGAGGACGATGAAGTCAGGCGGATCTGTGAGCTCGTACTTCACTCGGACTTCGCCTCGGATAAGGAGGTGACGAACTCTTGAAGTCCCTCTTTGTCCATGACGTGGGGCTTTTCCTCGATCGTTCGTCGGGCGGAGACGAACTCCCGTCGGTCTTCGGGATCGGGGGCTTCGATCGATCGATCGTCGAGGATTTCGCGGACCTCGTCGACGAGTTCGTTCGCTTCGTGGTCGAGACTCTGGTGACAGTGGATACAGAAGTCTCGATCACTGGGGGTGTCTTCGCCACACCGCGGACAGGGGACCGGTGCAACGTCTTCGGGTTCGTCGGATTCGACCTCGAGGCCGTGGAGTTGCGCGTACGCGCGCTCGTTCGATTCTTCGCCGAAGCGGGCCATGTACCGAGCAGTGTGCTCGGATCCACGTTTGCGGCCCTGGCGGTCTTCGATTCGAGCAGTCGAGAAGTTCTGCAGGATGAGCCACCGTGTGTTCGACTTCCGGAAGGCGGTCGGCGTGACGTCCTTTGTGACGTCGACGCGTTCCGCAGCATACTTGAAGTAGTTCAGGAACGTGGCGTAGCTGGGCCGGTCGGCCGAAGAGAGCTTGCTCCAGAGCCAAGCCTGGTCGTCGTCCGGAGTCGGGTGATCGGTCAGCCATCGCTGCAGGTATGGGACCGACGTGATGAGGTGGACAGTCCGTTCACCTTCCTTTCCGTCGACGTGGAGGCCGACCGAGTGCTCGCCGTCGAAGACGTCGCCGACGCGAAGGTCGTAGAGTTCGCCACCGCGGAGACCCGCCTCGAACTGGACTGCGAACAGTGCCTCGTCACGAGGATTTCGAGAACCGTTTTCGATCATCGCTTGGACGTCGTCATGAGTGAGGAGGTCGCGCTCGGACGGAACGGGATCGAAGTCGTTACTCGTCCCGGTTGGAATCCAGTCGACGCTTTCAGGAGGCTCGTCCAGTTTGAGCCGATACCGAGCGAACGATCGGAGAGCCGTTCGGTAGTCCTGGTTGGTATGCTCGTTGGTGTATTCGTCGTTGATCCAGCGGGCGATCGCCTCCGCGGCGGCGCGGTACTCAAGCGTGAGTCCGAGCAGACCGTTCTCCTCGAGGAGTTCCTCGACGTCCTCTTCGGTCGTGATATCTGCCTGGTCGAGCTCGTCGTTGTCCTTGAACTCTTCGATCGAGGGCGGCGGCGCGAGAGTAGCCATCCGCGTGCAGTGGCGGAGGAGTTTGAGATGGCGATGTTCGCCGATCTCCGAGGGAACGAGCCGGATGTTGTCGGAGAACTTCAGGAGGTGTCGACGATCGGCCTCGAACTGGACGTACCGAGCGTCTTCCCCGTTCGATCGGAGGCGTTCGCGAAGAGTATCGACCTCCGCACGAGGGTCGGAATCTGTCATGAAATCATGAATGTCCCAATGGATTGTAAGGGTTTGGCTAGATGCCGGCCCTTGGCTTATTCCACATTCCGTACAATCTTTCCGAATTATAGGGGCCAGACGCGTCGGAACGCGTCTCTCGTTTCCGTTTCCGTTCTTTCCGATAACTGTGATGTGCCACATTCCGCGATAGCGTCCGCTCTAGTAGAAGCGAAGGGGATTGACCGCGTGAGCCCCAGTCGATCCTACTCGGGGCCCGCGATCGACGCGTCCTCAGTACATCACCGAGCGTCCCGAACTCGAGGAGGACGCCGAGAACACGGTCTCTGCACCCGATCCGGAGCCCGCCGGAGAGGAGCAGACCGAGAACGTTCCGGTCCCAGACCCTGACCGATCCGAACGAGCATCTTGGAACGGTGGCGGAGTTGCTCGTTGGCAAGGGGTCGGCGGTAAAAACGGGTTGCGAGTTCTCTACCCCAGCACTGGCACCGCCAAAAGCACATTACCCGACGCCGCTCTCCTGGAGTAGTTAGGGATGCCAATTTCTCTGAACCGGAGTCAGCAGTTGGCCTCCCGAACTCCTCGAGCGCGATCAGTGTCCAACGCTACTGGGTTATCCGTTCATCCGCCCGATCGCGCGTCGGTGTCTGGATTCGTGGGAGCTAATGCTAATACCGGATCGGTTGCGATGGAGGAACTGACCGCAAACGCGGTGTCGGCGACTGAACCGACGTTCTGACGGATCTACAGCCCCGTCTCCATCGATCGACGTCGAGCACAGTTCGGACACCACAGGGAGCCATCGGTCCGAGAGAATTCTCGCTCGCCACAGTCAGCACAGCGGCCGTCTGGATACTGCATCGATAGTGACTGGACAACCTCGTGGTATCAGTTTTTGGATCGACTCGGCTCCTGCATCGCGTGCTGTCGCTGATCAGAATTCGACCGAAACGCGGGCCGGTCGCGATTTGAACCACGCCGAGACGGTCCTGGTCGTTCGCGTTGCTCACTTCCGGGGCTGGGACTCGTCTACTTCAAAATCGCTACGGGTCCGTTGCTGTCGACTCCCGGATTGTTCGTCGACGGAAAGCGGGCCGGGCGCGATTTGAACACGCGACCGTCTGGTTAAAAGCCAGACGCTCTGCCAGACTGAGCTACCGGCCCTGCGATTCGTACTATCGGTGAGTAGCGGTTAAACGTTTCTTTCTTCGTTGCCTGCGAGTGTCAGTGACAGCGACGGGTGTCGGCACCCGCCGCGGCACCGGGGATTACTCGAAGTACTCTTCGAGTGCCGCCGTGACTATCTCGCCGGGGTCGACGCCCTCGATCGAGGCGCGTCGACGGAGATCACGATAGCTCGCCGGTGAGAGCGCGACTTCGAGTTGCCCGAGTTGCACGCCGTGGTCGGCGAGTGCCCGCTCGATCGGCGTCCCGTCGTTGACGGCGCTGGCGACGCTACGGACTTCCCGGACGGTGAGGTCGCCGTCGAGGGCCGCCCAGGCGAGCAGGAGGCGCGCTTCGCCACCGACGCGGGCGATGTGTTTGGCGGCGGTCGGCGCGATCCGTCCGAGGGCGACCTGCTTTCGGACCGATCGCGGCAGGTCGTGGACGCGAGCCCACTTGCGGACGAACGAGACGGTCGTGTCGCCGCCGGCGCGTTCGGCGGCGGCCTTGTAGGACCCTTCGCCGCGGACGAGCGCGGCCGACGCGGCGGCACCGCGAAGCATGTAGAGGTGATCGCCGGCGGTGTCGCCGCTGGCGAACTGGCGGACGGTGTCGGCGGCGTCCGCGACGCTGTCGGGGTCGGTCGGATCGAACTGGACGGCCTCGCGGGCGTGGGGACCGGTGACCGATTCGTCGCCCCGGATGACGGGTGCGCCGACCGGCGATTCGCGGTCCGTCGGGATCGATCGACCGTGTTCGTCGCGGTCGATGGGTCGATCACCGGGACGGTTGTCGGTCATGGGATCTGGATACGGGCCTCGAGAGCAAAAAAGTCGCTACCGTGGCGAATATCTCGGCTCACTCCTCGCGCTGCTCGGCGAGGTGCTCCCAGATTTCCGTGCAGCCGGCCCCTTCCTCGACGTCGTCGAGGTGGGTGTCGTCGCGTTCGTCTCCGTCCTGCTTGCCCGGGTCCGGTTTGCATTCGACTGCGTCAGTCATCGGTCGCTCTTCGGGCGGTGAGTGCATAAGTACCGCTTCGCCCGCAAGCGATACCCGTACTCGGCCGTAGGGGTGATTGATGCCGCTATCTCGGTCGCCGACGAGAGACGGACGTCGCCGTCGGACTGCGAGCGCGGACCGCGTGGTGCGCCCACGGCAGGGTGGTGTCGATCCTGGTAGCGCTACGGGGGACCGTGCCACCGACCGGTGGCCGACGTGACGGCGGGCGGACGGCCGAACGGCGCGGCAAAAACGGCCGGTAAGCGTGGCGCTCGAACGAGCGGTCCCGGCCGTCGACGTGTCGACGGCCGGCGGCGATCGCGGACTCAGCCGTCGACGATCTGATCGTACTCATCGGGAAGCTGCGTGTGGGCGTCCGCGAGTTCCGGATCGGCTGCGGTCTCGCGGATCGCGCCCGAGACCGCGCGCCAGGTCGGTCGCGTCGCTCTCGTCAACGTCGGCGCGCACGACTGTCCAGCCACGTCGATCGATTGCTGATCGATACCGTCGACGCGTCCACCGCTTACGTCGCGGCCGTCGCGCGGGGCCGGATTTCGAGTGGGGGGTCGTTCGTCGTCGTGGACGCCACGGCCGACGGTGAAGATTCCGTCTGCGTCCAGATCTGGTACGAACTGGACGACGTGGCCGAGGCGTAGCTGCCGAAACACGCGTCGGAACTCGCGTGACGTCCGGACTGGTTGGCGGCCGACTTCGAGCGCCACGCCGATCGAGTCGCGGCCGCGGAATGACCTGCCGTCGCAGGCTCGCGACTTTTTCTGGCGGCCGGCGAACGAGTTCCGTGGTCACAGCATGAGCATGGACACGATCCAGGACCTGTTCGAGCACGGCCTCGAGGACCTCTATCACGCCGAGCACCAGCTACTCGACGCGCTCGAGGACCTCGAGTCGAACACCGAACGCGACGAGATCGCGAGCGCCTTCGCCGAACACCGCGAGGAGACCCAGGGGCACATCGATCGGATCGAGGAGGTGTTCGAGATGTTCGGCGAGCCGCCCGAGAAAGAGGAGTGTGAAGGAATCGAGGGGCTAATCGAGGAATACGAGGAGTTCACCGAGGAAGACCCGTCACAGGAGGTGCTCGACTACCACAATATGGCGGCCGCCGAGAAGACCGAGCACTACGAGATCGCGGCCTACGGCAACCTGATCCCGCTCGCGGACCAGCTCGGAATGGACGAGGCAGCCGATATCCTCGAAGAAAACCTCCGCGAGGAGCAGGACGCGCTCGACGAACTGAAAGCGCTCACCGAGGAGTTCGAGATGGACGCGATCCCGGCGGAGTGATTCCATGGGCGAGAACGATCCGGACGAGGACGCGGAGACCCAGTACGGCGGCACCGAAGACGAGGAGCCGACGACGTCGATCGACGACGACGAAGACGACGAGAACGCGGACGGCGAGTGACGGTCCTGATCGGCTCCCGGCCGATCGCTCTCAATTCTTGCAGTCGACCAGTACGCGGGGTTTCGGGTCGGACCGACGACGGATCGCGATCGGAACGGGCCGTCGATCGCGGACCGACGAACGATTCTCGGCGGTGAGAGGGTGCGAAGCGGTCGCCACCGTCGTCCGTCCGGATTCGCCGCTGGGTAGCGCTCGACGGTTCGAGTGTCGTCTCTGGCGTCGGAAATCAGTCATTACTTCTGTGTTTCTTGATGGCATATAGCACACGTATAGGGCCCTGCAGGTGGTGTGGCCGGTGTGAGTCGAGATGGCTGACGTTCCAACCAAAACGGCACGGGCGGAGTGGGGCACCAGGTTCGGGTTCCTGATGGCGATGATCGGCGCGATGGTCGGAGCGGGGAACATCTGGCGGTTCCCGTACGTGATGGGGAACAACGGGGGCGGCGCGTTCGTCCTCGCGTTCCTCACGTTGCTGTTCGTCCTCGCGGTCCCCGGACTGATGGCCGAGGTCGCGCTCGGCCGGTACACGAACAAGGGCGTCATCGGGGCCTTCCGCGACGTCGTCGGTCGCGGTGGCATGGTCGGTCTCGGCGTCGTCGTCTTGCTGGTCAACGTCGCCCTGATGTCGTACTACTCGCCGGTGATCGCGTGGACGCTGTACTACGCGGTCCACTCGCTGCTGTTCACTTTCACGGGGGCCGGCTTCGAAGCCGAGCCGTTCATGCTCAGCCTCTTCGATAACGCCGCGCTGATGATCGGGCTGCACACGGTCGTGATGGGCTCGATCGCCGCGGTCCTCGGACTGGGTATTCGACGGGGCGTCGAACGGATCGTCGTCTACGCCGTGCCGGCGCTCGTGTTCTCGCTCGTCATCATGGCGATCCGGGGCCTGACGCTTCCCGGGGCGACCGAGGGGATCACGTTCGCGTTCACGATCGACTGGGCGTACCTGACCTACAGCGACACCTGGATCGCCGCGCTCGGGCAGGCGCTGTTCTCGACCGGCCTCGGCTGGGGGATCGCGCTGACGATCGGCAGCTACCTGCGGGAGTACGACGACGTCCCGCTCGGTGGCGGCGTCTTCACCGCGATCGGCGAGTCGAGCGTCGGCATCCTCGCTGCGCTGGCGATCTTCCCGATCGTCTTCGCCGTCGGCGTCGAACCCGACGCCGGTGCCGGACTGGCGTTCGTCTCGCTCGTCCAGGTCTTCCCGGAGATTCCGCTCGGCGGCTTCGTCGCCATCCTGTTCTTCGTCGGCTTCTTCCTCGCGACCTTCACCTCGGGATTGCTGATCACCGAGGTGAGCGTCACGACGCTCGCCGAGGAGACGCGGTTCAGCCGCACCCAGACCGTGCTCGGGGTCTGTGGTGGAATCTGGCTGCTCGGCCTTCCGAGCGCGTACTCCGTGGACGTCTTGGACTACCTCGATTTCGTCTTCGGCAACTGGGGGCTGCCGCTGGCGACGCTCATGATCATCGGCATCATCGGCTGGGTGATGGGCCCCGAACGGATCCGCCTGCTCACGGTCAACCAGAACGCCGGCGTCTACATCGGACGCTGGTGGAACCCCGTCATCAAGTTCGTCATCCCCGCCGTGATGCTGTTCATCATGGCCTACTTCGCGTGGGAGAACCGCGGAACCCCCGAGTTCTACGGCGGGATCGCGGTGCTCGTCTCGTTCCCGATCATCGGCTACGCGATCATGTCGATCGTCGAGGGCCGACGTGGCCAACCGGACACTGCCGAAGTCCCCGGAGGTGACGACTGATGGCGCTGACGGCCGAGGTGATCGCGATGCTCGCCTTCACCCTGATCGCGTTCTACGGCGTCGCCGGCTGGGCGCTCGTCCGAACGCTGCGCCAGGAGGGAGAAAAAGTCGAGATCCTCGAACACCAGGTCCGGATGGACACCTACTCGCCGAAGGCGCTCGCCGAACTCCGCGAGTGGATCGAGGAGAACCCCGACGATCCGCTGATCGACGAGGCACGCGACCAGTACAACGAGTGCGTCGAGGCACTCAGAGAGACCGATCGGCACTTCTACGACTGGTCCGACGCCGAAATCGAGCGACTGGACACGGTCTGACGCGGGACGCGTACTTCTTTTATCGCTCGCTGTGTACCCACGCCTGTGACACTCCCCGTGTCGGGTTCGAACGGAACCGAGGGGCTGTCGATCCGGCCCGCAGAACGTGCAGA
This sequence comes from Halosolutus halophilus, assembly GCF_022869805.1. Lineage (NCBI taxonomy): Archaea > Methanobacteriati > Methanobacteriota > Halobacteria > Halobacteriales > Natrialbaceae > Halosolutus > Halosolutus halophilus. Next base: position 4,001,581 of record NZ_CP094974.1, on the reverse strand, counting down.
CCTGCTCGCAGTCGTGCGCATCGAGAACGCCTCGTTCTCCCAGCCGTGGCCGTACGACGCGTTCGAACGGTTCCTCGGGGAACCCGGCTTTCTCGTGGCGACCCGCGACGGCCGCGTCGCCGGCTACGTCGTCGCCGACGTGACCGAGAACTTCGGCCGCGACCTGGGCCACATCAAGGACATCGCCGTCCACCCCGATCGTCGCGATTCCGGGATCGGCTCGGCGCTCCTCTCGCAGGCGATCGGCGTCCTCGGGGCCTACGGTGCCGACACGGTCAAACTCGAGGTCCGCGAGTCCAACGAGGACGCGAAACGCCTCTACCGCGAGTTCGGCTTCGAACCGCTCCGGCGGGTGCCGGGCTACTACGACAACGAGGAGGACGCGATCGTGATGCTCCGGAAACTGGATTGACGCGTGCGATCGGCCGGGGCGGCCGGGTTCCGCGTCGATCGGTCCCCCTCGAACCGAGGACGGGGACGTTTTACACCGCCCGCTCGTAGTCACGACCATGGGATACGCCTGCCCGGTCTGCGACGCCGAACAGGCCGACGCGGAGCACCTCGCGAACCACCTCGCGGTCACCGCCGCGCTGGGCCGCGAGGACCACCGCGACTGGCTCGAGGAGTACGCCCCCGACTGGGCCGATCGCGGCCCCGAGGACCTCGGCGAGATCGTCAGCCAGTACGCCCCCGAGATCGAGACGCCCGAGTTCGAGTCGGGCCACGGTCACGGGCCGACCTTCGAGGACGAACTCGCAAGGCAGAGCCGCGGGCCCGGTCGCGGCGCGATGACGAGCGAGGCCGAGAGCGTCCTCGAGGAAGCCCGGGAACTGACCCGGCAGATGCAAGACTCGAAGCCGGAGTCGGGGGGCGAAGACGCCGATCGAGACGACGGGGCGGGTCCGGACGGCGAGGGGGGCAGCGACGCGGGTACCGGAGACGGAAACGAAAACTCGTAACTCCCCCTCGACCGACTGGTCGCGTATGCACACGGTGGGGACGTTCAGTTTCGAGTCGGCCGCCGAGGCGCGCGATCGGTACGAGTCGATCGGGCCCGCGGCACAGACGGTCGTCCGCGAGGTCGCGACGGCCATGGAATTCGATCGCGAGGAGTACGACGAGCGAGTCACCGGCGCGGTCGTCGAGACGGCCCGGGATGCGCTCTTCGCGAGCCTGCTCGAAGTGCAGGTCGGCTCCCGCGAGGAGTACCGCGACTGGCGCGAGGTCTACGACGGCGCGGTGACCGAGGTCGGCCACGAGAACGTCGAACGGGTGGTCTGGCACGCCGGGCCCGAGGGCGAGGCCGTCGCGGCGACCTTTCAGGACGAGGAGGCGGCGGCGATCGCGACGCTGCGTCGACAGGCGTTCGGACGGCTCTATCGTGAACTCGTCGCGGGGACCTGACGGCGGGAGCCCAGCGGTTGTCGATCGCCACCCGCAGACCGGCCGTGACCGTCGGCGCGTGCGCAGGGTCCCGTTCCGGTAGCGGGCCCCCGATCGACGCTATTTATCACTGGATCCTGTAGGGCCGGGTATGGTCGAAGCCGCCGGTATCGATCTCCTCAACCTCCTCCTCGTGCTGACGCTGGCGTGGATCTTCGGGCTCGCGGTCGAGCGGGCCGGCTATCCGGCGCTGATGGGGGAACTCCTCGCGGGAATCGTCTTCGGACCGGCGGTGCTGGGAGTGTTACACGGGGGCGAAGCGATCGACGTCCTCTCGGAACTCGGCGTCTTCTTGTTGATGATCTACGTCGGCATGGAGGTCGACATCCACGACCTGTTCGAATTGGGCCCGCAGTCGCTGATGGTCGCGTTCGGCGGCTTCGTCGTCCCCTTCGGTCTCGGCTACCTGGTCGGCGCGGTCATCGGCGCGACGATCGAGCAGTCGCTGTTCATCGGCATCGCGATGGCAGCCACGTCGCTGGCAACGAAATCGCGGATCCTGGTCGATCTGGACATCCTCGATACGCGTATCGCGGGCGTCCTCCTCGGTGGCGCACTGCTCTCGGACGTGGGCGTGATGGTCGTGTTCGCCGGCGTCATGGGCTTCGTCGAAACGGGTGACGTGACGATCGTGGATCTCGGACTGGTCGCAGGGAAGGCGCTGCTGTTCTTCGCGGCCGCGCTGGTGGTCGGCGAGCGGTTCCTGCCGTACCTCTGGGGACAGCTCCAGACGTGGATGGAATACCACGAGTTCGTCGACAAGACCTCCGCGTTCACGATCGCGCTCGTGATCGCGCTCGTCTTCGCCTTCTTCGCGGCGCTCGCCGACCTCCACATGATCATCGGCGGGTTCGTCGCCGGGCTATTCCTGCGACAGTCGGAACTCGAGCCGGACATCTACGAGCACATGTACAGCGTCATCTACGATCTGGCGATGGGCTTTTTCGCTCCGATTTTCTTCGTCTCGGTCGCGTTCGAACTGACGCTCGACGTGTTCACGCGACATCTCGACTTGCTCGTACTCGTCATGGTGGTCGCCTTCGTCGGCAAAATCGCCGGCAGCTGGCTGTTCGCCCTCCCGACCAAGCTCTCCTCGAGGGAAGGTCTCGTCATCGGGTTCGGGATGAACGGCCGTGGAACCGTCGAGATCGTCATCGTCACGGTCGCGCTGTCGGCGGGCGTTATCGGACAGGAGTTGTTCTCGGTGCTCGTCTTCATGGCCATCTTCACGACGACGCTCGTCCCGCCGACCGTCAAGTGGGGCGTCGACTGGCTGCGGCAGGCGAACGAACTGGTTTCGACGGACGGGGTCGCCATCGATGCGGATTCGGAGTTCGGTGACACCTGATCGTGATCGTCGATCCGCGGACCTCCGCGATCGCCCGACGCAGCATCTACTCTGGACCTCCGCGATCGCCCGAAGCGGCACCTATTACAGTCGGGGACGAGAGATTCCATCCGATGACCGTACCCGACGACTGGGACCTCCGCGAGGAAGTACCCGAGTACGAGACGCCGTGGTACGACGGGGGCTACGACCTGCTCGAACAACCGGACGGCACCGAGAAACGGTACTACTGGGCCGACCTCCCGCCCGCGGTGGTCGTGGTGGCCCGGATCGACGCCGGCGTCCTCGCCGAGGCGACCGGGGACGGGGCCGTCGACGGCGGCGCGGACGGCGACCACCTCCTCTTCGTCGAACAGTTCCGGCCGACGATCCGCGAGACGCACCTCGAACTCCCCGCCGGGATCGTCGAGGACGGCGAGTCCTACACGACGGCCGCCGCGCGCGAACTCGAGGAAGAGACCGGCTTTCGCCCCTCGAGTACCGTCCTCCTGCAGGAGTTCGCCGTCGCGACCGGCGTCCTCCGGCACGATCGCGGGGTCGTCTACGCGGAGGGACTCGAACCCGGTCGACGCGAACTCGACAGCAACGAGTTCCTCTCGGTGACGACGGTCCCGATCGACGCGGCGCTCGGTCGGGCCCGCGAGCAACCGGCCAACGACTCGACGCTGACGGCGCTGTTGCTGGCGAAAGAAGACGGATTGCTCTGACCGGTGGTCGGCTCCGATCGCGTTGCAGGCGTCCGAGAGCGAGAACCGACCCGTGGGCTTATTCTTTCAGGGTTCCAACGACGATCTGATGGACGGCGAAATCTCCCCGGCGGAGGTACAGCAACTCCTCGAGGACGACGCAGACGTGCGAATCGTCGACATTCGCGACGAGCGAAGCTTCGAGCACAGCCGCATTCCCGACAGCGAGAACGTCCCGTTCCACGAACTTTCGAGTCGCATCGAGGAACTCGAGGGCGCGGACCACATCGTCACCGTCTGCCCGCACGGCGAGGCGAGCGTCCAGGCGGCCAGACTGATCGGGTCCTACGAGGGCACCGCCGACGCGCGCGTCGAGAGCATGGAAGGCGGCCTCGAGAAGTACGGCCTGCAGTACGGACTCGTCGCCGACGAGGACGCGTCGGAGGAGTCGACAGCGGACGCGGAATCGCCGTTCTAGGGCGAGTCTGTTCTCGCCGATCGGCGAGCCAGCGGCTCCGCGGGCGTCGGTCGCCGAAGAACGGAAATCGGTCGCGTCGTGATGCGTAGACGGCCGTGGTTCGGAAGTCGTCTCAGATCATCGCGGGCATCAGGCGACGTTGAAGCCGCGGTCCCGAAGGAACTCTTCGATGCGGCCCGTGTGGTTGCCCTGCAGTTCGATGTGGTCGTCCTCGACGGTGCCACCGCAGGCGAACTTGGACTTGAGATCCGACGAGAGACTGTCGAGATCGACGTCCTTCGGATCGAATCCTTCAACGATCGTTACCTCTTTACCGTATCTGCGCTCGTCAATGCGGATGTTGAGCTGTTGTTGGCCCTTGGCCACGTCCTCGCAGACGCAGAGTTCCTCGGGCAGCCCGCACGTCGAGCAGACTTCCGACATTACGTTCGACCGTACGAAATGGGCATATTAAACACTATCGGGACCCACACGCCGTCGCGCGGTTCTTTTTCAGTGTGACGAGAATGTATTCCCGTCACTGGCCGCCCAGCGCCGGGAGCCGATCGCGAACCAGGTCGTCGACGATCCCCATCGCCGCGTCAGCCGTCTCGCGATCGACGCCCTCGCCGTAGGTCGCCCGCTCGTAGGTCCGGACGACCCGGGCCGTGCGGGGATCGAGGTCGTCGTGCTCGGTCCGCAGCGCCGCCAGGTACTGTCGGCGCGACTCCGATCTCCGGCGTGGTCGGTACTGGTGTCCGAGGAGCCCTTCGAGTCGGCGATACGCGATCCGGGCGTCCTCGTCCGGGTCGTCCCCCCGCCGCTGCCAGTACAGCCGGAGCGCTCGCCGCGCCCGCGCCGTCGCGCTGGTTCGGTGGGCACCGGCCGCCAGCCCGACGAGGACCACAAGCCCGATCGCGGCCGTCTCGCGCGTGACCGGGACGGGGCTGCTCGCGTCGTCATCGTCGGTGCCCGTCCCGTCGCCTGGTTCGGTGCCAGAATCGGCGTCCGATGGATCGGTCCCGTTGAATTCGGAGGGGTCCGTCTCGTTGCCGTCGGTCGGATCGGACGTTTCGTTGTTCGTCTCGTTGCCGTCGTCCCGGGGATCGTCGGGATCCGGCTCGTCCTCGCCGTCGTCGATCGGGACGTCCTCGCTGGCGTCGGTATCGACGTTCTCCCGTCCGTCCTCGCGGGCCTGCTGGAGTCGCTCGTTGTGGACGTCCTCCCGGGCGTCGCCCGGGGTCGGATCGAACGCGACCCAGCCGTGGTCGGGGAAGTAGACTTCGACCCACGCGTGGGCGTCTAACCCGCGAACGACGTAGGTGTCGTCGGCGACCTGCTGGCCGGTCGTGTAGCCGGTGACGTACCGGGCCGGCACGCCCTCGGCCCGCAGCATCTGAACCATCGTGGTCGCGAAGTAGACGCAGTAGCCCTCCTCCATCTCGAACAGGAACTCGTCGGCGATGTTGCCCCCCGGCCGATCGACCTCGAGGGAGTAGTCCTTCGACGAGCGCAGGTACGACTCGATCGCGACGGCCTTCTCGTAGGGGTTGTCGGCGTCGCCGGTCACTTCGGCAGCCTGCTGCTCGAACCGGCGGGACGTGCTCTCGGGGAGTTGCAGGTAGTCGGACGCGTGGTCCGGGTAGTCCGTCCCGGCGGTCCGTAGCGCATCGGGGTCGCGGTCGATCGCTGCGCTCTGGACGACGTAGCTGTCGCCCTCGAGCAACGGTTCCGCGGGGCGGGGCTGACCGTGGGACGATACCATCGTCGTCCGGGTTATTCCGCCCTCGATGGCGAGCGGCTGTGGTGCGGTTGGCATGACGCCCAGTTCCGTCTCGGCGGTGACCCGTTGCGTGACGGTCTCGTATTCGCCGGGCGGTACTCCGAGCTGATCGTCGTAGGTCGTGTCCTGACCGGTCCGGACCCACTCGTCGCCGGTGAACCGATCGTAGACCCCCGTTCGCCAGTAGGACGGCTGTTCGGATTCGACCGTGAACCGGACCTCGGGCGAGAGGTCTACTGTGCCGCCGATCGCGGACCGTTCGTCGGCGAAGTCGATCGTCCCCTCGAGCGTGCTGGTGTCCCCCTGCCCGGTAAACGCCGGACTGGTCGTCTCCCCCGGCACGAACGTGACCGACAGCGAGAGGACGACGATCACCGCGACGAGAACCGCGAACAGGTCCGCCTGGGCGATCGAACCGCCCCGGCGTTCGAGTTCGCCGAAGCCGACGGCACCGGTGGCTGCGAGGGTGCCGAGCAAGACGACGGGCGTCTCGGCGTCCCCCGTCAGGACCAGGAAGAGCAGCGCGAGGCCGCCGGGCACGACGCTCAGGTCGTACCGGCCCCGGAGCGCGAGATACCACGAGAGGAAGACGGGGCCGGGCGCGAACCCGAGCGCCCAGACGTCGGCCGCGACCATCCGGAGCAGCGGGAGGCCGGTCGCCAGCGCGGCGCTGTCGGCGAGGAGTTCGTCGGTCGCCGACAGCACGGTCCCGATCCCGACGCCGGCCGTCGAGAAGTAGTACCAGAAGCCGAACAGGGTGACGGCCGCGGCGGCCCCCGTCGCGGTTCGCGGCCGGATCGTTCTGGCAAGGACCGTCGCCCCGAGCACCATCGCCGCGACGAGTAACAGGAGCGTCCCGGTGCCGCCCACGACGCGAGTCACGTCGCGCAACACGCTGACGTACGACGCCGTCAGCACCAGGACACAGCCGAGCGCAAGCAGTCGGAACGTCTCGGGGCCGATGGCTCCCTCGGTATCCAGTCCGATCGTCCGGTCGCGGGCGTCGGTACTCATGCGGTCACCCCCGACGAGGGACCGTCGTCCGCGCCTCCCCGGTCCGTCGTTCCGGTCCGTGTCCGTTCGTCTCGGTTCCCGTCCCTTCCGCCACGGCCGCGGAGCCGATCGAACGGGATCGTGCGGTCGTCGACGACGATCCGCGTTCCGTTCGCGTCGGCCTGGACGAGCACGTCGGCGTTCGTCCGCGCCCGTTCGTCGAGTTCGCCCGCCTCGACGACGGCGAGCAGTCCGAGGAGGTCGTAGTGGTGGTCGTGGCCCGATCCCGGCTGGCGGTCCGCCGCCGGGAGGGTGACGCCGACGTTCACGCCCTCCTCGAGCAGGTAGGTGGCGACGCTGGCGACCGCGGTCGCCAGGTCGTCGACCCGGGTCGGGGTACACTCCGCGGCGACGACCGCCGATCCGGCGTCGTCGTCGTTGACGTACTCCGTGACGACCAGTCCGTCGTCGGGGCGCTTGGCGGCTGACTTCCAGTGGACATCCCGCAGGGAGTCGCCGCGCTGGTACTCCCGGAGGTGATCGAACTCCTCCCGATCGCGCCGGGTCGCCGCGTCGGCGAGCAGGTGCAGGTCTCGATCGGTCCCGCCCCGGAGGTCGTAGACGGGCGGATAGACCAGGACTGACGCCGTCTCCTCGTATTCGAACCGGCGCTCGACGAGTCCGAAGAGATCGACGACGCTGATCGCGAGGGGGCCGACCCGGCGGTCGCCGCGTCCCTCGAGTCGGAGGTCGTAGCTGAACTCGGTCTCGCCGTCGAGTGTCGTCATCTCGGCCGGATCGGTCGTCGCCGTCAGGCCGTCGTCGACGGCGTCACGAACGGTCGCCGAGACGGCCCGCTCCGTCTCGATCGTCACCGCGATCGTCCGGGTTTCGCCGACGAACCCCTCGGCGACGGCACCGCGCCTGACGCGCGGCCGGTCGGCCAGGGCGGTCGTGATCGTTCCGGCGACCAGCACGACGAGCAGCGGCGTGACGACGGCGTTCAGGGCGCGGGGGCCGTACTGCCACCCCATCGCGATCGAGCCGACGACGACGACGACGACGGCCCAGCCACGTCGCGTGAGTCTCATGGGACGGGGACGTGCTCGAGTGCGTCCGCGACGACGTCGGGCCCGTCGCGGTCGCGGCTGTTCGTCTTGATCCGGTGGGCCAGCACGAGCGGCGCCTCGGTCGCGACGTCGTCCGGGATGACGTACTCTCGACCCTCGGTGACGGCGCGGGCCTGGGCGGCACGCAACAGCGAGATCGTTCCGCGGGGACTGACGCCGATGTGGGCGTTCTCGCGGGTGTATCCGACCAGTCCCGTCGCGTACTCCCGGACCGGCTCGTTCACCCTGACCCCCGCGACCGTCTCGCGGGCGCGCACGATCGTTTCGAGGTCGGCCACCGGTTCGAGCGACTCGATCGGGTGGTGGCCGACCGTCCGGCCGAGCAGTTCGGTCTCCTCCTCGGGTCCGGGGTAGCCGAGCGTGAGTTTCTTCATGAACCGATCGATCTCGGCGAAGGGGAGATCGTAGGTCCGGTTGGGTTCGACGGCGTTCTGGGTCGCGATGACGACGAAGGGGTCGGGTAACGCGCGGGTGTCGCCGTCGACCGTCACCTGCTCCTCTTCCATCGCCTCGAGCAGCGCGGCCTGCGTCTTTGGGGGTGCCCGGTTGATCTCGTCACCGAGGACGATGTTGGCGAAGACGGGCCCCTCGTTGAACTCGAACTCGCGGGTCTTCTGGTTGAACACGTTGACGCCGGTGACGTCCGTCGGTAGCAGGTCGGGGGTAAACTGGACTCGCCGGAACGTACAGTCGATCGACGTCGCGATCGATCTGGCGAGCATCGTCTTCCCGACGCCGGGGACGTCGTCGAGCAGGACGTGGCCGCGGGCGAGGATGGCGGTGACGACGTGTTCGATCGCGTCGTCGTGGCCGACGATCACGCGGGAGACGTTGGCCTCGATCTCTGTACAGAGATCGGCGACGGTCGATACCGGGAGGGCGTTGTGGTCGGGAGTTGCCATACCGCTGGAGTTCGGGGCTGGAGTGGGATCGGTCATAGATGAATCGAACGGGGACCGGAGACGCTGCTGTTGGTACGAAATCAGCGACACCGAAACATATGCTTTGTGTCGGATCGTGTTACTGTTCACCGGAACGATCGGTGCTCGCGTGACTGTCCGTCGGTCCACCCGGACTCGCGTGACGGCGGGTCCGTCCGACCGGGGTTGGCGAGTGGCGCCGCTGATCGGTTCGACGATCGGAAAACGATACCTCCTGTGACCTGGCTAGAGTCGTTCGACGTTCTCCGCGCGCGGCCCCTTCTCGGCCTCGACGATGTCGAACTCCAGTTCCTGACCCTCCTCCAGGTCAGGACCGCCGACGTCTTCCATGTGGAAGAACACGTCCTCGTCCGCGTCCTCAGTCTCGATGAACCCGTAACCGCCAGTGTCGTTGAAGAATGCGACCGTACCTTTCGCCATTGCAGGTCTACCAAACCACCTCGAAGATATAAATGTTCGGGAGAATACCGGTTGTTGCCCCGCGAGAAGCAAGTCGTTACCGCCACCAGCCGACGATTACCAGTTTTTGCAGTCGGGGCAGACGACCGCCCCGTCGTCCCGCCAGATCCGATCGGTCGTGCGATCACAGCGCGTGCACGTGTACTCGCCCCACGCGTAGGTCGACAGCGACGCCGCGTCCGTGGCGGGGTCGGCCTTATCACCGTCGTCCGACGCCGGATTCGAGGGAGACGTCGCGTCCGACTCCTTGGGAACAGTCTCGGGATCGTCGGTCTCCTCGTCGACCCCGGACGAGGCGAAATCCGAGAGCGTCGCGTCGTCGGTCATACCCATCGGTACGCACGGCGGAGGCATAGAAGCACCGACGGCGGCGGTGGCCTGTACGACCGGAATTCGGCGGGACGACGCCCGCGACCGGTCGGGAGGGCTTCCGGAGGCGCTCTCCACCGATCGATCGGCGCGTCCCTCGAGGGACTCACCGCTGGACCGGCACGGCCAAGTATTATCGGTGACAACCCCCGGACATGGACACCGTCACGCCGCTGAACGTCATCGTGGACAACCTCGTCGAAATGACCGAGCTCTTCACCAAGGTCGCGATGGGCGACGGACTCGCACCCCTGCTCGTCCTGATGGGGACGCTGCTGATCGTCTTCTCGGTCGCCGTTTTCGGCGCGTTGACCCTCGGTGCCGTCGGCAGCCTCTTCACCTCGAGCTAGTTCGGGCTCGATCGCTCTGGCCTACGCTTGCTCCTTCGTTGCGCTGGCCAGCGCCTCGCTCGCCCGTTCGATCGCGTCCTCCAGGTCCGGCCCGAGCGGCGAACCGACGACGATCCCGTCGACGTGTTCGAGGGCGGCCGCGAACTGCGCCGCGACCTGTTCCGTCGTCCCGGCGATACAGAAGGCGTCGATCATCGACGGCGTCACGTGGCCGAACGCCTCGTTCAACTTCCCCGCCTCGAGCGCGTCACTGACCGCGCCCGCCGCCTCGCGATCGATGTCGTGTCGATCGAGCACCGGATCGGCCGCGCCGCCGACGATGAACGCGACCGGTGGACGGGCCGCCTCGCGGGCCGCGTCTTCCTCACCGGCGACGCTCGCGCTCGCGAAGGCGAGCGACTCGAATGGACCGTGCGCCGCCGGCCGCTCTGCCAGCCCGTGCTCGATCTGGCCCGCTGCCCACTCCAGGTCGCGGGGATGGGCGGCGTTGACCAGCACGCCGTCGGCGTGTTTCGCACTCATTCGGAGCATGTGCGGGCCCTGTGCACCGACGTAGACCGGAATCTCGGCGGGGTCGAGATTGAGCGAGGCGTCCCGCACCGTGAACGTCCCCTCGTGGGTGACGGTCTCGCCCGCCCAGAGGTCGCGCGCGAGGTCGAACGTCTCGAGAACTCGACGGAGCGGACTGTCGCGATCGACGCCGAGGGTCGCGAGCGAGGATCGATCGCCGGCGCCGACGCCGAAGACCGCGCGGCCGTCGCTCACCTCGTCGATCGTCGCAGTCTGGGCCGCGAGTTTGACCGGGTGGGTCTCGTAGGGATTGACGACGCCCGGTCCCAGCCGTATGTCGTCCGTGGCGTCGGCCATCCGCGAGAGGACGACGAACGGATCCCGGTTGAAGTAGTGGCTGCTCGCGAACGCGACGTCGAACCCCTGATCCTCGGCCAGCGCCGCGAGCGAGGCGATCCGATCGGGCGGGTGTTCGGGGGTGAGTTCGATGCCCCAGGTCGTGTCCCCGCGCCCGTCAGCACTCATTCGGTATCTCCCCACTCCCACTCGCGGAGTGCCTGCCGGACGAGGTCGTCTTCGACGTCCCGGAAGAGTTCGTCGCTTCCCTCGAGGTCGCCGAACTCCCAGCCCCGGACGGCGACTGCGGGGGTCCCGTCCGCTCCCTCGCCGGTGACGAGATTCGCGGCTGCCGCGAGCTCGTCGACGACGGACTGGACGGTAACGCCGAGTTCGCGGCCGTCGCGATCGAGTTCGCCGCGCCAGTCGCGGCTCGCGGGCATCCCCGCCCAGCCGAGCGCGACGCCGCGCTGACCGTGGCGGAACGGCCGCCCGCAGGTGTCCGTCACGATCACCGCGACGTCCTCGACGCCCCGATCCTCGAGCCCCGATCGGATTCGCTCGGCGCTTTCGGCCGGCTTTTCCGGCAGCAGGAGGATGTCGTGGTCCGGCACGTTCGACCGATCGATCCCCGCGTTGACGCAGATGTGGCCGAAGTGCGTCTCCGTGAGCAGGAAGGGACAGTCGATCAGCAACTCGGTGCTCTCCTCCAGGACCGCCTGGGCGAACCGCGGATCCTTCTCCTCGCCGGCCACGTCCTCGATCCGGCGGGCGATCTCCTTCGCACGGCCGCTGACGGGGTAGTCCTCGAGATTCGCCGTGCGGCCCTCGGCCTTCGAGACGATCGTGCTCGCGACGGTGAGCACGTCGCCGGGTTCGAGGGCGGCCCGATCGGCGACGAGCGCGGCGACGTCGTCGCCGGGACGGATCTCGGGCAGGTCCGTCACTGGCTCCAGTTCCATACCGGAGGGTGGGCCAGCGACGTGAAAAACGCACCGTCACCGGAGAATCGAGCCAGCGACGGTCACGACCGATCGTCCCGGTCGGTCACCTTGCCGGCCGCCCGATCGGCCTCGATCGCCTCCTCGTCTCGATCGCTCGGATCGCCGTGCCCGCCGCCGCCGGGCGTTCGAACGGTAACCGTCGTCCCCGCCTCGACGTCGACGGTCGTCTTCGCCGGGACGGGGTCGCAGTCGATCAGATTCTCCCCGGTCGAACCGTCCTCGCCGCCGGCGACGCCTTTCGGGGCGTGACGGCGGCGCTCCGTGAGCAACGAGACCGTCGCGTCGGTCTCGACGGTGACCGATCGCTCGAGTCCCAGCCCGCCGCGGAACTCGCCGCGTCCGCCGCTGTCCGGCCGGAGCGCGTACCGTTCGACCCGCAGCGGGTACTCCGTCTCGATCGACTCGACGGGGGTGTTGAGCGTGTTCGTCATGCCGACCTGGACGCCGTCCATGCCGTCCCGGTCGGCGCGCGCGCCGAATCCACCGCCGATCGTCTCGTAGTACGTAACGGAGCCGTCACGCGCGCCGATGGTCAGGTTGTTCATCGTCCCCTGACCCTGTGCGGGGACGCGATCGGGCGCAGCCTCGGCGAGCGCGGTGAAGACCACGTCGGTCACGCGCTGGCTGGTTTCGACGTTACCGCCGACGACGGCCGCGGGCGGGTCGGGATTCAGGAGCGATCCCCGGGGCGCGTGGACGCTCACGGGTTCGTAACAGCCCTGGTTCGGCGGGATCTCGGGGTCCGTGATACAGCGGACGACGAAGTAGACCGCGCTCTTCGCCACGGCGAGCGGGGCGTTGAGGTTCCCCGCGACCTGGTCTGCGGTGCCCGAAAAGTCGACCGCGATCGTCTCGCCGTCGATCGTCACCGCGACCGAAATCTCGATATCCTCGTCGGTAACGCCGTCGCCTTCTAGGACGTCGATCGCCTCGTAGGTCCCGTCCGGCAGCGCCGCGATCTCGTCTTCGATCCGTTCGCGGGAGTAGTCGATCACGGCGTCGAAGCCGGCGAGGACGGTCCCGCGGCCGTGTTCGTCGAACAGCGCCGCGAGTCGAGTTTCGGCGCGGTCGTTCGCCGCCAGTTGTGCCCGGAGGTCGGCCCGGCGCTCGCGTGGATTACGGACGTTCGCGAGCACCAGCGATCGAACGTCTTCCCGGACCTCGCCGTCCTCGACGAGTCGGATCGGCGGCAGTCGCAGTCCCTCCTGATAGATCTCCTGCGCACCGGCGGGCATGCTTCCGGGAGCCATCCCCCCGACGTCGGCGTGGTGGGCCCGGGAGACGGCGTAGCCGACGATTTCCCGGTCGTCGGCGTCGTCACCGCTGACGCTCCCGTCGCCGTCGTGACCGTCGCCGCTGCCGGGCGCGATCGGCGAGACCATCGTCACGTCCGGCAGGTGGGTCCCTCCTGTGAACGGATCGTTGAGCACGAACACGTCTCCGGGCCTCGGGTCGTGCTCGCGCACGGCGTCGACGGCCGCGGGCATCGCGCCGAGGTGGACCGGGATGTGCTCGGCCTGGGCGATCATTCGCCCCTCCGAATCGAACAGCGCCGTCGAGCAGTCCCGGCGCTCCTTGATGTTCGGCGAGTACGCGCCGCGAATCAGGGTCTGACCCATCTCCTCGGCGACGCTCTCCAGTTGGTTGCGTAGCACTTCCAGCGTTACCGGATCGATACGTTCGTCGGAATCGGTCGCGTCGTTCGGCCCCGTCATCGATCGTCCACCTCTCGTTCCGTCGCTCGCGTCATCTCGAACGTCCCGTCTCCGAGGATCTCGCCCGCCCACGCCGGCGGGACGACGGTCGTACTTTCGGCCTGTTCGAGGATCGCCGGCCCGGACAGCAGCGTGCCCGCTTCGAGCCGATCGCGATCGAAGACGGTCGTCTCACAGGGCCCGGTTCCGGGGAAGTGCGCTTCGCGGGTGTCGACGAGCGCGTCGCCCTCGCCGTCGTGGCGGACGGTCGGTTCGGTACCGGGGACGGTCGCCGTCGCACGCAGGGTGACGACCTCGATCGCCTCGTCCATCGCGTAGCCGTAGGCCCGCTCGTGGGCGTCGTGGAAGCGGTCAGCGATCGTCCCCCGATCGACTGTCCCCTCTACCGGGACGGTCAACTCGAAGCTCTGCCCGGCGTACCGGCAGTCGGCCGCGCGCTCGACTCGCGCCCGATCGGGATCGGAGGCGTCCCCGAGTACGTCGGCGACGAGATCGTCGTAGACCGACTCGAGCGATCCCGTATCCGCGGCTTCGAGGTTCACGCCGACGGTTCGGGCCGCGTCGTAACTTTCGTCGGCCGCGAGCAGCCCGAACGCGGAGAGGACGCCGCCGGGTCGCGGGACGACGACTCGATCGATCTCGAGCGCGTCCGCGAGCGCGGCGGCGTGCATCGGTCCCGCGCCCCCGAAGGCCACGAGCGCGAACTCGCGCGGGTCGTGCCCCCGTTCGACCGTCACCGATCGGATCGTCCGGGTCATCGTCGCGTTGGCCACGCGGTAGACCCCGCGGGCCGCCTCGAGCGCGCCCTCGAGCCCGGCCGCGTCGGCCAGCCGTTCGAGCGCGTCGTGGGCCGCCGCGACGTCGAGGGTCATCTCGCCGCCGAGGGCGGTCTCGGGGCCGATGAAGCCAAGCACGACGTTCGCGTCCGTGACGGTGGGGTCGGTCCCGCCGCGCCCGTAACAGGCCGGCCCGGGGTCGGCACCCGCCGATCTCGGGCCGACCCGGAGCGCGCCGCCGGCGTCGACCCACGCGATCGAACCGCCGCCAGCACCGACGGTATTCACGTCGACCATCGGCGTCCGGATCGGCAGCCCATCGATCTCCGCGTCGGTCGTTCGTTCGGCCTGCCCGCCCCGGACGAGGCTCACGTCGCTGGAGGTGCCGCCCATGTCGAAGGTGACCAGTCCGTCCACGTCGGCGTCGTCGACGGTCGCCGCAGCGCCGACGACGCCCGCCGCGGGACCGGACAGCACCGTCGTGACGGCGTGCTCGCGGACCGTCTCGGCGTCGGCGATGCCGCCGTTCGCCTGCATGATCCGCGGGGCCGGAACCCCGACGTCTTCGGCCTCGTCGACTACCCGGCCGACGTAGCCGTCGATAGTCGGGCGGACGTAGGCGTCGACGGCGGTCGTTGCGGTGCGCTCGAACTCGCGAAACTCCGCGAGCACCTCGTGGGAGACCGAGACGGGGACGTCGAGTTCGTCGCGTAGCGTCTCGGCGACGATCGCCTCGTTCTCGGGATCGGCGTAGGCGTGGAGCAGACAGACGGCGACGGCCTCGACGTCCCGCTCGCGCAGCGTCTCCGCGAGGTCGCGGACCTCGTCGGCATCGACCGGTCGCTCGACGCCGTCGGTCGTCGTTCGCTCGTCGATCTCGAACCGCCGCTCGCGGGGGACCAGCGGGTCGGGCTTCTCGGCGTCCAGGTCGTAGAGGGACGGCCGGTCCTGACGACCGATCTCGAGGACGTCACGGAACCCCGCGGTGGTGACGAGCGCCGTCGTCGCCCCGTCGCGTTCGAGCAGGGCGTTGACCGAGACGGTCATCGCGTGGGCGAAGTCGTCGATTCCGGCCGGTTCGATGCCGGCGCGGTCGCAGGCCTTCCGGATGCCGTCGAGTACCCCGACGTGCTGGGCTCCGGTAGTTGGCACCTTTGCGGTGACGAGTCGATCGTCGACCGAGAGGGCCACGTCGGTGAACGTTCCCCCGACGTCGACGCCGATCCGGACCGCGTCGCCGGCCGTTCCGCGTTCGTCACAGGTCATCGCTGTGTCCTCGTTCGTACCGGAGCCTTGTCACGGATTCGTATTGGCTCTCCGTCGATCCCTACGCGGTTCGCAGGTCGACGGCGAGACTGCCGTCGTCGACGGTCGCGACGAACATCGTCGCCCGATCGGCCGGACTCGCCCCCGTCGCGCTGCCCGGGTTGAGCACGCGAACGCCGTCGACGATCGTGTCGACCACCTCGTGGGTGTGGCCGGCGACGGCGATCGGATCGGCGGACGATCCCGTTTCCGCGCGGGCCGCGTCGACGACTCGATCGTGCCACCCGGCCGGCGAACCCGTGCCGTGCGTGACGACGAACGTCGCGCCGCCGAGATCGACCGTCGCCGCGTTCGGCAGGTCGAGCGTCGCGGGGTCCACGTTACCGCGAACGGCCGTCAGGTCGCCGTCTGCGAGGTCGACGACCCGATCGTAGCTCTCGTTCGAGTCGAAATCGCCCGCGTGGATCGCGTGATCGGCGCGGCGAATCTCGGCCGCGACCCAGTCCGGGATGGCCCGCGCCCGCGTCGGCACGTGGGTGTCGGCGATGATCGCAATGCGGGACATATCCGACCGTTCGACGCCCGGTCCCGAAAGCGATTCCCTTCCGGCACCCGTGCCCTCGCGTATGACCGATCCAGCGGGAACGGACGCCGGCGATGGAGCGAACGGGTCCGGGGACGGGAACGGTGCGAGCCACGTCGTCACCGCGTTCCTCCGACACCGCGGGATGGTACTCCTCCTGCGCCGCAGCGACGCCGTCGGCACTTACCGGGGCCAGTGGGGCGGCGTCTCCGGCTTCGCGGAGGGCGACCCCGACGAACAGGTTCGCGTCGAGATCCGCGAGGAGGTGGGACTCGATCGGGAGGCCGTCTCGCTCGTCCGATCGGGCCGCCCCGTCAGGTTCGAGGATCCGGATCTGGGTCGTGGGTGGGCCGTCCACCCCTATCTGTTCGACTGCGGGACGCGCGATGTCGACCTGAGCGAAGAACACGACGCGTTCGAGTGGGTCTCGCCCACCGCGATGCTCGATTTCGACGACGACCGCGAGACGGTGCCAGAGCTGTGGACGGCCTACGAGCGGGTGGCACCGACGGTCCGATCGATCGCCGCCGACGACGAACACGGCGCTGCAACGCTCTCGATCCGGGCGCTCGAGGTGCTGCGCGATCGAGCGGGGCTGGTGGTTCAGGAACGGAGCGAGGCGACGTCGCCTCGGAACGGCGAACGGGGACCCCGCGAGTTCGGTGCCGACCCCGAGGGCGAGTGGGACGAACTCGCGGAACTCGCCCGGCGACTGCTCGAGGCCCGGCCGTCGATGGCCGTCCTCAGAAACCGGGTGAACCGGGCGATGGCCGAGGCGGGCGAGAGCGAGGCCGAGCCACCTGGCGCGCCCGCCGTGCTCGACGCGACGCTCGCGGGGATCGATCGCGCCCTCGCGGCCGACGACGACGCCGCGGCGACGGCGGCCGATCGAATCCAGGGATCCGTCGCGACCCTCTCGCGATCCGGGACGGTCCTCGATGCACTTCGAGAAGCGGCCCCCTCACGGGTGTTCGTCGCCGAATCCCGCCCCGCGGGGGAGGGAGTCGACCTCGCGGAGACGCTCGCCGACGATTGCACCGTCACGCTGCACACCGACGCGGCCGTCGCTCACGTCCTCGCCCGCGAGGACCCCGATCGGATCGTCGTCGGTGCGGACGCGATCCTCCCCGACGGCTCCGTGGTGAACAAGACCGGGACCCGGACGCTCGCGATCGCGGCCGATCGGGCGGGGATTCCGGTCTCCGTCGTCGCCGCCACGGACAAGGTCTCGACCCGCGACGAGGTGAACCTGGAGTCGGGCGATCGGCAGGCGGTGTACGACGGCGACGCGTCGATCGACGTCCTGAATCCGACGTTCGACGTGACGCCGGCCGACTGCGTGACCGAGTTCGTGACCGAACGCGGGGTGCTCGATCCCGGCGAGAGTGGGGCGATCGCCGAGGAGTTGCGCGATCTCGAAACGTGGCAGTCGAACGTCGAAGCGACAGACGCAAACCCCTCGACCCGTTAACTTCGGGTGGCGGCAGTGACGAGGTGTTACCCCCACTGAGCCCCGTGTGACGAGGGTTTTTCCCGAGCCGCCACTTCAACTCGGAGTCCGTTCGTCCAAAGCTTGAACCTCACCTCGTCCGTACCGGCGGGCATGCAGATCGATCTCGATCGACTCGGCGTCCACGACTCCGTCGAAACGGTGTTTCCACCCGCTGAACTGGCCGATTTCCTCGCCGGTCTTCCCGTCGACGTCGCCGTCGTCGACGACGACGAAATCGACACTTGCGACGCGATCGTCACGCTCGAACACCGGGACGCGTTCCTGGATCTCGACTGGGTTCACTCGATCCAGGCGGGCGTCGATCGGTTCCCGGAAGACGAGTTCGAGGCCGACGGCGTGGTGCTCACGAACAGCACGGGGATCCACGATCGGACGATCGGCGAGACGGTCGCGGGCTACCTGCTCTCGTTCGCCCGCCGGCTTCACGATCACGTCGCCGACCAGCAGGAGCGTCGCTGGGAGCGCCCCGAGTGGGACGAGGCGTTCACCCTTCCCGGGACGACCGCCTGCGTCGTCGGGACGGGGACCCTCGGGAGCGGCGTCGCGGACGTGCTCGGCGCGCTCGGCGTGCGCGTGACCGGCGTTCGTCGCTCCGCCGATCCCGTACCGGGATTCGAGCGGATCTACGCGACCGACGACCTGCACGACGCGATCGCCGACGCCGACTTCGTGATCGTCACCGTCCCGCTGACTGACGAGACGTACCACCTCTTCGGGGCCGAGGAGTTCGCGACGATGCGCGAGGACGCCTACTTCGTCAACGTCGCCCGCGGGTCGGTCGTCGACGAACCGGCGCTGATCGACGCTCTCCGGAGCGACGCCCTCGCGGGTGCCGCGCTCGACGTCTTCGAAACCGAACCCCTCCCCGAGGACTCCCCGCTGTGGGGGATGGACGAGGTGATCGTCACGCCCCACTGTGCGGCCTACACGCGGGACTACTTCCGGGACGTCGGCGAAATCGTCCGCGAGAACGTCGATCGCCTCGGGACTGGCGAAGAACTGCACAATCGAGTCGTCTAACCTCACCAAAACTCACAGCCGATCGCACCGCGAGCGCCACACCGCGGCGCGAGCGGACCGACGATCGATGTGAGCGAGCGACCGCGCGGAGCGAACGGAGAGAGGAGTGCTTTTGATCACCCCGTTGCCGAGCGAGCGACGCGAGTGAGCGCAGAGCAAAAGGTTGGGTTAGAAGAATTTAAACAGGTCGTCCCGGTTCTGCTCGTGGAGGTGGCTTCGGACGGCCTCGTTCAGCGGTTCGATCCGGCCCTTCTTGGCGGTGATCGGAGCGATCGTGTCCTGCCACTGTTTCCACGGCGGGTAGAGGCCGAGTCGATCGCAGAGTTCGTTCAGGCGCTCGTCCCTGTCGTCGACCTTGTCCATCTTGTTGACGGCGACGACGACCGGAATTCCGAGATCCCGGAGGAAGTGGAACATCTCGACGTCGTAGGGGATCGAATCGGGGCCGGAGTGGCGATCGATGATGTCGATAACGCTCTTGCCGTCGACGACGAGGATCGCGACGAGGATATTGTCGGCGTACTCCTCTATGTAGTGGACGATATTCGTCTTGATCTGTTCCCGGTAGTCCTCGTCGACGCCGCTCATGAACCCGAAGCCGGGAAGATCGGTGATGACGAAGTCTTCGGAGGCCCAGTCGTAGTGGTTCGGCTGACGGGTGACGCCCGGACTGCCACCGGTGTCGAAGTTGTGCCCCGTCAGTTCGCGCATGAGCGTGGACTTGCCCACGTTCGAGCGGCCGACGAGGGCCACCTCGGCGTCGCGATCGGGGCGCGTGTCGAACATACGTGGCGGTACGGTCGAGAGGGGATATAAGCTGCGTGACGGGAGTCGCGTGGGCCGCCTGTCGATCTCCTACAGGCGGGCGCCGACGAGGAAGCCGATCCCGATCGACGCGGCGGCGAACAGGACGAGGGCGACGAGTCGTCGCCGCGAGGGGGATCGATCGAGGTCGACGTGGCGACTGTCACGGGCGGTCCGGACGCCGAGCCACGCGAGCGACGCGCCGCCGACGGTCATGGCGACGGTGACGAACGGTGAACTCGTCGCGCCGGCCCTGACGGCGGTCCAGAGCCCGAACACACCGACGGCGGTCGCGACCGTCACGTGCGACGCGCCGAGCAGGACGTGCCTGGGCACGGTCACCGAACCGATCGTCAACTCGCTCGCGAGGCCGCTGGTGATCGACAGGACTGCCCCGAGGATCAGTCCCGAACAGAGCACGAGGACGATCGGATCGGCGAGGACGGTGAGGTCGAAGGCGGCGAGAAACGCGGAGACGAGGACGAGCAGGAACCCACCGAACCACGGGGCGGTACGGGACATCGTAGATCCGGATTTCACAACTCGGTCAAAGAAACTACCGCCGATTCGCCGAGCGTGATCGCAAGACTGTCCACGGAAGCATCGGGCTGCGTGGGAAAGTACATCAAATTAAAACCCCCGGACACGTCAATCCTCCACGTGCGGCTCGTACAGTTGACGGTTCCGACGGGCAAGCGCCAGACCATCCTCGAGATGCTCGACGATCGGGGGATCGACTACGTCGTCACCGACGAGGAGAGTAGCCGAGACTACACCGCGGTGGTCTACTTCCCGTTGCCGGCGGCGGCCGTCGAACCGATCCTCGACGAGGTTCACGAGGCCGGGATCGACGAGGACGCGTACACGGTCGTCGTCGACGCGGAGACGGTCGTCTCTCGGCGGTTCGCGGAATTGAAAGCGGAGTACGAGGAAAGCGACGTCGATTCCGATCGGATCTCGCGTCAGGAGTTGCAGGCCGAGGCCGACGAGCTAACGCCCACGTTCGAGATCTTCGCGACGATGACGATCATCAGTGCGGTCGTCGCGACGGCGGGGCTGTTGCTCGACTCGCCGGCCGTCGTCGTCGGCTCGATGGTGATCGCGCCGCTGATCGGGCCGGCGCTGGGCGCGAGCGTCGGGTCGGTGATCGACGACGAGGAACTGTTCCGTGAGAGCGTCACCTACCAGGCCGTCGGGATCGTGCTCGCGATCGCGGCGGCGGCGGTATTCGCGTGGACCGTCAAGACGACGAACATCGTCCCACCCGGCCTCGACATCGCCGCCGTCGACGAGATCTCCGAACGGCTCTCGCCGGACTTGCTGTCGCTCGTGATCGCGCTCGGGGCCGGCGTCGCGGGGATCGTGAGCATCGCGACGGGAATCTCCGTCGCGCTCGTCGGCGTCATGATCGCGGCGGCGCTGATTCCGCCCGCCGCCGCGGCGGGAGTCGCCATCGCGTGGGGCCAGCCGTCGGCCGCGATCGGGTCGACGGTGCTCGTGCTCGTCAACGTCCTCTCGGTGAACCTCGCCGGACTCCTGACGCTGTGGTACGTCGGGTACCGGCCGGACAACCTGTTCGCGCTCAGCGAAACCGAATCGCGCGTTCGGAGACGTGTGATCGGACTCGTCGTGATCGTGCTTATCTTCGCGGTCTTTCTCGGGGCGATCACCTACTACTCCTGGGAAGCCGGGAACTTCGAGAAGGACGCCCGTCAGGAGGTCGAACTCACCCTCGAGGAGGAGTACGAGCAGTTCCAGTTGCTCAGCCTCGAGGTCGTGATGAACGACGAGTACCCGTTCCGCGGGCCGGAGCGGGTCGTCGTCACCATCGGCGTCCCGCCGGGCGAATCCGATCCAGACCTGGCGAACGTGATCCACGAGCGAGTCAACCGCCACGCCGACGAGCCAGTCGCCGTCGAGGTCAGGTACGTCCAGGTCGTCGAGCGGTGACCGGCCGGCGATCGCCTCGTCGTCGACGGGTCACGAAACTGCCGGCAACGACGCGAACCGCCCGGATCGTCCCGAGACAGTTTACCGCTCCCGTAGCCGATCGAGCAGCGGAACGCGATTCGAATCGGCGTCGGCGCCGTAGCGAGCGTCGTCGTTGCTCGTGTCGGCGCTGTCGCGTTCGGTGCTCCCGAATCGTCGACGGAGCCACGTTCGCGGCCCGCCGATCCGGTTGATGAGATAGGTCGGGAAGTAGAGCGCGATCGCGCCGAGCGCGAGGAATCCGAGTCCCCCGACGTAGTTCCCCGATCGAAGGAACCCGATGCCGACGACGAACATGGGGCCGGCCATCGGGACGCCCGCCGCTATCTGGAGCATCCAGAAGAGACCGGGCCCCTTCATCGCGATCGTCCCTCCGGTGTCGATCTGTTCGCGATCATCGGCTCATCCCTCGAACGGCAACTCCGGTTCGTAGTCGATCGTCTCGACGGCCGCGTCGAGGACGTCCGCGACGTTCTCGCCGGTCTCGACGCTCATGACGTGGTCGGCGTCGGGATCGTCCGTCCAGCGCCCGCGCCGATCGACCTTGTTCGCCACCGTCAGCACGGGGACGTCCTCGAACTGGGCGACGATCGAATCGCGCAACTCGAGTTGCGATTCGAGCGGGTAGCCACACTCGCCGCTCGGGTCGACCAGTACGAGCATGCAGTCGCCGAGGTGCTCGATGGCGCTGACCGCCTGGGTTTCGATCTCGTTTCGTTCCTCCGGGGGTCGATCGAGTAGGCCGGGGGTGTCGACGATCTGGTAGCGGATGTGGTCGCGTTCGAAGTGGCCGACGCCGATCCCCTTCGTGGTGAAGGGGTAGGAGGCGGTCTCGCCGCGGGCGCTCGTGACGTCGTTGACGAACGAGGACTTGCCGACGTTCGGGTAGCCGGCGACGACGATGGTCGGTTCGTCGGGATCGATGTCCGGCAGGTCCCGCAGGTCGTTCCGGGACTCGTTGATGTACAGCAGTTCGTCGTCGATCTGCTCGACGATATCCGCGAGGCGAGCGAACGCCTGTTTGCGGTGCTTGCGTGCGGTATCCACGTCGGTCTTGCGCAGCCGCGGCTGGTACTCCTCGTGGATCTCTCGGGCCTTCCGGCTGGCCCACATTACTTCCGAGAGGCTCTGGCGGAGCCTGTCGACGTCGACGATCGCGTCGGCCAGTTCGTAGTAGAACGGGTGCACGTCGTCCTCGTATTCGAAGTCCGGCCACGCCGTGACCACGTTCTCTAAGTTGTCCGAGATGATGTTCGCGGCCGTCTGGAGCATCGACTGCTGGGCCTCGAGGCCGCCCTTGGCCCTGCCGGCCCGCGCCGCCCGCGAGAACGCTTTGTCGATCAACTCTTCCGACGTGGGCGTCGTCGGAAGGTCTTCGAAAATCATGTCCAGCACTAGACCGCCCGCCCATAAAAGGCCGTTCGTTACGCGCCGATCGAACCGAGGGTCGCGCTCGCGCGTTCGACGGGGCCGTCCGGAGTATGTCCGCCGGCAGTTTATCTTCGCCGCCCCCGTACGCACGGGTATGACAGACTGGCGTGCCGTCATCATCGGCTTCCTCGTCGTGACGGTGCTCGGAATCGTCGGCCTCGCGCTGCCGGGAATCGGCCAGCTCGGCGCCGGCCTGATTGGCGGGTTCGTCGCCGGCTACCTGGCGGGCGGCGGCCTCGGGAGCGGCTTCTGGCACGGCCTGCTCGCGGGCGCGCTCGGCGGAATCCTCGGCGGGCTGCTCGTCGCTCTCGTCGTGGCGATCGCCGGCTGGGGATTCGGCCCCGCCGGCGGGATCATGGGCGGATTCGCCGGGTTCGGTATCTTCGCGATGGCCGTGATGATCTCGCTGATCATGGCCCTCGAGAGCGCCGTCGCGGGCGCGATCGGCGGCGTGCTCAATCCCGGCACGCCCGATCGGCCCGCTCGCCGGTACTAGCACATCGTCGAGCGGCCGCCGACCGGGCCCGCCGACGGCCCCGTCACTGCGAGTCCTGGAGCGCTCTGAACGCGTCCCGCTCCGCGTCGATCTCTCACTGCGTGCGGACGCCGAGTCGCCGACAGACCGGGACCGGCGGACACCTGCCCTGGAGCGTGTGCTGAAACGGGGACGCAGCGACGACGGCTGACGGCGCGAGGTATCACCGATCGACCGTCGCTCCGAGGCCGAGCGAGAGCAGAATCAGCGCCGACGCGGTCGCTTCGAGCGTTCGTTCGACGTCCCACTCGCGATCACCGTTCAGGCCGAGGCCATTTCCCGGCAGCTCTCGGCACACTCCGGGAGGACCTCCGCGCAGGCCTGACAGTGTTCGTGATCGTGCTGTTCGCACTCCTCGGCACACTCCTCACAGAGGTCCGCACAGAGTTCGCCCAGTTCCTCGTGGTAGCCCGAATTGCGGGCCATGAACCGCGCGTGCAGCGAGGCGACGTCCGCCACGTCCCGGCAGAGCCGGATGCAGCGGGCCATGCCCTCACCCTCGTCCGCACAGGCGTCGGCACACCACTCACACACCTGTGCCGCCTCGAGACAGTTGTCGATACACTTCTGCATCTGGTCGTCCGCGTGCTCGATCTGTTGGATTGCCATCGAGAGTATCGATGGCCGGGAGTGGGATCAATCTGTTACGAGAGACTGCAAGCCCCACCGTCGGGACCTCGCCGCCGGACGTCTCGATCGGAGCTATCGACCCTGCGATCGGGCGTCTCGCTCGATCACCGCGTCGGTGTCGACTCGTCGTCGGGGTCGCTCGGCGTTCGCCGGTCGGATCGATCGCCGTCGCCCGACTCACCCTGGTTCGCATCACCCGTACTCGCCGGGGTCACGTCGGGCGGTCGGGCTCGTGCGGCCGGCTCGTCCGCCGTGTCGTCGCTCGCTCCCGGCGAGACCGCCGGGACGTCGACGACGTTCAGCGCGCGGCGCACGACGTCGCGGCCCTCGACGCCATCGACGGTGGCTTCGGTCGAGAGTACGACTCGGTGTGCCATCGTCGGCCCCGCGAGGCGTTTGACGTCGTCCGGGACCGCGAACGTCCGGCCGTCGATCACGGCCGCCGCCCGGGCGGCCTCGAAGACGCGCTGGACGCCCCGCGGCGAGACGCCGGTTTCGGTGCGGTCGTCCCGGCGGGTCGCCCGCGCGAGATCGATGATGTAGCGACGCAGTTTCCGGTCGACGGTGACGTCCTCTGTCAGTTCCTGCAGGGCGCGGAGTGTCTGTGGCGTCACGATCGGGTCGACGCTGGGTGCGAGCGACCGCCGGTTGGCGCGGCGCTCGAGCAGCCCCATCTCGCCCTCGACGTCGGGATAGCCCAGCGAGGTCTTGACGCTGAAGCGATCGCGCTGGGCTTCCGGGAGTCGGAAGGTCCCCTCCTGCTCGATCGGGTTCTGCGTCGCGATGACGACGAACGGCTGTGGCAGTTCGTAAGTCGTCCCGTCGACGCTAACCTGGCGTTCCTCCATGGCTTCGAGGAGTGCAGCCTGCGTTTTGGGTGGCGCGCGGTTGATCTCGTCGGCCAGCACGACGTTCGCGAACACCGGCCCCTTCGCGAACTCGAACTCGCCGGATTGCTCGTCGTAGATCGTCGAGCCGGTCACGTCCGCGGGGAGCAAGTCGGGCGTGAACTGGATGCGCGTAAACTCCAGTCCCATCGACTCGGCGATAACTCTGGCCGTCACCGTCTTCCCGGTTCCCGGGACGTCCTCCAACAGGACGTGGCCGCGGGCGAGGACGGCGGACAGCATTGCGTGGAGCACGTACCGATCGACGACGGCCGCCTCCTCGATCCGTTCGACGACGGCCCGGACCGCGTCGGCGCCTTCGTCGGCCGTGACGTTCGACGACGTCTCGTCCATACCCGACAGTCACGCTATACGTTTAAGAACTTCCTGTCTGCGATTTATCACTGCCGGGAGTACGCGTTTCGGAGTCCGTCGAGTCGATCGCGGTTTCCGTCGAGTCGAGCCCGAATACAGCTTATCCGCGTAACGGGAGCAAGAGAACGATCGCGCCGAGGGCGACCGCGGCGACGGCAGCGGTTCCGCCGACACCGGCGAAGACGCCGCTCCGGAGCGTCTCGAGGCCGACGGCGAGAAGCGTCGCCGCGACCCCGACGCCGATCGCGAGGACGCCGTGGAACAGTTCGAGCCGTCGCGTCTCGGGGATGTGGCCGAGTTCGCCGGTCACGCCGAGGCCGAACGTCGAGACGTCCCAGACGATGGCCGCGCCGGCGATACAGGCGAACACGAGCGCGGGGTGGCCCCGACCGAGTCCGATCGCGGCGATCACGAGGCCGGCGGCCGCGATCGCCGGCCCGCCGGCGCGGTCGGGGAGGATGCCGAGCCAGACGGCGACCACGCCACAGCCCACGACGACGACGAACGCGATCGGACCGACACCGAGGGTCAGGGCGACGAGTCCCACGACGATCGGCGTGAACAGGTACGGGAGGATCGCGATCGGTGCCACCACTGCGAGGGCGATGCCGACGGTGATCGCGGCACTGCGACGGGTAGTCTCGGTGCTGAACCGACGGGTGAGTCCCCGGAGCAGCACGGCCAGCAGGCCCGCGAGCACGCTGCCCGCTGCGATCGCGACGGACGGCCCGAGCACGTACCACGACGAGAGCGCGGCGAGGGCCGGGCCGACGATCGGCCCGGACAGCGGGAGCGCTGTGAGCCAGCCACCGAGGCCGAGCACGATCAGCGCGACGAGCACGACGGGCCCGCCGAGCAACACGGCCAGCAGGAGCCGACGCAGCGTCCCGAGACGCCGTTCCATTGCGGCCCGGCGATCGCGGCGGGTCAACTGCAGGACCGGGAGCCACCGGAGCGCGAGCAGAACGGCACCCGCCGTCGCTCCGAGGACGAACAGGAACCCGCCTAGCGAGAGCAGGGGAGAACTCTCGCCGATCAGCAGTTCCAGGCTTCGGCGGCCGACGACTCCGACGGCGACGATCGCTCCCAGGGCGAACGCGGCGACCAGCATCGAGGCGTACGTCAGCGCCGCCCCCTCGACGCTTCGTTTCACCCCGTCGTTACCGACGTCCGCCCAGGCGGCGCCGATCCCGAGCAGTGCGAGGGCGAAGCCGCTCACCGCGACCCCCTCTCGCGTCACGAACGGCGCGACGACGAGCAGCAGTATCGTCGCCGAGCCGAACGTCACCAGCAGGGCGTGACCGACGAACAGGTGGCCGAATCCCGCCCGATCCCGCTCGAGGAGGCCGAACCCGGCGACCGTCATGCCGACGACGAGCGCGAGCGTCGTCACCAGCGAGGGCTGGTCGAGCACGACGCCGGCGACGCCGACGAGCGCCACGATCACGAGGGTCGCGAGCCACAGGCTCGCCGCCCGCGGTCGTCCCTCGTCGCCGATCGCCGACGGTCGATCGAGACGGGGCCCCGCGATCGACATCTAGTCTTCACCTCCTGCGCCCGGTCCCCGGACCGGGCCAGTAGTACCGCCGCTACCGCCGCCGGTGGCCCCAGCGGTCAGCCGGCCGGAGAGCTTCGCGGCGGCGGCGAAGGCGTGCTCGATGATCAGCGGTAACGGCGTCCCGCGTCGCCAGTCGAACGTGCGGGCCCCGGCCGTCTGACACCGGGCGAGCCGCGTTCGCCGGCGGATCTGCGCGTGCTGGCCGCTGGCCGTGTTCTCGGGGACGATGTCGGGCGAGAGGACGACGGTGGGCAGGCCCGCACCGCGCCACGTCTCGACGCCGCCGATCGGGACGTCGTCCAGCAGCGGCGAGAACAGCGCGATCTGTGCGTCCGCCGGTGCGAGCTCGATCAGTTTGCGGTGCTGCTCGGCGGCCCGGTTCGCCTCGTAGCGCTCCGGGGCCGTCATCGACTCGCCCGGATTGCGTTCGCGGACCTCGCTCGGCGTCGTCGCGTCGGTCGCCAGCCGGAACAGATCGAGTGCGCGCGATCGCTGTTCGCGGCCGTTGCGCGGCTCGAGCCAGGCGAGCCCGGCGGGGCCGTCCCCCTCGAGCCCGACGATCGCGACCCCGACGTCGTGACCGTGTGCGAGCAGGTCGGTCAGCGCCCGCGTCGCCGCGTAGGCCGCGAGTTCGACGCCGGTGGGCCGACCGCGTCCGGCGACGACGTGGTTCGGACTCCGGGCGTCGACGACGAGGATCACCGAGGCGGCGACCTGCTGTTCGTAGTTGACCGTCGCGAGTTCCCCCCGCTTGGCGTACTGGCGCCAGTTGATCCGGCTGGCGGGATCGTCCGGCTGGTACTCCCGGGAGGAGTGGAAGGCGACGCCCTCGCCGGGCCGATCGGTCGTCAACTGGCCGATACGCTTTCGACCCGTCTCCTCGATCGGCGGTGCGTCGGCGTCGAGCCGACAGCGGAGCGTCTCGTCGCCCGCGGGAGCGGGAGTCGTCGTCGTGACTGCGCTCGCCCCGAGGCCGCGAACCCGGATCCGTGGCGGCTCGAACGCGTACTCGCCGCGCCGAGCGACCACGACGTACTCGACGGCGACGGTTTCGCCCGGTTCGAGCGTCGTCCCCGCACGCGGCGACCCGTCGAGGACGGCGAGATCCCGCGGGACGCCGTCGACGAGCCGGACGTCCGGGATCGTTCGATCGCTCTCGTTCGTCACCGTGAGGGTCACGGTGACCGGTCGTCCGGGCGGCGCGGGCGTCGGGGCCACCGACCGGGTAACGGCACACTCGCCCTCGTCGGGCGGGCGCACGCGCGAGAGCGCGCCGGCGGCCACGTAGGCAAGCGGGATGACAGCCCCCAGCAGCAGTACGCCGTTCCCGTCGGCGAGACCGGCGATCACGAGCGCGATCGTCGCAGCGATGGCGCCGCGCCACCGTCGCTGTCTCCTCGCCGGACTCCTCTCGGGTTGGTCGTCGTCTGTCTCGGCCCGTCCGGACGCTGCCTCGTCCGACGCGTCCGTTCTCGGTAAGTTGCCCGGTCGTCGATCGCGCCGCCGTCGCCGGTCACTCGTCGGACCCCCTCTCCGCGTGGTCGGGTCGGTGGTCGCGTCGCGTTCGGACGCCGTTTCGACCGTCGCGTTCGGCGCGGTTTCGTCGGCTGGTCCGGACGCCGCCCCGTCGGGTGCGTCGGGCGCGTTCGGCTCGGTTCCGTCGCTCGTCCCAGCTACCGATCGTGAGTCGGTCGCCGATCGGTCGGCTCCGGTCTCTCGATCGGGAGTCCGTGGTCGCGGCCCGCGTGCGATCGCGTCCGGGTCGACGGCGCGCTGTAACTCGCCGCCGGCACCGCGTTGTAACTCCTCGAGGCGGGGCTGCAGGACCGGGACGGATCGCGGGGCGGTCTGTCCCGGCACCGTCGGCAGGGCTTCGTCGGCAGCCTCGGCGACGGCAGCCGTCGCCCGCCGGATTCGGCGGCGAACGACGCGCTCCGGGAACAGCCACGCGCGCAGCCGATCGCGAAGCGGGCGCGGCGGCGGGTCCACGTCGGGCGACAGCACGCTCGCGGCGATCCGATCGTCGGTCCAGTTCCCGTCGTCGATCGCCTCCCGGGCGGCCGACCGGGACCGGCCGCCCTGTACGAGCGCGTCGGACAGCGTCTTCCGGAGGACGGGACGCGCGACCGCGAACCCGTCGTCGACGGTGTCGGACTCGCGAGCGGTTCTGCCGGCCTCCTCGACGACCCTCGCGAGGCCGTCGCTCGAGAGCGGCGGCTCTCGATCGGTCCGTTCGGGTGCCGGCGTCGCGAACCGATCGTCGTCGGCCCACGGAACGGCGGGGCCGGTCCCGCTCGCGTCGGGCGTCCCGCGGATCTTCCAGAGTCCGACGGCGATCGCGACGAGTGCGAACAGGATCGTCCCGCCCGTGGCCCCGCCCGACCCCGTCGGCTGGCTCCCGAGCCCGATCGTGATCCCGACCGCGACGAACGCCAGTCCGACGAGGACGACGAGTGCCGTTCGGAGCCGCGTCACGGCCGATCACCGCCCGTTCTCGATGACGAGCGATCGGGGTCCGTCTTCGATTCCGTTCCCGGTCCTCGATCGGAACTCGTTCTCGAGTCCGTCTCCGGCGCTCGATCGGGGTTCGGCTCCTCGTTCGACCCCGATCGATCGTCGGCCCGGCCTCCGTCCGTCGTCGTGGTGTCCCGCGTCAGCGCCTCGACAGCCTCGGCGGCGCGCTCACGGATGCGGTCCGACAGCGGCCGCTCGCCGTACTCGACCTCGCGGAAGAGCGTCGTCAGCTCCCGGACCGGCTCGCGCGGGTAGCCGGCCTCGTAGGCCGCGCGTTCGATCTCGCCTGGGGTGCGCGTCTGCCACTCCCCGGGAGCGACCTGCCGGGCGAAGGCCCGCCACAGCTCCCGGAACGAGGGCTGGGCCTCGTCGCCGGTCGCGTCGACGGCCGACGTCGACACGGCGTCGGCGGACTCAGTTCCGGTCGTCGACGGCTCGTCCTCGCCGGTCGATCGCAACCGGACGACGGCGACGACGGCGACGGCGAGTATCGCGGCCGCGACGAGGACGCCCCGCGCGCCGCCGACGACGTAGCCACCGAAGAGCAGCGGGACGGCCGCGACGACGATGACGAGCGCCCCGGTCGGGTGTTCCCGGAGCCACCCCGCAACCCGGCCGATCGCGGCGATCCCTCGCCTCGAAAGCGATCGGAGCCAGCCGGCCACCCTCGCGCGGAGGGCCGGCACCGATCGCGGGAGCGACGCGACCCACGCGCGCACGGTACCGGCGTCCCCCCGGAGGCGATCGATCAGCGTCTCGAGGTACCCGACCAGCGCGAGCGCGCGAGCGACGACCCACGCGGTGACGCCGCGCGTCGCGTCGCGGACTGCAGGCGGCTCCACCCCGGGGCTCCCGTCGCGAACCGCGACGGCACCGAGTCCGATCGCGGCGGCGGCGCCGAGGGCAGCGAGACCCGCGACCGGGCCGTAGAACGCCTCGACGACGAGGACGACGACCAGTCCGGCGACGAGGCCGGCGACGGCGATCGGACCGCGGACGCCGTGGGTCCGGTACGTCACGGCCCCGATCCCGGCGACGGCGATCGACAGCAGGAGTGCGACGCCGCCGTAGGCTTCGAGCAGGGTCACGGTCGCGGTCTGGTCCGTCGTGCCGACCGTCACCGTCGCCGTCGGATCCCGCGGCAACTCGACGGCCAGCATCCCGTCTGCGCCGGTTCGCCCGCGCTCTTCGCCGTCGATCGTGACGGCGGCGTCCGGAACCGGCTCCCCGTCGATTTCGGCCGCGACGTAGCCGTCGCTCCCCGGAACGGGTGCGAGGCCGCCGGGCAACAGGGCCGCCTCGAGGAGCAGGACGTCGACGGTCGCCGCGCCCGCGAAGTCACCGCGTTCGACCCGGACGTCGATCCGCTCGCTGCCGTCGTCGGGGACGGTGATCGTGGCGGTGCCGTCCGCGGCCGTCTCGGTCACCTGATCCCCGTCGACGGTGACGGTCGCCCCCCGCATCGGTTCGTCCTCGATGACCGCCCGGATCTCGATCGGGTCGCCGGGGTAGGGATCGTCGGCGACGGTGATCTCGACGTCGCCGTCGACCTCGTACTCGACGGTGCTGTTCGACTCGTCGCTCTGGGCGGCGGTCCTCGCCGATCCCGACAGGGCCGTCCCCGAGGTGGTGGTCTCATCAGCCGCGTCCGTCGACGAAACCGCCGCGTCCGGGAACGTGGCCGCCGCGCCCGACGACGAGACCGCCGGCCCGACGGCCCGACAGCTCGGGTCGCCTTCCGCACCGACGTGAACGATCAGTTGCTCGGCGTAGGGAACCTCCCCGGTCACCCGACCCCGCTCGTCCGTCTCGCCGATCGATCGGTCGTTGAACCGGACCGGGACGTCCGCGAGCGGTTGGCCCCGGTAGCTGATCATCGCCGTCACCTCGCGGCCCGGCACCGGGTCCCGATCGAGCGCGACCGTACACGTGTCGGTGACGCGATCGCCGTCCGGATCGATCGTCGTCTCT
This sequence comes from Halosolutus halophilus, assembly GCF_022869805.1. Taxonomy (NCBI): domain Archaea; kingdom Methanobacteriati; phylum Methanobacteriota; class Halobacteria; order Halobacteriales; family Natrialbaceae; genus Halosolutus; species Halosolutus halophilus. The sequence goes on along the minus strand of NZ_CP094974.1, from coordinate 3,970,205 downwards.
CCTCCGTCGCCGGGATCGAGGTCGAGCCAGTCGAGCAACTCGGTCCAGTCGAAGGAGATACCCGGGTCGTCGGTGCCGTCGCCCGAACCGGACCCGGGGTCGGGATCGATCTCGGTATCGGGATCGGCGTCGCCCTCCGGTTCCGGGGGTGTCGCGCCGTCGCCGGCGAACCCCGGCGAAAAAAACGCCGCGAGGACGAGTGCGAGCGCGGCGAGCACGACGAACGATACCTGCCGGTAGTCGAACCGATCGCCACTGGATTCGTCGCCCCTGGAATCGGCTGCCACGTGAAGTCACCTCGTCGTTCGAATCGGACCGTCGACCTGTCGTTCGTGCAACGTGTGGGTATCACCCCTCCCTCACCAAGAAACTAACCCGTCGATTGGGGGCCGGGCCGACGACGGCACGGGCGGATCCCTCGCCGTTGCCCCGTCGACGGCGCGGGGCAGTCCGCTCACCGACGAGCCCGAAGCTCCGCTTCGAGGTCTGCGAGATCCATGTCTTTCATCGAGAGCAACACGAGCAGGTGATAGACGATGTCGGCGGCCTCGTAGGCCACTTCCTCGTCGTCGTCGTCTTTCGCCGCGAGGACGAGTTCGGTCGTCTCTTCGCCGAGTTTCTCCAGCACCGCGTTCTCGCCCTTCTCGTGGGTGAACAGCGACGCGGTGTAGGACCCCTCCGGAAGCGTTTCCTTGCGATCCTCGATGACGGCAAACAGCTCCTCGAGTATATCCTCCATCTACATCTCACCGGATACGTTGCGGATGTCTTCCAGTTGCTCGAACTTTTCGCTGTCGTCTCGGCCGTCCTCGAAGACGTCTTCGGTCACTTCGATCGACGCGTTCGTTCGGGCGGCGAGCGCCAGCGAGTCGCTGGGCCGGGCGTCGATGACGGTCTCGCCCCGCGGCGTCTCGACGTGGAGATCGGCGATGTAGGTCCCGCCCTGCCCGTCGTCGCGTTGCTCGATCTCGCTGACGACGACCCGATCGATCCGGCTGCCGAGTTCCTCCATCACGTCGAGCAGGAGGTCGTGGGTCAGCGGGCGACCGATGTCGTCGGCCTCGAGGCCGCGGGCGATGCTGGTCGCCTCGTTGAACCCGATGAAAATCGGCACGACGTCGTTTTCGTCGTCGACGGCGAGGACGACCACTGGGACCGGTCCCTGGGGCGTCCCCGCGACGCGGACCGCATCGATGGATGCCTTCATACCCCCATGGATGCGTGCGAGGATGAAAAACCTGCCCGACAGCGAGTGCATGCACCGCGAGTGTCGGGCCGAGCGGTCCCGACGACGTGACCGATCGCCGTCCGCCGACTGCGTCAGTGTATCTCCTCTCCCGCCGGTACCGACGCGTCGTCGTTCTCGAAGAAGGCGAGCCCGTGAATCCGGCTGTCGGGGGTCAGTTCGGGATGGAAGGCGGTGCCGACGATCGGCCCGTCTCGGACGGCAACCGGCCGATCGTCCCACGTCGCGAGCACCTCGCACTCCCCGACCGCGTCGATCGCCGGGGCCCGGATGAACACCGCCGGGTACGGTTCGTCGTCGGCGAGACCGGAAACGGACAGCGGCACCTCGAAGCTGTCCTTCTGGCGGCCGAAGGCGTTTCGCTCGACGCTCACGTCGAGCAATCCGAGTTCGTCGACCCGATCGTCGCCCGCGTCGGTCGAGGCGACGATCAGCCCGGCACACGTCGCGAGCAGCGGCTTGCCGGCGTCGACGTGCGCGCGGATCTCCGGGGCGATCCCCTCGCTGTGGACGAGTCGGGAGATGGTCGTCGACTCGCCGCCGGGCATCGCGAGCAGGTCGCAGTCGGGGACGATCCCGGACTCGCGGATCTCGCGTACCGTAACCTCGTGGCCGTGCGCCCGTGCCGCCCGCTCGATGGCGTCCGCGTGTTCCGCGACGTCGCCCTGGACGGCGACGACGCCCGCAACCAGTGTCATGCGCTCCGCTATGGACGGGCCGTTCAACTACCTTACGAGGTTTCGCGCGTGACTCGGCCGGGTTCCGTGTAGCTCAATCCGGACCGGACGCCGTGACGCGCCGACCGAGAACCGCGCCGACGACCGCGGCCGCGAGGCCGGCGACCAGGGCGATCGTTCGTCGATGCACGGCCGCCCAGAGCTGCAGGCTTCGATCGCGGGCCCGCTCGTCGAACGGGCCGTGAGCGCCGAAATCCCCCGAGACCGGGTCGCGGAGGTTGTGTTCTCGATCGGGGTCGACGGGCTCGTCGGTCTGCTGGGCGTCGTATCCCCCCTGTGCGAGGTATCGGTCGAGTCGCCGCGGAACGAGTCGGTTGCCGAGGATCGCCTTCAGCGTCGGCCAGCCGACCCACAGTTCGTCCCGTCCGTGATCGACGGTCCAGACGATCGCGCGGGCGGCGACCTCGGGCTGGTAGATCGGCGGTACCGGCTGTGGCTCGCACGGCAATCGACTCTTCGCCCACTCGAACTGCGGGGTGTTCATCGCGGGCATCTGTACCATCGAGAGTTGCACGTCGCAGTCGTCGTGGATGAGTTCCGTCCGCACGGATTCGGTGTACCCCTGGATCGCGTGTTTCGCCCCGCAGTAGGCGGACTGGAGCGGAATGCCGCGGTACGCAAGCGCCGAACCGACCTGGACGATCGTCCCCTCGTCGCGCGGGCGCATCCGATCGAGCGCGGCCTGCGTGCCGTAGACGTATCCCAGGTACGTGACCTCGGTGACGCGACGGTACTCGTCGGCGGTCATCTCCGCGGACGGCGACAACACCGACACCATCGCGTTGTTCACCCAGACGTCGATCGGTCCGAACGTCTCCTCGACGGCTTCGGCCGCGGCCTCGATCGCGTCGGGATCGGCCACGTCGGTCGGGACGGTGATCGCCTCGCCGCCGGCCGCCTCGACGTCTTCGCGCGCGCCTTCGAGGCCGTCCTCGCCCCGCGCGAGCAGGCCGATTTTCGCGCCGCGTTCGGCGAACGCGCGAGCGGTGGCTCGCCCGACGCCGGCCGATGCGCCCGTGACGACGACGACTTCGGATTCGGTGGGTTCGGCTTCGGATACGGTGGATTCGGACATGGTCAGCTACTGAGGGGATTCAGTCGATCGACCGTCTCGACGGTCGCGTAGCGCTCCCAGCCGCCGTAGCGGTCCGCGATCGGGCCGCGCGGAACGCTGAGGACCAGGACGAGCGCGCCGGCGACGGTGGCGTTGATCGCGGCGATCGTCGGGACACCGGCGAGCAGCCACGGAGCGACGATGATCCACCCGGCCAGCGGGACGTTCAGGAACCGGACTGCCCGGGCGGGTTCGCCGGTCGCGATCACGGTGAACGAGACGACCAGCGAGCCGATCAGGTGGCTGCTGTCGGCCATGAGCCCCGTCGTCCCGAAGACGGTCGGCGAGAGCATGAGCCAGACGCCGAGGGCCATCGCGGCCAGCAGCGTCCACGGGATCGAGACGCCCCAGAACGGCTCGCGGATCGGGGAGTCGTCGATCGGCCGCGCCGTCGTCTCGTCGACGCCGGACTCCGCTTCGGGGAACGTCCCGCCCATCCAGAAGGCGGTCCAGAGGCTGTCGCCCTGTCGCATCAGCCGGACGAGGAACTGGCCCATCGCGACGATCTCGTCGACCGTCAGCGAGATCATCCACAGCATGCCGAAGGCCGACAGGAGACAGAGGGTACACCAGGTCCCGACCATGATCGGCTGCATGATGACCAGCAGCACCTGGACGAACCCGAGGGGAATCACGACGACGCCGAAGAAGGCAACCATCCACGGCATCGTGCGCCAGCGTCGCCGATCGCCCATGAATCCCATCAGGGCCTCGATCGAGTAGGCGACCGCGCCGAGGCCGGCGTCGGAAACCGGAAACGCCGCCGACACCTTCGACGTGAGGATCTGCTCGGTGCCCGTGCCGTACAGCGGATCCCACGCGCTACTGATGTACTCCAGCTGGAATGCGGCCATGTACCACGAGGCGAAGAAGCCGAAGATCCCGAGCGCGATCAGCGGGGCGCGCTGTGCGCCCGTCGAGGGGTTGTACGACCAGCCCGGGGGAACGGTCGGGCCGTCCATCTCCGAGCGCATCACGATGATGATCGAGAACGTCATCACCATGATGCCGACGAGGGTGTTGTTGGCGTACGCCGCGGCCGTCGGCGCCCAGAACACGATCGGCGAGAACACCAGCCAGAGGCCGACGAAGCCGTTGGCGTAGTTTGCGTAGCCGCTCTCCCGGTAGATCGTGAGGCCGGCCAGCGCAATGAGGACGACTCCGCTCACGATGCCGTTCCACCGCATCAGCGCGCTCTCGTACCCCAGCGTCGGCGTGCTCGCCAGGAGCCAGAACCCGAGCGAGATGATGGCGTACTGGGGCCAGATCTCCTCCGTCGGGTGGGCGAGCATCATGTCGCCCGGCCGCATCGAGCCGTCGTCCTCGCCGTTCCGATCGCCGCTCTCGTCGCCGTTTCCACCGTCGTCGGTCCGCGAGTCCCGTATTCGTCCGTCGGTCGTCACGGCGGTCGATTCGTCGTTCGAGTCGTGGTGTCTCTCGTCGCTCATTGGCCTGGTGTCTCTCGTTCGGTGTCGTTCGACTGGCGGACGATTTCCCCGCCGGACGCGGCAGCGTCGAGCGACTCGTCGAGGCCGAGCGGGGCCGGTGACGCCTCGCTCGAACCGGCCGCGTTTCCGAGGTAGAGCGCGCCGTTGAGGAGCCCGATGTGACTGTACGCCTGGGGGAAATTGCCCCGCTGTTCGCCGGTGTCAGGATCGATCGCCTCGGCGAGCAGGCCGAGGGAACTGGCGTATTCGAGGAGCCGTTCGAACCGCTCGGTCGCGTCGGCGGTCCGTCCCGATAACGCGAGCGCGGTGACGAGCCAGAACGAACAGACGGCGAACGGACTCGCCTCGCCGGGGAGCCCGTCGTCGCCCTCGTAGCGCCGCACGAGGCCGTCGTCGGTCGTCAGTCGGTCGATCGTCGCGTCGATCGTCCCCTGGACGCGATCGTCGTCGGGAGGGAGGAAGCCGACGACCGGAACGAGCAGATTCGCCGCGTCGAGCGTCTCCTCGTCGCCGAACGCCCGGACGAAACTGTTCGCACGCTCGCTGTATCCGCGCTCGAGGACCGCGTCCCGGACGTTCCGACGACACGCCCGCCAGCGATCGACCGGGGCCGACACGTCGTCGCCGGCGGCCTCGGCGAGTTTGATCCCGCGGTCGAGCGCCGTCCAGCACAGCACCTTCGAGTAGACGAACTGCTCGTAGTCGGACCGAACCTCCCAGATGCCGGCGTCGGGCTCGTCCCACCCCTCACAGACGTAGTCGATCAGATCGCACATCACCGCCCAGTCGTCGGTCGTCACGGGTTCGCCGTAGCGGACGCTCTCGTAGATCGCGAGGATCAACTCGCCGTAGACGTCGAGCTGGTGCTGGTTCTTCGCCGCGTTCCCGACGCGCACGGGGGCCGAACCGCCGTGTCCGCTGAGGTGATCGAGGGTCCGCTCCTCGGGGACGTCTTCGCCGTGGAGGCCGTAGACCGGCGGAACCGCCCCGGGATCGTGCTTGCGACAGTGATCGAGACAGAGTTCGAAGTACGATCGCGCCTCCGCCAGGTGGCCCAGTTCGGACAGCGCCCTGACCGTAAAGGCCGCGTCGCGGATCCAGTTGAATCGGTAGTCCCAGTTGCGGACGCCGCCGAGGTCCTCCGGCAGCGAGGTCGTCGGGGCCGCACACACCGCGCCCGTCTCGCGGTGGATGAGGAGTTTGAGAACGAGCGACGATCGAACCGCGAGATCGTGCCACGGCCCGCCGACGGGACAGTTCTCCCCGTCGCAATCGTGAATCCATTCTCGCCAGTAGTCGACGGTGTCCCGGAGCGTCTCCCGGTGGCACGACGGCTCGAGTGGAATCGCCGCGTCGTACCCCAGGACGAGCCAGCGCGTCTCGCCGGCCTCGATCGTCACCGTCGCGCTCGCCCCGTGCCCGTCGGCCGACGGATCGAGCGGGACGTCGCTCGAGAGGACGGCCCGTTCGTCGTCGCCGATCGCGACGACGCCGTCGCCCGTCGCGCCGTCGGTCGCCGGGTCGACCGCGGGTACGTCCCGCGCGTAGTCGAATCGCGGCTCGAACTGGACCTCGAACTCGAGCGGCCCGTCGTCACAGTCCAGTTTCCGGTAGACTGCGGGCGGATCGTCCGCCCCGGTCGCTTCGGCGACGGGCACGAAGTCGGTCACCGTCGCGGTGCCGCCTGCGGTCTGGAACGTCGTCTCGAGGACGTTGGTCCGATCGCGGTACCGCTGGACGGACTCGAACGACTGCGTCGGTCGAACGGCGAACCGCCCGCCGCGATCGGCGTCCAGCAGCGCGGCGAAGACGCTGGGCGATTCGACGTGCGGGAACGGACACCAGTCGATCGAGCCGTTACGGCCGACGAGAGCGACGGTGTTTCCGTCACCGATAGCACCGTAGTCCTCGAGTCGTTGGTATTCCATGGTCACTTGCGATCTCGGATCGGTTCGCGCACGGATCGGTCTCCGATCGCCAGACGATTCGTCCATATCGGTCCATCACGGTCTCTTTTTGGCAGTCATACGAAGGGACGACTCGGTGCCGGCGAGGGTCGCGACGTACGCGTTGTAGCCGGCGAAGCTCGCGACGACGGTCCCCGCGACGACGTCGTTCCACAGCGCCACTCCCTCGAAGCCGAGCGCGAACGGCGCGACGACGAGCCAGAGCCCCAGGATCGCGACGAGTCCCGATCCGATCGCACTCGCGGGGCGCCGTCTGGTCGCTCTGGCGTAGTTGGTGCCGGCCACGAGGACGATCACGGCGCCGACGATCGCGTCGTTCCACCGACCGATCGCTGGCGCGTCGAAGACGATCGGAGCGACGAGCAGCCAACAGCCGATGGCGCCGTTGCCGACGGCGGTCCATCTCGTGGTCGCGTCCATGGTCTCGAGTTCGCATGTGCGGCGATCGTAGCTCGCGTTCGAGTCGGTCGTGGCTCGCGTTCGATCCGATCGTGAGCGAGTGGCGATCGGAACGACGAATCGCGACCGTAGCGGTCTCAGGCCGACGCCATGTTCCGGCAGGTCTCTGCACACTCCCGGAGGACGTCCGCACAGACCTGACAGTGCTCGTGATCGTGTTGCTCGCACTCGTCGGCGCACTCGTCGCAGGCGTCGGCGGTGATCGCGGCGAGATCGGAGCTGTAGCCGGAGTTTCGGGCCATGAACCGTGCGTGCATCTCCGCCAGGTCGGCGACGTCCCGGCAGAGCCGGAGACACTCGGCCATCTCCTCGCCGTCGTCGGCACTCTCGTCGGCACACCACTCGCAGGCCTGCACGCACTCGAAACAGCTGTCGATACACTCCTGCATCTCCTCGTTCTCGCTCACGTGGTCGATCTGGGTCAGTGCCATTGCGGTCGATCGGAGGACCGCGATCCGTTTTGTTAGCCGCTTCCCACGACGCGCCGACCGAACGGTGAGGGACAAAATCCGCGACGGGCGCGGCGGTGTGACCGATCGGTGAGGACGGGGTTACGACGAATTACCGCCGGCTGGCGCGTCGGGTTCGCCGGCGAGCGATCGGACTCGACACGGTCGGATAGCCCGTCGTCGGTCCGATTCCCGCGTCGTCGCACCACTGAAATCACAGGCCGCAGGTTAACGGCTCCCGGAACTGTAGCCCGCGCTATGACCCACTCCGTCGTCCACCTCCTCGGGGTCCCCTTCGCGATCGTTGCCGGTACCGGGGCCGGGGTGTTCGCGCTCCTGTCCTGGGGCATCTTCCGGAACTCCCCCTTCGGGACGGCGATCGCCCTCCTCTCGCTCGGGATGGTCGCCCTGACGATCTACCACACGATGCTGCTCGTCGCGGGTCCGGAATCGCTGGCCCTTCACGTGCTCCGGAGCGCGGTGAACACGGTCATCGCGATCTTCCTCGGGTTGCTGATACTCCGGCACCGCCAACTCCGCCGGACTCGATCGGGAGGTGAGGCCTCGTGGACGGACTGACCCCCTTCGCCTGGTACAATCTGGCGATCGGAATCGTCGTCTCCCTCGAACTCCTGTACTTCCTCTCGCTCGAGGCGTCGACGACGGCGTACCGGCGGTTCGTGCTCGTTACCGTCGCCGGACTGGTCCTGGCCGTGATCGGCGGGCCGGTGGCCGAACTGGTCGCGCCGTCGCTGGTCCACTGGATCCACGGGATCGCCGCGCTGCTGGTCGTCCTGGGCCTCTACGATCCCGTGGCGAACGACGTGCGGACGACGGCGTGGAACCGAGCGCTCCTGAGCGAGCCGTCCCGCATCCGCCGGCCGGCCGAGTGGATGACGCCGATGGACGACGAGATCCTCGGCGCGTTCCACGGCACGGACCTCGTCCTGGCGCCGTCGATCGTGGCCTTCAACACCGGGTTCAGCCGAAAAGAGGTGAACCGTCGCCTGATCGAACTGGAGACACACGGGCTCGTCGAGAAGGTCGAACGGGGGAAGTATCGGCTGACGCGACGCGGCGAGCGATACCTTCGCGGACAGTCCCACGCCGCTCCGGCGACGGCGGACGAACCCGGCGTTCGGGGGTAGTCGGTCCACGCGAGACGGCCGGCGCTCGTCGTGCTCGGTGCGCGATTGGCGAGAAGGTGGGTGATGCCGACGTTACGAGACGAACGTCAGCAACTGGACCAGTACGCCCAGCATGACGCCGAACGCGATGACCGTCTTCGGATCGATACGGATGGCGTTCGAGTCCTCGGAGTCGAAGTACCGGACGAGTCCGGCACTGGACATCAGCCCACCGCTGTTCTGTCCTCTGTCCATACGCGTTCGTATGGCTCCCCGGAACTAAGTCTTTCGTTGCTCCCCGGTCCGATCGGGGCGGACCCGTCGCAACCGGCCCGCGATCGCCGTATCGTTCATTATCGAGTCCGTCGACAGTTACGAGCGAGGTATGATCGACTCGGCACTGGTCGACGACGTCAGGGAGATCATCGCGACGGACCCGGCGGGGTTCGGCGAGCGCGTCGACGCCGAAGCCCGGCGGCTCGAGGCCGACGTTCGCGAGGGGATTTTCGACAACCCGCAGGCGATCGTCGGCCTCGAGTACGAGTTATACGGCGTCGATCGCGAGACGGCCGCACTGCGTCGGGTCCCGCGCTGGTTACTGCGATTCATCGGGTTCGGCAAGGAGATGGGACTGCACAACGCGGAGATGAACACCAGCCCGCAGCCGCTGAACGCGTACGGGCTGGCCGCCCAGCACCGGGAGGTACAGGCGCGGCTCGCGGCCGCGCGGGAGCGGACGCGAACCGAGGGGATCGACCTCGTCAGCGACGGCATGTGGACGACCCCGCCGACGGGCGAGTCCGCGCGTCGCTATCTCACCGACACCGTCGATCGCGAGGGGATCACGGTCTCGACGAACGTGAGCGACGACGTTCGCTATCAGGCGATGTCGAACGCGCCGTATCCCGCCGGGATGGAACTCGACGCGCCCCACGTCGACCTGTCGGCGGAGACCGTCGGCCTCGAGTCGCTGATCACGTCGATCCAGCCCCACTATCAGGTCCCGCACGCGCCGGATCTCCCGGAGTACTTCCGGTACGCGATCCGGGTGGCGGGGCCGCTGCTCGCGCTCGGGGTGAACTCGCCGTTCTTCCCGCCCGAACTCTACGCGGACGACGCCGATCCCGACGCGGTGCTCGCCGACGGCCGGATGGAACACCGGATCGGCGTCTTCGAGAGCGTGATGAACCCGCCCGACGACGCGGACGTCCCGCCCAAGGTCCGCTTCCCCCGGGACGTCGAGAGCGTCGCGGAGTGTATCGATCGCATCGCGGCGGATCCCCCGATCGTCCCGGACGAACTCGCGGATCGCGGCCGGTTCGACGATCGGTACCGGCACCTCCAGTACAAACACGGGAGTTACTGGCGGTGGGTCCGGCCGGTCTTCGACGCGCCGACGAAGGCCGCGGCGAACGCGCGGATCGAGTTCCGGCCGCTTCCGGCCCAGCCGACCGTCCGCGACAGCGTCGCCTTCCTCGCGGCGTTCGCCGGGCTCATGGAGAGCCTCCCCCGGCGCGACCACCCGGTCGGAACCCTCTCGTGGGAGCGGGCGCGCGAGAACTTCTACGCCGCCGTTCGCGACGGCCTCGACGCGGAGCTAACGTGGATCGACAGCAACGGCGAACCGACGACCGATCGGAGCCGACTCTACGATGAACTCCTCGCGGCGGTGCGGGACGGCCTCGAGACCCGGGGACTCGACGAGGCGACGATCGATCGCTATCTCGAGCCCCTGTCGGCGCGGTTGGAGCACGGCACGACCCCCGCCGCGTGGAAGCGTCGCCGCGTGGCGGACCGACTCGCGGACGGCGCGTCGCTCGCGGACGCCATCGCCGGCACGCAACGGCGCTACGTCGACCACCAGCGCGAGACGCTCCTCGAGGGGTCGTTCGCCGACTGGCTCGCCTGAGGCGACGCGTCGACGGCGCCGGCCCCCGACGTCGCGTTACGACTCGGTGACGTCGGCGATCCGCGTCGTCCCCGTGGCCCGCGAGATGTGGACGTTGAACGCCCGGTCGTCGGTCTCCGCGTGAACGATCCAGTAACCGCCCATCTCGTGTGGCTCGTCGTCGATTTCGAGGGCGGCGGCGTCGATCCCTTCGGCCTCCTCGAGCGCCGTCCGGGCGGTGTCGATCGCCGCGTCGGCGTTCCCGACGGGTTGCTCGTCTTCCTCGGCTCGCGTGACCAGGACGGAACAGTCCGCGTTGCGCACCACGTGCTCGGTCACGCTCCCGAGCAGGAGTCGATCGATTCCCTTGCGGCCGTGGGTTCCCATCACGATGACGTCGATACCGTTGACGTCGGCGTACGTGAGGATCCGTTCGCGAGGATCGCCCTCCTCGACGGTCGTGACGACCTCGAGATCGTCGGGGGCGCGTTCGGCGACGCCCTCCGTCAGCGCGCGGCCGTGTTCGCGCATCGACTCGGAGACCTGGCTCTCGGAGAGACTCCAGGGCGTCTTCTCGTCGACGTCGACGGCGAACAGGACGTGAAGCGTCGCGTCGAACCGGTCAGCGATCTCGATCGCCTGTTCGACCGCTCGCGATGCGGGTTCGCTCCCGTCGGTGGGCACCAGAACGTGCTGATACATAGTCGGTGGTTCGACTGGCAAATATAAATTCGTGGGGCAAATGACCGGCCACCGAGAACGGACGGTCCGGATCGCTGGCCGGCGATCCCTGACCTGACGAACGGGTGACAGTACCGCGGCCCGCTGTTGTGCCACCCTCGTACGACTGGGAAACCCTTATGCGCGCTGCGTTGGAACTAGCGATGAACCGATGACTGTCACACTCAAGGACTTCTACGCGGACTGGTGTGGCCCCTGCAAGACCCAGGACCCGATCCTCGAGGAACTCGAGGACGACTGGGAGGGCCGATTCGAAGTCGAGAAAATCAACGTCGACGAACAGCAGGACGTGGCAAACGAGTACCAGGTACGCTCGCTCCCGACCCTCATCATCGAGAACGACGACGGGATCGTCGAGCGATTCGTCGGTGTCACGCAGCGCAACGATATCGAAGACGCGCTCGAGTCGGCTGGCGCGTAAGGAACGGACGATTCGTGCCGCTCGTTTTGTAGTCGACGTCACTCCGCAGTCACCCGTCGCGATCGAGCGGCGGCCGTCGCGTCCGTACGTTGCACACAATACGCGTCCAGTCGAATATCGAGTTCTATCGATTCCTATAGTAATGCGGCCTATTTCCTTGCACTTTCAACCAGTAATTGCGGACATTCCAGAACATTCATGGTGTGTCACTTCGTCCCCTCGAGTATGAAGCCCGACCTGGAGTCGTTCGGGGAGGAACTGGAGGACGTTCCAGAAATCGTCGCTTCGATCGACGAGATCGACGGCCGCCAGCACGTCGTCATCGCCGACATTACGCGAGACGACGTCTGGATGACGATGCCGGAGGCGGAGGCGCTCTCGACCGACGAGTGGCGGTAACGCCACGTCCTGCCCGCGCCGGTTCGGTCTGTCGCGGTCGCGGGCCGTTCCGATCCGACCGTCGTTCGGGTCCGACGCGATCGATCGTTCCGCTCACGGATTCCAGCAGCGTCGACCGACGGGTCGGGGCGTATCAGCCGGTAGTGAGCGACGCGTCGGTGCCGGGGTCGATCGCTAAACCCACTTCACGCCGACGTCGTGCATGTCCTCGTTGTACTTCGCGATGTTGATGACCAGCGGCGTGACGCTCTCGACCTCGGCGGCGTTGGCCAGCGGGCCGACGTCCAGGGCGCGCAGGCCCTCGATCTCGTTCGCGAGGGCCAGCACGGACTCCTTCGCGTCCTCGTCGTCCGCGACGACGAGCGTGTCGAGGTCGAGGTCGTTGTCGAGGTCCGACAGCGCGTCGGCCGCGAGGTTGTGGAAGGCGCCGACGACCGGTACTGCGTCGGGCGCGCGCTGAGCGACGAGTTCGGTGACGCTCCCGGCCCCGGGTGGATGGTAGTGGAGGCCGTCCTCGTCGCCCTGCATCCCGACGGCGGGCGTGACGAGGATCGTGTCCTCGTCGAGGCTGTCCGCGACGGCCTCGACCGTGTCGCCGGCGTAGTACGGCGGCACCGAGAGAACGACGACGTCCGCACGGTCCGCGGCCATCTCGTTCGCGAACCCCTTGACGGTCGATTCGGCACCTCGGTCCGCGAGTTCATCTTCGTACGCCGCGACCGCGTCGCGGGCCTTCTCGGGATCGCGCGAACCGATGAGGATCTCGTGGTCCGTATCGCGTGCAAAGCGCAGCGCGAGTCCTTCGCCGATGTCGCCGGTTCCGCCGAGTAGTGCGATTCGCATACGCCTGTCTCGGCACGGCACCCGAATAAAATGGTGGGGGTTCGGCCGATCTCGCCGGGATCACGGTTCGCGATCGGTGCGTTCAGCGGCTCCTCTCGTCGCCGGTTTCGACGGGATCGTTGGTCTCCGCGGTCGAGACCTCGACCGTCTCCTCGTCCCCTCCATCGTCCGGGACCGTTCCGATCTGCCAGGTATCGTCCGGCGAGGCGACGGTCCCGTCCGTACAGATCACCCACGGGACGACGCGACAGGTGTGACAGAGCCGATCGGCCGCGACGGAGAGCCGCGCGGTGTCCGACGCGCCGGCGAGGGCGGTCACGTCGAGGATCACGTCGGCCTGGGTCAGCCACCAGACGACCCGATCGAGGCCCCCGTCGGGGTCGGTCACGTCGAGTTCGAACGTGGCGGTCTCGTCGCGCGTGTACGAGTGTTCGTCCGGGTCCGGACTGCGGGCGTCGATCGACGGCGACGCGTTCCCGTCGTCGGTCACCGTAACCGTCCAGTGAGCCGCGTACGTTTCCGCCCCGTCGTCGGGAACGACGGCCGCGGCCACGTCGTGCGTCCCGGGCGACTCGAACGCCTCCCGCCAGTAGTGAAACCCGGTCTCCGCGTCGTAGGCAGCCTGCCAGGGCCCGCCGATCGCTCCGCCGGCGCGGTCGCCGTCGACCCACCAGACGGTCGTCCGTGAGGCGTCCGACTCGACGGTACCGGCTTCGAACAGCACCTCGGTCCCCGGCTGGACGGCGAGATCGCGATCGGGACGCCCGTCGGAAAGCGTCGCCGCGCCCGTCACGCCGACGGTCCGTTCGGCCGCGTCACCCTCGGTTTCCACTCGAACCGGGAACTCGGCGTCGGCCGGGACCGGGTACGTGTAGAAGCCGTGCGTGACCGTCGTCGTCTCGCCGGCCTCGATCGTCGTCCGCACGCGGCCGACGCGTTCGGGATCGTCCCCGACGACCAGGGAGACGTCGGTCCGGACGTCGCTCGTTCCGGTGTTTTCGACGGCGGCGGTCACTTCGAGGTAGTCCCCCGCACTGACGGGCGCGTTCGTCTCGACGATGGACACGTCGAGCGGAGTGCCCTCGCTGGGTCTCGCCGCCGGCCCGTCGTCAGCGCTCCGATCGGCACCCGTTCCGCGGACGACGGTTCCTGTCGAGAGAAGTACAGCTCCGGTCGAGACGCCTGTCAGCATCCGGCGTCGCGTTGGTCCGCTCATCGCGCCCATCTACCCCGCGTCGGTGATATAAAAGCGCGCTACCGTTGCGGGTGAAAGCCGCCGTTTCGAGCGCCGGTTCGGCCCCGTCTCCGCGGGTGACGCCAGTAGGCGCCCCCTGTGACGGTTCCACTGCGCGGAACTGTCCGCCCCCGCCGGTGACTCCGATCGAACTGGGGCACTCGCGTGCGCTCGAATCACGGTGCGTCGTCCTCGTCCGGATTCATCGCCGCCCCCAGTCCGCTGTCGTAAGCGTCGCGGTTCCGGACCTCGCGGATGCGCTGGTCGAGTCGCTCTTCGAGGGCCCGCCGGCGCTCCTCGTCGACGTCGGGGTCGTTTCCGAGCGCCTGCAGGTCCTCGCGAGCGGTTCGCAACACCAACACCGCCTCCTCCGTTTCGAGATCGGTCGCCCGAGCGAGACTCCGTTCGACGTCCGCGAGCGTGGTTCGGGTCACGGACGTGGCTTCGGGACCGAGTCGGGTGAACCCTGGCCCGTCAATGGTCGGGTCCCGGGGCGGCGACGCCGGATCGAATCCGTATCGCCTTCCCGTCTCGAGGCCCCGGAACCGGTATGGAACTCTCGATCGTCGATCTCGCGCCGATCCCGGAGGGTGGCACCGCGACGGACGCGTTCGAACACACGGTCGACCGTGCCAGGCAGGCCGAACGGCTCGGCTACTCGCGGTTCTGGGTGGCCGAACACCACGACTTCACCGACTCGGTCGCGAGCACGACGCCCGAAGCGCTGATTCCCCACGTCGCCGCGAAGACCTCCGACATCCGGGTCGGCTCCGGGACCGTGCTGCTCAACCACTACAGCCCGTACAAGGTCGCGGAGACCTTCAGCGTCCTCGACGCGCTCGCCCCCGGTCGAATCGACCTCGGCCTCGGTCGAGCGACGGGCAACCCGACGAGCGACTTCGCCCTCCAGCCGGATCGCAGCCAGCGACGGCGGACCGGCGACGATCACGCCGAGAAGATCGACGAGGTCGCGAAACACCTCCACGACGGGTTCGACGACGAGCACCCGTTCAGCGACCTCGAACTGGCCCGATCGGGCGACTCCGTGCCGGACGTGTGGGTCCTCGGCTCGAGCCCCTCGAGTGCGAAGATCGCCGGCCAACTGGGACTGCCCTACTGTTTCGCCGCGTTCATTCGACCGGAGCCGGCCGTCGAGGCGTTCGAGACGTACCGGGATCACTTCGACCCGTCGCCGTACGGCGCCGGCCCGGCCGAGCCCGCCGGCATGCTCGCGGTGAACGTCACCTGCGCCGAGACCGACGAGGAAGCGGCGCGGCTTCGCGCGACGACCGAGGCGTCCTCGCGCCTGCTCCGGAGCGGGCGGGTCGACCGGCTACCGATCCACTCGGTCGAGGGGGCGATCGACGTGCTCGGATCGGTCCCCGAACCGACGCGGACGCCGATCGTGCCCGGCGAGTGGCCGCGAGCGATCTCCGGCAGCCCGGAGACGGTGCGCGACCTGCTCGAGGAACTGACGTCGCAGGTCGGCGTCGACGAGGTCGTCGTCCAGAACCAGCTCGCCGATCACGAGGACACGCTCCGATCGCACGAACTGCTCGCCGACGCAGTCGGCCTCGAGCCCCGCCGAGGGGCCCGGGTCGGGTGACTTCTTGCCGTCCGTCGAGGGAGCATAGCACCCATTATCCCGACCACCGTTCTCGGGGTATGTCCAGTCCTGCCGTCATCGCGCACCGCGGCTACGCGGGCGTCGAACCCGAGAACACGATCGGTGCGGCGGTCCGCGCGGCCGATCGGGACGAGACCGCCATGCTCGAGATCGACGTTCAGCCCGCCGCCTGTGGGACGCCGGTCGTGATCCACGACGAGCGTCTCGACGGGACCCGCGACGGCCGCCCGCTCACCGACGCCTCGGGGCTCGTGTGGGAGACCGACCTCGAGACCGTCCGAGACGCGCGGGTGCTCGGTACCGACGAGACGGTCCCGACGCTCGCGGCGTTTCTCGAGGCGATTCCCGCCACCGTCGGCGTCAACGTCGAGTTGAAGAATCCCGGCACGGCGGACCTGCGGTTCGCCGAGTCGCTCGCTCCAAACGAACGCGCCGATCGTCGCGCGGTCTGGGAGCCGTTCGTCGATCGCGCGATCGACGACTGCGACGCCTTCGAGGGCGAGATCCTCTTCTCGTCGTTCTGCGAGGGCGCACTGGCTGCGGTTCGCGACGTCGCGCCCGACTACGCCACAGCGCCGCTCGTCTGGGACGATCTGGAGGCCGGAATCGAGATCGCCCGCCGCTACGACTGCGAGGCGATCCACCCGCCGCGGAACGCGATCGCCGGGACGCCGCTCGCGACCACCGAGTACGGGGGGTTCCCGGGCGGCGAGCCCGCGATCGACGTCGTCGAGCGCGCCCACGGCGAGGGTCGGGCCGTCAACGTCTGGACGATCGAGACCTGGACCCAGTTCGACCAGTTGGCCAGGGCGGGCGTCGACGGGATCGTCGTCGAGTACCCCGGGGTTCGCGAGGCGGGAACTTCGCGGTGAGGACGCTGGGTCGGGGATCAGTCGTCCGACTCCTGCGGTGGGAACGCCTCTCGATCGGGCTTCTTCGACAGGTCCTCGTTGGCCGGCCCCTCCAGTACCTCGCCGTCGGGGCCGAATCGCGAGCCGTGACAGGGACAATCCCAGCTACACTCGCCGTCGTTCCACTCGACGAGACAGTACATGTGCGTGCAGACGGCCGAGACGGCGTGCAGGTCGCCGTCGTCGTCGCGGGCGCAGGCGATCGGCTTTCCGCCCTCGCGGAAGACCCGTCCCTCGCCGGGATCGAGCGTCGACCGATCGGGCGTGAGCAGCGCCCGCGCCCAGTCGGTGAGGAACTCGCTCGCGGCGTCGGCGTTCTCGGTGACGGTCTCGCTGAACGAGGGCTTCGGCGTGAACCGGAGCGGATCGAACAGATCCAGCGTAGGCGGGCTCTCGCCGGCGATTTCTGCGGCGAGCAGGCGACCGGCGGTGACGCCGTTGGTCATCCCCCAGCCGCGAAAGCCGGTGGCGACGAAGACGTTCTCGGTGCCCGCGCCGGCGCGACCGACGAACGGAACTTTGTCGGCCGGCCGGTAGTCCTGGGTCGACCACCGATAGACGATCTCGTCGACGGAAAACCGATCGCGCGCCCAGCGGGCGAGCCTGCGGTAGCGATCGGCCGTCGAGCCTCCCTGGCCGGTCTTGTGGTTCTCGCCCCCGACGAGCAGGAACGTGCCCTCGTCGCCCCGATGGGTCCGGACCGATCGGTAGGGGTCGCCGGACCGGTAGTACATCCCCTCGGGTGGCTCCCCGTCGAGCCGGATTCCGAGCACGTAGGACCGTTTCGGGTACATCCGCGCGAAGTACCCCGCCCGATCGAGGATCGGGAAACCGGTTGCGACGACGACCTGCCGCGCGGTGACGGTTCCCGTCTCGGTCCGGACGCGACACGGAGTGCCGGGCTCGACGTCCGTGACGCGCGTTTCCTCGAAGACGGCCGCGTCGTCGTCCGCGCGGAGTTCGTCGGCGATCGCGAGCAGGTACGTCCGGGGATCGAACCACGCCTGGTCGTCGAACCGGACGGCGGCCGCCGCCCGCTCGAACGGCGGCACGGACGTGACGTAACTGGCGTCGATCCCCGCTCCGCGGGCGGCGTCGGCCTCGCGCTCGATCTCGTCCGGGCTGTCGCTGTAGAGGTACGAGGGGTGGCGCTCGAACCCGCAGTCGATCCCGAGGTCGTCGATTCGTCGCTCGACCGCGTCGATCGACTCCTCCTGGACGGTCGCGTACCGGCTGGCCCCCCGGCGGCCGAACTCCCGGCGCAGGTGGTCGTAGATCAACCCGTGCTGGCTCGTCAGCTTCGCGGTCGACTTGCCCGTCACGCCGGTCGCGACCCGATCGCGTTCGAGCACGGCGACCGAGTGGCCGCGATCGCGCAGTTCGATCGCCGTCGAGAGGCCGGCGATGCCGGCTCCGACGACGCAGACGTCGACCGTCCGATCGCCCTCGAGGGATTCGGCGGGTGGGTCGTCGTCGAGCGTGGTCGCGAGCCAGACCGAGATCGGTTCGCCCGGGAGGTCGTCGCCGCGGGAAAACTCCTCGCGCATTGGTCCATCCCGCTACACCGACGACGCCGAAAAAACGATGGGCGGATGCTGACGGGGTGCTGGTCCGTCGACCTGCGGAACGGTCGCTCGGCGATTTCGGGAGCGTGGTACCGGTCGCTACTCGGCGTCCAGCGCCGCCGCGATCGATTCGAGTTCGTCCTTCCGGAAGGGGCGATCGGTGCGGTCCGGGTCGTCTTCGTCCAGAACGTCGAGTTTCCAGAGAATTCCCGATCGCATCTGCGATTTGGGCGGGAGCGTGTGCGTCTCGATATCGTAGTTTACGGCGTCACAGATCGCGGCGAGCGCTTCTTTGGTGAACGCGGTCGATTCGACGCGTTCGTACCTCCCCACAGCCACTCGGATCTCGTTCCGGAGGTCGTTGACGGTTGGTGTCATACGGTCCGTAATGGCTGGATTCGTCGTGTAAATTTCGGTCGGGGTGTCGAACTGCCCGGACTCGGCCGTGTAAGCGTTTGACGATCGCTTTCCCGTCCTGGATCGTCGTTGCTCACTGGTCGTGCGAACGGAGGGCCGGAATATCTATCTTCTCTTGATCGTGGGCACGCTGCTCTTAGCATACGGTGCGTGGAGAGGTGTAACTGATGACAACCTTCATGAATTAATCATCGGAATGCTAGTTGTATGAGAGAGAATGAACGCCCTGAGCAAACTCGCCGCGTAACGATGAGTCAGCGCGGATACAAAGCCCCCAAGTTCCTCGCCAGACTGCTCTCGGGGCGCAAGAGCGACGAGTAGCGTACTCACACGTTTTTTCCTCCCTGGCGGCGATGCGACGACCGAAAATCTCCGGGACGCGACTGATACCGTTGCAGATAGAGACGGGGGCAACGGCCGAGGGAGCGGCCGCCGGAAGCAGAGAATCCGGACGGAATTGAAACGCCGTTCGCCTGTACTTACCGGCCTATCTCCTGCGAATAGGCACACGAGGTGGTGTGAACGAACAATGACGCCCGATACTGTACCGGCCGCAACCCGCCTCGATCACGCTTCCCCGAGCAGATCGGGGACCTCGTTGACGGAATCGAGGACCGCCGTCGCACCTTCGGCCTCGTACTTCCGACGGCCTTCCTCTCCGGTCAGTCCGCCGGTGAGGACGCCGATTCCGTGGTACTCTCGATCGGGGTCCGCCTCGTTCGCGTTCACGGCGGTCCGGACGTCGTCTAGCGTGTCCCCGACGAAGGCGACGCCGTCGGCGTCGAACCGCTCCGCGAGGACGGTCAGCGCCCGTGGATGGGGTTTCCCTTCCTCCCAGTCGTCCATCGTGAAGCGGTGCTCGATCGGAATTTCGTCGTCGAGACCGACCCGATCGAGGGCGATTTCGGCCTCCGCTTCCGGGCGGCCGGTCAGGATCCCGACGTCGTAGTTCGCGAGCAGGGTCTCGCGCGCCTCGTCCGCGAGGAGGACCGGTTCGTCGTGGATGAATCCGCGCGTCTCGAGGTCGGGGTCGCCGCCCTCGATCCCGCGGTAGAGGTCCGCCCCGAGGTAGAGTTGCTGGAAGACGTCCCGGAGCCGATCGGTGTCCAAACGATCCGTCACCCGCTGGGTGGCCCGCGCCCCGATCGCGTCCCGGACGACGGTCTCGGCCGCCTCGAGGCCGCCGCCCTCGGCGGCGACTTCGGCGGTAAAGTCCTCGATCGAGTCGCGGTACCCCTCGCCCGTCGCGAGGACGTAGAGCGCGGCGGCGTAGGTCAGTTCCCAGTCGTTGTTGAACCCGCCGGCGTCCTTGAACAGTTGAATGTCGGGTTTGCGGATCGTCCGCTCGTGGACGTGCTCGATCGAGTCGACGATCGCCCGCCGGTAGGAGTCGGCGACGTCGACGAGCACGCCGTCGACGTCTAACACGACGGCGTCTGCGTTCATACCCGTCCACTCGACTCGCCGAGAATAAAGGCGGTCGGATTCGGATCGCGAGGGCCGGGACGCCAAACCCCGGTCGTGGGACACGAACACGCGCGGCGAGGCGCTTCGTCTCGCTGGCGCCGCTCGGGCTACTCTAGCCGGTGCTGGCCGCGGCGCCGACGTTAGCGGGTCCGTGCTGCCGATCACCCTCCTGCTCCGCCCGGTCGACCCCGATCGCGACTATCCGGGCGGTCCGTCTTCGGCGGAAACCTCCGTCCATCGGAAACCGACTAACCGACGCATCGCATTCACGATGGATTCCCCGACGACGTGGTCGCGGTCCTCGAACGTGATTCGAGGAGCACGTGCGCTGGCACGCCCCTCATTTTTCCCTGTCGCCGTGGGACGTTCCACGATGGACGACAACGAACGCCCCATCCCACGACGGCAAGCGTTACGCGGCGGCGCGACGCTGTTCGGAATCGCTGGACTCGCGAGCGGGATCGGCTCGGCGGAACTCGAGCAGTCGTCGCAGGACGACGACGCGCAAGCGGAAACGCTGATCGCCTCGGACGGACGGGTCGACGTCGGACCGGACGAGAGCTTCGAGACGTGGCTGTACGACGAGCAGATCCCCGGTCCGGAACTCCGCGTGAGCGAGGGGGAGACGCTCCGCGTCTCGCTGGAAAGTCAGTTGCCCGAGGGGACGACCGTTCACTGGCACGGCGTTCCCGTCCCGAATCCGATGGACGGCGTTCCGAACGTCACGCAAGAACCCGTCTCGTCCGACGAGACGTTCGAGTACGAGTACGAGGCGTCGCCGGCGGGAACGTACGTCTACCACAGCCACGTCGGGTTGCAACTCGACAGGGGCCTCTACGGACCACTGATCATCGAAGCGGAATCACCGCACGTCGAGTACGACCGCGAGTACACGCTGCAGATCGACGATTACCTCGCGGAGAGTCCGGCCCTCGACTCGATCGAAGCGCCGCCGGGCGGAGATGGCGTCGGACCAGGCGGAGACGGCGACGGAATGGGTCCAGGCGATGGTGGTGGACCGGGAGACGGAATGGGGCCCGGCGATGGTGGTGAACCGGGTGATGGAATGGGTCCCGGCGATGGCGGCGGGCCGGGAGATGGCGGCGGCATGGGACCCGACGACGGAATGGGGCCCGGCGACGGACCGAACGGAAACGGCGATGGAATGGGCCCCAGCGATGGCACGGGTCCCGACGACGGCATGGGTCCCGATAGTCAGATGCTGGGCCAGCGACCGCCGTACGAGGGGCTGCTCGTCAACGGCCGCCTCCCCTCGGACCCGCCCGTGTTCGACGTCGAGGAGGGCGAACGCGTTCGTCTTCGGTTCATCAACCCCAGCAGTACCACGACGTATCGCGTCGGCGTCGGCGGCCACTCGCTGACCGTGACGCACGCCGACGGCCGACCGGTCGAACCGGTAGCCGTCGACTCGTTCGTCATGAGCATGGGCGAACGCTACGACGCGATCGTCGAGGCCGATTCCCCCGGCGAGTGGTCGATCGTCGCGGAACCGGTCGTCGGAACCGAAGAGCCTGCGGAGGCGAGGCTCCGGTACGCGGACGCGGACGGGGACGGGACCGCTGAACGGCCGCAGTTCGACGGCCGACGACTGGAGTACGACGATCTCGAGGCGCTCGAGCAACTGGATCTCGGCGGTAGCCCGGACCGGACGTTCGACCTCACGCTGTCGGGCGGAATGATGGGCGGCTCTGACTCCGACGCGTGGACCATCGACGGCGAGACGTACCCGGACGCCGACCCGCTCGAAATCAGCGAGGGCGAGCACGTTCGAGTCCGCATGATAAATCGCAGTCCGGCGATCCATCCGATGCACCTTCACGGTCACTTTTTCCAGGTCGGCGACGCGGTCAAGGACACCGTTCTCGTCGCGCCACACGGCGATCGGGTGACCTTCGACTTCCGGGCGGACAACCCCGGCGACTGGCTGTTCCACTGTCACAACGTCTATCACCTGGAACGAGGGATGGCTCGCGTGTTCGAATACGAGTGAGGGACGCGACCACGCGATCGCGTGGTGCGGTCGTTCGTCGCGCGCTCGCCTCGCGCTCCGGGGCGGACCGTCTCGTCGAACGTATTGCGGCGTCCCGCCGACGATGAAGCACACGCCCGACGCGTCAGATCGGACCGATGCCGACGAGCCACGACGCGCACAACAGCAGGCCCACTGCGTAGAAGAGGTCGGCCCACAGCCACGACAGCAGGTTCACGACGTAGATTACGACGACGACAGGGATCCCGAGCAGGACGATCGGCGATCGGCGCCACTCGGACCGCGATCGGGTCCAGAGGGTGTTCGCGTCGCCCGTACTCGGGAACGCCGACACGCCGATCGAGAGTCCAAACCAGGCCAGCCCGATCCCCGTCGCGATCGACCAGGCCGGAGTCGTTCCGGGGTCGCCGATCGTCTCGACGAGCGCCGCGAGCGCGAGGAAGACGGTGAACGCGATGAGGGTGTTGACGAGGAACGGGGCGACGCTGATCACGAAGGTGTCCCGGTATCGCGCCGGCTGTTCGTGGCGGACGTAGCCCGCCGGATCGCCGAGCCTGAAGTAGACGACCTCGACGACGGTGACGCCGACGAGATCACAGGCTCTCTTGTGGGCGAACTCGTGGACGACGATACCCGGGATCGCGAAGAGTCGCTCGCCGAGCCAGAGCAGGTAACCGACGCCGATCGCTGCCGCGACGAGCACCGCGACGGCTGCCACCGCGGCGACGGCGAGCAGCGCGTACTCGGACACCATCGATCCCTGAACTGTTCCCGGTCCGGATAAATCGTTCGCGTCTCGGTCCGGCGCGACGGATCACGTCTCAGGGCGACGACGATCGGGCGACGTACAGCGTCCCCTCCCGGATCGTCGTCCGCTCGACCGGGACGGCGGGTTGGTCGCCGCCCAGCGTCGTGAACAGGAAGTCGGCGTCGACCGCGCGGGCCACGTCGAGCGCGGGCCGGTGAAGTTCCGGCGGCAGGTTCCGGGCGTAGATCGCGTCCGCGTCGGCGTAGACCCCGCGATCGGGGTCGACGACGTCGTCGCGGACGAATCGCACGCCGTCGGGGACCTCGCGATCGTAGACGTCCGTTGCGGTGACGACAATCCCCCGTTGGGCGAGCGCCGCCGCGAGGTCGGTCCGGCGGCCGATCCCGACCTCGACGACCCGCTCGTAGTCGCACAGGTAATCGCGCATTGCCCGGGGATCGCGACGAGAGTGGGACACGGCGGGACGTTTATGCTGTCCGCGGCCTAAGCCCTTGCTATGCTCGTCGATATCGTGCCGGTCGGCAACGTCCCTGCACGGGTCAAGCGGGTCGCCTCGTCGGGGTTGCGATCGGTCTACGACTGCGACGTGACGATCAACGAGTCGCAGTCCGTTCCAAACGGCGCGTACGACTCCGGCCGGAACCAGTACTGTGCGGAGACGTTCATCCAGCTCGCCGAGCGCGTTGGCCGCGGTGAGAAGAACATCGCGATCACCCCCCACGACCTCTTCTACCGGCGACGAAACTACGTCTTCGGCCTCGCCTATCTCGACGGCAGCGGCAGCGTCGTCTCGACCTACCGACTCCAGACATCCAGTGACGGCGGCTTCTCGAACAAGAGTGCGTCCGACATCTTCCAGGATCGCGTCCGCAAGGAGATCGTCCACGAGATCGGTCACACCTACGGCCTCGAACACTGCGACAACAACCGCTGCGTGATGAACTTCTCGCCGACGGTCCGCGAGGTCGACATCAAGGAGAAGTCGCTGTGTGGTAGCTGTCAGCGACTCATCGGCTGAAATCGGGCACCGACAGCCACGACGTCCCGTCGGCTTCGGTACTCGCCCGCGAGTCGTTTCGTCTCGATCCCTCGTCACGTCCCGATCCCGGTTCGGACCGCGTGTGCGTCTCGAAAAAGCCCCACGTGAGGCGACTCGCATCGATCGCATCTGGGGCGGTGTAGTCACCCGGGCGGCCACCCGCCCACGCGTGGCCCATCCCGTCGACGAGCCACTCTTCGACGATGACGTTTCCGGTCGAGTCGCGGAACTCGCGTCGCGTGTAGCCGTAGGCACCGAACTCGCCCTTCTCGACGACGGCCGGAGCCGCGTCGACGAAGTCGTCCGCGGGTCTCTCGTTCGCAAGCCTCCCGTCCGCAGCCCCCCGATCGTGGCGATAGGCGAGGTTGCTCGCCCGCAGCGCCTGTGCGCTCGCCTGTCGCCCGTTCTCGACGGCGACCGTGTCGTCGGCCGTCCCGTGAACGACGATCGTCGGAATTCTGCGGGCGCGATCGCCCATCGCCTCGTACGCTTCCCGACCCTGCCGTTCGGGATCGGCACCGCCGCGGCGCATCCGGGAGAGCGCCGTGAGTGCGCTCGAGGCCGCCCCGTACGCGAGGCCGGCGTGGACTCCCGCGGCCGCGAACCGATCGGGGTAGGCAGCGATCGCGTGGGCCGCCATCGCCCCGCCGGCGGAGAGGCCGGTGACGTAGATCCGCTCCTCGTCCACGGGGTAGTCGTCGCGAACCGCGTCGACGACGGCGACGACGTCGGCGAGTTCGCCACGCCCTCGCGACGTGTGGTCGTCGTCGAACCAGTTCCAGCACCGTCGCGGGTTCGCGAGGATCGACTGCTTCGGATACGCGACGAGAAATCCTTCCTCCTCGGCGACGGCGTTCATCCCCGTCTCCTCGGCGAACTGGGCGGGCGTTTGTCGGCAGCCGTGTAGCATGACGACGAGGGGGCGTCGGTCGGTTGGCTCGTCACTGCTGACGCCGCCCGGGACGAACAGCCCGTACCCGCGGCCGTCGATCTTCCGGGCGAGGAACTCGCTCCCGTCGTTCGGTGACGCGATCGGCGTGAGCACGCCGGCATCGGCTCCCGAACCCGTCTGCCGGAGCAGCGTTCGTCGATTGGGGGGTTCCCGGGCGGCAGCGTCGTCGCTGGCGGTCATTCGTCGCCCTGTTCACAGTTCCACTATAAAATATGTGGACGTTCTCGCGCGTCGATCGATAGCGCCTACTGGTACTCGGGTAGCCGATCGGACCGATCCGATCCCTCGACGAACGGCAAGTCGGTCACCGTCGCGGGGACCTCCTCGCCGCCGACGCGAACCGTCACCTCGTCGCTCTCGAGTCCGTACTCGACGATGGCGAGCGCGATGACGTCCTCGAGCAGCGGGCTAACGCCGGCACGCGTCACGTCGCCGATCGAGGCGTCGCCGTCGAAGACGGCCGCGCCGGAGTCGGGGACCGGCGGGCCCTCGCTCTCGTCTCCAGTCTCGCCGCCGATCGTCAGCCCGATCAGCTGTCGGCTCGGCTGGCCCCGGTTCTCGACGCGGGAGACGACCTCCTGGCCGACGTAACAGCCCTTCTCGAAGTCCAGCGCGTTGCGCAGGCCGAGCACGTTCGGGATCGTCCCCTCGAGTTCGGTGTGGAACAGCGGCGAACCGGCCTCGAGACAGAGCGTGTCCCACGTTCGATAGCCGAACGGCGCGGCGTTGAGCCCGTGGTTCAGCAGGGTGTCGTAGACGGCCTCGGCGTCGTCGGCCGCACAGATCACCTCGTAGCTCTCCTCCCCGGAGAGCGCGTCGGTGCGGATGACGGTGACGCCCTCGTCGCCCATCGTCCCGCGAACGAACGAGTAGCGCCGCTCGGGCGAGCCAGCCTTGTTGAGGACGCTCGCGATCTTCTCGGTGGCCTTCGGGCCGTGGATCCCGAAGATGGCGTAGTCCTCGGTCGCGACCCGAATGTCGACGTCCTGAATGAACACTTTCTCGGACCACTCCTCAGCGAGGCTTTCGGCCTCCGTCGGCGGCGTAAAGAGCAGCAGTCGCTCGCCGGCGTTGTAGACGTAGAGTTCGATCTCGATCCCGCCCTGCGGGTCGAGCACGAGCGCGTAACAGCCCTGGCCGTCCTCGTCGGGTACCCGATTCGAGACGACGTTGTCGACGTACTCGACGCGATCGTCCCCTTCGACCACGATCACGCCGTAGGCTGTCTCGAGCAGTCCGACGCCGTTGCGAACGGCGCGGTGCGTTCGCTCCGGCCGCCCGTAGTGTTCGACGATCGTTCGGCCGTCGCGCTCGCCGAAGGTGGCCCCGAGATCGGTATGAATAGACTCGATGACGCTCATGCCTTCACAGACGTGCCTGGCACCCACAGGCGTTTCGATTCAAAAAGGAATTCGTTCGCGAAGCCACTCGCCGATCGACTGGTCGGGTTCCTCCTCGGTGGGCGCGTCGGGGACGACCCGCTCGTCGGGTTTGATCACCGTCTCGTCGACGTCCGACTCGGCGACGATCAGGTCGTCCGCCTTCAGCGTCCCGAGGGCCTCCTCGAGTTCGTCGATGTCGACTTCGACGGCCGCCCGGAGTTCGAAGACAGTCATCCCCTCCTCGGCGCGATCGACGAGCGCATCGAGTACCGCGACCTCCGTTTGCGCGCGGTTCCGGTACTCTCGCTTTGCTTTCATCTAGCTGTACATTCGACGACCCGGGATTTGACGTTTGCCGTTCGAGCGATAGCCGACGACGGGCGAAGCCGCAACGCGTGCGATCGGGTCGCCGCCGGACCCCGTTCCGACGGGTTCACGTCGAGCGATCGATTCCAGTCATCGATCGGCACTGTGCTCACGATTGATATAAATATGCAGTACGTTTTTTATGCCATGACCGGGTACGGTGTGACAATGGTCATGCGATGTTCGCTGCTCGGACACGACTACGGTGAATCCGAGGTCGAACGCGAGCGCGAAGAACGGGGCAGTGAGGTCGTCGTGACC
Source organism: Halosolutus halophilus (assembly GCF_022869805.1). NCBI lineage: Archaea > Methanobacteriati > Methanobacteriota > Halobacteria > Halobacteriales > Natrialbaceae > Halosolutus > Halosolutus halophilus. Next base: position 3,943,365 of record NZ_CP094974.1, on the reverse strand, counting down.
GTCCAGGAGTACGAAGAGTGTGCCCGCTGTGGTAACAGACACGTTGTCAGCGAGAACACCGAGGTAACGAGCCTCAGTACCGGGGCGGACGCCGATCCACGACCCGACGATCCCGACGCCGACGCGACCGACGCCCAGTTTATCGACGCCGAGGCGGACGCCGACGTCGCCGGAGAAGACGACGAAATCGCCGTTCCCACGGACGAGAACGGTGACCCGGTCACGGACGACGGCGAAATTCTCGAGGACGAACCCGCCGACACCCGCGGGGACCGCGGTCACGGCGAGTGGCCCGACTCCGACGACGTCGGACCGCCGATCGGTGCCGAGCGCGAACCCGAGGAGTGGCCCGACCGCGACGAAACCGAACCGATCGACGACGACGCGGTCATTCTCGAGACGGACACGACGACCGAGGCGGCCAGCGATTCCGACCCGGTCGGCGTCGACGCGGAACCGCCGGACGCCGAAACGATCGAAGCCGAGCACGGCGGCGAGGTCGAGGCCGAGACCGGCGCCGAGTCGGGAACCGGCATCGAGCGGGCCGCGTCCGCACCCGCGCCGGCCGACGGCCGGGAGGGCCCCGCCGAGGACGCCCCGACCGAACTCTACTGTCCCGGATGCGGGCACGTCGCGGGGAGCAGGCGCAGTTCGCTCAGGACCGGCGACATCTGTCCGGAGTGTCGAAAGGGCTATCTCAGCGAACGACAGCGGTAACCGGAGACCCGAGACCACCGGCACCGATCGCCGCCGGCGAGCGGTTCGAACGGCGTCGTCCGTCACTGGCGATAACGTGTCGCAGGTCCACAACGTCGGCTATGAAAAGAGGTAAACACTCCGCCGTGTATTCCCTAATCCATGAAGGAGTACAAGATGCGCCGCGGTGAATATCTCGAGGAGCGAATCCCCGATATGGAAGCGACCATCGAGGACTACTTCGGTCCGATCACGGGCACCGAGGAGTACAAGGGGAGTGACCTGTACGTCATCGGGGAACCCGACAACCCCGTCTTCGAGAAAGTCGTCGTCGGGGCCGTCGAGTACTCCGGCAAGAAGGACAAACTCGGTGTCGAGTTCTACGAACGCGATCCGACGGAACTCGGCCCCGACGAACTCGAAGCCGCCGGCGAGGCCGTCGACGCGAAAAACGACTTCCTGCTCGAAGCGACGGGCCGTGACGCCAAATCCCGTCGCGACTCGATGAAGCGGAAAGTCGAGGACGATCCGGACCACGACTTCTAACCACCGACCTTTTGCTCTGCGGTCTCTCGGACTGTCCGGCAGCTATGCTGCGGCCAGCGCGACGTCCCTCGGCAAAAGGTCGATCGAAAGCCCCTCCCCTGGCTCGCGGCTCCGCCGCTTGCCTATCCGCGGCGCTTCGCGCCGCGCTCTCCGGGTCGGTCGTCGGCCCGCTCGCGGTGAGTTCCGGTGGAACAGCCTTCCCCGGGTCAGAACGACCACCGTGGTTCCGGTGGTCGTTCTTCCCGGCCGGTCGTCCCGACCGTGGAATCCGACGGATCGCTTCGAAACGGCTATCCGCGTGACGTCGAATCCCTCGAGTGATGGAGTTCACCGCGTTCCTCTTCGCGACGCTTCTCGCACACGTCGGGTTCGCGGTCTTCGTGACCGCTCACGCCTTCTGGACCGATCGCGACGCCGGCAAGTGGCCCTTCCTCACGCTGGCGTTCGGGCTGGCCGGTATCGCGGCCTACTTCTTCTACGACGAGACGGAGTCCGGACGGATCTGAGACCGGGCCTCGGGTCGCGGGAAAATCGAAATCGAACTATCAGGCCAGGAAGACGTGGCGCGGCCGATCGGCGAGCACGTCGCGGCCGAACTCGACGGTCTCGGAGAACGCGTCGCTGCGGAAGAATTCCATGGCGTCCTCGCGGGAGTCCCACCGGCTGGCGATGAACATGTCGTTCTCGTCCTCGAGGTTTTCCAGCAGGTCGCTCTTGCGGTGGCCGTCCATGTCGGCGAGCAGACCGGCGACGTCGCTGAAGGTGTCGACGAAGTCCTCGCGGTGGTCGGGTTCGACGGTGTAGAACATGCCCATCGTCCCCCAGGAGTCGTCGCTCGCGGGGCCGTCGCCCCGCTCGCCATCGGTACCAGCGGGCGCCCCATCGTCACCGGCTTGTCGAACGATGTCGGGAAGGTCGGCGAGGAATCCCGCGGCCGTGTTCGCGGCGCGCTCGGTTTCCCAGAGGCTGACGACGGCCGTCTCAGCGTCCGACGCGTCGTCACGCGGCTCGCGGGCCCCCCGCTCGCCGTTCCGAGGCGGCAGAGCCGCCTCGTTCGGCTCGTAGACGGCGGTCTTCACGTGCGTGTCGTAGTGATCGAAGTTCGTCCGCAGCCCCTCGACCTCCTCGAAGATGGCGTCGGGGTCTGCCGCGGAGTAGAGCACGACGGCGTGGACGTCCTCGCCGTGTGGCTGGCCCGCGTAGACGCCGATCTCTTCGAGTTCGCTTCGGACGTCCTCGTCACTGGCGTCGCCGTGGCCGCCGGACTCGTCCCCGCCGCGCGGATGACCGCCCGACTCCCCGTGTGGATGTCCGCCGGAATCGCCGTAGGTGTGGCCGTCGGACGGCCCGTGTGGGTGTCCCTGCTCGCTCTCGTCCTGCGGGATCCGATCGCCCGCGAGGTACGCGCCGAGCTGTTCGGGCGGGAATCGCCGTGCAGAGAGGAATCGGCCGAACTCCGCGAAGCGGGAACTCGAGGGATCGAAGCGCATCTCGTAGAGCAGTTCCTTCACGTCCATCGGATCGTCGCCGAACAGCGTGATCCCCCACTCGAAGTCGTCGAGGCCGATGCTGCCGGAGATGATCTGGGTGACCCGACCGGCGTAATCCTTGCCGATCTCGCCGTGGTTCGAGAGGTAGTCGGCGCGCTCGTCGAAGGGGAGTTCGTACCAGTTGTGGTCGGGTCCCCGTCGCTTGCTCATCGGGTAGAAACTCAGGAAGTCCGCGTCCGGAATGTCGGGTTTGAGCCGCGACTCGATGTACCGTTCCATCCCGGCGTCCTCCATCTCGCCGTCCTCCTCGAAGAACTCCTGGGACATGTACCCCGAAACCTCCGTCACGGAGAGATACGAGTCCGCACGCTCGGTGAACTCCGCGAGCGCCGTCCCCTCGAACTGGCGCTCGATCGCGTCGAGGTCGCCGAGCGACGGTCGCAGGTGCAAGAACAGCAGGTCTGCCTTGTGCCCGAGCACCGAGAACGTCGCCGACTCGCCCTCCTCGGCGTCCGCGACGGCTTCGCGGGAGGCGAGGTAGTCGATTCCCTCCTCGATCGCCCGCGTCCGTTCTCGCTCCGGGGCCGCCCGCCAGGCGTCCCAGTCGATCGACCGGAAGTCGTGCAAGACGTACCAGCCCTCTTCGGTCTGTGGCGGTTGCCGTCGGTCCATAGACGCCGGTTGGGGCGGCGACGCCAAGAAGGACCGGGTTTCGGCCCGGCGGTGCCGAGTCGCCGGACTGACCGTGAGATTTGAAGTCGTCAGAAGCCATTTACGTCCGACGGAGTAACGTCTCAGACACATGCGGAAAAGTGGGCCGCCGAAAGGAGTCATCGCCTATCTCGTTCTCGAGTTGCTCGAGGAGAAACCGCGGTACGGGTACGAGATTCTGAAAGAAATCCGCGAGATCAGCGGCGGCCACTGGGAGCCATCCTACGGTTCGGTCTATCCCATCCTCTACAAGTTCGAGGAGAAGGGGTGGGCCGAGCGGATCGAACGCGAGGACGAACCCGATCGGAAGTACTTCGAACTCACCGATTCGGGGGCCGAGGAACTCGCGGAACGCCGGGAGAGCAGCGCCGAGAAGGCCCGCGACTTCGCCGACGTCATCCTCGGCTTCTTCCACGTCTACGCCGCGTTCGCGACGGACGATCGGTTCGAGATTCCCGACCGAGACGGCGAGTGGCGGTTCGACGAGACGTTCAGCCAGTGGGTCGTCGAACAGGTCGTTCGCCACCACGAGCACTACTTCGATACGGAGTTCGAACGCATCGAGGACACGCCCGAGGAGTTCTACGATCGCCACGGGATCGAGCCCGAGGATTGAGCGACGGGAACGATCGCCAACAGCGGGAGCCGATTAGCCCGCGAGCAGTCCCGGCGCGAACAGCATCGCGAGGAAGCTGACCAGCATCGTGAGTCCGACGGAGGTCGTCACCATGCGAACCATCCCCCGGGTCGGATCGATCGGCAGCCGGGAGACGATCGCCTCCGTACTGGTCCGGAGGATGTGGCCGCCGTCCAGCGGGAAGGCGGGAATACAGTTGAAGAAGCCGAGTTGAACGTTGATCCAGCCGGTCCAGAACAGTACGTTCGCGAGGACGAAGACGGTGCCGTCCCCGAACGCGGCGAGTGCCCCCTGGGCCTCGTAGAAGTTCTCGATCCCGCCCGTGAAGCCGGCGAAGTTGAACGGGAGGCCGCCCGCGATGCCGATGATCGGCAAGAGCAGTGCGAGTCCGATCTTCCCGAGGAAGCTGTCGGTGATCGGGCCGAACCGGGTTTCGCCGTCGCCGCCCAGCATGGCGAGGTACTCGTCGGCGGGATAGAGCTGGACGCCGAGGTCGCTCACCGTCAGCCCGGAGACGCCGGGGTTCGGGGAGATACCCAGGAAGCCGTTGTCGGACTGGCTGTGCTCGCCGAGGGTGACGGTCGTTTCCTCGCGCTCGCCGTCGTGGTAGCCGACGACGGTGACCTCCTGGCCCGCGTTCGTCTCGTCGAGCGCCGACTGGAGGTCGGCGTAACTGTGGATCCGCTCGCCGTCGAAGGAGGTGACGACGAACGGACCCTCGATCGGTCCGATCGTCCCCGCGAGCGGTTCGTCCTCGATCACCGTGACTGCGGCCCCGATCGGCACCTCGAGATCGACCTGTTCGTCGGAGTCGCCCCGTTCGACCGTGAGGGTAACGACCTCGTCGTCGCCGACGGCGTCGTAGAAGCCGCGTTCTGTCGCGACCGCCTCGCCGTCGACGGCGAGGATCGCGTCCCCGACGGCGAGTCCCGTCGGGCCGTCGTCCATCGCCGCGGTGACGAGCAGCGATCGATCGACGGGGACCGTCTCCTCGCCGTTGAGTTCGACCGAGAGCTGGTCGCCCTCGGCGGCCTCGATCCGGTCCGCGAGGTCGGCGTTCGACTCGACGGGCTGGCCGTCGATCGCCGTGATCCGGTCGTTGGGCTCGATGCCGGCGTCGGCGGCGGGCGAGTCGGACGCGACGCCACCGACCGCGGCCCCGGGTGCGACGGCGATCGAACCGGCGATCGGCCCGAACAGCAGCGCGAAGGCGAGGAGCGTGATCGCGAAGTTGTTGGTGACGCCGGCGGCGAACATCCGCGTCTGGCCGCCGCGGGAGGCCGACTTGCTGCTCTCCTCGTCGGGTTCGACGAACGCCCCGATCGGGAGGATCGCGAGCATCGCGACGCCCATCGAATCGATGTCGATGTCCTCGACGCGACAGAGCAGGCCGTGGCCGCCCTCGTGGACCACCAGGCCGACGAGCAAGCCGATGACGATTCCGGGGGTCGCCGAGAGCGGCAGGAAGTCGTTGACGCCGGGGATGACGAGGACGTTCCGGGGTTGCTGAACGGTCGAGGAGACCTGTGGCGACGTGAGTGAGGTCAGCGCGGCCGAGAGCAGAAAGACGAACATGCCCACCATCACCACGAGCGAGATGCCGATCCCGAGGTTCGCCCACGCGCGCCAGAATCGCTTCGGCCGCGCGAGCCTGGTGAGAAACGCCCGGCCTCGTTTCGTGTGAATCGTCAGGATCGGACCCTGGGTCGCGACGAAACCGGGCAAGAGATCCATCTGTCGGAGCAGGACGATCCCGAGCCAGTAGATGGCGAGCCCGATGGCGGCCCACGTGAGGAGTTCCGAACCGAAGAGTTCGGGTGGCGAGACGAAGAGGGGGACGGCGTGTTCCATCGACCGTAAGTCCGGGAGGCGTTCTCAAATGGCTTTTGTCTGGCTGCCGGAATCGAATACGGCTGTCGTCTGGCTGCCGGAATCGAATACGGCTGTCGTCTGGCGGCCGAAATCGAACCCGGTATCGATCGGACTCCCCCTCGAAACCGACGTCCGCGCTATCGCTCGCGTCGAAGCCGGTCGACGACGAACTCCCGATCGACCTTCGCGAGGAAGGGGCCGAGTTTCGGCCCCTGCTCCTCGTCGAAGAAGAGCCGGTAGCCGGCGGCGAAGAAGTCACCGACGTCGACGTCGTGGCGCTTCGCGGTCTCGTAGATCTCGCCCTGGATCTCGTCGGGTTCGTGACCGGCCTCGATGAAGTCGGCGAGTTCCGCGAGCGCGTCCTCCGTGGCACTGTCGAAGTCGTGGTCCGGAATCTCGGTGCGCTTGAGTTCGTAGTCGAACTCGTTTTCGGTCCGGCGCGCCCAGTTTCGGGCCTTTTCGACCCGATCGAGAGCTCCCTCGACGGCCCACTCGGGGGCGTCCTCGGGGATGTGTCCCTCCCGGCGGGCGATCTCCTCGCGCAAGTCGGGGTCGTCCGTCATGCCGAGCACCGCAGCGAAGGTGTAGGGAAGGCGGACGCGCTCCGCCCTGGGTTCTTCGACGACGAGGGGGTAGACGCGATCGGCGAAGGCCTGCTCGTCCTCGTCGGCCTCGATCTCGCCGAAGTAGACGGCCTCGAGTCGATCGAACTCGTCGACCAGCTGGTCGAGGCGTTCGATGCTGAAGTCCCGCGCCTTCGCGGGGTCCTTCGCGAAGAAGTACCGCAGGACTTCGGGTTCGAGCAGTTCGAGCACCTCCGAGACGAGGATCACGTTCCCCTCGGAGGAGGAGAACGGCTCGCCATCGAGGGTGAACCACTCGTAGACCATCGGAACTGGCGGTTCGATCCCGAGGACGTTGCGCGCGACGTCCTGCCCGCTGGGCCAAGACCCCTCGGCGTGGTCCTTGCCGAACGGTTCGAAATCGACGCCCAGCACCTGCCACTGGGCGGGCCACTCGAAGCGCCAGGGGAGTTTGCCCTCGCGCAGCGTCGCGGTGCCCTCGTGGCCACAGCCCTCGATCGTGCGATCGCCGGCGTCCATGTCGGTGCACTCGTAGTCGACAGTGCCAGCGTCACCTGCGTCTAAATCGACGCTCGTCACCGTCTCCGTAATCTTCCCGCACTCCTCGCAGATCGGGTTGAACGGAACGTAGTCCGCGTCGACCTTGTCCTGGTACTCGGCGAGGACCTCGCGTGCCCGGTCCTGGTGTTCGAGGACGTAGCGGGTGACCGCCTCGAGGTCGCCGCTCTCGTACAGGTCCGTGTCCGAGAGCAGGTCGATCGGAACGTCGAGCGCGTCGGCGCTGTCCTGGATGATGGTCGCGAAGTGGTCGCCGTAGGAGTCACAGCAGCCGAACGGATCGGGGATATCCGTGTAGGGAACGCCGAGGTTGCGCCCGAGTGCGCCCGCGTCGACGTCGCCGAGATCGACGAGGTTGCCCTCGAGGTCACAGAGCGTGCGCGGCAGTTTCCGGAGCGGGTCGCGATCGTCTGCGGTGAAGACCTGCCGGACCTCGTGGCCGCGTTCGCGCAGCACCTCCGCGACGTAGTAGCCGCGCATGATCTCGTTGACGTTGCCGAGGTGTGGAACGCCCGAGGGCGAGATGCCGCCCTTGATCACGATCGGCTGATCGGGTTCCCGACTCGCGGGTCGTTCCTCTCCGCTCGTACTGTCCGTGGCCTCCCGCTGGTCGGCCACGCGCGCTTCCACCCGGTCGGCGACCGCGTCCGCCCAGAAGGCGTGGCGAGCGTCGTCGCCGTCCTCGCGCTGGAGGGTGTACGGACTCTCCGCGTCCGGGGCTCCTTCCGAGTCCGTGGTGCCGTCGTCCTGTTCGGAACTCATCGTTCGTTCTGGGCCCAGTAGGTCGGCTCCTCGCCCGCCCCGGCGGGGATGACGTCGGTCCCCTCGTGGTCACCGTGCCGGACGGCTCGCGCGATCCGATCGGGATCCGTCCCGTCGAGGACGATCGTCCGCATCCCCGATCGTTCGATGATCTTGGCCGCGAGCAGGTCGACCGGCGCGGAGGCACCGGCGTTCATCTCGAGGCCGGCGATCACGTCGACGAGGTCCGCGGCGGAGAGTTCGTCGTACTTCGTCGCGTCGGCGTCCTCGTTCGGATCGGCGCTGTAGACGCCGGGTACGCTGGTCGCGTAGACGAGCAGGTCGGCGTCGACGTACTCCGCGAGCGCAGCGCCGACGGCGTCGGTCGTCTGGGCCGGTGCGACGCCACCCATGACACAGACGTCCCCCCGACGAAGTGCCTCGCCGGCCTCCTCGTAATCCTCGGCGGGTGCGGTGACCGCGTCCTCGCCGAGTGCGGCGATGAGCAGGCGGGCGTTGAGCCGGGTGACGTCGATCCCCAACTGGTCGAGTTCGATTTCGTTCGCCCCCAGGTCGCGGGCGGCACCGATGTACTCGCGGGCGACGCCGCCGCCCCCCACGACGGCACCGACGCGACAGCCGTCCGCGACGAGGTCTTCGACGACGGCGGCGTGTTCGGCCACCCGATCGGCACCGGGTTCGGGCACGAGTACGCTCCCGCCGATAGAGACGACCACTTTCATGCTACAGCGGTGTAGCCGGGAGGCGATCATAAGGGTTGTCAACTGCAGAAGCACCGAGAACCGATCGCTCGGCAGGGAGTGACAGCCACGTCGACCGGGACGGGTGGGGACCCTCGCCGCCTCACTCGTCGAGCGGGAGGACGAGCGCCTCCCCGTCCCGATCGAAACTCGTCCCGAACTCGGCGGAGAGTTCGCGCACTCGATCGCGGGACCAGGCGGCCGCGTCCGGACTCGCTTCGTGGACCGCACAGCCGTCGATCTCGGTCGGCCGGAGCCGCAGTTCCGTCGGCGTCCCGTCGCCCGTCACCGACGCCTCGAACAGGAACCCCCGATCGTTGTGCAACTCGGCGTCGACCGCGTAGTCGTCGACGAAGTCGCCAGCGTCGTAGACGATCGGGGCCCCCTCGTGGACCTCGATCCCCTGGAAGACGTGGGCGCTGTGGCCGTGAATCAGGTCGACGCCCGCTTCGACCAGCCAGCGACCGAATTCCCGAAACGATTCGGGCGGCTCCGTGACCATGTTCGGCCCCCAGTGTAGTGACGCGACGAGCAGGTCCGGATCCGTCTCGCGTGCCCGTTCCAGCGCGTCCTGGACTCGGCGGCGCGTTTCCTCGTCGTCGACGTTCATCTCGATCCAGGCAGTTCCCGGCGATTCCTCGTCGGCCGCGTACTCCGGGGTGTTGTCGGTGAACGAGACGAACGCGAGATCGACATCGCCGATCGACACGACGGCCGGATCGAGCGCCTCGTCGATCGTTTCTCCCGCGCCGGCGTGGGCGATGCCCGCCTCGTCCAGGTGGTCGATCGTGTCCCGCAACGCCACTTCCTCGTAGTCGAGCACGTGGTTGTTCGCGAGCGCGCAACCGTCGACTCCGGCGCGCTCGAGCGCCGGCACGGCCCAGTCGGGGTTCGCCCGGAAGTGAAACGGGCGGTGGGTCCGTTGCCACTGCTGTCCGCGGGTCGAGAGCACGCACTCGAGGTTGATCACCAGTCCGTCGAGCGCGCGCAGTCGATCGAGGACGGATCCCCACACCGCGTCGATGGAGCGCCGACGCTGGCGATCGTCGACGAGTCGACCGAGCATCACGTCGCCGGTGAAGCCGATCCGGTGTGTCATATCTGCACGTACGCGATCCGGCGGGAAAGAGTTGACAGGGACGACGCGCGGCGACAGCTACAAAGTGTGACCGCACCATCTATTCGTATATGTACGTACTCGGCTGTCTGGACCGGGGGGCCGGCGACGAGAGACACGAGCAGGTCGTCGATCGGGTCGTCGATCGACTCGCCCGCGACGGGCGAGTCGGGGTGGTCCGATATGACGCGACCATCGCGGACGGCGCTCACGAGGCGCTCACGATCGGCGGCGACGTCACCTACGGGCTGGGTGCCGACGGCGACTGGACCGCCTCGGGGACGGGGATGTCCGTCGGCGACGCCATCGACGCGCTGGCACCGGACTGTGACTACGCGGTCGTCACCGGCGTCCCGGACCTCCAGTACCCCGTGCTCGCCGTGGGCCCCGACGACGCCGACGAACGGGACGACGTGCTCGCGACGGTCGAACGGGCCGGAGAACTCGACCCGGACGAACTCGTAACGGCACTCGAGGCCACGGACCCACACGAGACGCTCGACTCGCTCGTCGCTCGCGTCAAACGCTCCCCGGAGGCCGAGCGATCGGGTGCCATCGCGACCTTCACCGGCCGAGTGCGCGCGAAAGACGACCCGGACGACGCCCGCACGGAGTTCCTCGAGTTCGAGAAGTACGAGGGCGTCGCCGACGGACGAATGGCCACGATCGAAGACGAACTCGAATCGCGGGACGGCGTTCTCGCGGTCGAACTCCACCACCGGACCGGCGTCGTCAGGGACGGCGAGGACATCGTCTTCGTCGTCGTCCTCGCGGGACACCGCGACGAGGCGTTCCGGACGGTCGAAGACGGGATCAACCGCCTGAAAGACGAGGTGCCGCTGTTCAAGAAGGAAGTCACGGTCGAGGACGAGTACTGGGTTCACGAACGTTCGTGATCGTTTCGCATCGACCGCAGAGATTTTTGCATCCGAACCGTGATCGATCACAAGGGTTCTCGCGACCGTTCCGCGACCGATCGCAAGGGCTTTCTATTCGGCTATCGATGGTAGATTCAAGTTACGGAACTGACGCAGTGACGGACGATCCGACGCGATCGTTGCCAGCACGATAATACATTAGAATCGGTTTTAAAAAATCTAACCGATTCTGAGGACTTCGTAAAAGTTACTGTGAACTAGACTAAAAGGTCCATTAACCGCTGTATATCTGAATGCAATCGAAACGCCGCTAACCATCCGTTCTTTATAACATATCTCTCCCACAACGGGTGGATGTCGATGAGCACGACAGCCCACCCCTCCACGGAAAGCAAAGAACACCGCCTGAAACGCTACCTGCGCGAACGCGCAGAAGACGGAGAACTGTACTTCAAAGGGAAGTTCATCGCAGACGACGTCGGGATGTCCCCGAAGGAGATCGGCGCGCTGATGGTCAAGCTCTCGGAATCCGCGACCGATCTCGAGATCGAGAAGTGGTCGTACACGAGCGCGACCACGTGGCGCGTCGAACCCGCCTGATCGTCCATCGGTACACGCACGCGTAACACAGCCGTACACCTCACCCAACACCGTACACCTCACCCAACACCGTACACCTCACCCAACAGCACACCCTGCGATCACCGCATCGCCCGCCGTGCCGGCGCGTCGGTCGCCGACGCCATCCGGCATCGCCGACGACCCGACGATCACGCCTCGACGCTGCCGCCCGACGTGCTGGTCCCCGTCGGCGCGTCTCGCTTCGTTCCTGTCGTCACGACTGGTACGTCGGCGTGAGGACGCACCTCCCGTCGAAGACGGGAACTCCTGCCGACGACAGTCGATTTATACGAGGGGACGAGTAATCACGAGTGATGGAGGACGTCGATTCGTCCAGGTTCGAGCCGTCCGCGCGTGACGGACCGGTACTCGATGCGGGCCCGCCGATCGATCGCATCGAGTCCGTGTTTGCCATCTACGAGACGCGAACCGAGGACGACCGACTGGTCTACTACGGCGATCCGCTCCACCCGCCGGAGCAGGTGATCCGCGAGCTGTGGCCAGCGTTTCGGGAAGCGGGGTACGAACCGGAATTGACGATCCGCCACGGCGAGTACGTCCTCGTCGCCGAACCGACGGAGATCGGCATCGACGGGGTTCCGTGGACGAACCTGCTGCTCTTCCTGGCGACGATCGTCTCCACGCTGTTTGCCGGCGCCCAGTGGTACTACCTCGATCCGGGCTCCAATCCGACGGAGCTGGTACGCGCGTGGCCGTTTACCGCTGCGGTGCTCGGCGTCTGGAGCGTCCACGAGATGGGCCACTACGTGATGAGCCGCTACCACCGCGTCGACGCCTCGCTGCCGTACTTCATCCCCGTCCCGTCGCTCATCGGGACGATGGGTGCGGTGATCAAGATGAAAGGGCGGATGCCCGATCGGAAGGCGCTGTTCGACATCGGCGTCGCCGGACCGCTGGCCGGGCTGATCGCGACGATCGCCGTCACCGTGATCGGGTTGCACCTGCCACCCGTCACCGCGCCTCCGGGGATAGTCAACGATCCCGACGCGATCCAGATTAGCCTCGGCTATCCGCTGTTACTGGAGTGGCTCGCGGCGCTGTTCGACCAGCCGCTGTACCGGGACGATCCGACGACCGCGGTGAGTCCGGTCGTCGTCGGCGGCTGGGTCGGGATGTTCGTCACGTTCCTCAATCTGATCCCGGTGGGCCAGTTAGACGGCGGCCACATCCTCCGGGCGATGGCCGGCGAGTTCCAGGAGACGATCGCGGCGATCGTTCCGGGTGTCCTCTTCGGTCTCGCGGCGTACCTCTACTACGTGGTGGGACACGGCTGGTACGGGGTGTTCATCTGGGTGTTCTGGGGACTGCTCACCGCCGTGATCGCGGCGGTCGGTCCCGCCCAGCCGGTCGACGACGAGAGCCTGGGCCGCGGCCGGTTCCTGCTGGGCGCCATCACGTTCGCCCTCGGTGCGCTCTGCTTCATGCCGGTCCCGATCGAGATGATCGGGTAGTCGGTCGCTGGCTGCCGATGGTCTCGGTCCCGGTCGTCCAAATCGACGGTGAGATATCTCAGTGCGTGTACCCGCGATCGGCCAGCGGCTCCCCGTCCAGCGTGACCCCGTCCGCGACGACGGAGCCGATCGGCGTTACCGGGACGGTCGTCGCCGCACGAACCGTCTCGACCTCGGTCTCGGGGATCGTACAGACGAGTTCGAAGTCCTCGCCGAACGTCGTCGCCCGTTCGAGTGCCTCGTCCTCGCCGGCAGTCGTTTCGGCAACGGCATCGTCGATCGGGATCGGGTCCGACTCGATGGCGAACCCGCAGTCGCTCGCGTCCGCGAGCTGGTGGAGCGATCGGGCGAGGCCGTCGCTCGAGTCCATCATGGCCGTCGCGTGGGGGGCGAGCGCCCGGCCGGTAGCGACCCGCGGCTCGAACCGGAACAGGTCGTTCCCGCGGTCGTGATCCCCCCGATCGAAGAAGGCGAGCGCCGCCGCAGTTCTGCCCAGCGTCCCGGTGACGCAGACGACGTCGTCGGGCCGGGCTCCGCTTCGACGGACCGGGTCGGCCGTTCGTCCGATGGCAGTCGTCGAGACGGTGAACTCGTCGTGGCCGTCCAGGTCGCCGCCGACGTACTCGGCGCCGACGCCCTCGCAGACGTCGCTCGCGCCGCGAACGAACGCGAGCAGCTCCTCGGGATCGAATTCCGGCGCGGCGTAGGCGGCGACCGCAGCGATCGCCTCGGCACCCATCGCCGCGACGTCCGACAGCGACGCCCCGACGGACCGCCAGCCGGCCGTATACCTGGTCGTTCCGTCCGGAAAGTCCGTCCGCTCGTGGAGCATGTCCGTCGTCACGACCAGCCCGTCGACGATCGCCGCGTCGTCGCCGACGGGATCGAGTTCGTCCGCCAGTAGTGCCAGGGCGGCACGTTCGTCCATACCGACCGTTTCGCGTCCAGGGCGAAAAACGACCCGGACCCGTCGAGAACGGCGACCACGCTCGCAGAATACGATGGCCTTAAATGCCGCCGACGGGAATCACACGCCAATGGCTACGATGTACGACGTTCCGGCGGACGACCTCATCGAGGCGCTCGCCGAGGACCTCGAGGACCGACTCGACGAACCCGACTGGAGCGAGTTCGTAAAGACCGGCGTCGATCGCGAACTCCCGCCCGAACAGGAGGACTTCTGGGCGACCCGCGCCGCGAGCCTCCTGCGCAAGGTCGCCGATCGCGGACCCGTCGGCGTCGAACGACTCTCGACCGAATACGGTGGCTCGAAGAAGGGCTCGACCCGCTACCGCGTCGCACCCGACAAGCGCGCCGACGGCTCGAAGAACCTCATTCGAACCATCCTCCAGCAGCTCGAAGACGAAGACCTCGTCGACATCGCGGAGGGTGAGGGCCGCCGCGTCACCCCCGAGGGGCAGAGCCTGCTCGACGACACCGCCGGCGAGGTCCTCGAAGAACTCGATCGCCCGGAACTCGAGCGCTACGCGTAGACGATCACCGAGTAGTTTCGTTTTCACGACGTCGCTCACGTCGAGAGATCTCACTTTCCGCGGTCCGTAATCATTTTCCCGTCTGCAGGACAAAACTGGGATATAGCTATGAGCGGATCACCCGACGAGGAGAAACTCGAGGAACTCCGACAGAAGAAGATGGAGCAGCTCCAGGAACAGGCCGAGGCCCAGCAGGACAGCGAGGCCCAGGAGGCCGCCCAGCAGCAGGCCGAGGCCCAGAAGAACGCGCTCCTGCGCCAGCACCTGACCGACGACGCCCGCAAGCGGCTCAACACCGTCAAGATGAGCAAGCCGCAGTTCGGCGAACAGGTCGAACGGCAGGTCGTCACCCTCGCTCGATCGGGGCGCATCCAGGGCAAGATCGACGACGCGAAGATGAAACAGCTCCTCCAGGAGCTCAAGCCCGATTCGAAGAGCTTCGATATCAAGCGCCGGTAATGGACCTCGGACTGCTCTACAGCGGCGGGAAGGACTCGACGCTCGCAGCGCTTCTCCTCGACGAGTTCTACGACGTCACGCTGGTGACCGGCCACTTCGGCGTCACCGACGACTGGCGTCACGCCAGGGACACCGCGGAGACGGTCGGCTTCGCCTTCGAACGGCTCGATCTCGATCCCGACGTCGCCCACGAGGCCGTCGATCGGATCCGCGAGGACGGCTTCCCCCGCAACGGCATCCAGCTGGTTCACCAGCACGCCCTCGAACGGCTGGCCGGCCAGGGGTTCGACGCGATCGCCGACGGAACCAGGCGGGACGATCGGGTGCCGACGGTCTCGCGCGCGCAGGCCCAGAGCCTCGAGGATCGTCACGGCATCGAGTACATCGCTCCGCTGTCGGGCTTCGGCCGGACCGCAGTCGACCAGCTGGTCGACGCCCGTCTCGAGGTGACGGTCGGCCCGAGCGAGGAGATCGACCGGGCCGACTACGAGGCCGAGTTGCGATCGCTCGTCGCCGAGGCGGACGGGCCAGAGCAGGTAGCCGACTTCTTCCCGGCGCACGAGCAGACGTACGTCACGGACGTTCGCTGACGGACCGGCCCGTACTGGTATTCGCGACCGGCCGCGAGATCCCGGTGACGGCGGGAACGTTAATGAATTCATTACTGTTCGTTCCGTACGATAGTCGCGCCATAACGAAACCCGATGTCGTGGGAGGTGGACGCATGAGCGAACGCACGCCAGTCCAGGAGGTCTTCGCGGACGTCGACCCCGATCCGGACGCGATCTTCGAGGCGGCCGGTGCCGACACGCCGGCGGAGCTAATTGCCGGCGGCGGGAGACACGATCCGGTCGGGAACGACGCCGACGAGACGGGCGTCACAGACCTGCTCGGAAACCTGAAGGACGCGGCGGTCGAACCGACCGAGGCATCGGACGACCGGGGAGGGGCCGACGATCGGAGACGAACCGACGATCGAGAACCCGACGACGATCGATGTACGCCCGCGATTTCGTCCGGCGACTCGGCGACGGTTCCGGGGACCGCACCCGAGGAGTCGTCGACCGAGATGGAGATCACGTCCGGTGAACCGTCTGTGACGGTCGTTCCGGGTGACGGGGCCGTCATCGACGATCTGCTGGGTATCGATCCGACGCCGGATAGTCCGACGGCCGACCTGGAACTGGTCGGGCGCCCGACGGTCACGCGTGTGGCCAGCGACGCGTTCGGCGGGTCCTGATCGGCCGTCCCTCCCGACGGTGAGTCGATCTCGGACGGAGACCCCCGCTACCGGGTGCCGATCGGTGAAGACGATCGTCGCGTCGGCGAACCGGGCAAGCCACTCTCGAGGAGTCTCGAGGAGTACCTGACTACCGTACGGTCCTCCCGAGTATTTCGAGAATCACGTGGCAGGAGTATCGACCGAACCGATCGGCAGGGCGAATCGGACGGTCGGGACGCGGAATCGAGCCCAAAGGAAGGATAGAAGTTCGCCCTCGGCGAACGCCCTGTCATGTACGACCGGATCAAGGGCTTTCGAGACTTCTATCCCGGCGAGATGGCCGCGCGGCGGGCGACCATCGACGTCCTGGAGGAGACCGCGCGGAGGTACGGCTTCCGCGAGATCGGGACCCCGGCCCTCGAGCGGGCCGAGATGTGGACCGACAAGAGCGGCGACGAGATCGTGGACGAACTGTACGCGTTCGAGGACCAGGGCGGCCGCCACGTGACGCTGACCCCGGAACTCACCCCCACCGTGGCGCGGATGGTCGTCGCGAAACAGCAGGAACTGTCGAAGCCGATCAAGTGGTTCTCGACGCGTCCCTTCTGGCGCTACGAGCAGGTCCAGCAGGGTCGCCAGCGCGAGTTCTACCAGACGAACGTCGACATCTTCGGCTCGAGCGAACCCGAGGCCGACGCCGAGATCCTCGCGTGGGCGGCCGACGCCCTGACCGGTCTCGGCCTGACCGAGGAGCACTTCGAATTCCGCATCTCTCACCGGGACATCCTCGGCGGCGTCCTCGAGACGTACGACGCCGACGTGGACGTCGACGAGGCGATCCGGGCGGTCGACAAGTCGGAAAAGATCTCACGGGCCGAGTACCACGACCTGCTCGTCGAGGCCGGCCTCACGTACGACCAGGCCGCCGAGTTCGACGACCTCATCGCCAGCGGCGACCTCGACGCGGTCGAGGCGTTCGCCGAGACCGATCGCGTCACCGCCGCCGTCGAGAACCTCCAGAACGTCCTCTCGGCCGCCGAGGATTTCGGCGCGCGCGAGCACTGTACCATCTCCCTCGAAACGGCCCGCGGGCTGGACTACTACACCGGCGTCGTCTTCGAGTGTTTCGACTCCACGGGCGAGGTCTCCCGATCGATCTTCGGGGGCGGCCGCTACGACGACCTCATCGAGGGGTTCGGCGGCCAGCCGACCCCTGCGGTCGGCGTCGCGCCGGGACTCGCGACGCTGTCCCTGCTCCTGCAGCGGGCGGGGGTCTGGCCCGACGAGGAGGTCCAGACCGAGTACTACGTCCTCCAGGTCGGCGACACCCGATCGGAGGCCGCCCGGATCACTCGGGAACTGCGCGATCGCGGCCACGTCGTGGAGACGGACATCGCGGGGCGATCGTTCGGCAGCCAGCTCGACTACGCCGACTCGATCAACGCCGAGACGGTCGTCATCGTCGGCGAACAGGACCTCGCGAACGACGAAGTGACGATCAAGGACATGGACTCGGGCGACCAGGTCCAGGTTCCCGTCGACGAGTTCCCCGGCGATCGGGACCGGCCGACCTACGAGGACGTCGCCTGAGCGACTCACGTCTGCGTGCGAAGCATCGCTATTAAAGACCCTCCATCGAGTGGGGGAATCGATCGCGTTCCTGCCGAATGGGAGTTACAGCCGGTATTAACCTCCGAGAGAGCCAACTCTCATCTGTGAGGTGACGACCAATGGCAACCAATCAAGCAACCGTACAGTGGCTCGGGAAACAGCAGGAGTTCGAGTACGCCGACTCGGTCGCCGGCTACGTGATGGTCGGCGTGCGACTGATCGTCGGGTACTGGTTCCTCACCAGCGGGTGGGGGAAGTTCGCGTTCGTCGCGGGTGAGCCGTTCAACGCGGCCGGCTACCTGCAGAACGCCGAGTCGCCCATCGCGTGGCTGTTCGAGATCGTCGCCGGGACGCCCTGGCTGCTCGAGTTCACCAACGTGATGATCCCCCTCGGCGAGTTCCTCATCGGACTGGGACTCGTCCTGGGAGCGCTCGTGCGCCTCGCCGCCTTCTTCGGCGGCGTCCTGATGACGTTGTTCTACCTGGGCAACGCCGACTGGGCGCACGGCTACGTCAACGGGGACCTGATGGGTCTCATGTTGTTCGTGATCGTCGGCGTCTTCGCCGCGGGCCGCATCCTCGGCGTCGACGCCTACCTCGAACAGCTGGAGTTCGTGCAACGGCGGCCGTGGCTCCGCTACCTGTTCGGCTGATGGCGCGGGGGCCATGCCCGGCCGACCACTCGAACCGCTACCAGTGACTCTCTCCCGGATGTCCGAGACTCGACCACTGTGCCCGGCGATCGGATCCCGTCCGCTCGCCGTTCGATAGCAACCGACCGTTTCTCTCGGGTGCGAACCCGATCGATTCTCCCGTCCCCTACCGGCGGGACCGATCGACGGTCCCCGACCCCGGATCGATTCGATCGCCGGTCGTGACGCGGTCGGCCGCGTCACGCCGCTCGATCGGGCTGTGGCCGGTCTCGACGTAGTGGTCGATCATGGCCCGCCCGAGTTCCGTGATCTCGTCCTCGCTCGCTTCTCGCTGCCAGTCACAGGCATCACAGTACGCGATCGGCACGGTCGTGATTTCGAGGGCGATCGGGCTGAATGCGCCGGTTCATATGTCGCGCGTATTTGTTCTCGCCGGAGCCCTGGAGCGGCCGGGCCGGGCCAGCATTAACTATCGGGCCAGTGTACGGCATCCGATGGTCGACACGCCGAACGTCCTGCTCGTCCTCACCGATCAGGAGCGCTACGATTGCAGTGCACCGGACGGGCCGCCGGTCGAGACGCCGACGATGGATCGCCTCGCGAGCGAGGGGATGCGATTCGAGCGCGCGTGCACGCCGATCAGCATCTGTACGAGCGCTCGCGCGTCGCTGCTGACCGGGCAGTTCCCGCACGGACACGGGATGCTCAACAACAGTCACGAGGCCGACGCGATCCGGGCGAACCTGCCGTCCGTGATCCCGACCTTCTCGGAGGCGCTCGCGACGAGCGATAGCGGCTACGAACTCACGTACACGGGCAAGTGGCACGTCGGCAACGATCAGACGCCCGAGGATTTCGGCTTCTCCTACCTCGGGGGAAGCGACGTCCACCACGACGACATCGACGACGCGTTTCGCGAGTACCGCGAGGAGCGCGGAACGCCGATCGACGAGGTGGAGTTCGAGGAGGCGGTCTACACCGGCGGCGGCGAAGGCACCTTCGTCGCCGCGAAAGCCCCGATCGACGTCGAGGACACCCGCGCGTACTTCCTCGCCGAGCGGACGATCGACGCGATCGAGGCCCACGCGACCGACGGTCGGGACGGTCACTTCTTCCACCGGGCGGACTTCTACGGCCCACACCACCCCTACGTGATCCCCGAGCCGTACGCCTCGATGTACGACCCCGACGCGATCGAGCCGCCGGAGAGCTACGCGGAGACGTTCGACGGGAAGCCCCAGGTCCACGAGAACTTCGTCGACTACCGCGGCGTCAGGGGGTTCGACTGGGACATCTGGGCCGAAGTGATCGCGAAGTACTGGGGGTTCGTGACGCTGATCGACGACCAGCTAGAGCGGATCCTCGACGCCCTCGAAGAACACGGCCTGACCGACGACACCGCGGTGATCCACACGTCCGATCACGGCGACTTCGTCGGCGGCCACCGCCAGTTCAACAAGGGGCCGCTGATGTACGACGACACCTACCGCATCCCGCTGCAGGTGCGCTGGCCGGGCGCCACCGAGCCGGGATCGGTCTGCGAGTACCCCGTCCACCTGCACGATCTCGCGCCCACCATCCTCGAGATGGCCGACGTCTCGATCCCGGAGTCGTTCCACAGCCGCAGTCTCGTTCCGCTGCTCAGGGGCGACGACCCGGACGGCCGGCCCGACTCGACCTTCGCACAGTACCACGGCGAGGAGTTCGGCCTCTACACCCAGCGAATGGTCCGTACGGACCGATACAAGTACGTCTACAACGGCCCCGATATCGACGAACTGTACGACCTCGAGCGCGATCCCGCCGAACTCCAGAACCTGATCGACCACCCCGAGTACGCCGACGCTCGATCGGCGATGCGGAAGCGACTGATCGAGTGGATGCACGAGACGGACGATCCCAACCGCGGCTGGGTGCCGGACGCGTTGCAGGAACCGTCGTGACGCGATCGGGAGATTGCCTCCGGTCGGAAACGGGGCCGCGGACCGGAAGCGTACGTTTACGGTGCCGAAGCGGGTACCGTCCCACACATGATCGCCGACACCGACGGGACGGAGGGCGTCCGATGACGGGGGACAGTTCGAGCGAGCGAGCGGCCGCCCTTCGCGAGGAGGCGGCCGAGTACGAGGACCTGGCCGACGCGCTCGAGGACCTGGTCGTGGAACTTCGCGACGAACCGATCCCGGAGTCGCGACTCGAAGGGTTGTTCGACGAGGCGAGCACGAGCAACCCGGACATCTGGAACACCGTGACGGCGTTCATCGACGTCGAGGACGGCGACGCGATCGTCACGGACGAGTCGAAACTGGCACAGGGAAGCTGGGCACCCGAAATCGTCGAGGGCTGTGACACGATGGTCACGCTCGACATCGAGTACGGGATGATGCCCGACGACTTCAAGTACCGCGTCGGGAAGAAGCTGAGCCAGCAGATCGAGGAGTTCCGCGACCAGGCGGCCGAGGCGCGAGCGAAGGCATCCGAACTGGAGGAGAAAGCGGACGACGTCTGAGGCCGTCCCGTTACTCGATCGGAACTCGTTCTCGCTCGAACCGGTCGTCGATACCGTCCGCCCGCCAGCGCCACGAGCCGACTTCGAACGGCTCCAGCGAGACGATCACGTACGATCGATCGGGCCACGTGGCCCGCGCTTCGTCGGTCGCGCTCGGACGCGGCGGGCCGCGGGGGTGGGAGTGATAGAAGCCGACGATTTCCTCGTCGCGGTCCTCGAGGCGCTCGAAGATCGCGAGTTGCTCCTCGGGGTCGATCCGGTAGCGCGTCCGGGGTCGATCGGCGACGTTTGCCGCGGGATACTGCGATCGAACGCGGCTCCGGCCGTCGGGGTCGTACTCCCCGCCGAGAACGCCACAGATCTCGTCGGGGCGCCCCTCGCGGGCGCGTTCGACGATCGCGTCGCGAATCGCCGTCGGGAGAACGATCACGGGTTCAGTCGACCTCGGCTCGCGAGTTGCTCGCGGTGTCAGCGTCGCCAGTCTCCGCGGTATCGGCGATCCCCGTTCCGATCGACTCGAGGTCGTCGAACGGGACCGCGACGTCCCGGTCCGGCGCGCCGAACCGATCGGGTCGGACCATTCCTGCGATGGCCTCGAGCGTGTCCACGAGCCGCGGACCGGGCCGATTGAGGTAGTGGTGGCCGTCGAGCGCCCAGACACGCCCGTCCCGTACGGCCGCGAGATCGGTCCACCCCTCGCGATCGGTGAGGTCGCTCCGGTTCGCGGCGATCTGGTCGAGCCCGAACCCGCAGGGGGCGACGATCACGACCTCGGGATCGTACTCGCGAATATCGTCCCACTCCCGCGGGCGAGAGCGCTCGCCGACGTCGGCCAATCCGTACTCGCCACCCGCCCAGTCGACGAGTTCGGCCGTCCAGTGGCCCGCGATCATCACGGGATCGGTCCAGTCGAAGATCGCTACTCGCGGGCGTTCGCCGGCGTCGATGTCTGCCGTACGCTCCCGGACAGCGTCGATGCGCTCCTCGAGTTCCAGTCGGACCTCTCGAGCGCGATCTTCGCGGCCGGTCGCCCGGCCGATCCGATCGAGGTCGTCGAGCACGTCCGCGACGGAGTGGGGATCGGTGGTGACGACCTCGGGATCCGCGTCGTCGTCGGACTCCGTCCGACTGCTCGAGGCGCGTCGCGCCTCGTTGATTTGCTCGATCGCGTTCGCGACGACGATCTCGTCGACCGCACAGACGTCGCACATTCCCTGCGTGACGATCAGGTCCGGATCGAGATCGTCGAGCGTCTCGACGTCGACGTCGTAGACGCCGTCCTCGGTCTCTGCCGTTTCGAGTACCTGCCGATCGATCTCGGCGCTCGAGGCGTCGGCGTCGATTCGCGATCGGGTAATCGACGGGAGCGACTCGACGCCGGGGGGATAGTCGCACTCGTGGGAGACGCCGACGGGTTCGATGCCGAGCGCGGCGACGGTCTCGGTCGCCGAGGGGAGCGTCGTGACGATTCGCATACCGGTGGTAGGGACGCCGAGACCAAAAACAGCGGCGTCCCGGCGGTCGACGTCAGGGCGCAAGGTCGGGCCTCGAGGCGAAGCGTCAATCGTCGTCGGCAGGACGAGATTCGTCGTCGTCGCCGGCTGAACCGAGTCCGACGTCATCGTCGGTCGCGTCCGCGTCCGCACCGGGGTTCCCGTCCTCGATCTCGATCTCGGTCACCGATCGGGAGCCGATACCGGCGTCCGAACCGACGCTTTTGGCGGGTTCCTCGACGTCGAACTCGTCGGTCCCGAGTTCCTCGCCGTCCGCGGTGACCGATCCCTCGTCGATCTCGATGACGACGCCGTCGTGGTTCGGTTCGCGGCCGACGAGCTGGTTCGTCGCCATCTCGACCTCCCGGTTGACCGCCCAGACGAACCGGAGGACTGACTCGAGTTCGGTACCAACCTGTCGGACGGTCCGATCGGCCGACAGTTCGCCGAGGCTCCGGGCACCCTCGGGGTGGAGGTACTGGATCGGGTGGTCGTTCGGCACCTCCCGCAGGTCGACGTCGAACGACCAGAGGTACGGCAGCAGTTGCACCGCGTACCCCTGCGGTTTCGGTGCGCGCCGCCCCGCGGCGGTCAGGGCGATATTCACGGCGGGCGATTCCGCGTCGGTGTCGAAGTACAGGCCGTCGAAGCCCGGGATCGAGACTCGCATACGCGAACGGTCGGACTCGCCGCGGGTGAGTCCACAGTCGGCATGTTCAGCCTCGTTTTATACGAGCGATTCGCGTTCGTCGATCCCGGATCGACCGCTCCCCCTGGAAACCGATCGTGAGCACTCAGAACGTGTCGACGAACTTGTCCCGCCGGTAGAGGTCGAGTTCGCTCACGCTCGCCCCCTCGCGCGAGGCGGCGAAGACGATCGCGTCGGCGATTTCCTCGGGTTCGGTGGCCTCGTTCGGGTCGAAGGCCTCGGCGAACGTCGTCCCGTCCGCGGTCTCGAACTCCGTTCGAACCTCGGACGGATTGACGACCGTGACGCCGACGCCGTCGCCGCCGACCTGCGCGGCGACGCTCTTGGCGAAGCCCCGGACCCACCACTTCGAGGCGGCGTAGACGGGGTTGAACGATCGGGGGTACTGGCCGGCGAAGCTCCCGACGAAGATCAGGTGGCCCGACCGCTCCCGAACGTGTGGAATCGCCGCCCGCGTGGCGTAGAAGACGCCGTCGACGTTGGTCTCCTGCATCGTCTCGAACTGCTCGGTCGTCAGTTCGGCGACGTCGGTCCCGCGGGAGAGGCCGGCGTTGTTCACGAGCACGTCGATGCCGCCGAAGGTCTCGACCGTCTCGGCGATCAGGTCGTCGACGGCGGCCTCGTCGCGGACGTTCGTCGGGACGACCAGCGTCTCGGCGTCGTGGGTCGTCTCGAGTTCGTCGGCGAGTTCCGCCAGTCGGTCCTCGCTGCGGGCCGCGAGGACGACGTTCGCGCCCCTGTCTGCGAGCGCGCGACAGGTCGCCGCGCCGATACCGGAACTCGCGCCGGTAACGATCGCCGTTCGCTCATCGAGTCGGTTTTCCGATGCCATGTGGCGGTCATCTCCGGCCAGGACATTGGGTGCTTCGAAGAAGCGACGCCACGACGTGTTCGTCCGGTTCGACTCGAACTGCGACGCCGTCGTGGCACTGCGCCGGCGTGGTGGAGATTCTCGCGCGACCGCCAGTTCGATACCGTTTTGATGCGAGTAGCGTGAGCGTCGGTATGAACGAGGATCTTCGGTCGGGCGTACTCGACGCGCTCCCGCTTCAGCTCGGGATCGTTCCGTTCGCCCTCGTTACCGGAATCGCGGCCGCCGACGTCGGCATGACGCCGGCGCAGGCGGTCGGAATGTCGGCCATCGTGTTCGCGGGGGCGTCCCAGCTGGCCGCGATCGAACTGCTCGGCGCGAACGCGCCGCTGGCGGTCGTCGTCGCGACTGCGGTCGTGATCAATCTGCGGATGCTGATGTACTCGGCGTCGATCGCACCGCACTTCCGAACGTACCGCCGTCGGACTCGCGCGTACCTCGCCTACCTGCTCACCGATCAGGCGTACGCGATGTCGATCGCCGAGTACGCCGACGATCGCGACCGTGACAGGCGGTCGTACTATCTGGGAGTCGCCGCGAGTATCTGGCTGGTCTGGATCGTCGGCACGGCCCTCGGGGTCGTCGTCGGCGCCGGCGTTCCCGAGTCGTGGGGGCTCTCCTTTGCCGTCCCGCTGGTCTTTCTCGCACTCCTGGTTCCGGCGATGAAAGACCGCCCTCGGACCGTCGCCGCGATCGCTGGCGGCGCAGTTGCCATCGTCGCCGCGGACGTTCCGTTCAATCTCGGGCTGCTGGTCGGCGCACTGGCGGGGATCGCAGCCGGGTTGCTCTCGGCGAGGGGCGTCGATCGATGATCGACCGCGGTCCCGTCGCAATCTGGGGCGTCATCGTCGCGATCGGCGTCGCGACGTTCGCCGTTCGATTCTCCTTCATCTACCTGTTCGGACGGATCAGCGAGATGCCGACGCGCCTCCAGAAGCTGCTCCGATTCGTTCCGGCGGCGGTGCTCGCAGCACTCGTCGCACCCGCACTCGTCACGCTCGGCCCGACCGTCCAGGCGACGCTCCTCGACGAGCACCTGCTCGCTGGCGCGGTCGCCGCCGCGGTCGCGTGGCGGACGGAGAACGTCTTCGCAACGATCGCCACCGGGATGATCGCACTGTGGGTGCTGCGATTCCTCGTCCTCTGAGTCCGACGATTCGGTCTGCGATCGACCCGGGACGGAACGGCGATCGAATCGCAGGTCTGAGCCGTCGCGTGTCGGATCGCCGCGAACGATCGCCGCACTCGTTCGGCGGGAGGCGGCCGATTCAGTAGCCGCCGAGGTCGTACAGGTCGCCGTACTTCGACCGGACGTAGTCGAGGAAGTAATCCGCCGTGAATTCCTCGCCGGTCGCCCGCTCGATCAGGTCGGGGGTGGTGTACTGTTTGCCGTGCTGGTGGACGTTCTCGCGGAGCCAGCCGTTCAATTCGTTGAAGTCACCCTCGCGGACGGCGTCGTCGAGGTCGCCGAGATCGTCTTCGGCGGCGGCGTACAGTTGCGCCGCGAGGACGGAGCCGAGCGAGTAGGTCGGGAAGTAGCCAAAGGAGCCGTGCGACCAGTGGATGTCCTGCAGACAGCCCTCGGCGTCGGTCTCCGGACGGACGCCGAGGTACTCCTCGTACTTGTCGTTCCACGTTTCGGGAACGTCTTCGACGTCGAGGTCGCCCGAGATGAGCGCGCGTTCGATCTCGAACCGGATCACGATGTGGAGGTGGTAGGTGAGTTCGTCCGCCTCGACGCGAATGAGGTTGTCGTCGTAGACCTGGTTCGCGGCCTCGTAGGCCTCCTCGGGGGAGACGTCCTCGAGTTCCGGGAACCGATCGCGGGCGATCGGCAGGAAGTGGTCCCAGAAGGGACGCGATCGGCCGACGTGGTTCTCCCAGAGGCGGGACTGTGATTCGTGGACGGAGAGGTCGCGCGCCTCGCCGAGCGGGGTGCCGTAGCCCTCGTCGGGGAGCCCGAGCGTGTAGTTGGCGTGGCCGAACTCGTGGATCGTGGAGGTGATCGACCCGAGCAGGTCGTCCTCCTCGAAGCGGGTCGTCACGCGGGCGTCGAACTGGGTGCCGGAGGAGAACGGGTGCGGGGCGGTGTCGAGGCGGCCGCGATCCCAGTCGTAGCCGAGCGAGTCGAGGACGTCGCGGGCGAGCGCCTCCTGATCGTCGTCCTCGAATTCGCCCGCGAACGCATCGGTCGCCAGGTCCGCGTCGCTGTCGTCGATCGCGTCGATCAGCGGGACGAGTTCGTCGCGCAGCCGTTCGAGCACCCGTTCGGCCGTCTCGAGGTCGAGGTACGGCTCGTACTCGGCGAAGAGCACGGCGTAGGGATCGGCGTCGGGATCGATGTGGTTCGCGTACTCCCGCTTGAGTTCGACCAGTTTCTCGAGGGTGGGCGCGAAGTGGTCGAAGTCGTCCTCTTCCCTGGCCTGCTTCCACGTCGGGTGGGCGTTCGCGGTCGTCGCGGAGATTTCCTCGACGAGTTCCCCCGGGACGCTGGTCTCCCGATCGTACTGTCGGCGAACCTCACGGACGACCGCGGCCCGATCGTCTTCGAGGTCGCTCCCCTCCAGTTCGTCGAGCAGATCCCCGGTCTCGTCCGCGGTCAGGAGGTCGTGGCTGAGCGAGGACAGCGTCGAGAGTTGTTGTGCCCGTGCGGGCGTCCCCTCGTCGGGCATTACGACCTCCTGATCCCACCGCAGGATGCCGGCGGCGTTGCCGACGTTCGAGATGCGGGTGACCCGCTCTTCGAACCGTTCGTACGTATCGTCCGTCTCCTGTGAGGCCTGATCTGTCGCCATCGAGACCTACTTGCCGAGGCAATGGTATCAACGTCGTGGTCCCCGTTCCGCCCTGCCGTAACGGCACGGATCGCTTCCCGTCCTCTCGGAACGACTCGACTACCGAATCGCGTGACCGTCCAGCTACCGATTCGTTCACGCGCTCGCGGGCGGCCACGGCGAGAGAGAATACTCTGAAGTGGGCGTAGAACGTGCAAGCCGTGACCTGTTCGCTCGGACTGACGTGTTTTCGAGATATGGTAGTCGCATCATCAGTCATCGTGTTCTTCGTCAGCCTGCTCATCGGCGCGCTCGGCATCTACGTCGGTGCGCGAGTGATCGTCGGCGCGGGCAATTACGATCACGCCATCGTCACCGCCCTGATCGGAGCGATCGTCTGGGCGGTCGTCGGCTTCTTCGTCGGCTGGATCCCGCTTCTGGGGCCGTTGCTCGCCCTGCTGGCGTACATCGCCGTGATCAACGTCCGGTATCCGGGCGACTGGACCGCCGCTGCGATGATCGGCCTCGTCGCGTGGGTTACCGTCCTGATCGGCCTGTACGCCCTCGCTGCGGTCGGGATCACCGGGTTCGAAGCGGTCGGCATCCCCGGCGTCTGACCGGCTTCACCACGGGTCCGGACACACACCGTTAACCGCCTCGACGGACAAGACACGGCAAATGGGATTCTTCGAGGACCTCGGGCGAAAGGTCGGCCAGTTCACCCAGGAAGCGAAACGGACCGCGGCCGAGGAGGCACCGTACGCCTGCGAGGACTGCGGGGAGCGGTTCTACGCGGACCAGGCGGAGTGCCCGCAGTGCGGGAGCGAGAACGTGACGGAACGCGAGGCGCGATCGGACTGCGAGTGAAGCGAGGGCGGATTCCGAGACGAATTCTTCCATTTCGTTTCTCTGCTCCTGAAACTGCGCTCGCTCCTCCTCGATCTCCGCTCGAACGGTGACGGGGCCGGTTCCGTGGATTGTACTGTCTTTTTCACTATCCCCTGTCCAGTATCCGAACGGTTACCGGAGCCAGCCCTCGGCCGCCCGTCGGTAGATCTCGGTACAGCGCTCGAGGACGTCGATCGAGACGCTCTCGTCGTCGGTGTGGGCCTCGCCGGGTTCCGCCGGCCCGCAGACGACACACTCCGTCCCGGCCCGGGCGAGCCAGCCGGCGTCGGTCGCGTGCGGTTTCGTCACGAGTTCGGGTGCGCCGGACTGGGCGGCGTCGGCCGCGTCGAGGACCGTCTCGGCGAAGGCTTCGTCCCCACACCGCATCGGCGGCAGGTCCTGTTCGACGGTCCACTCGACGCCAGGGAGTTCCTCGACCCGTTCGATCGGGGCGCGTTCGCCGGGAACCGTCCGCTCGTCGACCGTGATCGCACAGCGATCGGGGACGACGTTCCACGCGGTCCCACCCTCGATTTCGGTGACGACGACGCTACCCGTGATCGTCTCGCCGGCGACCTCCATCGAGGGCGGTTCCAGATCTCGGATCAGGTCGACGGCGTCCGTCGCGCGGTAGATCGCGTTCTCGCCGGCCTCGGCCTCGCTGGCGTGAGCGGATTCGCCGCTGGCGGTGATCGTACTCCCCCGACGGCCCTTGTGGACGACGGCGACGTCGGTGACGCCGGGCGCGGAGTACCCCGTCGAGCCTTCCCCGACGATCGCGTAGTCGGGCGCGAACCCCTGCTCGATCGCGTGGCG
Organism: Halosolutus halophilus; assembly: GCF_022869805.1. Classification (NCBI taxonomy): domain Archaea; kingdom Methanobacteriati; phylum Methanobacteriota; class Halobacteria; order Halobacteriales; family Natrialbaceae; genus Halosolutus; species Halosolutus halophilus. The sequence continues at coordinate 3,915,183 of NZ_CP094974.1, read as the reverse complement.
TGCGCCGACGCCGCCGACTTCCTCGCCGACGAAACTCGCGAAGACGAGTTCTCCGGCCGGATCGGCGTCGCCGAACTCCGGCCGGTGCTCCGAGGTGCCGGGGACCTCGCTGTCTCGAAAGGCGATCATGGCCGCCGCGACGGCCCCCTTCATGTCCGCGGTCCCGCGACCGTAGAGCCGACCGTCGCGTTCCTCGACGACGTACTCGCCGCTATCGTCGCCAGCGTCGGTCACCTGCGAGTCCGCCGGCGCGACGACGTCGTGGTGGCCGACCAGTGCCAGCGTCTCCCCGCCGGTTCCCTCGCGTGCGATCACGTTACCGACCTCGTCCCGCCGCACGTCGGCGTCGGTCTCCCGGCGGAGCCAGGTTTCGATTCGATCGCCAGCCCCGGTCTCGTCCTCGTGGCTCGGGATCGAAACGAGTTCGCGCGTCAGATCGACGATCGTCATGCGGGCGTCTTCGGAGGCCAGGGAGTTGAGACCACCGGCGGCGGCACCGTCCCGCACGCGCAAGCGGCGCCTCTCACTGCACCTTCTCGTACACCGGCGTTCGATCGGGATCGTCGTCGCTCGTCAGCCGATCCACGCTCTCGCCGACGTCCTGCAGGCTCGCGGTCTGTTCCTGGCTGGCCGCGGCGACCGACTCGGCTGCGCCGGCCACCTGATCGGCCGTCTCGGAGAGTTCGGCGATCGAATCCGCGATCGACTCGACGCTGCGTGCCTGCTGGTCCGTCGCCGCCGCGACGTCGTCCATGCCGGTCGCCGTCGACCGGGCCGACTCGTGGATCGCCTCGAGCGAGTCGACCGTGTCGCGAATCCGTTCGGTTCCGGTGTCGACCCGCGCGACCGTTTCGTCTGCCGTCTCGATCGTGGCTGCAGCGTCAGCCCTGACCGATTCGACGGTATCTTCGATCGCCCGGAGGTCGGACTGGGTCTGCTCGGCGAACGACCCGACCTCGTTCGCGATGACCTCGAGCGCGCTGGTCGCCTCGGACCCGCTCGGGTCGCGGGACGCCTCGATCCTGGCGTTCTTCGCGAGCATCGACGTTCGTTTGGCGAGGTCGTCCAGCCGATCGACGATCCCGTCGATCTCGTCGGTGCGGTCCTCGAGCGACGAGACCGCCGACGAGACGTCGTCGACGGCCGTTTCGATCGTCTCGAGTTCCGCGAGCGCCTCGTCGGCCGCGTCGACCCCGTCGGCGGCGAGGCGCTCGGTGCGCTGGCTCTCGGCGTGAACCTCGTCGGCGATGCTCGCGACCGCGTCGATCGCAGCGCTCGCCTCGCCGACCTCGCTCGCCGCCCGATCGATCGACGCAGCCTGGGTCGCCGCGTGCGTGCTGATCGTCTCGGCACGCTGTGCGACGACCGCGCTCGCCTCGCGCAGTTCGTCGATCGGCTCCTGGACGTCGGCTTCGACGTCACGTGCGAGCCGTTCGCGGCGCTCGATCGAATCCTCGAGGCGCTGGGCGTAGGAGTCGAGGTACGTGTCGGTGGCGACCTGCAGGTCGAGGTTGAGGATCCGCAACAGCGCGAGGACGTCCATCATCCCGTCGTCGATCGCTTCCCGGATCGTCTCCTCGAACGACTCGTCGAGACCGCCCCCGTCGTCGCGTTCGCTCTCGCCGAGGCCCAGTGCGCCGACGAGCCGATCGAGACCGTCGTCGCGCTCGGTCTCGCGGTCCGCAGCCCACTCTTCGATCGCAGCGACGACCTGGTCCTGGACGCGCTCGTTCAGCCGCGACATGATGAGGTCGTAGTAGACGCCGTACTGCCCGACGTAGTGTTTCAGGGGCATGTCGAGCAACTCGTGGAGTTTGCCGATCCGGGCCCGGTTCTCGAAATACGCCCGGTCGTAGTCGCCGGTCGCGAGCGAGACGAGATAGGCCTGCTGGGTCCGTTTGAGGGCATCGACGCCCTTCGGCGATCGATCGATGATCTCGCGGGTCTCCTCGTACTGGAGGAGATTCTCGTAGAAGTCGTCGGCGATCGCCGTCCGATTCTCCCGCAGGAGTTCCTCGAGGTCGGAGAGACGGCGTTCGTCCTCCCGATCGAAGCCGATAAACTCCTTTCGCCGGGCGATCTCGTCCTCGTCGAGTCCGATGTCCTCGACGAGTTCGTCGACGTCGAGATACGGGTTCAGTCCGCCACGACCGAACGACACGTCGGAGTCCATGCACGAAAGCGTTCGGCTCCGGTGTTAAGCTTCGCCGTCACTTCCCACCGGACTGGAACGTCACGAAGTTCCGAAAGGTACCGGAAACAGCGACGATCCGCGGGGCAAGTCGCTCTCCGCGGGTGAACACCCTTATGAGCGTACGTGACCGAGTTCGGGTATGCACGTCGTGCCGGATACGAGCGTGGTCATCGACGGCCGCGTCTCGGCGACGATCGAAGACGGGCAGTTCGAGGGAGCGACGATTTCGGTGCCGGAAGCCGTCGTCGCGGAACTCGAAGCGCAGGCCAACGACGGAATCGAGACCGGCTGGGACGGGTTAGAAGAGCTCCAGCGGCTCGCCGACCTCGCCGACGAGGGCGTCGTCGACCTCGAGTACGTCGGCGAGCGGCCCAGCGCGATCGAGCGCGGCCACGCCTCCGAGGGCGAGATCGACGCGCTCATCCGCGACATCGCAGAGGATCTCGAGGCCACGTTCATCACCAGCGACGTCGTCCAGGCCGAGGTCGCCCGGGCGAAGGGCCTCGACGTCGAGCACATCTCCCCCGAGTCCAGGGACGTCGGTACGCTGTCCGTCGAGGAATTCTTCGACGACCAGACGATGAGCGTCCACCTCAAGACGGACACGGTGCCGATGGCCAAGCGCGGCGAACTCGGCGAGATGCGCTACGAACCGATCGCCGACGAACCGACCGACGAGGAACAGATGGACGAGTGGGCTCGCGAGGTCGTCGACGGCGCGAAGGAGGCCCCGGGCGGCTTCATCGAGCTTTCGGAACCGGGCATGAAGATCGTCCAGTTCCGGGACTACCGGATCGCGATCGGCCGCCCGCCGTTCGCGGACGGCATCGAGATCACGGCCGTGCGGCCGATCGCCCAGACCGACATCGAGGACTACGAGCACGCCGACGAACTCAAGGAACGACTCCTCGAGCGCCAGCGCGGCGTCCTCATCTCGGGGTCGCCCGGTGCGGGGAAGTCGACGCTCGCCCAGGCGGTCGCGCGCTACCTCAACGACCACGAGTACGCGGTCAAGACGATGGAGAAACCGCGCGACCTGCAGGTCGGCCCCGAGATCACCCAGTACACCGAACTGGGCGGCGAGATGGAGAAAACCGCGGACGCGCTGTTGATGGTCCGGCCCGACTACACCATCTACGACGAGGTCCGCAAGACCAACGACTTCGAGGTCTTCGCGGACATGCGTCTCGCGGGCGTCGGCATGATCGGCGTCGTCCACGCGACCCGGCCGATCGACGCCCTTCAGCGACTCATCGGTCGCGTCGAACTGGGGATGATCCCCCAGATCGTCGACACCGTCGTCTACGTCGAGACCGGCAAGATTGCGAAGGTATACGACGTCAAGACGGAAGTCAAGGTCCCGGCGGGGCTGACCGAGGAGGACCTCGCCCGGCCGGTCATCCTCGTCACGGACTTCCAGACCGGCGAACCCGAGTACGAGATCTACACGTTCAACCGGCAGGTCGTCACCGTTCCCCTCACTGACGAGGAGGGCAGTCCCGCCAGCGAGTCCGGCGTCGATCGCATCGCCAAACAGGAGATCGAACGCGAGATCCGATCGGTCGCGCGGGGCTACGTCGACGTCCAGCTCAAGAGCCAGGACACGGCCGTCGTCTACGTCGAGGAGGACGACATCTCGAGCGTCATCGGCAAGGGCGGCGGTCGCATTACCGACATCGAGAACCGGCTCGGGATCGACATCGACGTCCGGACCCACGACGAGAACCCGAACTACGGCGCGGGCGCTGGCGGCGCTGGCGGAGGCAGCGCGAACGGCGGCGGTACCAGCGGGGCCAGTGGAACCGGCCAGATGGTCCAGCCCGAGATCACCTCCCGCCACATCGTCATCCCCGTCGACGGGAACCACGGCGAGACCGTCGAGGTACAGGCCGCCGGCGACTACCTCTTCACCGCGACGGTGAGCCGCGGCGGCGAAATTCAGGTGTCTCGGGGCAGCGCGATCGCCGACGAGCTAGAGCAGGCGATCGATCGGAAGGACCCGATCACGGTCGTGCCCTCGTAGGTACTCCTACCGCGAGCGTTCGATGCTCGACTCTCGGGTCGGGTTCGGGCCGAGCCCTATGGCGACCAGATCCGCTGTTCTCGATCCAGTAGCGTCACGACGACGACGTGCGGGAGCGTCAGCACGGCCATCGTCACCAGATAGACCGCGAGGACGTCAGCGACGGACGCGGGAGTCCGCGGGACGGAGATGCCGATACCCACGAGTACGATCAGTCCGCCCGCAGTCAGCGGGGCGGCGTCACGGGCGAACTGCCGCCACGCGGTCCCGATTCCCCCTCGTTCGAGCGCCGCACCGGCGACGGGGTCGACGAGCATCGTTCGAAGGCTGTGCCGGAGGGCGTGCCAGAAGCAGAAGTAGAGGCCGATCGCGAGGATCGGTGGCACGACCGCGAAGTACGCGACGAGGCCGATCGTCTCGGTCAGATCGACCAGCCACGGGCCACGGCCATCCGGCCCCGATCGGACGAAGCCGAGGAGCAATGCGAGCGCGATCGCAGCACCGAAACCGATCGCGACGGCCGTCCGGACCGGCGGAGTGAACGCTGGCTCGAGCGCAGCCGCCGCGTCGGGGTCGAACAGCCCGACGAGCGTCTCGGCGACGAAGGCGTACTGCGCCGGAAACGCGAACAGCGGGACGAGCATCGGGATTCCACCCCGGACGACGAGGGCGAGGAGTCGGCCGAGTCTCGCCTCGAGGTGCTCGGCGCCGACGAGTGCGAGCAGGGCGTAGACGTCTCCCTGTCCCCAGTGGACGACCGTAACGAAGATGAACAGGACGAACGCGGCGGCGGGGGCGAGAAACCAGACGACGGCGTACGCGGTGCCGACGAGCAGATAGAGGAGGCCGACGAACGCGAGCGAGCGGGCGGTGACGGGGTCGCCCCGAGCCCTCGGCAACACGAGGTGATCGACGGCCCCGTGGGGCAACCCGAGGACGACGACGCTGAGTGCCAGCGGAACGTACTGGTAGGCGAGCGGCGGCGAGCCAGCGACGGCCGTAATACAGATCGCGACGACGATGGGAAGCAGGCCGAAGCCGAGGCTCAGGCGGGCGGCCCGCCGTCGGCCCGCGGCACCTGCGCGGGTGGCACCGCTGCGAGGGATCGTGTCACCGGTCATCGGAACTCGCGGCGAATCGGGCCACCACCCCGGAGAGGGACGGGTGTTCGTGGACGCGATCGAGCAGCCACATGTACATGACGATTCCCTGAACGATGAAGGCGTTGGTTACGAGAAAGAACAGCGCCTCCTCGGCGGGGAGGCCCAGCAGCGTGTATCCGATCGTGTGCCCATCCGAGATGACCCAGATGCCGAGTTCGATCGCGATCCGGTCGACGATCCAGAGGTAGATCGTCGGGACGGCGATAGCGACCACTACCGGTCGACGAACGGTCCAGAGGTACGTGAGGCCGAATCCCCACTGGACGGCGAGGACCGGACCGGCCCAGAGCAACAGCCACCCGAGGTAGTACGTCGAGGTGTCGCCGGTCAACGACCATCCGACGCCGGCGATCGAGAGGCCGCCTGCGATGCCGACCAGCCGATGTGCGAGGGGGATCGCCAGCGACCGATCGGCAGTTGCTGGCACCTGAAACAACCAGAACGCGGTCAGTGTCGGCTGGAGGACGAAGAAGAGGTACTCCTCGATCGGAGTGTGCCAGACGGTCGCGACGACCGCCCCCTCGCCGTACCACCAGACGCCCTCGGGGATCAGGTGATTCGTCAACGGCGTCGTGTAGACGAGGGCGAGGCCGATCATGATTCCGAGTCCGGAGAGCGGTCGAACGCCCCGCCAGGCCCGATCGCGTCGGAGCGTGAGCCAGCCCAGAGCCAGGATCGGCGGCAGGACGAAGGCCAGGTGAACACCGGCGTACGTGAGTGGAACGGTCATGAGCGTGTGCCGTCGGTTCTGCCCGGAACGGGGGTCCCGTGACCGGGCTAGGGCCAGCGCCGGCAAAGCCCCGAATCCAAACTGGTTAGGGACGATCGGGACACGAGGCCGCAGGTCGGCACCAGTACGAGCGCTGGACCGGGACCGGTTCGGTCAGTCGTCCGTCGACGCGAGCCCTGGCATGGTGGCACCGTAGTCCGCACCACCGGTGATCGAATCCGGTTCGTCGACGACGTAGAACATGGCGAGGAACGTCACGACGTACTTCGTGATAACGTCGAGGATGCTGTAGCCCCACGAGGTGATCGCGACGTCCAGGATCGCGAACCCTTCGACGCCGAGCGCCCAGAGGATCGGGTAGCCGAACCAGCCGACGACGGTGAGGAGTTTGAGCGTCCGGAACAGGTCCGTCGTTCCCGCCCGCTCGGCCTCCGCGGTCCAGTCGACGAGGATGACGTACACGATCACGAGGAAGAAGATCGACCCCAGGACGAACCACCACCAGCGCAGCACCAGCGAGGACGTCGTCAGGGCGGCCGCCAGGCCGGTGACACACATCGCGATCGTGAACGCACAGGTCGTGAGGATCTTCGGCCAGTTCGACCCGGCGATCATCCCGAGCGCGATCAGGATGAACGGCGTGGAAAAGGTCCACGTGAGGTACCGACCCCACATCACCAGCACGCCGTCCTGGCCGGCCGTCGTCGCACCCGCCGCCGGGTGGCCCGCCGGCATCTCGACGACGCCCAGCGTCAGCCCCGACGTGAGTCCGGTGTAACTCGAGATCGAAACGACCGAGATCAGCATCAGCGCGGTCGCGATCGCCTTCGATCGCGGATCGGTGAGGTTCCGTCCGAGATAGGCGATTCCGAGGATCGTGAGTCCGGCGAGGACGATGTTGACGACGAACGACAGCGCGAGTACGGTGTTGTCACCACTGAAGACGTACTCGAACAGTTCCGCGTCGGTCGGGCCGTTTTGGAGGACGTGAGTTCGTACGCCGAACGCGAACGCGGCTAGTGACTGCATGCGTACAGGTTACTTCAGCATCATTACACATAAACGGGTGTCCGTGCCGATACAGATACTCACGGGCGTTGAGCGATCAGCGATCGGTGAGAGCCGCGGTGGCGACGAGAGACGAGCGAGACGCGGCGTCGCACTCGATCGGGTTCGAGCGAGCGATGCGGAATTCGTCACGCGGCCGCGGCGGACGGCGTGACGGCCCGTTTCAGGACGGAGCGGCTCCGGAGCAGGACCACCCCGAAGCCGACCTTCGCCGAGAGGTCGAGCACCATGAACGCGGCCGTCTCCCAGTACAGCGGGAGGATGCCGAACGTCCCTTCGGTGCCGAGGATCCAGACCACTGGGTAGAGGAGCCACAGCACGATGACCAGGTTGCGAAGGGTGCCGAACAGCGACGCGGCCTCAGGAGACCGGTCGCGCGCGTTCTTCGAGAGGGTCCCGACGAGGACGTACAGCAACGCGAGCAGGGCGCCGGTGCTGATACCCCACCACGCGATCCGGGTGCCGGGGGTCGCCGCGAACGTCGCGATCGCGCCGGTCCCGATCATGAAGACGTCCAGACCGATCAGCGTCGCGATCGTGTTTCGGTTCGCGCCGGCCAGCAGCGAGAGGTCGAGCAACAGGAGCGGTGTCGTGAAGAGCCAGTCGGCGTACCGCGCCCAGTAGATCGTGAGCGCCTCGTCGCCGACCATCACCTCGGTGACGCCAAAGCCCGTCGCCATCGCGAAATACATCGCCGCGGCGATCGTCGTGATGAAGATCGTGACGATGTAGAACTCCTGCATCTTCGGGTCGCGAACGCCGCGCCCCTGACCGATGAAGTACAGGGTTCCGAGGGTCATTCCGATCGTTCCGATCCACAGCCACAGGGATTCTGGACCGACTGCTACGGTCATACCCGAAGGTAGCGACGTACAAAATATACCGGTTAACCCTAACGAAGATAACCACCAGTCAGGAGTGTATGTCCGGAATTTTGACTCCGGACGCGAAACCGGAGTGTATATTTCGATGCCCCGTGTTCGGCCACCTGACCCGACGGCCGATCACGCTTTCGAACCGATGACCTCGACTGACCCGGACGATCCGATCGCGGACGCACTCCTCGGCGAGTCGACGTACGAACGACTTCGAGTGGAGCGATACGCGCTGATCAAGCCACGGATTCCGCAAAAGCTCGTCTACCAGAGCGGTCTGTTACTCGCGCTCGCGCTCGTCGTGCCGATCACCGCCACCTATCCGTCTTCGGTACGAGCAGCCTTCCCGGGCGGCGAGCCACTGTGGGCGTCGCCGCTCGTCCTCTGGGTCGGCGTGTGCGCCGGCGGGATCCAGCTGGGAACCGCGACGTGTCTCGTCGCGGTGGCGATCGCTCGCCGGAGCCGCGAACCACAGCTCTCGGAGTCACAGGCGCACACGTTACTGAACGTCGAGGACGTCGCGTCGATGTTCGGGCTGGCGACCGGGGGGTTCGCCATCTTGCTCACGGTCGGATTCTTCTTGCTCGGCCACGTCGGCAGCGAGACGTTCGAAGCGGTCATCGTGGCCGCCCCGCGAAACCCGTACGGACAGACTGGCGTCTCGGTCCCCGTGATCGCAGTCGGCACGGCAGCGGCGATCAGTTCCGGCGTCGTCTACCTGCTCAGCCGGCATCTCGCGTCGAAGTCGGCCTGAAAACGCGGACCTGGCGAGGTCGCTCGAGCACCCACCGCTTCGCGAGTCCGGACGTTGAGGTATCGATCGGCGATCGTTTCACCAGAATGGATACGACCTATATTTGTTTAAGGAAAACGCACTTATGGGGACACACGTTTCGATATATCGTGAAATGGTTGTGGTCTGGATCACATGACTGCCGATATCGTTACGAACGATCGTCTGCGCACTGCCGCCGAGGATCGGGCACGAACCGGGTCGTTCATCACGGGCAAGGCGGAACTCGAGGCGGTTCGACGGTCGATCCGATCGGATATCCGTGACATCGTTTCGGACGCGGACGCGACCGGCGTCATCGTCGCGATGAGCGGCGGAATCGACTCGACCGTGACGACCGTACTGGCCGTCGAGGCGCTCGGCGGCGATCGCGTCCTCGGACTCGGACTGCCCTGTCACAAGGCCGACGAGGCCGGTACCAGCGAGGCCCGGACCATCGCGGACGGACTGGGCATCGAGTTCAGCGAGATCCAGTTGCGACCGCTGCTCGAGGCCTTCGAGGAGACGGCCGCGAGGGACCTCGAGTCTCCGGTGGCGAGAGTGGAGAGCGATCGACCGCACGAGCGCAACTACGCGATCGGGAACGTCGTCGCTCGATTGCGGATGTGCTGTGCGTACTACGCGGCGAACCGCCGGTCCCGCCTGGTGCTCGGCACCGCGAACCGATCGGAGTTGCTGCTCGGCTACTTCACCAAGTACGGCGACGGCGCGGCCGACGCCTACCCGATCGGCGATCTGTACAAGACGGAGGTCCGGGCGCTCGCGAAACGGCTCGGCGTGCCGCGACGGATCGTCAGCAAGGAACCGACCGCCGGCTTCTGGGCCGACCAGACCGACGCGGAGGAACTCGGTGCGAGCTACGAGGTCATCGACCCCCTGTTGCGCCGACTCGTCGACGAGGGTGCGTCGATCGAGGCGGCGGCCGACGCGGGCGGGATCGATCGCGGAACCGCTCGCGACGTCGCGTCGCTGTCCGCCGCGACCGCTCACAAGCGGGCGTTGCCACCGACGCCGGGGATCGCCGGTCGCACCAGCGATTCGGGCCCGTAGCAGCCCCGCGGGCCACTCGAACCGGGGACGCGCCCGGAACAGTTGACGGCGAACCGATCGCAGTCCAGTCGCTACCGGTCGGATTCCGTCCGGTACACCTCCGGGTTGCGCCACCAGAACAGCCCCCACGAGAGCAGGAACCCAGCGCCCATCGCGATGATGTCCCGCGCGAAGTCCCACAGGCCGAGGTCGACGATCACGACGAGCGCGATGGCCGAACCGAGCGCCGCACCGCTGACCACGAATAGCACGTCGCCGACGATGTGTTCCCGCGAATTGTCCCAGTAGTGTTGTCGGTCCTCGTCCTGCCAGACGCCCACGTAGATCAGGACCGGCGACATGGCGCTGATGATCGTGATCACCTGGTAGTCCTCCGGCAGCGGGAGCAGGAACACGTTGACCAGCGAGGCGACGGTCGACGCCATAATCAGCCCGAGTAGCAGCCAGCCCCACTGTGGTATCGTCTCCTTGTCCATGCACGGGGACGGTCACCGCGGGAAAATAATCCTGCCGTTTGGTCGACGTTACTCGGCGCAGCAGGCGTCTTTCTTCGGGGACTCCTCGACGCCGTTGCCGTCGGCCGCGACCGGTTCCTCGATCCGGTAGAGGCTCTGGCGGGCGTCCGCAAAGTAGATATCCTCGTCGACGATTCCGATTTCCTCCAGGCGTTCGAGTGCGTATCGCACTGTCCGGGCCGAGAGCATCGATTCCTCGACGATCTGTTTCTGCGTCAACGGACCGTCGTACTCGAGAACTTTGAAGACCAGTTTCGCGCTCGGTGGCAAGTCTTCGATTTCCTCCCCGTCGGTCTCTGCCATATTACGATTCGAAAGCACCCAGCAGTATAAAAGTTGAGCCTTACAGGGAGGGTAATCCAGGATAGGTTTCTATACCACTCCCGGCGAAAAATACACATCTGGCGTCTGAAGCGCGAATTATTGTCATATTTGACCACTCAGTCAGTCAGGGGCGGGAGACCCGACTCCCCGTCGGCAGCCCCGGTTATCCTTCGCCGATCATCCGATCTTCGTCCGCCCACTCCTGCTGGCGCAGTTCGTACTTCTGGGTCTTGCCGGTCGCCGTCTTCGGCAGTTCCTCGACGTACTCGATCCGGCGGACGACCTTGTAACTCGCGAGTCGATCGCGCGTGAACGCCGTCAGTTCGTCGGCCGCGACCGGGGGATCGTCAGGATCGCCGTTCGACGGCACGACGAACGCCTTGGGCGTCTCGCCCCACTCCTCGCTCGGGGCCGGGATCACCGCCGCGTCCGCGACCGCGTCGTGATCGAACAGGGTGTCCTCGAGTTCGATGCTCGAGATGTTCTCCCCGCCGGAGATGATGATGTCCTTCTTGCGATCGCGGAGCGCGATCATCCCGTTCTCGTCGACGGTCGCGAGGTCGCCCATGTGGTAGTAACCTTCGAGGCGATCGGAGAACGCCTCCTCGGTCTCCTCGGGTTTGTTCCAGTAGCGATCCATCACCTGGTTGCCGCGGACGACGACCTCGCCCAGGGTCTGGTCGTCCTGTGGAACGTCGTTCCCGTCCTCGTCGACGACGCGGACGTCGGTGCCGAGCACGCCCATTCCCTGGCGCTTCTTGATCTCGAAGCGGTTCTCGTCGTCGATGAGGCGCTTGGCGTCGGAGATCGTGATGAGCGGGCCGGTCTCGGTCGCCCCGTAGAGGTGCTTGAGGTACCAGCCGAACTCGTCCTCGACGGCCCGGATGGTCGCCTCCGGCGGCGCGCTTCCCGCAGTCGTCACCCGGACCCGATTATCGCCGCTCATCGAGGGCTCGTCGTTGTTTTCGTAGTAGTCGATCAACTGGTTGAGCACCGCTGGTGCGGCACAGAGGAAGGAGACGTCTTCCTCGCGGATCGACGAGACGACCTCGTCGGCGTTGACACCGCGCGTACAGACGTGGGTCGCACCCATCCCGGTCACCGCGTAGATGTGCCCCCAGCCGTTTACGTGGAACATCGGCAGCGTCCACAGGTAGATGTCGTCGTCGGTGATCTCGTGGTAGATCGACATCAGGTAGGCGTGGATCGTCTCCGTCCGGTGGGTGCGGCAGACGCCCTTCGGATCGCCGGTGGTCCCTGACGTGTAGTTGATCGTGATGATCTCGTCCTCGGCCATCTCGGGCCGATCGAAGTCGGTCCCGGCGTCTGCGAGCACATCGTCGAACTCCTCCCACGAGCCGTCGACGGCGTCGGCGTCGTTCGTGACGAACGTCTCCGTCGGCACGTCGTCGCGGATCGCCTCGATCTTCTCGGCGTACTCGTAGTCGGCGTAGATCGCGTCGACGCCGGCGTCCGCGAGAATGTACTCGTAGTCGTCGGGCGTGAGCCGGTAGTTCAGCGGCGTGAAGATCGCCCCGATCCCCATCGCGCCGTAGGCCGCTTCGAGGTGGTAGTGCGTGTTCGGATCGAGCACCGCGACTCGATCGCCCTTCTCGATCCCCCGCTCCTGGAGTGCCGCGGCGAACCGATCGGCGCGCTCGCCGAACTCGGCGTAGGTGAACCGCTCGCCGTCGGCGCCGACGATCGCGGTCTCGTCGGCGTAGTAGGTCCGTGCCTGGTCGAGAAAGTCGGTCACTACGAGTGGCGTTTCCATACGGATCCTTCAGAAACGACAATGATACACATTTCGATCTATCGCTCTCGCCCCCTGGCTTCGATCGCAGTGTGACAGCCAGCAGCACTTCCGCCGATCGTGTGCCAGCACCCGAACAGCGCTCGGACGCGGTGATCGGCCACCGAAGCCTTCGGCGTCGTCGAACGCTGGCAGTCGACGCCAGTGCCTGTCGAGCGGCGTGTTACTGCGGGGCGGTCGGAGTAGAACGGGGCTACGGGACTGATGCAGAATGCGAACGGCTTTTTACCGCCGATGACTGAGTTCGGTGCATGTCGACCGAATCGATCAGCGACCGACGCGAACACATCCGTTCGATCAGCGTGACGGCCCTCGCCGCGCTGATCGGCGTCGGCGCGGCCCTCGTCTCCGCGACCTGGATCGGGCTCTCCAGCGACGCGGCGACGGACACGCGGGCGCTGATGCTCATCGCAGGCGCGATCCTGGTACAGTTCCCGCTGCTCGGCGCGTCGGGGATCTACGACGAGGACGAAGTGGGTCCGAAACACTACCTCTTCGTCACGTTCATGACGTTCTCCATGTGGTTCGTGACGTGGGGAATCCTGCTCAGCGCGGGGGCAGGCAGCTGACATGGCCGACGACAGCATCGCCGTCGTAGATCTCGATCGGTGCCAGCCCGATCGGTGTAGCTACGAGTGCAAGAACTACTGCCCGCCGAACCGGACGGGCAAGGAGTGTATCACGCTCCGGGGCGAGGAGGCCGCCCAGGGCCAGCCCGACCAGGTCCACATCTCCGAAGAGATCTGTCTCGGCGAGAGCTGTGGCATCTGCGTCGAGAAGTGTCCCTTCGACGCGATCGAGATCATCAACCTCCCCCAGGAACTCCAGGACGATCCCGCCCACCGCTACGGCGAGAACGCGTTCTCGCTGTACGGACTTCCCGCACCACAGGAAGGGCAGGTCACGGGGATTCTGGGTCCGAACGGGATCGGGAAGACGACCGCCGTCCGTATCCTCGCCGGTGAACTCGAACCCAACCTCGGTCGTCACGAGGAGTCGCCGGGGTGGGACGAGGTCCTCGAAGCCTACCGCGGAACCGAACTGCAGGACTACATCGCCGACGTCCGCGACGGCGAGGTTACCGTCGCCCGGAAACCCCAGTACGTCGACCAGATTCCCGAGCAGTTCGACGGCAACACCCGTCAGCTGCTGGAGCGAACCGACGAGCGCGGTGCCCTCGACTCGATCGTCGAACGGCTCTCGATCGGTCCCGTCATGGAGCAGTCGATCGACGACCTCTCCGGCGGCGAACTCCAGCGCGTCGCGATCGCCGCGACGCTGGCCCGCGACACGGACTTCTACTTCCTCGACGAGGTCACGCCCTACCTCGACATCGGCCAGCGCGTGACCGCGGCGCGGCTGATCCGCGAACTCGCAGAGGACGAGGACAAGTCGATGCTCGTCGTCGAGCACGACCTCGCGATTCTCGACCTGCTCGCGGACACGCTCCACGTCGCCTACGGTGAACCCGGCGCGTACGGTGTTATCACGGCACCCAAGTCGGTCCGCAACGGGATCAACGAGTACCTCTCGGGCTACCTCGAGAACGAGAACATGCGGATCCGGCCGGACCCGATCGAATTCGAGGAACACGCGCCCCGGACCGCGACCCACGGCGACGTCCTCGTCGAGTATCCCGACCTCACCAAGAGCTACGGCGACGGCGAGTTCACGCTCGACGTCGACGGCGGCGAGATCCGCGAGAACGAAGTGCTGGGCATCGTCGGCCCCAACGGGATCGGGAAGTCGACGTTCGCGAAGCTGCTGACCGGCGATCTGGAGCCCACCGCGGGCGACGCCGATCTCGACCTCGAGATCTCCTACAAGCCCCAGTACGTCACGATCGATCAGCACATGCGGGTTGACGCCTTCCTCTCCTCGATCACGGACCAGTTCGGCTCCTCCTACTGGAACACCGAGATTGCCCAGCCCCTGCAGCTAGAGCGGATCATGGAACAGAACCTCTCCGATCTCTCCGGCGGGGAGCGCCAGCGGGTCGCGATCGCGGCCTGCCTCTCCGACTCCGCCGACCTCTACCTGCTCGACGAACCCTCCGCACACCTGGACGTCGAACAGCGGGTCCAGGCCACGAGCGCGATCCGGCGCTACGCCGAACAGCAGGATGCGACCGTCATGGTCATCGACCACGACATCTACACGATCGACCTGCTCGCCGATCGCTTGATGGTCTTCGACGGCGAACCTGCGGTCAACGGCCGCGCCAGCGCACCTCAGCCCATGCGCGACGGCATGAACGAATTCCTCGCGAACCTCGAGGTCACGTTCCGCCGCGACGAGCGCACCTCCCGGCCCCGGATCAACAAGCCCGAGTCGCAACTCGATCGAGAGCAGAAGCGCGAGGGCGAGTACTACTACGCGCCCTGAGTGCGGTCTCCATCCTCGTTCGGGTTCCGTTCCTCGAGAATCGTCTCGGGATCGACGACGTCGACTACTTCGGAACCCACCCGTGGTGGACCGGGCAGGCCGACGACGAGACGCCCGACGACGCGATTCTGTTGCTCGATCCGGACGCGATCGACCGCGGAATCGTCGGCACCGACCGTTGACGACATCCTGTCCATTGCTACCCACGATACTATCTGCGGGTCTATTGTGGCTCCAATATGCGCTACCTGGAGATTACGGTCCCGAAGGGGAAGCGACCGGCCGTGCTCGACATCCTCGAGGACGAGGGGATCGACTACGTCGTCAGCGACGAGACCAGCGGCAGGGGATACGCCGCGGTCGTCCGGTTTCCGGTCCCGACGCAGGCCGTCGAACCGCTTCTCGATCGCCTGAAGCGGGTCGGCATCGGCGACGAGGCCAGCGTCGTCGTGATCGACGCCGAGACGGTCATCTCCGAACAGTTCGCGACGCTCCGGGACCAGTACACGCACGGCAGTCAGGCGGGCGCGCGCACCTCCAGACAGGTGCTTCGCACGAAAGCCGACGAACTCACGCCGCCCTTCGCGATCTACGCGGTCATGCTGCTCATCAGTGCCGTCGTCGCGACGTCGGGACTGCTGGCCGACTCGCCCGCGGTCGTGATCGGCGCGATGGTCATCGCGCCGCTTCTCGGCCCCGCGCTCGCCGCTAGCGTCGGGATCGTCACCGGCGACGATCGACTCAAGTTGACCGGCTTTTCCTACCAGGTCGTCGGCGTGATGATGGTCATCCTCGCCTCGATCGGTCTCGCCGCGCTCGCCCGCCTCGCGGGACTCGAACCTGGGGGGGTCGACATCGTCGTCGCCACTGAACTCCAGGAACGGGTCGCACCCAATCTGTTCTCGCTCGCGGTGGCACTCGGTGCCGGGATCGCCGGGATCCTGAGCCTCACGAGAGGGTTTTCGGAGGCCATCGTCGGCGTCATGATCGCCGCGGCGCTGATCCCGCCGTCGGCCGCGGTCGGGATCACGGTCGCCTGGGGCATGTACGGCGCGGCGATCGGCGCGGGCGTACTCGTCATCGTGAACGTCCTGTCGATCAACCTCGCCGCGCTGGCCACGCTGTGGATCGCCGGCTATCGGCCGCAGGGGCTGTTCGAGGTGTCGCCGACCCGGACGCCGACGTACACCTACGCGGCGATCTTCGGGATTGGGCTGCTGGTGCTCACCGCTCCGCTCGCCAGCGTCACCCTGCTGGATTTCCACACGACCGAACTCCAGTCGGCAGCCGAGGACGAGGCCGAGACGGTACTCGCGGAACCGGCGTACGGCGACCGCGAGGTCGACGAGGTCGAGGTCGAACTCGACGGCGACTACCCGATCCAGTCGGTCGATCGGATCGTCATCACGGTGACCGGGCAGGACCCCGGACCGGAGCCGGGGCTCGCCGATCGGCTTCACGAGGAGATCAGGCCCCACAGCGACGAGCCGCTGGTCGTCGAGGTTCAGTACATCGTCGCCGAACGGCGCGGTAGTAGTGATGACGCCGATCGGCAGCTCGTTTCGGATCTCGAACAGTGACGCCGCAAACGAGCCGTGAAAAACGGAGTTACGCCGCCGGCTCGACGTTCTGGTTCATCCGGAACAGGTTCTCCGGATCGTATTCCGTCTTCAGTTCGACCAGCCGATCGTGGTTCGCTCCGTAGGCGAGGTTCTCTTCGCCCTCGCGCTCGCTGATGAAGTTCACGTAGACGCCGCCGGTCGCGTACGGGGCCATGGCGTCGAAGAACTCCCGGGACCAGGCGATACACCGATCGTCGTCCGCGGGATCCTCCCAGCGCGTGTGGACGTTCATCCCGTATTCCGCGTCGCGGTGGGGAAACGCCGTCGCGTCCGCCGGGACCCGTCCCATCGCGCCGCCGATCTGCCCGAAGAAGATCTCGGACTGCGGTGACGGGAGGTCTCGTGCGTACTCGATCACGGTATCGATGGCGTCGTCCGAGACCGTACTGAAGTTGTGTGACTTCCAGTAGTTCCGTGCACCCGGTTCGAGCAGTGGATCGAACGCTTGCTGGAACGCCGCGTAGTCGTGTGGTCCGACGGTATCGGCGATCGGATCGCCGTACTCCCGGATCGGAGCGAGCACGTCCTCGCCGTCCGCCATATCACCGGCGTAGAAGGGGACCACGACGAGGACGTCCTCCCCGTGGACGTCCTCCGGAAGGAACGGGAGCGGTGGTGCCTTGCGCAGGACCATCCAGACGGTCGACTCGTCCGGTGCCGCCTCGTTGAAGTCCCGCACGTGCCGGATGACGTCCGGCGCGTCCGCGCCGTGGTAGACGACCATCCCGGCGAGTACCTCCGGTCCGACCTCGTGGAGGTCGAACTCGAACGACGTGACGACGCCGAAGTTGCCGCCGCCGCCGCGGATCCCCCAGAACAGGTCCGCGTTCTCGTCCTCGCTCGCGTGTCGCAGTTCGCCGTCCGCAGTCACGACGTCGACGCTTCGCAGGTTGTCCACGCTCATCCCGTACCTGCGAGTGAGCCAGCCGAACCCGCCGCCGAGCGTGAGCCCCGCCACGCCGGTCGTGGAGTTGATTCCGAGCGGGGTCGCCAGACCGAACGCCTGGGTCTCGTGATCGAAATCGGCGAGCGTCGCTCCCGGTCCGACGCGGGCCGTCCGTGCGTCCGGGTCGACACGAACCTCCGTCATCGCCGAGAGATCGAGCATCAGACCGTCGTCACAGACCGCGTTTCCGGCGATGTTGTGGCCGCCGCCGCAAATCGCGAGGAGCTGGTCGTGTTCGCGTGCGAAGTTCACCGTCCCGATCACGTC
The DNA here is from genome assembly GCF_022869805.1 of Halosolutus halophilus. NCBI lineage: Archaea > Methanobacteriati > Methanobacteriota > Halobacteria > Halobacteriales > Natrialbaceae > Halosolutus > Halosolutus halophilus. The sequence continues at coordinate 3,897,415 of NZ_CP094974.1, read as the reverse complement.
CGACACCCCCATCGCGCGAACGATGAGTGCCGGCGATCGATCGATCATGCCGTTCCAGATCGATCGCGCCTCGTCGTAGTCTGGATCCCCTGGCTGGAGCAGGTCGCCGTGAAGCCCCTCGCCGAAGCCGCGTATTGCACCGTCGTCTACGGGCGTAGTAGTTACTGCCATGTCGCTCACACTCCGTAGGTCACGCGGGGGGATATAGTTTCACATAACCAATAATTAAGATATGATCCGAACCGTGAAACACCCGAAATTCGTCCTCTCGGGCCGGGATTCGAGGTCGGGAACCGGCTCGCGGCGCGTCACCGCCCGGTCATATCCGCGTCGTAGATCGTCGTGTAAATCGTATAACCCCTTTATTCTCGTCGACGGCGTACCTGGTTCATGGCATCGGTAGGCAAATCACCAGGTGAGAAGGCGCTCGCCTCCCTCCCGGGCGGGGCCGTTCGATCGTTCGAAGCCGACTTCTTCGGCGACGTGGTTCTCCCGGCGGACCCGGAGTACGAAGAGGTTCGACGGATCTGGAACGGCATGATCGATCGGTATCCGGCGATCGTCGCCCGCTGTGACGGCACCGCGGACGTCGTCGCGGCGGTGAACTTCGCCCGCGAACACGACCTGCCGCTCGCGGTCCGCGGCGGCGGCCACAACGTGGCGGGAACGGCCATCTGCGACGGTGGCATCGTCGTCGACCTCTCCGCGATGAACGGCGTGCGCGTCGACCGCGAGAAACAAACGGTCCGCGTCGAGGGCGGCGCGACCCTGGGCGACGTCGATCGCGAGACGCAGTTGTTCGGTCTCGCGACGCCCCTCGGGGCCGTCTCGGAGACCGGCGTCGCCGGACTGACGCTCAACGGCGGCTACGGCCACCTGACCCGGCAGTACGGCCTGGCGCTGGACAACCTGCGGAGCGTCGACGTCGTGACCGCGGACGGCCGGGTCCGGACCGCCAGCGCCGATCGGAACGCGGACCTCTTCTGGGGGATCCGCGGCGGTGGCGGGGCGCTCGGGGTGGTCACCTCCTTCGAGTTCGACCTCCACGAGGTCGGCCCCGAGGTGTACGCCTTCTTCGAGTGGTTCCACGGCGACGACACGGCAGCGCTGATGGAGCGCTACCTCGAGTGGACCGCGGACGCGCCGCGCGAGGCCGGCGTGCTCGCGTTCACCGCACACGTCCCCGACCTGGAGGAGTTCCCCGAGGAGTCGTGGGGCGAACCCGCCATGGCGATGCTCGGATCCTACCGCGGTGACCTCGCGGACGCCGACGACGTGTTTCGCCCGCTCCGGGATGGCGCGACGCCGATCGCCGACCTCAGCGGGCCGATGGACTACGCCGACCTGCAGTCGATGCTCGACGAGGACTACCCCGACGGACTGCGCTACTACTGGAAGTCCATCTTCCTGACCAAGGTCTCCGACGAGGTCGTCGACCTGATGCGTCGGTACACCGAGTCGGCCCCGTCGGCGCTCTCGACGGTCGACCTCTGGCATCTCGGCGGGGCGGTCGCGGAGGTGCCCCGGGATGCGACCGCGTTCTGGCACCGCGACAAGCCGTACATGCTCACCTTCGAGGCGAACTGGGAGGAACCGGCCGACGACGAGGCGAACGTGGCCTGGGGCCGCGACGGGATCGCGGACGCCTCGGACCTGCCGGTCGCGTCGGGGAGCTACGGCAACTTCCCGGGCATGAACGAAGATCCCGCGAAACGGCGCTTCGGCGACAACTACGAGCGACTGGTCGACCTGAAGACCGAGTACGACCCGGAGAACCTGTTCGGCGGGAACGGGAGCGTCGCCCCTCGGACTGCCGTCGACTGATGGGACGGCGTTCGTCGGTTGACGCTAGTAACTCGCCACCGTCGCAGACGGCCGCTCGGAACGAACGACTCGTCCGGGACCACTTCGCGGCAGTGTGGAACGACGGCGACCTCGGGCCGTTCGACACCGACGCGGTGAGCGACGACTACGTGTTCCACCACCAGTCGGACGACGACTACTCGGTCGACGAACTGCGGGGGGCCTGGGCGAACTGGCACGAGGCGTTTCCGGACCTCGGAAACGAAATCGAGGACCTGATCGCGACCGCGAACAGGGTCGTCGTTCGCTACCGGTTTTCCGGAACTCACGGGGCGGAGGCCATGGGCGTCCAGGCGACGGGGATCGCAGCCGAAACTGCTGGTATCGTCGTCTTCAGGGTCGAAGAGGGGCAGATTCTCGAGGCCTGGGCGATCGACGACACGTACGGACTCTTGCAGCAACTCGGTGCCATCACGGACGGCTGACGGAGAACTCGCGACCGTGTCTTGACTGCCGAGCGATACGCTCCCGATGCGTGTGCGTGGTCACCGGACCACACGGACGTTCCGAGCAGACACTCCGTTGCACCGGACGACGAGTTTGCAGCGTCTGCACGAACGGCACTGGTTGTCAGAAAGTCACTAGATACCTATCTTACCCTGACAATTGTACCGGTTCTCTGTGGAGGCACACCCGATATGGTATCAGAGCGAACACGACAGGAGATCGAACAGTCTCTTGGGCAGGTCCCAAGCTGGATAGAGATCCTTGCAGAGCCAGCGAGCGACCACAGTTGGGGGCTCTTTCGAGATCTTCAGCTCGGGGAGACCGAACTGTCCGAACGGGAGAAAGGGCTCATCGGAGTCGCTGTCGCATCCGCCATCAGCTGCCCTTACTGCACCTACTTCCACAAAGAGGAAGCGCGGATGGCGGACGTCACGGAGGACGAACTCGAAGAAGCTGTCAACCTTGCCTGTGCTACCCGGTACTTCTCGACGCTGCTCCACGGGAACGAGGTCGACGTAGACGACTTCGTCGACGAAACGTCCGAGATCGTCGACTACATCGAAGAGCAAGAGAGTGCCCCAGCAGACGACGACTGAATCGATCGTCTTCCGCAGTCGTTTTTCGCTCGCATCGGACGGAGACGAACTGCGAACCGGATCAGGGGTGAGCCGTGCTTCCAGCCGGTCCTCGCTACGACGAGCCACGAACGCTCCGTAGAACCTGTTCCGGGCGATCGAATCGATTCTCCCCGCGTCGGCAGAACGAGGCCGCGGTCGTGTGGCGGGAGCCGATCAGAGCTGGGTCGCCTCGACAGCGGCGAGCCCGTCGTTCTGCTCGACTTCCCAGACCCGCAGGACGAGGTGGGCCTTGCAGTAGTACTCGACCGTTCTGTTGCCGGTTTCGAGGTTCCTGAGGACGAGCTGGCAGTGCTCGTCACCCGAGCAGTCTGGGGAGAGTTCACACATGGTCGATACTCTCTCTACTGCGCTCGCCGATAAGTCTCTGTTGGTGGTCGAGATCGGTAGCGTCCGTCTCCGCCCGCCGTGGGATCCCTACGGGCCGTTTTCCGCCCGATCCCCGAAATTGCCGGTTTCGGTGCGCTTCCGCGTCGAACGCGGATTCGACCCGCCCCTCCCGACGTGGCACGTCAGGCCCGCGAGAGTAACGCTTTCAGGTGCTCCGTCGAGAACAGCGAGGTCGGCCGGTCCATGTGGACGCCGATCTCGCCCGAGAGGGTCCCGAGCCCGACGCGCTGGACCGGCTCCGGGAACGAGTACGCCCGCCGGAGCCAGTGGCCCAGTTCCATCTCGCGCTTCAGGTCGTCGCGCCACGCGTGTTCGTAGGCCGCGAGCGTCGTCGGCCGATCGGGGTCGATCTGCCGGGCGGCGTGGTCGGCGCTGGTCATGCCGTAGAGGATGCCGCCGCCGGTGAACGGTTTGGTCTGGGCGGCCGCGTCGCCGATCAGGAAGCCCCGCCGGGTCGTCACCCGATCGGGCGGGCCGATCGGGATCGCGCCCGAGCAGCGATGGGCAACGTCGATTTCGTAGCCGTCGATCAACTCCTCGAAGTGCTTGGTCACCTCGACGCCGGGCGGCGCGGCCAGCCCGTACTCGACGCCGGCCTCGCCGCGGGGGATGCGCCACGCGAAGAAGGTCGGGGCGGTGAGGTGGACGTCGACGAAGTCCTGGTGGTCGTTCTCCTCCGAGAACGCCAGCACGCCGTGGAGGAGTTCGCCGGGCTCCGAAAGGCCGAGCGCGTCCCGGACCCGCGAGCGGGCCCCGTCGCAGCCGGCGACCATCTTCGCCTCGTGCGTGACGGTGCCGTCCGGCCCGCTGGCGACGACCTCGACCCGATCGCGGTGTTCCGTCACCTCGGTGACGGTGCGTTCCTCGCGGACGTCCGCGCCCGCCTCGCGCGCGAGGTCGGCGAGGTGGCGGTCCAGTCCGACCCGATCGATGACGTTCGAGGCGACCTCGCGCTTGTAGAACGGGTAGGCGTCGCTGTGGGGGCCGCCGACGTGGAACCGCGCGCCGTAGATCTCGTTCTGGAACAGCTCCGCGCGGGCTCCCTCGCCGGTGAAGTTCCAGACGTCCGTACTGACGTGTCCGGAGCAGGCGAGCGGCGTGCCGACGGTTCCCTTCTCCAGGGCGAGCACGTCGTACCCGTCTTCGGCGGCCCGGCGGGAGAACCGCGCGCCGGCGGGGCCGACGCCCACGACCACGAAGTCGTACATATCTGGCCACTTTCTCCCGGCAGGTAAATATACTGCGGAGGGTCGCGACGCGTGATCGGGACGGCCGATCGGCCTCGGAGAGCACCCGCAAGCGTCCGGGACGGGCCCACGACTACAACTATGTGGGCGGCGCTGGTCCCCACAACTATGTGTGGCTCGGTAGCAGACACCGACCTGATCGACCTGAGTATCGGTCTCGAGGATGGCGTCGACAGCGAGCCGTTCCCGCCGAGCGTCGACGCCTTCGATCACGAGACCGGCGCGGAGCGACTCGCGGCCACGCTCCAGGAGCAAGGCTACGACGTGGCGGCCTCCGATTTCCCGGACGGGATGGGACTGGCGTGGGAGACGGTTCACGCGATCCCCCACGCGGGCACCCACCTCGACGCGCCGTGGCACTACGGGCCCGCCGTCGACGGCGAACCGGCGAAGACGATCGACGAGATCCCCCTCGAGTGGTGTCGCGGGAACGCGGTCGTCCTCGATTTCCGGTGGAAAGCGGCCGGCGACGAGATTTCGGTCGCGGATCTCGAGGACGCGCTCGCGGAACTGGGCCACGACCTCTCGGCCGGCGAGATCGTCCTGATTCAGACCGGTGCCGACGAGTTGTGGGGGACCGCCGAGTACCTGACGGAGTTTCCCGGCATGAGCGCGGCCGGCACGAAGTTCCTCGTCGAGCAGGGCGTCCGGGTCATCGGGACCGACGCCTACGGCTTCGACAAACCGTTCACGTCGATGGGCGAGCGTTACGAGGAGTCGGGCGACGAGGCCGAACTCTGGCCGGCCCACCTCGCCGGCCGCGAGGTCGAGTACTGCCAGATCGAGAAGATGGCCAACCTCGACGCGCTCCCCCGGCGGACCGACGTCCCGATCGTCGCCGTCCCGATCGCGATCGAGGGTGCCAGCGCGGGCTGGGTGCGGCCGGTGGCGATGCTCGACGGCGATGGCGGTGCCGGCGGAGGTGACGCGGCGTGAAACTCGCCACCTTCGAGGTCGAGACGGCGATCGGTCCCGTCGAGCGCATCGGGGCGGTCGACGCGTCGAGCGAGGACGCGGCCACTGCCGCGGGCGAGGCCACCCTGATCGACCTGACGGCGGCCTACGGCGCGGCCCTGGCGGCCGAGGGCGAACCCGCTCCGGCCGATCTCGCGCGGGCGCACGTTCCCCCGGAGATGATAGCCTTCCTCGAGCGCGGCGAACGGGCGATCGACGACGCCCGGGCGGCCCTGGCGTACGCGGCCGAGACCGACGCCGAACGAGGGCCCGGCGGTGCGCGGCTCCGGTACGACCCCGGCGAATACGACCTGCTCGCGCCGCTGCCGCGGCCGAACACGCTGCGGGACTTCATGGCGATCGAGGAACACGTCGAGAACAGCCTCGGCGGCGAGATCCCGGACGTCTGGTACGAGCTACCGGTCTGTTACAAGGGGAATCCGGACAGCGTCGTCGCGCCCGGCGAGACGGTCCAGTGGCCCGACTACTCACAGATTATGGACTACGAACTCGAAATTGCAGCCGTGATCGGGAAACGCGGCCGCGATATCGACGCCGCGGACGCCGAGGCGTACATCGCTGGCTACACAGTCTTCAACGATTTCAGCGCCCGCGACATCCAGGGCCGGGAGATGGAGGGGCGGCTGGGTCCGGCCAAGGGGAAGGACTTCGCGAACGGACTGGGCCCGTATTTCGTCCCACGTGAAGACATCGACGCGCTCGAGGACCCGATGACCGCCCGCATCGACGGCGAAGTCTGGTCGGAGGGCACAGTCGACGAGATGTACCACTCCTTCGCCGAGATCATCGAACACGTCTCCCAGTCCGAGACCCTGTATCCCGGCGACGTCATCGGCAGCGGAACCGTTGGCGAGGGCTGTGGCCTCGAACTCGGGCGGTGGCTCGAGGACGGCGATACGATCGAACTCGAGGTCGAGGGAATCGGCGTGCTCGAGCACACGGTCGTCGAGTGAGGTCGGCTACGACCGCCGGAACGGATGCGGGCCAGCGCTTCCGGTGTCCGAGGGGCTTACACCGTCGCGTCGCTAGGGAGGGCATGATCCTGTACTGGCACCGGCGCGATCGCCGCACGATCGACAACCGCGGACTGGCCGCCGCGATCGACGCCGCCGACACCCCCGTCCTTCCCGTCTACGTCTTCGATCCGGCCGTGACCGCTGAACTCGGCGATCGCAAGCGCGCGTTCGTCGATCGGACCGTCCGGGCGCTGCGCGAGCGCTATCGCGACCTCGGGAGCGACCTCGTCGTCCGATCGGGCCCCGCAGCCGAGGTACTGCCTGACCTCTGTGCCGAGTACGATATCGATCGCGTCGTCACGACCGCGTGTTACGACCCGAACCGACGAGCCCAGTCGACGGCGGTCGAGGCCGCGATCGACGTGCCGCTGGAATCGCGCGTCGATACGGTGCTCGTCGATCCCGGGACGCTCGCGCCCTCCTACCCAACCCACAGTCAGTTCCACAACGACTGGCAGACACGACCCAAACCGGCACCCGCCGAAGCGCCTGCGGCCACCGACCTCGCCGACGTCACCGACTCGGACCCGATTCCGATCGCCGCCACCGATATCGAGCTTCCGGAACCGGGCTACGGCGCCGCCCGCGAGCGACTCGACGCGTTCTGCGAGTCTGGAATTTACAGCTACGGCGACACCCGTGACGATCTCGCACTCGCCGTCGAAGCCCCGTCCGGCGCCGTCTCTCGACTCTCGCCGTATCTCGCCGCCGGCGCGATCGGCATCCGGGAGGTCTGGGACGCCGCCACCGACGTTCTGGAATCGGTCGATGGGAACGATCGATCGAACGTCGAGAAGTACGCTTACGAACTCTCCTGGCGGGAGGCGAACTATCATCTGCTGTACTACAACCCTGACCTCGCGAGCGAGAACTACAATGAGATCCCCAACGAAATCGCCTGGCGAAACGACGACGCCGAGTTCGCGGCCTGGACCCGCGGCGAGACGGGGTACCCGCTCGTCGACGCGGGGATGCGCCAGCTCGAAGCTGAGGGGTACGTCCACAACCGACCCCGGCAGGTCGTTGCGAGCTTCCTGACCAAACACCTCCTGATCGACTGGCGACGCGGCGCGGCGCACTTTCGCGATCGGCTCGTCGATCACGATCCGGCCACGAACGCCGGCAGCTGGCAGTGGATCGCCTCGACGGGGACGGACTCGGTCGACGTACGGATCTTCGATCCGGTGGCCCAGCTCGCGACGTACGATCCGGAGGCGGCGTTCGTTCGGGAGTACGTCCCCGAACTCGCCGCCCCGTCGATTCCGGCCGAACGGATCGTCGAGTGGCCCACGCTTCCGGCTGCGATTCGAACCGATCTCGCTCCCGACTACGCGGCTCCGATCGTCGATCGAGACGCGGCGTACGAACGGGCCCGGCGGGTCTTCGAGACGGCGCTCGGAAAACGGGGTGAGTGAGACGATGGTGTCCGACGGGGGTCAGTCCCGCTCGAGCAGTTCCCACAGCCGATCGGCGTCGCCCTCGAACCGATCGAGCAGCGCGCGTATCTCGGCGCGGTGATCGTCGGTGACCGCGACGTGGACCATTCCCTCGTCGGGCTGGCCGTAGACGACGCTCGCGCCCTCGGGGGCGGCGACGATCGCGGGGAGGACGACGAGGTCCTCTTCGCCCTCGACGAGGATCGTGGTCGGTTCCCCGCGTGCGAGTCCCTCGTTGAGGGCCCGGACGACGTCCTCGGAGATTTCGGCGGGCGGGTTCACGGCCTCTATGTGGGTCGACTCGGTGACGGTCTCGCGGATCTCCTCGTCGACGGCCGACCGCTTCGTCCGCTCGTCGACGAGCGCCACGTCCGGCGGCCGGCCGGCCTGGAGGAAGTGGTAGGTGACGACGTCCCCGACGGTGATCAGCGGCCCGTCGATCGCCTCGAGAAGCACGTCGGCGTCGGTCTCGATCGGGCCCAGCGGCTCCTTGAGTTCGTGCCGGAGGTCGTCGGGCAGGATCAGTAGCTGGTCGTCCGTTTCGGACGCCTCGCTGGAGTCGTCGCGAGTCACGTCTACCGGACCTTCAGCGCGTAGGCTCCCGGTTCGTCGACCTGCATCTCGGATGCGATCTCGCTGTCCTCGGGGTGGGCGATGACGACGTATCCCGCCCAGTCCTCGGTCAGCGACGAGGAACCACAGCTCTCACAGGAGTCGGCGTCCGCGTTGTTGACCCGGTGACACTCTCGACAGACGAGACGATCGGATGCCATCGTTATTCACCTGCGGTCGCTTCGCGCTTTTCGTATTCTTCCTCGAGCCAGCCGTGCTTGCCGAGGCCGGGCTGTTTCGCGGTGAGCCCGATCTTCGAGTCGCGGGGATTGCGCTCGTCGATGCTCTTGGTGACGATTCGCGCCCGGACGGCGTCGTCGACGCCGAGGGTGCGGTTGGATTCGTTCGAGGCGAGTTGCTGGTTCTCGCCGTCGAACGCGAGGTACTCGTCGCTGATCTGGGAGACGTGAAGCAAGCCGTCGACGGGGCCGATCCCGACGAACGCACCGAACTCGACGACCTCGACGATCGTCCCGTCGACGACCTCCTGCATCTGCGGGTCGAAGGTCACTGCGTCGAACTCGGCCTCGTAGTAGACGCCCGGCCGGTTCGGGAGTACCGTTCCCTCCCCGATGTCGTGGACCTCGGTGACGGAGACGACGCTGCCCACCTCTTCGTCCATGCGTCCTTCCAGTTTGTCCTGCAGCAGTCGCTTCACGAGATCCGGCGAGACGTCGCCGAGTTCCTCCGGCGGTACTTCTACCGTGTCTTTCAGCCTAACCCGTTTGTACATCTATGGTTGAGTGATCGCCAATTTGTTTCTCCCGCGTAATGCAATTACCGGTATACTCGCCTCGAGCACCCGGTCGCGCAGCGGGCGATCGTTCGTGACGACGTAGTCGACGTTGCCCTCGCGGGCGAGTTCGACCAGTGCGTCGTCGGCGTACGATGCTTCCGTGTCGACCACGAGACAGCGTTCGGTCGCCAGATCGTGTCCGACGTTCGCGGCCGTCCCCTCCGTTCCCCCCTTCTCGGAGAGACGTCGGAGTTCTTCGACGACCGGCTGTGGCGTCGTGGGCTCGTAGTCGTCGACGAGCCGATCGAGTTCGTCGAACAGCCGAACGTCGAGTTCGACCGGCATCATCAGGGCACTCGTATCGAGGGCGACCCGCGTACGCATACTCGTTCGTTCTCGCCTCGTAAACCGCTATCCCTGCAACGTTCCCAGCCCGATCAACCGCCACCGGGCGCCGATGCGGCGGTTGATCGCGATCTTCGCGCCCGGTTCGGCACAGACTGGCCGCTTGAGGTTGACCTCGCACTCGCCCTCGCGAGCGCTGGTCACGGCACCGACGGTCGTCGACGTCCCGACGGTCATCATCAGGGGTTCGCCGGTGCTGATCTCGTCGATCTCGCCGCCGTCGGTCCCGACGACGCGATCGAGGAGGTCGACGTCCATGGTGAACCCGTCCCACGTCTGGGGTAGCGTCCCCGGCGGCCCGGCCAGTCGCCCGGCCAGCGCGTCGCCTTTCGTCAGGGCGGGATCGAGTCCCGTCCCGACGCCGAGCAGTCCGCCCGGCGTGACGGTGTCGGCGTTCTTTCCGCCGGCTTGGAGCGATCGGATCGTCGTCTCGATCGGAACGTACTCGGTCTGGCCGCCCTCCTCGACTTCGCGGCCGGGGCGGATCTCGATTTCGTCGTCGACCTCGAGTTCGCCCTGGACGAGACTGCCGCCGAGGACGCCGCCGGCGAGGTCGTCGGCGGTCGTACCCGGCTTGTTGATGTCGAAACTGCGGGCGACGTGCATCCGGGGGTCGGCGTCCGGATCCCGATCGGGCGTGGGGATCTCCTCTTCGATCGCCCCGATCAGCAGGTCGAGGTTGACCTCCTGGCCTGCCGAAACCGGCACGACGGGAGCGTCTTCGGCGACGGTCCCCTCGACGAACGCCTGTATCTCCTCGTAGTTCTGCCGTGCCTGGTCGGTGCTGACGAGGTCGACTTTGTTCTGGGCGATGACGATGTTCTCGATCCCGATGATGTCGAGTGCCATCAGATGCTCCTCGGTCTGGGGCTGTGGGACGGGTTCGTTCGCGCTGACGACCAGCACGGCCCCGTCCATCAGCGAGGCCCCAGAGAGCATCGTCGCCATCAGGGTCTCGTGCCCCGGGGCGTCGACGAACGAGACGGTCCGCAGCGGCTCGCTTTCCGAGCCGTCCGGACACTCCTCCTCGACGGTGTAACACCCGGGCTCCTCGACGCTCTCGCAGTAGCGGAACGTCGCGTCGGCGTAGCCGAGTCTGATGGAGATACCGCGTTTCATCTCCTCGCTGTGCTGGTCCGTCCACGAGCCGCTGAGGGCTTGCACCAGCGTCGTCTTGCCGTGATCGACGTGACCGACGAGCCCGATGTTCACCTCCGGTTGTCCATTTCCTACCATAAGACGGTGAGTAATCTTGGGAGTAGCTATCCCCGTGCGCCTGATAAAGGTTGCGAGCTACACCTGCGTCTTCGGGCATCCCGATCGATCGGGACGCTTCGCCGGCTTCGAGTTTGTCGACCAGCGCGGCGACCTGCCGCTCTCGTACGGATCTCGCGAGTCTCGATCGACGATCGCGTCCGCGAGGTCAGTGGACTCCGGCTGTACGTCGGACCCGGAGTCCGCTCCAGCGAACGTCGACAGCGCCTTCGTCACGGCTATCGAACCGATCCGGGGTCGAACGCATTACGGCTGTCGAACGGAGGTGAGGGCGAATGGGCGTGGGTTCGAATCGTTCGATGCGGAGTACGTAGTTCACAATAGAACTATTAGGAACGGTTATCCCAGCTGCTGAACGTCTGTTCCGTATGGGCACCGACTCGCTGAAATTAGGGTTCGTCTGTGTGCAAAACGCCGGCCGGAGTCAGATGTCCGCCGCGTTCGCGGAACGGGAACGAACTCGTCGCGGGCTCGAGGACGAGGTCGAAATTCTGACCGGGGGAACGCGCCCCGCAGACGAGGTCCATCCCGAAGTCGTCGAGGCCATGCGGGAACTCGATATCGACGTGTCCGATCGGTCCCCTCGTGAGGTGTCGACCGCCGAACTGAACGACTGTACGGTCGTCGCGACGATGGGGTGTTCGACGCTCGATCTCGACGCCGACGTGGCCGTCAGGGACTGGGCACTGGACGATCCGCACGGGAAATCCGCGGACGAGGTACGGGCGATCCGGGACGACATCGAACGCCGAGTCTCCGACCTCTTCGACGAGTTCGTGGACGACGAGTAGCCGTCTGCCCTCCCGCCGTGTTTCGATCGACTCTTGTCGCCGTGTTTCCATCGTCCCTTCGCTTCGGATTCCGCTGACCCGAACGATACGGATCGGACGTGGAAACAGTGCCGTCTGACGACCTCACGGTGCAGTAGATTCAAGTATCGTCTCATTGGACGGCGAGATATGGCCCGTTCGAACGAATCAGCGCTGGAACAGGAAACGGTCTACAGGGAGTACATCAAGGACGTCCGGATTCTCGAAGTCGAGTCTCCCGACGACGAACCGGGCTATCGGTTCGAGGCACCGAATCACCCCGGTCTGGAGTTCGAGACGCCCGAGAAGGCGACGCTGTACGCCGACGTCTACTTCGACACGAACGGGTTTCGCGAGGCGGGAACCGGCGAAATCGGCATTCCACCGGCGATCGTCCAGTCGGGAATCGACGTGATCACCGCGTACATGCTCGCCCAACCCGACACGTCCAAAGACTGGGTCGCCTCGTTCTTCGGTTCGACCCACGAGGAAATCGACACGTACGTCTCCTGGGTCCGGACCCGGGCCGAGGAAGTCCGGCGAAAGGCCCGCGAAGAGGGCATCGAGTGATCGAACTCCCCCCTCGTCAACACGCAGGCATGACCGCGTCGTCGTGCCGTGTTTCAGATGCTTGGTTGATGTACCAGAAATATAATACAAACGTCGAAACCGAATACAGTATGTTACCTACGTATTTGTATAATACTGAACGTACACTTGTTTGTAAATATTATAAAGCTTGATATTCGGGTCCGATGGCACTTCGCTTGCATGGTAGAATTTACCAGACGAACGCTGATCGAGACGTCGGTCGCATCGGCAGTCGGTTCCGGGTTCGTCGACGTCGCAGGCGCACAGAACGACGACGAGTGGGAGGACTCGCCGACGGGCGGCGCACCCATGGTCAAGGGCCGGATCGATCGGCTGGCTCATACCGCACTCGGCGCCGAGGTCACCGGGCCGTTCGTGTTCGAGAACGGCGAGATGTTGTTCAGCCTCCAGCATCCCAGCACGGACAACCGCCCGCCGTTCGGGACCGCGGGCGTCGGCTGGCTGGCCGGACACCGGTTCGAGTCCAACGGCAGGAACGACGAGTTCGACGAGCTGGAACCGCCCCGGACGAACGAGCAACAGCAGCAGGTTCGCGTCGCCGGCGGCGAGTACGAACTCCTCGTCCAGAACGGCGATCCGATCGAGAACGGGACCGCGCGGTGGGGCCACCCGGAGACGCCTGACGGGACGCCGGTCGCCGAGTTCGCCGGCAGCCGGTACGGCGCCTACGGGAGCAACCCCGACATGAACTTCTTCGTCGCGACCGACGACGAGGGACTCGAGGGATACCTGTTCACGAACGTCGAGACGAGCCCCGGGAGCATCGTCCGGACGCCGATCTACCGGGATGAGGACGGCTGGGAGGCCGATCTCGACAACGCGATGAACCTGGAGAACACGGCGGCGTTCCGCGAACTCGGCGGCACCCGGATCAACTGCTACGGCGACAAAGCGCCGTGGGGGAACCCGATCTCCGCCGAGGAGGATTACGTCCACCCGCGGGCTTCCGGTCCGGCGACGATCGGCGAGATCCTGGAAGCGGGGTCCGGCGTCGGGCTCCGCGGTGCGAGTTCGTTCTTCAACCGCCCGAACCCCGCCGAACTCCCCGACGCACTCGCCGAGTTGTACGGGGACGAGAGCTGGTATCCACAGGGCGCGTGGGCGCTGGGCGGCGTGGAGATGCTGTCGTACTATCTCGGAGCCGATCCGGTCGACCAGGAGGACGGCGAGAACACGCACACGCCGATCGGCGAGGGGTATCCCAATCCGTACCGGACCGGGTACTGCGTCGAGATAACCGACCCGACGGCCGACGAACCGACGCCGGTCAAACACTACAACTGGGGCCGGGCCGCCTGGGAGTGTCCCGAGGTCCTGCCCGACGAGCGGACGGTGTACCTCACCTCCGACGGCTCGAACAAAGGCCTCTACAAGTTCGTCGCCGAGGAACCGATCACGAGCTACGACGATCGGATGGACGTCCGGGGCACCCTGTACGCGATCGAGGTCACCAACGCGCAGGCCGCCAAGAACCTGCCGCCCGCCGCGGTCAATCTGGAGGTCGACTGGATCGAACTCGGAACCGCGACGAACGCGGAGGTCGCCTCCTGGATCGCCGACTACGACGACGTCACCCAGGTCGACTACCTCGAAACCCACGCCGAGACGGACTGGGAGGACGACCTCGAAGCCGCGCTCGAGGAGGCCGACCGCGAAGTCGTCGAGAACGGCAATCGCGACTACATCACCGACGAGGAAATCGTCGAGTGGGCCGCCCAGTACGAGCGGCACGGACCGGACGGCGTCGACGAAGACCTCCGTCGGGTCCCCTTCCTGGAGACCCGGGCGGCGGCGAAGGAGATCGGTGCGACGATCGAGTTCCGCAAGGCCGAGGGGAGCGATACCATCGACGACGCCCAGCCCGGCGACTACCTGTACGTGGGGATCTCCGAACTGAACGACGGAATGGCCGACGACGATGGGTCCCTCCGGATGGAGCGCGTCGACGGCGGCGTCGTCTATCGGGCAGAACTCGAGGCCGACTACGACATCTCCCGGCTCGAACCGGTCGTCGTCGGTGCCGACGCCGCCGACCCGGCCAGTACCGCCGACGACGCCATCATCAACATCGACAACGTGATGGTACTGCCGGACCGGCGCGTGCTGCTCTGCGAGGACAACTCGCCGCTCCGCCGGAGTTACACCAACGACAACCTGTGGGTCTACGAACCGTCGACCCCACGAAATCGACCGAATCCCGATCGGTGATCGTGGCCCGATTCCGATCGGGGACCGGGCGCCCACTCGAAGCGGTAATCGCACGGCTGCCGTAGGCGTACTGGTCGCTCGAGGCGATCGGTCTCCAGCGAAATCGTCCCTGTTTTTCGCGATCTCGGACGAGATCAGTCCTCGACCGACGATTCCGCTCTCGCGTCGGCGATCTCGATCCCGTTCTCGGCGGTTCGGCGGATTTCTCGCCCCACCGTTCCGTGCAGGTAGGCGTCGGAGTCCGCTCGCACGGACAGGTCGTCATCGAGTCGGCGACTCGTCTCGCGAACGGCGGCCGTCGCCTCGTAGGCCCGTTCGGTCTCGCCGCCCAGCGCCAGTTCGACGACGGTTCGCGCGTCGGCTCCGACCGCCTCGAGTCGATCGGCGATCGCGTCCCCCGGCGGCCCCGACTGTCGCGTCGTCACCGACGCGATCTCCGCGGCGTGATCGGCGATTCGCTCGAGCTGTCGGGCGATCCGGTAGTCGCGAAAGGCGGCCATCCGATCGGTTCCGAGCCGGTCGATCTCGTGGACGTTCTCGAGTCCGCGGTGGAATCCCCGACCGACGAACGCGAACAGTCGATCGACGTCGTCGTGCCGATCGATCACTCGGCGGGCGAGATCGGTATCGTCGGTCAGGACGGCGTCGATGGCATCCTCGTACAGTTCCAGGGCGAGTCGCTGGGCCTGTGCGATCGTCTGCGGAAGCGACACCTCGCTGCTGTCGAGCAGATCCGCGACGGTCAGGCGGTCGCCGGCATCCGCCTGAATCGTGATCCCGATGAGTCGAGTGACCGTCCGTTCGAGTCGCCGGCGGACCTGCGGGTCGGCGTCGTCGAGTCCGGTGACGGTGATCCGATCGCAGCCGGCGGTGTACGCGCTCTCGATCCGCCGCAACACCGTCTCGTCGGCCGCGGTGCTGGCGTCGACGGTCACGGTTCGATCCCGCGACGACAGCGTCTCGGTCGCGGCGACCAGTCGATCCGCGTGCGGGTAGAGATACATCGGTTTCCCGGACTCGAGGCCCTGTTCGAGCGCCCACTCTTTCGGGAGGGACACGACGAACGTCGACGTCCCGGCGAGCTGTACCGTGCGTTCGACCGGTTCGAACGCGGTCTTCGAGAGCTGGTTCCCACGCATCAGTAGATCAGTTCGTCGTCGTTGTCGACCATGTACAGCGTTCGAGCCGCGATGTTGACCGCGTGATCCCCGACGCGTTCGATGTCACGGATCGTCAGCAGCATCCGGGAGACGTCCTCGAGCAGGTCGTCGTCGTCGCGCTCGGTCTCCACCAGGTCCTGCACCACGATCCGACTCGCTCGCTCGCACCGATCGTCGATCTCGTCGTCCATCGCGGCGACGTCGTGGGTCGCGGCGGCGTCGTCCGCGGCGTACGCTCGCATGGCGTCCTCGACCATCGCGACGGTCTCGGTGCCGACGTGTGTGATGTCGACGTCGGGGTAGCGGTCCCGTTCGGCCTGCTGGGTGTACTCGGCCAGGTTGACGGCGAGGTCGCCGATCCGTTCCAGGTCGGTGATGATCTTGAACGAGGCGGCGATAAAGCGCAGGTCTCCCGCGACCGGCTGCTGGAGCGCGAGCAACTCGATACAGTCCTGTTCGAGGTCGAGGTAGCGCCGGTTGATCTCGTGATCGCCGACGATCAGTCGCTCCGCGAGGTCCTCGTCTTTGGACTCGTAGGCCTCGATCGCGTTCCGGAACCGGTGACAGACGAGGTCGCTCATCTCGAGGACGTCTTCGCGCAGTTGCGTTAGCTGCTGCTGGTACTCGTTTCGTGACATGGTTAGCCGAACTTGCCGGTGATGTAGTCTTCGACGCGATCGTGTGCGGGGTTCTCGAAGATTTTCGCGGTGTCGTCGAACTCGACGAGTTCGCCGCCGGTGAGGAAGACGGCGGTCTTGTCGGAGATGCGGGCGGCCTGTTGCATGTTGTGCGTGACGATCACGACCGTGTACTCCTCGGCGAGGTCGGCGATCAGGTCCTCGATCTTCGAGGTCGCGATCGGATCGAGCGCCGAGGCCGGTTCGTCCATCAGGATGACTTCCGGATCGGGCGCGATCGCGCGGGCGATGCAGAGCCGCTGTTGCTGGCCGCCCGAGAGATCCAGTCCGCTCGAGTCGAGTTGATCCTCGACTTCCTCGAGCAACGCGGCCCGTTCGAGGGCCCGGTGAACGTTCTCGTCGACGTCGTCGGCCTTGTCCTGGACTTCCAGTCCGAAGGCGACGTTGTCGTAGATCGACTTCGGGAACGGGTTCGGCGACTGGAAGACCATCCCGATCTTCCGCCGGAGCGCGACGGGATCGACGTCCTCGTCGTAGACGTTCTTCCCGTCGAACAGCAGTTCGCCTTCGACGCGGGCCGCGTCGATGAGGTCGTTCATCCGGTTGATCGAGCGCAGGAACGTCGACTTCCCACAGCCGGACGGCCCGACGAGTGCCGTCACCTGGTTCTCCGGGATCGCCATGTCGACGCTCCGGAGCGCCTGCACGTCGTCGTAGAAGACGTCGACGCCTCTGGCCTCGATGATCGTCTCGGTACTCCCGGACGTCGATCGGGCGTCGATATCGAACGATTCGTCGAGCAACGATGCGCTCTCGGCGTCGGATGGGCTGGACTGGTCGGAGACGGCCGTTCCGCTGCCGTCCGTTCGCCGTTCGGTACCGTCGTCGGTCTGAGGTGTCTCGTTTCGGGTCATCTTACTCGTGTCGCTGGTACTTGTTCCGGAGCAAGATCGCCGTGCCGTTCATCATCAACAGCACGACCAGCAGGACGAGGACGCCGGCGGCGAGGACGCCGTGGTAGAACTCCGGCTTGGCCAACCTCGCCCAGGCGAAGATCTGTCGCGGCATCGCACTGAACAGGCTGAAGAAGGAATTCGGCGAGATGCGAACGACCGCCGCGACCCCGACCATCAGCAACGGCGCAGTTTCGCCGATCGCACGACCCAGCGCCAGGATCGTCCCGGTCAGGATGCCGGGCATCGCCCGCGGCAGGACGACGGTCCGGACCGTCTGCCATCGGGTCGCTCCCATCCCGTAGGCGGCCTGCCGCTGGGAATCGGGGACCGCCTGGATCGCCTCCTGTGCGGAGACGATGACGATCGGCAGGATGAGCAGACCGACCGTCAGACCGCCGACGACGACGATTCCGGGTCGCAGCCCGGCCGTGTTGACGAACAACGCCAGGCCGAGCAGCCCGTAGACGACCGACGGAACCCCGGCGAGATTCGCGACGTTGATCTCGATGAGTTCGACGATCGATCCGGGGAGCCCCTCGGTGGGTGCGTACTCCTCGAGGTAGATCGCGGCGCCGACGCCGACGGGGAACGCCGCGACGGCGACGACGATGATCATCATCACCGACCCGACGAGCGCGGGATAGATCCCGGCTTCGCGGGGCGTCCGGTTGTGGGCGGTGGTCAGGAACTCCCAGTCGAGCCAGACGGTCGGCCCGCTCAGGTCGGCCACTCCGACGACGGCGGCACAGACGGCCACCCCGATCGCGATCGCGACGGGAAACGCCAGTCCGGAGACGCCGTCCCCGCGCCTGAGAACCTGTTCGACGTACAGTCCGACCGGAACGGCGACGACGGTCGTCAGAACGATCCACGACGTCGCCGAGAGTCCGACGAGCGGCGCGGCGACGAGTCCGAGGGCGGCCACGACGACCGTCGCGCCGCCGGCGATGACGCCGGCGCGATCGCTCTTGCGCACGCGACGAATGCGCCAGCCGACCGCCGCCGCGATCGGGGCCGCGAACGTTCCGAGCAGCGACAGCGACGCCATCGGCAAGACGGGTGCCGAAAGGATCAGTTCCCGAAGGCTCGGTACGAGACCCGGAACTCCGACCAGTGCCAGCAGGGGAACGACCGTGACGACCGCGGCTCGCTCGAGCGCGCCGGCGTCCCGACGGCGGTCGTGGAGCGCGATCGCGCCGGCGGCGACGGCGGTGGCGACGACGAGCGCGAGCCACCCGTGTGGGCTGACGATGTGTCTGAAGACGATTCCGACGCCGCCGGCCAGCAGGGTCGCGGCGATCGGGAGTCCGAGCGCCGTGTACGCGACTTCTCCCGCCGGCGGGTCGTACCGGTAGTAGTACCCGGCCAGCCCGAGCGCCGGGAGCAGGACGGTCACGGCGACTGCGCCCCACCAGGCCGGATCGGCCGTCAGGGGTTCGATCGCGTCGGTCGCGACGTAGGCGAGGAACACGAACACGAGGAACAGCGCGAGCAGGGTCGCACCGAGACAGGCGGCCTTGAACAGCAGGCCGCGGACCTGGCTGACCTGCCCGTCCGCACCGAACCAGGCCCCCGTCGACTCGTCGGCGGTCGCCATCAGCGGCTCACCTCCTTCGCGGGCGCGGTTCTCGGATCCTTGGTCGTCGATCGTCTCATTGGTACTCCTCCCGGTAGCGTGCGGCGATGCGGTTGCTGAGCAGGTTCATCGTGAAGGTGATCGCGAACAGCGTCAATCCGATCGCGAACATCGAGTAGTAGCCGGCGGTGCCGCCGGATAGGTCCGTGGTGACCGCCTGCACCATGGCGGCGGTCATCGTCTGGCCGGAGTTGAAGAGGTTCGCGAGGGGATTCGAGGGATCGAACATGCGCGCTCGACTGCCGCCGGCCACGACGACGATCATGGTCTCGCCGATCGCCCGCGAGAGCGCCAGAATGTACGACGAGAAGATGCCCGATATGGACGCGGGAAGGACGATCTTCGTCGACACCTCGAACTTCGTCGCGCCGAGGCCGTACCCTGCCTGTCGGAGCGAGTCCGGGACCGCGCTCATCGCGTCCTCGCTGATCGAGGAGACCATGGGGATGATCATGATCCCGACCATGATCGACGCGGAAAGCAGGTTGAACAGGCTCAAATCGAGTCCGATCTGCTGGAGCCACGGCGTCAGATACACGAGCGCGAAGAAGCCGTAGACGACGGTCGGAATCCCCGCGAGGATCTCGAGCGCCGGTTTCAGTACCGATCGCATCCGATCGCTGGCGTACTCGCTCAGGTAGACCGCGGCCGCCGTACCGATCGGAATCGCGACGAGCGCCGAGACGATCGTTACCACGAGCGTGGCGCTTACGAGCGGCAGGATCCCGAGAATCGGGTTCTCGCTCCGCAGGACCCACTCCGTGCCGGTGAAGAACGCGACCGGCGCGACGCGTTGGAAGAAATCCACCGCGTCGATCGCCAGGGTCGCGATGATGCTGACCGTCACGAGAACAGTTAGCGCTGCACAGGCGAACAACAGGCCGTGATACAACCGTTCCTTTGCAATCCGTCCGTGTGCCGATCGGGTGAGATCGGCGTCGATTGGTGTATTACTCATACCAGTTCATTTAGATGCGAAAAATCGGTGTCGATAGCCGCGTTACTCGCCGGCCGCGTCTTCGAGTTTACTCGTGTTCTCGTCGACCATGTCCTGATTCGAGGGCACGTACCCGACCTCGTCTGCGATCCAGTCGGCATTCGAGTTCTCGAGGTAGTAGTTGATGAACTCGTAGACCTCCTCGCGCTGGAGGGCCTCCTCGGAGGGATAGATGAACAGCGGTCGAGACATCGGGTACGTCCCCTCGCTGGCCGCCTGCAGGCTCGGCGATCCGCAGTCGTCGCCCTCGCTCTTTTTGATGTCGATTGCTTTGACGCGGTCCTCGTTCTCGGAGTAGTAGGCGTAGCCGAAGTAGCCGATCCCGTACTGGCTGTTCTCGAGGCCCTGAATGATGGTGTTGTCGTCCTCGGTTCCTTCGTACTCGGTGGTGTGACCCCCGCCGTTGACGTTCTCGCTGAACCAGTCGTAGGTTCCAGAGGTGGTGTCGGGTCCGTAGCGTTCGATCTCCTCGTCGGGCCATTCGGAGTTGACGTCGGCCCACGTCTCGGCGGCGTCCTCGCCCCAGATCTGGGCCAGTTCGTCGAAGGACATGCAGTCGACCCAGTCGTTGTCGGGGCTGACCGCCATCGTGAGCGCGTCGCCGGCGATGTGCATTTCGATCGGCGTGACGTCGTTTTCGGCGCAGTGGTCTTCCTCCTCGGGCTTGATCGGCCGCGATGCCCCGTTGACGTCGGCGTCGCCGGGACAGAAGTGGTTCTCGAACCCGCCACCGCTGCCGGTCGGGTCGACCGTGACGTTGACGTTCGGGTACTGGTTCATGAATCGCTGTGCCATCTCGTCGGAAATCGGGAAGACGGTACTCGAGCCTTTGACGACGACTTCGCCCGAGAGTTCGCCGCTGCCGTTTTCCGCATCGGTCTCGGAGCAACCCGCGACTGCGATCGCCCCTATCGCCCCGCTCGACGCGAGGAACTTCCGTCGAGAGACTGTACCCACCGACCGCCCGGACTGATTGTCCGTCATCGGGTAGACGATTGTACAGCCCATATAAATACGATTCTAATTTCTATATATTGTATTTGCGGTATCTATAGTTGCGGACGTACGGGTCCGGAGCGATACGTACGAGTACATAGTGTTTCGTACTCGCCCGTCGTGTGGCCTGTAATGCTCCTTCTCGCGCCTCGAATCGCGG
The DNA here is from genome assembly GCF_022869805.1 of Halosolutus halophilus. Classification (NCBI taxonomy): domain Archaea; kingdom Methanobacteriati; phylum Methanobacteriota; class Halobacteria; order Halobacteriales; family Natrialbaceae; genus Halosolutus; species Halosolutus halophilus. The sequence continues at coordinate 3,876,206 of NZ_CP094974.1, read as the reverse complement.
TTCGGGCAAGCGAGTTCTCCGATCGGTTCTCGGTTCGATTCGCAGTCCCGGTACCGTTCGATCGCAACTCTCGTCGGGATACCCGTCGCTCTTGGTTGGTATATAGGGCTATATTGATAGACGCTAACAACGGTAGCTTCACGTAGCCATCGGTACCAGTTCCCTCCGCAAAACGCCCCCAAAGCGCCTCTTTCGTGAGCTACTGTGGTGTCTCTATATAATCAGAGTGATTTATGTTCTCGGAGTCCAGACCCACCTCCCATGGAGACGCGCAAGGTCCAGGTGACCGGCGGATCGACGTACACCGTCTCGCTCCCGAAGACGTGGGCCACGGCTAACGACATTTCCAGCGGATCGACCGTCGAGATATACGCGCAAGACGACACGCTGATCGTCACGCCACAGCGCGAAACCAGCCACCAGGAGGGGACGCTCGACGTGGCGGCGCTCGACGGCGAGCAGTTGACCCGCGCCGTGCTGACGATGTACGTCAGCGGCTTCGACGTCATCCGACTCGAGGCGAACCGGATCACTACCGACCAGCGGCGGGCGATTCGAAGCGCCATCCAGGGGCTCATCGGCGTCGAGATCGTCGACGAAGGAACCGACTCCGTCGTCGTCCAGGACCTGCTCGACTCCTCGGAGCTGTCGATCGTCAACGCGGTCACCCGAATGCGGCTGATCGCGACCGCCATGCTCGAGGACGCGGTGACGGCGCTCGTCGAGAACGACGACGACGTGGCCCGCGACGTGATCGAGCGCGACGACGATGTCGATCGACTCTTCCTCGTCGTTTCGCGGATCTTCCGTGCGACCCTGCGATCGCCGCGGGCCGCCGAAGGGCTCGGCGTCTCTCGCGAGGACTGTTTCGACTTCCACTCGAGCGCGCGACAGCTCGAACGGGTCGCCGATCACGCCGTCAAGATCAGCCAGCTCGCGCTGAAACACGAGTCGATTCCCGAAGAGGTGGCGGAGGCGCTGCTCGATCTCCACGCGGATGCCGCCGAGATTCTCGAGCAGTCGATGGACGCCCTGTTCGCCGAGGATGGTGACGAGGCGACCGACCTCGGCCACGAGGCCCTCGAATCCGTGCTGACGATCGACGAACATACCCGCCGAATCGACGACATGCTTCGCGACCTCGACCCCATCAAGGCCCAGTCGCTCGGGCTGATCCTCGACTCGCTGTCCCGGAGCGCCGACTACGGCGGCAACGTCGCCGAAACCGCGTTGCAGAAGGCGGCTCCGCGACCGGGGCACCGCTGACCCGATCGGTTCGAGCCGATTTCTCGCCCTTCCCCGTCGTCGATCGCCCCGCTGTTCAGTCTCCGTGCGGCGAACGACAGCCTCGTCGCACCGACCAGCGGTGTCCACGCGCCGAACGTCACGTGCGCACTGAATCCCACGAAATGAAACCACAGTTACAGAACTGCGATTTAGGGAACTGTTTTGACAGTTGCTCGTGTACGTGCCCGTATGAGTCGATCGGACGTCGCGAGTGAGGGCGAGAGCCCGCTCGAGTGTACGGACTGTCTCGATCCCGCCGACGCGTTCGCGCTCGTCGGCAACGAGACGCGGTTATCGATCCTCGAGGCGCTGTGGGCGGCCGACGCGGAGCGCGTCTCGTTCTCGGACCTGCGCCGCGAGGTGGGGATGCGCGATTCGGCACAGTTCAACTACCACCTCCAGAAGCTGACTGGTCACTTCGTCACGCAGACGGACGACGGATACGCGTTCAAACACGCCGGCGAGAAGGTCGTCCGCTCGGTGATCGCGGGCTCGTTCACCGAGGACCCCTCGATCGAACCCTTTCCGGTCGAGGGGAGCTGTTACGCCTGCGACGGGCCTCTCGAGGCCAGTTACGTTGACGAACAGTTCACGATCCGGTGCCAGGAATGTGGCCGACGGCACGGCGAGTACGCGTTCCCGCCCGGCGGTCTGAACGATCGGACGCGCGAGGAGATCGCGGACGCCTTCGACCAGCGGGTTCGGCACCTGCACTGTCTGGCGGCCGACGGCGTCTGTCCGGAGTGCAACGGCCGGATGGAGACGCGGGTCGTCGAGGACGGCTCGTGTTGTCTCGGCGTCGGCCTTCGCGTCGACCACGAGTGCGCGCAGTGCGAGCACACGCTCTGTTCGGCCGTCGGCCTCCGCCTGCTCGATCAGTCCGACGTCGTCAGTTTCCACCGTGAACGCGGGGTTTCCCTCGACGAGCGTCCCTACTGGACGCTCCCGTGGTGCGTCTCGGACGAGTACACGCGCGTATCCGATCGCGACCCGCTCCGTCTCGAGGTGCGAATCCCGCTCGCGGGCGACGAACTGCGGGTGACGATGGACGAGGACCTCACCGTTCTCGAGACGCGGATCGACGACGTCTGACGAGGGCACCCTTTCGACGGGTCCCGGTTTCTCGGCCCGCTATCCGCTCGTCGCTGCACGTTTCCCGGTTTCTCGGCCCGCTATCCGCTCGTCGTCGACGGGATCCAGTCACCACCGGAGCGTTCCTGAAACGGATTTCAGTAGGACGCGTTACAAAAATATAGTTCAGATTACACTTATTCCCGTTCGGTGCGTTGACGTAGATACGATGACTACATCCAGACCATCGCGGACGGTCGACTCGATCGACGGGCGGAGTCTCGTCGAAACTGCCGTCGTCACGATCGGAACGACGGGTCTGTTCCTCGTGTCGGCGATCACCGCGCTCGTGGCGACAGCAGCCGTCGGCGACGAGCCACTCGTGACGGTCGTGGTCGCACTGGCCGTCGGGATCGGAACGATCGGCGCTGGCCTCGGCGGCGCGAGGCTGTTCGGCCGCTGGCTCGGCAGGCGTCTCGATCGACGCGCCGCAGTTCCCGTTCACGCCCGCTGAACACGCCGGATCGAACCGGCCAATCGGACGACTCGGCGTGTAGACTCCGTCGACCCCACGACTTTTGCCGATCGCGCTCCTCCCCAGCACCGTGTCCGAGTTCGCGTTCGAACTCGCGCTGTGTGCCCACCTCGAGGGGCGACGCGAGGGGATCGTCGCCCGGCAACTCGGCGGGAGCGTCGCCGAACCCGGAGGTCGGATTCTCGACGTCGTCCGCGTCGAGCCCGGGCCCGCGTTCGCCGATCGGGTCGCGCTCACGGCCGAGACGATCCCCGACGCCGCCATCGAGTCCGCCGTCGGCCCTGGCCGGGCGCGCTACTGGAAGGACGCCTTCGACTGTCACCCGGAACGGGCCCGCCGAGCCACGGAGCGAGCCCTCGAGATCGGCTTCTTCGAACGCGAACGCCGGCGCGGTCGCGACTACGTGCGACAGGTCGCCCGCTACCCCGACTGGTACGATCGGCTCGTCGGAATCGAGAACAAACCGGATCTCGGCCGGCCCGGGGACCTCGAAGCACAACTCCGGACCGACGTCAGCCTCGCGCTGGTCGACGAGGTGGTGCTCGCGACCGAGAGCTACGTCACGCGCGCCCACTTGAACCGCATCCCCGAGGAAGTCGGCGTCTGGCGGGTCCACCGCGACGATCGCAGCGTGCCGACCGTCGAGGACGATGGCCCACCCACTGAACGCGACCCCGTCGACGAGATCGAGGTCGTCCGCGAGCCGACGCCGCTGCCCGTCGACGACCCGGGGATCGAGCCGACCGGGTTCCACCCCGGTCGAACGGACGTCGCCGTCGTCTCCCCCGCCGAGAAGACGCGAACGCGCCGACGGACCGCCGAGCGCGCCTACGGCAAAGGCTGGCGAACGTACGCGTTTCCGGCCTGCGAGTCCTGCCGTCCGTCGACCGACGCCGGTGCGACCCTGCCCTTCTGTGAGTGGAAGGGACGCGTCGTCGACGCCCGATCGACGTGTGGCCCCTCGTGTGACGGTTACGAAGACGCACCGGCGCCGTCCGTCGATCTCGTGGCCGAGCGCGACCGCAGTACGCCGTGGCGGGCGGATCCGGACGGCAACCGACGCCACCAGTCCGGACTCGATCGCTTCGGGTGATCGATCGGCTCGCGGATCCGTCGTGGTCGGTTACGCCTCGTCCTCGTCGGCTGGGCGAACGCGAAACACGCCGGTGAACTCCTCGCCGTCCGCGTCGCGACTGCCGTAGAGATAATCGCCCTCCGCCCAGAAGAGTCGATCCCAGCTATCGCCGTCGGGAACCGTCGGCTCGGCTTCGTCCCACATGCACTCCTCGGGGACGTCGATCGGGTAGACGGCGTCGACCGCCTCCTGCCCCTCCCAGGTCCACTCGACGACGGTCGAGGAATCGATCACGAACCCTTCGGGGTCGAAGCCGTCGCCGCCGGGATCGACGCCGATCCCGACGGGATCCTCGCCGGTGCGGTCCACGAGGTCGTACTCCTCGATGACCGTCTCCGCGTCCCGATCGGCCGAGTCGCCGTCGTCAGGGTCGTCGGGTTCGCCGTTCGAGCCGTCGTCGCTGGGATCGTCGGCCTCGCCGTTCGAACCGCCGTCGTCACCGAGACAGCCCGCGAGCGTGGCGGCCGCGAGCGTCGCGCCGAGAATCCGACGTCTACGCCAGTTCATACGTCGAACAGGGAGGTCGACGCCCTTGAGCGCCGTGGTTGCGTCACGCTCGCCGAGGGTCGATCGGCGGCCACCGTCCGTCGCCGTTCGCTCCGGACGCGGGTGGCGCGATCGGGGGGCAGTCCTCGATTCGCCGGCTGATCTCAGTCGAGAACGTACTGCTCGCCGTCGATCGCCAGCGGCTCCGCGAACGCCTCGTCGGCGGGGTAGTAGTGGGCGAGGTGGACCAGTCGCGTCCGATCGGCTCCGAGTTCGGCGGCCAGCGCGAGCGCACCCTCCCGGGTCATGTGTTTCGTCCCGAACGTTCGCGGGACGCCGTCGGGCCCCTCGTGGCGGCCCCCGATCGGATGGTACTCACAGAGGTCGGCCGGGACGATACCGTCGGCCAGCAGGAGATCCGGCTCGGCGAGCGCCTCGCGCGACCGATCGGGGACGTCGTAGCTCGTGTCGCCCGTGATCGACAGTTTGGCACCCGTTTTGGGGTCTTCGACGACGACCCCGTAACAGACCAGCGGCGGGTGGTCGACGGGGACGAGCGTCACGTCGAATCCGCAGACGCGAACCGGTTCGAACGGCGTCGTCGGGTGGACGGTGATCGGATCGAGGTAGTGGTAGTCCGAGCGAACGGTCTCCGCGACGCTCTCGCCGGTCTCGGGGTCGGTCTCGTCGGCCGCGTAGACGGACAGCGAGTCGAAGACGCGAAAGGCGTTGCCGAGGCCGTCGAGGTGGTCGAAGTGGATGTGGGTGACGACGGCGGCGTCGGGCAGGGCGACCTCGTCCCGCAGGAACTGGTACCGAAAGTCCGGGCTGAAGTCGATCAGTAGCGACTCGCCGGTCCGAGCGTTCTCGACGTGGACCGAGAACCGGGTTCGTTCGACGCCGCGCTCTCGTGCGGTCTCGCAGGTGTCGCAGTCGCAGCCGACGGTGGGCGTACCGGTCGTGTCGCCGGTTCCGAGGAGCGTCACGCGCATCGATGCGGTGTTCACTCCACCGACTCCTCCCGGTCGAGTTCGGTCTCGTCTTCCCCGGATACGATGTCGAACGACCCGTCGTACTCGTGTTCCCGGAGCGTGTCCGGATCGACGTCACGAAGCACTGCCTCGTGGGTGGCCTCGAGGACGACCGGCGGCGCACAGCCGGCCTCTTCGGCCTCGCGCCAGCGGGCCAGACAGAGACACCAGCGATCGCCCGGGTCGAGCCCCGGAAACTCGAACTCGGGACGCGGCGTGACGAGGTCGTTTCCCCGTGCCCGGCTGAACCGGAGGAACTCCACGGTCACGACGGCACAGACCTCGTGCCGGCCCCGGTCCCCGTCGACGCGGCGACAGCAGCCGTCCCGGAGGTATCCGGTCGTCGGCTCGGTGCTACAGGGCTCGAGTTCGGTCCCGAACACGTTCCGGTCGGTGGGCATATCCGCCGTATCGGGCGGTGGGACGAAAAGGGTGGCGTCGCTCTCCCCCGGTGCACATGAGTGATGTGTTTTTTCATCACAAATATTAAGGTGGGACACTCGAACACACGAACCACCGTGAACCGACGAACGTTCATCACGACGCTCGCCGCCGCGACGGCGGCTTCGACCGTCGGAACGACCGCGAGCGCCGATCACGATACTGACGCTGCGGCGATCGATCTCGAGAGTGGCGACGGCTCCCACCACCCGGGCCCGCCCCGGTTCCTGCACGCGGACGAGGCGATCGTCGACCCGCTCGGCCACGAGACGGAGCCGCGAGATAGCCTCGCACCCTGGAATCCCGACGGGAACGCGAGCTACTCGTGGGCGGTCGTCGAGTCGCCCGACGGCGCCGACCCGGAACTCTCCGGCGACGACGTCGTCGAGTTCGATCCCGACGAACCCGGCGACTACCTGCTCGAACTGGCTGCCCCCGACGGCACCCATGAACTCACGGTCCGGGTCTATCCGGACGATTCCGAGGACGATCCGCGGCCGCGCGTCGACCTCGACGCCGCGGTCGTCGGCGGACAGGTGCTGTTGAACGCCACGGCGAGCGAACCGGAACGGGAGGACGTCATCGGGAGCGACCTCGAGGTGGAGTTCTACGTCGACGATCGCCACCGCGATCGACTCGACGGGCTTGACGGTCCGATCACGGCCGCCGATATCGACGATCGCGTTCGCGTCTACGCGGTCGCTGTCGGCACCCGCCACTCCGTCCCCGACGCGATCGACCTCGTTCCCGACGGCGACTCGATCGCCGTCGAACACCCCTACGACGTGCCCGACTGGGCCGAAGACGCCGTCGTCTACGAGATATTCACCCGCCGGTTCCCCGATCAGGACGACCCCACGTTCGACACGATCGCCGATCGCGTCGAACACATGGCCGACCTCGGCGTCGACGCAGTCTGGATGACGCCCTTCGTCGAGACCGATCGGGGCTTCGGCACGCCGCCGGAGGAAGGCGGACCCCACGGCTACCACACGGTCGACTACTTCGCCACGGATCCCGACCTCGGAACGATGGCCGACTTCGAGGCGCTCGTCGACGAGTGCCACGCACACGACATCGAGGTGATCTTCGACCTCGTCATCAACCACACCGCCGACAGCCACCCGTTCTTCGAGGCGGCGACCGATCCCGACCACCCCGACCACGAGAAGTACGTCGACTGGTACCGCTGGGTCGACCGCGACGACCTCGAGGCGGAGTTCTACTTCGGCTGGGGCGGCATTCCGAACCTGAACTACAACAACCCCGAGGTGCGCCAGTTCTGTCTCGAGGTGGTCGACTACTGGGTCGAGAAGGTCGACGGCATCCGCGCCGACGTCGGCTGGGGGGTCCCGCAGAGCTTCTGGCAGGAGATGTACGATCGGATCAAGCGCCACGATCCGGAGTTCCTCTTGCTCGACGAGACGATGCCCTACGACGTGGAGTACGCCGGCGGACTGTTCGACGTCCACTACGACAATCACCTCCACGCGGCGCTCGGGGACGCGGCCGACGGCAACCCCGAGGCGATCCTCGACGCCGTCGAACGCCGCCACGAGGAGGGTGCGCCCGACCACGCGCTGTTCCTCCAGTACGCCGAGAACCACGACACCGATCGCTACCTCGCGACCCACGACAGCGAGGCCCAGCGCGCCGCCGCCGCGGCGACGTTCACGCTCCCGGGCGTTCCGATGATCTACTATGGCCAGGAGACCGGGCTGCGCGACTGGCGCGAGGCGATGAACTGGGGCGACTTCGACGAGGACGTGCTCGACTTCTACGATCGCCTCGTCGATCTCTACCACGACCATCCGGCCCTCGGCCCGCGCGGCCGCCTCGAACGGATCGACTACGCGGCCGACGAGGGCGCGATCGCGTACGCCCGGTACGACCCGGAAACCGACAGGCGCGCGGTCGTCTTCCTCAACTTCGAGGCCGGCCCGCAGACGATCACCGTCGGCGACTACGTCCACGACGAGAACCTGCTGAGCGACTCGCCGGCGAACATGGAGTACCACGACGAGGACGGGTTCGCAGAGGTGACCGTCGGGACGGCCGTGATCCTCGAGGCCGACGAACCCGAGGGGTTCGTCCTCCCGAGCGACGCGCTCGTCGAGTGGCCCTCCGAGGAGGGAACCGATCACGGCCCCGGAACCTACACCTACCCCGAGACCGACGAGATCCCCGAGGGCGAGTTCGACCTCGCGTCGGTGACGATCGAGGCGGGCGAGGGCCACTACCGCATCGAGTACGAGTTCCACAACGAACTCACCGATCCGTGGAACGGCCCCCTGGGCTTCTCGCATCCGATGATGCAGGTGTACCTCCGCGATCCGAACGGCGAGGGCGGGACGACCGAGGCGCGCGAGGGCGTCAACGCCCAGTTCGAGGCCGAGTACCACCATCGCGTCGTCGCCGACGGGTTCGTCGACGAGTTCCAGCCTCGCGTCGAGGACGCCGCCGGGAACCACGTCAGCGACGTCGAACTCCGCTACGATCGCAACGAGGACCCGCGGACGATCACCATGACCGTGCCCGACGACGACCTCGACTACCTCCCGGAGGGCGAAGGCATGGCGCTCGTGTTCAGCATGGACGGCTACGGCGAGGGCCGCATCCGTCAGGTCGGCACCGACGGCGGCGACTGGTCGTTCGGCGGTGCAGAATCGTCCACCTCGCCGAACGTCATCGACATGGTGACGCCCGGCGACGTCGACCAGTCCGAGGCGCTCGACTACTCCGAGGACGAGGTTGCGACCATTCCGTTCGCCCCGATCGGAGACGTCGTCGAGGCCGACGATCCGGCCGAAGAGAGCGCCGGGGACGAGAACGAGGACGAGGGATCGTCCCCCGTCCCCGGATTCGGAGTTACCGCCGGTGCGGCCGGCGTCGCGGGCGGGGCCGCCTACGCCGCGTCCAAGGTGCTCGGCGACGCCGACGAGAGCGACGCCGTCGACGAGACCGAGTAGGTCTCCCCTCACTCGCGATTCGAGCCGAGTCACCGGTTCGCGATCGGCGATCGATCGGACTCAGTGACGAACGATCGGTATCGGACGGCGATCGCAAAAAATCAGTGATCGTGATCGTGGTCGTGGTCGTGCGAGTGGCCGTGATCGTGCGGCTCACCGCCGTCGCTCGCCTTCCCGAGATCGCCGCCGGCGACCAGCGCGTCGTGATCGCCGCCCATCATGTCCATGTTCTTCAGGGTGTCGCGCTCCTCGAACTCCTCGACCGCCTCGATGAGGTCGTCCTGAGTCAGCTGCGTCCGGTCCTCGGTCAGGGCCTCGAGCACGGCCTCGCGCAGGACCATCCGGAGATCGCTTCCGGTCAGCCCCGCGGTCGCCTCGGCGACGAGTTCCGGGTCGAACTCGTCGATGTCCATGGTCCGGGTGATGACCCGGAGGATGTCGGCCCGCATGCCGTGGTCGGGCTTGGGGAAGTTGATGATCTCGTCGAATCGCCGCCAGGCCGCGTCGTCCAGCTGGTCGGGGTGGTTGGTCGCGCCGATGAGCAGGACGTCGTCCTCGATGAGCGAGATGTTGTCGATGCTCTTCAGGAGGGTGTTGACCGCGCGCTTGAGGGCGGCGTGTTCGTCGCTGCTGCGGGTCTTGGCGACGAAGTCGAACTCGTCGATGAACAGAATGCACGGCGAGAGCCGCTTTGCGACCTCGAAGGTCTTGTCGACGTTCTTGGCCGTCTCGCCCAGGTACTGCGAGGTGATCATCGAGAGTTTGACCTCGACGAACGGCAGGTCCATGTCCTGGGCCAGCGCCTGCGCCGTGGAGGTCTTGCCCGTCCCCGGCGGCCCGACGAACAGGAGTTTGCCGATCTCGCGCAGTCCGATGTCCTTGAGGTAGTCGCGGTGTTCGATCGCCTTCGAGATCTTGTCGAGTTCGTTCTCCTGATCGTCGGTCAATACGAGGTCGTCCAGCGACATCTCGACCTCCTCGGGGGCGCGCACTTCCACGAGGTCGAGCATCTCTTCGTCCTCTTCCTCGTCGAAGTACTGATCGAGCAGGCCGTCGATCCAGACCCGATCGGCCTGGATCGGTCGGTTCCGATCGCGCGCCTTCTCGTAGTCGACGTCGACGTCGAACTCGTCGTGCTCGGCGAAGTGTCTCGCGAGCGTCGGGTTCTCGAGCAACCGCTCCTCGTCGACGCGGTCGACGAACCACTGCTCTGCGAGGTCCTTGTCGGCGAGCGTGATCGTCCCCGAGAACTCGTCGCGCTCGGTAAACATTAGCTCGGAGACGGCCGCCCACGGCTGATCGACGTCGGTCGCCTCGCGCGCGGTGCTGTTCGTTACCGAGAGCGGACGACTGATCCCGGCGGGTCTGTGGCGCTCACCGCCGCTCTCGCTCTCGTCGCCGTCGACGCCGCCGGTCCAGTACACTCGGCGGTACGACGGCGGGAGGTCGTTCTCGTCCAGTCGTCTGTCGTCCGAATACACGCTCGTCGTGAGCAGAAACTCGACGACATCGAGCGCCGCGTCACTCATTCGGTCAACGTATTCACCACATACCCTTAACGCCGTCGTCACGCGCAACGCGTGCGGTAGAATCTACAGCATACGGGTGGCAGTGACACGACACGCGGACCGGGCCGCCCGCAGATCGATTCCGCCCCCGATCCGGGGGCGAACGGCACAACGGTTTTTGTCTCTTGGCTCACACGCGTATACATGAACGTGTTGCTGGGACTCGCGGGAAGCGACGAATCGGTCACGGCGCTCCGACGGACGATCGAGCGCACGACGGAGGCCGACGACGACCTGACCGTCGCTCTCGTCGAGAAACCCGAAGCGGACCGCTCGCAGGACGAGATGTACCGGCAGGCGGACGACCTCCTCTCGGAGGCCGGGATCGAGGCCTCGATCGAACGCCTCGAGGGTGAGCCGGGCAGTTCCCTCGTTGATTACGCGGAACAGGGCGAGTTCGATCAGCTCGTCATCGGCGGCGGGACGCTTTCCCCGATGGGGAAGATTCAGCTCGGCCCGATCACCGAGTTCGTCCTACTGAACTCTCCGATCACGGTCAAACTGGTTCGATAACCATGTCGGGTTCGCGTCCGTATCCCGACGAGCCGGTAGGCCCGTTCCAGTCGCCGCCGACGACGTTCGAGGACGGTGACGGCCGAACGATCGAGGTCCGCGCGCTCGACGTCGACGAGGGGCTCGACGACGTCGTCGAGATGTACGTCCAGTTCGATCCGGCCGACCGCGCGCAGGGGATTCCGCCGACCGGCGAACAGCGCATCCGCAACTGGCTCGAGACGATCGGTGGGGACAGCGTCAACGTCGCCGCCCGCCACGACGGCGACGTGGTCGGCCACGCGATGCTCGTTCCCGATGCCGACGACCCGTCCCTGATCGAGGAGAGCGACGACCTCGAGTGGGAACTCGCGATCTTCGTCCTGCAGGACTACCAGCGGGCCGGGATCGGGACCGTCCTCCTCGAGAACCTGCTGGGCCGCGGGAGCGACCTCGGCATCGATCGCGTCTGGCTCACCGTCGAACGCTGGAACAACCCGGCGATCGCCCTCTACCGGCGCGTCGGCTTCGAGGCGACCGGTACCGAGAGCTTCGAACAGGAGATGGCGATTTTACTCGAATAAGCCGTCGCAGTTCTCGAACTGAGACGCGAGCTAGCGATTCGGGACCGTCCTTTCGAGGCGTTCACGACGTTTCGAGCCTGTGCTCCTCCCGGTTGAAACCCGCTCACACGGAGAGGACCGGCTGGCTGGCGTACGAAAGCACGTACTCGGCGGCCTTCTCGAGCACCTCGGCGGAGGTCCCCGTCACCGGTTCGCGCGGGAGGACGATGAAGTCGGCGTCGATCGCGTCGGCCGTGTCGAGGACGACGTTGCCGGGGTGGCGCGTCTTGCGCGTCTGGGAGAAGCCGTCGTCGACGGCGGTCGACAGCGGGACGCCGCGGTCGTCCGCGACGGCACCGATCTCGTCGAAAAAGTCCTGGGTGTTCTCTGCGACGGCCCCTTCGTCGACCGTGCCGGCGTCTAATCCCCGGACGACGCCGCGGCCGAGCACGTACAGTGCGTGCACGGAGGCGTCGTAGCGATCGGCGACGGCGACGGCGTACTCGACGGCAGTGGCTGACTCGTCGCTCCCGTCGACCGGTGCGAGAACGGTGTCGACGGTGAACGGCTCGCTGGCGTCCATACGCGCCAGTGCGTGTTCCGCTCTCAAAAAGGCTCCCCACGGTTCCCGGTCCGTCCGTCGGATGCGGCCCCGTCGCTCTCGTCGTTCGATCCGTCGATCCCGCCGTCGCCGTCGCCGACCGGGATCGATCAGGGGTGTTTAAGCGGTCACGGGCGCAATTCCCGCCCATGTTCGATACGGTCGTCGTCGCAACGGACGGCTCCGAGAGCGTGAAACGGGCCGTCGACGTCGCGTTCGATCTCGCGGATCGCTTCGACGCCGAGGTCCACGCCCTCTCGGTGGTCGACGCGAGCGAGGTCGACGCCTCGCCACAGCAACTTCGCGAGGAACTGCGGACTGCGCTCGAGACCACCGCCGACGCCGCGCTCGCGACGGTCGAGGAGCGGGCCGATCGGGAGGTGACGACCGCCGTCCGGGACGGACGACCCGCGGCCGAGATCTGCGAGTACGCCCGAGAGGTAGACGCCGACCTGATCGTGACGGGCACGCGCGGCCGTCACGGGGAGAACCGGCTCCTGCTCGGGAGCGTCGCCGAACGGATCGTCCGGACCTCGCCGGTGCCCGTCCTGACGGTCCGGCAACTCGACCCCGCGGGCGAGGGCGCTGCCGACGAGTCGACCGCCGACGCCTGAGCGGGGCACGCTGCGACGGTCGCAGACGCGTCCTGAAAGCGAAGATCGGCGGTTACTTCCCCGCCCGGCCCGCAGGGATCCTCATGGACGAGGAACTCATCGACAGCGGCGACTTGCCGATCGCCCGCAAGTCCGTGCTGCCGGGTACCGGTTTCTTCCTGCCGGACGCTCTCGAAGACGATCTCGAGGACGAGCAGACCGCGGCCGCGCTCGAAGGGGCCGAGGTCGCCGTCATCGCCGATCCCGACGCGGACGGGCTGGCGTGCGTCGCGCTCCTCCGGGAGGCCTACGACGACGTCACGCGCGTTCCGGAACCGGACGACGCTTCGGAGTCGACGGACGACGATGCCGGTGCGGGGTCGACGAGCGCGACCGACGCAGCCGACGCGATCGACGACGTCGAGGAACCCGCGGTCCTCGCCGGCGACGCCGACGATCCGCTCGACGCGCCCGAACCGACGCCCCACGAGGTCGCGCTCGTTCCGGCGAGTCCCCACGACGTCGAGGACGCGCTGGCTCGCGTCGCCGAGTACGGCGACGACGGGATCGACCTCTACGTCTGCGACCTCGCCCCGGACAGGTACGAGTACGTCGAGGAGGAACTCGCGGCGGCCGTCGACACCGCCTCCCGGGTCGCGTGGTACGACCACCACCAGTGGGACGACGCGGTCGCCGAGGCGGTCCGCGAAGCCGGGGTCGACCTCGTCGTCGGCGACTCCGACGAGGAGTGTAGCGCCGACGTGGTCTCCCGGTCGCTCGAGTACGAGTTCGGCCCGATGTACGAGGAACTGGCCGCCGTGACGCGGGATCACGACCTCTGGTTGCGCGAGGACCCCCGCAGCGACGACCTCGCGGACTACGCCTACTGGACCGATCCCGCCGAGTACGTCGAGGTCGTCCGCGAGTACGGCGTCGATCTGCCGGCGTGGGTCCAGGAGTTCGTCTCCGAGCGCCGAATCGAGAAGCGAGCGCTCATCGATCGAGCCGTCGGTCGCGCCGAGTTCCGCGAGATCGGCGGCTACACGGTCGGCGCCACCTACGGTCGCTGTTCGCAGAACGAGGTCGCCGAGGCGATGCGCGAGGAGGGCGCTGACGCCTCCGTGATCGTCAAACCCGCCGGCTCCGCGTCTATCCGGGGGACCGACGCGTTCGATCGGTGCCACGAGGTCGCTGGGAAGGTAAACGGCGGCGGCCACCCCAAGGCCGCCGGCTGCAAGCCCGACATCTACGACGACATGCTCGACTACGCGAACCACTGGACGACCCGCGGTTCGGTCGCGAAGCAGGTCATCCTCGACGCGTTCCGGGACGTCGTCTCGGACGAGCGCGAGGCTGGGGCGAGCGACGACGAGTAACCGGTCTGTACCACCGGAACCGCACTTTGGATTCGAGTTCGTGAGGGAGTCGTGGGCGACCGCTCGTCGCTCGAGGTGGCCGAAATACTGCCCACCGAGCAAGGCCGACGATCTCGAGGCGGCGATCGCAGACCGACGCGACCGACGCGTCCAGGAATTCGAATCGATCGCCGATCGACCGTCGAACTGACTCGATAGCCGGGACGGCGTTCTCGATCACTTCTGTGAGAGCACGTACCGCAACACGAGCTGCAGGACGTGGACGAACACGCCGGCCACGGCGATGTAAACCCCGATCGTCTGGAGGCCGATCGAGGCGTCGCGCTGGTCGCGCACCTGCCAGATCTCGTACCCCAGCCGCAGCAGGAACCCGAGGAAGATCAGGACGAAGCCGACCAGCAGGGCGGGCTGGACGAACGTGCCGACGAGGATCGCGACGATGCCGCCGATGAACGAGAAATTGGCGTAACGGCCCCAACTCTCGAACGTCTTCGATCGGGCGTAGACGTAGCCGGAGATGAGCGCGGTCAGCAGGGCGGTAACGATCGCCGTCACGCCGAGGATCGTCAGGTGTGTGTCTCGCGGGGCAAACCGGAGCACCCCCGCGCCGAAGACGCCGAAGGCGAGTTGTAAGATGACCATCCCGACGAACGCGATTCCCGTGTCGCCGTTCTTGACGCCGCGTTCGGCGACGAACTCGCCGGCCATGATCGCTACCCCGTAGACGAGCACGCCGACGATCGGTGCCACCCCGAACAGGTACTCGTTGACGTCTCGCAACGGCGTCGTGACGATCACGTACATGAGGGCGACGTTGATCGCCATCAGCGCGCTCGCCCCGCCGATCACCTGCACTTCGCGACTCGAGAGGCCGAACCCGCGATCAGTCTCGTGTGGGGTTTCGAAGGAGCTCACTGTCCAGTACTAGCCGATCCGCCCGCAAAAGGCTGGTCCTTGATCTCGTCCTCGGCGGCTGGGCCGGACCGGACGAGATCCACTCGCGATCAGGCGTCGGAATCGCTCGCGTTCCACCGATCGGAGTACGCCGCCCCGCATTCACACCGTCCGTAGGCGTGGATGACGTCGCCTTCGGCGTAGATGCCGCCGACGTCTTCGTTTTGCGCTTCGGCGAAGGCGAAGATGAACTGCGGGTCGTGGTTCCCGTCGCCCTCCTCGTCGGGGCAGGTGCCGTCCGTGAGATCGTCGGCGATCGGACTCTCCCGTTGCATCGCGGACTTCGCGAACTCCATCGCGCCGGTCCCCGTCGCGGCCTGGAAGGCACTCCGGCCACGTTCGCCGTCGACGACGATCAGCACGCCGCCGTCGACTCGCTCGCCGAACTGCTCGAGTCGATCGTCGTCGACGAACGAGTCGGCGAGAAACAACGCCACGTCCTCCAGGCGCTGGCCGGCGAGGAACTCCGCACGTGAATCTGTCATGGGTTTTGATCCTCGCTCGATGGGGAAAAAGGGCGCGTCATCGTCCGGCTTGGACGTGACCGTGACCGCGCTGGATGTCGTCCGATCGAGACGGGCGCCCGCAGTCTCGGGCGGGTCGAGGGTGTCCAGTCGCGGCTCGCGGGTGGCTGTCGCGGTCGCACTACCGCAATCGCTAGTCTTCGAGGTTCTCCGCGATCGATGACAGGCTGTCGCTCGGCGGTTCGCGTGCGTCGTAGTAGGCCGACTCCCCCGGGGCCCGGAGGCCGTAGAGGAAGTCGGGTTCGACGACGTCGACGAGGACCGAACCGCCCGCCGGGACGTCGTAATCGTCGATCCACGCCGACAGCCGATCGGTGCCGCCGCTCGGATCGCGTGCCAGATCCGGGGTCTCGTAAACGCCGGGGATCGACAGGTCGTCCCCCGTGAGCGCTCGCTCGACGCGTGCGAACAGTTCGTCACCGTCGAGGACGACGCGGACGACCTCGTCGGTCGGGAACGCGTCGCGGTCGTCTGTCGGGATATCCAGGCGGCGGCCGGTTGGCGTCTCCGCACACGTCGCTCGAACCGTCCGCACTGACGGGTGGTCGCTCGAAACGCGGTCTGCCATGATGAGAGTTGAAAGAGAACGCGGGGTGTTACTCGTCGCCGTCGTCGCCCAGCAACTCGTCGACGTCGCTGCTCCCGCGGTCGACGATCGAGGCGTTGATCTGCGCAACGGCGTCGGAGATCTCGCGGCCACGAACCGTGATCCGGCGGCGCTCGCCGTCACGCGACGGGTGATAGCCCGTCTGGCGCTCTTTCATCAAGACCTCCTTCAGGTTCGCCCCGGCGACCTCGGGGGTGAGCGGTCGGCCGGCCTCGTCGGAACCGCCGGTGATTTCGAGCGTGTAGCCGTCGAGTCCGACCGATCCGCCGTCGACTTCCTCGCCGATCGACTTGCCGATGAACCGGTTCGCGTCCTGTTCCTCCGCCTCGAGTTGGTAGGACGACCCGGAATCGGGGTCGCCGACGACGACAGTGAAACTTGCCATGCACGGGAGAAAACGGTCGGTGCTCAAAAACACATCGAAACGAGGGCCACGATCGGGCCGTCGATCGCCCTCGTGGCCGCTGTCGACGGGGCCGATCGGTCTCCGGCAGTGGCTCTGGAACCCATACGGCCCGACGGGCAGCGAACCCGGGGTCCCGTTCCGTGCGGACACGACAGCCCGCCCCGTGGGCGGTGGGATTTAGGACTCACACCGCCCACGTACGGGTATGGCGATCGATCCGGAGAGACTCGAAAGCCGACTGCGCGAGGAGTTCGGCGGCACGAGGGCCCAGTCACGGGTCGTCGTCCGGCAAGCCGTCGATCTCGCGGACTCAGGGCAGTACCACGAGGATGTGGGGGTCGATCTCACGACTCGCGTCGTCGTCGACGAACTGTCCGACGCTCCGGACGGGGGCCCGCCCGAACGGTGGAACTGGTGGATCGGCTCGCTGGAGCTCGCCTACGGCGGCTACGGTCGGTTCGGGATCAGGCAGTACCGGGCGTAGCGGCCCGGACCTCTCTTCACGAACTGTTTCGAACCGAAACCCCTTTTGCTACACTGACTACCTAGTCAGTTAGTGACTGATCCGGACGTTCGCGAGACCATCATGGTCGGGACCTACGAGGCATTGTGTGACCGCGGGTACACCGACCTCACCGCCCAGGACATCGCCGATAGGACTGACAAGAGCAAGTCGCTGCTGTTCTATCACTACGACTCCAAAGAGGACCTCGTCGCCGACTTCATCCGGTACCTCGTCGAGCGATTCGACGAGCGCGTCGCGGCTGTCAGCGATCGCCCGCCGGTCGAACGGCTGGCGACGTTCGTCGACTGGTTCCTCTACGGGGCCGGCGACGACGACCGTCGCTCCTTTCACACTGCCCTGCTCGAACTGCGGGCCCAGGCACCGTACAACGAGCGGTACCGCGAACAACTGCGACGGAGCGACGAACGACTTCGCGAGACGCTGGAGGACATCCTGCGGGACGGTATCGCGTCCGGCGACTTCCACGAGCACGATCCCGAGGAGACGGCCGCATTGCTGATCGCTGCCTTCGACGGCGCTCGCATCCGGCAGTTGACGCTCGGCTGTGACACCTACCTCGATGCCGTCCGATCGGGCACCGTCGGCGCCGTCTTCGCGGACATCCTCGCCGACGACGTCACGTTCCCGGCCGATCGGCGGCCGACGACGACGCCGACCGGTGCGGCGGACGACGGGTTCGAGATCACCCTCGGCCTGACGGACGAGGGGCCCGACGATGCGGATCACGACGTGAATAAGAACGACGATGCGGATCACGACGGGAACAAGAAAGATGACGGGCGCGTAGCCGACGACGCCGACGAGAACGGGCGTGCAACCGACGCCGACGAGACCGAGGGCGAATGAGCGACTCTGGCGATCGATCCGTCGACGTTACCGACGGCGACCTGTTCAAACCGCTGGTCGTGCTCTCGGCACCGATCGTCGCCGGCCAACTGTTGCACGTCGGCTACAACCTCGCGGACACCTACTGGGTCGGGCGGCTCGGCGGCGACGCCGTCGCCGCGCTTTCCTACTCGTGGGCGATCGTCTTCCTGATGGTCAGCGTCGGCGGTGGACTGACGGTCGCGGGAACCGTCCTCGTCTCCCAGCACAAGGGCGCGGGGAACGTCGCGAAGTCGTCGCACGTCGCCGGACAGACGCTCTCGTTCGTCACGCTCGTCGCGATCGCCTTCGCGATCGTGGGCTACGCCCTGTCACCGTGGCTGATGCGCATGATCGGCGCCGAACCGGGCAGTGACGCGTTCGTCTACGCCGTCTCCTACACCCGGATCATCTTCGTCGGCGTCTGCTTCATGTTCTGGTTCTTCATCTTCGACGCGCTCTCTCGCGGGTGGGGGGACACGCGCACGCCGCTGTACCTGATGATCGTCAGCGTCGCCCTCAACGTGATCATCGATCCGGTCCTGATCCTCGGGTTCAGTGAGAACCCCCTCTTCGCGTGGTTCGGTGCGACGGGGCTGGAGGCCACGCTGTACGAACTGAGCGGGTTCGACGGCTACGGCGTCGCGGGGGCCGCCGTCGCCACGATCTTCTCTCGCGGGGTGGCCGCCAGTATCGGCCTCTTCCTGCTCTTTTCCGGACGGGTCGGGCTCGATCCGTCGCTGTCGGACCTGCGGCTGCAGGCCGAGACGGTCCGGAAGATCATCGACATCGGCGCGCCGACGGCGACCGAACAGGGCGTCCGATCGTTCGGGCTCACCGTCCTCACGGCGCTGATCGCGCTGGCCGGGACGGACGCGGTCGCGGCGTACGGGATCGTCAACCGCCTCTCCTCGCTGATGTTCCTCCCGGCGCTCGGGCTCGCACGCGGGACCGAAACCGTCGTCGGCCAGAACCTCGGCGCGGAGCAGGTCGACCGAGCCAAACGCGCTGTCAAACTCAGTTCGGTAATGATCGTCGCCATCTTCGCCGTCGTCGTCGCGGCGGCGTATCCGTTCGGCGAGGAGATCACGGCGGTCTTCATCGAGGGCGAGGAGTCGGCGCAAGTAATCGAATACGGGGCCGCGTACGTCCTGATCGCCGGCCCCTCGTACGTCTTCCTCGGGGTCTTCCAGGTCCTGCTCGGCGGACTCCGCGGGAGCGGTTCGACGCGCGCCGCGATGGTGCTGTCGATCCAGGAACTGTGGCTGTTTCGCATTCCGATCGCGGCGATCGCGATCGTCGTCTTCGATATGGGCGTGACCGGGGTCTGGTACGCCGTCGCGATCTCGTACGTCGCGTCGGCGATCACGACGGCCGCGTGGTTCCTGCGAGGGACCTGGACCGACAACGTCGTCACCGACGACGTACCCGCTGCGACGCCCGAACCCGGTGACTGAGACCGGCGGCCATCGTCCTCGACCAGCGCGATCGACGATCGAAAGGCTGCAATTCCGCCGAGCGGCCTGCATCGTTCCGACGCCGGGTCCCGTGGCACTGCTCGAGAGGGTAACACGGATTGCGCTGGACCTCGAAGGGGAACCGATGAGTGAACCGACCCGTCCGCTCTGGCCAGCGTACCTCCTGTCGGTGTTCGTCGCCGGCCTCGGGCACTGTTATCTCGGCCAGTGGAAGCGTGGGGCGGCCTGGTTCGGCAGCTACGTCCTCGCGCTCGCGTTCCTCAGTGCGCGGACGCTTTCGGGTGCGCTCGAACCGGGCGACCCGTTCGTCGTCGCGGCGTTGCAGTTCGACACGGTCAGTTACACCGACGTCGCGTTCCCGCTCGCCGTGCTGGTCGTTTGCCTGCTCGACGTCTATCTCGTCGGACTCGCCCAGTTCCGGACCGGGTCGGCGAACGGTACGCCGGCGCGCTCGGACGGGACTTCCTGATCCCGAGCACCGCGATGTGACAACTAGTCTCTTTGCCTTCGACGGGAATGATTCCGTCGAGGGATCGAACAGTGATGAACGGGACTCGGTCTACAGCAGCAGTTATCGGCGGCTCAGTGTCCGGACTCGCCGCAGCGACGGGACTGAACGATTTACCATCGGTTTCTCAGGTGACCGTCTACGAGCGACAGGAGTACGACGAGAAGCGAGTCGATTGCGGCGAGGCGATAAACGATGCGACGCTGGTACCGCTCGAGAAGACGCCCGAGAACGGATTCGTCAACGACGTCGACGGGTTCCAGCTCCGCGTTTACGACGGCACTGCTCGCCCGATCGAGGCGCGTCCGCTGTCGACGTCGAACTTGCGATGTGCACCCGGATACATCTGCGAGCGAGACGTCGTCGAACGACGGTGGGCGGACCACCTCGCGTCCAGGGGCGTCGAATTCCGCACCGGACGATCGGTCTCACCGGACGAGTACGCGGACATCGTGGAGACGTACGACTACATCGTCGACGCGTCGGGCCAGCCCTCCCTGACGCTCAAATCGAAGGGGAAAACGCGAGACTACACGGGCGATATGGTCGCTCTCAACGCGACCGTCGAGGGCGACTTCTCGGCGTACGTGAACCGGCCGCGCATCTTTTTCGAGGGATACGTCGGCTACGCCTGGTCGTTTCCGAAGTCCGAACGCCACGCGAACGTCGGAATCGGGTGGGCGGGTGACCGGCGCCCGGACGATTATTTCGCCGCGCTCGAGGCTGCTGCCGAGCGGAACGGGTTCCCGATACCGGAACGGGACCGAGTCAACATCTACACGATTCCGAAAGGTCCGAGCCTCGACCCTGCCAACGCGTACTATCCCGAGGAGAACGTGTTTCTCGTCGGTGATGCAGCCGGAATCGCCAATCGGTATCAAGGGGAGGGAATCTGTCAGGGGATCAGATCGGCGTATCTCCTCACCGACCTACTCGGGGCCGGGAACGAGTCGTCGTATCCACGAGCGTTGTACGATCTGATGCAGTCGGAGTACCGGCTCGCTCACCTGATGCGCGGCGTCTGGGTCGAACACGAAAATCCCGAGTTGTTAGCAGCCGTCGCGGAGACCCTCGACGGTCTGACGATCGACGACATCACACGACGACCTGCAACCGTGATCCGCCGGGTCGCGAGACGGCCGACGACCGCGGCCAAACTGCTCTCCGACGTCGGCATGGTCCGGCGGCTCTACGATTCCTATACTGACTCGTGGGAATACACCACTGGGAAGCGGTCGTGAGGCTTCTGGGATGGATCGCGGCGTTTACGGCCAAACGCCTAAACGCGGGCCTCTCGTTTTGGTTGCCATGCCACCGGAGTCGGACGACGTCCGCGTGTGGCTCGTCGAGCGAGGATACAACAACCGCGACCTCATCGTACTCAAGTATGCGACCCCGGAGGGTGATCGGGTCTTCCGGAAGGAACTCGCATCGCAGGCCGTCGACATGGAGTCGGTGACTGCCGCCAAAGACGTCTCCGAAGACAACCTCGAAACCGTCGACGAGACGGCCGCACAGGACCGGTACGCCGACGAAGCTGCGCGAATGGCGGCCGAACACGATCCCGACGATCCGGTCTGACCTCTCCCACGACTGCGGTCTGGGGCGTTCACACTGCTTCCACTGTAACAGCCGCGTTCGACGGCGACGCCGATGCGTGCCCGCGTCGAACTCGCCGCCGGGAGTTACCGGACCCGTCACGCAGTGGCGGCATCGGACTCGTCCCGGGAGGGCCAGCCGCGCTCGTCGGAGTCGACGAGACCGAGCAAAATTCGTCGACGATCGCTCAGTTCGTCGAGGGACGAGGCGAACTCGTCGTCCGAGACCGTCGGAACGTTTCCCTCGCGGAGACGCCCGATGTCGGGCGCCGGCGGCGTCCGGTCTGCGGGTTCGACGAACGTGTGCTGAAGCGTCCTGAGGTAGTTCTGAACGCTCGTCCGAGCACTCCGGACGAGAATCGCGTCGGGTTGCGCTTCTTCCGGGACGCCACACTGGAGGAGCGTCAATACTTCGTCCAGAATCACGATACCGAGTACCGATGCCTCGTTCGGTTGCTGGCTGTAGAAATAGTGAAGGATCGGGTACGCCTTGTGGTTCGTTGTAAGGGTATTGAGCTGCGTCGTGATCGCGTTTAGCGGCAGATCGAGTCCGCGAAAACCGTCCCCGTCCCAGCTCGTTCGAACGATCTCCTCGCTCGTCGTGCCGAGTCCGCTCACGGTACCGGCGAACGAACGCTTCTGCGTGACGGCATCGAGGAGCGACAGCATGTACGTGATGCTCAACGTGATAAAGAGGAGCCCGCTCGCGGACGCCAGGATGGTCAGTAGCTGCCACAGATCCCCTCTCGGAGCGAAATCACCGATTCCCAGCGTGAATATCGCGTACCCGGCGAAATAGACCCGATCAGCCCAGGTGATCGGCCCCCGGTGCAGCGTATCGATGAGGGCGTGCTCGCCACTGGCAAAGACAAGCGTCCAGCCGCCCCACAGGAGGACGATCCACACCGAGAGGCCGAGCGTGAGAATCAACGGTCCCGAGAGACTGAGAAGGCGATCGTTTCGAGGCCCGACCGTCCGTAGCACCTGCCACGTCCGCGCCATCAGCAGGGACGTTAGTGGGCCGGCACCTTCCGAGATCCAGAGCGTCGTCCAGAGGAGGTCGACGGTAACACTTCCGAGCAGAACGACGCCGAGAAGGAAGTACCCACCGTTCATCCTGTTATCGGGTCAGGGAACGTCAACGCTACTGCGGTATCGTTCGTCCGCCGTGGCTCGCTTCCGCCGCCGCCGTCCGCGTTCGCTTTCCGCGATCGTGTCACTACGATCCTGTCGTCCTCGATGCCAATCACGTACCTGCTTTCGACACAATGGTCCGTCGATTTCGGTCGCGAATGCGGCGGAGTACCGTTCGAACGGAACGAGTCGGGAGCGCGTCGCCCGCGATGTGCATCTCGATCGACGGTCGAGGATGACCCGATGTGGCTCCGCTAGTCCGCTGGCTGTGGTTTCTGCGGTGCGGACACCCCCGGCAAACTCGGGAGGTCGAGATCGACCCGACGGAGGAACTGGGCGTTGATCGCGACGATCACCGTACTGAGCGACATGAGCAGGGCGCCGATCGCGGGTGAGAGGAGGATCCCGATCGGCGCGAGGATGCCCGCCGCGAGCGGAAGCGCGAACACGTTGTAGCCGGCGGCCCAGACGAGGTTCTCCTGCATCTTCCGGTAACTGGCCGAGCTCAGTTTCACGAGGCGGACGACGTCCATCGGGTTGTTCTGAACGAGGATGATGTCCGCCGACTGGACGGCGACGTCCGTCCCGGACCCGATGGCGATGCCGATGTCGGCGCGCGTCAGTGCGGGCGCGTCGTTCACGCCGTCGCCGACCATCGCCACGAACTTGCCCTGCTCCTGGAGTTCGGTCACCTTCTCGTCCTTGTCCTGGGGCAATACCTCCGCGAAGACCGTGTCGATGCCGAGGTCGTCGGCGACGGCGTGGGCCACGTCTTCGGAGTCGCCGGTCAGCATCGCGACTTCGATGCCGAGTTCGTGGAGCGCGTCGACGACCTGGTAGCTCTCCTCGCGGACGACGTCCGCGAGAGCGAACGCTGCGACGAGTTCGCCCTCGCGGCTCGCGGTTTCTCCGCTCACTCGGTTCGAGGGATCGCTGGGCTCGCCCTCGCGGGTCGCGTGTCGCTTCGCTCCCGCTCGCTCGTTCGAGGGCTCACTTCGTGCGCCCTCGCGGACCAGATAGACCACCGTCTGTGCGTTTTCGCCGGCCCGTTCTGCGAACGCCGACAACTCGGACGGGACGTCGGTATCGAGGTGTGACAGGAGATTCGGGCCGCCGACGTGTACCGTGTCGCCGTCGACGGTCGCACGCACGCCGCGGCCCTTGAGCGCCTCGAAGTCCGTCGCGGTTCCCGCCGTGACGCCCCGCTCGTCGGCGGCTTCACGAATCGCTCGGGCGATCATGTGTTCGGAGTCGCCCTCGACGGTGGCCGCCAGTGCGAGCGCCTCGTCCTCGTCGACGTCGCCGACCGTTTCGACGTCGACGACGCCCTGTTCGCCCTTCGTGAGCGTCCCGGTCTTGTCGAAGACGATCGTGTCGAGGTTCCGGGCCTGCTCCATGGCGATCCGATCGCGGATCAGCATCCCGTTTCGCGCCGCGAGCGACGTGTTGATCGCGACGACCAGCGGGATGGCGAGTCCGAGCGCGTGGGGACAGGCGATCACCAGCACGGTCACGACCCGTTCGACGACCGTGGCAGTGGACGAAGCGACGACGGTCCACGCGACGGCGGTCACGATCGCCGCAGCCAGGGCGACGTAGAAGAGCCACCCTGCTGCCCTGTCGGCGAGTTGCTGCGTCTGGGATTTGCTCTCCTGGGCTTCCTCGACGAGGCGCATGATGCCCGCCAGCGTCGTCTCGTTACCCGTCGCGCTGATCCGAACGCGAAGGCTCCCGTCACCGTTGATGGTGCCGCCGATCACCTCGTCGCCCGGTTCCTTCGACACCGGTTTCGACTCGCCGGTGATCATCGACTCGTTGACGTCGGAGTCGCCCCTCTGAACGACGCCGTCGGCGGGGACGCTCGCCCCGGGACGGACGAGAACGAGATCGCCTTCCTCCAGGTCGCTCACGGGAATCGTCTCGGTGTCGCCGTCGTCGGTGATGCGTTCGGCAGTGTCCGGGAGGAGTTTCGCGAGTTCGTCGAGCGCGCTGGACGCTCTGCGGACGGACCGCATCTCGATCCAGTGGCCGAGCAACATGATGTCGATCAGCGTGACGAGTTCCCAGAAGAACGCCGACTCGGTCGGCAAGACGACGCTCGCCAGGCTGTAGACGAACGCGACGGTGATCGCCATCGAGATGAGCGTCATCATCCCCGGTGTGCGATCCTCGAGTTCCGGGACGGCCATGCGAAGGAACGGGGCGCCACCGTAGGCGAAGACGATCACCGCGAAGACCGGGTTGATCCACTCGCTGCCGGGGAACGCCGGCACCGAGAAGCCGAGCCACGCCTGGAGCGTCTCGCTGTACAGCAGTACCGGTACTGAGAGCAAGGTCGAGACGAAAAACCGCCGCCGGAACATCCGCTCGTGGCCCTCGTGCATCCCGCCACCACCGCCGTGACCGTCGTGATCGTGGCTCCCCCCGCCGCGTCCGTCGTGGCTTTCCTCGTGGCCGTACTGCTCGTCGACCTCCCGTTCGCCCTCGTCGGCGTCTTCGGCCTCTTCCTCCAGCATCGACTGTTCGACGCGCGGTTCGTCCCGCTCGTCACGGGGCGATTCCCGCCCGCCCGCGGGTTCGTCGTGACCGTCGTGACTCGAGTGCCGGTCGGACGAATCTCCGTCGCTGGGGGACTCCCTGTGATCGTCCATGAACTACCCTCGTCGGTACGACTACGCGACGACGGACGAAGGGTGTATGGCTTGCTCACGGAACGTCGAGGAGAAAGTCCCCGCCCTGAAGGGCGGGGAGAATGTCGAGGACAGTTGCGCTCGGATCGGCCGGGAGAACCCGATCGCCGCCGTTTCGAGGAGCGATCGGTCGGTCGGGGACCGGCGAGGGAAAACCGACGAAGAAAAACGGGTCGGGAGTATACCGTCGGTAATGGACATTCAGTTTCTCGGTGGCGCTCGCGAGATCGGCCGGAGCGCCGTTCTCGTGAACGACTCTCTTCTCCTCGATTTCGGGATGCTGACCGACAACCCGCCGCAGTTTCCGATCGAAACGCCGTCCCCCGACGCAGTCGTCGTCTCTCACGGCCATCTGGATCACGTCGGCGCGGTCCCTGCGCTGCTCTCCGGTGACTCCCGTCCCCCGATTCACTGGACCCCGCCGACCTACGAGTTGACCCTGACCCTCGCACGGGACACGCTCAAACTCCACGGGGGATCGTACAACTGTCCGTTCACCGAGACCGATCTCAGGCGCGTCACGCAGGTTTCGAAGACCCACGGGTATCGAGAACCGTTCGACGCGGCCGGCCACGAGGTGACGTTCTACAACGCGGGGCACATCCCGGGAAGCGCTCACGTGCTCGTAGACGACGGGGACACGCGACTCCTCTATACGGGTGACTTCCACACCGACGACCAGCGCCTGGTTTCGGGGTCTACCGCACGACCCGCCGCTGACGTCGTCGTCTGCGAGAGTACGTACTCCGACGTCGAACACGAGGACCGGTCCGCGGTGGAGGAACGCTTCGTCGAGAGCGTCGAGACGACGCTCTGGGAGGGCGGGACGGTCGTGGTCCCGGCGTTCGCGATCGGCCGAACTCAGGAGATGTTGCTCATCTGTGACGCCCACGACGTCCCGTGTTACGTCGACGGAATGGGAAAACGAGTGACCGAGATGCTCCAGCAGTATCCCGAGTTCCTCCGCGACGCGGACGCGTTTCGGCGAGCGAAGTCCCACGCACGGTTCGTCACCGGGCGCAACGGCCAACGAAAGCGAATCACCGACCAGCGGGCAGCGATCGTCACGACCAGCGGAATGCTGTCCGGCGGCCCCGCGATGACCTACATCCCCGAGATCCGTCGGCATCCGACGAACAAGATCGCGATGACCGGCTATCAGGTCGACGGGACGCCCGGCCGCGACCTGCTCGAGACCGGGACCGCCGAGATCGACGGCCGGGTGATGCCCGTGAGCGCGCAGGTCGAACAGTACGACTTCTCTGCGCACGCCGATCGCACGGGGCTCCTGTCGCTCCTCGAATCCTACCGGGACAGCGAGGTGCTCGTCGATCACGGCGATCGCTGCGAGGCATTCGCCGCGGAACTGCGGGCGGACGAGTTCGACGCGAGCGCGCCGGAACTCGGGGCGACGGTATCGATCGGGGTCGACTGAGCGCCTCTCGATCCAAATCGATCGGCCCGAACACGCGCGTATCTGCGACGGAGGTGCGTTGATCGTCTTCCAGCCCGAACGAGTGGGTATGAGACTCGACCGATCCGGTTCCTGCCCCCGCCCCACGTTCGGCCCCGACTTCGACGATCCCGATCGAGGTGCCCGCCGGTGACCCGGATCCTCGTCGCCTACGGTTCGACCGAGGGACAGACGGCGACTATCGCCGACCGGATGGGCGACGTCCTCGCGGCCGAGGGCCACGACGTGACGCTCGTCCACCTGAACCACCCGCCTGCAGGCCTCGAACCGGGGTCCTACGACGGCGTGATCGTCGGCGGATCGATCCATATGGGCTCACACCAGCAGTACGTCACCGACTTCGTGCACGACCAGCAGACGACGCTGAACCGGCTCCCGTCGGCGTTCTTCTCCGTGAGCCTCTCCAGTGCGTCGGCCGACCCCGAGGCCCGATCGGCGGCCGAGGGCCTCCTCGAAGAGTTTCTCGAAGAAACGGGCTGGGATCCCGACGGGACGCTGGCCGTTGCGGGGGCGCTGAAGTACAGCGAGTATGGGCTGCTCAAACGGTTCGTGATGCGCCGCATCGCCCGGAAGTCGGGCGGCGACACCGACGTCTCGCGGGATCACGAGTACACCGACTGGGACGCGGTCGAGGCGTTCGCGGCCGAGTTCGCGACGCTGCTCTGAATCGGACCGCCTCGGTCCGGCGACGGCGACTCGAGGAGACTCTCCCTCTATGGTCCCTGCCAGCGTAGTACGGCCGGTATGTTTGGACCGCTCGTGCACACACTGACCCGGACCCGACCCGACGGCGGGTCCCGACTCGACGCCGCCGACTCGGCGCTGCTGATCGATCGTCACCTCCCGGAGTACGACGTCACCCAGCACCGCCACGCGGTCGTCGTCGCCGATCCGGAGACGACCTACCGGGCGACGGTCGAAGCCGATATGATGGATACCGGTCCCGTCGTTCGCGCGCTGAGTCGCCTCCGGGATCTGCCGGCCCGACTCGGCCACCGGATACGGGGGACGCAACCGGCACAGTTTCCGGAGGAGTTGACGATCGATCGCCTCGGCGAGTCGGACGAGTGGTTCCTGATCGACGAGCGTCCGGGGGCGGAACTCGTCTTCGGCTCCGTCGGAACGTTCTGGCGGCCGTCGATCGAGTGGCGCGAGGTCGATCCCGACGCCTTCGCGGCGTTCGACGAACCGGGCTACGCCAAACTCGCGGTGAGTCTGTCGGTTCGGCCCTACGGCGCGCGGCGAACGCTGCTCACCTACGAGGCGCGGACGGCGACGACGGACGACGAGTCCCGACGGCGATTCCGTCGGTACTGGCGGCTCATCGGTCCGTTCGCCGGCTATCTGATGCAGCGAGCCCTGGAGCGCATGCGAACCGACGCGGAAGAACGTGCCGGTGATCGAGACGCGACGCGATCGGCGCCGGCGAGCGACGGTCTGGACGGGATGGACGGCGAATTCGACGGGGAACCGATCGGAACGTCGCGCCGGCGCTGGCCGTGGCTCCTCGCCGCCGTCTCGATCGCCGCAGGGTACCACAACCGCGTTCGACCGTGGCACCGGGAGTGGGGGACGACGCCGCGAGAGGCCGTCGGCGCGCTTCCTGGCGACGAATTCGCCCCGGAACCGGCGACGCGGGTGACACACGCGATCGAGATCGACGCGGCTCCCGACGCGGTCTGGCGGTGGCTCGTCCAGATCGGCCAGAACCGGGGCGGGTTCTACAGCTACGACGTCCTCGAGAACCTGGTCGGCGCGGACATCCACACCGTCGATCGAATCGTCCCGGAGTACCAGGAGTTAGCTGAGGGGGACACCGTCCGGCTGGCACCCGAGGACTACCCGATTACGACGCCGGAATCCGCGCCCGAGGTCGTCCACCTCGAGGAGGAGCGAGCGATCGTCCTCCAACCGCCGGTCGACTCGCCGACGTGGACCTGGGCGTTCGTGCTGCGTGAGATCGACGAGGGAACGACGCGGCTCGTGGCCCGGATGTGGTCGCCGGAGCCGTCCTCGCGACTCGACGCCGCGATCGACTACCTCGTCTGGGAACCGGCTCACTTCGTCATGGAACGCCGGATGCTTCGCGAACTCAAACGGCGCGCGGAACTGCAGGCGGCCGAGTCGACCGCCGTCCCGATCGGCGTCGAGTAGCCGATCGGAACGAGCGCCTGCGCCGATCGCCGGCGGGGACGGTCGGTTCACGTCGATTCGACCGGCTCCTCGAGAAGCGGAACCGGTTGCCGGGCCTGAAACCTCTTTTGAGGGGTTCGTGGTCGGTTGGCGCGGATGACGACCGATCCCGACGACCTCGAGTTGACCGACGCCGAACAGGAGGCGCTCCACGACATGCAACTCGGCATGGAGTACGTCCACCGGGCCTACGGGAGCCTGCTCGAGTTCCACCACCAGCTCGGGCACGCGATGGACCGGATGAGCGACGCCGAGGAGCGGCTCCGCGAGGCGGGGCACGACGAGTGGGCCGACGCGCTCCGCGACGACCACCTCCCATCGGGCGCGATCAGCGACCAGTGGACGTTCGAACTCGTCGAGGAGTTCTCGGGGGAGTTCCTCGAGGAGGTCGACGCCTTCGAGGACGCCGTCCGTGAGGAGTTGGCCGACGGAGTCGATCACGTGACCGAACGCCGGCAGAAACGCCGGCTTCGCGAACGTGCCGAGGACGAGGAGTGACCGGCGACGCCTTCGCTGCTGACGTGGCACGCTCGGCGACGAATCCGCTCGCCGGTCAGAGTTGGCCGCCGCAGAACGGACAGAAGTTGTAGACCCCGTCCGAGGGGATCTCTTCCTCGCATTCGGGACACGTCTCGACGGGCGTCTGGTCGGGACCGTACTGATCGAAGTCGTCGACGAATATCCGGGTGTCGGAGCCGGTTCCGTCGGTGGTCGAGCCGTCGTCCGCGCTAGCGTCCCCGCGGTCTTCACTCGCGGACCGATCGCTCCCTTTCGACGTGTCCGTGGCGCTCGTGGACCGTTCGTCTTCCTTCGACGTGTCCGAAGCGCGCCCGTTCGACGGCTTCGAATCGTCGCTGTCGTCCGAACTCGACCCGTCGCGATGACTGGGCGTCGATCCCGGACTGGACGGGACCACCACGTTCGAGCGACTGGCGCTCGACCTCGGGGCCGACGGTGCGCTGCTCGCGGCCGATCTGTCGGACGATCGAGCCGACTTCGAGGATACCCGGCCGGCACCGGCACCGCTGAGCTGTCGACCCGACGTGTTCGACCGAACTCGCGACACGAGGTCGAAGAGCGAATTCCGGAGGCGCGGGATCGACCAGTCGGGTCCGTCCCACCGTGACTGCGTACTGTAGAGCCTCCCGGCGCCGTAGAGTACTGTCACGAGAAGCGGAACGGCGATCACGACGGCCCGTGCCATCGGGGCACTCGTTCCGACCACGACTCCGTCCAGCGTCCGTGCGACCGGTCGCTCCGAACCGAGCATTCCGATGGCGAAGTCGACCAGTACGACGACGGCCGGGAGCGCCGTGAGGGAGGCGGCGACGAAACTCGTTCGTTCGCGGTCCTCGCGGTCCTCGCGGAGCGAGTCGATCGCGACGGTTCGGAACGCCAGCGCGTTCGCCGCGATCGCGATGGGGAAAAACAGCCACGACGACAGCTGTAGCGAGCCGGTATCCCAGATCGCGTACCCGATCGGAACGGCGAGGCCGAGGACCGGAACGAGTACCACGGGGAGCGGTTCGACGTCGTCGAACCACGATTCGAAGCAGTACCGATAGCCGGCGACGAGGAATCCACCGCCGCTGACGAGCACCAGCAGCGTCCCGAACCCGATCACGGCGTGTCCGACTTCCAGAACCGTGTCACCGGTTGCCACGGCGTCGGTCGCGACGCCGAGGACGACGGCGACGAGTTCGGCGAGAGCCAGCGTGAAGAACGTCACCAGTAGCGCGATGGGGACCGCCACCAGTTCCAGAAGAACGAGTGTTTCGTGATCGTTACCTGATCGGTTCGGGAGGCGCATCGTATCTCGATATCTTGTGTCTGACGTAAATAATTAGTGTTTGTTGATATCGGCTCCCGGAATCGCACGCAGCGGCCCGTGGCTTCGCGTCTCCACTCGTAAGTGGTTCTACGACTCCATTCGTAATCACAAGATAGCGTAATAGTAAGCCAGACCCCACTTTCGTTCTGGCATACTTTTTTCTATTGTGACTGAGAAAGTGCGCTGAATACCATGGCAGAACAAACCGAATTCAGTTGCGTCTCGTGTGAAACGACGTTCGATCCATCTCCGAACGGCGGATTCTGTCCGAACTGTGATACGCCACACCCGGACTACGAAGCACCGGCCGACGACGCCGACGGTACCGGAGGGGACGGCGACGGGGACGAAACCGGCGACGAAGCACCGGCCGACGACGACTCGGTCGAGGTAGAATACGCCGAGGACGAGGAGGACGAGGCCGAAGCCGACGCGGATGACGCCGAAGACGAGGACGACGACGGAGCCGATGTCGAAGGCGCCGAGGACGAGGCGGACGCCGACGACCCGGCGACGATCGAGTGCCAGTCGTGTGACTCGGCGGTCGACGCGTCGGCAGCGTTCTGTCCGAACTGCGGTGCGGAACTCGAGGACGAGGAAGACGAGAGCGAGGCGGACGAGGACGAGTCGGCGGAACTCACCGCCTGTCCGGACTGTGGCAACTCGGTCGACGACGAGGCGTTCTGTCCGGGCTGTGGAACGGATCTGGACGCGGTCCGCGAGGGTGGAGCGGTCGACGACGGTGACGACGGCGACGACGGCGACGACGGCGACGACGGTGACGACGACGCCGTCCCCGAGGAAGTCACGCTCGAGATCGACGGCGAACAGTACACGTTCGGTGACGGAGACGTGTTCGGCCGACGGGACGAGGAGTGGCTCGCCGATCTGGTCGCCGCCAGCGGCGGACGCGAGGAAGCCCGGTACCTCTCGGGCGACCACCTCGAGTTCTCGGTCGAAGACGACGGCTTCTACGTGACCGATATCAGTACGAACGGAACGAAACTCAACGGGACTGCCATGGACGGTTCCGACGCGAAACTCGAGGACGGTGACACGCTCGAACTCGCCGACCGTGCCGAAATCGACGTGATCCTGTAGTACGAACGGCGTGTCGTACGATTGGCGACTCGAGTCGCCGCGTGCGAAGCGGTGCTCGCGGCTCCACAGCCCGTGAGTGGCGTTAACTTGCCGTCCCGGGATAGCGTGGTTTCTCTCGGCCATCACGGACCGTTGTCGTGTCAGCGTACGCCAAATACCAGCGAAAAAGTTATCAGATCTTCCTGAGACGTATGATCAGTTACCGCAATGACGACCGACTTCTCAGTGGAACTCAATCGACCGTACGTACCGGAGAACGGCGGCGGAATCACCTGCGAGCTCACGATCGAACCGGACGAGGAGGCACACGACGAACCGACCGAGCGACACATCGCGCTCTGTATCGACAGCAGCGGCTCGATGTCCTACAAGAAGATGGACCAGGTTCGCAACGCGACGAATCTCGTCTTCGGGTTGTTGAACGACCAGGACTACCTGAGTATCGTCACGTTCGATACCGAGGTCGACGTCATCATGGACGCGACCCGATGGGGCGATATCGATCGCAGTGAGGCCGAGGACTATCTCGACGACATCGAGACTCGCGGCGGAACCGACATCTACGCGGGCCTCGAAGAGGCGCGAAAGTCGCTCCGCGGCCTCGACGAGGGTGAGGGGATCGCAAAACGAATCCTGCTGCTCTCGGACGGCCGCGACATCCGGCTCGAGGAACCGGACTTCGAACCGCTCGCGAAGGCGACCGCGGACGGCGGCACCTCGATCTACTCCGCCGGTATCGGGTCGAATTACGACAAAGGGATCATTCGGACGCTGGGCGAACACTCCCAGGGTCAGTGGGCCCACGTGGAGAATCCGACGGACATCAGGTCGTTCTTCGGGGACGTCGTACAGGAGGCGTCGACGGTCGTCGCGAACAATCCCGAACTGGTGATCGACCTGAAGGAGGGCTGTGAGGTCGGCGACGTCTACCGTCGGCTCCCCCAGATCCAGGAGGTCGACGTCGAGTACGCGGGCGGGAGCGCGATCGTGGGGCTTCCGGATCTGCTGGACCGTGAAAAACAGAAGGTCGTCCTGACCATGGACGCCCCGGCGGGCGAACTCGAGACGACCGCGGCGATCGCCGACATCGAACTACAGGCCGGGTCCGCATCGGCGACGACCGATATCTCGGTGACGTACACCGACGACGAGGAGAAACTGGCCATCCAGAACGAGGACGTCACCCTCACCTACCGCGAGACCGACCTCCGCACTCGCATCGCCCACGCCGACGAAGAAGAGGAACTCGACGACGTCAAGGATCTGATCGACGAGACCGAGGTCATCACCGGAGAGACGGAGATCACGGACGCACTCAGGGAGAACGTGACCCGGATCGAAGAGGGCGACGAGGAAGAGGTCCGCGAAATCCAGGAGAACACGACGGTCGTCTACGACGCCGGTCGGTTCGACTGAGGGCGGACGCACCTCGGGGGACGATTGTAAATATATCAGCTATCAATGAGCATGTCAGAGCCAACAGTCGGGGACGAACTCGCCGGTCGGTACGAGATTCGAGAACAGCTCGGGAGAGGCGGCTTCGGCGTCGTGTGGGGTGCAAACGACGTCGACACGGGGCGATCGGTCGCGCTGAAACACCCCAACTACAAGGGGAACGCGCCGGACGACCTCGTCGACAAGTACTTCAAACGAGAGACGGACGTCCTCGAGGACATCCGCGACGCGGGCGGCCACCCGAACATCATGGGGTACTACGGCAAAGAAGAGGGGTTCGGGATGCCGGTACTCGTCGTCGAACCGATCGACGGCGAGGAACTCGGCACGGTCGTCCGGAACGACGATCCGATCACCGACGACGACGAAGTTCGCGAGATCGGAATCGGGGTCTGTGACGCGCTGTCGTTCCTCCACGATCACGACCTCATCTACCGAGACCTCAAGCCGGACAACATCATGATCGACGGGGCCAGGGAACCGAAGATCATCGACTTCACCACGGCCAAAGGGTTCGTCCCCGAACGCGGCGGTGCCGAGTTTACGACGGGGGAGTCCTCGAGTTCCACGGCCGGGTCGTCGAACGCGGACTCGACCGTCCCGGGCGAGTTCAAACCGCCGGAACTGAATCAGGGCTCGGAACAGCGCCAGGGTCCCTGGAGCGACGTTTACTCGATCGGGAAGATCCTGTGTTTCCTCAAAGTGGGCTGGGTTCCCGACGACGACGGCGTCGCGCCGTCCGACTTCGGCATCGAAACGGCGCCGTACATGGACGAGATCATCGAGCGATCGACCCAGCACGATACCGTCGACCGGTACCCCAACGCGTCCGTCCTCAAACGGTCCCTCGAGAAACGGGACGCGACGATGCCGACGCAGGCGTCGGTCCACTGGCTCGGTCGCGACGAGCGGTGGACGATCAGTCCGGGCGACACCATCGGCAGGAAGACGGCCGACGGACCGCGCCCCTCGATCATGCTCGAGGACGATCGTCACAAGGCCCTCTCGGCGGTTCACTGTCGGTTCGACACCGACGGGGAGGGGAACTGGATGGTGATCGATACCAGTCTCAACGGCACCTACATCAGCAAACACGACGAACGGGAGTGGCACCTTCTGCTTTCGGAGGCCGGACAGGAGCGCCAGCGACGCCACGGCGAGTCGGTCCCGGCCGACCTCGAGGCGTCGACGGAACTCGAGGGAGGAGACACCATCGCACTGGTCAGTCCCTCCTATCCGGAACGGTTCTACTTCCAGTTCGATCAACAACCCGTAGAATGACTATGGAATACGCGAGTACCATCGACATCGGCGCACGGAAGCAACGACGCGGCGGAATCAACGAAGACGCCATCGCGACGGCGGTCTTCGAGAACCATCACCGGCAGACGGAACGGCCCGTCGGCATCTTCGTCCTCGGTGACGGGGTCGGCGGCGAGGACTGTGGCGACGTCGCCTCCCTGCTGGCGACGACCGTGGTCAGAAAGCGACTCACGGACGCCATCCTCGGACCGGGAACCGACGTCCCCGAACGGTTCGGCATCGACGCCTACGAGGGGACGCCACCGACGAGTGGCGCCAACCCGGCCGCGGCGCTCTCCGAAGATCGGATCCGAACCGCGATCCAGGAGAGCGTCAACGCGGCTCACCAGCACGTCCAGGAGTTCGCCGGCGAAATCGGAGGTCGGCCGGCGACGACGCTCGTCGTCGGCGTCTACGTCGACGGCTGTCTCTACTACGGCTGGGTCGGCGACAGTCGTATCTATCTCATCAACGAGCGACACGAAGAGGCGAGGCAACTCACGCGCGATCACGCCGTCACCAACGAACTGCTCGAGAAGGGCGAGATCGACGACGAGGTGTACGCGCGCATCCATCCCGACGCGACGGCCATCACGAACGTCGTCGGTGGCTCCGCCCACGGCCGACCGAGCGTGGACGTCGAGTTCGGTTCCACCGATGTCTATCGCGACGACATCATCATGTTCACGAGCGACGGGCTGATCGACGCCTTCCCGGACAACCGTTCGCTCCGGGATGAGTACCAGCAGGCGACGGATATGGAGGCCGTCCGCGAGTCGATCCTCGATACGCTGGTAACCGACGACGAGATCCGGGAGATCGTTCTCGGGGCCGACGGCCTCCAGGAAGCCGTCGAGCAACTCGTCTCGTTCGCCAACGAGCGCGGCGGCAAGGATAATCTCTCGGTCACGCTGGCCAGGGACTCCGACGCGAACGCGTCGCCCGATTCGCTTCCGTTCCGCGGCGCGGCGACTGACTTCCAGGAGATAACGAATCAAGAAACGATCATCGATCCGCCGGAAGACGACGCCGAGTCCGATTCCGGCGGCGGATCGGGGTCGTCCCGTAACGCGAGCGGGTCGAACGCCTCTCACGGCGGTTCGAACGCGTCGGGCGGGACAGCGAAGGTCGTCTCGGCCGGTGACGGCGACCCCCCGAAGGCAGCGGTCACGATCGCGGGCGACGAGACGATCTTCGAGATCGTCGACGGTGTCACCATCGGACGAAACACCGGGAACGGCGAACACGGCCCGAACATCGGTCTCGTCATCGACGACGACGAACCCGTCGAGCGAAATCACGCCCGCCTGGAACTCGACGAGGACGGGCACTGGCGCGTTCGCGATATCAGTGCTACCGGAACGTTCGTCGAGGCGGAGGGCGGAAAGTGGACGGTTCTTCTCTCCAGTAAAGGTGCGGAACTGCACCGAGAGCACGGCTTCGACCCGAGTGCTGCCGTCGAGGGCGACCTCGAGGAGACGTCGCGACTGCAAGACGGGACGGCGTTCACGCTCGAGGACCCCCGGAACGCCGACCCGATCACGTTCCGGTTCTTCTCGACGCTCGATCACGCCCGGAATCGGACGCGCTGGAGCGACCCGACCGGCGGGAGGCCCTTCAGTGGCTTCTGTACGTAGTCGGGCCGGTTCTCGACCGCCTGCGGCCGTCGAGCCGATCGGTCGCGGTGCGCGTCGAACGATCTCCCGCCGGAGCGTGACGTGATGACGACTGACGAACGGAACGGGACGACGGTCGACGATCGGTTCCGACTCGAGGAACGGATCGCCGCCGGCGGTCTCGCGACGGTCTGGCGAGCGACCGACTGCGAGCGAGGACTGCCGGTCGCGCTGAAGTGCGAGAACGACGGCTCACACGAGCGTGAGCAGGTCCGGGCGCACTTCCAGGGAGAACTGCAGTGGTTCCGCCGTTTCGAGGGCGACCCGAGTCCCGGTTCGCTCGTCCGCTTCGTCGACGGTGCGGTCAGCGGGGACGCGGTGTACGTCGCCACGGAACTGATCCGCCGTGGCTCGGTCGACGACGTCTTCGGCCGCGAGGGGCCACCGGCCCCCTCCCTCGAGAGCGTTCGCGAGATCGGCGGCCCCGTCTGCAGAGCGCTCGAGTTCCTCCACCGGAACGGCGTCTCACACCTCGATCTGAAGCCGAGCAACGTCCTCGTTCGTCGATCCGGCCAGCCCGCAGTGATCGACCTGAACGCCGCGGTCTCGACCGAGACGGACCCCGACGTCCGCTTCCGTCGCGATCCGTTCAAACCGCCCGAATTGACGCGGACGGGCGCTCGCAACGCGCCGATCGGTCCGTGGTCAGACGTGTACGCGCTGGGGGCGTTTCTCGCGTTTCTGATGACCGGAACGGCGAACGCGGAGTCGTCCGCGGCGCGAGAGGCGGTCGATCCGCAGGCTCTCCCCGCGAACTGCCCCGCGTCGCTCGCCGAACCGATCCGTCGTGCGACCGCACCCGACCACGGCGACCGGTTCGACGACGCCGGCGACCTGTACGACGCGCTCGTCCCGTTCCTCGACGTTCCCGATCGATCCGCCCGACTCGTCCACGAGCCGTCCGGACGCACCGTTCGCGTTCGTCCCGGCGACACCCTCGGCCGCTGGGCGGCGGACCGTCGGGTTCCGACCGTCGTCCTTCCCGACGACGAGCGGTTCCTCTGTCCGGAACACGCCGTTATCGAGTACGACGGGTCGGCCTGGCACCTTCGGGACCGGAGCCTCAACGGCACCTACGTTCGCGGGAGCGCCGACTGGGAGTACGTCCTCTCTCGGCACGGCCGCGAGCGCCGCCGCGACGCCGACGCGCCGCTGGCCCGACCCGATCCGCCGACGTCGATCCGGCTCTCGGACGGCGATCGCATCTCGCCAGTCAGCCCCGCGTACGGCTGCCAGTTAGCGTTCCGAACCGAGAAGTGAATCGCGAGTTCCAGGCCGGCGACCCCGGCGAGTCCGACCACGACGAGCACCGGACCGCCGACGCTCCGTACCGGGCCGGCCGAGGTCGGCACCGTCTCGGTCTCGTAGGTTTCGTACGGTTCGTCGTAGCGCTCGAACTCTCGATCGAGACCCGATCCGACTCCGGGACGGCGGCGATGCTACAGTTCGGTGAGTATCTCCTCGGCGAACCGGGTGAGCCCGCGTTCGGAATCGTCGTTCTCGATCGAGACGATCACGTGATCGACGCTCAGCTCGTCCAGTTCGCGGAAGTAGTCCCGGAACCACTCGGCGCCGGCTCGATACCCCAGGTGGAGCGGTTCGGGCTCCGCCGTCGGGTCGTCCGCGAGTTCGACGCGAACCGCCATCGCGAACGGTTTCTCGCCGGCGTCGGCGCGCCAGTTCTCGAGGTAGTCCTCGAGCGTTCGCTCCGGGAGGTGATAGAACAGCCAGCCGTCGCCGTGCTCGGCGATCCACTCCCGGGACTGGCGGGCGTAGCCCGTGGGCAACAGCGGGAGCGTCTCGGTCGTCGGCGACGGCACGACGTCGAGTTCGCCCTCGAGCGAGCCCCAGGCCCCTTCGAGTTCCGGGAACTCGTCCCGCCAGACGGCCCGAAGCGCCGTGACCGCCTCCCGGAACCGATCGCCGCGGGCGTCCCGATCGACGTCGAACGCCGGAAACTCCGGGTCGCGATCGCCGGTCGCGACGCCGAGGACGAGCCGTCCGTCTGAGAGCCGATCGACGGTCGCCGCTGACTTCGCGACGTGGAGCGGGTGGCGCAGCGTGAGGACGATACTCGCCGTCCCGAGCGCGACGTCGTCGGTGTGGGCGGCGACCTGCGAGAGCCACGGCCACGCGTCGAACGTCTGGCCCGCGTCGCCGAACTTCGGCCAGTAGGTCGGGACGTCACGCGCCCAGAGGCCGTCGAACCCGATCGTCTCCGCGTGGGCCGCGAGCCGCAATTCCTCGTCGACCGGGGGTGTCGATCGGTTCGCGCCCGTGAGCGGGAAGCCGGTGCCGAAAGTGAGTCCGTCGTCGTCGAACAGCCGTCGATAACCCGCGTTCTCGTGCCCGGATGCCATTCGGGTGTGGCTATCGGCTCCGTCTGCAAGAGGTCGTCGCTCTGCGACGCGATCGGGCGATCGAAGCCGCTGCTCGACGACGGCGCAGTCTCGAAAAATACGGATTCGGTCGCGGGCGGCGATCAGTCGTCGGCGGGCGCAGCGCCGCTGCCGTCTTCGGCCTGCTCTTTCGTCCAGGAGAGCTTGCCACCGGCCGCGAGGATCGCGCGTTCGCGTTCGGAGGCGTCCAGCGTCGCGGTGTACTCTTCGTCACCGACGCGGACGGTAAACTCTTCCTGGCCGCTGGTGACGGCCTCGTAGACGTCGTCGACGATCTCGATCTCGTCTCCCTGGTCGATCGACTCGTAGGTCTCCTCGTCGATCGTCAGCGGGACGATGCCGAAGTTGAAGAGGTTCGCGCGGTGGATGCGCGCGAAGCTCTGTGCGAGGACGCCCTCGATGCCGAGGTACATCGGACAGAGTGCGGCGTGTTCGCGCGAGGAGCCCTGTCCGTAGTTCTCGCCGGCGACGAGGAAGCCGCCGTCGGCCTCGAGCGCACGCTCGGCGAAGGTGTCGTCGACGCGCGAGAGCGTGAACTCGGAGAGTTTGGGGACGTTCGACCGGTACATCAGGATGTCCTGGGTCGCGGGGATGATGTGGTCGGTCGTGATGTTGTCCTCCATCTTGAGCAGCGCCTCGCCCCGAATGTCGGAGTCCAGCTGATCCTTCAGCGGGACGTCGCCGATGTTCGGGCCCTTGATGAGTTCGTCGTCGACGGCCTCGTCGGGGCTGATGAGGTCGGTCTTCGAGCCGGTGTACTCGTCGGGGAGTTCGACGCCGGGGGCCTCGAGGTCGCCGAGTTCGTCGGCGAGGTCGCGCGGGTCGACGATCTCGCCTTTGATCGCGGCCGCCGCCGCGACCTCCGGCGAACAGAGGTAGACGTTGTCGTCTTCGATGCCCGAGCGGCCCTCGAAGTTGCGGTTGAAGGTCCGCAGCGAGACGGAATCGGAGGACGGGACGTGACCGATCCCGATACACGCACCACAGGTGGCCTCGGAGAAGTTGACGCCGGCGGCCATCATCTCCGCGACCCACCCTTCGCGGGCGAGCATCTCGGAGGCCTGCTTGGAACCGGGCGCGACGATCGTCTCGGTCTCCATCGAGACTTCGCGGCCCTCGAGCATCTTCGCGACGGGGAGGATGTCCTCGTAGCCCCCGTTCGTACAGGAGCCGACGATGACCTGTTCGACGGACTGGCCGGCGGCCTCGCTGACGGGGACGACGTTGTCGGGCATCGACGGCTGGGCGATCAGCGGCTCGAGCTCCGAGAGGTCGACGACGATTTCGTCGTCGTACTCGGCGTCGTCGTCGGGCTGGAGTTCGACGTACTCGTCGCCGCGGCCGACGCGCTCGAGGTAGTCCTGGGTCTGCTCGTCGGTCGGGAAGATCGACGTCGTGGCGCCGAGTTCCGTCCCCATGTTGGTGATGGTCATCCGCTCGGGCGCGGTGAGCGTCTCGACGCCGGGGCCGGTGTACTCGAGGATCTTGCCGACGCCGCCCTTCACGGAGAGGCGACGGAGCATCTCGAGGATGACGTCCTTGGCGGTGGCCCACTCGGGGAGTTCGCCCTCGAGTCGGACGTTGACGATCTCGGGCATCTCGATGTAGTAGGGTGCGCCACCCATCGCGACGGTGACGTCGATCCCGCCGGCACCGATCGCGAGCTGGCCGAGGCCGCCGGGGGTCGGGGTGTGGCTGTCCGAGCCCAGCAGCGTCTTGCCGGGGGCCGCGAAGTTCTCGCGGTGGACGTTGTGACAGATCCCGTTTCCGGGGCGAGAGAAGTGAGCGCCGTATTTGCCGGCCGCAGAGCGGAGGAAACGGTGGTCGTCGGTGTTTTTGAAGTCGAACTGGTAGGTCTGGTGGTCACAGTACTGGGCCGCGACCTCGGTCTGGACCTCGTCCAGTCCCATCGCTTCGAACTGGAGCCAGACCATCGTGCCTGTCGTGTCCTGTGTGAGTACCTGGTCGATCTCGATCCCGATCTCCTCGCCGGTCTCGAGTTCACCCTCGACGAGGTGGTCGTCGAGAACCTTTTCGGTAAGAGTCTGTCCCATAGCACCCGAATCTCGGCTGTCCGTCGTGATAAAACCAGCGTGTTTCTGTAGGGATCGACCGTGTGGATTCCCCCTTCAGTGTGGCATTCTTCGAGTGATTTTCGCCAACTAACCTGACGTTCGTCGCTCGTGTCGCGGGCGATCGGAATCCAGGTCGTCGACGGTTCGATCGGACCGGGGCCGAACGAATCCCTTATCTCACTTCCGGAGCGTTGCGAGCATATGTTCCGTTCAGGTTCGTTCGTCGCCGACCACGTCTCGCCGCTCACCGAGGAGCAGGTCCAGCCCAACGGCGTCGATCTCACCCTCGACGTCGTCTTCCAGCAGCTGGAGCCGGGACGAATCGGCCGGGACGGCAAGCAGATCGGCGATCGGATCGCCCGTCCGCTCGAGGAACTCGAGCAGAAGGATCCGGATACCTACTACCTGCCCGCGGGGGCCTACGTCGCCCGCTACGGCGAGCGGATCGAAGTCCCGACCGGCCACGTCGGCTTCGTCTATCCGCGATCGTCGCTCATGCGCAACTCCTGTATGCTCAACACGGCAGTCTGGGACGCCGGCTACGAGGGCCGTGGCGAGGGGCTGTTGCAAGTCCACCACGACGTCGAGATCGAACGCGGGGCGCGGATCGCTCAGCTGGTGTTCGCCGAGGCGAACCACGAGGACAGCTACGACGGCAGTTACCAGGGCGAGAACCTGGAGTGACGATCGGCTGTCCCGGCGAAATTGGAGTGACGACCAGTTGCGTACCGGCGTGATACTCCGTCGACGCGCGAAAACGACGCCTGCAGAACCACGTCCTCTCGGCAGTGACGACCGACGGATTCGCTGTATTCTCCCCCGAAACGATCGGTAATACTGCCAGCCGCGTGGCTCCCGTCACGATCGACGTCTCTCGAAACCGAGTGTGACCGCCGGCCGGTCGTTCACGAACTCCGCGGTCCGATGTCCCCGGTGTGGATATCGGTGCGATTCGAGCGTCGCTGCTACTCGTCGCCGATCCCGATTTCGTCTTCTATCGCGTCCGGAAGGCTCTCACAGCGGTAGGCCGACAGGTCGTCTTCCGTCTCTGGTTCTCCGTCTTCTTCCTCGGGGCCACTACAGCCGGTCACGACCGCCGTCGCGGCTGCGACCTGGGGAACCGCGCCGGTGCGTCCGCGTCACCTCTCGGTCCATTGAATCGATCCGGGGAGGCCGCGGTCCACTGCGCACCGAGACCGATACGCGGCGAGCCAGCGCTCGCGCACCCGATCGACCGCGATCGATCGGGAACCAGCGTGAGGTGACTGACTGTCGTGCCGCTTCACTCATCGTTTTCTCCCTCGCCCGCCTACGCAGTGCCATGATGGCGACGACGCACGTGTTCGCGGGACTCGCAGTCGTCGCGCCCGTCGCCTACGCCGCGCCGGAGTTCGCCGGCCCGCTCGCGGTCGGCGCGATCGGCGGCGGTCTCGCGCCGGACTTCGATCTCGTCCTCGAGCACCGGCGGAGCTTCCACTTTCCCGTCGTCGGCGTCGTTCCGGCAGTGCTCGCGGCGGGTCTCGCGGTACTCGTTCCGTCCCCGGTCACCGTCGCCATCGCGGCGCTGGCGGTGGCCGCGTGGCTCCACGCGGCGAGCGACGCCCTCGGCGGCGGCCCGGAGATGGATCCCTGGACGAACCCGAGCGATCGGGCGGTCTACGATCACGTCCGTGGGCGCTGGCTGCGGCCGCGGCGGTGGATCCGGTACGACGGCGCACCCGAAGACGCAGCGCTCGCCGTCGTGCTCGCGGTGCTCGCCCTGTCCGTCTTCGACGGCTGGTTCGCTGCCGTCGTCCTCGGCGGCCTCGCGGTCTCGATCGTTTACGCCGGCTTCCGGCGGCGACTGGTCGCGTGGACGCCCGAGTGGCTCGAGTGACCGGCCGCCGCGTTCGCGCCGATTGCGGCTGCGAGTCGGAACGCTGATACCATCGTGCTTCGAGCCACCCTGTATGGTTGATACGTTCCTCGCCCAGACAGTGCACCTGCTCTTCGCCGCTATCTGGGCCGGTAGCGTCTTCTACGTCGCGTTCGTCGTGATCCCCCTCGCACGGGACGGGGCGTTCAACACGACGACGCCGCTCGAACGGATCGCGGGACGACTCACGATGATTTCGCGGGCGAGCGCGCTGGTCCTGTTTCTAACCGGTGGTCACCTCGCGGGGACGCGATACACCGCCGCCAGCCTCGTCGGGACCGTCAACGGGCAACTCGTGCTCGCGATGATCGCGCTCTGGCTCGCCTTCGCCGGACTCGTCGAGGTGGGATCCAAGCGGTTCGAGGCCGGTCTCAACGGGAAGAAACTCCGCGAACCCGCTGCCGACGCGTTGCCGTTCTACCGGGCCGCGGCGGTCGTCGGCCTCGCCCTGCTCGTCGTGGCCGGCGCGATCACGACGAACCTGTCGGCGTCCCTGTAATCTAGACCCGCTGACCACTCGTCGAAGATAGTACTCGAAGACGGACATTCTGCCGAAAGATACTTAATCGGTTACTGTTACGTACTCGCATAATGATCAGGGGTAAAGAGATCGGACTCTCGCTTCTCGCGGTCGGGACGGCCGCCGCTGCCGGATACGTGCTCCGAGCGGGGCGTTCGCGGAGCACCGCGGCACGATCGAAGGCGGATCTCGGTGCGCGCATCGTCGAGGACGTTCCGTCCGGCGCGACCGTCGTCGACGCGACGTCCGACCGTCTCGATCGAATTCCCGGCGCGCGACGCGCGATCGATCGGGCGGTCCGCAACGACGCGCGCGAGGAGTGGGAACACGT
This sequence comes from Halosolutus halophilus, assembly GCF_022869805.1. Lineage (NCBI taxonomy): Archaea > Methanobacteriati > Methanobacteriota > Halobacteria > Halobacteriales > Natrialbaceae > Halosolutus > Halosolutus halophilus. The sequence continues at coordinate 3,832,497 of NZ_CP094974.1, read as the reverse complement.
CACGCTCGAGCGCGACGGCGCGTGGACGGTCGTCGACGCCGTCCGGAGGTCGCTCCCGTACTACGACGCCACCGGCTGCGAGTACAATGGCGTCTACGTCCGCTACGAGGACCGGATCGTCGTCCTCGACGCGATCGGCTGGGCGCGACTCGAAGACCCGCTCCAGTGACGGCGCTGGCGGGCCACGTCTCCACGGATTGCCGGCCGGGGTCGTCAGCCGCCGTATTCGAACGACTTCCCTCCAATCGCTCTCCTGTCTCCGTCACGTCACCGCTTCCCCAGGGCCGACGCACCCGGGTCGCGCCGTGGGACCGATCGATCGAGCGTCGCCGGCCGCCGAATCACAACCCCTACTTCACAGCCCCGCCCAGCATCGACCATGCAACTGGGCGTAATCGGACTCGGACGCATGGGACAGATCGTCGTGGATCGCACGCTCGCGGCGGGGCACGACGTCGTGGCCTTCGACCTCGACGCGGACGCCGTCGCCACGGCCGCCGACGCGGGCGCGGAACCGGCCGACTCGATCGCCGACCTCGTCGATCGACTCGGTTCGGACAAGCGCATCTGGCTGATGGTTCCCGCGGGCGAGGCGGTCGACGTGACGCTCGAGGAACTCGAACCCCACCTCGACGGCGAGGACGTGGTCGTCGACGGCGGCAACTCCTCCTTCGAGGACTCCGTCCGCCGGGCGGAGTCCTGTCCCGCGGCCTACCTCGACTGTGGCACCTCCGGCGGTCCCGCGGGAGCGGAACTGGGCTTCTCGCTGATGGTCGGCGGTCCCGAGTGGGCCTACGACGAACTCTCCCCCGTCTTCGACGCCGTCGCGACCGGTCCCGACGGCCACGACCGGATGGGGCCCGCTGGCTCCGGTCACTACGTCAAGATGGTTCACAACGGCGTCGAGTACGCGCTGATGCAGGCCTACGGCGAGGGGTTCGAACTCCTCCACGAGGGCCGGTACGACCTCGACCTCGAGTCCGTGGCGTCGGTCTGGAACAACGGCGCCGTGATCCGTTCGTGGCTGCTCGAACTCTGCGAGGAGGCGTTCCGCGAGGAGGGGACCGACCTCGGCGACGTGGCGGACCGGGTCGAAGGCGGTTCGACCGGCACGTGGACGGTCCAGGAGGCCCTCGAACAGGAAGTGCCACTGCCGCTGATCTACACCTCGCTGGCCGAACGGTTCGGCTCGCGAGCCGACGACGGCCGGTTCTCGCGTCGGCTGGCGAACCGGCTCCGGTACGGGTTCGGCCGGCACGAGGTTCCGCGCCGGGAGTGAGACGGTAACACCGTCGGATTCCCCTCCCGATCGCACACCGCGTTCGCGAACCGATCACCGACCCGTATTTTTGATCGGTACCTCCAGCCGAGCGGTGAGGAACCGATCGGACGACGACGTCCGGCTTCTTCCTCTCTGATACGCTGTTGCTGAAATATTGGGCCATTTTCTTCACCTCTGCCACCCTCACCAGTAGTCATGAACACATCGGACACCTCTACGACGATCGCTGTCGCGGACGATCGGAGCCCCAGTACGGCCGTTATCGATCTACTCGCTCGCGTCAAGGGGGTCGATCCGCTCGATCTCGAGCCTCTCTACTCTGCGATCGATCCCGACGCGCTCGATGCGCTCTGCCGGTCGGGATCCGGCTTCGACTCGATCGAGTTCACCTACGGTGGCCACGGTGTCACCATCGCGGCTACCGACGGCGAACTCGAAATCACGATCGCATCCGAGCGGTCTCCAGTTAGTGAGTCCCCCGGTCACGAGACGGCGGACACCGAGTCGTCGCTGTAAGTCGTCGGCGACCGATCGGAAGGGGAATCGTTATGTCGCCGATCGGACTAGGTTGTCCCGAGGGCGCGTAGCTCAGTGGACAGAGTCCTTGGTTCCGGACCAAGATGTCGGGGGTTCAAATCCCTCCGCGCCCGTGCCCGCTCTCGGTCACACGCGCGTGAGCACTAACGTTCGAGTCGACCGGCCAGTCCATCGGCCTGTGCGCCCGATTCCTCCGTTTCTTGATCTGTCTCCGAGTCTGTTACGGAGGGCGATTTTCACTACCTGTATTTAAATCATACGACCGTTCTGACGTGTTCGTTACCAGCATCTGAAATCCGGCCAGACGCCGATAGAGAGAGTAACGGCGGCGTTCATGGATGGATGGGGATTGAACAGTGATGAACGGACGGTACCCGTTTATGATATTGATAATCTGTGGTAAACGATGCAAACCGACATCTGCAAGGGGGATGACGAATCGGGAACTTGGGACGAACCTGCAACAGCGGTCGTTATGATGGTCGCGGATGCGAAAGATGCTGATCCGCTCGATCTCGACTCGCTTTACGAGGTCGTCGATCCGGACGCACTTGCCGGGCTGGTCTCCCGCTCTGAAGGACCAGTTCGAATCGAGTTCGAGTACGAGGGATACGCGGTAACCGTACGAAGTGACGGTCACGTTCACATCGAATAACTCCTCGCGGCATATTTGAGGAATTGCTTCGGACGTCAGGTATCTCGAACGCGAGCGTGTAACGGCCGTCGCGATGCCGGCGCACGATTTCCTCGCCGGCCGTGCGGCCGTCGTCGGGGTGTGAATCTCGGCCGTCGTGGCGACCGCTGAGGCCTTCAAATCCCGACAACTGCAGGCTGAGAGAGAGGCGACCGAGGATTACTTACGTCCAGAGGATCGTTGTTGACCTAACCGAAACACGCGCTGTCCGTGGCGCAGTTGGGATCGAACGGTACTGCGAGGGACGCGATCGACGGCGCCCGTCTGCAGGCCCGATCTGTTCTCACACCGCCAGCCGTGCTGGCTGTACGACTGTCCCCCGGGACTGCTATGATCGGCTCCACCAATGGAAATTGAAATCGCGACGATCGGCGGCTACGAGGAAGTCGGGCGACAGATGACGGCTGTTCGCGCCGGTGACGACATCGTGATCTTCGACATGGGACTGAACCTGTCGAAGGTCCTGATTCACGACAACATCCGAACCGAGGGGATGCACAGCCTCGACCTGATCGACATGGGCGCCATCCCCGACGATCGGGTCATGAGCGATCTCGAGGGCGACGTCCGGGCGATCGTGCCGACCCACGGCCACCTGGATCACATCGGGGCGATCAGCAAACTCGCCCACCGGTACGACGCACCAGTCGTCGGGACGCCGTTCACGATCGAACTGGTCGAGGGAGAAGTCGACGACGAGCAGAAGTTCGGTTTCGACAACGACCTGCTCACGATGGAGGCCGGCGAAACGATGTCGATCGGCGACCACGGCTGCGAACTCGAGTTCGTCAACGTCACCCACTCGATCATCCAGGCGATCAATCCCGTGCTGCACACGCCGGAAGGGGCGATCGTCTACGGACTGGACAAGCGGATGGACCACACGCCGGTCATCGGCGACCCGATCGACATGGAGCGGTTCCGCGAGATCGGTCGCGAGGGCGACGGCGTCCTCTGTTACATCGAGGACTGTACGAACGCGAACAAGAAGGGCCGGACGCCCTCCGAGAACGTCGCCCGCGAGCATCTGCGGGACACCCTCTACAGCATGGAGGACTACGACGGCGGCATCGTCGCCACGACGTTCGCGAGCCACATCGCCCGGGTGAAGTCGCTTATCGAGTTCGCGCGGGAGATCGGCCGTCAGCCGATCCTGCTCGGCCGATCGATGGAGAAGTATTCGGGGACCGCGAAACGGCTCGGCGTCGACTTCCCGTCGGACGTCGAAATGGTCGGGTATCGCCGGTCGATCGACCAGACCCTGGAACGGATCATGAACGACGGGAAGGGGAACTTCCTGCCCGTCGTGACGGGCCACCAGGGCGAACCGCGGGCGCTGCTCACGCGGATGGCACGCGGCGAGACGCCGTACGACCTCGATCCCGGTGACAAGGTCGTCTTCTCCGCCCGCGTCATTCCGGAGCCGACGAACGAGGGCCAGCGCTACCAGGCCGAAAAACTGCTCGGCATGCAAGGGGCACGGGTCTACTCCGACGTCCACGTCTCGGGTCACCTCCGTCAGGAAGGCCACTACGAGATGCTCGACGCGCTCCGGCCGGAGCACCTCATCCCTGCCCACCAGGAGATGAGCGGCTTTTCGGGGTACGTCGACCTCGCGTCCGATCGCGGCTACACGCTCGGACGTGATCTGCACGTGACGTCGAACGGGAACGTGATTCAGCTGGTTTGAACCGACGCTCGCGGAGCGTCCTCGAGCGGTCAACAGGGACCCGATCGCGATTTGAAGTCCCTGTCGCCCGTACCGTCGCGTATGGATCCCGAACGGTTGCGAGTCCTGGCGACCGACGGCGTCGTCTTCGTCGACGGGCAACTCCTCCTGATGCAACGCGACCACGAGCCGTACGACGGTGACTGGGTGTTACCGGGTGGACTCGTCGAACGCGGCGAGACCGCCCGGTCCGCGTGTGAACGCGAGGTCGCGGAAGAAGTCGGGATGGACGTCACCGCCGATCGGTTCGTCGGCCTGTACGACGAACCCGATCGGGACCCGAGAGGGAACGTCAGCGCGGCGTTTCGCTGCGCACCGGTCGCCGGTGCCGAGCCACGGCCGCTCGAGGAGGCCCGGGCAGTCGACCTGTTCGATCCCGAAGACCTGCCCGCGATGGGGTTCGATCACGAGACGATCGTCACCGACGCGCTCGATGCGGCGGGAAGCGACGGGTAGCGATCGATCGCTGCGCCGGGGACCGGACGTTGTCATCACCACTCCGTCAGTGCGTTCGTCCCGTGGAACCACACCAGGATGGCGAGGAACGACCCGACGCCGGTCAGCGCGAACGCACCACCGACGTAGAACACTGATGCCATGTTCACTTCGTACATGAGCCAGCCGCCCAGCAGGGGCGCGATAACGCTTCCCGGACGCCAGACGAGTTCGCGAATGCCGAAACTCGAGGCGACGCCTCCGTCGTCGGTTCCTTCGTCGGCGAACAGCGCCATGCTCGCCGGCTCGCGGAAACTGTCCGCGATTCCCAGCAGCCCCGAGAGGGCGACGAGCGGCAGGAACGCCGGCGAAACCGCACCGAACAGCGTGACCTGCGCCGGGACCGTTCCGGCTGGTAGCCACGCCGGCAGCGCCGCGCCCGCGAGCACCGTCGGAACCGTCACGACGAGTTCGGACGGCGACCCGAGCGCCGCTCCGATCGCCGGCGAGAGGGGAACGAACAGCGCGATCAGTCCGTACGCTCCTCCGCCCGCGAAGACGAACAGTGCTCGTCCGTACCCGTCGGAGAGTCGGCCCGTGAACGGCTGGCAGCACATGTTGGTGAACTTCTCGGCGACGACGGTAAGCGCGACCGCGAGGCCACCGTAGGCCAGCCCGCCCTGCGCGGCGGCGACGCCGGCGAAGATCGGTACCCACGTTCGAACCAGCGTGACCGAAAACGCGTACTGGAAGCGAAAGCTCGAGAGGGTGAGGATGCGCCGGTTGAGCGCGAGGTCGGCGAACGGGAAACCGGGGATGCGCGTCTCGTCGGCCTCGAGGTAGCGGAGCGTGCCGAGCCACGCGACGAGCAGCAGGCAGACGATGATCGCGAAGATCGGGCCGAACCCGAACGCCTCGTAGAGCGTCCCCGCGCTGAGACTCCCGCCGATCGACGCGGCGAAACTCGCCGCGTTCGCCTTGCCGATGTAGTTCGCTCGCGTGCCCCCCGCGGCGAGTTGACCGACGAGCGACAGCGACATCAGCCCGGAACCGGTGACGGCGACCCCTTGCAGTGCGCGGATCGCGATGAACGAGAGACTCGAATCGACGACCGGGAACAGCCCGTAGACGCCGATTCCGATCCCGAGGACGACGAGCAAGACAGTTCGTTTGTCGAAGCGGTCTCCCGCCCACGCGATCGGGACGACGGCGGCCGTCTGGGCGAGCGTGAACCCCGTCGTGTACAGTCCGACGACGAGTCCGGCGCTGATCGTCAGGCCGAGGATCGTCGTTCCGGTCGGTTCGAGCGTATTGATGTAGTACGGCAGCAGCGTGATCAGCGTGATGAACCCGAACCCCTCCGCGAAGCGGGCGAGATAGAGGGCCCAGAACTGCAGTCGATCGTCGTTCACACGGCTCCTTTCGAAGACGGCGAAAAAGAGGCTTCGAAACGAAGCACTGGCTGCGGCGCCGCGCTCCGGGACGCCGTCGGAGCCACAGCCACGTGGCAGCGCTCGAGCGCGTCGATTCCCGCTCTCTCGGCGGCAGCCAAACGATTATACTCCGTGCACTTCGAACCCCCACCATGGATCGCTTTCGAAACACGGGACAGCCGGACTGGGACTGGTGGGGACGGCTCTGGCCGACGCCTGGCGAAACGCTCCGGCGACTCGGGGTCGCGGCCGGTGACTCGCTCGTCGAAATCGGGAGCGGGAACGGCTACTTCGCGCTCCCGGCCGCCCGGATCACCGACCCCGCCCCGGTATACGCCCTCGACCTCGACGAAACCCTGCTCGCGGAACTCGAGACAATCGCCGACCAGCAGCGGATCGAAAACGTCGTTCCCGTCCGCGGCGACGCCCGATCGCTCGCATCCCACCTGCCGGAACCGATGGACGTCTGCCTGCTCGCGAACGCGTTCCACGGGATCGAGGACCCGACGGCGTTCGTCGAACAGGTGTGTACCGCGCTCGAGACCGCCGGGTCCTTCGTCGTGATCAACTGGTTGCCGCTCCCGAGAACGGAGACGACGGTCGCCGGCGATCCGCGAGGACCGCCGACCGAACTCCGACTCTCGCCCGCCGAAACGCGGACACTCGTCGACGACGCCGCCGACTTCGATCGGACGCGGCGGGTCGATCTGCCACCGTACCACTACGGACTCGTCTTCGAGCGATAGCCGGTCGTCGCTTCGCGTGGGCCCTGCATTCAGAGAGCGATCGGGCCGCGCTGCTTCTGCCCCTCGATTGGTCACCTCCGCCAATACTGTTCTGCCGACTCGATCGATCGTGGATTTGGAGTCAGACGTTAGTGGCTGCGGCCCGACAGGACGAATATGATCGAGCCGACCCTCGTCTACGACGACGACTGCGGCTTCTGTACGTGGTGGGCCGAGTACGTCGACGATCGGACGGACGTTCGAATCGTCGGGTTCAGCGATCTCACGCCCGAGTTGCGCGAGCACCTGCCGGAGTACTACGAGGAGTGTGCACACCTCGTGACCGACGAGCGGGTGTACTCCTGCGGGGCGTCGATCGAAGAAGCGCTCCGCCGATACGACAGCGGTGGCCCCGTCGGCGACACCATCGAATTCCTGCGGAACTTCGAGGACTACAGGCGCCTCCGCGAGGGGGCGTACCGGCTCGTCGCGGACAACCGCGACCTGTTCGGCCGGGTCCTCTCGCGGACGCCGGCGGCCCAGCGCCCGTCGCGGGAGGACCGCTGATCACGGCCCGATCGGGTTCGCGCCCCGGACCCGCCCCGGTCGTCGGGGCCCGCTACCCCTCGTACTCGTCGAGCCACGATCGGACCGCAGCCTGCAGCGCGCCGGTCGTGCTCCCGAGGTTCAGGAGCTGGTACCCCGCGTCGGCTTTCTCGTTGACGTCGTCCATACCGAATCCGAGTCCGCCAAGGGGGACGTCGGCGTCGAGCGCACCCTCCCGAATCTCGGCGACCGCGCCCTGTACCTCGTCGTGGGTCGGTTCGCCGGGGTGACCGAGCGAGACGGCCAGATCGAGCGGGCCGGCGAACACGAACCCGAGGTCCGGCACGGCCAGGATCTCGTCGAGGTTCTCGATCGCCGCGGGGGACTCGATCGTGACGCCGACGACGATCTCCTCGTCCTCCGTCTCGACGTAATCGTCGGTCGTTCCCCATCGGCTCGCGCGGGGATTGGCGAAGCCGCGTTTTCCGGGGTCGCCGTCGTACCGGAACCGTGACGCCTCGACGGCCCGTCGAACGTCGTCCGCGGTCTCGATCCGCGAGACGAAGAGATTCCGGACGCCGGCATCCAGCGTCTTCCGGACCATGCCGGGATCGGGTTCCGGCAGTCGGACGAGGAGTTCGGTGCCGGAGACGTCCGCCGCCCGCAGGAGGTCGGCCATTCGCTCGCCGTCCCACGGACTCGGGCCAGCGTGTTCGAGGTCGATCCAGACGAACTCGAGGCCGAGGTCGCCGTAGAACTCGACGAGTTCCGGACTGTACGTGCTCTCGAGGACGCCGAGTGCAACCTCGTCGCCTTCGAGCGTCTCGCGAAGGTCGTTCGTTCGTGGTGCCGAAGCCGGTGCCATGCTCGTGACGGACCAGACAGATCCGGATAAACCTTCGCGCGGCCTGTTCCGGGGATCGGAGCTCGATTCGGCAATCCCAGTTCCGGCGTCGGTCCGGCGAGCGGCGGTGGAGTATCCATCGATCGCCCACGGGGATTCTTCCGCCAGTGAAACGAACGGCGCGTATGGAGCACGTCTCGATCGACGAAATCGATCCGGAGCCGTACGAAAACGCGTGGCAGTCCGATCGACGGGCGCTGTCCGACCCGCTGAACGCGACGAACCTTGCGATCACGCGCTACGCCCTCGAACCGGGCGAGCGGTTCAGCGGGTCGGTGCACGCCCACGCGGACCAGGAGGAGGTATTCGTCGTCCTCGAGGGGACGGCGACGTTCGAGACGAGGGCCGGCGACGTCACGGTCGAGAAAGACGAGGCGATCCGGTTCGCTCCCGGCGAGTTCCAGTCGGGATACAACGACGGCGAGGCGGACCTCGTCGCGCTCGCGATCGGCGCGCCCAGGGAGACCGAGGACGTTCGGATCGATCGGATTCCCGTGCTCGACGATCGGGACGTCGCGTGTCCCGACTGCGGACACGATAGTATGCGAATCCCGGACGAGAGCGATTCGGGGCTCGTCTGTCCGGCGTGCGGTGCCGAACTGGATCCGGAGTGACCTGACGGAGAGACGAATCTGACGGCGGAGCTCACTCCCAGAGCCGATCGACGTGTTCGCCGAGTTGGCCGAGACCGTCGGCGATCACGTCGCGACAGTCGGCTGGAAACGACGTGTCTTCACCCGGCGTCTCCGCGTCCGGTGGCGGGTGAACGAGGTCGCGCGCATTGTGCGCGTTCGGGTGGCGATCCCATCGGCACTTCCACTGGCTCCTGTCGGTGTCCTGCTCCGAGTAGTGAGCACTGAAATCGTCGGGCTCGGGGCGAAAGAGCCGGTGACGTCGTACAGCGCATCGATCGGGATCGGGCCCGGAAAGCCGCTTTCCTCGCCGATCTCGAAGACGAACCCCATCGTGCCCGTGAGTCGCGTGCCGATCTGCCGGATGAGAAATCGGTCAAAACGGGAAGAACGACAACTGAGAGACACTATTGCGGCATCGTGACCGTCTAGAACCCAACACACTCATGGTTCCCGAACCGAAAACTCCGGCAAGATGGACCGCAGAACTGTCCTGGCCGGCGCGGGAAGCATCGGACTCGCGAGTCTCGCGGGCTGTCTCGGCCTCACTGGGCTCGATTCACACGAATCCCAGCCCGCGGGCGTCGAGGCAGGCGTCCGCGAGGAGACCGGGTACGAACAGACCGAGATCGAGTCGCTCGAGATCGAAGAGACGTTCGAAGTGGGGCCCTACTCGGAGACGATCACGGTGACGAATCACCTCACCGAACACGAGAAAGCCGTCGACATGGGACCGCTCGGCAACGCCCGGGGAGCCGTCTTTCTGCTCCTGACGACGCCACAGGTTTCGATCGCCGGACGGGAGTTCAACCCGGTGGGGGAGATGTCGACCACGGAACTCGTCGACCTGGTCGAGGACAACTACGACGGCATCGACGACATCAGCCGGGAAGCGGACGAGACGGTCACGGTCCTCGATCAGGAAACGACGATGTCCCGATTCACCGCCAGCGCCGAGTTCGAGGGCCAGTCCGTCGACGTCTTCTTGCATCTGACCGAGGCCGTCGAGACCGAGGACGACCTGCTGGTCGCGATCGGCGTCTATCCGTCGCAGGTTCGGTCCATGGAGGAGTCGAACGTCCACGACCTCGTGGCTGGCGTCGTCGAGGAGGCCGACGAATCCGAAAGCACCGGCAGTGCGGACGATGGCGGTGACGGCGCCGACGGTGACGAGTAAAGCGGCGACAACGAGACCGACGAGGAAGACGACGGCTTCTCGAGCCTCTCGAAGCCATTCTGGCGACCCGTAGCTCGCCGGTTACGTTCCACGGGGCGTGGCCGATCGCCCCCGTCGTGATCGAACTCGGTTCCCTGGCCGATCGTCCTCGTGACCGATCTCACCACCGCCACCGACGGTCCGTTCCGATCGAGACGGTGAGCACGCCGTTGTGGTAGTGGGCCTCGCGCTCGTCGGTGAAGCCGTGTCGGCGCGTCGGCGGCGTGACGGTCCAGACGGCGTCGCGCGCCTCGCGGGCGACCGCGATCCGAACGCGGGTCGTGCCCGCTTCGACCGTGACGTCGTCGACGTCGGCGGGGGCTGCGTCGACGACGACCGTCAGACGCTGGGTGGATCGATCGTACAGGCAGCGAGCGGAAAGCGAGTAAGTCTCGGCGGACGTGGCGGGTGGCACGGGACCACGTACCGACGGATGACGGAAACGATTCCGCGTGCATACGTGTCCGCTTCATATCGGCGAGTGCGGGTGCGATCGCGATACCGTCGGCTGCCCGGTCAGCGAAATCGACCGCGATCGACGATCGGGCGACGCGCACTAGAGGTAGCCCAGGTCGGCCAGCCGCTCTTTCGTTCCCGCTCGCATCTCGACCGCCTCGGTATCGTCGACGTCCGCGATCGGGTCGAACCGGGACTCGAGCCGGTCTCGGAGCGCCCGTGCCTGTGTGCGCTCCCTGGTGGCGACGTCGTCGTGCTCGGCCGGATCGGTCGGGACGTGGTGGAGTCGCTCGAAGCCGTCGTCGCCGTGGACGTACTTGTACTCGGTCGTCCGAATCGCCCGCAGGCGCCGATCGAACTCGCGAACGCGATCGGGAATCTCGCCGAACCGCGCCTCGAGGCGCTCGATCGACGGCTGGGGCGCGACGTACTCGGCGAAGACCGCATCCCGCGGCTCGGTGTCGGACTGCGGGTGGAACGATCGACTCGAGCCCTGCGCGAGGAGGTCGGGATCGTCGACGCCGACCGTCTCCAGCAGCGTCGCGGGAAGATCGAGGAGTTGGACGAGATCGCGACGACGGCCGCCGCCGGTGAACGCTCCGCCGTGGATCGCCAGCGGGACGTTCAACAGCGTGTCGTAGAGGTTGTACTGGTGACCGAAGAAGCCGTGTTCGCCGATGTGCTCGCCGTGGTCGCCACAGACGACGAACAGGGTGTCGTCCCACTCGCCGGCGTCCTCGAGTGCCGTCCAAAGCCGGGAGAGCTGGTCGTCGACGTAGGCGAGTTCGGCCCGGTAGAGCCCCCGGAGCAGCGCGAACTCCCGATCGGACAGCTGGTAGTCGTCGCAGTCGTAGGCCCGGGGATCCTGCCTGACCGCGGTCGCCTCCTCGTAGGTCGCGCCGGCAGGGAGAAACTCGTCGGCGTACTCCCGTGGCGGATCGTACTCGACGTGGGGTTCGATGAAGTTACAGAACAGGAAGAACGGCCGATCGTCGGTGCGGCCGCCGAGCCAGTTCTCGATCCAGTCGACCGATCGGGCCGCGCCGTCGTCACCGGCCGGCTGGAGCAGTTCGCTGTAGAGGATGTTGGCGGCGTTGACCAGCGGATTGCCGTCGAAGAGGCGGTTCCTGGTCGCCTGGAGCTTCTCGTTTACGTCCTCGCCGCGGACGACTGCGCCCATGTCCGCGTCGGACTGGATGTACTGCCAGCCCTTGCGGAGATCCTCGAACCCCTGATCGAAGCCGAACTCCTCGGTAATCCAGGTGTTGTTCGAGACGCCGATCGTCTGGTAGCCCGCGTCGGCGAACGCCTCGGGCAGCGTCCGCAGGTCGTCGTCGAGGTAGGTGTGATCGCCGTGAGTGCCGTGTTCGGAGGGGTACAGGCCGGTGAACAGCGACGCGTGGGAGGGGAGCGTCCACGGCGCGGTCGCGAACGCGTTCTCGAACGCGGTCCCCTCGGCTGCGAGGCGCGACAGTGTCGGGGTGGGTTGCGGCCCGTCGCACTCGTGACCGCTCGACAGGGGTGCGCTCCGGGACGCTTCACCGACGCCGTCGGCAGGCCCGGTTCCGTCCCGGTCGTCCGGAAACGCACCGACGCTCTTCGATCGTGCCGTATCGAGGATCACGAGAACGACGTTCCGCACAGTAGTGTGTGACTTCGGGTCACGCTCGTTGGACTCGCCCATAGATGGGGGTACCTCCGCCGCTCGTAGGGAAGGTCACCCACCCGGAGTATGCAGGCGATTCACGATATCGCGTACACGTTCGAAATCCGTTTTTCCGCTATTCGTACGGACCGGACCACTCCCCCGGATTCCCGCCCGCTTCTCTCGCCGTTCGTTCCCGAGGGACGATCACGCGGAACGGCCCTCCCTCGTCACGAAATGGGTGTCGGCGATCGGACGGCCACAGAGCGGACACCCGCTCCGTATCGCGACCGATCGCTGTCGCTCGTCGAACTCGAGGCGTGCCGTGCAGTCCGGACAGGTAAACTCGTATCTCGCCATGGACGTTCCTCCTCTATCCGGACGGAGGACGGCTAGCAGGGTGGCTTGCCATCCTCGATATCGGGGCCGTTTAAGACACGCACCCGTCGTGGGGTTCGAGCTGATCGACGATCGCCCCGCTCTCGTCGTGTATTTCGTCTCGATCGGTGTCGACGTACCTAACACGCTGGCACTCCTCCGTCGAATCGATGCCTACGCGCGCGTTCCGGATCGCCTACGACGGTACCGGCTACCACGGCTTCCAGCGCCAGCCCGACGTTCCGACCGTCGAGGATGCCATCTTCGGCGCACTCCGATCGCTCGGCGCGTACGATCCCGACGCCGATCGCGAGGGCCCCGATCGGCCGGCCGGCTACGCCGCCGCCGGCCGAACCGACGCGGGCGTCTCCGCCCTCGCCCAGACGATCGCCCTGGTGGTCCCCGACTGGCTCACGCCGCGCGCGTTCGACGCCGACCTCCCCGCGGACGTCCGGGCGTGGGCGGCCGCCGACGTATCCCCGTCGTTCCACGCCACGCACGACGCCACGCGGCGGGCGTACACGTATCACCTGTACGCGCCGCCCGCCGACGGCGATCGAACTCGGACCGACGACACCCCTCTCGACGGCGGCCTGGGTGCACGGGTCGACGACGATCGGTTTCACACGGCCTGCGAGGCGCTCTCCGGCAGGCACGACGTCCACAACCTCACGCCGGACGATCGCAACACCGAGCGAGACTTGACCGTCGAGGCGACGCGGGACGGCGACGTTCTCGTGATCACCGTTTCCGCGGGCGGGTTCGCCCGCGAACTGGTTCGGCGGGTCGTCTCCCTGGCACACGCCGTGGGGACCGGCGACGAGACGCCCGAAAAGATCGATCGAGTTCTCGCATCCGATCCGCTGCCGGGCCACGAGGGAATCGCGCCCGCGCCGCCCGAACCGCTGGTCCTGACCGACGTCGCGTACCCGGACCTCGAATTCACGATCGACGAGCGGGCGGCCGAGAGCGCCCGGGCCGTGTTCGAACGCCGGCGGATCGATCGGCTGACGGGCGCGCGAGTGGCCGGGCAAGTGGCCGACGGGATCGACTGACCCCTCGTCGGTCGGTCGACACCCCGATCGATCCGCCGTCGATCGACTCCGGTCGACCCCGGATCCCGCTCGCGCCGGATCGGACTCGGGTACACTTTTTATCGCCGACCGCACACGCCGGAGCATGGATCTCTCGCCGGAGGAGTACGGAGCGTACTGGCGGGCGTCGATTCGGGTCGCAGCCGGCATCCTCGTCGTCTTCCTCAGCTACCGGTTCGTCGTCGCGGGGCTGTTGTCACACGGAAACGCCGGCGCGATCGCGCTCGGAATCGTCCTGTTCGCCGCGCTGGTCGCCGCCGGGAGCTACGTCGCGATGCTCGGAATCGCGCGCGTCGTCCGGACCGCGGTCGACGCCGAAATGCGCGGATAGCCCGGGACCCGAAACCGATCGTGGACAGGGTTATTTCCCTTCGACCCCCTACGGGTTCGTATGAGTGAATCCCCGTCGGACCGATCCCCGGAAGACGAGATCAGAGACGCCGTCTCGCTGTTTCTCAGGCGGAACTTCCCGCAGATCGAGGCCCACGGCGGCGACTTCGCGATCACCGGCGTCGACCGCGACGAGCGCCACGTCTCGATCACCCTCAGCGGCGCCTGCGACGGCTGCGGGATCAGCCCGATGACGACCCAGGCGATCCAGCAACGGCTCCCGGGCGAGATCGACGCGATCGATCGCGTGTCGGTCACCCTCGGCTTCGACGGGATGGCCGGCGAGGGGACCCCGCGCGACGTGCCGGAGGACGTCCCGTTCTAACGATCGTCCGCTGATAGGCTCGCCTTCCACGATTCACCCGTCGATCGCAACACTGTCTCGCGATCGAGGCTGCGGTGACTGGGAGCCGACCCTACGACTCCCACGCGGCGGGCCAGACGTCGGCCGCGCGCATCCCCGGTTCGTAGTCCTGATCGCGGAGCCGATCGCGGAGGTCTGCCTCGTCGACCCGTGGCACGTCCGCTCGCGTGAGTTCGCGAACCAGCAGCGCCGTCAGCATCGCGTGTTCGCGCAGGTTGCGCGGATCGACCTTGTCCCGCGTATCCGCCGTCGTGTGCCCCCAGCCACGGCCGCGCTCGCTCCCTTCGGGCGGTTCGCTGTGCAGTTGCAGCGCGGGGACGCCCGCCCGCAGGAACGGCCAGTGGTCGCTGAACGGGTGCGGCTCGGGCTCCCGGCCGATCGGCTGTCCGACCTCGTCGGCGACGCGCTCGGTCACCTCGGCCATCGTCTCCGAGCCGTGCGTGAGCGCCCGCAGGTTCCGGAACCGGCCCGCGCCGTCGACGTTGACGACCGCCCGGATCGCGTCCGGATCGAGGTCGTCGGCCAGCGCCTCGGCACCGAGCAGGCCGATCTCCTCGCAGCCGACGCCGGCGATCCGCACCGGACACGCGAGTTCGTCCTCGATCGCCGCGAGGGCCCTCGCGGCACCGACGACGGTGGCGATCCCACAGCCGTTGTCGAGTGCACCCTCGCCGACGTCGTGGGCGTCGTAGTGTGCGAGGACGAGTACCTCCTCGTCCGCGTTTTCACCTGGGACACCTCCGAGAACCCCGTGAACGTTCTGGCTCGACCCCCGGCGGGTCGTCGCGTCGACGCGGATCCGCGCTCTCGCTCCCCGATCGGCGTACTCGCTCAGCCAGTCGTGGGTCTCGGCGCTGACGCCGACGCCGGGGACGGCCGCCTCAGCGTCGAATCGCAGCGCCCCCGTCGGCGGTAACTGACCAGGGACGTGGTTGGCGAAGACGAACGCCGCCGCGCCGGCGGCGACCGCGTGCCCGAACTTCTCCATCCGGTGGACGAACCGCTGGTCGGGGGGCGTCGTCGTGCTCGCGACGGCGATGCCGCCCTGGACGACCGATCCCGCCGCTTCGATCTCGTCGGGCGTGCCGTAGCCGACGTCGACCAGCGGCCCCTCGATGTCCCCCGGCGGGGAGTACGGGAGCGCGATGGCCTCGAAGGATCGATCGATCGATCCGGTGCCCTCGGTATCGCTCCCCCGCGTTGGCTGGTCGCCGACGACCGCGAACTCGGTCTCCCCGCGCTCCCAGTACTGCACGGGAAATTCGTCGATCCGGACGTCCGCGAGGCCGGCGTCGGCGAACGCTTCCCGGACGAGTTCGGCCGCTCGCCGTTCGCCGGGGGAGCCCCCCATCCGGTGTGGCAGTTCGGTCAGTCGCGTCAGCAGGCCCCACGACCGATCGTCGGTCCACGCGCTTCCGAGTGCACGTGCGGCGTCGTCCGTGAGAACTGGTCCAGGTCCACGTTCCGTCATACCCCCTTTTTGTCCGGCCATCGGCAAAAGCCGTCGGTACGGTCGGCGCTCGCGATGCTCCGACACGTTTTACCACTGCCGTTGCAAACGGAGCCCTATGAGTTCCGTTCCAGAGCGCTCCGAGATCGACGAGGACTATACCTGGGATCTCGAGAGCATCTACGCCAGCGACGACGACTGGGAGGCGGCCTACGAGGCGGTCGCCGATCGAATCGACGACCTCGCGGCCTACGAGGGAGGGGGCGCCGACGACGCCGACACGCTGCTCGCCGTCCTCGAGTTGCGCGACGAGATCATGCGCGACGTCTCGACGGTATCGGCCTACGCCCGGATGCGCCGCGACGAAGACACCACGAACCAGCACTACCAGGCGCTTTCCGCCCGCGCACAGTCGCTCGCGGCCGACGCCCAGTCCGCGGCTTCCTTCATCGAACCGGAACTCCAGGAACTGACTCGCGAGGAGTTCGAGGCGATGGTCGAGGCCGAACCCGACCTCGAGACGTACGACCACTACGTCGACGACGTGCTCCGAATGAAGCCCCACACCCGATCGGCCGAAGTCGAGGCCCTGCTCGCGGACCTGAGCGAGGTTACGGGGGCGACCGGCGAGGTGTACAACATGCTCTCGAACGCGGACATGGAGTTCCCCACCGTGGAGGATCCCTCCGGGGAGACCGTCGAAATCACCCAGAGCAACTTCGTCAACCTGCTCAAGCGACCCGATCGGGAGTTCCGCCAGCGCGTCTACGAGGCGTACTTCGACGAGTGGGCGTCGGTCCGGAACACGGTCGCCGCGTCCTACAAGAACAGCGTCAAGGCCGACGTCAAGACGGCCCAGGCGCGCAACTACGATACCGCCCGCGAGGCGGCGCTCGACGGCCCCAACGTCCCCGTCGACGTTTACGACACGCTCGTCGACTCCGTTAACGACAATCTCGACAAGCTCCACCGCCACGCTGAACTCAAACGGGAGGCGCTTGGCGTCGACGAACTCCGGATGTGGGACGTCTACATGCCCCTGACGGGTGACGAGGGGCCGGACGTCGACTACGACGAGGCGACCGACCACGTCGTCGCCGCGCTCGAACCGCTCGGCGAGGAGTACCGGTCCCGCGTCGCCGAGGGCCTCGGCTCACAGTGGGTCGACGTCTACGAGAACGAGGGGAAACAGTCCGGCGCCTACTCCGGGGGCACCTACGACACCCAGCCGTTCATTCTGATGAACTACCAGGACGACATCTCCTCGATGTACACGCTGGCCCACGAACTCGGCCACTCGATGCACTCCGAGTTGACGAAGGAGGAACAACCCTACGTCTACTCGGGCTACGAGATCTTCGTGGCCGAGGTCGCCAGTACGGTCAACGAGGCCCTGCTGACGACCCACCTCCTCGAGACGGTCGAGGATCCGGAGTTCCGAAAACACGTCCTCAACGAGTTCCTCGAGCGCGTCCGTTCGACCCTCTATCGCCAGACGCTTTTCGCCGAGTTCGAACACGAGGCCCACCGACTCGAGGAGGCGGGCGAACCGCTAACCGCCGATCGACTCGACGACCTCTACCACGATCTCAAGGCCGAGTACTACGAACCGGCGGCGATCGACGATCGGATCGCCCGCGAATGGATGCGCATTCCCCACTTCTACCGCGCGTTCTACGTCTACCAGTACGCCACCGGAATCTCGGCGGCGCTCGCGATCGTCGACACCATCCTCGATGAGGGCCGGTCCGCCGCGGAGGACTACCTCGCCTTCCTCCGGCGGGGTTCCCGGGAGTATCCGCTCGACCTCCTCCGGATCGCCGGCGTCGACATGAGCAGTTCGGACCCGATCGATCGGGCATTGGAGAGTTACGGCCAACGACTCGACGAGATGGACGCGCTGCTATCGTAGCGGTCGAGCCGGTTCTCGCCCGAACTCGATCGCCACCCTCGCCGTCACGGAACGACGCCGTCGGAAGCGGCGGCCCCGAGGCCGACACGCCCGATCGCAAACAGCGCGACTGCGAGGAGTCGCGCTCCGACGCTCACCGGCGGCGACGCGACGACCCAGCCGATCGCGAGCGGCGTCGTCCCGAGCGCGTACAGCTGGTTCCATCGAACCGTCCGGCCGGCGAGACCGATCTCGTCCCGGTCAAAGGACAGTACGTCCACGGTGCCGGCCCCGGCAAGCAGAATCACGCCGGCGATCGACGAGCGGCGATGGCCTCGAGATGCCCGGCAGTCGTCTCGTTCCGTCGGAATCTCTCCCGTTGACACCTCCTGAACGCTCGGTCGTGGAAATCCGGCCGGGACCCAAAGGCACATTTATCGTCGGGGACTTATCGGTGCACGTTAGGATGTCTCGAAGCCCGTCTATCCCCGATCGACCCCACCGCGATATCGATCCTGATCTGCCGGACGACGAACGGCTCGAGGCGCTCCGCGGCCACTACGAGGACCTCGTCGAAGTCAACGAACAGCTGTCCGACCAGCTCGACGACGCCGACGACCGCCGACAGCGCCTCCGTGAGAAAGTCGATCGCGTCGAACGCGAGAACGAGACGCTCAAGAGTTCGTCGCTGTACATCGCGACCGTCGAGGACGTGATGGAGGGCGACGAAGTGATCGTCAAACAGCACGGGAACAACCAGGAAGTGCTCACCGACGTCTCGCCCCGGATCGTCGACCGGGTCGAGCCCGGCGACCGCGTCGCCGTCAACGACTCGTTTGCGATCCAGACGGTGCTCTCGACCGAGACCGACGCGCGCGCACAGTCGATGGAGATCACCGAACGGCCCGTCGTCAGCTACGCGGACATCGGCGGCATCGACGAACAGGTCCGCGAGGTCCGCGAGGCCGTCGAACAGCCGCTCACCCAGCCCGAGATGTTCCAGGAGGTCGGCATCGATCCGCCGAGCGGCGTCCTCCTGTACGGCCCGCCGGGGACGGGCAAGACGATGCTCGCGAAGGCCGTCGCCAACGAGACCGACGCCACCTTCATCAAGATGGCCGGCTCCGAACTCGTCCGCAAGTTCATCGGCGAGGGCTCGCGGCTCGTCCGCGACCTCTTCGAGATGGCCCGCGAACGCGAACCCGCCATCATCTTCATCGACGAGATCGACGCGATCGCCACCCGCCGCACCGAATCCAAGACCTCCGGCGACGCCGAGGTCCAGCGCACGATGATGCAACTCCTCTCCGAGATGGACGGCTTCGAGGCCCGCGGCGAGATCCGCATCATCGCCGCCACCAACCGCTTCGACATGCTCGATCGGGCCATCCTCCGGCCCGGCCGCTTCGACCGCCTCATCGAGGTCCCCGAACCCGATCGGGACGGCCGCGAGCAGATCCTCGCGATCCACACCCGCGGCATGAACGTCGACGACGACGTCGACTTCGCGGCGCTGGCCGACGAGACCGAGGGCTACTCCGGAGCCGACATCGAGAGTCTCGCGACCGAGGCCGGCATGTTCGCGATCCGGAACGATCGGGACGAGGTCCGCCACCAGGACTTCCTCGACGCCTACGAGAAGATGGAGCAGGACGACTCGAGCGACGTGATTTCCTCGCCCGGATACTTCTACCAGTAACGACCTTTTGCTCTGTCGTTCGAGAGAGCGACGCTCTCTCGTGATCTCGAAGTACCGAAGGCACTTCGATGAGTCGTCGGAAGACATTCGGTCTTCCGAGATGACGAGACGCCAAAGCGTCTCGAACCACGTGTGGTCACTTTGCGACCACACTCGGCAAAATCCTCAAAGGAGGGCGACGCGCTCTTTTGGACGGGGCGATTCCGGAGAAATCGCTTGCAGTCGGCGCAAAGCGCCGACGACCCTCGCTCGCGGTGAGCGGTCCTACAACTGTTGCCTTCCTTTCCCCGACTCACGACGCCCTCAGTTCTTCGGGCGTCGCTCGTGGCCACTGGTGGCCGTGTCCGTGGCTGCCGATCGCGGATCGCAACTCCTTACGCCGTCCGTCCCCGACCCGTAGACATGAGTACGATTCGAGTCGTCTGGGGGTCTGCCTCCGGGCCCACGGCGATGGCCTCCTACGACGCTGCCCTCGCGGACGCCGGCGTCGAGAACTACAATCTCGTCCCCGTCTCCTCCGTGATTCCCGCGGGCGTCGACGTCGAAGCCGTCGGCACCGCTCCCGACCTCGGCCCCGCCGGCGATCGCCTGACGGTCGTCGAAGCCCGGGCGACCACCGCCGAACCGGGACGGGTTAGTGCGGCCCTCGCGTGGGCTCAGTCGATCGACGACGGACCGGGGCTGTTCTACGAGACGGCCGGCGAGATGGACGGCGAAGACGTCGAACGGCGCGTTCGCGAGGGCCTGGCAGCGGGACAGGAACTTCGAGACTGGGCGTTCGGCGATCCCCGCGTCGCCGTCGAGAGCGCACCCGCCGAGTCCGGAACCCACACGACGGCGCTGGTGCTTGCGGTCTACGGCGAGAGCGAACCCGTGCTCTGAGGACGAGAGTGGCCGAAGGCGAACCCTTTTCACCCCCCAGAACTATGGTAGCGACACACACTTCTCATGAACGGAAATACGCCGTACGCAGGGCTGCCGGGAGAAACGGGTGCTGGTCAGCGTGCAGCGGCGGACGTTCCGGACCTCTCGAGCGCCCAGAAGCGAGTGCTCAACCGTGACGTCTCACGGATCGCCGCCCGGACTCGCGAGTTCCTCCCCAGCGAGTACGTCGTCGACGCCGACGTCTCCCGCGGCATCTCCGGTCCCCAGGTCACCGTCGCCGTCCGTCCACCGGTCGGCCACGCCGTCAGTGCCGGCTTCACACCCGAACTGGAGGAAGCTCCCGAGGAGGTCATCACGGCCGACGAACGAGACGAAGTCGCCCGTGGCCTCGCCGCGAGCGCCGCGTTGCAGGTGAAACAGGCCGTCAGCGACAACGTGACGCCGACCGGGAAGTAGCGTCCGACTGCCCCGTCCGACTTTTCCCGTCGATTCCGGTTCGACTCAGTACAGCAGTTGCTCGAGTTGGTGTCGCCGCCGTTCGAGGTCGACCGCCGGTTCGATCGTCGGCTCGGCCGCGAGTCGATCGATGACCAGTAGCGGGTCCGTCCCTTCCCGTTCGACGGCCCGGAGCAGCGTCTCGATCGCGTCGCGGTTGGTCGCCAGCGAGCCACACAGGTGGAGTGCGAGCGCGAGCGGCACCGCTCGCGCGGGTCGCGCCGGGAACGCGCCGCTAATGCGTGAAAAGTCGGGATCGTCGCCGTCGTCGCGGGCGTCGGTGGCAGCCGGTGGTGCTGGATCGACGGTGAGACAGTGGGGACAGATCGTCACTTCGGCCGCGGATTCGGGCGCGTACTCGCGGTAGTCGTCCGGAACAGCAGCGGCGATCGTCGATTCGGTTCCACAGTGTGAACAGGCCATCGGGGTGTCAGTCCCTCCCGGGACGGTTTCGACGTGTTCCTGCGGTCGATCGCACCATTGCGGTCGGTTCGGGAGCCGCGGGACTTACTGGTCGGCCGTCGGCGATCGGGCGGCGGTACTCGGCTGGGTTTCCTCGAGGGCCTTCGCTTCGTCGTCGCCCTCGTCTACGTCGGCTTCGGCCATCGCTTCGGCCTGTCGCTCTTCTTTCTCCTCCCGTTCTTTCTTGTCCTTGATCTTCTTCAGGCGGAACGTCTCCTCGCGTTCCTGTTCCTCGAGTTTTTGCTCGATGTACTCCTGACTCTCGTAGAGGTCGGGCAGCAACTTGAACTCGAGCGCGTTGACCCGGCGCTTGGTGGTCTCGATCTCCCGGAGCATCTTCTTCATCGCCGTCTCGACCTCCGCGGCGAGGATGATGCTCTCCAGGAGGTCCTCGTAGGCCTCGGCGGCCTCGTCGATGCGGGCGGAGGTGCCCATGATCCCGTAGCCGCGCTGATCGAGGCTCTTGGAGACCCGCGAGGACTCGATCTGGGGGACGACGACGCCCATGATGTTCTTCGACTCGGTGGTGATCTCGGGGTGTTCCTGCAGGGCTGCGGCGGCTCCTCGAACCGCGACGTCGCCCTCCATGGCCCGGGCCATGTTGATCTTCTTCTGGGCCTGCTCGTAGTCGTCGGCGAGGTCGCCACGGACGTCCTGGGCCTTGTCCAGGATGTCCATGAACTCCATGATCAGCCCGTCCCGTTTCTTTTCTAAGGTCCCGTGCCCGCGTTCGGAGAGTTCGATCCGATCCTCGATCTCCATCAGGTTTTTGCGGGTGGGTTTGACGTCCTTGGCCATCTTGTGGAGGGTTTGCGCCCCCAGTCGGATAACTGTTTACAGTTTTGCCGGCCGCCCGGACGCCCTCGCGGACTCAGCCGAGGAAGAGGTCGGCCATCGTTCCGGACGACTGGCCGCGGTAGAGTTCCGAGTAGCCACAGTTGGTGCAACTGATTACCATAAATCGACGGTTCTGGATGTCGAAGAACTTCGATAGCCCGGTCCCGGTCGTCGAGATCTCGTCGATCTCGGTTTCCGTGTGGTCGCACTTCGGACAGCCGCGATCGTCGTCTTTCATACCCACGTCTTCGTGTCATACGACAAATTCTTTGTGTTTGGAACGCCAGTCCTCACCTATCGATGTCCGGGTCAGGTGCGTTCGCCCTCGTCGTCCTGCTCGCCCTCGTGCTCCCGGTTGTGCTGTGGCTGGCGATCGAGAACGAGACGTCCGATCCCACCGTCGTCGACCGGGCGGCGGCGGAGCGAATCGCGACGGAACGCGGCGGACGGACCGCTTCGCGATCGGGCGACGGTCCGGACTCGTCCGCCACTGATCGGACCGCTCGCGACGAGCGAGGGGACGAGGACGACCGGCAAGCCGACCCCGGGTGGGGCCGTCGGGACGACGACGAACGGGACGAGTGGGGCGATCGGAGACGTCCCTAGCGGCCGGCGGCCGCCCGTCCTTTCGACTGGTCTCTCTGGTCTCGGTTCCCAGACGCGCGTCGTTCGCGACCGTCGCGATCGTACCCTTGCTCGGCGTCGATCGCGATCGAGACGGCGGCGTCGATCGACGAACCGACGGCTATCGAGAAACTCTCCGGAAAAAGAACGTCTCTGCTCGCGTATCGTCTCCCCGCTCGCTGTACCGCGGTCCGGAGGACCGCGCTCCCGGTTCAGTCGTCGACCTGGACGGCCGAGACTGCGGATCGACGTGAAACGCCTCCCGGTTCAGTCGTCGGCCGTCACTTCGGCGATTTCGGACTCGTCCTCGCGGTAGTGCTCCGCGATGAGGTCCTCGTCGATCCGGTTGAGCGCCTCCTTCGGGAGCATCGAGAGCAGGTCCCAGCCGAGTTCGAGCGTCTCGGCGATCGAGCGGTTGGTGTCGTACCCCTGCTGGACGAACTCCTCCTCGAAGCGATCGGCGAAGTCGAGGAACTTGTTGTCCCGCTCGGAGAGTGCCTCGCGGCCGACGATGTTCACGAGGTCGCGCAGGTCCTCACCTTCCGCGTACGCGGCGTACATCTGGTCGGAGACGTCGCCGTGGTCTTCGCGGGTGAGTCCCTCGCCGATCCCGTCGTCCATCAGCCGCGAGAGGCTGGGCAGGACGTTGATCGGCGGTTCGATCCCCTGGCTGTTCAGGTCCCGGTCCATCACGATCTGTCCCTCCGTGATGTAGCCGGTGAGGTCGGGGATCGGGTGGGTGTCGTCGTCGCCGGGCATGGTCAGGATCGGCAACTGCGTGACCGATCCCTCGCGGCCCTCGATACGACCGGCGCGCTCGTACAGCGTCGCCAGGTCGGTGTACATGTACCCGGGGTAGCCACGGCGACCCGGAACCTCCTCGCGTGCGGCACCGATCTCGCGGAGCGCCTCGCAGTAGTTGGTGATGTCGGTCAGGATGACCAGCACGTGGTACCCCTTCTCGAAGGCGAGGTACTCCGCGGTGGTCAGGGCGAGTCGCGGCGTGACCGTTCGCTCGACTGCGGGGTCGTCCGCGAGGTTCATGAAAACGACCGATCGCTCGAGCGCCCCGGTGCGCTCGAAGTCCTGCATGAACTCGTTTGCTTCTTCCTGGGTGATCCCCATGGCACCGAAGATAACTGCGAACTCGGTGCCCTCGTCGTCGCCGCCTTCCTCTTCCGGCACGGTCGCCTGTCGGGCGATCTGCAGGGCGAGTTCGTTGTGTGGCAGCCCCGACCCGGAGAAGATCGGCAGCTTCTGGCCACGAACGAGGGTGTTCATGCCGTCGATCGCCGACACGCCGGTCTGGATGAACTCCTCGGGGTACTCCCGCGAGAAGGGGTTGATCGCCTCACCGACGATGTCGCGACGTTCCTCCGGAACGATCTCGGGACCGCCGTCGATCGGGTTCCCCGAACCGTCCATCACCCGCCCGAGAAGGTCCTCGGTGACGGGCATCTTCATCGTCTCGCCCAGGAAGCGAACGGAGGCGTTGCGGTCGATCCCGCCGGTGCCTTCGAACACCTGGATCGCGACGACCCCCTCGCTCGATTCCAGTACCTGTCCGCGCAGCGTTCGCCCGTCTTCGGTCTCAATCTCGACGATCTCGTCGTACCCGACGGGTTCGTCGACCTCGGCGAACACCAGCGGACCGCTGATTTCGGTGATTGTCTGGTACTCTTTCATTGTTAGTACAGCGCTCTGATCTGGTCTTTGAGGTCCGATTCGATCTCGTCGATGAACTCGTCCCACTCCTCGGCGGTGCCCATGCGGTTGAGCCGCGGGATCGCGTCGACGTCCGTGATCTCTTCGACCGGGACGCCAGCCTCGAGTGCCTCGAAGGCCTCGTCGTTGAACGTCTTGATCGCTTCGAGCATCCGGTAGGTCTTCTCGGGCTCACAGTAGGTGTCGACGTCGTGGAGCGCGTTCTGCTGGAGCCAGGCCTCACGGATGTAGCGTGCGACCTCCATGGTGAGCTGCTGATCCTCCGGCAGCGCGTCCTTGCCGACGAGCTGGACGATCTCTTGCAGTTCGTCCTCCTCGTCGAGTACGTCGACGGCCCACTGGCGGGTCTCCGCCCAGTCGTCCGCGACGTTGCTCTCCCACCACGGGTCGAGCTGGTCCTTGTACAGCGAGTAGGACTCGTTCCAGTTGATCGAGGGGAAGTGCCGACGTTCCGCGAGGTCGGCGTCCAGCGCCCAGAACGTCTTGACGATACGCAGCGTGTTCTGGGTGACCGGTTCGGAGAAGTCTCCACCCGGCGGCGAGACTGCCCCGACGACCGAAATCGATCCTTCGCCCCCGTTGATCAGCTGGAACTTGCCGGCACGCTCGTAGAACTCCGAGAGCGCAGCCGCCAGATACGCGGGATACCCCTCTTCGCCGGGCATCTCCTCGAGTCGACTCGAAATCTCCCGCATGGCCTCCGCCCACCGCGAGGTGGAGTCGGCCATCAGCGCGACGTCGTACCCCATGTCGCGGTAGTACTCCGCGATCGTAATCCCGGTGTAGATACAGGATTCGCGGGCCGCGACGGGCATGTTCGACGTGTTGGCGATGAGGCAGGTCCGGGCCATCAGCGGGTTCCCGGTCTGCGGGTCGGGCAGTTCCGGGAAGTCCTCGATGACCTCGGTCATCTCGTTGCCGCGCTCGCCACAGCCGATGTAGACGACGATGTCCGCGTCGGACCACTTGGCGAGTTGCTGCTGGGTGACGGTCTTCCCGGAGCCGAACGGCCCGGGAATCGCCGCCGTCCCGCCCTTGGCGAGCGGGAACAGCCCGTCCTGAACGCGCTGTCCGGTTACGAGGGGTTCGGTCGGCGTCTCTTTGTCACCGGCGGGCCGGGCTTCACGAACCGGCCACTCCTGGTGCATCTGGATCTCTTCGCCGCTATCGAGTTCGACGACGGTCTCCTCGACCGTGAACTCGCCGCTCTCGACCGACGTGACCTCGCCGCCCTCGTAGTCGGGCGGGACCATCACCTTGTGATCGATCGTGACGGTCTCGGGAACGGTCCCGACGATGTCGCCGGATTCGACGGTGTCACCTTCTTCGACCTCGGGGGTGAACTCCCACTTTTTCTCGAGGTCGATCCCGGGGGCGTCGACCCCGCGGTCGAGGAACGCCGTCCCCATCTTCTCCTCGAGGACGTCCAGCGGCCGCTGGACGCCGTCGTAGATGGAGTCCAGCATCCCCGGTCCGAGGTCGACGGCCAGGGGTTCGCCCGTGTTCTCGACGGGTTCGCCCGGGCCGACCCCGGAGGTCTCCTCGTACACCTGAATCGTGGTCAGGTTCCCTTCGATCTCGATGACCTCGCCCATCAGCCCTTCGTCGCCGACGTAGACGACGTCGTTCATCCGGGCGTCGAGGTCCGTGGCGGTCACGACCGGACCGCTCACGCTTTCGATTACACCGTCTTCGTCGACGGATTCGATGTCTTCTGCCTGGCTCATAGTTTAACTCTCGTCCTCGTCCATCAGGTCGATACCGATCGCACGTTTGATCTGGTCGCGCAAGCCGCCGCCACCGGTGCCGCCGCCGATCGTGACGACGACCGGTTCGACGCTCGTCTCGACGTCCTGTCGCACGTTCCGCGACAGGTACTCGAGGTCCTCGTCGTGCATGACGACGATGCCGACGCCCTCGTCCTCGAGGACGTCCGTGACGGCGTCGTCGAGTGCCGCGTCCTTGTCGTCGTCCGGCACGTTCTCGAATCGGCGCACGCCAGCGAGGCGGAAGCCGGTCGTGAACTCCGGACTGCCGACGACTGCGATTTCCTGGCTCATAGGATCACCAGCTCTTCTTCGATCTCGCTCTCGGAGAGGCCGACCTCTCGACCCCGCGCGATCGCGCGGATGTTCTCGACCTCGCGTTCCTTCGCGAGGATGTACGCCAGCACGGCCGAAACGGAAACCGGATAGATGCTCGAGAGCGTATCCGAATACTCGAGCAACGCAGCGTCTAGTGCGTGCTCGAACTGGATAAGGCTGTCAGCTCCGCGCAACCGATCGAGGGCTCCCGAGAGCCGATCGCCGTACCGCTTGTTCTCGGCGATGTGATCGACGAGTTCGTCGTAGTTGCCGACGAGGCGGCTCAGTTCCGACTCGTCGAACAGGACGCCGCCCTCGATGTAGTAGGCCGCCGGATCGAGGTCGGCACCGCTTCGCGAGAGGCGCAGCGCGTTCCGGGCGTTCAGGAAGTCGATCTCGGCCTGCAGGAACTCGATGTACTTCGCTTCCGGCCCCTCCCGGGGCTCCTGTCCCGGGCCGGGGGAGACGTCCTCGAGCAGGCGCTCGTAGAACTCCCGGTCGAGGGCGTTCTCGAGCGGGACGAGCGCACCCGTTTCCTCGAACTCCTCGTAGGCCTCGGTGAGGGGCTCGTAGTAGACCGTCCGATCGAGTACCTCGATCGCGTCCTCGATCGTGTCGACCTCGAGCAGCCGATCGACCGTTCGATCGTCGAGTTCGCCGGCGCGGATGAGGTCGGTCCTGATCTCCTCGGGGTCGGTGTCGGTGTAGATCCCGCGGAAGATCGTCTTGACGTTCCAGACGTCGAACTTCCGGAGGTACCGGGAGATGAGGGCGTACAGTCGCCCTTCCGACCAGTCCAGCAGGTCCTGGAAGTGCTTCGCGAGGTTCCGGTTCAGCGCGTACTCGATCAGGTCGACGCCCGAGAAGCGCGCTCCGAGTTCGTTGATCTCGCGCTCGTACTCCGATTCTTCCATGAACCGCGCGATCTCGCTCGGCCCCATCCGGACCAGTTTCCGATAGTCCTCGTCCGCGAACAGCGAGGCTCGGCGCGATCGCACGCGACCGATCACGTACTCGGGATTCGAGGCACCGAGCGTCCCGGACTCCGGATTTGAGCCTCTCGTATTCATTGCTCGAAGAGTCGGTTGCTGATCTCCCGGAGGTTGTCCTCCCAGACGTCTTCGAGCACCGAGTCGAACGTGTTGTTGACTCGAACGCGGGACTGCTCGCTCTCGACGACGACGCCGCCGAGACAGTCGTATTCGCCGGCGTACTCGTAGCCGTCGTAGTCCGCGAGGATCGACTCGATCAGCTCCTTGTCGTCGGCGCGACCGTAGACGCTGACGTCGTCGCCGGCGTCGAACTCGCCGCTCGCGGCATCGAGAAGGTCGCGAGTGAGTTCTTCGCGGGTGTCCTCTTCGAGGGCGGCGAGTTCGTCTTCGACCTGCTCGCGAACCTCGCCGAGGACGTCACGGCGTGCCTCCAGGCGTTTCTGTTTCGCCTCCAGTTTGGCACTGGAGAGTCGCTGTTCGCGCAGCTGCTCGATCTCGCGTTCGACCTCCTGCTCTGCGGTCGCGACGATCTCCTCGGCGTCCGCCTCGGCGGCCGATTCGATCTCTTCGGCGCGCGTCTCGCCCTCACTGCGGATGTTCTCCGCACGCGCGTGGGCTTCTTCTCGAATGTCTTCTACGACTGTATCCAAACTCATTGGTGAGAGAAAGGGGGTGTGCTTTTAGACGATGAAGACGACGACCAGAGCCAGAATCACGAGCGTCTCCGGAAGGACGGTCATGATCAGGCCGGGAACGAACATCTCGTCGTCTTCGGCGATCGCACCGACAGCGGCGGCGCCGATACCGCGCTCGGCGTAGCCCGCCGCGAGTGCGGCGAGACCGACGGCGATTGCCGCGGCACCCGAGTTCTCGAGGGTCGGTCCGCTGGCTTCTTGTGCTTGCAGTGCAACGTCGGCGAGTTCAGGTCCAAGGTCCATCATGATTGATTAATTCTCTGGGTAATTTCGATCGTGTCCGAACGGTTCGTAGTTCTCCCCACCGCCCTCATAAAACTTGTTAAAGAATTCGACGTACTCGAGGCGCACAGCCTGTAAGCCGGCGCTTGTCACGCCAAGCGCTAGCACGAGAATGTGTCCGAGTACGAGGATGACGAGGCCACCGAGCAGGGCCGCAGTGCCCGAGTGCATGAGGCCGCTAAAGACGACTTCGGCACCCTCTCCGTAGTGTTCAGCGACGTAGCTCGGATCGTGATTCGTCAGGAAGTGGAACTCCCCATCGGGATCCTCGTACGCACCGAAGAACAGCAGGTTGACCACGAACGCCATGCCGGCCTTCGCGAGCAACACCGCCGCCATCCGGGTGTACGAGAAGACGTTGACGAGCACGTCGAGCGCCTCAACGACCTCGACGGGGTCGCCGACGATCAAGAGCACGAGCCCGAGAATCGCCATCAGGAGCGGGACGCCAACTGCGAACCCGCCGACGGAGAACACTTCCATAACGGGGAAGCCCTCGAAGCCGATCGGGAACGGTCCGTCGGAGGCGAACGTCTCGAACAGGAACGCCGGCTTCGTGCTTTCCTCGGGATTGGCCGCGTCGAAGCCCTGGACCGAGAAGATCCAGATCCAGATCCCGTTGAGTAGCAGGATCCACGAGCCGCTGTGCGTGACGGCGTCTTTGACGCCGTGGCTCAGGTTCTCGTAGAAGTCCACGATGTACCCGATGTTGAGGTGGACGATGCCGGCCAGCACGCTGATGACCATCCAGCCGAGCGCGAAGTCGGCGGCTGCTGGCTCGAGCCCCTTGTTCAGTGGCAGGAGCTCGGAGTTGAACGTGTCGTGCCAGATGACCTCTCCGAGGACGTGCAGTCCGAAGATTTCGCCGTAGACGATCCCGAAGAGGATCGTGAAGACGCCGGCCCAGATCGTGACACCGCCGAGACTGGTGATTCCCTTGCTGTCGAACTGCGTGGCCATGTACGCGCCGATGGCCACGTAGAGGATCCCGTATCCGACGTCCCCGATCATGAACCCGAAGAACGCCGGGAACGTCAGGAACAGGAAGATCGTCGGGTCCAGTTCGCTGTATTTCGGTCGGTTGACCGCCTGCACCAGCAGTTCGAACGGCTTGGCCGGGGCCGGATTGTCCTGTACCGTCGGCGGTTCGTCGCCCATCGTGACCGCCGATCCGCCGTCCGTGACGGCCTTCTGTGGCTCGTCGTCCGCTTCGGCGGCGCTCTCGTCTTCGTCGGCCGCTGCCGGTGCACCTTTCTGGACGTCTTCGGTGCGATCGTGTGCCCCGTGGCGGTCGTAGTCCGCTCGTTCTAGCTCTTCGATCTCGACGCTGTCACCGACGGCGTCGTTCAGCGCGCCGACGAGCGTGTCGTACTCCTCGGTCGGGATCCAGCCCTCGGCGATGAACGCGTGGTCACTCGTCGCGAACTGCAGCGGCGCTTCCGCGCGCTGGACCTCGATCGAGAGTTCTTCTTCGACGCGCAGGAGGAACGAGCCCTCCGTCCCGCGGATCTGTTCGAGATCCGCGTCGATCTCGTCGAGTTTCGACTCGAGTTCGCGCTTTCGGGTCTCGAGTTCGTCGACGTACGCCTCGGGACTCTTCTCGGTCTCGGGCACCTCGTGGCGGGTGAACTCCACGCCGACGAGGGCGTCGTCGACGACGCCGGGGTCGGCGTCCTCGGTGGGTGCGGCGACGATCGCCACGACGTTGCCGCCGGTGAACGTCTCGAAGGCCCGGACGTCGTCCGACGCGGCGACGGCCGCCTCGACGTCGTCCTGGGAGCCTTCGCCGACGAGCACCTCGACCGACTCGTAGCCCGACAGCAGATCGAGGTCGATCCCGAGGTCTGCGAACGGGGCGACGCGGTCGATCCGCTCTTCGACCCGGCGCAGTTCCTCGCGGACCTCGTTTCGCCGGTCGTCGAGGTCGTTGACCCGCGTGCGGATCTCCTCGAGTCGCTCCTCCCAGTCGTCCTCGATCGTGCCCGGCGCGACGTCCGCGTCGGACAGCCCGAGCGTACTCTCGAGGGCGCGGACGGTCACCAGCTTCTCGGAGGCGTCTTCGGCCCCCTCGATCGGGTTGCCGTTGTCGAATCCCGCCCACGAGCCGTCGTAGTCCGAGAGGTGTACCAGGTTCAGTCCGTGGACCGTCTCGATGACCGTGGGCATCACGCCCTTGGAGCCGGCCACCGAGACTTTGCTCATCCGTTCAGGTCTGAGCATGGACGTCCTCCTGGAACAGTTCGACGACGTGGGCGGTCACTTCGTCGACCCGGTCCCGGGCGCGCTCGGCGAGTTCCTCACGCTCCTGTTCACCCTCTTCGAGGACGCGCTCGCACTCCGCGTCGATTTCTTCGCGAGCTTCCTCCAGGCGGCGCTCTTTGAGCTCCTGCGCCTCCTGTTCCGCTTCCGTGCGAATTTCCTCGGCACGTTTCCGGGCCTCGGCGATTCGCTCGTCGCGGTCGTTTGCTGCCAATGCGACGATGTCGTCGGCCTCTTCTTCCGCCGACTTAATTCGTTCGAGAACCTCTGGCCTCGGCATACTCTAAGCAAACGGATGTTTGCCAGAGCGCGTATATGGTAGTTGCGAAAGCGCCTCGCCGCGCTCGTCGCGTCTGAGGGAGTAGTTCGGGATTACCGGGCTCCCGGCCCGTCGGGAACGGCAGACATATTTTGATCGGACCGAAACTCCCGTACAATGGGAGTTCTCGAGAACAAGGCCCGTGCTCGACTGTTCTACAAGTACCTCTCGAAGGTGTACGACCAGGTCAACCCGTTCGTCTGGACGGAGGAAATGCGCGCGGACGCGCTCTCCCTGCTCGACCTCGAGGACGACGCGACGGTGCTCGACGTCGGCTGCGGGACCGGCTTCGCGACCGAAGGGCTCCTCGAGCACGTCGACGAAGTGTACGCGCTCGACCAGAGCGAACACCAACTCGAGAAAGCCTACGCGAAATTCGGTAAACGCGGCCCGCCCGTGCACTTCCACCGTGGCGACGCCGAACGGCTCCCGTTCGCGACAGACACCTTCGACGTCGTCTGGTCTTCGGGTTCGATCGAGTACTGGCCGAACCCGATCCTCGCGCTCCGGGAGTTCCGCCGGGTGGCGGCCCCCGGCGGCCAGGTGCTCGTCGTCGGACCCAACTATCCCGACAATTTCCTCGCACAGCGACTCGCCGACTCGGTAATGCTCTTTTACGACGAGTACGAGGCCGATCGAATGTTCAAGACCGCCGGTTTCGAGGACGTCAAACACATATTCCAGGGGCCGTCGTACGACCCCGACGTCGCGATCACGACGATCGCCCGGGTCCCCGAGTAAACGGCCGCAGTCCGGCGGTCGCGTCGAGCCCCCGTCTTCGCTGCCCGTCGCCCGTGCCCCCTCTCACTGACTCGCCGTTTCGAGCGTCGCGATCCGGTGGCCGTCGACGACCAGCGTGACCGTCACCGGATCGCCGCGCTCGATCTCGGGACTGTTCGTTTCGGCGACGGTGACGCCTGCGACCGTCCCCGATCGCCACGTTGGATCCGATTTCGCGTTGAACGGTCCCGTCGGCGCACCGTCGAACCCGTCGGCCCCGACGAACGGCACCGGCGGCTGGCTGGCCAGTTCCGTGCCGTCCACCGTGACAGTCACGGAGAGCGCCTCCACGTCGATCGCGTCGCCGGCGACGTGCTCGATCGTGATGGTCGACGTCGAGGCGTCGGCGGCGAGGTCGAACGCCGCGGTCGGTGCCGTCGATTCGATCGTCCACGATCCGACACCGGCGGCGACGACCGCACCCAGACAGACGGTGAGCGCGATCAACGCGACGACGCCGACGACCGGACCGATCCCTCGCGTCCCGCCTTCGCCGCCGTTCGGCGAACTCGCCCTGCTCACGCACTGCTCTGGTCCCTCGATCCGTTATAAACGTTCGTCCGATCGTCGTCGCGGTCGGCCCGTTCCCGACCGACGCCGGGCCAGTCGAACCAACTCGATAGCGGAGTTATCGACGCTGGATCCCCAGAACCGACGAATCCGAACGTATCGTCACGTCGGAGTCGGCGACTCGCGTGCCGCGCTCTCCTCCCGGGTGGCGTCGCCGGTCACGGAGCGTCCGAGACCTCGACCTCGATACTGCTGGACTCGGTCTCGACCGTCAGGTTGTACTCTTCCGCGGGCGGGGCGAACCAGATGCTCCCGTCGCTGCCGGTCTCTCCGATCGCGAATCCGTCGACCGTGACCGACGCCGGTACCGACTCGTTGGTCTCGGCATCGCGTACCGTTACCTCGACCGGTCCGCTCGCCGGCGTCTCGTTGACCGTGACCTCGAGTCCGTTTTCGGACCAGGTCGTTTCGGTCGCCGTCGGCAGCGACGAGGGATTCAACACCTGGACTTCCCGGTAGACGCTCGCCGTATGGCCGCCGAAATAGGCGGTGAGCTGGCCCTGATCGTGGTTGGCCTGGATCTGGTAGAGGTTCGCCGCCTCGATCGATCCCGCTTCCGCCGATCCACGGTTTTTGTCGTCGAACACCCATGGGTAGCGTTGTATGGCGTGTTCGTAGGCGTCACTGATATCTTCGAACTCGCTGACCCACTCCGGACCGTTCCGGTTGTCGAACCGGGTCGTCTCACGGACGTAGTCGCTCTCGAGATACGAGAGGGTGTACCCGGGTCCGGTTGCGGTCGTTTCGACGACGACGAGGGCGTCGTCGGTCTGGCCACGTGCGGCCGATTCGAGGCGTTCTCGCATCGGCGTCCGGTGCATCTCGAGTTCGTCTCGATCGTCCTGAGTGGATACCGAGTACCCCGGAATTCGATCCGCTCGGTCCTCGATATCGAGGAGCGCGTTCGAGAGGATCTCGGCTTCCCTGTGGTTTCGCAGCACGACCTGCAGTAGCTCGGTCGTCGACGTGTCGCCCTCGGCGTGCGCTATCACGGCCCTCCTCTCCCGAGCTTCGAGCTCGTCGGCTCGCTCTCTGATCCGCTCGTGTGCGCGTTCGATCATCGCCTTCCGCTCGTCGACGCTCGCCTCCTCGAACTCACGATCGAGGATGACGTACTGGGCGTGATCGGTCCGGAGTTCGTCGTCGTTCGTCACGAGTAGCGTCCCGAGATCGGCTCCGAACACCGCGTATTCGCGTCTGGTCTCGCCCTCGAGCGGGAGACGGCTGGTCGTCTCGTCGGCTGCCGCGTCGTTCGTCGTCCGTTCCTGTAGCGCTGCCTGGAACTGCGCCCCGTCTCCGGGACCCGCTGCGACGGGAATCGCGACGAGTGAGCAGACGAGAAGTAACGCGAGGAGGGCGGGGGTCGCGCTGTTCATCGACCCACCGTACGAACTCCTGATACAAAAACCGGTCGCAACGACGAATTGCAAATATCTCGGCATTTTAAGGTCATTTTACTCCCATTTCGTCCCAATTCGAGGCTCTTCGAGCCCTCGCGTTCCGGTCGGTGGTCGTACGCGTTCAGGGGTAACGTTCCATTTTTCGATGGAAAGTGTTTTTTCCCCCGGGCGACCACGCTGTTAGTACGCATGCGGGTATCCACCGCCGTTGCACTCGCTCTCACAGCCCTCCTCACGATGTCTTTCGTTGGGGCGGTGGTCGCTACGCCGGCTTCGACTGCCGCTGCGTCCGAGTATGCAGGGACGGAGTCGGTCGGTGATCGGTCAGTGCCGGAATCGTCCGTCACGACGCGTTCACAGTCGGTAACCGGTTCTCCGAGTCTGGCGGCCGCCCAGTCCTCGCTCGCTCCCGCCGATCCGAAGCAGGTGTTCCGGATCAACGTCACCAGTACGGGTGACGCGACGTGGACGATACAGAGTCGGTTCCTCCTGACTACCGAGGAGGAGGAAGCGGCGTTCGCCGAGTACGCCGACGCGATTTCGAGCGGAAAAAGGGACGCAACGTACGATATGCAGCAATTCGAGACGTTCCGGCAGGACGCACAGACAGAGACGAACCGGGAGATGCGTCTCGAGAACGCCGGTTGGGACGAACCGCGCATCGTCTCCCCCGAGGAAGCGGGAATCGAGTCGACTGCCCAGCAGACCGACGGCGATTCGGAGGTCCGGGTCGGCGTCATCTCTTACTCGTTCACCTGGACGAACTTCGCGACCGTCGACGAAGATCGGATTTACTTCGGAGACGCCTTCCAGACCGACACGGGCGTCTGGATGTCGTTGACCGATGGGCAGCGACTGGTCATCGAATCGCCGTCCGGCTACGCTCTCGAGACGCCGACCACGCTCAAGTGGGACGGACCACATCAGTTCACCGGTGACGAACTCGAGATCGTATTCGTCCGTAGCGCCGGTAACGGTTTCGTGTTCGGGATTTCGAAGTGGATGGTCGCCGCCGTCCTCGGCTTCGTCGTCGTCGGAACTGGCGGCTATTTCCTCGCACGCCGAGCGCCGAGTATCGACCTTCCACCGCCGCTCGATCACTTCGTCGAACGCCTGGCCGGCCTTCCGATCGTCGCCCACCTCGGTCGGATCTACTCGCGGGTCTTCGCTCGAAGCGGACGGGGCGATTCCGACGCGTTGTCCACCACCGACACCGACGGAGGAACGTTTCAGTCGACCCACGAGTCGGCAACTGCCCCCGGTGGTCCCGACACGACGGCTCCATCCGGAACGGAACTCGAGTTCGAAGAGATCGACCCCGAACTCCTGAGCGACGAGGAGCGCGTCCACCGAATGCTCAAGCGAAACGGTGGGCGAATGAAGCAGGCCTCGATCGTCAAGGAAACCGGCTGGTCGAACGCCAAGGTCTCGCAACTGCTCTCACAGA
The DNA here is from genome assembly GCF_022869805.1 of Halosolutus halophilus. NCBI lineage: Archaea > Methanobacteriati > Methanobacteriota > Halobacteria > Halobacteriales > Natrialbaceae > Halosolutus > Halosolutus halophilus. The sequence goes on along the minus strand of NZ_CP094974.1, from coordinate 3,797,141 downwards.
TGGACGACGACGGCGAGATCGAGAAACTTCGGATCGGCCGCGAGAATCTGATCACGCTGCCGGACGTCGATCCAACCGAGGTCAACTGATCGTCACGGATCGCCGGTTCGCGATCGGCAATCCACGCTGCTCTCGCTCACGAATCGCCCGTCTCCGAATCGCTGGTGTTTGTCTCCGAGCCGTCGGGATCCTCGTCTGCGTCGTCCGCGTCTCCAGTTGCATCGTCGGTGTCGTCAGTTGAATCGCCGGTGTCCGAATCGTCAGTGTCGGTTTCGGCATCGGTCTCCGGGTTGAAGTGGATCTCCGTGCCCACCGCGTCGTAGATGTCGTCCCAGTCCTTGTCCTCGTCCATCAGGAAGACCTCGACGGTCAGCGAACCTTCGCCGAATTCTTCGATCCCGGCCGGTCGAACGTCGATGTGGAACGTGCCGTTTTCTTCCATTCGGACCTCACTCGTGCGTTCGACTATCTTCTGCGTGTCTTCGTTGATCTTGACGAAGAAGTACGGCTCACCCACCACGTCTCCGTGTTCCGGCGGATCGACGTTCTCCATACTGGTGTTGGCGACGACTTCGAGGTTGAAATTCGAGTAGCCGTCGCCGCTCGCTGCCGGTTCCTTGTCGACGAACTCGACGCTCTCGATCCGATCCTCGCGCTTGTTTTCCAGCGGTCGGTTCGGTTCCGCCGGCGGGTGCCACTCCGCGTCAGCGGTGTCGTCTTCGTCCGATTCCGTCCCGTCATCGGCCCCGTCAGCGTCGTTATCGTTTTCGTCGTCGCCGTCGTCGGGTGCACCATCTTCCCGGTCCTCGATCTCGCTCGATTCGGTCTCGGTCTCGTTCGTCGGTTCGTCCGCGAACGCTCCCCCGAGAGCACCGCACCCCGAGAGGAGCACGGCCAGTGCCACTGCGACGGTGGCGACGGTTCGAAATTGCATCGTAGACGTCCGTTCCGGGACGCTCCTCATTATTACACTCTCGATAAGCGGTGGCTACCGAGTCGACACCAGACGGGCCGTGAGACCTGTGACTCGCCCGTTTTCCCGTCGTTGAACGCAACGAAAGGATCCCTATGGAGTGCCCAAAGCGATGCGCGTCTGTTCACGTCGGTTCGCATCGTCCTCGAAACGCGCTCCCCGCGAGAGCGCCGCTCTCGCTGGTCGTCGATCGTTTCATTCGCGAAAACGGCGCGCAGTCGATCGGGTCTTCGACGCTCACCGCCTCTTCACCGGTCGCGGGACAATACCTGCGCGAGCGGCGTCCGCTCGACGACTACTACGCTAACGGCGTCCGCTCGACGACCACTACGCTAACGGCGTCCGCTCGACGACCTGCCCGTCGTACGTCGGGTACTGTTCGACGATCTCTCCCTCGTCGAGATCGCCTTCGTCGATCATCTCCTCGAGCAGCCACCACGCGACCTCGACGTGGTTCGTTTTGACGGTGTAGAACTCCTCGGGAACGCCGAGTTCCTCGAACCGTTCCGGCGCGGCCGTCGTCTTCCCGTAGACGAGCGTGCCGTCGTCCGTGATATCGTCGAACTCGCGGCGGATGTTCCTGGCCATCCGCTTCAGGCGGCGACGGTGCTGGGCGGCGTCTTTGAACACCGACGTACAGAAGTAGACCTTCTCGTGGTCTCCCATCACGTCGAGGATTTCCTCTCGATCGCCGTCCACCGCACTCATGTGGTCCTCCTTGAGTTCGAACCCCTGTTCCTGCATCCGGCGGTAGTTGCCGTCGCTCATCTCGAACTCGTTGACGTTACAAAAGTCCGCGGCCCCTTCGTCCAAGAACTCGAGGAACTCCTCTTCGGCCCGAATGCCGGGAATCTCGAACGCGGGGGTGAGCCCTTCGTCACGAGCGACGTAGAGGATGTCCTCCCACTCGGTGCCGTGGAGGTCACCCCACTGTTCGTACGGCGGGTGGAACCGAATCTCGTCGAGGCCGGCATCGGAGAGGCGGCGCATGTTCTCGCGACCGCCGGTGATTCCGGTGTAGAGGTGCGTGTGGTGGTCCTCGCCGAACTCGTCTTTCAGCAGTTCGAGGTAGTGGCAGGTCCGATCGAGGGCCTCCTGTGGCTCGCCGCCGGTGATGGACGTTCCGAGGGCGTCCATCCGGTGGGCCTCCTCGAGGACGTCCGCGTCGGTCTCGACGAGGCGTTCGTTGGCGTAGACGTCGGTGACGTTCTTCCGGTTCTTGCCGAGCGGGCAGTAAAAGCAGTCGCGCTGGTCGCAGTAGCCGTAGACGAACAGCACCATCTTGCCGCCTTTCGCGCACTGCTCACAGCCCCTGGAGATCATTCGACGCTAGCTACCGGTCCGAGCCTCAAAAGCCGTGCGAAACGCACCGATCGTCTCTCTCGACCGGCGACGTAACTTCACGGGTAGCTCGGGCTCGATCACGGCGCGTACGGGCGACGGCGGTGCGCGGTTCGAGATCGACGGCGTCAGGGCCGCGAGGACCGAAACGCGGGTCGAATCGCCCGACGCGTGACGATCGCGGGTCGCGTCCCTCGCACCGTTCGCACCGATCCCGATCGATCTGTCCTCCCAGAAGAGGGAAATACTGCGGCGTGTAACGACGAACCGATGCTGCTGGTCCTGTGTGTCGACCTCGACGACGACCTCGGTCGAAAGACCGGTTTCTCGACGCCCGTCATCGGTCGCGACGCCGTCGAGGACGCAGCCGTCGCGCTCGCGACCGCGGACCCCGAGGACTCCGATGCCAACGTGATCTTCCAGGGGTTGCACATCTACGACGACCTCGACGAGCGCGACGAGAGCGTCGCCGTCGCGGTCGTCACCGGCAACGACGACGGTGACGTCCAGGCCAACCGCGAGGTTGGCGAGGAGGTCGACACCGTCCTCGCGAGCCTCTCGACCGCCGAGGACGTCACCGCGCTCGTGGTCACCGACGGCGCACAGGACGAATCCGTCATCCCGATCATCCGATCGCGGGTCCCGATCGACGGCGTTCGCCGGGTCGTCGTCAGGCAGGCCCAGAACCTGGAGTCGATGTACTACACGTTCAAACAGGTGCTGGACGACCCGGAGACGCGAGGGACGGTGTTGATCCCGCTGGGAATCCTCCTGCTTATCTACCCCCTCGCGCTGATCGGCACCCTGCTGGACATGCCG